>NZ_JACYUY010000004.1 GCF_014842025.1 Massilia sp. CFBP 13721
GGCGTGCTGAAAACTGGCGAAAAGTTCGATCCGACACTGCACGCCGCTTGACAGCCATAACAGTATCTACGGACCCCGCCTTGCGAACAACGCGATCTCCGGAGACCGTCACATCACGGCAGCTTGTCCGTCCCCGCCTTCGCTTCGATCAGCCCCGCCAGCAGCGCATCGCGCACCGGCGCCAGTTGCGACCCGTCGCGGCCCGCCAGGGCGTCCTCGACACCGGCCGCCAGCTGCTGCTTCAGCGCCTCGGTAATCATCGGCGTGCCGAGATCGGCCCACCAGCTTTCGATCGGCGCGCCGAGGTGGTCGAGCATGTGGCGGATGCCGCCCGCGCCGCCCGACAGGTGCAGGTTCATGAAGGGGCCCATCAGCGCCCAGCGCAGGCCCGGGCCGTAGGCGATCGCGGTATCGACGTCGGCCACGGTCGCCACGCCTTGTTCTACCAAGTGGAACGCTTCGCGCCAGAGCGCCGCCTGCAGGCGGTTGGCGATGTGGCCGGGGACTTCCTTGCGCACGTGGATCGGGCGCTTGCCGATGGCGGCGTAGAAGTTCATAGCGCGTTCGACGGTCGCGTTCGAGGTCCGCGCGCCACCGATGACTTCGACCAGCGGAATCATGTGCGGCGGATTGAAGGGATGGCCGAGCACTACCCGTTCCGGATGGCGGCAGGCGTCCTGCACGCGGCTCATCAACAGGCCCGAGGAGCTCGAGGCCAGGATGACGCTTGGGGCCAGCAGCGCATCCATCTCGCGAAACAGCGCCAGCTTCAGGTCTTCGCGTTCGGGACCGCTCTCCTGCACGAAGTCGACGCCTTGCAGCGCTTCCCCAAGATCGGCGGAAAAGCGCAGCCGCTCGATCGAGGCGCCGTCGGCCAGGCCCATGTGGGTGAGGATCGGCCAGTGCGCGCGCACCGCCGCGCGCAGCTTCGCCTCGGCGCCCGGCATCGGGTCGCTCGCCGAGACGTCGAAGCCGCGCGCCAGGAAACAGGCGGCCCAGCTGGCGCCGATGACGCCGGTGCCGACGACGCCGATACAGGAAATCTCTTTCATCGTATTCCTCACGCGTGTTTCTTGTTCAGCCCCAGATAGGTATCGATCACCTTCGGATCGCTGGCCAGTTGCGCCGCCGGCCCTTCCATCACGACGTCGCCGGTTTCCAGCACGTAGCCGTAATCGGCCGCCTGCAAGGCGGCGCGCGCATTCTGTTCGACCAGCAGGATGCCGACCCCGGTCTCCTTCAGGCGCACGATGACGCGGAAGATCTCCTTGACGATCAGCGGCGCCAGGCCCAGGCTCGGTTCGTCCAGCATCAAGAGCGTCGGTTTTGCCATCAGCGCGCGGCCCAGGGCCACCATCTGGCGCTCGCCGCCGGACATGGTGCCGGCCGCCTGCGTGCGCCGTTCGCGCAGGCGCGGGAACAGCTCGTACACGACGTCCAGCTGATCGGCATACGCCTTGTCGCGGCGTTTATAGCGCGTGTAGCTGCCTAGCAGCAGGTTGTCTTCGACGCTCATGGTCGTGAACAGGTCGCGGCTTTCCGGCACCAGGCTCATGCCCTGGGCGACGCGGCTCTCCACCGGCCAGGCGCTGACGTCGACGCCGCGCAGCAGCACCGCACCGGTGGTCGAGGCATTCGCCACCAGCGCACCGGCGATCGCGTTCAGCATGGTCGACTTGCCGGCGCCGTTCGGGCCGATCACGGTCACGATCTGGCCGGCGCCGACCTTGACGTTCAAGCCGTGCACCGCTTCGACCTTGCCGTAGGCGACGTGCAGGTCGTTCACTTCGAGGATGGGAATGGCCATCAGTCGATCCCTCCCAGGTAGGCTTCGAGCACGGCCGGGTCCTGCTGCACCTGCGCCGGATTCCCTTCCGCGATTTTTGTGCCGAATTCCATGACGATCAGGCGATCGGTCAGGTTCATGACGAAGTCCATGTCGTGCTCCACCAGCAAGATGCTCATGCCCTCGCCTTTCAGTTTGTTCAGCAGCTCGGCCAGCGCCTGCTTTTCCTTGTAGCGCAGGCCGGCCGCCGGTTCGTCGAGCAGCAGCAGCGCCGGGTCGCAGCAGAGTGCACGCGCGATCTCGAGGATGCGCTGCTGGCCGAGCGCCAGGTTGCCGGCCTGCTCGTACAGCAGGCCGCCCAGGCCGACGCGCTCCAGCTGGCGGCGCGCCTCGAACAGCAGTGCGCTCTCCTCGCCGCGGTCCAGCGCCAGGCTGCTGGCCACCACGCCGCGCTGCGCGCGCAGGTGGGCGCCGATCGCCACGTTTTCCAGCACCGTCATCTCGGGCAGCAGGTGCACGTGCTGGAAGGTGCGTCCGATGCCGCGTTTGACGATCGCGCGCGATGGCAGCGCATCGATGCGCTGCAGGCCATCGGTACCGCCGAAGCGGATCTCGCCGCCCGTCACCGGCAGCACGCCGGTCACCAGGTTGAACATAGTCGACTTGCCGGCGCCGTTCGGTCCGATCAGGCCGACGATCTCGCCGCCGTGCACCGTAAAGCTCATGTCGTTGACGGCGACCAGCCCGCCAAACTGCTTACGGGCCTTGTCGATCACCAGCAGCGGCTGGCCCGGCGCCGGGCGCGCGCGCTGCGGCAAGGCCGGCGCCGCCTCAGGCGCGACCGCATCCGGCCGCTGCGGCAGCCAGCGCGCGATGAAGGGCCAGATGCCGTTCCTCGCATGCTGCAGCAGGATCACCATCAGGATGCCGAAGACGATGATCTCGAAATTGCCGTTCGATCCGACCAGGGCCGGGAGAATACTTTGCAGCTGGTCCTTCAGCACCGTCAGCACGGTTGCGCCGAGGATCGCGCCCCACAGGTAGCCGGCGCCGCCGATCACCGCCATGAACAGGTATTCGATGCCCGAGTTCAGGCCGAACGGCGACGGATTCACCGCGCGCTGCAAATGCGCATACAGCCAGCCGGAGACGCAAGCGAGCAAGGCGGCGATCACGAAGATGCGGATCTTCATGGCCGCCGTGTTCACACCCATCGCCTCGGCCATCAGGCCGCCGCCCTTGAGTGCCCTGATCGCGCGGCCGGAACGGGAATTGAGCAGGTTGCGCAGCAGCGCGACGGACACCAGCAGGATCAGCCAGATCAGGAAGAACATGCTCTGGCCGGAGCCGAGACCGATGCCGAACAAGCTGAGGGGCGGAATGCCGCCGATGCCGTCGTACTTGCCGAGGAATTCCAGGTTCCCGAACAGGAAGTACAGCGACAGACCCCAGGCGATGGTCCCGAGCGGCAGGTAGTGGCCGGACAGGCGCAGCATGATGGCGCCGATGAACAGGCTCGATGCCGCCGTCACCGCCAACCCCGCCACCAGGCCGAGCCAGGGCGAGAGCCCGTGCGCGGTCGACAGGTACGCGGTGGCATAGGCGCCCAGGCCGACAAAGGCCGCCTGGCCGAACGAGGTCAGTCCGCCGACGCCGGTCAGCAGCACCAGCCCGAGGGCGACGATCGCGTACAGGCCGATGTAGTTGGCCAGGGTGATCCAGTAGGCCGGCAGCGGCAGCAGGCCGAAGACCAGGGCGGCGATGCCAAGTGCGATCAGTGGATGCGGCTTCATTCGTCGCCCTCCTCGACCTGCGGATGAACGATCGAGCGCCACAGGAGCACCGGAATGATCAGGGTAAAGACGATGACCTCCTTCAGGGCGCTGGCATAGAACGACGAATACGCCTCCAATAACCCGACCAGCAAGGCGCCGCCCGCGGCCAGTGGATAGCTGGCCAGGCCGCCGATGATGGCGCCGACGAAGCCCTTCAGTCCCATCAGGAAGCCACTGTCGTAGTAAATGGTGGTCAGTGGCGCGATCAGCACGCCGCACAGGGTGCCGATGGTCGAGGCCAGCAAATACGCCAGGCGCCCCGCCTGGGTGGTGCCGATGCCGACCAGGCGCGCGCCGCGCCGGTGCACCGCGGTGGCGCGCAGCGCCTTGCCCGACAGGGTGCGGTCGAAGTACAGGTAGAGGGCGCCGATCAGCACCAGCGCGGTGGCGATCACGACGATGCTCTGGCCGGAAATCGTCAGCGTGCCGACATTGAACACGGCGTCGGAGAAGGCCGCCGTGCGCGAACCTTCGGCGCCGAACAGGACCAGGCCGACCCCGAGCAGGGCCAGGTGCACTGCCACCGAGACGATCAGCAGTACCAGCACGGAGCTTTCGGCCAGCGGCTGGAAAGCGAGGCGATAGATCATCGGCCCCATCGGCGCGACGATGGCGAAGGTGAGCAGCAGCTGCGCGAGCATCGGCCATGACTTCTCATCGACGGCTCCCTCTGCCGATTTTGCAGCCAGGAAGACCGCCATCGGGAAGATGATGAATTTGAAGATGCCCATGCCGACTGCGCGCGTGCGGTTGATCTGACCCATAGGACTGCGCATGGTGGCGGCCAGCTCCTGCAGGAAGGCGGCCGCGCCCAGGATCAGCAGCAAGGTGGCGCTGTGCGGCATCTTGCCGGCCTGCAGGGCGGCCATGGTCAGCGCGCCAAAGGCGAGGAATTCACCGAGGGGAATGAAGATCACGCGGGTGATCGAAAACACCAGCACCAGCGCCAGCGCCAGCAGCACGTAGACCGCCCCGCTGGCGATGCCGTCCTGGGTCAGGATGGCGAAGATCGTTAAATCCATACTGCAGCCTGGGGCATGCCGCTGGGGGCTCGGGCGCGCCGCGTCTCCTCGTTGCGCCTGCCGCCGGCACTGCCCGCGTGGCCCTCCTTTGTCGTTATGGGTGATGGCCGGGGCGGATGTTTTCCATCCACCATAATTAAATGATATTCGAAAACAGTTACGGAACCGACATTTTTTCTGTCGCGCCAGCCTATACTATCGTTCAGGTCTATAACAAACCGAGGAGACAGCATGACCCGTACCACCTGCTTCAACTTCCTGCCGAAGAGCCCCAAGATCCTCCTGCTGGTCGCCGCCCTGGGCGCCGCCTTCAACGCGCACGCGCAGATCAAGGTCGGCGTATCGATCTCGACGACCGGGCCGGCGGCCTCGCTCGGCATCCCCGAAAAGAACACCATCGCGCTGCTGCCGAACGAGATCGCCGGCCAGAAGGTGCAGTACATCGTGCTCGACGACGCCTCCGACGCCACCCAGGCCGTCAAGAACGCGCGCAAGCTGGTCTCCGAAGACAAGGTCGACCTCTTGATCGGCTCCTCGGTCACGCCGACCTCGCTGGCGATGCTGGAAGTGGCGGCTGAAACGGAAACGCCGATGATCACCATCGCCGGCGCCGCCCGCATCGTCGAACCGATGGACGCCAAGCGGCGCTGGGTTTTTAAAACCACCCAGCACGACGGCCAGATGGCGGCCGCCATCACCCAGCACATGTCGAACAGCGGCGTCAAAACCATGGGCTTCATCGGCTTTGCCGACGCCTACGGCGAAGGCTGGTACGCGGAAGCGGCCAAGTACGCGCCGGCGCGCAAGATCAAGCTGGTGGCCAACGAGCGCTATGCGCGCACCGACACGTCCGTCACCGGCCAGATCCTGAAACTGATGTCGGCGAATCCCGACGCGATCCTGATCGCCGGCTCCGGCACCCCGGCCGCGCTGCCGCAAAAGGCGCTGCGCGAGCGCGGCTACAAGGGCAAGATCTACCAGACCCACGGTGTCGCCAACAGCGACTTCCTGCGCGTCTGCGGCGCCGATTGCGAAGGCACCTTCGTCCCGGTCGGCCCGATGCTGGTGGCGAACCAGCTGCCCGATTCCAATCCGATCAAGAAGACGGCGCTGACCTACGTGAACAAGTACACGGCGGCACACGGCAAGGACAGCGTCTCGACCTTCGGCGGCCACGCCTGGGATGCATCGATCCTGCTGGCGGAAGCGGCGAAAACCGCGGTGCCGAAGGCGAAGCCGGGTACGAAGGAATTCCGCGCGGCGCTGCGCGATTCGCTCGAAGGCCTGAAGAACGTGCCGGCCTCGCACGGCGTCTTCAACATGAGCCCGACCAACCACCAGGGCATGGACCAGCGCTCGCAGGTGATGGTCAAGATCGAAAAGGGTGCGTGGAAGTACGTGCCGTAAAAGCGCATGTAACCATCGCGGATCGCAGGGTGGGCGCCCACCCTACGAGGTCTCGTCCACCATCACCCGGTCGCGCCCGCCCCGCTTGGCCGCATACAACGCCCGGTCCGCGGCCGCGATGATGCTCGCCGCATCGAGCCTGCCCGCGCCGAAACTGGCCACGCCGATACTGAGCGTCACATAGGGCTTGACCGCCGCCGGCGCATGCGCCAGGCCCAGCGCGGCCACGTGTTCACGGATCGCGTTCGCATGGCACAGTGCCTGGGCCGTATCGGTATCCGGCAGGATCGCCGCGAACTCCTCGCCGCCGTAGCGCGCGGCGACGTCGGCCGGGCGTTTCAGCATGGCGGCCAGCGCCTGCGCCACAGTGGTGAGCCAGGCGTCGCCCTGCTGGTGGCCGAAATGGTCGTTGTAAGCCTTGAAGGAATCGATGTCCATCAGCAGCAGCGACAAGGCGCCGCCATGGCGCTGGGCGCGGCGCAGTTCGCGCTCGAGCGCCACGTCGAAATAGCGGCGGTTGTGGATGCCGCTCAAGCCGTCGATGTAGGAGCGCGCACGCAGCGCCTCGGCGTGTTCCAGCAGGTGCCGTTCGCGCCCGGCCGCGCCGCTGACGTCGCGGATCTCGATCAGGCAGGCGGCTGCCATGCCATCCCTGAAGGCCGTCACCGCCACCGCCTGCTCGATGCGCGCGCCGTCGAAGCTGCCCGCCGGGCGCAGCGGAAACGGCGTGCGGCTGTCCAGGGACGTCACCTGCTTGCTGGCGCCATCGGCCAGCGCGGCCAGCACCGCCGCCTCCACGCGCCCGCCGCGCAGCTCGGGAAAGACGGCAAACAGCCCATGCCCGCGCACGCGCGCCGCCGCGCGGCCCGCATGCGTGACCATCCAGCGGTTCCACAAGGTGATGCGCCCTTCGTTATCGAGCACGATGATGCCGCAATCGACGAGGTTCAGGGCCGTGGCGGCGAGGTCGGGCGGAGAGTCATAAGGGTTCGTCATGGGAGGCCCGGAGCATAGCAAGATCGCATGCAAAAAGCCAACCGCTTAAGGCACCGCTGCGTTACGCCCCGGATGTAGTCCTACGCGTGCTGTCGACCATGGCTGACATGCTGCACCGCAGCATTTCTTTATACTGGCAACCGGGCGAGGAGACTTTCGACCAGCCACCACGAGGTAAGGATATGAATCTAGCAAGTGCAACCTGGCCTTTTTTCGGCCTCAATCCATGGGCCAGCATGCTGGCCCCCGCTCCCTGTGACCAGCCTCAGGGCCAGGCCAGATTCATTGCCGGTACCTTCGACGGCGGCGCACGGCCGCTGCATTACAAACTGTACGTGCCGAGCGGGTATTGCGGTGCGCCGCTGCCGTTGGTGGTGATGCTGCACGGCTGCGGCCAGGATGCCGACGATTTCGCACTCGGCACCGGCATGAACGAGGCCGCCGAGGCCGCGCAATGCCTGGTGCTGTATCCGGAACAGTCGTCGCAGGTGAGCTGGAACCGCTGCTGGAACTGGTACGACCAGGCGCACCACGAGCGCGACGAAGGCGAACCGGCGCTGATCGCGGGCCTGACGCACGCCATCGCCGCCGAATACGCCGTCGACCGCGCCTGCATCGCCATTGCCGGCCTGTCCTCGGGCGGCGCGATGGCGGTCATCCTCGGTCGCACCTACCCCGACCTGTTCAAGGCGGTCGGCTGCCATTCGGGCCTGCCGCACCGCAGCGCCACCAGCAGCGCGAGCGCCTTGTCGGCCATGCGCGACGGCTCCGACCTGAGCGCGGCAAAACAGGCCATGCCGCCTGCCAGCGTACCGATCATCGTCTTCCACGGCGACAGCGACAGCACCGTCCACCGCAAGAACAGTGCCGACGTGGTGCAGCAGAGCGTCGAGTGCTACATGGCGCAGACGCCGGATGATGCAGGCGACCTGGCCGTGCTCGAGGAAACGGGCGAAGCCAGCGGCCGCAGCTTCACGCGCCAGACGCACCGCGGCAAGTCCGGCGACGTGGTCGCCGAACACTGGACCATCCACGGCAGCGGCCACGCCTGGTCGGGCGGCACGCTGCGCGGCAGCTATACCGATACGCGCGGGCCGGATGCCACCCGCGAGATGCTACGCTTCTTTATGCAGGAATGAGCCTGAACCAGTAGTGCAACGGAAACCGCGACTCAGGCAAACAGCCGCAGGACCAGCGGCACCAGCCACGGCGCCAACAAGGCGGTCAGCACGCCATTCAATCCCATGCCGAGGCCCGCAAAGGCGCCCATCTCGGGACTGACCTGGAAGGCGCGCGCGGTACCGATGCCATGCGAGGCGACGCCGAGCGCGAAGCCGCGCACCTGGTGCGAATGCACGCCCATGCGCTCGAACAGGAAGCGCGCGCACACCGCCCCGAAGATGCCGGTGCCGATCACCAGGATGGCGGTCAGCGCCGGCACGCCGCCCAGCCGCTCGGCCACCGCCATCGCGATCGGCGTGGTCGCCGACTTGGGCGCGGCGGTGGCCGCCAGCGTGGCCGAGCCGCCCAGCATCAGCACCAGCAGCGCGCTCGAGACGATGGCGCCGGCGGAACCGGCGAACAGCGCCGCCGTCAGGGGAAGGAAGGTGCGGCGCAGGGTCGGCATCTGGCGCGCCAGCGGAATCGCCAGCGCCACCGTGGCCGGGCCGAGCAGGAAGTGCACGAACTGCGCCCCTTCGAAATAGCGCTGGTAGGACATCCCGGACAGCGTCAAGACCGCGGCTACGATGGCGATCGCAATCGCCACCGGGTTGGCCAGCGGCGAGGCGCGGCAGCGCAGGTGGATCCACTGGGCGGCAAGATAGGCGCACAGCGTCAGCGTCAGGCCCAGCAGCGGCGAGGCCGCCAGGTAGACCCACAGGGCGCCAAGCTGCGGAAATTCAGGCATCGGGCGCCTTCCCGCGTGTCAAGGCGCGCAGCACCGCCGCTGTCAGGGCCAGCGTGACCAGCGTGCCGCCGGCCAGGGCGCCCAGCAGCGCCGGCCACTGGCCGCCGATGCTTGCCCCGACCGCGACCACGCCGGCGCCGGCCGGTACGAACAACAGCGACAGGTGGCGCAGCAGTTCGGTGGCGCCCGGTTCCACCAGCGCGTGCAGGCGCGGTTTCAACAGCAGGGTCGCGAACAAGAGCAGCATGCCGATCACCGGACCGGGCACCGGCAGCCTGAATACGAATGCGACGCCCTCGCCCAGGCACTGGAACAGCAGCAGGATGGCGAGGGTGTGGAGCATGGGCTGGTCTCGGGTTGCGCACGTGGGCAGGATGGCGCCGTGGCTACCTCCCGTAGTCGACGGCCCGAGCATAGCCGAATCAAGGGACCCGGCGCGCGCGATCGCTGCTGGAGGCGTTCGCGCTGGCGCCGGACGAAAAAAAACCTCGCTTGTGCGAGGCTTCTTTTCTGTCGTACTACGATGCTGACTTATTCGGCGCTGCGGTTCGCCATCCGGTCGAGCTTGCGCGTTACGCCCGAGCCGACCGAGTCGACGCCGCGGGACATGCGGTACAGCTGCCAGAGGTCGCCGCTGCCAGCATGCGTGTCCGCTTCCGACGCGAACAGCTTCTTCACGAACTGGGATGCACTATTGAACAGGTTTGCGGTTGCTATCGTCATGATGTCCTCACTGGTTGGCTTATGTATCCAGTATGGGCGCATTCAGATAGAAATCAAATTGAGATCCATGATGATCGCCATTCATGTAACGTATATTTGAGTCGATATCAGATATGCTCTTAGGAAATAATAGGTAGCTGCTCCTATGAAGGAGCCTGGTTAGAGGAGGCGGGGCGCGATCCGGGGCTTGCCCAAGCCAAGCGGCCAATCACTTGGAATTATCGTTGCCACGAGACAACAGCTCAGCTGAACCCGGATCAGACCTGTACCTCAGCTTTCACATTCCTGCGCGCGACCGCCAGCGCTTTGCGCAGGACAGCCAGGTCGCCGATGTGATTCGACAGCAGCAGGATCAGTTGGGCGTTGAGCATGCTGCTCGCTTCCTCGTCCAGGCCCTGGTGCGCGTCGACCAGCAGCGCGTAGAACGCGTCCGGGTCGGCCATGTTCGGTTCGACGTTCAAACAAGCGCTCATGCGTGCTCCATCTGGTCTCGGCGCCCGGTCGCTCCGGCCGCATTAAAGTCGTTGCAGCTGGCGCGTGCCACGGCGGCGCGCACTGCTTGCAGGTCGAAAGCGCGCCAGCGCGCGCACACATGCTGGTCGGGACGCAGCAGGTAGAAGCTGCCGTGCGCGGCGTCGTAACGGGCGGCGAACAGGCCCGCGCTGTCCTCGAGCATTCCCGGTCCGCCCTGCCCGGCCGGCGCCACGACCACGATCCACACCGGGATCGCATCGCCTGCCAATGCCGCCATCGCCGCGACTACCTCGGCGTCGCGCGCGCTGCCGGCGGCATACAGGCCGCTGAAGCCGTTGCCGGTGTGGCGCAGCAGCCAGTCCGGCCGGCCGTCCTGCGTCAGCGGCGCGTCGGCGGCCGGAGCGCCAAGGTGCATGACGCCTTCGAAGTGCTCGCTGTCGGGCGTGTTCAACACCGAAGCGGCGTAGGTCGATGGCGTCGACAGCCGCCCACTGTTGACCAGCCTGCGCGCAAAGGGCTGGTCTTTGGCCAGCTGCAGCACGGCGTCGCGAAACAGGCGGCTGGCCGCGCTCTTCGGGGTGATGAAGTCGGTGGCGCGGGTCGAGTGCAGGATGTTTTCGTCGGCGGCCCCCTCGCGCTCGCGCGCATAGGTGTCGAGCAGGCTGGTGGGCGCCTTGCCCTCGACCACCAGGCGCAGCTTCCAGGCCAGGTTGTCGGCATCCTGCACGCCGCTGTTGGCGCCGCGCGCACCGAAAGGCGAAACGCCATGGGCGGCGTCGCCGGCGAACAGCACGCGGCCGTGGCGGAAGGCATCCATGCGCTGGCAGCGGAAGGTGTAGACGCTGACCCATTCCAGTTCGAAGCGCGCGTCCGGCCCAAGCAGCGCCTGGATGCGCGGAATGACGCGCTCCGGGCTCTTTTCAAGTTCCGGATCGGCGTCCCAGCCAAGCTGGAAGTCGATGCGCCAGAGATTGTCCGGCTGGCGATGCAGCAGTACCGATTGCCCGGGGTGGAAAGGCGGATCGAACCAGAACCAGCGTTCGGCCGGAAAATCGGCGGTCATTTTCACGTCCGCGATCAGGAAGCGGTCGCGGAAGGTGCGGCCGTGGCTTTCCAGTCCCATCAGGGCGCGCAGCGTGCTCTTGCCGCCGTCGGCCGCGACCACGTACGCCGCTTCCAGCAGGTAGTCGCCCGCGGGTGTGGTCACGGTGAGGGCGACGTGGCCGGCGTGCCGGGCCAGATTCGTCACCTTGCTGCGCCAGCGCAGGTCGAGATTCGGCAGTTGCTGCGCCCGTTCGTGCAGGTAGCCCTCGACGTAGTACTGCTGCAGGTTGACAAAGGCGGGCCGCGCATGGCCCGTCTCGGGCAGCAGGTCGAAGCTGTAGACCTCCTGGTCGCGGTGGAACACGCGGCCGACGTGCCAGCGCACGCCCTTGGCCGCCATGCGTTCGCCGCAGCCCAGGCGGTCGAAGATCTCGAGCGTGCGCTTGGAAAAGCAGATCGCACGCGAACCGTGGGCGAGCCGGTCGTCGTCGTCCAGCAGCACGGTCGGCACGCCGTTCTGCGCGAGGTCGACGGCGGTCGCCAGGCCCACCGGGCCGGCGCCGACCACCACGACCGGGTGGCGGCCGCCGCGCGCGGTCGCCGGCGTGTACTCGAACACGCGGCGTTGATATTCAAGGTCCATGGCGCGCCCCGCTCAGTTCTGCAGCGCGTGCCACATCTCCCTGTCGCGCTCCGCGGTCCAGATGCGTGGATGCTTGATTCCCTTCGCTTCGTCGTAGGCGCGCGTGACGTCGAAGGGCAGGCAGTGCTCGTAGATGAAGACGTGGCCGAACTTCGGGTCCATCTGCTTGCGCACGTGCGTCATCGCTTCGGCCAGCGTCATCTGCGCGGCCACCGCTTCCTTGGCACTGTCGAACAGCGTGGTGACGAAGTCCTTCGTGTAGTCGATGCCCTCGTTGACCTGCTGCGGCGTGGTCAAGGCTTCGCCGCGGCCGGGGACCAGCTTCTCGGGGCCGAGCGCGCGCAGCGCTTCCAGCGTGGCCGGCCACTCCTCCAGCTGAGCGTCGCCGGTATAGGCCGCCGCGCCGTATTCGACCAGGTCGCCCGAGAAGCAGATCTTTTGCGACGGGATCCAGGCGATGGTGTCGCCCCTGGTGTGGCCCATGCCGATATGTGCCAGCTTCACTTCGAGCTTGCCCATGAAGATGGTCAGCTCGTTGTTGAATACCATGGTCGGCCAGGACAGGCCCGGCACCGATTCGACCCCGGCGAACAGGCGCGGGAAGCGCTCGATCTCGGACTGCATGTCCTGCGCGCCGCGCTCGGCGATCAGTTCATAGGTGCCGCGCGAGGCGATGATCTGCTCGGCGCCCTCGGCAAAGTACGCCGAGGCGCCCAGCACGCGCACCGCGTGGTAGTGCGACAGCACCACGTACTTGATCGGCAGGTCGGTCACGCTGCGGATGTGCCGGATGAGCGACTGCGCCATCAGCGGCGTGGCGGTGGTGTCGATCACCATCACGCTGTCGTCGCCGATGATGACGCCCGAGTTCGGATCGCCCTCGGCCGTGTAGGCATAGGCGTTGTCGGAGAGCTTGACGAAGCTGGTCTTCTTTTCCTGGATGTCGGCCTGCGATGCAAAGGTTTTTTCGGTCATGATGCGGTCTCCTCATTGGTTTTTTTGGACGCCATGGCGATGCATGAACGATACGACTTTCCGGATTGTCTGTAAATCTGCTGCTGTCGATGAGGATGCAGTCTTGGCTCCGAGCTTTGCGGCACGGTCCGCATTCCGATAATCATAGGGTGGACTCCGTCCACGCGGTGCCACCTAAGCATATCGAAATGCGTCGTCCCGCCTCGGAGCGCGCACGCATTAATTTTCTCCAGCGTTTCGGTGTGCAAGGGCACGACCGCGTGGAGCCATTGAAGCCAGTGTCTTCAATGGCACGTCCACCCTACGGTTATCTAGACGCGGAGGGTGAGGCCAGGCTCATTTTCAAAACCGGTGCTGGATCCCCACCAGCAGCCCGGTCTGGTGGTCGCCGAACCCGGTCGTGCCGCCATCCTCGGTATTATCGCGCGATACGCCGACCGGGACGCCGCCCCTGGTCTTGGCATGCGCCGCCGTCGCATACAGGCTGGTGCGCTTGGACAGCGCGTATTTGGCGCGCAGCACGAACATCCTGGGGTCGGCGGCGCTGTCGCTCGGTGTCACGCCATTCTTGATCCGCACGTAATAGACGACGCCGGTGAGGTCGAGCGCGGGTGTCAGGTCGTAGTTCGCCCCCACCCACCAGGTATCGGCGCGCACGTCGGCGACGGCGGGCTGTTCGATCGTCAGGTGGCGCAGGCCGGCCTTCAGGCTGAGGGCTTCGCTGGCGTCGAACGCGGCCGCGGCGTGGTAGACCTTGTTTTCGGAGCGGATGCCCACGGCATTCCTGATGCCGTTCACGCGCTCGCCGGTGAGGACGAGGCGCACGGCGCCCAGGTCGTAGGCGGCGCCGGCGGCCAGCTTGCGCCCGTCCGAGGCGTTGCCGGCCACCTCGCCGGCGCCGTAGGAAAAGCCGACCTTCAGCTTGTCGAAGGTGCCCTGGTACTTGACCATGTTGTCGAAGCCGGTCGTCATGCCGTACTTGTTGGCCAGGGTGCCGTTGCCGGTCGGGATCCACGAATAGCGCGGCGCGTAGCCCATCGGGTCGAAGGGATTGACGAAGTCGTAAACGGTGGTGAACGAGCGGCCGAACACGATGCGGCCGAACTTGCCCTCGAGGCCGACGTTGGCCTGGCGCCGGAACAGCGTGCCGTCGTAGTTGCCGGTGTCGATCAGCAGGCCCGATTCGAGGTTGAACACCGCTTTCAGCCCGCCACCGAGTTCCTCGGTGCCGCGAAAGCCGAGCCGCGAATTGTTGGCGCCACCCGAATAGATCTTGGTCGCACCGCCACCGCCGGGATTGGCATTCGAGAGGTGTTCGATGCCCGCGTCCATCACGCCATAGATCTGCACGTTGGTCTGGGCGGACGCGAGGCTGCTCGCCGCCATGGCCACTGCCGCAAGCCCTGCAAAGTGCGCACGTTTGTTCATTGTCTAATCTCCGTCGATTGTTGTAGTGGGACGATCAAGCATGCGCGGTCATCGAACATGAATCGAACACACGATTGCATTTTATCGCTTCATAATGCAGATCAGATATGGATAAGTCAACACACTTTCCCGCGCGTTGTGCATTTCGTCGAGCAGTCATCCGCCCAGCAGGGCTTATGCGTCAAGACAGCCACAGAATGTAGAAAGAACAAATTTTTTTGCATAAATCTGCAAATAAATGCAAACTGGCCTGAGTGGTACCAACAACATCTGCACCGCACAGGTGCGACAATCAGGAGACGCTGGTCATGTACAAACTGAATGCAATGCTCGTCCGCGCCGCGTGCGCAGTCGCCGTCGGCGCAAGCTTCGCCGCCACGCCTGCGCTGGCACAGGCGCCCATGGAACTGAAAATCATCGCCCCGGCAGCCCCGGGCGGCGGCTGGGACAGCGCCTCGCGCTCGCTGCAGCAAGTGATGGTCGCCGCCGGCGCCGCCAAGAGCGTGCAAGTCATCAACGTGCCCGGCGCCGGTGGCACCGTCGGCCTGGCCCAGTTCGCCAACGGCGCCAAGGGCGACGGCAGGCAGATGCTGACGATGGGGATCACCATGCTGGGCGCCGTACTGACCAACCGCTCGCCGGTGTCGCTCGACACCATGACCCCGATCGCGCGCCTGACCGCCGATCCGCTGGTGATCGTGGTGCCGGCCAATTCGCCGCTCAAGACCATCAAGGACCTGGCCGCCGCCATCAAGGCCGATACCTCGAAAGTGGTCTGGGCCGGCGGTTCGGCTGGCGGCGCCGACCACATCCTGGCCGGCATGGTGGCGAAGACCGCCGGCGGCGACGTCCGCAAACTCAACTACGTGCCCTTCTCCGGCGGCGGCGAGGCGCTGGCCGAGATGCTGGGCGGGCGCGTCACCGCGGGCGTGTCGGGCTATAACGAATTCGAGAGCATGATCAAGTCGGGCAAGCTGCGTGCGCTGGCCGTCTCATCTAGCAAGCGCATCGCCGGCGTCAACGTGCCGACGCTGAAGGAAGGCGGCATCGACGCCGAACTGGTCAACTGGCGCGGCATCGTCGGCGCGCCCGGCATCACGCCGCAGCAGCGCGCCGCGCTGTCCGCCGCGGTGGAAAAAACCGTCAAGTCGCCCGAGTGGGCCAAGGTGCTGAAGGCGCGCGGCTGGGAAGACGCCTACCTGCCGGCCGACCAGTTCGCCGCCTTCATGAAAACCGACCAGGCGCGCGTGAAGGACATCCTGGTGTCGATCGGCCTCGCCAAATGAGCGCCGCCAGCGAACACAGCGTGCCGGCCTGGCGCGCGCCGCTGTGCGTTGGCCTCGCCTTGCTGGTGCTGGGCGGGCTCACCTTGACCGACGCCTACCGCGTCGCCGAAAGCGTCGGGCCGGGCGTGGGGCCGTCGGCGGCGATGAAGCTGATCGCCGGCCTGCTGGTCCTGCTCGGCATCGCCCACCTGGTGGGGGCGGGCCGCGCCGCGAAGCATACGCTGGTGCTGGACGCCGGCGAAAAGGTCAACCTGCGCTCGCTGGCCTGGGTTCTGGGCGGGCTGGTGCTGCAGATCGTGGCGATCGGGATTGGCGCCGGCTTCATCATCTCGTCGACCATCCTGTTCACCGCCACCGCCTGCGGCTTCGGCCGTTCGCTCCGGTCATGGGGGCCGGTGTATGGCCTGGTGCTGACCACCCTCGTGTATTTGTTCTTCACCAAGGCGCTGTCCCTGTCCCTGCCGATGGGACCGCTGGAACAGCTGCTCGGCTAAAGGAATTCGATGGAAACGCTTTCATTACTTGCCGATGGTATCTGGGTCGCGCTTCAACCGGGTAACCTGCTGTTCGCCGGCATCGGTGTCCTGCTCGGCACCCTGGTCGGCATCCTGCCCGGCATCAGTCCTTCGCTCACCGTCGCGCTGCTGCTGCCGGTGACCTTCAAGCTGGACCCGACCGGCTCGATCATCATGTTCGCCGGTATTTATTTCGGCGGCATGTACGGCAGTTCGACCACTGCCATCCTGATTAACACACCGGGCGAGGCGGCCTCGATCGCCACCGCCATCGAGGGCTACAAGATGTCGCTGAGCGGACGCGCCGGCCCGGCGCTGGCCACGGCCGCCATCGGCTCGTTCGTGGCCGGCACCATCGCCACCGTCTGCCTGGCGTTATTGGCGCCGTGGATCGTCGACCTGGCCGTGCAGTTCGGTCCCTGGGATTACCTGGCGCTGATGGTGGTCGCGTTCGTGACGGTGTCGGCCACCTTCGGCAGCTCGGTGCTGCGCGGGCTCACCAGCCTGGCGCTGGGCCTGTTCCTGGGCCTGGTCGGCATCGACAAGCTGACCGGCCAGGCGCGCCTGACCTTCGAGGTGCCGGCGCTGATGGACGGGATTTCGATCACGACGCTGGCGGTCGGCCTGTTCGCCATGGGCGAGGCGCTGTTCGTCGCTTCCCACTACAACGGCCTGGCCGACAAAGTGGAAAAGGTGCGCGGCTCGCTGTGGATGTCGAAGGGCGACTGGGCGGCCTCGTGGAAGCCCTGGCTGCGCGGCACCCTGCTCGGCTTCCCGATCGGCGCCCTGCCCGCCGGCGGCGCCGAAGTGCCGACGCTGCTGTCGTACACGCTCGAACGCAAGCTGACCAAGCACCCCGAGCAGTTCGGCAAGGGCGCCATCGAAGGCGTGGCCGGCCCGGAAGCGGCCAACAATGCCTCGGCCACCGGCACCCTGGTGCCGCTGCTGGCGCTGGGCTTGCCGACCTCCGCCACCGCCGCCATGATGCTGGCCGGCTTCCAGCAGTATGGCCTCGTACCTGGTCCGCTGCTGTTCACGACCAACCCGGAAATGGTCTGGGGCCTGATCGCCAGTTTCCTGATCGGTAACCTGATGCTGCTGGTGCTGAACCTGCCGCTGGTCGGCCTGTGGGTCAAGCTGCTGGCCATTCCCCAAGCCTGGCTCTATGCCGGCATCCTGGTGTTCGCCGCGATGGGCACGCTGGCCGCGAATCCGTCGACGGTGGAATTGACGATGCTGGTGGTGTTCGGGCTGGCCGGCTACATGATGCGCTGCTGGGATTATCCGATGGCGCCGATGATCGTCGGCCTGATCCTGGGCCCGATGGCCGAAAGCCAGTTCCGCCGCGCGCTGCAGGTCAGCCTGGGCGATTACTGGATCTTCTTCAAGCACCCGGCCTCGGCCACGCTGCTGGCGATTGCCGCGTTTGCCTTGCTGGCACCGCTGCTGTTCAAGGGCTTGCGCAAGTTCCGCGGCAGCGACGAGTGAACGTGTAAAACAGCCCGGCCGCAGGGCCAGCACCTTCTAACCGTAGGGTGGACCGGGCCACGAAAGGCTCCGTCCACGGCATTGGGTACGCATATCGACACGCGCAACAAGGGCCCGATACGTATGCGTGCCATACCTGCGCGTCGCGTTTCGACACGCATGCACAAGGCCGTGAACAGAGTCCACCCTACGTATCGCGAAGCGCACGCTGCACCGAGCCAGGCCACAGCGCCTGCGTTTTCTAACCGTAGGGTGGACTCCGTCCACGGCAGTAGGTACGCATATCGAAACGTACAGGAAGGACCCGGTACATATGCGTTCCAGGGCTGCACGTCGCGTTTCGTTACGCATGCAAAAGGCCGTGGACGGAGTCCACCCTACATCCGCGACACGCGTACCGTTCAGCCCGTTGCGAGTGCAACCACGCCGATTTTTTCTCTCATCTATTTGCATTTTGCCCCCAAAATATGCAAGAATGAGGGCATGAACACGCCCACCTCCGCGCCCCCGGCCTATCTCGACCACGCCGGTCTGCGCTACCGCCTGGTCGACCTCCACGCCCTGTTCGGCGCGCGCCTGCTCGAGTTGCCGGTCGTCCTGCGCCTGCTGCTGGAAAACGTCATCCGCAACAGTCCCGAGGACGAGCGCCAGGCTGGCGTCGACGCCATCTTCGGCTGGCTGGAGCGCGGCAGCAGCGAGGCCGAGCTGGCCTACCAGCCTGGCCGCGTGCTGATGCACGACACCACCAGCACCCCGGCGCTGGTCGACATCGCGGCCATGCGCAATGCGCTGGACGAGGCGGGATGGGAACCGTCCCTGCTCAACCCCGGCCTGCCGGTCGACATCTCGGTCGACCATTCGCTGGCGGTGGAATTCTTCGGCCAGCGCGATGCGGTGGACCGCAACCTGCAAATGGAAATGCGCCGCAACAGCGAGCGTTATACGTTCCTGCGCTGGGCGTCGAAGGTGATGAAGGGTGTGCGCATCCACCCGCCCGGCACCGGCATCATGCACACGATTAACCTGGAACAGCTGGCAACCGTCGTCACGACGGAACAGCGCGACGGCGACACCTGGGTGGTACCGGACACGATGATCGGCACCGACAGCCACACGCCGATGATCAACGGTATCGGCGTGCTGGGCTGGGGCGTGGGCGGGCTGGAGGCACAGACGGTCATGTTCGGCATGCCGACCATGCTGCGCGTGCCTGACGTGATCGGCGTGCGCCTCACCGGGCGCCTGGGCGCAGGTGCGGTGGCAACCGACCTGGCGCTCACCGTCACGCAGCGCCTGCGCGCGATCGGCGTCTCGGGCGAGTTCGTCGAATTCTTCGGCCCCGGCGTCTCCACCCTGAGCGCCGGCGAGCGCGCGGTGGTGGCCAACATGGCGCCCGAATACGGCGCCACCACCGGTTACTTCGCGGTCGACGCGCACACGCTCGACTACCTGGCACAAACCCGGCGCCCGCAAGACCTTGTCAACCTGGTGGAAGCCTACGCCCACCGCAACGCCCTCTGGTTCGACCCCGACGCGCAGCCGACCTATACCCGCACGATCGAGATCGACCTCGACGCGATCGCGATCCACGTCGCCGGCCCCAAGCGGCCGCAGGACTTGCTCGCCTACACCGAGACCGCGTCCGTGCTCGCCAAGCTGGCCTTCCAGCCGGCCGCAGCCACCGGCGGCCTGCCGCGCCATCCGGTCGTCATCGCCGCCATTACCAGCTGCACGAACACGTCCGACCCCGGCCTGCTGGTGGCCGCCGGCCTGGTCGCGCGCCGCGCGCGCGCGTTCGGCCTGAAGGTGCCGGCCTGGGTCAAGACCTCGCTCGGGCCCGGTTCGCCCGCAGCCGCCGCCTACCTGGAGCGCGCCGGCCTGCTCGACGACCTGTCGTACGTCGGCTTCGACATCGTCGGCTATGGCTGCACCACCTGCATCGGCAATTCGGGCGCGCTCACCGTCCCGATCCAGGCCGCGCAAGCCGCAGGCCAGATCCAGCCGGTCGCCGTCTTGTCCGGCAACCGCAATTTCCCGGGACGCGTGCACCCCGACCTCGACCTCGGCTTCCTGATGTCGCCGCCGCTGGTGATCGCCTTTGCGATCGCCGGCGATGCCGAACGCGATTTCAGCCGCGATCCGGTCGGGCTCACGCCCGACGGCCAGGCCGTCTACCTGCGCGACCTGTGGCCGAGCCGCGCAGAGGTCGATGCGATAGTGGCGCAGGGTTTGTCGGCCGACGACTTCCCGCAAGCCTTTGCGCGCGCCAGCCTGAACCCGGTCTGGCATGGCCTGAAGGTGCCGGATACGGCGTTGTTCCCGTGGAACCCGGCATCGACCGCGCTGCGCCGTCCGCCGTTTGCCTCGCTGGCCGAGCGCGGCCAGCTCGGCCACTACGCCGCGTATCCGCTGCTGGTGCTGGGCGACGACATCACCACCGACCACATTTCGCCGGCCAGCGCGATCCCGAAGGACAGTTTTGTCGCCGACTTCCTGGTCGCGCGCGGCGACGACCGCGACGACCTGAACGTGTTCGCCTCGCGGCGCGGCAACTGGGAAGTCATGGTGCGCGCGGCGTTCTACAGCAAATCGCTGCGCAACCTGCTGCTGCCGGCGGCGCCGGTCGGGCACACGCTGCACGTGCCGAGCGGTGACGTCGCGCCGATCTTCGAGGTGGCCAACCGCTACCGCGACGAGGGCATTCCTGTGGTGCTGGTCGCGGGTGAACGCTACGGCACCGGTTCCTCGCGCGATTGGGCCGCCAAGGGCCAGCGCCTGATCGGCGTGCGCGCGGTGCTCGCGCTCAGTTTCGAACGCATCCACCGTTCGAATTTGATCGGCATGGGCATCCTGCCGCTGCGGCTGCCGGCGGCCTTGCAGATCGGGCGCGGTGACCGCATCGAGATCGACGCCCCGGCCGACACGCTGCAGCCGCGTTGCGCCGTCCCGGTCACCGTACACCGCGTCGACGGCGCGACCGAATCGTTCGACGCCGTGGCGGCGGTAGAGACGCGCCTCGAAATCGACTTGCTGCGCCATGGCGGCGTCATCCCCTACATTCTGCAAAAGACCATCGCCGCACAAGCTCGGTCATAATATCGGGCTGGGGGCCGCCGGCTCCGAACGAGTCCATACCCATGAGCGTTGAAACATCGATTCCGAAGCAAATCGTCGCCCTGATCAAGAGCGAGGAATGGGGACCCGGCAGCCACCTGCCGGCGCAGATGCTGGCCGACCGCCTGCGCGTGTCGCGCCAGCCGGTCAACAGCGCGCTCGCGCTGCTGCACGAAAAAGGCATCCTCACGCGCGAGCGCAACCGCGGCTATTTCCTGGCGCAGCCGCTGAACGACCCGCTGTCCGACATCGTCGCCGGCCTGGGCCTGGCCGAATCCGACGTCGTCACCAGCGTCTACTTCCAGATCGCCGACGACCTCTTGAAGAACGAATTGCCGCTCGACTGTTCCGAACAGCTGATCCGGACACGCTACGGCCTGACCGCCGCGCAGACCGGCGCCGTGCTGGCGCGCATCGCCAACGAAGGCTGGGCCGAGCGCAAGCCCGGCTACGGCTGGACCTTCTCGACCATGCTGACCACGCCCGACAGCCTGCTGCAATCCTACCGCCTGCGCCTGGCGCTGGAACCGGCCGCGCTGCTCGAACCGGGCTACAAAATGGAGCGCAAGGTGCTGGAACAGTGCCGCGCCACCGAACTGGCGCTGCTCGATGGCGGCATCGCCAGCGCCTCGGCCGACGAACTGCATAACCGCGGCGTGCGCTTCCACGAAAGCCTGGTCGAAGCCTCCGGCAATCCCTTCTTCATCGACACCATCCGGCGCGTCAACCGGGTGCGGCGCCTGCTCTCCTACCGCTCGATGAAACAGCGCGATCGCTATCCCGAGCACTGCCGCCAGCACCTGCACATCCTCGACCTGCTCGCGCGCGAGAAGAACGAGGAAGCCGCCGCCTTCGTGCGCGAGCACCTCGCGCACACCCTGGACTCCCTGGCCAAGATCGAAGACATCCTGCATGCCAAGGGGACGAACAAACCTTGACTACCGTATGCCCATGACTCCTGCCCTCCGCTCCGCCTTCACCCCCAGCGGCACCCTGCGCGCTTCCATCAACCTGGGCAACCCGATCCTGGCCTGCCGCAATGCTGAAGGCCATGCCGCCGGCGTCTCGGTCGACATGGCGACCGAATTCGCCACATGCCTGGGCGCCGAACTCGAACTGGTCGTCGTCGACGCCGCCGGCAAGTCGGTCGACGTGGTGGTGGCCGAGAACGCCGACATCGGCTTCTTCGCCATCGACCCGCTGCGCGGCGAGCACATCGCCTTTACCGACGCTTATGTCCTGATCGAGGGCTGCTACCTGGTAAAACAGGATTCGCCGCTGCGCAGCAACGACGAGGTCGACGCCGCCGCCAACCGCGTCGTGGTCGGCAAGGGCAGCGCCTACGACCTGTACCTGACGCGCACGCTGCAGCACGCGCAAATCCTGCGTTCGCCGACCTCGCCCACCGTGGTCGACACGTTTATCGAGACCGGCGCGGAAGTCGCGGCCGGCGTCAAGCAGCAGCTGGAAGCCGATGCGCGCCGCCTGGGCGGCCTGCGCCTGCTGGGCGAGCGCTTCATGGTGATCCGCCAGGCGATGGGCACGCCGAAAAGCCGCGGCCCGGAGGCGGCCGCCTTCCTGGCGGCGTTCGTGGAAGAGATGAAAGCGAGCGGCTTCGTCGCCGCCGCCCTGCAGCGGCACGGCATCGAAGGCGCATCGGTGGCGCCGGCGGCATGACGCAGGCATCCACCCCCGCCGGGCATCCGCGCCCGGCCTCGCTCACCGACCTGTTCGTGTCATTTACCCTGCTCGCGCTGCAGGGCTTCGGCGGCGTGCTGGCCGTGATCCAGCGCGAACTGGTCGAGCGCAAGCGCTGGCTGACCAACGAGGAATTCATCGAGGACTAGGCCGTGGCCCAGATCATGCCGGGGCCGAACGCGGTCAACCTGTGCATGATGATCGGCACCCGTTACTTCGGCCTGGCCGGCGCCCTGACGGCGGTGGCCGGCATGCTGGCGGTGCCGCTGGTCTTGATATTGCTGCTGGTGCTGCTGCACGGCCAGTTCGCCGACCACCCGGCCGTCGCCGGCGCGCTGCGCGGCATGGCGGCGGTGTCGGCCGGCCTGATCGCCGCCACCGGCCTGCGCATGGCCGCGGCGCTGGCGCGCAACCCGATGCCGACCGCCTGGTGCGGCGCGATCGTGCTGGCCAGCTTTGCCTTGCTGGCCTGGGTGCGCGCGCCGCTGGGATGGGTCTTGCTGCTGCTCGGCGGCCTGGGGTGCGTGCTGGCCTGGCGCAGGATCAAACCATGAGCGCGCACCAGATTGTCTTGCAGTGGCAGGACTGGCTCGACCTGTTCTGGCACTTCCTGATGCTGTCGATGATGTCGCTCGGCGGCGCGATTTCCACCAGCGCCGAGATGCACCGCTACCTGGTCGAGCAGCAGGGCTGGCTGACCCACGCCCAGTTCAACGAGGCGATCGCGCTGGCCCAGGCCGCGCCGGGACCGAACGTGCTGTTCGTCGCCCTGATGGGCTGGCACGTCGGCCTGAATGCCGGCAGCACCACGATGGCCTTGCTGGGCGTGGCGATTTCGATGGTCGGCATCATGCTGCCTTCGACCGTGTTCACTTATCAGGTGGCGCAGTGGGGTCACCGCAACCGCGAACTGCGCGCCGTACGCGCCTTTAAAACCGGCATGGCGCCGTTGGTGATCGGGATGCTGCTGTCGACCGCCTGGCTGCTGGGCACGGGCGGCGACGGCGGCGGCACCTGGCGGCTGTGGGTGGTTTCGATCGCTTGCTGCCTGCTGATCTGGCGTACGCGGATTCACCTGCTGTGGCTGCTGGGCGCAGGGGCCTTGCTGGGCGCCTTTGGCGTCGTTTAAGTGCTTGTCTTCCTTGGTCGGTCACCAGTAAGCTGGATGCTTCGATAACCGCCAGGAGCATCCGATGACGACGATTCACACTGCATGGCGCGCCGGACTGCTTGCAACGCTGCTCGCCGCCTGCGCGACGCCACCGGCGGTGCCTCCTGCGCCGGTGGCCGCCACGGCCCAGGCGTGTGGGCCCTGCTGTGATCGGGATCCCGCGGCCGAAGCAGCGGCGACCCAGGGCGTGTCGCCGGCCAATCCAGGCAATCCGTATGTGGGCAAGGATGCCTACACCAATGTCATCGTCGCCCAGGGCACCGTGCTGTACTCGCTGACGCCGGGGGCGCCGCCCGGCTTCGCGGTGCTGGAACAGACCTTGCGCGATGCCGGCGGTAGCCGCGAGCGCTACTACGCGCTGGTGCAGGTGACGTCCGATCCGGGCCGCGATGCGAACGGCATGCCGCGCACGCTGCGCGACAAGGTACGCGCCTTCCAGGCCGTCGCGCCGCTGTGCGCGGCGAGTGGCAGCGCGAGCGCCAATCCGCAATTCGGCGGCGGCGGCGCGACCCAGTATTACGTGTCGACGTCGGACGTGGACAAGCTGCGGCCGGCCGCCATCGCGCCGCTGTCGCAGTGGGGGCCGGCGCATTGAATCCGATGGAAGACGAACAGACCTGGATCGACAACAGCGGCGGCGGCATCCTGCAATACGATTTTGTCCCACCCCACGGGTGGAGCGCCGAGCGCATAGTCCATGAGCACCTTGCAATGGCCGCAACGATCGACGCGCCCGACCTGCCTGCTGCGCCCGTCCCGGGCTGGCTGGCCCTGGTGCGGCGCCTGCCCGCTGCGCTGCGCAGTGCCCTCATGGCCGAGCTACGCGCCGGCAACCGGATCGCTGGCATCGGCAGCACCGGCTGGCCGCACGAAGGCAGCGTTGTCGTCACGCTGCGCGCGCGCTTTTCGGTCGCGCGCGAGGCGCTGCCTGACGGTGTGCGCTGGCGTTCGCCCGAGGACCCACATTACGCGCGCGAAGAGTTGAGCCAGCAGGTGGGCGCGGTCGAGTTCCTGATCCTGGCCTGATCGCAGTTAGTGAGGCGACGGCCGCTATTCGTTTGCTTCGTTTTCTTTGTTGGCTGCGGCGTAACGTAGGGTGGGCACCTGTGCCCACGCGTACGTGCATCTCACGAATACGCGGCGGTGACTGTTCGCTCGCACGGTATCCGGTGGCCAAAAACACTCGCCATTTCACCGCCGGATGGTGTATCACAGCCGCCGGTGAAGCATGCGTACGTAACGCGTGGGCACAGGTGCCCACCCTACGGTACGCCATGGTTAACAAAAAAAACGGCGCCCTGTCTGCGGCGCCGTCCAATGCAAAGGAGCGCGGCCCGAACGGGCCGCGCCGGTTACCGCTATTAGAACTTGTACTCCACCGACAAACGGTACACCCGGCCCAGCATGTCGGCCATGCTGGTGACATAACCGCCGCTGTAGATGCTGTTCGACGTCAGCGGTGGCCATTCCTCGGTGACGTTGTTGACGCCCAGGCTGATCGTGGTGTTCTTGATGCCCTTGTAGCGCACGTTCACGTTGAACTGGCTGTAGGAATCCACTTCGGTCAGGGTCGAGCCGGCGCGCGGGGTCAGGTCGGTCACGCCACGCTGGTAGCGCTGCGACAGGGTCGCGCCCCATGGTCCGGTGGTGTAGGTGAGCGAGGCCGTGTGCTTCCAGCGCGGGTTAATCTGCGGCATGCCGGCCAGGCCCGAGTTCGGACCGGCCGAGCCGTAGCGGCCGTCGTTGGTGATGACGCCGACGTTCTGCAGCCAGACGCCATCCTTCTCGCCCTGGAACTCGTACTTGTGGTACCAGGTGCCGTCGACGCGGGCGTCGAAGGTGCCGATGCTGGTGGTCGGGAAGCGGTAGCCGGCCGCGATGTCGGCGCCGCGGATGCGGGTCTGGCCGCGGTTGGCCTGGCTGGCGACGATGTGGTCGATGATGCCGTTGGTGCCGCGGATGATGTACTGCTCGTACTTGGCCGGGTTCTGCTGCACTTCGGCGATCGCCAGCGCGCCCAGCACGTCTTTCAGCTTCAGGCCCCAGTAGTCGACCGTGAGCGTCAGGTTCTTGATCGGCTCAACCGCGAAACCGTAGGAGAAGCCGCGCGACTTTTCCGGCTTCAGGAAGTCGTTGTCCGGCGTCTTGGTCCAGTACGAGGTGAGTACGTTGCAGACCTGGTCGGGCGAATAGCCCGGGACCGCGACGCCGGTATTGGCCACGGTCGGCTGCGCGCTCGGGCACAGCACCGGGTCGTCCATCGTCAGGGTGCGCACTTCCGGCGTCGGGTTCTGGATGTCCATGATCGACGGCGCGCGGAAGCCGCTCGACACCGAACCGCGCAGCACCAGTTCCGGCATCGGCTCCCAGCGCGCGGCCAGCTTCGGATTGACGGTGGTCTGCTTCAGGTCGTCGTAATGGTCGGCGCGCACCGAGCCATTGAGCAGGAAGCTCGAGGTCAGCG
The DNA here is from genome assembly GCF_014842025.1 of Massilia sp. CFBP 13721. GTDB lineage: Bacteria > Pseudomonadota > Gammaproteobacteria > Burkholderiales > Burkholderiaceae_D > Telluria. The sequence goes on from NZ_JACYUY010000004.1 coordinate 25,979, forward strand.
GCACGTCCGCTTCCAGCACCAGCGACTGGATGTCGCGCTTGAGTTTCTTGGCGACGCCCTGCGGGGTTTCGCCCACCAGGTCGCTCTGGGTGACGTTGCCGGCGGCGTCGATGGCGTAGTTGCCGGCCGCATTCTTCAGCACGTAGTCGAGCGGCGCATTGAAGGTGCGCGCCGAATCGCGCCGCACTTCGCCCGAGACGGCCAGCGTCAGGTCGCCGCCCGCCAGCGCCATCACGCGTTTCGTCACGGTCAGGTCGACGCTCTGGTTGTAGGCCTTGTTGCGGCGGTAGGTGTAGTCGCGCGCCTCGATGCTGCGCAGGTATTCGACGCCGGCGGCGTCCTGCAGGCCGAAGGGATTGAGGATGCCGTTGTTGAAGCCTTCCTGCGCCTTCGAGTACAGGATGTAGCCGCCGCCGACGCGCGTATGGCGCTCGGCCACGCCGTAGTTGGCGCCGGCGCGGTAATCCCAGCCCGCCACCTCGCCCTCGACCGCGAGCACGACGCGGTCGTTGGTCTGGCCGTCGTTGCGGTAGGCCGAACCGAGTTCCGCCGGACCCCACTGGAAGTAGAGCGGACGGTTGTTCAGGTTCAGGTTGCTGACCGCGCCCGGCGTCTTGGCCGGGTCGATGAACATGACCGGGGTGTTGCTGCCGTTGTTGGTGCCGACCACCTGCACGTTCGGGGTGATGCCCTTGCCCGGATAGAAGCGGCTGGTCGACGGCAGCGAATAGGTGGTGAACGGCTGCACCGCGCCCGGGGCCTGCATGCCGCGGAACTTCTGCACGGTGAATTCGCTGTGCAGGATGTCGAGGTCGATCTTGTGGCCGCCGGCCAGGTTCCAGCTGGCGCGTCCGGCGACGGTGGTGATCTCGCTGCCGTCGGTGACCGCGTTCCAGTACAGCGGGTTGCGGAAGCAGCCCGGCGCATAGGTCGGCGTCGGGTTGGCGCTCGCGTTGCCCAGCACCGGGATCGAATACGGCGCGCCGCAGCCGGTGGCGAAGGCCGGGTTGTAGTTCGAGTTGGCGGCGCGCGTGAAGCCGAAGTTGGCGAACGGGTTGGCGTTGCGCGAGTCCGGGGTCAGGCCCAGGCCGAGCGTGCGCAGGATGGCCGGATCGTGCTGCTCGGGGCGGTCCTGCTGGAACAGCGCCGATTTTTTCTGGTGGTCGACCGCGATGTAGGCGTTGAAGCCATCCCTGTTCAGGTTGCCATAGCCGACGATCGCACCGATGCCCTTGGTCGTGCCGCCGCCGCTCATTTCCGGGCGGGCGTATTCGGCCTTGATCGAGGCGCCCTCGTAACCGCGCTTGGTCCAGTAGTTCTGGACGCCGCCGATGGCGTCGGCGCCGTAGATCGAGGCGGCGCCGCTGCTGAGGGTCTCGACGCGGTCGAGCGCCATGCGCGGGATCACGTTGACCGACACGTACTGGTCCTGCAGCGGCTCGTTGGCCAGGCGGCGGCCGTTGAGCAGGGTCAGCGTACGCATCGGGCCGAGGCCGCGCAGGTTGGTCACGGGGCCGGCGGCGCCCGAATTGGTGCCGAGCGACAGCGACTGCGGCTGCTCCAGCACCAGGTCCTTCAGTTCGGTGTGGCCGCGCGCTTCCAGTTCCGTTGCCTTCATGACGGTCAGCGCGGTCGCGCCTTCGTTGGCCACGCGCTTGATCAGCGAACCCGTGACGGACACGGATTGCATCGGCGGATCGGCCGGGGCTGTGCTCTGGGCGCTGGCATAGCCGCTCATCTGCAGCAGGGCCAGGCCGACGGCGGTGGCCATGACGGCGCGTTGCGGGTTACGGTGGTGTGGATGCTTCATCGGGTCTCCTCGTTGTAATTTTTGCGCTGCGGCCGCTTGACGCGTTTATATTTATTCGGCCAGACCATAATCTAAATTGGTTCGACCAGTTTGCATAGAAATATTTACGCTGTCCAACCTTGCAAGGGTCTGGTACGACCGGTTTCTCATTCGTAAAAGCCGATAAAGGCACGACCGTTTGTGATTTTTATACAACGTGGCAACCCATTTTGCATAAAATTTTGTTAGCGAAATTGATAGACGGCTAGCAAAACCCTCGATAGTATTTACTCCAATTGGTCGGGCCACTTTTTACTTGTGGTATGCCCAGTTGATAACTGGACCGAGCGATTCCGTACTACTACTACAACAACGAGGAGACGAGAAAAATGATTCCAGGTTCACAACTAAATGCATTGCAACGGACCGCATTAAAAAGACCAGGTATTGCCGCGGCGGTCGCCGTACTGCTCAGCGCCTGCGGCGCGAGCGACGTGGCGGCACCCGGCGCGCCATCGGTGGCCACCCTGTCCAGGGTCGTCGCCACGACGGCCGCAGCCACGGCCGGCACTGCCTGCCCGGCACTCGCGCTGGACGGCATCGACGCGCAAACCCTGACCGGCGATTCGACGCCGCTGCAGCTGGGCACCTTCGGCACCCGCCGGCCTGGTCCACCGGTGCTGGTCGACGGCAAGCACTCGCCGGCCAACTACCGCGCCGCCCCGGTGCTGCCGACCTGGCAATTCGCTACGACCGACCCGACCAATGGCGTCCTGAGCTTCGAATGCGACGCGGCGCCGGCCAATGGCTGGCACAGCTACAAGCGCAATGGCAGCGCACACCAGCAGGTGATCGTCACCGGCGGGCGCAACGCCCTGCCGCAGCACGTCTACACGGTCTACAACGGCCAGCAACTGGTTGCCGCCCTGCACGACGCCGGCAATGCGCCGAAGATCATCCGCATCGTCGGCCACATCGACTTGCGCATGAGCGCCAACAACACGGTCTTCAAGGAATACGAGAGCTACAACGACCAGAAATTCGGTGGTTCGATCAACATCCCGTCGAACACCACGCTGGTCGGCATCAACGACGCGCAAGGGCGCGCCGCGCGCATCACCGGCACCACCCTCCTCGTCGGCAGCGAACTGGCGACGGCGCCGGGCCGCGATCCGGAAGCGGACTTCAAGGCCTGGGTAGCATCCGGCAAGGATGGCGACCTGTACCCGACCTGGACCCGCAACGTCATCATCCGCAACATCGCGCTCGACACGCCATGGGACGTGAACCCGGAAGATTCGGGCAATGCCTACGCCGACGGCGCCACCATCTCGCGCTCGCAAAACATCTGGATCGACCACCTGACGGTCAGCGACGGCGACACCCCGGACAAGCTCGCCAGCGACACACGCCACGACGGCGCGCTCGACATCGTGCGCGGTTCCGACTACGTGACCATGTCGAACAGCTATTTCACCAAGCACGGCAAAACGACCCTGGTCGGCAACGGCGACAGCGGCCGCGCCTGGAGCGATGCCGGGCGCCTGCACGTCACCTTCACCGGCATGTACTGGCACGGCACCGCCAGCCGCCTGCCGCTGGTGCGCTTCGGCCAGCTGCACACCTTCAACAACCTGGTCGAAGCCGACACCCAGCCGGCCGACAAGGACATGAAGTTCGAGGGCGGCCTCGACGTGCGCTTCCAGTCCGACGTGCTGTCCGAGAATAACTACTACCTGTTCACCAACCTGAAGCCGAAGGAAGTCGGCGGCAAGGTCTCCGACGGCAAGAGCGCGCTCAGCTACCGCGCCGCGGGCGAACTGTTCATCAACGACAAGGGCGACGACACCAAGCCCTGGGTCGGCGGCGCGATCGACATTTCGGAAGCCCTGATGACGGCGACCGGCCTGCCGCGCCTGGCCAACTGGACCCCGCCCTACGCCTACAACGCCCTGCCGGCCGACCAGGCGTGCGTGTTCGTGAAGAACAATGCCGGCGCCGGACGCGTCAACAATCCGGGCAGCGGCGCCACCTGCGCCAGCGGCACCAGCCTGCCACCGCTGCCGCCGACCGATCCGAACCCGCCAGTGACGCCGCCGGTCACCCCGCCCGTAACGCCACCGGTGACGCCGCCGGTGACGCCACCTGCCAACGCGCCCGTCTGCAGCGGCCTGTTCGCCTGCAACACTGGCGTCGGCGCAGGCAGCATGAGCACCGGCGTCACCGCGCCGGGTTCGAGCACCATCCTCAATGGCGTGCATTACATCACCGGCGCCGGCAACATCTCGACCTCGACCAGCTACAACCACTACTTCAAGTACATGCCGCTGACCGGGAACTTCGTGATGACGGCGCGGATGCTGGCCCAGGGCGGCGCCAGCAGCGGCGCCCGCGCCGGCCTGCTGGCGACCGATTCGCTGTCCGGCAGCGGCACCTATGCCTGGACCGCGCGCTACGCCAACACCGGCGAAATCCGGCGCGCCATCAACGGCGACAACAAGTCGGTGCTGCCCGGCTTCACCACGAGCACGCTGCCGGTCTGGGTGCGCATCGAGCGGCGCGGCAACGCACTGTACTCGGCGGCCTCGCGCGACGGCTTGAGCTGGACCGAAGCGACCAGCGTCAACGTGACGGCGACGACGCTGTACGTCGGCATGGCGGTGTCCTCGGGCAGCAACACCGCGAGCCAGACGGCGACCTTCAGCAAGCTGTCGGTGGTCGGCGGCGGCCTGAAGTAAGCACGGCAACAACCGCACGGCGCGTCCTGCGCGCCGTGCGTCGACACCATTACACAACCAGATGAACGAGACAAACACCATGAAACTGAAACTGATCGCCCTCCTCGCCGCCCTCTGCACGTCCATCGCCCCGGCCAGCGCAGCGAATACCTCGTACACCGGCCAGTTCACCTACGATAACGACGTGCAGCTGTTCAGCTTTACCGTCGGCGACCTGTCGACCGTCACCCTGCGCAGCTGGTCATATGCGGGTGGCGTGAACGCCGCCGGCCAGACCATCGCACGCGGCGGCTTCGATCCGATCATGGCGCTGTTCAACTCGGCCGGCCAGCTGATCGGCCAGCAGGACGACGGCGAATGCGGCCGGGTGGCGGCCGATGCCGTCAGCCGCCAGTGCTGGGACGTCAGTCTCGAGATCGAACTGACCGCCGGCACCTACACCGCATCGCTCCAGCAGTACAACAACTACAGCGTCAGCGACAACCTGGCCGACGGCTTCTACTATGCCGGCGCGCAGTACCAGAACTTCCGCAACGGCTTCGTCGACGAGATGGACATCAAGCGCAACGGCAGCTGGGCCTTCGACATCCTGAACGTGAATCCGGCCGCCGTGGTGCCGGGAGAAGTGCCGGAACCGGCTTCGCTGGCCCTGATGGGCGTGGCGCTGGCGGGCATGGGCGCACTGCGCCGCCGTCGCAGGTAAATCAGACGCGGCTTGCCTCATCGAGCAACCGCTGCGCGCGCAGGATGACCGGCCGGTCGATCATCTTGCCATCGAGCGCCACGGCGGCACCTTCCGAGGCTGCGGCGGCGGCCAGCACGCGCCGGGCCCACGCCAGTTCCTCCTCGCCCGGGCTGAAGCAGCGGTTCACGCCCGGCACCTGCTTCGGGTGGATGCACAGCTTGCCGCCGAAGCCCATCTGGCGCGCGTGCAGCGTGTCGGCGTCCAGCCGCGCGGCGTCGCCGATGGCCGTGGTGACGCCGTCGACCGGCGCCGCCAGGCCGGCCAGGCGCGAGGCCAGCACCAGCTGCGAGCGAAAAAACAGCAGTTCCTCGCGTTCGCCGCGGATGCCGAGGTCGAGCCCGAAATCGATGGAACCGAACACCAGGCGCCCCACGCCGGGCACGGCGGCGATGGCGCGCACATTGTCGAAGCCGGCCGCGCTTTCGATCAGCGGCAGGATGGCGGCGGCGCCGGCGGCATGGACCCGGGCGACGTCGTCCGCGCGTTCGGCCTTGGACAGCACGACGCCGGCCACGCCCGGCGCGCCGCACAGGGCCAGATCCTCGTCGAACCATGCGCTGTCGGCGCCGTTGATGCGCACCAGCACCGGATGCGCGGGCGACAGCCAGGCGGCCAGCGCGGCGCGCGCCATGGCCTTGTCGGCAAACGGGACGGCGTCTTCGAGGTCGACGATGACGGCATCGGCGCCCGCCTTGCAGGCCTTGTCGAACATCTCGGGGCGGTTGGCGGGAACGAACAGGTAAGAGCGAGCCGGGGCGCTGGTCATGGCGAGGTTCCTTTCAGATGGCGCCGGCATCGCGCAGCGCGCGCACGGCCGCGCTGTCGTAGCCCAGCGCGTGCAGGATGGCGTCGGTATGCTGGCCCAGTGCCGGCACGCCATCCATGCGCGCCGTGTATGTGTTCGGCACGCCGGGCGGCAGCAGCGCCGGGATCGGTCCGTTGGGCGTCTCGATCTCGGTCCAGCGCGCACGCGCCTTCAGTTGCGCGTGCTGCCACAGGTCGTGCATGTCGTTCATGTGGGCGTTGGCGATCTGCGCAGCATCCAGGCGGGCGATCACCTGCTCCGCGCTCTGCTGCGCGAAGGTTTCAATGATGATCGCGCGCAGTTCCTGGCGCGCCGCGGTGCGCGCCGAATTGGTGGCGAAGCGCGGGTCTTTCGCCAGCTGCGGCTGTTCCAGCACCTTGGCGCAGAACTGTTCCCATTCGCGCTCGTTCTGCAGTCCCAGCATGACGGTCTTGCCGTCGCCGGTCGGGAATGGTCCGTAGGGATAAATGGTCGCGTGGGCGGCGCCGGCGCGCGGTGGCGGCGCGGCGCCATCGATCGCGTAGTACAGCGGGTAGCTCATCCACTCGGCCATCGCTTCCAGCATCGAGACGTCGATGCGGCAGCCCTGGCCTGTCTTGCCGCGCTGGATCAGGGCGGCCAGGATATTCGTGTACGCGTACATGCCGGCGGCGATGTCGGCGATCGAGCAGCCGGCCTTGGCCGGATCGTCGGGCGAACCGGTGATCGACAGGAAGCCCGATTCGCTCTGGATCAGCAAATCGTAGGCCTTCTTGTCGCGGTAAGGGCCGTCGGCGCCGTAGCCGGAGATGTCGCAGACGACCAGGCGCGGGAAGCGCTCCTTCAGCTCCTCGTACGACAGCCCCAAACGCGCAGCGGCGCCGGGCGCCAGGTTCTGCACCAGCACGTCCGCGCCCGCCAGCAGCTGCTCGAGGATCGGCCCTGCTCCCGCGTGCTTGACGTCCAGGCTCAGGCTTTCCTTGGAACGGTTGGTCCATACGAAATGCGAGGCCATGCCGCGCGCGCGCTCGTCATAGGCGCGGGCGAAATCGCCGACGCCGGGCCGCTCGACCTTGATGACACGCGCGCCCAGATCGGCCAGCTGGCGCGTGCAGAACGGCGCGGCAATCGCGTGTTCCAGCGTGACGACGGTGATGCCATCCAGAGGTCGCATGACCGTCTCCTTAAAATGAGCGTGGCATGCCGAGCACGTGCTCGCCGACATACGCCAGGATCAGGTTGGTCGAGATCGGCGCCACCTGGTAGAGCCGGGTTTCGCGGAACTTGCGCTCGACGTCGTATTCGGCGGCGAAGCCGAAGCCGCCGTGGAACTGCAGGCAGGCGTTGGCCGCTTCCCAGGACGCGTCGGCGGCCAGCATCTTGGCCATGTTGGCCTGGGCGCCGCAAGCCTGGTGCGCGTCGAACAGTTCGCAGGCTTTGTAGCGCATCAGGTTGGCCGCTTCCAGGTTGACGTAGGCCTTGGCGATCGGGAACTGCACGCCCTGGTTCTGGCCGATCGGACGGCCGAACACGACGCGCTCGTTGACGTACTTCGTCACCTTGTCGATGAACCAGTAGCCGTCGCCGATGCATTCGGCGGCGATCAGCGTGCGCTCGGCGTTGAGGCCATCGAGGATGTACTTGAAGCCCTTGCCTTCCTCGCCGATCAGGTTCTCGGCCGGGATTTCCAGGTTCTCGAAGAACAGCTCGTTGGTTTCGTGGTTGACCATGTTCAAGATCGGCTGCACGCTCATGCCCTTTCCGACCGCCTCGCGCAGGTCGACGATGAAAATCGACATGCCTTCCGATTTTTTCGTCACGTCCGCCAGCGGCGTGGTGCGCGCCAGCAGGATCATCAGGTCGGAATGCTGGATGCGCGAGATCCAGACCTTCTGGCCGTTGATGACGTACTTGTCGCCCTTGCGTACCGCCGTGGTCTTGATGCGGGTGGTGTCGGTGCCGGTGGAGGGTTCGGTGACGGCCATCGATTGCAGGCGCAATTCGCCGCTGGCGATCTTCGGCAGATAATAATCCTTTTGCGCCTGCGAGCCGTGGCGCAGCAGCGTGCCCATGTTGTACATCTGGCCGTGGCAGGCGCCGGAGTTGCCGCCCGCGCGGTTGATCTCTTCCATGATGACCGAGGCTTCGGTCAGGCCCAGGCCCGAGCCGCCATATTCCTGCGGGATCAGCGCGGCCATCCAGCCGGCGGCGGTGAGGGCGTCGACAAAGGCTTCGGGATAGCCGCGCGCCTCGTCGATCTTCCTGAAATACTCGGCCGGGAATTCGGCGCACAGCGCGCGCACGGCTTCGCGGATGTCTTCATGCGATTGCTCTTGATGGATCATGACTGGTCTCCTCTTTATTCGTTCAGGCCGCGCGCAGGACGGCTTCGGCCTGCATCGCCAGTTCGCCGCGGCTGTTCTGGGCCCACAGGCTGATCGTCTTGCCGTCTTCTGCCGGCGCGCCGCACACTGCAAAATCTTCGATGTCGAACAGTGGCGCCAGCGCGCGGAAGCGGAATGCGGCGATGTCCGCACCCGGCAATTCGCGCCGCACCAGGTCGACCAGCAGCGTGGCAATCAGCGGGCCGTGCACGATCAGGCCCGGGTAGCCTTCCACTTCGGTGACGTAGCTGCGGTCGTAGTGGATGCGGTGGCCGTTGAAGGTGAGCGCCGAGTAGCGAAACAGCAGCACCGGGTCCGGATGGATGGTGCGCGACCAGCGCGCATTTGTTGGCGCGGGCTTGGGCGGCGGCGGCATGCTGCCGGGTGCGGCCAGGTCGCGGTAGACGATGTCGTGTTCTTCGGTGATGGCGGGCTGTCCGCCCTGGCTGATCTCGTGGCGCACGGTGACGAACACCAGGCGCCCGCTCGCCCCTTCCTTGCTGCTGACGCTGGCGATGGTCGAGGTGCGCGTCAGCGTGGCGCCGATCGGCACCGGGGCGTGGAAGACGAAGCGCCCGCCGGCCCACATGCGGCGCGGCAGCGGTACCGGCGGCAGGAAGCCGCCGCGTTCGGGGTGGCCATCGGCGCCCAGCTGCGACTGCGGCACGACCGCGGCGAAATTGGTCCAGTGCCACAGCGGCGGCAGCGGCTCGCCGGCGCCGGGCGCGGTGGCGACATCGAGCGTTGCGGCCAGCGCCGCCGCGACTTCGGGGCGTACGGTTTCGTGCAGGGTTTCGGTCTTGCCCACCCACTGCTGAAGGTAGGCCGGGTCGAAGGGGTCGGTCGTCATGGTGGTTCGAGCGGGGCTCGCCGTTGGAAGTTGGTTCATCATAGAATTCGATGGGATCGATAGTGAAATAGAAAATCATGATGCCAGCATCACGGTTCATCATGGCAGTGCCATCAAGAAACATGATTGCGACACATGTGGAAATACATTATTTTGATAGCTCATCCATAACGGGCAATTCTCATGGACATCAAGCAGATCCGTACCCTGATCGCCATCGCCGAAACCGGCAGCGCCACCAGGGCCGGCGAATTGCTGCACCTGGTGCAGCCGGCCGTGTCGCGCCATATCCGCATGCTCGAGGACGAATGCGGCGTGCCCCTGTTCGAACGCGAGCGCCACGGCATGGTGCTGACCGACGCAGGCCGCACCCTGGTCGAATACGGGCGGCGCGCCCTGCGCGAGCTGGACAAGGCGCGCGCCGAGATCGGGCCGGCGGCGCACGCCATTTCCGGGCGCGTGGTGATCGGCTTGCTGGCCAGCGTCAGCCGGCTGCTGGCGGCGGAACTGATTGCACGCCTGCGCATAAAACATCCGAACGTGATCCTGGGCGTGAACGTCGGCTACTCGGGCAACGTGATGCAGTGGCTGGAAGGCGGCGAAGTCGAACTGGCGCTGGTGTACGACACCCGCTCCTCGACCGGGCTGCAAGTCGAGGCCCTGCTCGACGAACAGCTGTACGTGATCGCGCCGCCGGGCGAACTGGCCGCCGACCAGCCCTTTCCGCTCAAGCAGCTCGAAAACCAGCCGATGGTCTTCCCCAATCACGTGCACGGCTTGCGCGGCCTGATCGAGCACGCGCTGGCAGTCGCCGGCATCGGCGTCAACGTGGTGGCCGAGACGAATGCCCTCGACCTGCAGCGCTCTCTGGTGGCGAAGGGCTTCGGCTACACCATCCTGCCCAGTTCGGCGGTGCTGGACGAACTCCAGCAGGGCAGCCTGTCGGGCGCCCCCGTCGGCTCGCCCGACCTGTCGCGCCGCGTCGTGCTGGCGCGCGCGGCCGCACGCAAGCCATCGCCGGCCGGCGTGGCCGTGGCCGCCGAACTGGTGGCGCTGATGAAGGAAATGGTACAGGCGGGCGCCTGGCCGGGGGCGACCTGGATCGGCCGCTGACCTATGCCGTTCCCTGATGCTGGCATCAGAAAAAGCTATTTCACTTTGCTTCCCATAAGCTTCTACGATGGTTTAAACACAAGCGGGTCCACCGCTTCAACCAGACGAGGAGACAAGGATGCTGAAGAAACTGATCGTTGCTAGCGCTGCGCTGCTGGCCGCCAATGCCGTGCTGGCCGCCGACTACCCGGACCAGACCATCACCATGGTCATCCCCTTCTCCGCCGGCGGCCCGACCGACACCATCGCCCGCATCCTGGCCCAGACCATGAGCAAGTCGCTGAAACAGACCGTCATCGTCGAGAACGCCCTCGGCGCCGGCGGAACGCTCGCCGCCGGCCGGGTCATGCGCGCCCGGCCGGACGGCTATACCGTCCTGCTGCACCATAACGGCATGGCGACCAGCCCGGCCATGTACCGCAAGCTCGCCTTCAATCCGCTGGGCGATTTCGAATACATCGGCCAGGCCGCCGACGTGCCGATGGTGCTGGTCGCGCGCAAGGACCTGCCGCCCAACAACCTGAAGGAACTGATCGCCTACGTCAAGGCCAACAAGGGCAAGCTCAGCATGGGCAACGCCGGCCTGGGCGCCGTATCGCACCAGTGCGGCATGTTGTTCCTGAGCGCGATCGGCACGCCGATCACGACCGTCCCCTACAAGGGCACCGCGCCCGCCATGAACGACCTGCTCGGCGGCCAGATCGACCTGCTGTGCGACCAGACCACGTCGACCACTTCGCACATCCGCGCCGGTAAAGTGAAGGTGTACGGCGCCACCACCAAGGCACGGGTGGCTTCGCTGCCGAACGTGCCGACGCTGGCCGAACAGGGCATGCCCGGCTTCGAGATGTACGTCTGGCACGGCCTGTACGCGCCGAAAGGCACGCCGCAACCAATCATCGCCAAGCTCGGCGGCGCGCTGCGCGAGGCCATGGCCGATCCCAACGTCAAGGCCAAGTTCGCCGACCTCGGCGCCGAGACGGTGGCGGCCGACAAGGCCACGCCCGCCGGGCTGCAGACGCACCTGAAGGCGGAGATGGACAAGTGGGGGCCGATCTACAAGAAGGCCGGGGCGTTCGCCGACTGAGCGTGCCGCCACCCGGGTAAGCGTAGAATGAACCCGGAGGCTGGGCTGCGCTTGCCCGGCCCGGCTGCGATATCCTTTGCAACTTCACCCGGGAGCATGCAATGCCTGTCACCAGCTACCTCGATTTCGATCCCGCCATCGGCGCGCGGGTCTTCCTGCACGACTCGGCACAAATCATCGGCGACGTGCGCATCGGCGACGACAGTTCGGTCTGGTGCAATGCCGTGCTGCGCGGCGACGTCAACCACATCCACATCGGCCGCTGCACCAACATCCAGGATTTTTCGATGGGCCACGTCTCGCACAGGAACGAGAACAACCCGCAGGGTACGCCGCTGCTGATCGGCGACTACGTCACGGTCGGCCACGCGGTGATCCTGCATGGCTGCACCATCGGCGATGAGTGTTTGATCGGCATGGGCGCGATCCTGATGGACGACGTCGTCGTTGGCGCCAGGGTCATGGTCGGCGCCGGCAGCCTGGTCCCGCCGGGCAAGGTGCTCGATAGCGGCTACCTGTACGTGGGCCGGCCGGCGCGCAAGGTGCGCCCGCTCAGCGCCGAGGAGCTCGCCCACAACCGCTACCTGGCCGAGCATTACGTGCGGCTGAAGGACAACTACCTGGTGCAGGAGGCGGCGCCGGCCGTCACCGGGACGGCGCCGCACGAGGATTGACGTCAGGCCTACGATCATCGCAACGCAGGCAATGTGGCCTGGCTTACTGCCAACACCAAGCCCGGTCGCGCAATCCGCGTTGCGCGATACGTAGGGCGGACTCCGTCCACGGCCCTTCTCATGCGTATCGAGACGCGCCACCTGGCCCGGGAGCGCGCACGTACAGGTTTTTTCCGGCGTTGAGGTGTGCGACGAGACGGCCGTGGACGGAGTCCACCCTACGATGATCGAACCGCGGACGGTGTGGCCTGGCTTTCCGCTGATACCAAGCCCGGTCGCGCAATCCGCGTTGCGCGATACGTAGGGTGGACTCCGTCCACGGCCCTTCTCATGCGTATCGAGACGCGCCACCTGGCCCGGGAGCGCGCACGTACAGGTTTTTTCCGGCGTTGAGGTGTGCGACGAGACGGCCGTGGACTGAGTCCACCCGACGATGTTCGAACCGCGGGCGGTGTGGCCTGGCTTTCCGCTGATACCAAGCCCGGTCGCGCAATCCGCATTGCGCGATACGTAGGGTGGACTCCGTCCACGGCCCTTCTCATGCATATCGAGACGCGCCACCTGGCCCGGGAGCGCGCACGTACAGGTTTTTTCCGGCGTTGAGGTGTGCGACGAAACGGCCGTGGACGGAGTCCACCCTACGATGATCGAACCGCGGACGGTGTGGCCTGGCTTTCCGCTGATACCAAGCCCGGTCGCGCAATCCGCGTTGCGCGATACGTAGGGTGGACTCCGTCCACGGCCCTTCTCATGCGTATCGAGACGCGCCGCGTAGCTGGGAGCGCGCACGTACGGGCTTCTCCCGGCGTTGAGGTGTGCGACGAAACGGCCGTGGACGGAGCCCACCCGACGATGTTCGAACCGCGGGCGGTGTGGCCTGGCTTTCCGCTGATACCAAGCCGGGTCGCGCGATCCGCGTTGCGCGGTACGTAGGGTGGACTCCGTCCACGGCCCTTCTCATGCGTATCGAGACGCGCCACCTGGCCCGGGAGCGCGCACGTACAGGTTTTTTCCGGCGTTGAGGTGTGCGACGAGACGGCCGTGGACGGAGTCCACCCGACGATGTTCGAAACGCGGGCGGTGTGGCCTGGCTTTCCGCTGATACCAAGCCCGGTCGCGCAATCCGCGTTGCGCGGTACGTAGGGTGGACTCCGTCCACGGCCTTTTCCATGCATATCGAGATGCTTGAGTAATACCGCGTGGACTCGAGAGTCCAGCCTACGATGATCGAAACGCGGGCTGTGTGGCCTGGCTTGGCGCTGCCCTATTCTTTTTCGATGCCCGCCTTGCGGATGATCTCGCCCCAGCGCTTCGCTTCGGCCGCCTGGAACGCCGCCAGCTCCTGCGGCGAAGTCAGGAAAACCGTGGTGCCGCTCATCGCGTAGAAGCCGCTGTTCGCGGTCGGGCTGTTGGCGGCGCGGCGCAGCAGGTCGTTGAGGCGGGCGACGATCGGCGCCGGCGTTTTTGCGGGCGCATAGGCCGCGAACCAGTAACCGATGTCGTAACCCTTCACGCCCGCCTCGGCAATGGTCGGCACCGTCGGCGCCAGCGGCGAGCGGGTGCTGCCCGAATAGCCGAGGGCGCGCAGCTTGCCGCTCTTGATGTGCGGCAGGCCGGTGGCGGTATCGGTGATCATCATCCCGATCTGGCCGCCCATCAGGTCGGTGATCGCATAGGTATTGCTTTTATAGGGCACGTGCAGCAGCTGCACGCCCGCCATCTGCTGGAACAGTTCGCCCGCGACCCGGCTCGACGAACTGCCGCTGCCGAAGGTGAGCTTGCCCGGCTCCTTCTTTGCGCGCGCGATGAAGTCGCCCACGTTCGTGACCGGCGAGTTCGCGTTGACGACCATGATCTGCCCGCCCTTGCCCAGCGCCGTGATCGGCGCGAAGCTCTTGACCGGATCGTAAGGAACCCGCTTGTACAGGTGCTCGGCCGCGGCGTGGGTGGTGTTCGTCGCGATCAGCACCGTGTAGCCATCCGGCGCCGCGCGCGCCGCTTCGTTGGCGCCTATGAAGCCATTGCCGCCGGGGCGGTTGTCGACGATCACCTGCTGCTTCGTCTCCAGCGTGATTGCCTGGCCCAGTGCGCGCGCCAGCTGGTCGGTCGCAGTGCCGGCGGCGAAGGGGACCACGAAGCGGATCGGTCTTTCGGGGAAGCCGGCGGCGGATGCGCCAGCCGACAAGGCGAGGCAGATGGCCGGGATGGCGAAGAAGGGAAATTTCGTGAGGCTCATTGGGGGTGTCTCCTTGTCTGTTATTCGATTCAGGGCTGCGAGGCTTGGTCGGGGATCTCGATGCTGAGAATGGCCGAACCCAGGGTCTTGCCGTGCGCGTCCAGCGCCAGCGAACGGGTGACGCCACCGCTCAGCGCGCCGTGCAGCACGAAGTTCAGGGCGCCGAGCGCCGGCAATGCGTAGCGTCGCACCTCGCCCGTGGCAATCTCCGCGAAATGCGCTTTCACCAGTTCAGCAGTCACATGCCGCTCCAGCAGCGCGTAATCCTGCGGGTCGTAAGCGATCACGGAAATGTTCGAGATATTCCCCTTGTCGCCGGCGCGCGCATGCGCAATCTCACGTAACAGCATGTTCAAGCTCCCCGAAGTGGACAGTAGGATAGACGGCGTCGCGCGGCAGCAGCACCGATACCACGGCGACGACGTCGCGCGCCGATTTGAAGGCGCCGCCGCCGCCGGCCGGGCCGCAGGTATACAAGCTTTCGACTTCGTTGCCGATGCGGGTCGCTTCGCGCAGGCTGCCGGTGCGGCCCGCCACGCGGATGCGCACCTCGTACGGTTCCGGGTGCGCCGCCGCCAGCTGGTCGCGGTGCATGGCGTTCACGCCGACGATATCGTAGCGCAGCTCGTCCGCCTGCACGCCGGTGAGCTGCAGGCGTTCCTCGACGATGGACAGTGCGAGGCGCGCCCGCGCCAGCGCCCCGGGACCGGCATACGACATCTGGCCCTCGCCGACAAAACTGTCGACGTAGCCGATCGAGACCTTCAGCGTCTCCGGCCGCGGATGGCCGGTGGCGCCTTCGACCAGCACCCGGTCCGGGCCGATCTCGGTGATGCGCACGCCGGAAAAATCGGCGGCCACGTCCGGCGTCAGGTAGGCGCCCGGATCGTGGATTTCGTACAGCAGCTGCTCCTTGCAGGTGGCCGCCGTGACCTGGCCGCCGCTGCCTGCCACCTTGGTGATGACGACCGTGCCATCTTCAAGCACCTCCCCGATCGGGAAACCCAGCCGCGCCAGGCCGGCCACGTCCTTGTAGCCCGGATCGGCGAAATAGCCGCCCGTGATCTGCCCCGCGCATTCGAGCAGGTGCCCGACCAGCGTGCCCTGCCCCAGCCGGTGCCAGTCATCCATCGCCCAGCCGAATTCGTGGACCAGCGGCGCCAGCACCAGCGCCGGATCGGCGGCGCGGCCGGTGATGACGACATCGGCCCCCGCCGCCAGCGCATCGACCAGCGGCTGCGCGCCGAGATAGGCATTCGCCGACAGCAGGCGTTCGCCGAAGCGGCTGACTGGCTGGCCGCTGTCGTCGAGGTAGTCGCCGGCGCGCACCGTGTCCAGCACATCGTCGCCCAGCACCGCCGCCACCTTCAGCCCATCCAGTCCCAGCGACCGTGCTATCTCGCGTACCTTGGCCGCCGCCGCCAATGGATTGGCCGCGCCCATGTTGGTCAGGATGCGGATGCCCTGCGCATGGCATAGCGGCAGTACGGCGTGCATGCGCTCGGCCAGCAGCGGATCGTAGCCGGCGGCGGGGGCCGCCATGCGGGCGCGCTGGGCCAGCGCGATCGTGCGTTCGGCCAGGCACTCGAAAATGAGATAGTCGAGCGCGCCCTTTTCCGCCAGTTCCACCGCCGGCTCGAGGCGGTCCCCGGAGTAGCCGGCGCCGGCGCCGATCCTGATTGTTTTCATGTGTGCTCCTCCCATGGCTTCAGTGTCACGCGCTTGACCCATTAAGTACAATGGTCATTTCAGATGGATTAATCCGTTTATCGAATCAATCACACGATGGCGACCAACATCTCGACCAAACTGCTGTACGCCTTCGTGGCACTCAAGGAAACGCGCCATTTCACGCGGGCGGCCGAACGCTGCCACACCTCGCAGCCGGCATTCAGCGCGATGATCCGCAAGCTGGAAGAAGCAGCAGGCACGCGTCTGTTCGAGCGCGACACGCGCAACGTCACACTGACGCCCGAAGGCAAACTATTTTCCGAAGTGGCTCGTTCGCTGATCGCCGACACCGAAGCCGCCTTCGACGACATGGCCGATTACGTCGCCCGCCGCCGCGGCCGCGTCTCGATCGCCGCCCTGCCCTCGCTGGCGGCACGCGCGCTGCCGGCGATCATCGCCGAGTACCGGCGCCTGTATCCGGGCGTCGCCGTGTCGCTGCACGATGCGTTATCTGATCAATGCCTGGCGCTGCTGCGCCAACGCAAAGCCGACCTGGTGCTGACGGCGCCGGGCGCAAATTTCAATGAGTTCGACTCGCGCGTGCTGGGCAGCGATCCGTTCTACCTGGTGTGCCGGCGCGACCACCCGCTGGCGAAAAAGCGCCGCATCCGACCTGGCGACCTGGCCGGCCACGAGATCGTCCATCTCGCCAAGTCGTCGAGCGTGCGCCAGTACGCCGACATCCTGCTGCGCGACGTCGCGGCCGTGCATTCGGGCTTCGAAGTCGAGCACCTGGCGACGGTGGCGGGCCTGGTCGAGCAAGGCCTGGGCGTAAGCCTGGTGCCGCAACTGACCCTGTTCCAGTTCCGCCTGCTCGACCTGGCCGCGATCCCGCTGGCGTCGCAGGAGCAGACGCGGCCGATCCTGGTCGTCACGCGCAAGGACGAGACGCTGTCGATTGCGGCGCAGGGGATGCTGGAACTGATCGAGAAGCATGTCAAGCCGGTGGAGGAGTAGAATCGGGCATCATCATCCGACAACGCACATGTCCTCGCCAGACCCATCGCCGCCAGCCGCCGCAACCGAATCGAACGTGCCCGCGTCATTGGCGCCCCTGCTGCATCCGGCGTTTCGCATGCTCTGGGGCGTCTGGCTGACCGCCAACCTGTGCATGTGGATGAACGACGTCGCCGCCGCCTGGATGATGACCTCGCTGACGCGCGAACCGGTCTGGGTGGCGCTGGTGCAGACCGCCTCGACGCTGCCGGTCTTCCTGCTCGGCCTGCCGAGCGGCGCGCTGGCCGACATTGTCGACCGCCGTCGCTACTTCATCCTTACCCAGTTCTGGGTCGCTGCCGTGGCGGTCGCAATGTCGATCGTCGTGCTGTTCGATGCCATGAGTCCGGGCCTGCTGCTTGCCTTGACGTTCGCGAACGGGATCGGCCTGGCCATGCGCTGGCCGGTGTTCGCCGCGATCGTGCCGGAGCTGGTGCCGCGCGCCCACCTGCCCGCGGCGCTGGGCCTGAACGGCATCGCCATGAACGCTTCGCGCATCGCCGGCCCGCTGATCGCCGGGGCGACCATCGCCAGCATCGGCACCGTGTACGTCTTCCTGCTCAATGCCGTGCTGTCGGTCGCCGCCGGCTGTGTGATCATGCGCTGGCGCCGCGAACACGTGCCCGATCCGCTGGGGCGCGAACGGCTGCGCAGCGCCATGCGCATCGGGATCGGCTTCGTGCGCCAGTCGCCACGGGTCAAGGCCGTGCTGGCGCGCATCGCCGTGTTCTTCTTCCATTCGACCGCCCAGCTGGCGCTGCTGCCGCTGGTCGCGCGCGACCTGTCCCGGGGCAGCGACGGCGGCGCCGCCGCGTTTACGGCGCTGCTGGCCTGCATGGGCGGCGGCGCGATCGTCGCGGTGCTGCTGCTGCCGCGCGTACGCAATGCGGTCACGCGCGATACCCTGGTCTGGTATGGCGCGCTGCTGCAGGCGATCACGACCTTGACCATCGCGCTGGGCAGCAACCTGTATCTGGCCATGGCGGCCATGGCCCTGTCCGGGATGGCATGGATCACGACCGCCAATTCGCTGAGCGTATCGATCCAGATGGCGCTGCCCGACTGGGTGCGCGCGCGCGCCATGGCCATCTACCAGATGGCCTTGATGGGCGCCAGCGCGCTCGGCGCCGCGGCCTGGGGCCACCTGGCCAGCCAGGACAGCGTGCGCAACAGCCTGATCGTCGCCGCCGCCAGTGGGGCAGTGACGATGTTCGTCGTCCTGCGCCTGGTGCAGGACCGCGGCCAGGTAGAGGACCTGACGCCGGCGACGCCATCGACCAAGCCGGTGGCGGCCATCGCGCCGACGCAGGGACGCATCGTGGTCTCGGTGATCTACCGGATCGACCCCGCGCGCAGCGAAGAATTCATCGCCCTGATGCAGGAAAGCCGCCGCAGCCGCCTGGCCCTCGGCGCACTCGGCTGGGAACTGCTGCAGGACGTGAACGACCCGGGACAGTTCACCGAACAGATCACCGACGAGAACTGGACCGCGCATTTGCGGCGCTTTTACAGGATCACGGAAGCGGATGTCGCGCTACGCGAGCGCAAGTTTGCATTTCATATCGGCGAGGGCGAGCCGGAGGTAAAGCGGCATCTGGTGGTAGCGAACTGAAATATACCTATTCGGGCACGACCGCCGTCACCTCGATCTCCACTCGCGCCCGATCCTCCACCAGCCCCGCCACCTGCACCGCGCTCATGGTCGGGAAATGGCGCCCGATCAGGTCGCGGTAAGCCACGCCGATTTCGGGGTAGGCGGCGACGTACTCCTTTTTGTCGAGCACATACCAGGTCATGCGCACGATGTGCTCGGGTTTCGCGCCGCCCTCGGCCAGCACGGCGACGATGTTTTCCAGCGCCTGGCGTACCTGGCCGGCGAAGTCGTCGGTGTGGAAGACGCCCTGGGCGTCCCAGCCGACCATGCCGCTCACGAACACCATCCGGCCCGAGGCGGCGATGCCGTTGGCGTAGCCGCGCGGTTTGGCCCAGCCTTCCGGTTGCAGGAATTCCATATGTGCCCTTGTATCTTCAGGGTTGTCGCGGCGGCCGGAACCGCTCGATGCTGACCCGCATCGCGTCGGGAATCCGCTTGGCGCGCCCGGCTTGCAAGTCGGTGAGCACCAGCACCAGGATGGCGCCGACGCGCTCGCTGCCGTCGGGTCCGCTCAGCCGGATTGCCAGCATGATCTTCGCGCCGCCGACATCCCGTACCGACAGCTCGGCGCGCAGTTCTTCCCCGAGCCTGCTGGGCGCGATAAAGTCGGTGGTGAGGCTCACGGTGGGCAAGCCGAGTCCACGCACCTGGATCAGTTCATGAAAGCTGAGGCCGAGCCCCTGCGCGCACCAGTCCTCGACCAGGTTGTTGAACATCTCGAAGTAGCGCGGATAGAAGACGATGCCGGCCGGATCGCAGTCTCCGAAGCGCACCTGCACGGTGCGCGCGAAGCCGTTCTCGAAGCTGCGGACATAGACAGGCGCTTTACCCACGGGGCACCGCCTCGGCCGCAGCTTCGGCCAACAGTTCACGCGCGATGATCAGCTGCTGCACCTCGGTCGCCCCTTCATAAATGCGCAGCGAACGGATCTCGCGGTACAGGCGCTCGACCGGCTGTTCGCTGACCACGCCCAGGCCGCCGAACATCTGCACGGCGGCGTCGATCACCCCCTGCGCGGTTTCGGTGGCGGTCAGCTTGGCCATCGCCGCCTCCTTCGTCACGCGCCGCCCCTGGTCGCGCTGCCAGGCGGCGCGGTAGGTCAGCAGCGCGGCGGCGTCGATGCTAGTCGCCATCTGGGCCAGCTTGGCCTGGGTCAGCTGGAAGTCGGCCAGGGTCTTGCCGAACATCTTGCGGCTCGTCGCCCGTGCCAGCGCTTCGTCCAGGGCGCGCCGGGCAAATCCAAGTGCGGCGGCGGCCACCGAGGTGCGGAAGATGTCGAGGGTCGCCATCGCCACCTTGAAGCCCTGCCCCGCTTCTCCCAGGCGTTTCGATAGCGGCACCCGGCAATCGGTGAAACGCAGGCGCGCCAGCGGGTGCGGGGCGATGACGTCGATGCGTTCGGCGATCTCGAAGCCGGGCAAGTCGGCATCGACGATGAAGGCGGAGATGCCGCGCGCGCCGGGCGCTTCGCCGCTGCGCGCGAAGACCACGACCATGTCGGCGATGCCGCCGTTCGAGATCCAGGTCTTCTCGCCGTTCAACACATAATGGTCGCCGTCGAGGGTCGCCGCGCAAGCCATTGCCGCCACGTCGGAACCGGCGTCCGGCTCGGACAGGGCAAAGGCGGCAATCGCCTCGCCGCGGCCGACCCGGGTCAGGTAGTCGCGCTTGTTCGCTTCGCTGCCGAACAGGGTAATCGCGCCGCTGCCCAGCCCCTGCATGGCAAAGGCGAAATCGGCCAGGCCCGAATGGCGCGCCAGCGTTTCGCGGATCAGGCAGACGGCGCGCGTGTCGATGGCCTCGCCGGCGCCGCCATATTCGCGGCCACCGATCGCGTGCCGTAGCCACCCCGCCGCGCCCAGCTGTTTGACGAGGGCGCGGCAAGCGGCGTCGACGTCATGGTCGTGTGCTTGCGCGATGTTCTCCGTAGCCCAAGCGTCCAACGCCAGCGCCAGTTCGCGGTGACGGCCGTCGAGGAACGGCCAATCGAGGTAATCGGTATCGGCCATGCCTTCAGTCTCCTTTGAATTGCGGTTTTTCCTTGGCCACGAAGGCGTGGTAGGCGCGATGAAAATCGTTGGTGGCCATGCAGATGGCCTGGGCCTGGGCTTCGGCCTCGATGGCATCGTCGACGCCCATGTTCCACTCCTGCTGCAGCATCTTCTTGGTCATGCCGTGGGCGAAGGTGGGGCCGGCGGCCAGCGCGGCGGCAAAACCTTGCGCGTCCGCCAGCAAGCTTTCGGGCGCGCACAGGCGGTTGAAGAAGCCCCAGCGCTCGGCCTCTTCGCCACCGAGGCTGCGCCCGGTGTAGAGGAGTTCGGCGGCGCGGCCCTGGCCGATTACGCGCGGCAGCAGCGCGCAGGCGCCCATGTCGCAGCCGGCCAGGCCGACCCGCGTGAACAGGAAGGCGGTCTTGCTGCGCGCGGTGCCGTAGCGGATGTCGGAAGCCAGCGCGAGGATGGCGCCGGCGCCGGCGCAAACGCCGTCGATCGCGGCCACCACCGGTTGCGGGCAGGCGCGCATGGCTTTCACCAGGTCGCCGGTCATGCGGGTAAAGGCGAGCAGGCCCGGCATGTCCAGTTTGGTGAGCGGGCCGATGATGTCGTGCACGTCGCCGCCGGAACAGAAATTCTCGCCGGCGCCGGTCACGACGATCGCCTTGACGTCCTCGGCATAGGCCAGCGCACGGAACAGGTCGCGCAGCTCGGCATAGGAATCGAAGGTGAGCGGGTTCTTGCGTTCGGGGCGGTTCAGCGTGAGCGTGGCCACGCCTGCCTCGACGCTGAACAGGAAGTGCTGCGGCTGGTGGTCATGCAAGGCGGTTCGGTTGCCCGGCAGCTGATGCGGTTCGCCTGTGAGGTGGCGCATGTGGTCTCCTAGTCTTGTACTTGTTCGGGGGCGTTCAGGCCCCGCTTCATGGTGGACAGCAGTTCCATCAGCGCGGTGCGTTCGGTTGTACTCAAAGCGCTCATCAACTCCTCTACCCAGCCTTCGTGTGCGGTGGCCATGCGTTTGAAGGCGCGCCGTCCGGCAGGCGTCAGTTTCACGCTGAAGGCGCGGCCGTCGCCCGGCACCGCGTCGCGCGCCACCAGGCCTTCCTGCTCGAGCAAATTGACGATGCCGGTGACGTTGCCGCCCGTGACCATCAGCCGTTTCGAGAGGTCGCCCATGCGCAAGCCTTGCGGATGGCGGTCGAGCTGCGCCATCAGGTCGAAGCGCGGCAGCGTGATGCCGAATTCGCGGCGCAGGCGGCTGCGGATCTCGGTTTCGATCATGGTGGTACAC
Source organism: Massilia sp. CFBP 13721 (assembly GCF_014842025.1). Taxonomy (GTDB): domain Bacteria; phylum Pseudomonadota; class Gammaproteobacteria; order Burkholderiales; family Burkholderiaceae_D; genus Telluria. The sequence continues at coordinate 48,046 of NZ_JACYUY010000004.1, forward strand.
GACAGCATGCGCAGCCACAGCTTGAGCGAGGCATGGTTGTCGTCGGTGACGCGGCTTTCGACGTCCAGCGCGGCGTCTTCAACGACGGCAAGGGTGGTTTGTTTGCGCGCCATGTCAGCCTTCCAGCAGCTTGGCCGCGACCTGCTGCGGCGTGAGTCCCGTGCTGGCCGCCGCCAGCGCGCGCTCGCGTTCGAGATTGCGTTCGAGCTGCAGCTTGCCGGCGTAGTACTGCCTGGGCCACTGCACCGGGGTGTAGCCGAGTTTGGCCGCTTCGTGCAGGGTCCAGGCCGGGTCGGCCAGGTGCGGGCGCGCGATCGCGCACAGGTCCGCGCGGCCGGAAGCGATGATGCTGTTGGCGTGGTCGGCTTCGAAGATCGCGCCCACCGCGATGGTCGGGATGCCGACCTCGTTGCGGATGCGGTCGGCGAACGGGGTCTGGTACATGCGCCCGTACACTGGCTGCTCCTTCTTGCTCACCTGGCCCGAGGAGACGTCGATCATGTCGGCGCCGGCTTCCTTGAACAGGCGCGCCACCTGTACGGCATCGTCGGGCGTCAGGCCGCCCGGCGTCCAGTCGTGGGCCGACAGGCGTACGCTCATCGGCCGGTCATCGGGCCAGGTGGCGCGTATCGCGCGGAAAACCTCGAGCGGATAGCGGCAGCGGTTTTCCAGATTGCCGCCGTATTCGTCGGTACGTTGATTGGTCAGCGGCGAAATGAAACTCGACAGGAAGTAGCCGTGCGCGCAATGCAGTTCTAGCCAGTCGAAGCCGGCCTTGACCGCCTCGCCGGTGGCGCGCACGAAATCCAGCTTGATGCGCTCCAGGTCGCCGCGGGTCGCTGCGCGCGCCAGCTGCGACACGCCTTCCAGGTATTGCTGGGGCGAGGCCGATACCAGCGGCCAGTTGCCATCAATGAGCGGCTGGTCGATGCCGTCCCAGGCGCGCCTGGTCGAACCCTTGGCGCCGGCGTGGCCGAGCTGCAGGGCGATCCTGGCGTCGCTGTCGGCATGGACGAAATCGACGATGCGCTTCCACGCCGCCGTGTGTTCAGGCGTGTACATGCCGGGACAGCCGGGCGTGATGCGGGCGTCGGCCGAGACGCAAGTCATCTCGGCGAACACCAGCGCGGCGCCGCCCAGGGCGCGGCTGCCCAGGTGCACCAGGTGGTAGTCGCCGGCGACGCCATCGACCGCCGAATACTGCGCCATCGGCGAGACCACGATGCGGTTCTTCAGCAGCGTGCCGCGCAATCGGTAGGGCGTGAACATCGGCGGCACGCTCTCCACATGCTGCGGCAGCGGCACCCCGGCCTGCTCGAAGGCGCGGCGCGCGATCCAGCCCTCGAAGCGCCCGATGTAACCGGCGTCGCGCAGGCGCAGGTTTTCGTGCGAGAGGCGCTGGCTGCGCGTCAGCATCGCATAGGCGAACTGCTCGGCTTCCATCGCGGTGTAGCGCTTGACGTTCTCGAACCATTCCATCGAGTTGCGGGCGGCGCTCTGGATCTTCAGCACTTCGACGGCGCGCAGTTCCTGATAACTTTCCAAAACCTTTTCGATGCCCGCGGCGCCATCGCGTTCAAAACAGCGCGCCAGTTCGATCGCGTCTTCCAGCGCCAGCTTGGTGCCGGAACCGATCGAGAAGTGCGCGGTGTGGGCCGCGTCGCCCATCAGCACGACCGGGACGCGGCGCCCGTCGATGGCGTTCCAGTGCACCCATTCGCGGCAGACGATGCGCGGGAACTTGATCCACATGCTTGATCCGCGCAAATGCGATGCATTGCTCATCAGGGCGTGGCCGTCCAGGTACCTGGCGAACAGCCGCTCGCAAAAGGCGATGCTCTCTTCCTGGCGCATGTCTTCCAGGCCGGACTTGCGCCAGACGTCTTCCGGCGTCTCGACGATGAAGGTCGAGGTATCGCCGTCGTACTGGTAGCAGTGCGCCTGGAACCAGCCGTGTTCGGTCTCCTCGAAGGCGAAGGTGAATGCCTCGAACTTCTTTTTTGTGCCGAGCCAGACGAAACGGCAGTTGCGGGTGTCGATGTCGGGTTGGTAGGTGGCGGCGTAGCGGGTGCGCACGCGGCTGTTGAGGCCATCGCAGGCGATGACCAGGTCGGCGCCGTACTGGCGTGCCAGCGCCTGGTCGTCCGCCACGTCGGTTTCGAACACCAGCCGCACGCCCAGTTCCTCGCATCGCGCCTGCAGGATGTTCAGCAAGCGCTTGCGGCCGATGCCGCAGAAGCCGTGTCCGCCCGAGGTGACGGTGCGGCCCTTGAAGTGGACGTCGATGTCGTCCCAGTGGTTGAACGATTGCAGGACGGTGCGCGCGGTCGCTTCGTCGGCCGCCACCAGGTTGCCCAGGGTCTGGTCGGAAAACACCACGCCCCAGCCGAAGGTGTCGTAGGGGCGGTTGCGTTCGATGACGGTGATCTGGTGCGCCGGGTCCTGCTTCTTCATCAGCAGCCCGAAGTACAGGCCGGCAGGGCCGCCGCCGATGCAGACGATGTTCATGAGGACTCCATCATTTGCTTTGCTTCCTGCCTTAGCTTGAAGCGCTGCAGCTTGCCGGTTTCGGTGCGCGGCAGGGAGGCGCGAAATGCGATGCGGCGCGGGTATTTATAGGGCGCGACGGTGCGCTTGACGTGGTCTTGCAGCGTCTTGGCCATGTCCGGGCCGGCTTCCTCTCCGACGCGCAGCACCACATAGGCCAGCACCACTTGCCCGCGCTCGGCATCGGGCGCGCCGACCACGCCGCATTCGGCCACCGCCGGATGCTGCATCAGCACGTCCTCGACTTCCGGCCCGGCGATGTTGTAGCCGGCGGAGATGATCATGTCGTCGGTCCGCGCCTGGTACCAGTAATAGCCGTCGGCGTCGACCTGGTAGGCGTCGCCGGTGAGGTTCCAGCCCTTGCAGACGTAATCGAGCTGGCGCGGGTCGGCCAGGTAGCGGCAGCCGGTGGGGCCTTTCACCGCCAGCCGGCCGGTGACGCCGGGGCCGAGCGGATTGCCGTCGTCGTCGAGGATGCAGGCGCGGTAGCCGGGAATCGGGCGGCCGGTGGCGCCGGGACGGATGGCGTCGCCTGCGGCCGAGATAAAGATGTGCAGCATTTCGGTCGCGCCGATGCCGTCGATCATGGCCAGGCCGCTGGCGCGTTGCCAGGCCTGGCGCGTTTCCAGCGGCAGCGCCTCGCCGGCCGAGACGGTGCGGGTCAGGCTCGACAGGTCGTACCGACCGGCCAGCGGCGTCATTTGCCGATAAAAGGTCGGCGCCGTGAAGCAGACGGTGGCGCGGTATTCGGCGATCGCCGCCAGCAGCGATTCGGGCGTGAGTTTTTCCAGCAGCACGGCGCAGGCCCCATAGCGCAGCGGGAACAGCAGCATGCCGCCCAGGCCGAAGGTGAACGCCAGCGGCGGCGTGCCGATGAAGACGTCGTTTGGGGTCGCGCCCAGGATCGAGCGCGGGAAGCAGTCGCAGATCGCCAGCACGTCGCGGTGGAAGTGCATCGTGCCTTTCGGGCGGCCGGTGGTGCCGGAGGTGAAGCTGAGCAGGCAGACGTCCTGCGCCCAGGTGTCGACCGCTTCGAAGCGCGGCGGCATCTGCGTCATCAAGGCTTCCAGCGAACCGGGTGCGCTGTCGTTGAAGAAGACCACGCGTGGCGCCGCATCGAGCCCTTCGCAGGCGAGGTCGAGTTCCGCGCGCAGGTCGGCCGCGCACAGCACCGCGTCCACCCGCGCCAGCGCGATGATGGTGCCGATCTCGCGGGCGCGCAACAGCGGCATGGTCGGCACCGCCACCAGGCCCGCCTTCCATACCGCCAGCACGCAAGCCGCCATCATCGGGTTGTTGGCGCCGCGCAGCAGCACGCGGTTGCCGGTGACCAGCCCCATCCCGCCCTGCAGCACGGCGGCGATGCGGTCGACGGTAACCAGCAGTTCGGCGTAGGTCCAGGTTGAATTGGCGCCGCGCACCGCGATGGACGCCCCGTGCCCGCGCGCCACCATCGCATCGAGCAGTTCGCCCGCGCAGTTGATGCGCTCGGGGTAGGCCAGTTCTTCGCCTTCGAACAGCAGCTCGGGCCATTGTTCGCGCGGCGGCAGGTTATCGTTCGCAAAGGTGTCCAGGTACGCGGTTCCGTTCATGGGATCTCCGGGCAGTACAGGAAGGATGGCGCTGGTATGCTGGATGGGCGACAAGTTGGGCAGTGCGTCGGCCGGCCTGCGATATACTTTAAGCCTAAACTATCTGCGGGGGCAAGCGCTTACTGAAGCCATTACCGGCGGCACCCTGACACCATTCCTTGAGGACCGAGAGCGATGCTGAAGACGCTACGCGAGATGATGCAGCCACCGCCGGGCCTGGCCTTCGACTTCAGCCAGCCCGCCGGCGAGCCGGCGCTGGCGCCGCGGGATGGCGTTACCTGGCGCATCTTCGCCAATCCGGTCCCGCTGTTCATCGGCGGGGTGGCGGCGGTGCTGCTGCAGCTGGCCGAACCGTCGGTACGATCGGGCGTGTGGCAGTCGGGTGGCTTCCAGCGCGATCCGCTGATGCGCCTGCGGCACACCGGGTTCGCGGCCATGATGACCGTGTACGGTCCGCGCTCGGCGGCCGAGGCGTTAATCGCGCGCGTGGTGCGCATGCACGGCCAGGTGCGGGGCAACACGCCCGATGGACAGGCCTTCCACGCCAACGACCCGCGCCTGCTCGACTGGGTGCAGGCCAGCGCCGTGTTCGGCTTTGCCGAAGCCTGGCATCGCTACGCGCAGGCTTTGTCGGCGGCCGACAGGGATGCGGCTTTCGCGGAAAGCCAGGCGTCCGCCCTGCTTTATGGCGCGACCGGCGTGCCGCAGGCCTGGGCAGGGTGGGAAGCCTTGCTCGCTGCGACCGCGCCAACACTGGAAGGTTCCGCCATCCTCGCCGATTTCCTGCGCACCATGGCCGAGGCGCCTTTCGTGCCCGCGCCGCTGCGCCCGCTGCAGCGCCTGCTGGTGCGCGCCGCCGTGGACATCGTGCCCGAACCGGTGCGTTCGTTGCCGCAGTTGCGCGGACGCGGCTTGCGCCCCGGCGAGGCGCTGCTGGTGCGGGCGCTGGCGCGCGCGGCGGCGCTGCTGCCGCTGGGCGATACGCCGGCCAAACAGGCGGCGCGGCGGCTGGCTGAAAGGCAATAAACCGCGCGCGGGCCGACGGCAAGGCACACGCCGTCTTTACATCAATTTACATGGTGTGTTCGATACAGCAAAAACGGCGGTCGCCGGGAGCTGGCTACCATCTGCACACTGGCCGGCAACATGGCCCGATCGACGCCGGTGCCTGCGGGCCGGCGCACGCAGGCAGACGGCTCCCATGAACATGTCACGCTCCGAATTCCGCAAGAACGTCGCCACCGTCATGGCCGGGGCGACCGGCGCCCAGGCCCTGCCTTTGCTGGCGGCGCCGCTGCTCACGCGCATGTGCACACCGGCCGACATCGGCACCTTCAGCGTCTGGCTCGGCATCGTCGCAGTCGCCTCGATCGTCGCCACCCTGCGTTTCGAAGCCGCCATGGTGCTCGATCACGGCAAGCGGCAGCAGCGCCTGTGCTTCGGCGTCGTCGGCTATTGCGCCAGCCTGCTGGCGGTGGCGCTCACGGCCAGCCTGGTGCTGGCCCGTCTTGCCGGCGTGCCCGCGCTGGCCGCCATGCCCTGGTTCGGCCTGCTGACGGTCGGACTGGCGACCTGGCTCACCGCCACCACCCAGACCACGCTGGCGTTCGCGGCCTCGCACAAGCTGTTCGACAAGGCGGCCAAGGCCAAGGTCCTGGCCGCCGCGACGATCGCCGTGACTCAGCTGGCCTTGCTGTACGCCGGGCTCGAAGGCGCCGCGCTGCTGGCGGGCCAGTTGATCGGGCTCGGCGCCGGGCTGTGCGCCGCGCGGCTGCTGGTCTCGCCGCCGGCGGCGCGCCTGCGGCTGACGCTCACCGAAGCGCAGCGCGGCTACCTCGTCAAGCATCGTGCGTTCTGGCGCTATTCCCTGCCTTCGAGCCTGCTCAACACCCTGGTCGGCCAACTGCCCCTGTTCATGATCGGCTTTCACCACGGCGCACTGGCGGCGGGCCTGTTCGCACTCACCCAGCGCGTGCTGAACGCGCCCATCGCGCTGATCGCCGCCTCGGTGCTGGACGTATTCAAGCGCCAGGCGGTGCACGAATTCCAGGCCGCCGGCCACTGCCGCGTCATCTACCGCGCGACGTTCAAGACCTTGCTATTGCTGGGCATCGGCCCGGCGCTGGTGCTGGGGCTGTTTTCGCCACAACTGTTCAGCTGGGTATTCGGCCCCGCATGGCGTCCCGCCGGCGAACTCGCGCGCATCCTCGCGCCGCTGTGCTTCCTGAATTTCGTCGCCAGCCCGCTCAGTTATGTCTTCTTCGTCGCCGGCCAGCAGAAGGTCGAATTGCTGTGGCAGGTGGCGCTGTTCGCGATGACGGCCGCGGTATTCATGATGCCGTTGTCACTGCACGGCAACCTGCTAGGGTATGCGATCGGGCGCTCGCTGCTGCACGTGGTGTACCTGTACATGTCCCATCGATGCGCGGGGCCGGAACGATCCGTGCCGACATGATGCGGTCCTGGCGCAGGCGGTTCGCTGCAGTGGATTGATGCGCGACGTCGTTGCCGAGCGCGGCGCCGATCGCCAGCGGCGGCGCGAACATCCCGGCCGGCACCCCGGACCAGGCGCCGAGCCAGGTGGCCACGAACTTGAACAGCGCGTACGACTCGGCATTGTCGTCACTGTGTTTCCTATCCTTGATTTGGCGTCACCGGTGCATCGGCTTCCTTGCCATCCGTGTGACGGAACAGCTTGCCTCGCTTCGCTGCAAGCACCAGCCTGGCATCGGCTTGTCCGGTCCTGACCTTCAGCCATGCGTCGATGCGCTTGACCTCGTCGGCGCGCGGCAGGCGGCGGCAATCGGCACTCAGGAAGGGCACCGGCACCGCCTGGCCTTCCCCGGGCGGCACCGCCCTGCCCACCAGCACGTTGCCGCACTGCGGGTACTGCGCCTCGAATTCGCGCGTGACGGCCGCCGCCTGCTCGACCCAGCCATGCTGGCTGGTGAGCTGCTCGCGCAAGGCCGCGATGGTGGCGTCGCGCTCCTGCAGCGCCTGCTGGTTGTTGCGCACGATGTCGGCGAGGATATCGGCTTTCAGGCTGCCGATGTCGATCTTCTCGTCCTTTCTGTCTTCGGCCTGCGCCTGGTGCACCGCCAGGTGCGCCTTGTGCAGCCCGGCGGCGGGCAGGCGGCCCTCGATGGCGGCGATCGCCGCCGCCGGCAAGCGCTGGCCGATCAGCGTCACCTCGATCTCCTTCGATGCCGGCGTGACGCGCATGTCGAGCACGTGCACCCGCGCCGCCTTGAATTCCTTGCGCACGAAGTCGCGCGCCCGGCTCTTGAACACCTCGTTGTCGACCAGGCGCGCGGCCAGGTAGATGCTGGGCAAGCCGGTGACGAGGACGATGAACCAGACGGCGCCCTTCACGCGCAGCCCGCGGCGCGGGTCGACGAACTTGCGGTGCGGCAGGCGCAGGAACTCGATGACCACCACCGCGGCAAAGGCGATGAACACGCAGTTGATCGAGAACAGGTAGAAGGCGCCGCCGAACACCGACCAGTTCCCGTTGGCCAGTCCGTAGCCGGCCGTGCACAGCGGCGGCATCAGGGCGGTCGCAATCGCCACGCCCGGGATGACGTTCGACTTTTCGCGCCGGGTCTGGCCAATGATCCCGGCCAGGCCGCCTGCCAGCGCGATCAGCACGTCCCACAGCGAGGGCGTGGTGCGCGCCAGCAGTTCGGACTGGGCCTCGTCCAGCGGAGTCAGCATGAAGTACAGGGTCGAGGTCAGCAGGCTGATCGCGGCGGCGATGGCCAGGTTCTTCAGCGAGCGCCGTACCAGCGCAAAATCGAAGATGCCGACGCCGTAGCCGAGCCCGACGATCGGCCCCATGAGCGGCGACACCAGCATGGCGCCGATGATCACCGCGGTCGAATTGGTGTTCAAACCGACCGAGGCGATCACGATCGCGAACATCAGGATCCAGGGCGTGGCGCCGCGCAGCTCGACGCCGGCGCGCAGGCTGCGGTCGATCTCGGTGTCGTCGGCCTTGTCGTCGAGCAGGCTGAAACGGTGGGCGATCGCGGCCCGCAGCGAGGGGGGCGGTGGTGGTGTGTCGGGTGCGTTCATGGTTGCGGCTCGGAATTCCCTACAGAAAGGGAGAAGCCGAGATTTTCGCCGCGAATCTGCATTCGCACAAATGTTTCTTGCGGTGTGCGAACGCAAAAATAATACGATACGCCGGCTGAACCCCTCGTGCGCCGGGGATGTCGCCGCCAGCCCGCCCAGATCCGGCGACACTCTGCACCGAGTCCTCGTACGCCCTTACGCTTTTCCTCAGGACGCCGAAGTCGTTGCAGAGCTTGACGCCGTTGAACTGGCCGGGCGTTCCCGCGATATCGTGGCGTGGGGTTGGCGATGTAGCGCTTGCGGCGCGGTCGGCGGCGTCAGCGATACCAGCCGTATTCCGGGGACTAGCGGGCCTGCTTGTCGCCGCCGGCGAACTGCTCGATCTTTTTCGTCGGCCCGGAAACGATGAGCAGGTCGGCCGGCAGGATGCGCGTCTCCGGCAGCGCATGCTGGAAGTCTTCGTTGGCGCGCTTGACGCCGACCACGGTGACGCCGAAACGCGAGCGCACGTGCGCGTCCGCCAGTGTCTTGTGATGGGTGTCGGGCGGCGCGCAAATCTTCGCGATGGCGAAGCCGTCCTCGAATTCGATGAAGTCCATCATGCGCCCGGTGATCAGGTGCGCCACGCGCTCGCCCATGTCCATCTCCGGGTACACCACATGATGGGCGCCGATGCGTTGCGCGATCTGGCCGTGTTCCGGGGTCTTCGCCTTGACCCAGATATCCTTGATGCCGAGCTCGGTGAGCACCATCAGGGTCATCAGGCCTGCCGCCAGGTCGGAACCGATGGCGACGATGGCGTGCGAAAAATCGGCCACGCCCAGCTGCAGCATGACGCTTTCGTTCGTCGAGTCGGCCTGCACCGCATGGGTCAGGCGGTCGCCCCAAAACTGCACCAGGTCTTCGCGCTGGTCGATCCCCATGACGTCGTGCCCGAGCCGGATCAGCGACTGCGCCACCGAACCGCCAAAGCGACCCAGTCCGATGACGACGACGCTGTCGACCGATGAAAATGCGAACTGCTCCGTAAAAATCCTACCCAACAATTGGATGCTCCTCGGGAAAACGATATGGCATGCGGCGCTCGCCCAGCACCAGCGAGGCGGCGAACGTGATGGTGCCGACGCGGCCGATGAACATCAGCGCCGCCAGCAGCACCTGGCCCGACGGCGGCAGCACCGGCGTGATGCCGGTCGACAGGCCGGCGCTGCCGAAGGCGGCGATGACTTCGAAGATGACCTGGTCGGTCGGCAAGTGGGTGATGCGGAGCAGCAGCACCGTCCCGATTGCAACGATAACGCTGCCCAGCACGAGCACCGTCACGGCCTGGCGCTGGGCCGGCGCACCGACGCGGCGGCCGAAGGCTTCCGTATCGGTGTGGCCTTTCGCCTCGGCCAGCACCAGCAGCGCAAGCACCACCACGGTGCCCACCTTGACCCCGCCGGCGGTGCCGGCACTGCCGCCGCCGATGAACATCAGCAGGTAATGCACGGCCCAGGTTTCCGGTTCGAGCGCACCGATGTCGACCGTATTGAAGCCCGCCGTGCGCGCCGAGACCGACATGAAGAAACTGTTGAGGAGCTTGCCGGACATGGACATCGTCCCGATTGTCCCGGCATTGTTCCACTCCAGCAGCAGCACGGCCAGGAATCCGCCCGCCAGCAGCACGATCGATCCCGTCAAGGTCAGTTTGGTGTGCAGCGACCAGTGGCGCGGATCGCGGAAGCGATGGCGCAGGTCGTGCAGGACGGGAAAGCCGATGCCGCCGATGACGATGACGATGATCAGCGGCAGCAGGATCAGCGCATCGCCGGCGTAGCGCACCAGGCCGTCCGGATGGATCGAGAAGCCGGCGTTGTTGAATGCCGAAACAGCGTGGAACAGGCCGCTCCAGCCGGCCTCGCGCCAGCCCATCGCGTAGCCGAAGTGCAGGCGCAGGACCAGGGCCGCGGTGAGCAGGAGCTGGGCCAGGACCGTCACCTGCAGCACGACTTTCGCCACGCTCGAGATATCGCCAAGGCCGAGCGAGCGGGTTTCCGCCTGCGTCATCATGCGGGTGCGCAGGCGCGGCGAGCGGTTGACCATCAGGCCGAGCAAGGTGGCGGCCGTCATCATGCCGAAGCCGCCCAGCTGGAACAGCACCATGATCGTCGACTGGCCGAAGGTCGACCAATAGGTGCCGGTATCGACGATGGCCATTCCCGTCACGCAGACGGCGGACACCGAGGTAAAGAATGCGACCAGCAAGGGCGCCGCCTCGCCCGCGCTGCGCGCCGCGGGCAAGGACAGCAGCAGCGTCCCGGCCAGGATCGCGAACAGGAACGCGAGCACGACCGCCCGCGTCGGATGCACCACCGTCTTCATGCGCGGCGCTCCCCGCGGCGGCGCATCGCGAAGTCCGGGGCTGCCCGCACCGATCGCCGGCGCGGACTCAGCCGCCACTCATCCGGCGGCATTCCTGCGCGCAGCGCCGGCAGGCCGCCGCGCACATGTCGCAGGCATCGGCGCAATCGTTGCACGCCGCCAGGCACGACGCGAATTGCTGGTTTTCCATGAAGAGGCTCCTCATCGGTTGCGGCAGTAAGGTCTTCAAAGGCTAGCACAGCCACTTCATGCGGCAAGCACGATACGCCGGCGCACCGCCGGCCCGCGGCGGCACTGCTTTGCGCCATTGTCCGCACGCCGGGTTTCGCAGCGGCCCCTATCGTGCAGCCTCGGCCGTCTCGAAATCCATGGTGTCCGGATCGGGATCGGAAGCGAGCGGCTTGCCCGCCAGCTTCAGCCACGCGAAGCCGAGCACGCCCGCAGTGAACGACGCGACCAGGATCGCCATCTTCGCCGCATTGATCACGTCGGCCTGGCCGGTGAATGCGAGATTGGTGATGAAGATCGACATCGTGAAGCCGATCCCGCCGAGCAGGCCGGCGCCCAGCACGTGGCGCCAGGCCAGGTCCAGCGGCAGCCGGCACACACCGATGGCGACGGCCGCAAAGCTGAACAGCAGGATGCCGACCGGCTTGCCGGCCACCAGGCCCAGCAAGATACCAAGGCTGTTGGCCGACAGCAGTTCCTGCTCCCAGCCGCTGCCGACCAGGATGCCGGTATTGGCCAGGGCGAAAACCGGCAGGATGAGGAAGGCCACCGGCTTGTGCAGCACGTGCTCGAGGCGGTGTGAAGGCGACGCCTCGTCGTCTTCCGCAACGGAGTAAGGAATCGCGAAGGCCAGCAGTACCCCGGCGATCGTGGCATGCACCCCCGACTGCAGCATCAGGAACCACATCAGGGCGCCGCCCAGCAGGTAGGGCCACAGCGCCATGACGCGCCCGAAGCGCTTGATCGCCAGCAGCGCGCCGAACACGGCCAGCGCGCCGGCCAGGTAGACGACCGACAGCTGCGCGGTATAGAACAGCGCGATGACGACGATGGCGCCGAGGTCGTCCATGACCGCCAGCGCCGTCAGGAAGATCTTGAGCGACGCCGGCACCCTGCTGCCCAGCAGGGACAGCACGCCGAGCGCAAAGGCGATGTCGGTCGCCATCGGAATGCCCATGCCGGCCTGCGTCGGCGTGCCGCCGTTGAGCAGGAAGTGGATCAACGCCGGCACGACGATGCCGCCCATGGCCGCGATGATCGGCAGCAAGGCATTGCGCAGGTCGGACAGTTCGCCGTTGTACAGCTCGCGCTTGAGTTCGAGGCCGATCAGCAGGAAGAACACGGCCATCAGCGCGTCGTTGATCCAGAGTTCGACCGACAGCCCCGCCAGCGGCAGGTGCCAGAAATGCAGGTAGGACGCGCCCCGGGGGGAGTTCGCGATGGCCAGCGAAACGAGCGTGCACACGATGAGCACGATTCCGCCGGCCTTGCCGGATTCCATGAACTGCTTGAAGGTTCGCGATAGCCGCTTTTCAATACGCATTGTGGTCTCCCGCCGATAGAGAGCCGCATCGCCGCATCCCCGTTGGATCATGAATGAAAGGCCCGGTGGTTGCGGGCAAAGACGTGCGCCTCCCGGCCGGCGCAGCGACGGCCACACGGGCACAGCCCTGCACGGGCATGCCTGGCCGACGCTGAATGGACATGGAGGCTGTGCGGCGCCGCCCTGGCGGGCCTGGACAAGGAGGATACGAAGATGGCATGGGGTATGGACGCAATCGAACCGCGTGGCGGCCCGACCATCGCACATCCTGTCATGCCCGCATGGCATGATCACCCTGTGGACATTCTAACAGGACACGACTGAAACGTCAGGTCGAAGCGGACGGCCGCATAGAGGCAGGTTGCTGCCGGGGCGCCGGACCGGGACAAGGTCTTGTGCGGAAAACGCCCACCAGCGGCATGCCGGTAGCCGGTGCGCAGGCCAATCGTGTTAATTGCCCGAACGTCAAGGTGTTACGCTTCCCGACGAAACGGCGCGCAAGGCCGGCATGCCGCTTGTCGGCTGGGCGGCGCGTCATTGTGCAACCACTGGGGAGCGGATCGCCGCCTGGCCGATCCATATCACCTGTCACCGAAAGATATGTTGGCGATGACAAATATTGAATCGAAGAACCCCGGCAAGCCTGCGCGCTGGCGGATGCAAGTGAACCCGCCGGTGTTCTTCACCTCGGCCGCGCTCATCCTTGTTTTCGTGCTGTTCAGCGCGCTGTTCCCGCAACAGGCCGGACGTGTCTTCGACACGGTCCAGGCCGAAATCGTGCGCGATTTCGGCTGGTTCTATATCCTCGCCGTCGCCCTCTTCCTGATCTTTGTCATCTTCCTGATGCTGAGCCGTTATGGCGACGTCAAGCTCGGCCCGGACGACAGCGAGCCGGAGTACAGCTATCTCTCGTGGTTCGCCATGCTGTTCAGCGCCGGGATGGGGATCGGCCTGCTGTTCTTCGGTGTCGCCGAGCCGATCCAGCACTATGCGCTGCCGCCGGTCGGCGAGGGGCGTACGATCGAATCCGCACGCCAGGCGATGGTCCTGACCTTCTTCCACTGGGGCCTGCATGCCTGGGCGATCTACATCGTCGTCGGGCTGGGGCTGGCCTATTTCGCGTTCCGCCGCGGCCTGCCGCTGACGCTGCGCTCGGGCCTGTTCCCGCTGATCGGCAACCGCATCCACGGGCCGATCGGCCACGCCATCGACATCTTCGCCGTGCTGGGCACCATGTTCGGCGTCGCGACCTCGCTCGGCTTCGGCGTGCTGCAGGTCAATGCCGGTTTCGCCTACCTGTTCGGCCTGCCGGTCAACACCACGGTCCAGCTCATCCTGATCGCCGCGATCACCGGCATGGCAACCCTGTCCGCCGGTACCGGACTCGACAAGGGCGTCAAGCGCCTCTCCGAGCTCAACATCATCCTGGCGATCGCGCTCCTTGTTTTCGTCCTGTTCGCGGGATCGACCGTTTTCCTGCTGCAGGCATTCGTCCAGAACATCGGCACCTACCTTGGCGCCGTGGTGCCGCGCACCTTCCGCATGTATGCCTACGAGCCCAATGCCTGGCTGGGCGACTGGACGCTGTTCTATTGGGGCTGGTGGATTTCCTGGTCCCCCTTCGTCGGCATGTTCATCGCGCGCATTTCGCGCGGGCGCACCATTCGCGAGTTCATCTCGGGCGTGCTGCTGGTGCCGGTACTGTTCACCTTCCTCTGGATGACCGTGTTCGGCAATACCGCCATCGCGCTCGACCTGGGCGGCGCCGCGCCGATCGTCCAGACGGTCGCCGACAACCTGCCGGTGGCGCTGTTCGAGGTGCTGCAGCAGCTGCCGTTTTCGGTGATCGCGTCCGGCATCGCAACGCTGCTGGTCATCACCTTCTTCGTGACCTCGGCCGATTCCGGCGCCCTCGTGATCGACATGATCACTTCCGGCGCCGCGCCCAACCCGCCGGTCTGGCAGCGCATCTTCTGGGCGGTCTGCGCCGGCGTCGTGGCCGCCGTGCTGCTGCTGGCAGGCGGATTGCAGGCGCTCCAGACCGCCGCGATCGCCAGCGCGCTGCCATTCGCGGTGATCATGCTGTTCATCTGTTACGGACTGCTGCGTGCCCTGCAGACGGAAAACGAAGGCACCTCCATGGACCTCTCGATCGCCGCCGAAGCACCGCCGGCCACCGCGGGCCTGAGCTGGCAGCAACGCCTGGCCAGCATCACCCATTTTTACGGCAAGCCCGAAATCACGGCATTCCTCGGCGGCACGGCCGCCCCCGCGCTGGAAGCGGTCGCCGCCCAGATGCGAGAAAGCGGCCTGGTGCCTGAATCGATCCAGCATGAAGACCGGCTCGACCTGAACGTTCCGCACGGCGACCGCGGCGTGTTCCGCTACACGGTCCGCGCGCGCAGCTTCCGGTCGCCCAGCTTCGCGTGGGCGGAAAAAAGCGGGCCGGCTCCCGACAGCCGGCACTATCGGGCCATGGCCGTGAGCTCCGAAGGCGACCAGCAGCATGACGTCAGCGGCTACACGCGCGAACAGCTGATCAATGACCTGCTGAACCGCTATGCCCGCTTCCGCCACGCGCGCCGGCTCAGCTGAGGCAAGCCGCCGACAGGCGGAGTGCCCTGCAGCGCCGCCCGCTCATGCACGCGCACCGAGCGGCGAAACCAATCGTCAAGAATCGCTCCACGGCGAGGTTGTTCTCGACGCCCAGGGAACATTCTCGCGCGCCGCCGATGCCGACAGGGTGCGCTCCTGGCTGGCCCGGTCCGGTGCGCGCATCCTGGCGCATGCCGGGGGATCGTAGCCAGCCTGCCGTCTTCAATTTCTGCGTGGCGACACGGTAGGAAGGGATCTCTACAATTGGAACGAGCAACCTTAACTTCCACAGGAGTTCTCAACGATGAAAATGCCCAACCTGCTTCCCTCCGCCCTGATCGGCGCCGTCGCCAGCGCGCGTTCGATGACACCCATGGCCACGATCGCCGCGGCCCGCCTTGTGCACCGCGACACGCCGGGCAACCTCTTCCTGCTCGATCGCCCTCTGTTCAAGTACGGTGCGCTGGCGATGGGGGCCGGCGAACTGGCCGGCGACAAGATGAAGAGCGCGCCGGACCGCACCGTTTTCCTGGGCCTGCTTGCGCGCGTGATGAGCGCCGGGATCGCCGGTGCGGCGCTGGCGCCGAAGGGGCGCGAAGGCGAAGGCGCGGCGGTGGCGGTGGCGACCGCGGTGCCGCTGGCTTACCTGACATTGGCGGGGCGTAAACAGGCGATGGCGCGGATGGGGCAGACCAAGAGTGGCTTGATCGAAGATGCGCTGGTGATTGCGGCAGGGGCTGCGGTGGTGGCGCTGGCGACGCGTCGGGACCGCGATTAAGCACTCTGCGGATGTAGGGTGAACTCTCCGAGCCCACGCTTACGTGCGTATGTATTGATACTCGACCGCAACTCATCGCCTCGTGACGTATCAGACACCTGTAGCGCTAGCGGGACACCGTTGGTCGCTTTTCGAATGGCTGACGTTCGCGCATGATCGTGCGCTTACACTGGTCTGACGTACGCGTGGGCTCAGGGCGCCCACCCTACGGTGCGCCACTGTCGCGATTAAAAGGAAGGCGTAGCTGCTACACTCGCGTGTTCCCATTTCTTCAATCGTGTATCCATGAAAAGCAGTTCAACCGGCGGCCTCGTCTACTCCACCGACGGCGGACGCATGTGCCCGGAATGCCGGCAACCCGTTACGGCGTGTACCTGCAAGGCCAATGCCGCCCCCAAGGGCGACGGCGTGGTGCGCGTGTCGCGCCAGACCAAGGGGCGCGGCGGCAAATCCGTCACCGTGGTCAAGGGACTGGCGCTCGATGCCGCCGCGCTCGCCCTGCTGGGCAAGCAGTTGCGTACCGCTTGCGGTTCGGGCGGCACCGTGAAGGATGGCGTGATCGAAATCCAGGGCGACCATTGCGAACTGGTGATGGAAGCGCTGAGCAAGCAAGGCCATCGCCCGAAACGGGCGGGTGGCTGAAGCAACCCCGGGATTCATGCAGGCTGCTCATCAATAAGCGGCATAATTCAGTACGTGCCGACATGAAACGGGTGGCCGCCCCTGCTGACGTAGGCAGCACGTCCAGATACGCGCTCGGACCGTGATGGCAAGTCCGGCAATGAAACTGCGGACAAAAAAAAGCCCGCCGTTGCGGGCGGGCTAAATCCAATTCTTTTCTGAGGAGAGTTGGAGGAGACAGGTGCAGTATGCTGCATCACAGCACGATCGTCCAATTTCTTTTGAGAATTACCGACATGCGAACGCTGAATGTCTCGGTGCGCCCGGCCCGGCGCCGCGCGATGAACGATGCGTGACGATGCGTGCCCCGCATGCGAACCTGCTAGTATGGTTTGATCGCTGGCCACCAGTGCCCATCTTGCCAATCGCCATGCAACCCGTTCCCCCTGCGGACCTGCCAGGCTATCCCGACCCGCTGTACGACCATCTGCCGGCGGGTGTCGTGGTGCACGCCGCGGATGGCCGCATCATGTCCAGCAACCGCATGGCCCAGGAACTGCTGGGCCGCAGCGAAGCCGAGCTGCTTGGCGCCAATCCCGTCGCCGGCGCCTGGGCCGTCCTGCGCGAGGATGGTTCGGCGATGCCGGCCGATGAGTTCCCGGTCAGCGTCGTACTGCGCACCGGGCAGAAACTGTCCGGCCTGCTGGTTGGCATGGTCGGCCCGGGCCTGACCAACTGGCTGCTGTGCAATGCCTTTCCGGAATTCGACGACAGCGGCTGCGTGCGCCAGGTCGTGGTCTGCTTCACCGACTGCACCGCGCTGAAAAACACCCGCGATTCGCTGCAGGCGTCGGAACAGCGCCTGCGGCTGGTGCTCAAGGGCTCGACCGATGCGCCCTGGGACTGGGACCTGGCCACGGACGTTGTCTATTATTCGCGGCGCTGGTGGAACATGCTCGGCTACCCGAGCGGCGACGGGCTGGACGACGCCGGCGCCTGGCGCCGCCTGCTGCACCCGGACGACGCCGTCATGATCGCCGATTACCTGGCGGACCTGCTGCCGGGCACGCGCGATGGCTTCAACCTCGAATTCCGGCTGCGCCACCGCGACGGCCACTACGTGCCGGTGCTGTCGCGCGGCTTCGTGCTGCGCGACGAGGGCGGCAAGGCCGTGCGCATCTCCGGCGTGAATACCGACCTCACCGAACGCAAGCGCACGGAACGGCACATCCATGAACTGGCCTATTTCGACCACCTGACCGGCTTGCCGAACCGGCGCTTCCTCATCGGCGAACTCGATCACGTACTGGCGCGCAACCGCCGTTCGCGCCAGTTCGGCGCCCTGCTCTACCTCGACCTCGACAACTTCAAACTGCTCAACGACACGATGGGCCACGACCTGGGCGACATGCTGCTGGAACAGGCCGCCGCGCGCCTGCAGGGCACGGTGCGCCACAGCGACCAGCTGGCCCGGCTCGGCGGCGACGAATTCGTGGTGGTGCTCGAAAGCCTGGGCGCGACGCAGCAGGGTGCGGCTACCGAGGCCGGCCGCGTGGCCGGCAAGATCCTGGCTGCCCTGGGCCAGCCCTACCAGCTGGGCACGCTCCTGTTCAAGAGCAGCGCCAGCATCGGCATCACCCTGTTCGACAGCGAATGCACCGGCATCGAGACCCTGCTCAAGCAGTCGGACCTGGCCATGTACCGCGCCAAGGCCGATGGCGGCAACGCCGCGCGCTTCTTCGATCCGAGCATGCAGGATGCGGCCGACCGCCGCGCCGCGTTCGATGCCGCCATGCGCAGCGGTCTCTCGCTGGGCCAGTTCCGCCTGTTCTGCCAGCCCCAGTTCGACATCCACGGGCGGCTGGTCGGCGCCGAAGCGCTGGTGCGCTGGCAGCGCGCGGACGACGACCTGGTCGGTCCCGACCAGTTCATCGGCTTCGCCGAAGAGTCGGGCCTGATCCTGCCGCTGGGCGCGCACGTACTGCACGAGAGCTGCCGGGCGCTGGCGAACTGGCAGTGCGACCCGGTGCTCGCCTGCCTGAAACTGGCCGTCAACGTCAGCGTGCACCAGATGCGCGACGCCGGCTTCCCCGCCGCCCTCGCCGACATCCTGCGCGGTACCGGCGCGCCGGCCGAGCGGCTGTGCCTGGAGATGACCGAAAGCGTCTTCGCCGAAAACATGCAGGAGATCACCGGGCGCATGCACGAGATCTGTGCCCAGGGCGTCAGCTTTTCGCTCGACGATTTCGGCACCGGCTACTCGTCGCTGGCCTACCTCAAGCGCTTTCCGCTGGCGGCGCTGAAGATCGACCGCTCCTTCGTCCATGACATCGGCAACAACCACGGCGCGGGCTCGATCGTCGAGGCCATCATCGCGCTGGCGCGCAAGTTCGACCTCGAGATCGTGGCCGAAGGCGTCGAAGACGAGGCCCAGCGCCGTTTCCTGGCGCGGCGCGGCTGCTCCTCGATGCAAGGCTTCCTGCTGGGCCGTCCGCTGCCGCTGGCCGAGTTCGAGCACAAGTACAGCGCCGCGTAGGGTGGGCATGCCCACCGTTACGTGCGTCTCACGTTTAGATAGCGATGATCGTTCATTCCCACGGTATCGGGAAGTTGTACGACAAATTCACTGCAGCCGGCGAAGGATGCGCACGTAGCGCGCGGGCATGCCCGCCCTACGTGACACGGCTGTCGAGGAAAACGCGAACTGAACGAATGATTTTTGCTCGATGGCTTGCATCAGGCCGAGGCCGGAACGCGCCGGGTCTGCAAAAATTCCTCGAGCGTCTCGCCGCGCATGTGCGCGTACACCTGTAGGTTCGACATCTTCTGCACGCGCGCGAATTTTTCGAGCACGAAGAAGCTCACGCCATAGCGCACCAGGCCCAGCCAGTCCTGGCGCCGCACCAGCGCGCGCTCTTCTTCGCTCAGGCGCAGTTCTTCGAAGGCGGCGTCGATGTCGCGCGTGACCAGGTCGCGGAAGGCCGGTTCGCGGTGGCGCCAGAAGAAGCGGTTCAGGTTCAGTGCCTTGACGCTGTGGGCGACGTCGAAGGCATAGGTGCCGTCGATCTCCTCGATGCCGGCCAGCTGCTCGTTCGCGCGTTCTTTCACCGGCGCGGCGGCCGGTCCGCTCTCCTCCATCTGCTCGTACACGGCCACCGCCATGTTGGTGGTCGTGGCCAGATAATGGTTCTGGTGCACGCAGCGGATCTCGTCGCTGAGCGCGCCGCGCATCGCCAGCCACATGATGATTTCGACGCTTTCGGCACCGCCGCGCCGCACCAGTTCCGCATGGGTCATCGCCGCCAGCGTGTCCGGCTGTTCAACGAACAGGCGCAGGAATTCCTCGTCCCAGTCGGTATCGTTGAAGCCGGTGCGTTCGCCGTGGATCTGGTGGGACAGGCCGCCGGTGCCGACCACGACCACCTTCAGGTCTTCCGGGAAGGATTCCACGGCGCGGCGTACCGCCTGGCCCAGCTTGTAGCAGCGCTTTGCCGTCGGCAGCGGATACTGCAGCACGTTGATCGCGATCGGCAGGATGGCGCCCGGCCAGGCCGGTTCGTGCGGCCACATCAGGCCCAGCGGCGAATTGCAGCCGTGGTCGAGCGCGCGGTCCTGGAACACGGCCATGTCGAATTCGTCGTTGACCAGGCAATCGGTCACGTGCGCCGCCAGCTTCGCATGGCCGAGGATGCCGGGCAGCGGCCGGCGGCCGGCGCCCTCGTCGGCCATGTCGAACTCGGGCGACACGCCGATGGCGAAGGTCGGGTAGCAATCGAAAAAGAAGCTGTTCGCATGGTCGTTGTAGAAGAACAGCAGCACGTCGGGCTGCTGTTCTTCCAGCCATTTCGCCACCGGCTTGTAGCCGTCGAACAGTGGCGCCCAGGCCGGATCGTCCTGGCGCTTGCGGTCGTAGGCGAGGCCAATGGTGGGCACGTGCGAGGTGCCGATACCGCCGATGATGCTTGCCATGATGGTTTCCTTTATATGGTTCTTGCGCGCTGCCGGTTCAGATCCAGAACATGCCGCGCCGTTCGCTGAATTTCCAGCCATCGTCCGTCAACACCAGGCGGTCGCGGAACACGCCGGGCACCGGCGCTTTGGTCTCGACCGGCAGCACGCTGCCATCCTGCGGGCGGACGGCAGAGAGCAGCAGGATGCGCGAGCGCGCCCCGGCGTTTTCCGCATCCTGCACCTCGACCAGCACGTCGCTGGTAACGTGGAAGGTCATGGTCCCGGCCGGCCGCTTGCGGAAGGCGTCGAGGATGGCGCGCCGCCCGGCGATGCCCTGGCCAGGTGCGGACGGCCGGTACAGGACCGCATCCTCGGTGAACAGCGCGGCCAGTTCCTCGAAACGGCGCTCGTCGTTCAGATAGGCGTAGCGCACGATCAGGTCGGTGCAGGCCTGGCGGATGCGTGCCTCATTCATGACCGGCCTCCCCCAGCCATGCGCTTAAGGCGTCCAGCACCGCCTGCGGCTGTTCCAACATCGCCATGTGGCCGCAGTCGTCGATCAGGGCTAGCTGCGGCGCGCGCGGCATCAGTTCGGTCATGCGCAGGTGCCGCTCCGGCGGGCTCCAGCCATCCTGCATGCCGCACAGGACCAGCGCTGGACAGGCGACGCCACGCAGCACGCTCGTGGCATCGGGCCGCCCGAGCAAGGCGCGCGTATGGGCGGCGTAGATGTCGGCCGACATCCGTCCGACCATGTCGAACACCCGGCGGGTCAGCACCGGATTGGCACGATGGCTCGGCGCCAGCATCGGCAGGCCCCAGGCCGCGGCGATCGCGTCGATGCCCTCCGCCGTGGCCTGGCCGACCAGCACGGCGCGCCGCTCCGCTTCTCCCGCGCCTGGTCCCTCGTAGCCGGTATCGAGCAGGGCCAGGCGCTCGACTCGCTCGGGCGCACGCCGATAAACCTCGAGCGCGACGCGCCCGCCCATCGAATGGCCCGCCAGCGCGAAGCTGGCAGGCGCGCCTTGCAGCACGCGCTCGGCCATCGCGGCCAGCGAGTCCTCGCCGTTCAGGAAGCTCACGACGCGAACGTCATACTCACTTGCCAGCGCTTGCGCCTGCGCTTCCCACACGGTTTCGTCGCACAGCAATCCACACAGAAGATAAATCGTTTTCATGGGTCTAGGATTACTCGACGCCCGGATCGCGGAATTTCTCGATCGTCGCGAACTCGACGTTGTAGATGCCGCCGTCACGCTTTTCCGCCTTGCGGATGTAGACGTTCTGGACGATGTCGCGCGTCTGCGGGTCGATCGACACCGGGCCGCGCACGCTGGTCCAGGACATGCCTTTCATGGCCGCGACCAGTTTGGCGCCGTCGCTGTCGCCGCCGGTTTTCTTCAGCGCCGCGTACAAGAACTGCATGCCGTCGTAGCCGCCGACGCCGTGGAAGTTGGGGCGCATGCCGGGATTGGCCCTGGTAAAAGCGGCTACATACGCCTTGTTTTCCGGCGACGGGTGCACCGCCGAATAATGGTGGCTGCTGACCACGCCCAGGGCGGCATCGCCGATGGTCGCCATCAGGTCGTCGTCAAGCACGTCGCCGGTCGTGATCAGGCGCACGCCCGCTTGCGCGAGGCCGCGGTCGGTGAACTGTTTCATCACGGCCGCGCCTTCTCCCGAAGGCGCAAAGACGAACAACGCGTCCGGCTTCGCATCCTTTACGCGGGCCAGGAAGGGCGAATAGTCGGGATTGCGCAGCGGTACGCGCAGCGTCTGCGCCATCTTGCCGCCTGCTTTCGTGAATTCCTTGACGAAGACCTTCTCGGCGTCGATGCCCGGGCCGTAGTCGGACACCAGCGTGATCACCGACTTGATGCCGTTCTTCGCCGCCCACTGCGCCATCGGCGCCGTCACCTGCGCCACCGTCAGGCCGGTGCGCACGATGTAGGGCGAACGCTGCGGGATGATCGAGGTGGCGGCGTTCATGACGATCATCGGCACCCTGGCCTGGGTCGCCACCGGCGCCGCGGCCAGCGCCAGCGGGGTCAGGCCGAAGCCGGCCAGCACCTGCACCTTGTCGCGCGCGATCAGTTCCTGGGCGATGCGCTTGGTCACGTCCGGCGACACGCCGCCGTCGTCCTTGACGATGACCTGCACCTGGCGCCCGGCGACGGTGCTGCCGTTCTGTTGCAGGAACAGCTTGACGGCGGCGTCGACCTGGCGGCCGGTCGAGGCGAAGGGGCCGGACATGGGGAGGATCAGGCCGACTTTCAGTGGTTCGGCGGCGCTTGCGATGCCGGATGCGAGCATGGCGGCAGCGACGATGAGATGGCGACGGACTTTGTTCAGCTGGTTCACGGTGTGCCTCCTCTTTGTTATGGTGCGTCCTGAGAACGCTTCTTGAAAATCGATGTCCACTATCAGACCCGTAAGGTGGGCGGGTCTCCCGCCCACGGGGTGATAAGTCCGAGCTCCGATGTCGTGCCCGATGATCTCGCCGCTAACTATCACCGCGGGGGGTAAGTCAGGCCAGTGGCCTGACTTACGAGCCGTCCACCCTACGTCGCCTCAATCTATGTACCGCAAGCCCGCCTTCTCCAGCGCCCCGCGCATGTCGTACATATCCAGCCCCAGCACGCCCGCAGCCAGCTTCGCCCGCTTCTCCCCTTCCAGGTCTTCGCGCTTCTGCGCCAGCGCCGCCACGCGCGCAACGTCCGCCGCCGGCACCACCACCACGCCATCGTCGTCGGCAATCACGGCGTCGCCCGGGTTGACCAGCGCGCCGGCGCAGATCACCGGAACGTTCACCGAGCCGAGCGTCGCCTTGATCGTCCCCTTGGCGCTGATCGCGCGGCTCCACACCGGAAACCCCATCTCCTGCAGCACGCGCACGTCGCGCACGCCGGCGTCGATGACCAGGCCGCGCGCGCCGCGCGCCTTGAAGCTGGTGGCCAGCAGGTCGCCAAAGTACCCGTCACTGCATTCCGAGGTGACCGCCGCGACAACGATGTCGCCGGACTGGATCTGCTCGGCCGCGACGTGCATCATCCAGTTGTCGCCCGGCTGCAGCAGCACCGTCACCGCGCTGCCGGCCGCCGACGCGCCGGGCCAGATCGGCCGCATGTAGGGTTTCAGCAGGCCGACACGCCCCATCGCTTCGTGCACGGTGGCGCTGCCGAGGCGCCCCAGCTGCGCGACCGCCGCCGCGTCGGCACGCACGATATTGCGCTTGACGACACCCAGCTGGTTCATGAGCGGGATGGTCATGGTCAAAATCCTTTCCGTGTCAGCAGCGCGTCGAGGCGCGGGTACACGTGGCGCGCATTGCCTTCGAAGATGCGGAAGCGGTCTTCGTCGCCGATGTCCGCCGCTTCGATGTAGCGCCTGGTATCGTCGTAATAGTGGCCGGTCTCCGGATCGATGCCGCGCACGGCGCCGATCATTTCCGAGGCGAACAGCACGTTCTTCACCGGGATCACGTTTGTCAGCAGGTCGATGCCCGGCTGGTGGTAGACGCAGGTGTCGAAGAAGATGTTATTCAATAAGTGCTCCGACAGCGGCGGCTTTTTCATCTCCTGGGCCAGGCCGCGAAATCGCCCCCAGTGATAAGGCACCGCGCCGCCGCCGTGTGGAATCAGGAATTTCAAGGTCGGAAAGTCCTTGAACAGGTCGCTCGTCAAGCACTGCATGAAGGCGGTCGTGTCGGCGTTCAGGTAGTGCGCGCCGGTCGTGTGAAAACACGGGTTGCAGCTGGTGCTGACGTGGACCATGGCCGGGATGTCGAGCTCGACCATCTTTTCGTAGAGCGGATACCAGTGCCGATCCGACAGTGGCGGCGAGGTCCAGTGCCCGCCCGACGGGTCCGGATTCAGGTTGATGCCGACCATGCCGTATTCCCTGACGCAGCGCTCCAGCTCCGGGATCGAGGTGGCCGGGTCGGCGCCGGGCGACTGCGGCAGCATGGCCGCGCCGATGAAATGGTCCGGGAACAGCTGCGACACGCGATAACACAACTCGTTGCAGATCGCGGCCCAGGTCTTGCTGGTTTCCAGGTCGCCGATGTGGTGCGCCATGAAGCTGGCGCGCGGCGAAAAGATCGTCAGGTCGGAGCCGCGCGCGCGCATCAGGCGCAACTGGTTCGCTTCGATCGACTCGCGCAGTTCGTCGTCACTGATTCTCAGTTCCGACGGTTTCGGTCCCAGCGCCGGCGTGTTCAGATTGGCGATCTGGCGCTTGCGCCATTCCTCGAGCGCTGCCGGCGCCGTCGTATAGTGGCCGTGGCAATCGATGATCAGGGGCTTGCGCATGGATGGTTTCCTTTACTGTTGCGGAATCAGGACTTCGCCGCGCATGATCGGGCGTGCCGTGCGCAGCAGCGCGGCGCGCACCACTTTTTGCGCGTCGTGGGCGTCGAGTTCGAGTTCGACGCTGAATTCGCCGCTCGGGTGTTCCACC
Source organism: Massilia sp. CFBP 13721 (assembly GCF_014842025.1). Taxonomy (GTDB): domain Bacteria; phylum Pseudomonadota; class Gammaproteobacteria; order Burkholderiales; family Burkholderiaceae_D; genus Telluria. The sequence goes on from NZ_JACYUY010000004.1 coordinate 72,578, forward strand.
GACACGGTCTTGCAGGCGCCCGCGGGCAGGCGCGCAATCCCCTGCGTCACCGAGCCGTCGAGCACGCAGGCGGTGGCCACCGTGACCGCCGCCAGCACGCCGATCGCTTCGTGGCAGACGTGCGGGATGAAGCAGCGCGTGGCGACGCTGCCGCCGTCCGCCGGCGCCGCGACCAGGCACATCTTCGGATAGCTCTTATCGGCCACGTCGCCCAGGCCCATCAGCGGCCCGCAGGCCAGGCGCAAGGCTTCGAGACGGGCGCGCAGGTGCTCATTGCCGTTCAGTGCATCCACGCTTTCATGGCCGCTCAAACCGAAGTCCGCCGCGCGCACGATCACCATCGGCATGCCGTTGTCGATCAGCGTCGCCTGTACCGTGAACGGCGCGGCGCCGCCGACCCGGACTTCGTCGCGCACACGGCCGCTGGGCAGCAGCGCCGGGCAGACCGAACCGGCGGTATCGAGGAACTCGATGGTAATCGGGGCCGCAGTGCCTGGCACGCCATCGATGCGGGCGTCGCCCGTGTACTGCAGGCGCGCGCCTGGCGTGAGCACGGTGACATCGCACTGCATGTTCGTGTTCAGGGTCAGGATGCGCGCCGTGGTGGTGCCGTCGGCAGCCGCCAGCAGGCCGCATTCGAGCGCGAACGGCAGCACGGCGGCGAGCATGTTGCCGCAATTCGGCGTGAGATCGACCGTGTCGCGCTCGGGCTGCAATTGGGCGAACAGGAAGTCGAGGTCGACGCCGGGCGTGGTGCTGCGGCGGACGATGCCGGCCTTGCTGGTGAGCGGGTGGGCGCCACCCAGGCCGTCGATCTGGCGCCGGTCGGGCGAGCCCAGCGCGGCCAGCAGCAGGCGGTCGCGCGCGGCCGGCTCGAGCGGCAGGTCGGATTCGAGGAAGAACGGTCCGCGCGAGGTGCCGCCGCGCATCAGGATGCAAGGTACGGCGCGCAGGTCGGAAGGAATCTCGTAAGCCATGGACGGAGCCTGGATGCGTTTGATGTCCACCAGTATCCGGGCCGCCGCGGCGGGCGTGGTTGCTTTGTGGGCCTGCGAGTGTTCTAATTTGCTTATCGATTATCCATCCTGCAACCGTGGACCAGATCAGCCTTCGTCATTTGCATGCGTTCCGGGTCGTCGCCGCCAGCGGCGGCATCCGCCGCTCTTCCGCCGCCCTGTTCCGCGCCTCGTCGGCCGTCACCCGTTCGGTCGCCACGCTGGAACGGCAACTCGACGTGCCGCTGTTCGAACGCAAGGGCAGCGGCATGCTGGCCACCGCCGCCGGCGCGGTGGTGCGCCTGCGCGCCGAGCGCATCGAGGCCGAGCTGCAGGCGGTGCGCGAGGATGCCCTGCGCAACGCGGGTGGCAAGGGCGGCGGCAAGGTCGGCAGCATCGAGGTTCTGCTCAACGAGCGCCGCCTGCGGGCGGCGACGCTGCTGGCCGAGGTGGACCACATGCCGACCGTGGCGCAGGCGCTGGGCAGTTCGCAGGCGGCCGTCAGCCAGGCCATCGCGCGCCTGGAAGACATGCTCGGCCAGCCGCTGTTCCTGCGCAGCGCGCACGGCATGCTGCCGACCGATGCCGGCCGGCGCTGGGTCGAGCGCTTCGGGCGGGTGCTGGCCGAGCTGCGCCATATCCCGGAAGACGTGGGCGCGCTGGCCGGCGTGGTCGAGGGCACGGTGACGATCGGCGCCCTGCCGCTGGCGCGCACGCAGCTGCTGCCGCTGGCGATCGCCGCGGTGCTGGAACGCCACCCGCGCCTGCAGGTCAGTTCGTTAGAGAGTCCTTATGGCGAACTCACCGCGGCGCTGCTGGGCGGACACGTCGATTTCATCGTCGGCGCGCTGCGCAGCGCACCGGGCGACGCGTTCAGCGTGCACGCCCTGTTCGAGGACAAGGCGGCGCTGGTGGCGCGCGCCGGCCATCCGCTATCACGCAAGAAGAAGCTGGGCCTGGCTGACCTGCAGGGCTACCCCTGGGTGCTGTCGCGCCCCGGCGCGCCGCTGCGCGAATCGCTCGGGCAGTTCTTCCGCAGGCAGGGCATGGCGCCGCCCACGCCTGCCGTCGAAACCGGCGACCTGGCCCTGCTGCGCGGGTTGCTGGCGTCGAGCGACATGCTGACCGTGCTCTCGGCGCACCAGCTGCATTACGAAGTCGCCACCGGCCAGCTGGTGGTCCTGCCCTTCGCCATGCCGGGGCTGGAGCGGTCGATCGGCATCATGACGCGGGAGGGCGCGCACCTGGCGCCGGGCGCACGGGTGCTGCTGGACGAGATGGAAGCGGTCAGCGCGCGCTGGCGCAAATAACAATCGAAGGTCAGGCGCCTTTGCGTGACTGCTCTTTGCGGGATTGACGCAAACGCAGCAGCGCCGTCGGCAAGCCGATCGCGGCCGCCGCCGCGGCGATGCCGAGCGCGGTGCCGGCGCCACGGGTGCCGTGCAGGTCGAGCATGACGGTGGCGATTGCCGCACCCGCCGTCATGCCGACCATGCGCGCCATCGTCATCAGGCCGCCGGCGGCGCCGCTGCGTTCGCGCGGCGCCGAAGTCAGCATCAGCCGGTTGTTCGGGGTCTGGAACAGGCCGAAGCCGATCCCGCACAAGGCCACGCGCCAGACGATGTCGAGGTCGGACGGCGCCGCCGGCAGCAGCGCCAGCAACACCAGCCCAAGGCTGAGCAGCGCCAGGCCGGCCGCGCCGACCAGCTCCGCATTGAAACGGTCCGACAGCTTGCCCGACAAGGGCGCGACCACCACGATCACCAGCGGCCAGGGCGTCATTAGCAGGCCGGTCGCGGTGGCGCTGCGGCCCATCTCCGACACCAGCAGGAAGGGCAAGGCCAGCAGCGCCATGGTCTGCGCCGTGTACGAGGTGACCGAGGTGGCCACCGACAGGCGCAGCACCGGGATGCGCAGCAGGTCGAGCGGCAGCAGCGGCGCGGTGCGCCGGCGCTGGTGGCGCACCAGCACCACGGCGCTGACGCACCCCAGCGCCAGCATGATGATCGCCGCGCCGCGCCCATCGGCATCGCCCAGCTCGCTGCCGCCGACGACGAACAGCGTCAGCGTCACGGCGTTCAGCAGGGCGCCGGCCAGGTCGAAGCTGCGTGCGCTGCGTGCGCTCTCCGGCAGGATGCGCGCGGCCAGCACGATCGCCAGCAGGCCGATCGGCAGGTTGATCCCGAACAGCCAGCGCCAACTGCCCAGCGACAGGAGGCCGGCGGCGACGCTGGGGCCGATGGCGGCCGAGGTGGCCACCGTCAGCGCCAGGTAACCGATGCCGGCGCCGACCAGCTTCGGCGGATACACCGCGCGCAGCAGCGCCGGCACGATGGTCGAGACGCAGGCCGCGCCCAGCCCCTGCACGATGCGCGCGGCAACCAGGGTTTCCAGCGACGGCGCCCAGGCGCACAGCAGCGAGGCCAGCGTAAACACGACCAGGCCGGCCATGAAGACACGCTTGTAGCCCAGCTTCTCGCCCAGCGCGGCCAACGGCAGCACCGCGACCACCATCGCCAGCTGGTAGGCGTTGACGATCCAGATCGCCTGCGCCGCCTGCGCACCCAGGTCGCCGGCGATGGCCGGCAGGGCGACGTTGGCGATCGACACGCCGAGGTTGCCGGCGAAGGTGCCCAGCAGCATCGCCAGGGTTGCCCAGCGCCGCGCCACATTGGGCAACCCCTCGGCGGCGGCTTGCGGTATTGGTTCCGCTTTCAAAGTGTTCGACACGCGTGGTATTCCTGTCCTGGTCCAGCCCGCGCCATGCGAGCACTACCCGCCGATCATAATACGTATCGCATGGGCGGGTGGGACGGGACGAGGGAGCGAGAAAGAATGCCCAGACCTGTAAGGTGGGCGGCTGAACCTCGGCGCATGCGCGCCTGCTGCCTGGATGCCGCCCACGCGTTCAACCACACTCCGAGACTTCGCGGCGGATCAGCGGCTGGATGAACGCGTGGGCGGCGCAAACGCCAATGGTGCGCAACCTGAAGAGGTAGAGCCGCCCACCTTACGGGTCTGTGCATCGTTCGTGAAAGCTGGCGCCCCACCGCGCGCCAGGCGCCGCAGTACGACGCGCGCCGCCAGGTCCCCGGGCCGCGGTGCCGGGCTGTCGGCATGGTTGTCGCTGCCGCCCAGGGTCCTTGCACCCGCTTTACCTCATTCGCTGTGCCTGCCGCTACTGGTCAGGACGCGGCAGATCACGGCGGCGTCGACTCCGCGGTTCTTCAGGTACTCGACCGCGCTGACCGTGCTCGCACTGCGCTGTACCTTGAGCGCGCGCTCGACGATGCAGGCATCGTATTCGGCGCCGCTCGTGCCGGTGTGCGAAGCAGACCGCCGTTCGATTGCTGGTGCATTCATTGATACCTCCCTGGTCACGATGCGCGCTCGTCTTCCTGCCCGGGACGAGGACCGGGCGCCTGAACCGGGCCCATGTCGCATCCTGCGCCGCCAGCATGACAGCATGATGACAATGCGTACGCACGCGAAGTCCAGGAGTACGCGGCAAGGGCCGGCGGCCGGTCACGCGCCTGTCATATTCGACAACGATACTGGCATCCTCGTCATACTGCGCGCCGCACAATGGAAAAGAAGGTCAAACACGAAGAGGCGCATGTCGCGCCCGCGCCCGAGCGCGCCACCCAGTTCCTGAACCGTGAACTGTCCCTGATCGAATTCAATCGCCGGGTCCTGGCCCAGGCCGAGGACGAGCGCCTGCCGCTGCTGGAACGGTTGCGTTTCCTGTGCATCGTCAGCAGCAATCTCGACGAATTCTTCGAGGTGCGGGTCGCCAGCCTGCTGGCCCAGCACACGATCGAGCACAACATGGACGGCATGCCGGAAACCCTGGCCGCCACCCTCGCCCGCGCCAGCGACGAATGCCGGCGCCTGATCGCGCGCCAGTACGGGCTGCTGAACCAGGGAATCCTGCCGCGCCTGTCGGACCACGGCATCCACATGCTGCGCCGCGGCGACCGCAACCCGGCCCAGCGCGCCTGGGTGAAGCAGTACTTCGACAAGGAAGTGCGGCCCTTGCTGACGCCCGTCGGCCTCGATCCGGCCCATCCCTTCCCACGCGTGATCAACAAGAGCCTGAACTTCATCGTCGAACTGTCCGGCAAGGATGCGTTCGGGCGCGGCACCGCGATCGCGATCATGAAGGCCCCGCGCGTGCTGCCGCGCGTGATCCGCCTGCCCGACGAGCTGTCGGACCGTCCCGGCGCCTCCTACTGCCTGTTGTCCTCGGTGATCCAGGCGCACCTGCCGGATTTGTTCACCGGCCGCGAAGTGGTCGCCTATTCGCAGTTCCGCGTCACCCGCAACAGCGATTTGTGGGTCGACGAGGAAGAGGTCAAGAACCTGCGCCAGGCCCTGCAAAGCGAGTTGCACAGCCGGCAGTACGGCTTCGCGGTCCGGCTCGAAGTCGGGCGCGACTGTCCGGCGCACCTGTCAAGCTTCTTGCGCGACCAGTTCGGCATCGACGACAGCCGCGTGTTCGCGGTCGACGGTCCCGTCAACATGGGCCGCCTGCTCGAAATCGTCAACAGCCACACGCGCCCGGAACTGAAGTTCCCGCCCTTCGCACCCGGCTTCCCGGCCAAGCTCAACCCGCACGGCATCTTCGGCACCCTGGCGCGCCAGGACCTGCTGCTGCACCATCCATTCCAGTCGTTCCAGCCGGTGATTGACTTCATCCAGGCGGCGGCGACCGACCCGGCCGTGGTGGCGATCAAGCAGACCATCTACCGCGCCGGCATGAATTCGGAACTGATGGAAGCGCTGATCAGCGCGGCCCAGCGCGGCAAGGAAGTCACGGTCATCGTCGAGCTGATGGCGCGCTTCGACGAAGAAGCGAACATCAACTGGGCCGAACGCCTGGAAGAAGCCGGCGCCCAGGTGGTATATGGCGTCGTCGGCCTCAAGACCCATGCCAAGATGGCGTTGGTCCTGCGCCGCGAAGCGACGGGCCTGCGCCGCTATGCCCACGTCGGCACCGGCAACTACAACCCGACCACGGCGCGCCACTATTCCGACATCGGTTTGCTGACGGCCGACGCCAGCCTCACCGCGGACGTCAACGAAGTCTTCATCCACCTCACCAGCATGACCAAACCCAAGCAGCTCAGCTGCATGTGGCTGGCGCCGTTTTCGCTGCAGCGCGAACTGGTGCGCACGATCCGCCAGGAGGCGGCCATCGCACGCGAGGGAAAACCGGCGCGCATCATCGCGAAGATGAATTCGCTGACCGACGAAACCGTGATCCGCGCGCTGTACGAAGCTTCGCGCGACGGCGTGCGCATCGACCTCATCGTGCGCGGCGCCTGTTCGCTGCGGCCGGGCGTGCCCGAGCTGTCGGAGAACATCAAGGTGCGCTCGATCGTCGGGCGCTTCCTCGAACATACCCGCATATTCTACTTCCGCAACAACCTGAAGCATGACCTTTACCTGAGCAGCGCCGACTGGATGAACCGCAACCTGATGCGCCGGATCGAAGTGGCCTTCCCGGTCACCTCGCCGACGCTGAAAAAGCGGCTGCTGCGCGAAGGACTGCATCCCTACCTGAAGGACAATGTCAGCGCCTGGGAACTGGGCAGCGACGGCCAGTACCGGCGCCGCAAACTGCGGGCCGGGCAAAAGCCGTACAGCGCGCAGGAAACGCTGATGGAGATGCTTGGCGCCGGCGCGGCGGGCGAGCCGCCCAAGGGAGAATTAACATGGAACTGATCCTGTGGCGCCATGCGCAAGCAGAGGATGGAGAACCCGACGCCGGCCGCGCGCTGACGGCGAAAGGCAAGCGCCATGCCGCGCGCATCGGCGCCTGGCTCGACGGACAGTTGCCGGAGGGCTGCCGCGTGCTGGTCAGTCCAGCCGTGCGCTGCCGCCAGACTGCGGACGGCCTGGGACGCCGCTACACGGTCCATGAAGCGCTCGATACCGGATCGACCCCTGAACGCATGCTGGAAGCCTGCGGCTGGCCCGACCACCGCTTTCCCGCCCTGCTGGTCGGCCACCAGCCGCAACTGGGCGAGCTGGCGGCGCTGGTGCTGGCGGGCGCCCGGCAGCCCTGGAAGATTCGCAAGGGAAGCGTCCTCTGGATCCAGGGATCGGACGCCGAGGACAGCCAGCCGTTCATCCGCCTGGCCGTCGGCCCGGAACTGATCGGCAAGCTGCGCTGAGCATGAACCCGGCGCTGGCGCCTATCCTTCCCTGAACTGGAAGGCGGTGCCGGCGTCTTCCCAGGCGGCGCGCTCGCGTTCGAGCCAGAAACGCATGGTCGGGTGCTGCTGCAGCCACCCGGGCGCCAGTTCCACCTCGATCCGGCTCTTCATGCGCAGCCGGAAGCCATCGAGATCGTCGTCGACGCGCGCGTGCATGCAGGCCACCGCCAGGCGCAGCGCCAGCAGCATGCGCGCCTGCGCAGGCTCGCCCAGCGCCTCGCGCACCTTGCGCAGGTTGCCTTTGTGGCCGAGCACCAACGTCGCCATCAGGCGCTGTTCGCGCGTCGTGACCCCCGGCAGGTCGAGGTGCTCGACGATGTAGGCGCCGTGCTTGTGCGCGCCCGTGTGCGATACCGCCAGGCCCACTTCGTGCAGCATGCAGGCCCAGCCCAGGTAGTGCAGGCAGCTCGGGTCGCTCGCGCCAAGCTGGCCGTACAGGCGCAGGGCGATCGCGGCGCTACGCTGCGCCCGCCCGGCATCGACGCCGAAGCGTTCCATGCAGGCGATGACCGCGAGATCGCGCCGGTCGTGCTGTTGCGCGCGCATTTCCAGGTCGGACAAGGCGCCCAGGCGCAGGCCGGCATTCAGTGCCTCGACCCGCTCGATGCCGAACTCCTCCATCGCGCCGGTCAGCACGCTGACGCCGCCCAGCACCGCGACCACCCGTTCGCGCTTCAGGCCGGGCACGTCGACGCGCTCCACATGGCCACATTCGACCAGTGCCGCGCGCAGCGCGCGCAGGCCGGCGAGCGACAGCGTGCCGTCGCCCAGGCTCGCGCGTGCGATCACGTCGGCCATCGCCCGCATCGTGCCCGACGAACCGTAGGCGGCGCGCCAGCCATGCGCGCGGTAGCCGGCGACCGCATCCTCGAAGGTGGCGCGCGCCATCGTGACGGCGGCCTCGAAACGGGACTCCTCGATGCGCCCGTCGGCAAAGAAGCGCGCGGCCTGGGGCTGGGTGCCGATGCTGAACGATTCGACCAGCGCGATGGCATCGCCGCAGCCGGCGATCACTTCGGTCGAGCCGCCGCCGATATCGATCACCAGCCGCCGTTCGGCGGGATCGGCCAGCGCGCGCGCCACGCCCATGTAAACCAGCCGGCCCTCTTCTTCGCCGGAGATGATTTCGATCGGGTAACCGAGCGCCTTTTCCGCCAGCGCCAGGAACTGGCTGGCGTTGCGCGCCACCCGCAAGGTGTTGGTGGCGACCACGCGCACGCCGTCGAGGCGGTGCGCGCCCAGGACCTGCGCAAAGCCGGACAGGCTGCGCAAAGCCGTCTCGATCGCTTCCTCACTCAGGTTGCCGTCCACGTCGAGCCCGGCCGCCAGGCGCACCGGATCGCGCGCGCTGCGCACGATGCGCATGTCGCCATCGGCGGGCTCGCCGATGTGGAGCCGAAAACTGTTGGACCCGAGGTCGACTGCTGCAAACATACGCTTCGCTTTCAAGAATTGAAGGACAGAGTATACAGCCGGCGGCGCGCCGCCGGGTACACGGATGGGGTAGCATGAAGCGACCATGGCAATGCCGCCTTCCCTCTGAATATCGCAAAAGGACCGATATGGAAACCGAACTGAAGCTCCACGTCCCACCCGCCCAGCTCGAGCGCATGCGCCAGCATCCGCTGCTGGCCGACCGCGCCACCGATGGAGCGCTCGAACAGCACCTGGTGGACACCTACTACGACACCGCCGCGCACGACCTGTGGCAGCACGGCCTGACGCTGCGCGTCCGCGAAGCCGACGGCGGCTGGATCCAGACCGTCAAGACCGCGGCCGCCACCTCGCCCGGCCTGCAGGAACGGGGCGAATGGGAATGTGCACTGCCCGATGCTACGCCACAACCGGCGCTGCTGGCGCGCCAGGTCGAGCCGGCGGCACTGGCGCAGCTGCTCGAGAGGGCCGCGGACGGATTGCAGCCGGTCTTGCGCAACCTGACGCACCGCACCACCTGGCGCCTGCGCTGGAGCGATGGCGACGAAGTCGAATGCGCACTCGACGCCGGCCGCATCGAAGCCGGCGGCGCCAATATCGAGATCGCCGAACTGGAACTCGAGATCAAACACGGTTCGTCGGCCCACCTGTTCGAACTTGCGCTGGCGCTGCACGCCGATATCCCGCTGCGCATGTCGAACGACAGCAAAGCGGCGCGCGGCTTCGCCATGCTGCAGGCCACGCAGCCGCAACCGGTCAAGGCGCAGCCCGTCGAACTGGAGCGGCATGCGACGCTGGAAGATACTTACCGGCTGATCGGCCTGAATTGCCTGCGCCAAATGGAAGCCAATGTCCCGGGCGTGCTGAAGCAAGACGTCGAGAGCCTGCACCAGATGCGTGTCGGGCTGCGGCGCCTGCGCGCCCTGGTCGACATGTTCGACGAACTGGCGCCGGCGCCGGCCGAGGTGAGCGAAGGACTCGACTGGCTGGCCGGCGCGCTCGGCGCCACGCGCGACTGGGACGTGCTGGCCGATTCGACGCTGGCGCGCGTGCACGGCATCGACCCGGCCGCGCTGCGCCAGGCGGCACGGGCCAGGGCCGACAAGCTGCACAAGGAACTCCTGCAGACCTTGCAGTCGGCGCGCTTTACACAGGTGCTGCTGAGCGTAAACGGCTGGCTGCACGCGCGCGGCTGGCGGCCGGAGACGGGGCTGCCGAAGCATTCGCCCCTGGCGGCACGCGCGTCGCGCGCTTGCCGGCCCCTGCTGCGCAAGGCGGAAAAGCGCCTGGGCCGCCGTATTGCCGACTTCGACGGCAGCGAGCCGCATCAGCGTCACCGGATCCGCATCGCCGCCAAGAAGGCACGCTACGGCGCCGAATTTTTCCGCGACCTGCTGCCGGCAAAGGAGGTCAAGCGTTACGTGGCGCGGCTGTCGGACTTGCAGGACCGCCTGGGCCTGCTGAACGATTTCGCCGTTGCCGGCCAGTTGCTGCCGGAACTGCAGAAGGGTAATGGCGAGCTTGCGCGCCAGGCCGCCTACGCGCGCGGCTACCTGGTCGCGGCGTCGGAGGCCGACAATGGCGCACTGGCTGCGTCGCTGAAGACGGTCACCAAGCTGCGCCTGTCGCGCTAGCGGCGCCCACATGCGGGGGCCGCTACGCGCGGCCCTCAGGGTCACCCGAGCGCTCCTCGTCGAGTTCCCGCTCGAACGTTTTGCGGTCGTTCGCGTTGATGTGAAGGACCCAGGCGACGAGAAGAAGCGCGAGAAACGAAAACAGGATCATGGTCATCATGGTGTCGTTGGCCGTCGGTGGCATTGTCAATGGGAGAGCAAGCAGGGTTTCAGGCGCATACGCGCAGCCGGGCAGCGAGGAAGCGGACCGCGATGTCCTCGGCAGGCAGCGGCCGCGCGATATGGAAGCCCCGCACTTCGTCGCAACCGAGTTCCTGCAGGATGCGCAGCTGCGCCGCCGTTTCCACGCCTTCGGCGACGACCGTCATGCGCAGCGCGTGCGCCATCGAGACGATCGCCTCGAAGAAGACCCTGCCCTCGCCCTGCTCGAGTTCATCACGAGCGCGCCGATCGGCAGGATCAATCCGCTCGATTCGGCCAGCGGAATGAAGTCGCCCGGCGGGACCATGCCGGACTCGGGATGGCGCCAGCGCAGCAGCGCTTCCATGCTCAGCAGCGCGCCCGACACCGGGTCGACCCGCGGCTGGTAGTGCAGCAGGAACTGGTCGGCCTCGACCGCCCGCGCCAGTTGTCCCTTGAGGAAGGCGCGGCGGGCGGTCTGCCCCGACAGGAACTGGTCGAAGAAGCGGTACTGGCCCTTGCCTTCGTCCTTGGCGGCATACATCGCGATATCGGCATTGCGGATCAGGGTGCCGGCGTCGTGGCCGTCGCGCGGGAACAGGCTGATGCCGACCGAGGCGCCAACGGCCGCCTGCACGCCGCCATCGAGCGTGAACGGCGCCGCGAAGGCTGTGACGATGCGTTCGGCGACGGCCGCAATGTGGTCCTCGCCGATGGGCGCGTCGTCGGTCGGCGGGCGCAGCAGCACGACGAATTCGTCGCCGCCGAAACGCACCACCTGGTCGCTGGGCCGCACCAGGGTGCCGAGCCGGCGCGCCGCCGCGACCAGCAACGCGTCGCCGACGGCGTGGCCATGCGAATCGTTGACCCCCTTGAACTCGTCCAGGTCGATGAACAGCAAGGCCAGTCCACCGCCATCCGGCGCCCCGCCGCCCAGCAGCGCCGGCATGAAATTCAGCAGCCAGCTGCGGTTGCGCAGGCCGGTCAGCACGTCCTCGTTGGCGAGCCGCTCCATGTCGGTCTCGTGTTGCTTGCGCTCGCTGATGTCCTGCAGGGTGATGGCCAGGCCGTCCCCGACGCGCACCAGCCGCCGCCGGCCCCAGGCTATCGTGAGGCGGTCGTCATGCGGCATGCGCCGGTCTTCCTCGTAAAAACCGTTCGACATCGCCAGCCGGTAGGTCGCGATGACCTCGTCACCCGCGAGACCGCGATCGAGCGACGACACGGCGCGCCCGACCAGCTCGGCGCGGCGGAAACCGTAAAAAGCGGCGCCGCGCTCGTTGCAGTCGATGATCCGGAAGTCGACGATCTGGCCCTTGCGGTCGCGCAGCGGCGCCGCCATGTAAAAGCCGTCGTTGGCGCTTTCGGTGGCGGTGCGGTAGGCCAGGCGCACCGCTTCGTGCTCGCGTTCGCGCGCGGCCGCGCGCAGCGACAGCACGCTGGCCAGGCCGGAGAGCAGCAGCAGGCAGGCGCTTGCGGCGACGGCGCGGTCGCGGCTCGCTTCCCAATACTGGCGCGCCGCGGCATTGCCTTCGTGCCGGGACAGCGCGGCGACGGCCACCACGGGATAGACGGGAGAATCGCGCCAGCCCAGTGCGCGTGCCACGCCATCGCGAAACGCCTCGGCGCCGACCAGGCGCGGTCCGCTGCCGAGGATGCCGATCGCGGGCAGGTTCAGTACCTGCCGGTTCGCCGTGCGCGCGGCGCCGCCCTGCTCGATCCAGAACTTGCCGCCGCTGCCGGCCAGGGCCAGCAGTCCGTCGCGGCCGAGTGTCGATGCGCCGACAAAGGAGGTGAAGTAACTGCCGTCGACCGCCATCACGACGATGCCGTCGAACTCGTCGTCGGCACGATCGAGCCGGCGCGTGAACAGGACCGGCTGGCGCTCGCCCTCGAACCCGGCAGGCGCCAGGTCGACGCGCAGCGCGGTGGAATTGTTGTTCTGATGCTGGAGGAAAAAAGCGGTCCCGGCCACGGACGGCGGCATGCCCGCGCCCTTGGTGGATGAGCGCACGACGCCATCCGCACCGACGATGGTCACCGAAACGAAGGCCTGGTCGGTAACATGCCATCGGCCCGCATGTCCTCGATCAGGCCGGGCTTGCGCGCGTTCTCCCAGCCATACTTGAGCTGCATGGTGATCTGGTCCATCTGCGCGATCGAGCGCGTCACATACTGTTCGTAAGCCTGCGCATAGGTGTCGGCTTCCTTGAGCACTAGCGCCTCGGCACGCTCCGCCTCGGTATCGGCGCGCGCCAGCGTCACCATCCACAGCGCAATACAGCACAGCATGGCAAGGACCGGCCACAGGACGGCGAGAAAGCGGTTGGTACGGGAAAGCGAGGAAGAGGCTGGTTTCATCATGTACATCAGAGGCCACGGCGGCGCAAGCTTGCGCAGGCCCCGCTGGGCCTCGTCGGCCGGACTGGGGAGTCCGGCTGCGCGAGCCGCGAGTCTACAGCGGCAATGTGACCATTTCATGAATCCCGGGCATGCCATGTCCGAGCAAGCCCGGCTGTGACCGATCACGCCGGCATGCTACCCGATTGGCATGTCAAACGCCTGTCACAAACCGGGCCTAAGGTAGCGAACGCGGGCCTGGAATACGGGCCCGAGAATGCAACCCAACAGCCGGGTTGCGACTGAATTGCCACTATCCTTGGCCCGCCAGATGCCGCAATCAGTAACTGACGTGCCCGTCTGTTTGTGAACCTTCACTTCATGAGGTATGCCATGTTCCCCTTCTCGCAATCCGTCACCCCCGCAGTCCGCGCCCATCTCGACGCGCAGGCCGCATTCCTGAACGACATGTCGAAATCGATGTCGCGCTCGTTCCAGGAGCTCTGCCAGCTCAACATGCAACTCGGCCAGACCATGCTGGAGGAAAGCACGACCGCCAGCCACCAGCTGCTGACCAGCAAGGAACCCACCGACCTGATCTCCGTGGCGGCCTCGCGCGCGCAACCCGCGTTCCAGAAGCTGCACGCATACCAGCAGCACATCTCGCGCGTCGCGGCCGATTCTCAGGTCGATTTCGCCCGCGTCACGCAGCAGCACGTGCAGGAAACGACGCGCACCGCACGCCAGTTGGCGGACCAGGTCGAACGCACTGCCACTGAAGAGACCAACCGTAGCATGCAGCGTCAGGAAGAAACGCTGAAAAACTTCCGCGACCCGTTCGAACACGCCAGTGCGCAGCGCAATGACGGCGGCAGCCACCACGGCAGCATGCAGGCCACGGGCGAGGCAGCAGGCGCCGGCGCGCACATCCAAATGGATGGCGAGCGCGCTTCGTTCCAGGGCAGTATGCAGGGTGGCCAGGCGGCGCAGGGCAACCAGTCGACGACGAAGGCAGGCAAGTCGGCCTGATGCCGGTTGAGCGTTAGTCGTTGGGGGCCGGCAGTGCGTGACCACACGTGCCGGCCTTCTTGCACGTCGGCGGTCTCTTGCAACCGGCTGGCCATACAAGCGTTCCAATCTCGCCGGCGCTGGCGGCTGGGGCGCTGCGGCTTCCTGACGGCTTATTCGAGCCCTTTCCACCACTGCGTGAACTGCTGCTGCGGATCCCCCAAATAAACCGGCTCGCCGATACGCGGCGTCACCAGCCGGTAGCGCTTCCCTTTACTCGCCGCGACGGCACGCTCGAACGGTTCGTCCCAGGCATGGCGCGCCAGGGTAAAACGGCCGGCGTGGCCGCTCAGGAGCGCCCCCGCGCCGAGGATCTCGGCCGCGCGGGAGGCTTCTTCCGGCGTCATGTGGATGTCGGCCCACTTCGCGTTGTACTGCCCGCCATCCATCGCAATGAAATCGAAGCGTTCGAAGCGCTTGCCGATGGCGGCGAAATGCGGGCCGAAACCGGTGTCGCCGCTGAAGTACAGGCGCCGCCCCGCCGTCTCGAGCGCATAGCTGGCCCACAGGCTCTGGTTGCGCTGCATGAAGCGGCCCGAGTAATGCTGGGCCGGCAGCACGTGCACCCGCAGGCCGGGTTCGAGCTCGACGCTGCCGTGCCAGTTCATTTCGCGGATCTTCTCCGGGCCGTAGCCCCAGTGGCGCAGATGGGCGCCATTCCCGAGCCCGGCGATGACCAGCCGCGTCTTCGGTTCAAGCGCCTTCATCGTCTTGTAATCGAGATGGTCGTAGTGGTCGTGGGTGATCAGGACGGCGTCGATCTCGGGCAAATCCTCGATCGTGAACGGCGTGGTGCCATCGTAGGCGCGCACCATCCACGGGAGCGGCGCAGCATAACTGCTGAAGACCGGGTCGATCAGCAGCCGCTTGCCGCCCACCTGCACGAAATACGACGAGTGGCCGAGCCAGACCACGATGTCCTGCTCGCGCGGCAGCGCGGACAAGTCCGTTTTGACGGCGGGCAGCGCGGCGCCTGGCGCCGAGCGCGGATCGCGCGGCTCGAAGCGGCCGCGCAGCATCCGCCACGCCATGCCGATCCCGCCGGGGCGTGGCGGCGAAGCGACCTCGTTGCGGAAGGCGCCGTCGCGGTACTGCGGTGCTGCCTGCAACTGCTGCGGTTCAGGCAGGTGGCCGAGCGAGGGTACGACATAGGCGCAGGCGGTGACCCCGAGGGCGCAGGCCAGCGCCAGGCTCGATAGAAGGAATCGTTTCAAATTCGGTTTCAAGTTTGCTCCAGGGTGAACATGGCAGGCGTATCCTACACGTTCCAGCCGCCAGCCTCGCCGCCACGGTCCCTAGCTGCGCCGGTCAGCGGACAACCCGTTTCTGGCGTTCCAGGAATCGGCACGATCCACGGTTTGCGCACCAGCAGCCAGGCCAGCGCGATCTGATGTCTACGGCACCGACGAGGAAATCGAAGCCGCGCTCGACGGGGGGCAACGCCTCATGCTCCCGGAGGGCACGGCAGCACTGAAGAATCAGCTCTCGACCTGCAGGAAATGTCGTTCCACTTTCTGGTGCAACGCGTGTCCGGCATGCTCTCGATCGACCTTGAACGTACCGACCAGCCCCGCCAGGCTGCCCGCCTGGTCGTGCATGGCGCCGGCAGCGGCAGCGGCCTGCTCCACCAGCGAGGCGTTCTGCCGGGTCACCTCATCCATCTCGGCGATTGCGCGCCCAACCTGCTCGATGCCATCCGCCTGCTCGGCACTGGCCGCATTGATCGCGGCGAGAATGGATCCCAACTGCTCCACGCCGGCGACGATGTCGTTCATGGTGGCGCCGGCGACCGTCGCCAGATCCGCGCCAGACGCGATTTCCTCGGCCGAGTCGCCGATCAACTTCTTGATCTCCTTGGCCGCCGCCGCCGAACGCTGTGCGAGCGCGCGTACTTCGGCCGCGACGACGGCAAAGCCACGTCCCGACTCGCCCGCCCGTGCGGCCTCGACCGCGGCGTTCAGCGCGAGGATATTGGTCTGGAAGGCGATGCCGTCGATGACGCCCGTAATATCGACGATTTTTTTTGCCGATAGCTGAATCGCTTCCATTTTCGATGCCATTTGCGCGACCGCGTGTCCGCCCGCCACGGCAACCCCGGAGGCCGATTGGGCAAGCGCGCTGGCCTGATGGGCATTGGCGCTGTTTTGCTTGACGGTGGCGGTCAGTTCGTACATCGATGCCGCTGTCTCTTCGAGCGCGCCGGCCTGGCGTTCGGTCCGCCGCGACAGGTCGACATTGCCGGCCGCGATCTCGGCTGAGGCGAGGTCGATGGCCAGCGCACCACCCTGCACTTGGGCGACGGTAGCGGACATGCTGGCGGTCATCGTGTTGAGTGCGTCGAACAGGCGGCCGATTTCGTCCCTGCGGTCGTGCCGGATCAGTACGAGCAGGTTGCCGCCGGCGACCTGCTCGGCGAGCGCGACCGCTTCGTGCAAGGGCCGCACGATGTCGCGCGTCAGCCGCCAGGCCAGGCCGCCGCCCGCGACCAGTGCCGCCAGGCCGAGCAGCGCCAGCAACGCGTGGCTGGTTTGCGCCGCGCGGGCGGAGCGCGCGGCGAGCTCGCGCGCATGGCTTGCTTCGTAATCGAGCAGAGCCTGCAAACTATCGATGTAACGCTTGAACAGCGGTTCGAGCTTGCTGCCAACCAGCGCTTCCACTTCTTGCGTCCTGCCTTGATCCTTGGCGCGGATGACCTCTGCTGTCGCAGCGGCAATGCCGGCCTTTCGATCGATCGTGTCCTGCACCAGGACCTTCTCCGCAGCGGACATCGGCAGCGCGGCGAGGCTGCGATCGATGACTGCCGCCTTCTTTTCGCCACGCGCCAGCTGGTCCTTGTACAGGTCGGCCAATTCCAGGCTGTCGCTGCGTGCAATCGACATCACCAGCAAGCCATTCAGCTGGGTTACCCCGAGCAAATTCGACGCCAGCAGCTGTTTTGCAAGCTTGTCATCGACAAGATCGCGCGCAATACGGTCGCCGGTATGGATGCGCCAGATGGCGACGCCCGAGATGATGCCGATAACAAGGAGAAGAATGCCGAATGCGCCGAGGATTCTGGTGCGCGTAGTGAGCGTTGCGAAGCGCATGGAGAGAAGCTGAAGTTGAGCGTGCGGCGAGTATGCGCGAAGAATATGACGGGATAATTACCGTGTGGAAATTTTTGGTTTCGCGATGGAATCAGTCACTCCAGCATCGCTGCGCATGCATCAATTGCCCGGGAGTAGGCGGCGTCGGCCAGCTGGGTGAAACAATGGAACGGATAAACCGGGCCCAGGGTAGCGAACAGAAGCGTGCGATACGGCCCGGCAATGCGCAACCCGGCAATCAGGTTACAACTGAGTTGCCACATGCGCGCAACCCCTGGAATTGGTGCCGATGCTCGAGCCGACCGGACTAAGGCTATCGCCACACCGTCCTGGCGCAGTCGATGCAGCCATATTAGTCCGGCTTCATGACCGGGGCATGACACATTTCCCCCTGGGCAGCTCAGCTGGATCAGGGCTCTGAAGACCTCATTGCATGTCCGTCGAGGCGCGCATCGATCCAGGCTTGCGCCTGGGCGATGGCGGCGCGGCGGGCATCCTCTGCCGTGTCATACGTCCGGATCTTGTCCCTGGGATGCTCGTAGAGCACCGAAGAGAACATGGGATTCGGACTCGGTTGCAGGATCATGAACGCATCGGCGCACGCGTCGTCGGCTTTGCCGGATGGGTTGAAGACGATGTCGTGCGCGCGATATTCGATAGACTGGCTCAGTTGCGGTTCCATCATCCATCCTTTCTTGTCGAGCTAATAGATTTCCGGCACAACCATTTCAGGCGGAACGGGATGGCGTACGTAATCGTCGTGATATTCGCGTGCGGGCAACGCGATGACCGGACGGTCGACTTCGACGTAGGGCATCTGTTCGAGCAAGTGGTGGATGCAGTTCAGGCGGGCCCTTTTCTTGTTCACGCCTTGCACCACCCACCACTTTGCCTCGGGAATGTGCGTCCGCGCCAGCATGATTTCCTTGGCCTTCGTATATTCTTCCCAGCGGCGGCGCGACTCGAGGTCCATCGGGCTCAGCTTCCACTGTTTCAATGGATCGTGAATCCGGCTCAGGAAGCGTGCGTTCTGCTCCTCGTCCGAGATCGAAAACCAGTACTTGATCAGTTGAATGCCGGAGCGCACCAGCATGCGCTCGAACTCCGGGACGGTTTGAAAGAACTCTTCGTACTCTTCATCGCTGCAAAACCCCATCACGCGCTCGACGCCGGCACGGTTGTACCAACTGCGGTCGAACAGCACGATCTCGCCCGCGGCTGGCAGATGGGGCGCATAGCGTTGAAAATACCATTGCGTACGTTCGCGGTCATTCGGTGCCGGCAAGGCCACGACGCGGCATACCCTCGGGTTCAGGCGCTGGACGATGCGCTTGATGGCGCCGCCCTTTCCCGCGGCGTCCCTGCCCTCGAACAGGATCACGACCTTGTGCCCGGTCTGTACGACCCAATCCTGTAACTTGACGAGTTCGGCCTGCAGCCTGAACAGTTCGCGGAAATACTGCCGGCGCGCTTCCTTGTCGGCGTCGCTGCGCGCCTCCAGGGCCAGCAGGGTGTCGGGATCGACGTCGCGGTCGTCGAGCTCGAGTTCGAGCTCTTCGTCATAGTCGTCCATGATGTCGCGCTGGACGCGCAGGAGCACGTCTTCGTTGTCGAATTCTTTCATGCCGCTCCCGTTCTCGGACAAGCCTGGAAAACAAGCGGTAAAGCGAGTCGAACAGCACACTGTCGACCGCCAGCGTCAGAAGAAGAACCAGGAAAATCGCTACTTTCGAGGGAGACGTGCGGCTGCTGTGAATGCGCGCCAGGAGAGAATTGGCTTGAGGCAATGGTACTCATCAACGTTGACTCCGAGTTGCCGAATCAACCGACTATGAATGCGGATTGTGACAGGTGTATGACGCTCGAACTGCATACCTGAAAATGAATGTGAATGTTTGCGAGCGGGACCGGAATCGTTGCAAGGGCGGCGATTTTATGGCGGCCTGGCTTGCGGTGCGAGACACTTGCCGTACATGACTGCTACGATCCGCCAATGTATAAACGCCTCGACAAACTCACGGCGCTCAAGGTGGACCTGGCGCTGAGCCTGCTATCTGCGCGTGGAATAAAAAACGCGGCAGCCTACCTGGCACGCGAACGCGTCGACCTGCATATCGCATTGCGCGTCCTGACAAAGCCTCCTGCCGCACACAGGGAAGCCGATCGGCAAGACCCTTCCCTGGACTTGCCCGAAGCGTAGCGCAGGCAAGCGCTGCTTTGTGAACCGGGTGATCAGGTTCCCTGCGCAGGCGGCCGGCCGAGGGCGCTCACTTCCCGATGGATTGCGTTCTTTTCCAGCCGCTCCAGTGGCAGGCTGACAAAGGTGCTGATCCGCATGCGAATCTGGTGAAATACCTTGTGGAATTGCTCGCGTGTCTGCAGGTCGTCTGCCGTGCAGGCGGCAGGATTCGAAAATGCCCAGTGCGCCGAGATCGGGTGGCCCGGCCACTCGGGCCGCGCCTCGCCCGCCGCGTCGTCGCACAGGGTAATGATGAAATCCATCTGGGGCGCGTCGGGCGTTGCGAACTCATCCCAACTCTTGCTGCGCAGGCGCTCGATTGGATAAGCGGTCGTCGCAATCTGTTCAAGCGTAAATGGATGGACGACGCCACTGGGCGAAGAACCCGCCGAGAACCCGCGAAAGCGTCCGCCACCTGCCACCGTCAGCAGCGCTTCCGCCATGAGGCTGCGCACTGAATTTGTCGTCCCCAGGAACAGTACGTTGTAGACCTTTTCATCCATATCGGCTCTCCCGAAAGGCAAGCAGAGATGCTCGTCAAGCGAGCCAGTAAAACTCGGCACGACGATATCTGGCGGCACCGTCCGGCGCACGTCATCGTCACCGTCATCGTACTCCTGTTTCGGCAGCTCGATGACGGGAGTGAGCTTCCACTGCTCGAGCGGATCGTCGAGGCGGCTTACAAGGCGCGCATCCGATTACAGTCAGTCCTTCAACCCCGACCCCGGTTCCGCATCCGCCGCATGCAGGTCGGCCTTGACCGTGTCCGGCATCAGGTTGTTGACGACATTGCCGATCAGCTTACTGCTCGTCATGCCGGCCACGACCCGGTCCTTGCCGGCCTTGAGGGCCTCGTAACCCTCGTGCGCGACCTTGCTCGGCGCCGCCTTTTCGCCGAGGCCCAGCTTGTTGGTGTCCATGCCGGCGCGGTGCCAGAACGGCGTGTCGACCTGGCCCGGCAGCAGCAGGGTGATGGTCACGCCACTATCCTTGATTTCCGATTTGATGGCTTCGGCAAATGAGATCAGGAAGGCTTTGGTGGCGCCATACACCGACTCGTAGGGCGTCGGCATCGTGCCCGAGATCGAGGCCGTGTACAGCAGCTTGCCGGCGCCCTGCGCCACCATGTCGGGCAGCAGGCGCTTGGTCAGGTGGACCTGGGAGACGGCGTTCAGCTGGATCATGTTCAGCTCTGCTTCCAGCTCGGTGCCGCCGATAAAATAGCCGCCCAGCCCGACGCCGGCGTTGAGCGCCGCTGCCGCCAGCGGACGGCCGGCCGCCTGGACCGCCGCGTACAGGGTTTCGACGCCGTCGAAGCGGGTCAGGTCGGCGGCGACCAGCTGGGCTTCGGCGCCGGTGGCGCGCACCGCTTCGGCGGTGCGTTCGAGGCCCTCGACGGTGGTGGCGGTGATGATCAGGTCGTAGCCGTCGGCGGCGAACAGGCGCGCCAGTTCGTAGCCGATGCCGCTGGAGGCGCCGGTCACCAGCGCGAGTGGACGTTCGTTCGAAGTTGTCATGCGCTGCTTCCTTTCAAATCAAGATTGGGGCTGGCCGGGCAGCGCCGTCGCCACCTCCGGCTGCAGGCGGTTGATCACGCTGTAGTTAATTGCCGTCCACCACTCCGAGCCCGCGCCCAGAAGCGCATCGAACGAGGCCTGGATGGCGGCGTAGTCGGGGCTGACGAGGTAATCCTCGACGTCGTTGAGCGAAGCGAACGACAGCACCGAGACCGCGTCGATCTTGCTGCCTTCGGGATCCTTCTGGGTCGAGCCGATGTTGTGCAGCTGCGCGTAGCGGCGCACGAACTCGCCGGTGGCGGGCTGCGCCAGCACCAGTTGCGCATGCGCGCCCAGCAATCGCTGCTGGAACTCCTCGCGCGACAGGCCTGGCGCGCGCATGTGGAGCATGACCAGGCTGACCGGGTCGCGGTGGCGCGCGCTCGGAATGAGGATGTATTCGCGCGTGATTTCGCGCGTCACCATGCGGAAGGCGACCTGCTCGTCGGCGACGATGCGCTCCTTGAATTTCTCCTGGCTCAGCGTGCCTTCGATGTCGGCTTCGTCGGCATAGGCGATGTAGGCGAAGCCATCCCAGCGCGGCCGTGCGTAAGCCGGCACGTGTTTTTCGGGGTCGGCCGGCAGCCGGCCATCGTCGCCGACCATGGCGCGGTACGGCGGCGGGAAGGACGAGGATGGGCCGGAGGCGATGCGGTGCACCTGGTCGTAGCGCACTACCAGCGCCGACGAGCTGCCCGGTTCGTCCCAGGCGAATTTCGGCCCATGCACCTTGCGCCAGTACTCGTCCCAGTGCTCGAAGGCGAGATTCGGATTGCCCTCCAGCGCCAGCGCGTGCGGGCGCCAGTTCGGCAAATGCACTTCGTGGCCGTGCCGGCTTTTCGACGCACCGGCATCCTGCGGCCGCTCGCTGCGCGCGGTGTCGTCGACGCGGCTGACAAAGGTCGGCGTCACGATCAGCGGCTCCGTGCCGCCGGGTTGGGTCGGGCCGAGTGGCGGTCGATGCTGGTTGTCGCTACGTTCGAAGTCGGTTGCCATGGCGGTGCTCTCGGGTAGATGGAACCCGGACGATACGTGCCCGCGCGCGAAGCCTCCGTTCGGTATTTCACCGACCGCGGCTATCCGGGCACGAGCCGCTCGCCGAGCGCACGCAGCAGCCCTGCCCCGTCGCCGCTCCAGGCACTGCCGTGCATGCAGGCCAGGGTGCCGGGCGACTGCGCCGCCAGGTGTTCGATCAGTTGCCGCGTATGCGTGGAATGCGAAAAGTAATCCATCGGCTGGCGAAAGGCTTCGCTGCTGTCCAGGATGTCTTCGCGGCTCAAGGCCGCCGCGCCGACGCCGCCCTGGGTGAACAGGTCGCCGCAGAACAGCGTGCCGGTGCGGGACTCCATCAGGTAGCCGGTTTCCCAGCCGTGCGGCAGGTGGGGCGCATCGAGCCATTTGACGCTGCGCGAACCCAGGTCGAGCATGGCGCCATCGGCCATGGCCAGTGCCGGCCGGTCGGCAACGTCGTCCACCGACACCATCGCCGCCACCCGGCTGCACAAGGGGACCGACTGCGGCGCCACGGCCAGCCACTCGTTGAGCGAACCGCATTCGTCCGCTTCGAAATGCGACAGGGCGATGAAGCGCAGCCGGCTGGCCGGGATGACGCTGTCGACGGCTGCGCGCACCAGCGGGAACAGCTTGCGCGGGCCGGTATGGAACAGCAGCGGCTGGTCATCGACGACCAGGTACTGGTTAAACGAAAAGCCGCCCGGCACGAGGCTGACGGGCGTATTGATGCGGTAGATGCCGTCGGCGATCTCGTGCACGTTGGTGCCGGCGGATGAGTTGGTCGTGGCCATGGCGCCCTCCATAATAAATGTCCCCCAGCCGGTTTGACCCGGGATGGGGGACGATTACTTCAGGGCTGGAGGCAGCCCCTGGCCTGGCGGCGCCGGATCAGAACCGATAGGTCAGGCTGGCCCGGATCGTGCGCCCGAACAGCGGCCGCGCCACCCCGCGGTTGCGCGTTCCGTCCGGCGACAGCAGGTCGGCGAACAGCGGATCGCCTTCGGTGAAGGTGAGGTCGTTGCCGACGTTCGCCACGTGCAGCTGGGCCGTGAGGCGCGGGGACACTTCATATTGCGCGCCCAGATTGATGATGTGGTACGAGGGCAGCAGCGTCACGTTGGTGTCGCTCGCCTCCGAGAAGCGCGAACCGGTGAACTGGTACTGGCCATAGATCGTCAGCGGCAGGCCGGTGGCCGCGCGCAGGTCGTACGAGGGCGTGAAGTTGGCCATGAACTTGGCCAGGCGCCGCGGCCGGCGCCCGTCTTCGCTCACCTGCACGTAGTGATAACCGGTGATCACGCCCTGGGCGGTCTTGTCTTCCTGGGTGATGGTGTAGTCGGCGCCCTCGACCTTCGGCTGCTGGGCCAGGAAGCTGCCCTTCAGTTCCAGGCCCTCGATAATGGCCGGCCGGTAGTTCAGTTCCACCTCGGCGCCGACGTTCTCGACGCCGCGCTTGTAGAGTTGCGCGACTTCCGGGCAGGAGTTGATCTGGGTGACGCCGCCGAGCGCGGAGCACTGGCTCGATTCGATATCGCGATACACGTTGACGGCGCTGCGTGGCGAGAACTTGTTGTAGAAGACGGCGACCGAGGCGCCGAAGCCGCGCGCCTGGTAGCGCAGGCCGCCTTCGTACTGGCGAATGCGTTCGACCGCGTCGATCTCGACCGCCTGGCCGTTCACGACCTGCGTGCCGGCCGCGCTCAGGTCGATCAGGTCGCCCACGCCCGGCATGCGGAACGAGCGCGATGCCAGCGCATACACGGCCAGCGGTTTGCTGAGCGCGTAGTTGGCGCCGATCGACCAGCCCAGCGCATGGAACTTCTTGTTGAGCAGGCGCGCCTCGGCCGGGAAGTAGATTTCGTTATCGGCGGTCGTGTCCTGGGTCGAGCCGACCACTGTACCGGCCGGGGTCAGGTCGGTCGCCGTGTCACGGTTGCGGCGCACGACGTTGGCGTCGAGGTGCTGCCAGCGCACGCCGGCATCGATGCGCAGGCGCTTCTGCAGCGTTTCCCAATGGTCGAGCAGGTACACTGCCTTGCCTTCTCCCTTGAAGCGGCTGTCATGCCCGCCCCAGCCCGGCAAGATGGCGCCGCCCTGGGTCAGCGAGGGGCCGACCTGGTTGCCGGCTGCGTCGACCGCGAACAGGTCGGCCAGGCGCCCATGGTCCGCGCTCTCGCCGACCAGCAGCGAATTCTGCAGGTTGAGGTCGAAGCGGTAGCGGCTGCCGTAGACGCCGAAGGTGAGGTCGTGCTTGCCGGCGCCGCTGAAACTCTTCTGCGCCTGCAGGTCGAGGATGTCGCTGCGCGCATCCATGCGCGCGATGAACGGGATCAGGAAGTTCATGTAGGCGTCGGGCGCCACCGACGAACCGTCGTTGCGCCATTTGCCTGCCACGCCGCTCGCCTTGGCATAGTTGCGGATGAAGTCTTCGCGGCTGATGTTGGCAAAGGCTGAGCAGGCGCCGCTGGCGGGCACGTTGAAGTAGCCGATCAGTTTGGCATTGCCCAGGTTGCAGCCGAGGGCGGCGCCGTGCGCGGGCGAGATCACGTCGTTCTGGTAGCGGGCATTCAGGAAGTTGGCGGCGGTGGCGGTGTCGTTGCCGGTGAAGACCGAATTGAAACCGTTGGTGCCGCCGGTATGGCGCAGGCCGGCCGAGAGGCGCAAGCCGGAATCGAATTCGTGGCTCACCTTGGCCGTCAGCATCTTGAAGTTCGGATGCAGGCCGTCGGCCTGGTCGATCTCGCGGCTGCCGTATTCGCCGAGCATGGTGAAGCGGCGGTTGTAGGGCGAAGCCACCGAGCCGTGCCCGAAATCGATGCCGAGCGGTTCGATCGTGTTCTGGTGCAGGATCGTCGGATTCGACGGCGTGCCGCTGCCGCTGATGCGCGGCACCGAGATCGGCAGGTTCTGGTAAAAGGCGGTGCGGTCGTTCAGGTAATGGCCGTCGATGCGCGCCGTGGTGCGGCCGTCGTCGCTGGTGAATACCAGGTTGCCGCGGATCTGGCCGCCGTTGTCGGCGGTGTAGCCGGTGTCGCGGATGCCGTCGCTGCGGCGGTAGAAGCCGCCGATGGCGCCGGTGACATTCGCGTTGATCGGACCGGAGACGAAGGCGTCGTGGCGCCAGAAGCCGTAGTCGGCGTACTCGATCTTGTAGCCGCCGGCGAGTTCCTTGCCGCCGGTGCGGGTGATGTGGTTGACGGTGGCGCCGAGGCCGTTCGAATACAGGATGCCGCCTGGCCCGCCCTTGACCGCTTCCACGGTCTCGGTCATCAGGTCGTCGCGCACCAGCACGTCGTTGTTCATGAACGGCGTATCCGGCTCTTCAAAGGCCGGCAAGCCATCGATCAGCTGCGGCGAATAGCGGAAGCCACCGGCCACCGGCAGGCCACGCACGGTGATGTTGTTGCCGGCTTCGCCCGCCGTACTGCCCTCGGCATAGATGCCAGGCAGGTTGCCCAGCAGGTCGGCGGTGCTCATCGGCGCCAGGCGCGCGATCTCGTCCGCACTCAGGGTGTTGATCGAGAAGGTGGCGTTCTTCTTGCTGGTGGTCTGGGTGACACCGGTGACGATGACGACCGCGGTGCCGTCTTCGCTTGCCTGGTCGGCCGTGACGGCTGGTGCAGGCTGGGCGCCTGCCTGCTGCTGCGCGAACGCGAGGGCCGGCATCAGGCCGATGACGAGGGCGGCCGAGCAGCCGATGTAACGTGAAATTGCGTAGTGCATGAGAATGGTCTCCTGTAGTGGATATTTTTACTTCATTTTCCGCCGATGACTATCGTTGTCATCTGGTCGGGCACAGCATTGCAAGCGTGGTGCGAATCCTTTACTGGTCGCGTGTTGGCGCCGTGCTGGCGCTCACTTCATCCAGGTAGGGCAAATCGGCGCCCCTGCGCGAGCAGGTGATGGCGGCTGCGCGTGCGGCAAACTGCAAGGCCTCGGTCAGCGCGCCGCTTTCGATCCCCTGCAGCGCCGCACGGTCCAGGTAGCCCCTGGCCTGCAGCCAGGCCAGCAGGCCGGCCTGGAAGGTGTCGCCGGCGCCCACGGTATCGACCACCGCGACAGGCATGGCGGGCAATTCCAGTACGGGGAGAGAACGGGTTGCCGCGACCACCCCGTGTTCGCCGCGCGTGACCACCACCAGCGCCACGCCCGCCGCCAGTGCGCGTTCGACGAAGTCCGCCACGGGCAGCGCCGGATACAGCGCGTGGATATCCTCTTCGCTTACCTTCAGCAGGTCGCAGCGTTCGAGCATCCACCCCAGCGTGTCGCGCCAGACCTCGGCGCGTGGCTCGATCGACAGGCGCACGTTCGGGTCAACCACGAGCAGGCTGCGCCCGCGCTGGCGCTCGACCAGGGCGCGCAGGCTGGACGCGACCGGCTCGACGACCATGCAGTAGGAGCCGACGTGGATCGCCGCGGCATCAAGCGGCACCCGTTCCAGGTCGGCCAGGTTTACCACGCGCTCGGCGGTGGCGCTGCCGTAGAAGGTGTACAAGGGCACGCCGCGTGCGTCGACGCCCACCAGCACCAGCGCGGTCGGCGCGTCGGGCCGCGGCGCGGCCGCCAGGCCGACGCCCTCGGCCTGCAGCGCCGCGTGCAGTTTGCTGCCGAACACGTCCTGCGACAGGCCGCCGAAGAACGCCGCGCTGCCGCCCAGGCGCGCGATGCCGGTCGCCAGGTTGAAGGGCGAACCACCCTGGCGCGCGGACAGGTCGATGCCGGCCGCGACCTCCTGCGTTGGAAAGACATCGAACAAGGCTTCACCACAGACGACGATCATGCGACCTCCGATAAACCGTTGAATTGCGCCGGCTCGATGCGCGCACCGTCGGCGCCGAACACGTGCAGCGCGCCCGCGAGCGGACTGACCGCCCACGCCGCGCCGCTCGCCGGCGGCTCGGCTTTGATCGAGACCACCAGCGGCCGCGCCAGCCCCGCCACCTCGAGGTGCACGTGCGATTCGGCGCCGAGCCGCTCGACCAGAACGACGGTGCCGCGAATTGCACCGTTCGGGTCAGGCACCAGGTGCTCGGGACGAATCCCGACCGTGACCGCCTGGCCGCCTGCAGCCGCGTTGTGCCAGTCGAGCGCCACCTGCCCCAGCGCCAGGGCGCCGCGCGCATCGACGCTGCCCTCGGCCAGGTTCATCTTCGGCATGCCGATGAAACCGGCCACGAATACGTTGGCCGGCTTTTCATACAGCGCCATCGGCGCGCCGATCTGCTGCACGCCCGACGGTCCCAGCACGACGATGCGGTCGGCCAGCGTCATCGCCTCGACCTGGTCGTGGGTCACGTAGACCATGGTCGCGCCCAGCTGCTTGTGCAGGCGGGCGATCTCGACGCGCATGTCGGCGCGCAGGGCCGCGTCCAGGTTCGACAGGGGTTCGTCGAACAGGAAGGCGCGCGGTTTGCGCACGATGGCGCGGCCGATGGCCACGCGCTGGCGCTGGCCGCCCGAGAGTTGCGGCGGGCGCCGTTCCAGCAGGTGCTCGAGCTGCAGCATCTTGGCCACCGCCTGCACCGCCGTGCGGATTTCCGCCTTCGGCACGCGCGCCAGGCGCAGGCCGAAGGCGATGTTTTCGAACACGCTCATGTGCGCGTACAGCGCATAGTTCTGGAACACCATCGACAGGCCGCGTTTGGCCGGCGCCGTTTCGTTGACGCGTTCGCCGTCGATGCGGATCTCGCCGGCGCTGATTTCTTCCAGCCCGGCGATCATGCGCAGCACGGTCGACTTGCCGCAGCCGGACGGCCCGACCAGCACGACGAATTCGCCGTCGCCGATCGAAAAATCGATGTCTTTCAGGATGTGGTTGCTGCTCTTGCCGGGGTAGGTCTTGCCGACGCCGGTCAGGGTGATGGAGGCCATGTCAAAATCCTTGTAAAGCGTAGGGAGCGCCGGCAGGCTGCGCCGGCGCCACCGGCTTGCCGTTGGCGGCGCCCATGCGCCATACCTTCAGCTTGAGGACGCGGTCGCCGGGCGCCGCGATCAGGCCCAGGCCGGTGGCGTCGAGGCGGGTCGGGAACACGCGGCTGGTCAAGCTCTTGCGTTCGTTGAGATAGGCCTCGACCATCGAGCGGTCGAGGAAGACGCGCAGGCGCAGGTGCTCGCCGGCGGCGTCGAAAGCGCCGCCCTGCACGCCGCGCGAGCGCTGGGCCGGGTCGAGCGTCGTGTGCGTGCGGTCGATCTCGAAACGCCCGCGCGCCGCATCGACCACCAGGTCGGTACGCTCGGCATTGTCCGGCGTCTTGCGCACGACCAGGCCGCGCCGCGCAGTGACACCCGCCGCCGGCGCCAGTTCGAGCTCGACTTCGAGCAGGTCGCCTTGGACCCCTGCCAGGCGCTGCGCGGCGGTGGCCGCCGTGACGTCGTTCAGGTCGAGCAGCAGTTGCTGGCGCAGGCTGGCCAGTTCGGTGATCGGCGCCAGGCGCAGGTCGCCATCCGGCCCGATCTTGAGTTCAACCGGCAGGCCGGCGTTGTGCGCCCAGCCGCTGTCCCATTCGCCCTGCGCAGTGCGTTCGCCCTGGGCAATCGAAAAGACGACCGTGCGCCCGGTCTTCGGGTCGACGAAGCCGCTCGGACCCGAGAAGTGCCCCTCTCCCAGGTCGAACACGCGCGGCGCTTCGCTGTCCGGTGTAAAGCGCGCCGTGGCCGGATCGAACACGCCGGTCCAGTACCAGGCTTGCGCCTTGACGTCGACCAGGAACACGTGGCGCGCGCGGCCATCCTTGCCCTTCCCGATCGGCAGCAGCACGGGGAGTTCGAAGGTGCGGTCGAAGCCCGGATATTTCGTGGCATCGATGGTGAACATGGGACCGCGGTAGCGCCACTCGACCAGGTCGGACGATTCGTAGACCAGGGCCGTGCCGCTGCGCCCCGGTACTTCGGAGGCCACCAGCTGGAACCAGCGGTCGCCGGCCTCGTCGCGGAACACGAACGGATCGCGGAACTGGCCAGGCTTGCCGGCGCCCGGCTGCTGCACGGTCACCGGTACCGGGTGCTTGACCCAGTTGACCATGTCTGGGTCCGCCGGATCCTGCGGCAGCGCCAGGCCGCTGCGCTCGCGGATCGTTGCCGAATCGTTCCCGGCGGTGAAGAACAGCACCGGCGTGCCATCCTTGCGATGGGTCGCGCTGCCGGACCAGATGCCGTCCGGCGCCAGTGTGTCGTCGTCGGGCGCCAGGGCGATCGGCAGTTCGCGCCAGCGCACCATGTCCGGG
This sequence comes from Massilia sp. CFBP 13721, assembly GCF_014842025.1. Classification (GTDB taxonomy): domain Bacteria; phylum Pseudomonadota; class Gammaproteobacteria; order Burkholderiales; family Burkholderiaceae_D; genus Telluria. The sequence continues at coordinate 101,568 of NZ_JACYUY010000004.1, forward strand.
CTGACCCAGTGGCCCCAGTGGATCTGGTGCCAGAACGGGCCGAACGGGTTCTTCTGGAAGAACAGGTGGTACTGGCCCTTGTGGAAGAACGGCGCATGCGGCTCGTTCATCCAGCCGGAATCGGGCATGGCGTGGTATTGCGGACGGTGGCGGTCGCCGTCGAAGACCGCCGGGTCGATCGTCACGTCGGCACGCGCCAGTTGCGGCGCCTTGCCGCCGCGCGCGGCCAGGTCGGCGCGCACCAGGCGCGCTACTGCCGCCGCGTCGGCGGCGCCGGCGCCGATGCGCACCTCGTCCATCAGGCCAAGGTAGGTGTTCAGTTTGAAGACGCCGGCGACCAGGCGCGGCTGCGAATGGCGGCCGATCGTGAGTGGCTGCTGCGGCAGCGCGAAGCGGCCAGTGGCCGGGCCGGTGCCGCGCGCCACTTCGGCGCCGTCCAGGAACAGGCGCAGCTGCCTGGTGCGCGGATCGTAGCTGGCGGCCACGTGCGACCAGCTGTCCTTCGGCAGCTTGCGGTCGGTCACGCGAAGGTCGAACTCGGCGCCGCCGAAGCCCAGCCTGATGCCCCAGGCGCCAAAGCGGTGCATGCCGAACGAGAAGCCGGCCTTCGCCGCTTCGTCGTACTGGCTGAGGAAGCCGGAGTACTGGCCGCCGTCGCCCCATTCGAAGGCATGCGGCGCGACCCAGGCACTGACGGTCCAGCCGGCACTCAACTGCGCCTCGCTCAAGCCGGGCGCCACGATGTCGGTCGAGTAGCCGTCGAACAGCAGGCAGCCGCCCTTGATGCAGGCTGCGGCCGGGCGCCACAGCGGGTCGGAGTTCGGCTTGTAGCGTGCCTGGTTGAAGACGAAACTGACCGGGTCGCGGCGCTTCGACACGGCCTCGACCGCCCCGTTGCCGCGGCCCTCATCGAGCGCCCAGGCGGCGATGGCGGCCGGAGCGGCCGTCGCCCATTGCGGCGCCAGCAGGGCCGCTGGAAGGGCCGCCAACGCCAGTTGCGCCGCCAGCAGCGTCGGCAATAGCGACCGGCGCTGTGCCGGTGCGGTGATGTCCATACTGTCTCCTTGTTCTCGTGGGCCGCTCGATCCGGCGGCTCGCTTCTAACTGTCTAACGTTGTCATCACCCGCCAGACGAATCGTCCAGCCGGTAGCGTCCATCCTCCAGGCGCAGCGCAATCGGGTCGCTGATCTGGCCCACGAACTGGCCATCTGGCCCGGTGTCGAGGAAGGCCATCAGGCAGTCCTTTCCGGTGTGCGGGTCGCGCAGGATCTTGCCGGCGTAGCGGCGGCACGGCACGTCGCCATCGAGGAAGCCTTCTGCCGGCTGCCATGGACCGAGCGGATTGTCCGCCACCAGGTAGTGGGTGCCCGAGACGCCGCCGCCGTGGCGCTCGCGTTGCGCTTCCGACCAGTGTTCGCGCACGTTGCAGAAGGTGCAGAACCACTGGCCGTCGCGTTCGAACACTTGCGGCACTTCGAGCTGGCCGTAGTGACCGCCCGCGTACACCGGCGCGGTCGCTTCCCAGTGCACCAGGTCGGGCGAGGTCGCGTGACCGATGACGCCGCGCTCGTACTTGGGGCCGTCCTTGCGGCGCGCGGTGAAGAACATGTGGTACAGGCCGTCGATCTTTTCTTCCAGAACCCACGGGTCGCGCAGCGCGCGGTCGTGCCACAGGCCTTCGGCATGCTCTTCGTAGTAACGCTCGTCGAGGTCGAGCGCCAGGCCGTCGCCGACGCGGGTCCAGCGACCTTCGATGCTGTTAGACGTCGCATGGCCGATGCGCTGGCGCATGCCGTTCTCCGCGCGGCTCGTGCCGGTATAGAACAGGTGGTAGCTGCCCTCGGCCTTGATGACGGAACCGGTCCAGGTGGTGAAATCGTCCCAGGCCGGTTGCGCCGCCGGGCCGAATACGGTGCCGCGGTAGTCCCAGTTGCGCAGGTCGCGCGAGACGGCATGGCCGACCGAGACGTTCCAGTGGCGCAGGTCGGGGTTGCCGATCGCGCGGTCGGCCTGCAGCACGAACAGGTGCTGTTCTTCGCCCTCGGCATAGTGCCAGAAGTCCCAGATGAATTTGTCGTCGATTTTAAGTGTCATGGTTGCTTGTTATCGTTGATAGCGCAAGAGTTAGCCTTTGATGCCCGACCCCGCCACCGAGGCGACGAACTGCCGCTGGAAAGCGAGGAACACCGCAAGCACGGGAAGGGTGACCACCGAGGCATACGCCATGATCTGACCCCACGAATTGGAACGGCCGAAGAATTGCTGGATGCCCGGCTGCACCGGCCGGGCGGCCTCACCCTGCACCACCATGATCGGCCACAGGTACTGGTTCCAGGCGGCGATGAAGAGCACGATGGCGGCGGTGGCGATCACCGGCCGGCTGTTGGGCAGGATGATGCGGAAGAACAGCGCCCACGGTCCGGCGCCATCCATCTTGGCCGCCTCGTCCAGCTCCGGCGGGATGTCGCGGAAAAACTGGTAGAACAGGAAGACGCAAAAGGCATTCGCCAGGAAGGGAATGATCTGCACGTGCAGGCTGTTGAACCAGCCGACCTGCATGATCAAGGCGCCCTGCTCGATCCCCAGCCACGGCAGCCGCGCCACCAGCGACAGCAGCGGAATGGCAATCACTTCCAAGGGAATGACCATCATGGCGACCACCACCGACAGCACCGCGCCACGGCCGCGCCAGCGCATGCGGCTGAGCGCAAAGGCCAGCATGCTGTTGACCAGCACGCCGCCGACCACCACGACCAGCGCGATGACGGTCGAATTGAACAGGAACAGCGGCAGGTTGCTGCGCTCGAAAATGGCCGTGTAATTCGCCATCGACCAGCCGGCGTCGGGCACGTAGGCGGTCCAGCTGGCGAGGTTGGCGAAGATGGCGTCGTCCTCCTTGAACGAGGACGCGAACATGAACAGCAGCGGCAGCGCGAACACCAGGCCGAGCACGCACATGAGAGCGAACAGCGGTGCGCGCAGGAGTGCTTTGTGGACGAGTCGGTTCATTTGTCAGCGCCTTTCGAAGCCAGGAAGCGATGCAGCGCCGAAAACAGCAGCACCACGCCGAAGAAGACCAGGGTGATGGTCGAACCATAGCCGATGTCCTGCTGCTTGAAGCCGCTGCGCACCGCGTGGTAGACCACGGTGGAGGTCGAGTCGAGCGGGCCGCCGGCGGTCATCACGTCGACCTGGGTGAACAGGCCGAAGGCCATCAGCATGGTCGACACCAGCACGAAGACGATGGTGTTGCGCAGGCCCGGTAAGGTGACGTGCACGAAACGCTGCCAGGCATTCGCGCCCATCAGGCGGGCCGCCTCGTACAGCTCGGGCGAGATCGACTGCAGGCCGGCCAGGAACACCAGCATCTGGAAGCCCGCGCCCTGCCAGGCCGACATGATGGCGATCGCCGGCAGCGCGTAGGTGCTCTCGCCCAGCCAGTCCGGCCCCGTGTTCGGGTCACCCGTCAAGGTGCGCAGCAGCTCGTTGATCATGCCGCGGTCGGTATTGAGCATGAAGGACCAGACGATCGAAGCGACCACCATCGAGGTGACCACCGGCGCGAAGTACACGGTGCGAAAGAAGATGCGCCCGGCGATGCGCCCGTTGACCAGCAGCGCCAGCCCCAGCGCCGCGCCGCATTGCAGCGGCAGCACCAGCAGCGCGAACAGGAAGGTGTTGATCAGCGAGCGGTAGAACAGCGGGTCGGTCCCCGCCAGCACCACCCTGCGTTCGCCGAATTCGAACTGCCAGGCTGGCCGGAAGCCCGCCAGCTCCGGCTGGGCCAGGCGTGTCTGGCGCCAGGTAGGAAAGCGCAGCCCGTCCTCGTCGCGCAGCGCTGCGCCGGCCGCGTCGCGCAGCGGTTCGACCGTCACCACCTGCAGCGTCAGCAGGCGCTTGTAGTTGTCGAAGCCGACGTAGCGCGTCGGCTCGGGCGACACCAGCCGGTGGTTGGTCAGCGTGGCGGCTGCCGCCAGCAGCAGCGGCAGCAGGATGAAGGCGCCGAACAGCAGCAGCGCGGGAGTGGCGAATGCGCCGACGGCCAGAGGGTGGTCGCGGCCAAGGAGGGTTTTCATTTGCTTGCCACCGCTTTCGGTCGGGTGAATCCATAGCCGTTGTTGCGCGCGAGGTCGTACTCGATCGCTTCCACCGCCTCGTCCATCGCCTCGGCCGGCTCCTTGCCGCCGCGCAGGTCGCCCATCGCTTTTTCGAAGGCGGCCGAGATGGTCGGATAGGCCGGCGTGGCCGGACGCGGCAACGCGTAGCGGGCGGCGAAATCGAAGTAGACGCGGCCCTTGCCGCCGGGGCGGTAATACGCGGTCAGGGCCGCGGCGGCGGCGCTTACCGGCACCAGCCCGGTCTGGCGCGACATCTCGGCCATCTCGCGGTCCGACAGCACGTGCGCCAGGAAGGCGGCCGCGCCGGCCGGATGCTTGCAGCTGCGCGCGACCGCCCACTGCCAGGAAGCGGCGCCGACCTTCGGGCCATGGCCGAAGTCCGGTGGCGGCATCACGACCAGGTCGTCGCCGAAGCGTTCGGCGTAGTCGCGCGCCTTCCACGAGCCGGTGTATTGCAGCAGCGAACGGCCCTGCTCGAAGCCCTTCTCGTCGGCTGGGTTGCGCTCGGCCAGGCGCTCCTTGAACAGCCGCGCGTAATAGCGCGCCACGTTCAAAGCCGGGCCGCCGTTCAACACGCCGTCGACGCGCAGGTAATCGTTGCGGTCGATCAGGTCGGCCCCGGCGCTCTGCAGCCAGGGAGAAAAGGCATAGCTGACCCACTCCCCTTTGGCCTTGCCGTTCAGGTCGAGCGGGTAGCGATAGCGGCCGCCCTCTTTCACCTTGACCAGGATGTCGTGCAGTTCCTGGGCCGTGTAGGGCTGCTCGACCGTGGCGACGCGCACGCCTGCCGCCGCCAGCGCCGAGCGGCGCGCGAACAGGGCCAGCACGACGTCGAACTGGCCGACGCTGTACAGGCGCCCGCGATAGGTGCCGCGCCCGCCCGGCAACAGCGCTTGCACGAGCGGCGCCGGCAGCAGGTCGTCGAGCGGGCGAATATTCCCGGCCCAGGCGAAGTTGGGCACGGCCGGCTGGTCGATCGTCATCATGCAGGGCAGCTGGCCGACCAGCGAGGCGGCGGTGATCGATTCGGTATAGGAGCCTTGCGGGATCGCTTCCACCACGACGCGCCACTTGTCCTGCATGCGGTTGAAGCGTTCCACCATGTTGCGGCTGGCAGCCATCTCGGCGTCGCCGGTATCGTGGCGCCAGGCCTTGATCTCGACCGGCGCCGCCAGGGCGGGTGCGGCCAGCGTGGCCAGGAGTGATAGCAGGATGCGTTTCATCGGGCGCCCCGTGCGGCGGCTGCCGGCCCCATCACGGTGCCGCGCATGATCGCCCGGCACGGCACCCGCAGCACGCCGGGTTGCTGCGCGCCGCCCAGCGCCTGGCGCGCGGCCAGTTCGCCGATCTCGCGGTACGGCAGGCCGACCGTCGTCAGGCCCGGATCGAGCGCTTCGGAAATCAGGCGGAAATCGTCGAAGCCGACCACGGATACGTCCTCGGGCACGCGCAAGCCGCGCCGCTGCAGGATGAAGATCACGCGCATCGCCATCTTGTCGTTACCGCACAGGATCGCGCTCGGGCAATCGGCGCTGGCGAACAGGCGTTCGATGGTGGCCTTGAGTTGCGCGAATTCGTCGTCGGCCGGGGTGGCGCCGTGCAGCAGCCAGGCTTCGTCGGGCTGCACGCCGTGTTCCTGCATGGCGCGCCGGAAGCCGCGCAGGCGCAGGCGGGTGGCGACCATGTCTTCGATCAGTTGCAGGAAAGCGATCCTTCGGTGCCCGGCCTGAAGTACCGCCTGGGCTGCCGCGTAGCCGCCGCCCTCGTCGTCCGGCACCACCTGGGCAAAGCGCGGCGCCGCCTCGAAGCAGTTGGCCAGCACGGCCGGGGTACGCCCGAGCATTTCGTTCAGGGTCACCTCGCGGTGGAAGGAAGTCGCGAAGATGATCGCCTCGACGCGCCGGGTGCGCATGTCGGCCACCAGGCGGTTGGCGACGCTCGCCTGCCCGCCGGTCTCGCCAATGATCAGCATCTTGCCGAGCGATTCGCAGACCGACTGGATGCCCTTGATGATCTCCGACGAATCGGGCGTGGTGGTCAGCTTTTCGGCGATGACGGCGACCAGGTCGGTCGGGCGCCCACGCAGCATCTGGGCGGCGGCGGACGGTGCAAAGTCGAGCAGCTGCATGGCGTGCTCGATGCGCTGGCGCGTCTTTTCCGACACGCTGCCGGCGTCGTTGAGCACGCGCGACACGGTCTTGATCGATACGCCCGCCTGTTCGGCGACGTCGTGAATTGTGGCCAACTTGTCTCCTCGGGCCTTGCGGCCTCACGTCGTGCAATCGCAATGGCTTCCAGGCCATCCGGCGAATTGTCCATCGTTGTCATTTTTGGTCATGCTAGCGATTTTTTGGGGCGGGGTCAACAGTTTATGCGCGGCCGGCCACATAGATGCTCCCGCCGGGAGCCAGCCTGGCAGCCGGCCCCGAAGCCCAACCCTGCTATTCTGAACACTTCGCAACCGCACACTGCCGCCCATGTCGATCCACTTCTACGAACCGCGCAACGGCCACGGCCTCCCCCACGATCCCTTCAACGCCATCGTCGGTCCGCGCCCGATCGGCTGGATCTCCTCGCGCAGCGCGGGCGGCGCGCTGAACCTCGCGCCCTACAGCTTTTTCAACGCCTTCAATTACGTGCCGCCGATCGTCGGCTTCGCCAGCATCGGCGCCAAGGACACGCTGCGCAACGTGCAGGAGACAGGGGAATTCGTCTGGAACCTGGCGACCAGGCCGCTGGCGGAGGCCATGAACCAGACCTGCGCGGCGGTGGCGCCGGAGGTGGACGAGTTCGCGCTGGCCGGCTTGAGCACCGCGCCATCGCGCTTGATCGCGACACCGCGCGTGGCCGACAGCCCGGTCGCCTTCGAGTGCAAGCTCACCCAGGTGGTCCAGCTGCAGCGGACCAGCAGCGAGACCGTGGAAACCTGGCTGGTGCTGGGCGAGGTGGTCGGGGTCCACATCGCCGCCGCCTCGCTCAAGGAGGGCATCTACGATACCGCCGGCGCCGGTCATATCCTGCGCGGCGGCGGGCCGGCCGATTATTTTACGGTGGGACCGGAACAGCTGTTCCGGATGTTCCGGCCGCGCTGAGCCTGCGTTGTGGATCACGCAACATCTTGATCGGGTATTTACAGAAGGTTGTATGACAACCTCGCAAACCGTGGTATTTTTGATTGCGTGGCGATGCGGCATATATCGCCGAATCCGGCGCTGCGGGGCATGCGCAGCGCATGAAGCTTCGGTTGCCGCAAGAATTTCGCCTGCGGTTGTACGACGTCATACCACATACGCGTTTTGTTGTTCCTATCGGATCCAACCCACCCGGCCCTGGCGGGCCACATCAGGAGGAAGACATGCAGGTCCCGAGTAACCAATTCAAGAATGCGCTGCGCAAGGGCGAGATGCAGCTGGGCCTCTGGTCCGGCCTGTCCAGCCACGTCACGGTCGAACTGCTGGCGAATGCCGGTTTCGACTGGCTGCTGCTCGACACCGAACACTCGCCCAACGAGCTGCCGATGGTGCATTGCCAGCTGCAGGCGATCGCGCGCGGCGCCACCCACCCGATCGTGCGCCCGGTCTGGAACGATACGGTCAACATCAAGCGCTATCTCGACATCGGCGTGCAGACGCTCCTGATCCCGTATGTGCAGGATGCCGCGGAAGCGCGCCAGGCGGTGGCGGCCACCCGCTATCCGCCGCTGGGCGTGCGCGGCTATGCCGCCGCCGCGCGCGCCTCGGACTTCGGACGCATCAAGGATTATCCGAGCGCCTGCGAAGAACAACTGTGCCTGCTGGTGCAGGTCGAGACGCCGGTGGCGCTGGCGAACATCGAAGCGATTGCCGCGGTCGACGGCGTCGACGGCATCTTCATCGGGCCGGGCGACCTGGCCGCCGCGATGGGCCACATCGGCCAGGTCGGCCATCCGGACGTGGTGGCCGCCATCGACGAGGCGATTGCCCGCATCCGCGCCTGCGGCAAGCCGGCCGGCATCCTGGCCGGCGACGAGCGCCTGGCGCGCCACTGGATCGAGGCCGGCGCGACTTTTGTGGCCGTCGGCAGCGATACCGGCATCCTCGCGCGCGGCGCCGAGCAACTGGCCGCCAAATTCAGGAACCCTGCCCCGCGCCTTGCCTGAGCGCGCATCCACCGTTACGATCATCGAAGGAGACAATATGAGCAACATCGGATTCATTGGCCTGGGCATCATGGGCACGCCCATGGCGGGACACCTGCTGGCCGCCGGCCACACGCTGTTCCTGCATGACGTCAAGCCGCTGCCGGAAGAACTGACGGGCCAGGGCGCACGCGCCTGCGCCTCGAGCCGCGAGGTGGCGCAGCAGGCCGACGTCGTCATCGTGATGGTGCCGGACACGCCGCACGTGGCCGCCGTCCTGTTCGACGCCGGCGGCGTGGCCGAGGGCCTCACGCCCGGCAAGGTGGTGGTCGACATGAGCTCGATTTCGCCGCTCGAGACCAAGAAATTCGCCGCGCGCATCAACGCCCTCGGCTGCGACTATCTCGACGCGCCCGTCTCCGGCGGCGAAGTCGGCGCGCGCGCGGCCAGCCTGACCATCATGGTCGGCGGCTCGCCAGAGGCGTTCGAGCGCGTCAAGCCGCTGTTCGACCTGATGGGCAAGAACATCACCCTGGTCGGGGCAAACGGCGACGGCCAGACCACCAAGGTCGCCAACCAGATCATCGTGGCGCTGAACATCGAAGCGGTCGGCGAAGCGCTGCTGCTCGCTTCGCGCATGGGCGCCGACGCCGGCAAGGTGCGCCAGGCGCTGATGGGGGGCTTCGCCGCTTCGCGCGTGCTGGAAGTGCATGGCGAGCGCATGGTCAAGCGCACTTTCGATCCGGGCTTCCGCATCGAACTGCACCAGAAGGACCTGAACCTGGCACTGGCCAGTGCGCGCGAGCTGGGCCTGTCGCTGCCCAACACCGCCACCACCCAGCAGCTGTTCAGTACCTGCGCGGCCAACGGCGGCAAGGCCTGGGACCACTCGGCCCTGGTGCGCGCACTGGAGATCATGGCCAATTTCGACATTGGTGGTACGGTGCCGCAATGACGCATCCTCCTCCTCCACGCGCGCTGCTGCGCGCGATGTTCGACGCCGCCGTCGCCGCCGCCCAGCCGGCGCTGTGCCTGCCGCCGCACCTGCAGTCCTACCTTGCTGCGCCGCCGCGCGGGCGCACCCTGGTCGTCGGCGCCGGCAAGGCCTCGGCCGAGATGGCGCGCGTGCTGGAACGGCACTGGCCGGGTGCGCTGAGCGGCCTGGTGGTCACCCGCTACGGCTATGCGGTGCCGTGCGAACGCATCGAGATTGTCGAGGCGGCGCACCCGGTACCGGATGCGGCCGGCATGGAGGCCGCGCGCCGCATGCTCGAGATGGTCGACGGCTTGACGGCCGACGACCTGGTGATCTGCCTGATCTCGGGCGGCGGCTCGTCGCTGCTACCGCTGCCGGCGCCGGGCCTCGACCTGGCCGACAAGCAGCGCCTGAACGCGGCGCTGCTGGCCAGCGGCGCCACCATCGGCGAGATGAACTGCGTGCGGCGCCACCTGTCCGCCATCAAGGGCGGGCGCCTGGCCGCGGCCTGCCACCCGGCCCGTGTGCTCACGCTCCTGATCTCGGACGTGCCGGGCGACGACCCGGTCGATATCGCCAGCGGGCCGACCTGCGCCGACGCCACCACCTGCGCCGACGCGCTGGCGGTGCTGGGGCGCCATCGCATCGAGGTCCCGCCGCACGTGCGCGAGGTACTGGAAAGCGGCCGCGGCGAATCGGTCAAGCCGGGCGACCCGCGCCTGGCCGGTCACGCGATCCGGCTGATCACCACGCCGCAGATGGCGCTGGAAGCGGCGGCCGCGGTCGCGCGCGCGGCCGGGGTGCCGGCGCACATCCTGGGCGACAGCATCGAAGGCGAAGCGCGCGACGTCGGCATCGTCATGGCCGGCATCGCGCGCCAGGTGGCCACGCGCGGCCAGCCGTTCGCGCCGCCCTGCATCCTGCTCTCCGGCGGCGAGACCACGGTCACGCTGCGCGGCCAGGGGCGTGGCGGACGCAACGTCGAATTCTTGCTGTCGCTCGCCGTGGCGCTCGACGGCCTGATTGGGGTGCATGCGATCGCCTGCGACACCGACGGCGTCGACGGGCAGGAAGAGATCGCCGGCGCGCTGCTGGCCCCGGACACGCTGGCGCGCGCCTGGGCGCAAGGCATCCGCGCCCGCGCCAGCCTGGCCGACAACGACGGCCACGGCTTTTTCCAGGCGCTGGGCGATTCGGTGGTGTGCGGCCCGACCCTGACCAACGTGAACGACTTCAGGGCGATCTACATCGACGCCTGAGGGCGGGCCAGGTTTGCCTGGCCGGTATCGCTAGCGGATACCGGCCGGCTGTCCTTTGCCATCACGGCAAGTGCAAATCCAGGCTGAGCCTGCTGAGGAGGAGCCAGGTGATGAATCCCAGTCCCAGCAGCGCCAGCACGAAGATCGCGGCCACCTTGATGGCCCCGCGCAGTACCTCGCGCCGCTCTTGCTCCCTCCCCTTCTTCCCTTGGTCGTAATGCCACTTGACGGCAAAGAACATGCCCGTGCCCAGCACGAGAATCTTGAAGATGACGGCGACGACGGGGAACCATTCCATTGTTCTGCGTATTTCCAGGCTATTACTTGATACTATTTAGCGTGAGGAGCATGACCTCAAGACGCCCATACAGCAGCGCATTTCAGTTCAACGCCAGCCGGATTCCATGCGAGGACGGTCTTGCTGCACGTTCCACGGCATTCTACTCAAAAGCACACACCTTCCATCGGGACAAAATGTCCCAGTTGAACACCATGCAAGATGATGATTTGCCAATTTGGTTGCCGCGCCGGGCAGGTCAGAATTGGCTTCCACACTGCCGTGCCATTCACGGTCAGCGTCAGATCGGGCAGTAGCAGGTCCAGGCAGCCCGACAGTCGACCGGTAGTAGCCTGGAAAAGCGACGGCAAGATTTCCCTCTCCGGAAAAGCGTTCCAAACCTGGGCAGGTCCGCATCCCAGTCAGCCAAGTCGGTTTTTCCAAGAAAGAATGCACAGACCCGTAAGGTGGGCGGCTATACCCTGGCGCTTGATTGCTCGCCCCCTGGATGCCGCCCACGCGTTCAACCGCCCTCTGAAACTTCGCGACGAATCACCGGCTCGGTGAACGCGTGGGCGGCTCAACCGTCTCTGGTATGCAAATTGAAAAAGTGGAGCCGCCCACCTTACGGGTCTGCGCATCAGGCCGGGCCCACAGGCGAAAGCGGCCTTTGGCGCACGTTCATTTTTGCGCCGCGAACGTGCCGCAAAACTTTACTAGCACATTCCAATTCGGAACGCCAGTTGACTTTGATGTCTTTTTGCTCTACAATTGAGATCAATTTTACAACACACACCTTCAGTAAAACCGTTTTCCATGCACTGCGTGGCAAACAATCCAAGGCCCCGCGCCTGTCAGTTCATCGTTGACGCAGTTTTTTCGTCGACCATCCCGACGCCGTGTTTTGCACGGCGCCTGCGTGCCTAAAAGTCCTGAACCCAGCCTCTTTTAGCACGCACACAATTAACACGCACGACACCCCCAAACGGCATCTGCTCCGCCGGGATTACGTGTCTCACCCTTGCCGTCGCCAGCGCGCCCGTGCGCCTGTGCGTGCTCCGCCCGTGCGCCTTCCAGCGCCGTCGGCACAGGGTCTGTCGATTCCCGGCTCTAGCGATCCAGCGGCGCCAACGGCGCCGGGTTTCAACGCATTCGCCACTCGAAGGAGAACAATCAATGGCAAAACAAATCATCATCGACCGCGTCTTCAAGGTCTACGGCGACCAGCCCCAGGAAGCACTGGCGCTGGTCCATCAAGGCGCCGGCAAGCAGGATATTCTCGCGCAGACCGGCTGCACGATCGGTGTCTTCGACGCCAGCTTCACCATCGAAGCGGGCGAGATCTTCGTCATCATGGGCCTGTCCGGCTCGGGCAAGTCGACGCTGGTGCGCATGCTCAATCGCCTGGTCGAGCCGACCGCCGGCCGCATCCTGGTCGACGGCGACGACATCAATACCCTGCCGGACGCGCAGCTGCGCGCCTTGCGGCGCAAGGACATCAGCATGGTGTTCCAGTCGTTCGCGCTGCTGCCGCATGTCTCGGTGCTCGACAACACGGCCTTCGGCATGGAACTGGCCGGCATTCCGAAGGCCGAGCGCCATGCGCTGGCGCGGCAGGCGCTGGAACAGGTCGGCCTGGCGGGCTATGCCGCCAGCTATCCAGACGAACTCTCCGGCGGCATGCAGCAGCGCGTGGGACTGGCGCGCGCACTCGCTTGCGACCCATCCATCCTGCTGATGGACGAGGCGTTTTCCGCGCTCGACCCGATCATGCGCACCGAGATGCAATCGGAACTGCTGCGCCTGCAGCAAATAAAACGCCGCACCATTGTCTTCATTTCGCACGACCTCGACGAAGCCATGCGCATCGGCGACCGCGTCGCCATCATGAAGGATGGGCACGTGGTGCAGGTCGGTACGCCGGAAGACATCCTGCGCCAGCCCGCCAACGACTACGTGCGCAATTTCGTGCGCGGGGTCGATGCGGCGGCCGTATTCAAGGCCGGCGATATCGCGCGCAAGAGCCAGGTCGTGGTGGCGGAGTCGCCTGCCCGCGGTTCGCGCGCGGCGCTGTCGATGCTGGAAGAAGAAGACCGCGCCTATGCCTACGTCGTCAATCCGCGCCGCGAATTCCTCGGCATGGTCTCGGCCGATTCCCTGCGCAGCGCGCTCGACGGCCATACCGGCCCGCTCGGCCTGGCGCACGCCTTCCTGCCGGAAGTGCAGACCATCGATGCGGACGAACCCGTGGCCGGCCTGTTCGGCCAGGTGGCGCAACTGCCGTACGCGGTGCCGGTGGTGGGCGACGACGGCCGCTTTCGCGGCGCGATCAGCAAGACGACGCTGCTGAAATTCCTCGACCGCGATACGCCGCCGATTCCCGAAACACAGAAAGGACAAGCATGAATCCGAACAGCACGATCACCGTACAACCAGCAGCAGACGCGGCCCAGGCCAACCCATGGCTGCCGTCGCCGCCGGGCGACACTTCCTGGCTCGACGCGGCCGGACCGGCGGCCACACCCGCGCACGCCGGCGCTGTCGACCTGGCCCACATCCTCGATGGCGCACTGCCGCTGCAAGCCTGGATCAACGGAGGGCTGGGCTGGGTGGTCGCGCATTTCCGGCCGCTGTTCCAGGCCGTGCGCGCGCCGATCGACGCGGCGCTGAGCGCTGCCGGCGCCGTGCTGCTGGCGGCGCCGGCGCCGGTCGTGATCGCCATCATCGGTTTGCTGGCCTGGCAGTTCACGGGCGGTGCGCTGGCCGCCGGCACCGTGCTGGCGCTGCTGGCGCTGTCGGTGCTGGGCGTCTGGCCGGAAGCGATGGTCACCCTGTCGCTGGTACTGACCTCGCTTGGCTTTTGCCTGGCGATCGGCCTGCCGCTGGGCATCCTGCTGGCCAGCAGCGAGCGCGCGCAGAACACCTTGCGCCCGCTGCTGGACGCGATGCAGACCACGCCCGCCTTCGTGTATCTGGTGCCGGTGGTAATGCTGTTCGGGATCGGCAATGCGCCCGGCGTGATCGTGACCATCATCTTCGCGCTGGCGCCGCTGGTACGCCTGACCAACCTCGGCATCCGCCAGGTGCGCCCGGACCTGGTCGAAGCGGCGCGCGCGTATGGCGCCTCGCCCTGGCAACTGCTCACCCGCGTGCAGCTGCCGCTGGCGATGCCGTCGATCATGGCCGGCATCAACCAGTCGCTGATGCTGTCGCTGTCGATGGTGGTGATCGCCTCGATGATCGCGGTCGGCGGCCTGGGGCAGATGGTCTTGCGCGGTATCGGCCGCCTCGACATGGGCCTGGCCACCGTGGGGGGCCTGGGCATCGTGCTGCTGGCGATCACGCTCGACCGCCTGACGCAGGCGCTGGGACAGCCGCGCCGCGGCGTGCGCCACTGGTACCAGACGGGGCCGGCCGGTTTCATCTTGCGGCTTGTAGGCGGTAGTGCGCCGCGTGCCGAAGCGGCCGCGCCCATCACTGCACACTAATTAAAGAAAAAGGATCTCGATGCAGCATATTAAAAACTTCACACTCACCTGCAAGGCAAAACGCAAGTTCCAGTGGCTGTCGGCGGTAGCGCTGGCCGCCCTCACCTTAAGCACCAGCCTGGCCATGGCGCAAACGCTCGACACTGACCTGCCCGGCCAGGGCAGCCCGGTGCAGGCACTGCAAGGCTCGGTGGCCGAAGAATCCTTCCAGACCATGCTGGTGAATAGCGCGCTCGAAAAGCTGGGCTACGCGCCGCAGCCGATCAAGGAAGTCGCCTATCCTACCGCGCACGTCGCCGTCGCGAACGGCGACGCGACCTTCCTCGCGGTCCATTGGGACCCGCTGCACCAGGACTATTACGCGAATGCCGGCGGCGACGCCAAGCTGCTGCGCACCGGCCAGTATGCCGGCCCGGCCGCGCAAGGCTACCTGATCGACAAGGCCACGGCCGAGAAGTACAAGATCACCAACATCGACCAGCTGCGCGACCCGAATTTGGCCAAGCTGTTCGACCAGGACGGTGACGGCAAAGCCGACCTCACCGGTTGCGACCCGGGCTGGGGCTGCGAGGCGATGATCGAACATCACCTCGATGCCTACAAGCTGCGCGCGACGGTGCAGCACGTGCAGGGCAGCTATGCCGCCCTGATCGCCGATACCATCGGCCGCTACGGGCGCGGCGAACCCGTGCTGTACTACACCTGGACGCCCTACTGGGTGAGCGGCGTGCTGGTGCCGGGCAAGGACGTCGTCTGGCTGCAGGTGCCGTTCTCGAGCAATCCGCAAAAGGCGAATACCCGCCTCGGCGACGGCAGCGACTACGGCTTCGCGGTGAACACGACGCGCATCGTGGTGAACCGCGCCTGGGCCGAAAAGAATCCGGCGGCGGCCAAACTGTTTGAAGTGATGCGGCTGCCCATTGCCGACATCAATGCCCAGAACGAGCGCATGCGCAGCGGCGAAAACACGCAAGCCGACATCGCGCGCCATACGGCAGGGTGGATCAAGTACCACCAGCCGCTGTTCGACAGCTGGATCGCCCAGGCGCTGGCGGCCGCAAGGGCCGGCGTCGCTGTGGGTGACATCCACGCAGCAAGGTGATTCTTTCCAGTCCGCCCGCCAGGCAGGGTTTTCTTTCTGCTAATCTGCGGCGGCACAGGCCACAGTCGTAGCGGAGTACCAGTACGCAATGGACATGAAACAAACTCATCAAACCGAGAAAAAGATGAAAATAATGCATGCAAAACCGGCCGTTCTGGCGGGCGCGCTCCTGCTGCCGCTCGTGCTGGCGGCCTGCCAGTCCGCTCCTGTCAGCCCAGGCGTTGCCGCCCCCTGGATCGCCGACCTCGGCGATGGCCGCTACCAGAATCCGGTCCTGCATGCCGACTATTCCGACCCCGACGCGATCCGCGTCGGCGACACCTATTACATGACCGCGTCGAGCTTCAACGCGGTGCCCGGCCTGCCCCTGCTGACCTCGACCGACATGGTCAACTGGGAGCTGGTCGGCCATGCGCTGCCACGCCTGGTGCCAGCCGAACGCTATGCCACCGCGCGCCACGGCGAAGGCGTGTGGGCGCCCTCGCTGCGCCACCACGACGGCAAGTTCTGGATCTTTTATCCGGACCCGGACGTCGGCATCTTCGTCACCACCGCCATGAATTTCACCGGCCCGTGGAGCGCGCCGCGCCTGCTCCTGCCCGGTAAAGGCATCATCGATCCGACCCCGCTGTGGGACGACGACGGCAAGGCGTATTTGCTGCACGCCTGGGCCAAAAGCCGCGCCGGCATCAACAACATCCTGACCCTGCGCAGCATGGCGCCCGACGCCAGCCGCCTGCTCGACACCGAGGGCCGGACCGTCATCGACGGCAACCGGCTGCCGAACTACCGCACGCTGGAAGGGCCGAAGTTCTACAAGGCGAACGGCTACTACTACGTGTTCGCGCCGGCCGGCGGGGTCGAGGAAGGCTGGCAGTCGGTGTTCCGTTCGCGCAGCATCGCCGGGCCCTACGAAGACCGCATCGTCATGGACCAGGGCACCACGCCGATCAACGGGCCGCACCAGGGCGCCTGGGTACGCGCGCAGGACGGCAAGGACTGGTTCCTGCACTTCCAGGACCGCAAGGCCTATGGCCGCGTGGTGCACCTGAACCCGATGCGCTGGGCCGATGGTTGGCCGGTCATCGGGGAAGACGGTCCGCGCGCCGGCACCGGCCAGCCGGTGCTCACGCATGTCAAACCGGTGGCCGGCTCCGCGCTCAAGGCGCCGCCGACCACGGACGAATTCACCGCGCCGCAACTGGGCCTGCAATGGCAGTGGAACGCCAACCCCGACCCCCGCTGGGCCTCGCTGAGCGAACGTCCCGGCTTCCTGCGCCTGCACACCCAGGCCGCGCCGGCCTTTGCCGACTACGTGCGCGGCGCGCCTTCGCTGCTGGGACAAAAGCTGCCCGCGCCCAGCTTCGTGGTGAATACACACGTCACGCTCAACAACGGCGCCGAGGGCGACCGCGCCGGCCTGATCGTGAATGCAATGCAGTACGCCTGGCTCGGCCTGCGCAAGCGCGGCGCCGCCACCGAACTGGTGTACACCACCTGCACGCCGGCGAAGGAACGCTGCCAGGAAACGGGCACGGTGCTGCTGGCGGCGGCGCCCTCCTCGCTCTACCTGCGCATGCAGATGGCCGAGGGCGCGCTCGCCAGCTTCTCGTATAGCGTCGACAACGTCAACTTCGTGGCGGCCGGCCAGCCGCTGGCGATCAGCAAGGGACGCTGGGTCGGCGCCCAGGTCGGCCTGTTCAGCATTGGCAGCGGCAGTGGCAACAGCGCCGGTGCGCCGGCATCCAGCCTGGACGTCGATCACTTCCGCGTCAGCGCCGAATAAAAGCCGGCTTACTGCAGCTTCGCCAGGTCGATCGCCGCGGCCATCGCGGCATAGCCGGCGTCGTTCGGGTGCAAATGGTCGCCGCTGTCGTAGGCCGGGTTCATGGCCAGCGGATCGGCGGGATTTTGCATGGCGCGGTCGAAATCGACCACGCCGTCGATGTCGCGGTTGGCGCGGATGAAGGCATTCACGGCCTGGCGCTTGGCTTCGCCGTCGACCGAGTAATAGCCCGCCCCCTTGAACGGCAGTAACGTGGCCAGGTACACCTTGATGCCCCTGGCCTTGGCTTTCCCGACCGCCGTCGCCATCGCCGCGGTGATCTGCTGCGCACTGACCGCCTGCGCCGGGACGAAGCTGGCAAACCCGATGTCGTTGATCCCCAACAGGATGATGGTGTGGGTGACGCCCGCGACGTTGACAACGTCGCGCTCGAAGCGGCCGTTGCCATTCGGGCCGACGAAGTCGTTCAGCCAGCGATTGCCGGAAATGCCGCCGTTGACGACGCTCGTTTGCGCGAACCCGGCCGCCTTGAGCCTGTCGTCGAGCTGGTTCGGATAGCGCTTCGCCGCATTCACCGTGGAATTGAAGCCATCCGTGATCGAGTCACCGAAGGTCACGACGACCTTCGCCTGCGCGATGCTGATGGATTCGACCGCCGTCAATGCGTAATACGATTCGAGCTGGCTGGCCGCCGTGGTCGGGATCGCCGCCGCCGCAGACTGGTCGCCGGCACCGACGTAGGCGGTCTGCCGGCCCAGGGCATGGACCGTGGCGACCTCGGTGCGCGTGGCGAAATACATGCTGACGGCGACGTTCGACAACGGCGCCACCGGCAGGTCGATCGCGTCGCTCAGCATGTCGCTGCCGGGGGCCAGCGTCAGGCTGCGCTGGCCGCCGAAGGTCACTGCGCGGTCGGTGCCGGCATCGATATTCGATGCGCCGCTGCTGCGGGCAACGCGGATACCCGAGATTGCGATCGGCGTCTTGCCGAACAGGTTGGACACCTTGATGCGGATTGCGGTGCTGCCGAGCGACACCCGCACGACCTGGCGCACGGTCTGGTTGTCGAAGACCTGCACGGCGGGCGGCGGGAATCCGGGCAGCGACTGGGCGGCATCGGACAGCGCGCCGGTCCAGGAGGCGTGGTACCGGACTTCCTCGTCACCGCCGCTGCCGCATGCGGCCAGGCCGGCGCTGAGCGCCAGGACTGCGAACATCGATTTGAGGATGGTCCGGCGTGCGGAGCGGGACTGTGCTCTTTGCATCAGGGCGTGCGTCATGTTGGGTCTCCTGGTCTGCCCGTTCTTGCGACGGGCATGGTGTGGAATGGATTGACTGCTTCCACAGGGTCGAACTGCCGCCTTACGCGATGCTTACTTCGTCACCGTGGCTCCCGCGCGCAACAACACGACTCTGCCAGCTGGCGCATTCGCGAGATTTGTGCTTGGGGCCTGTCCCGCTAGCCCGTCGCGTCTTCCGCGAACAGTGCGGCGACCTGCGCGCGCAGCCAGCGGTTGCCCTCGTCCTGGTGGTAGCGCCGGTGCCAGAACATGTTGGTCTGCAGTGCCGGCAGCGCCAGGGGCGAGGCAGCGTACTGCAGCCCGAACGGGCCGGCGGCGCGCTCGGCCAGCTTGTGCGGGACCGTCGCCACCAGGTCGGTGCTGGCGACGATGTAGGGAACGGCGGCGAAATGCGGCACGCTGAAGCTGGCGTCTGTGGAGATCCCCACCGCCTCGAGCGCGGTGCGGATGTCGTCGTAGGGGCTTTCCATCGCCGTCACCACCAGGTGCCGCGCCGCGGCCAGGCGTTCGCGTGTCAGCGCGCCTGCGCCCAGCGGATGGCCGCGCCGCAGCAGGCTGACGTAGGCCTGGCGGAACAGGCGGCGCTGGTAGAAGCTCGCGGGCACGTCGCCAAAGGCGCCGATCGCCATGTCTACCCTGCCCGCTTCCATCTCCGCGCGCAGGTCGACTATGCCGGCGCGCACCGACGCCACGTTGACCTGCGGCGCCAGTGTCATGCAGTGTTCGACCAGCCCCGGCATGAAATAGGTTTCGCCGACGTCGGTCATGGCGATGGCGAAGCGGCGCCGGCTGCTGGCGGGATCGAACGGTAACTCGGGCCGCAGCGCCAGTTCCAGGCTGGCCAGCGCCGCGGCGACCGGCTCGGCCATCTGCTCGGCATACGGCGTGGGCTGCATGCCGTCGGCCGTGCGCACGAACAGTTCGTCACCGACCGCCCGGCGCAGGCGCGCCAGCGCATTGCTGACGGCCGACTGGGTCAGGCGCAGGCGCTTGGCCGCGCTCGAGATCTGGCGTTCGCGAAAGACTTCGCGGAAGACCAGCAGCAGGTTCAGGTCCAGCTCGCGCAGCTCCATGGACGCCCTTTGTATTCACGTTATAAATAGTCAGCAGTTCTCTATTTATACCGCAAATATCATTACCCTTGCTCCGTCGCGGCCGACACGCGGCAGGCAGGCCGTGCGGGTCATCGTGCAAGCTGCTCCTGGCGCGCGCCGTTCCAGGCCGCGACATAGGCGGCGGCACGGCGGGCGATCGTGGACTGGTCGCAGCCTGGCTGGTACAGGGCGCTGCCGATGCCGAAACCGGTCGCGCCCGCGGCCAGCCAGGGCGCGATCGATTCGGGGGCGATGCCGCCCACGGGCCACAACGGCGTCGCCGGCGGCAGCACGCTCGTCATCGCTTTCAGCCCCTTCTGTCCGACCATCTCGGCGGGGAAGATTTTCAGCGCATGGGCGCCGGCAGCCAGTGCGGCGAACGCCTCGGTCGGCGTGGCCACGCCCGGCGCGCACAGCATGCCGAGGTCGACGCCACGGCGAATGACCTCCGGATTGGAATTGGGCGCCACCAGCAGGCGCCCGCCAGCCGCCGCGACCTGGTCGACCTGCGCGGCAGTGAGGATGGTGCCGCCGCCGACCAGTGCGTCCTGGGGGGCGATCTCGACCAGCGCCCGGATCGCCTCGAGCGCGCCGGGCCGGTTCAAGGGCACCTCCAGCAGGCGGAAACCCGCATCGAACAATGCGGCGCCGATTGACGGGGCTTCCGCCGCGGTGAGTCCGCGCAGGATCGCCACCAGCGGGACCACGGAATCATTCAGTTGCATCGTCTCGTCCTTTGTCCAGGAACAGCGCGAGCGCTGCGATGTACACCTCGTCGGGATCGAGCACCACCGGAACGAGCCCGAAGGTCCGGGCCGCGACGACGTAGCGCTCGGACAGTGCCGGCGCGCCGATGATGTGCAGGTCCGCCGGGTTTCCCGCCGCGTCCCGGCACTGGCGGTCTTGCGCGAATTCGCTGCCGATGAGCAGGCCGCTGACGTAGGAGCGGGCGGCCCCCGGAGACATGGCCCCGGTCACGACACGGGCGCGCGCGCCGAACAGGCTGTGGGTCAGCGGCAGCTGGCGGCGGGCGGCGTCCAGTCCCGCCGAGAATGCAGCTTCGTCGAGCGGCGCCGGCGCCAGCATGGCGCTCAGCGTCCCCCTTTGTCCAAGCAGTGCGAACAGCTCGCCGGTCATGAACGTGAAAAATTCGGCGATGCGCCCGGCCTGCATGCGCACCCATTTGCAGTGGGTTCCCGGCAGCAGCACCCATCCATCTTGCACGCCCCCGGCAAGCGCGCCGAGCAGCTGGACTTCCTCGCCGCGCATGACGTCGACATGCTCGCCCTGGCTGCGGTAACCGGGCACGATGGCGCACCTGGCCTGTCTCGCGACGGGTACCTGGTGCCCGGGCAAGCGTTCGAGCGGCGTCTCGATGCCGAGGTAGGGCACCTCCTGCCAGCCGCTCGCCGAGCCGACCATGCCCGACATCAGCACCGGCACATCGTCTCCCACATCCATCCGCCGGCGCAAGGCCGCCAGCGACGCGGCAAAATTCCCGCCAATGGCCAGCACGCCCTCCGCGTCGGCATGGCGGCCGATACAGGCGCCGTGCCGGTCCAGCAGGTAGGCGCGGCGGTTGCTGGTTCCCCAATCGATGCCCAGCAGGGCTGGATGCGCCGGGTTCACCATTCCGCCACGCTGCCGTCGGCGTGGCGCCACAGGGGGTTGCGCCAGTCCGGCGCGTTCCTGGCGGCGTCGATCACGCGCGCTTCATCGATGACGACGCCCAGTCCCGGCAGGGGCAAGGGCGCCATGTAGCCGTCGGTCATGTTGAAATCCTCCTTGTTGACCACATAGTCGAGCAGCTCGGCGCCGCCATTGTAGTGAATGCCCATGCTCTGCTCCTGCAGCACTGCGTTGTAGGCGACGAAATCGACGGCGAGGCAGGCGGCCAGCGCAACCGGACCAAGTGGGCAATGCGGCGCCAGGGCGACGTCGTAGGCTTCGGCCATCGCCGCGATCTTCACGCATTCCGTGATGCCGCCGGCGTGCGAGACGTCCGGCTGGACGATCGACAGGCCGCCACGCTCGAACACGTGCTTGAACTCGAAGCGCGAATACATGCGCTCCCCCGCCGCGATCGGAATGAAGGTCGACTCGGCCAGGCGCGCGTAATGTTCGTAATGCTCGGCCAGGACCGGCTCTTCGATGAACAAGGGGCGGAAAGGTTCCAGTTCGCGCAGCAGCGGCTTGGCCATCGGCACCGCCACGCGGCCATGGAAATCGAGGCCGAATTCGATGGCGTCGCCGAAGGTCGCGCGAATCTCGGCGATGCGCGCGACGACCGCGTCCACCGCCTTGACGCTGTCGACCATGCGCAGCTCTTCGGCGCCGTTCAGCTTGAAGGTATCGAAGCCGCCGAGGCGCAAGGCGTCGATGCAGGCGATGACCTGCGCCGGCCGGTCGCCGCCGACCCAGCTGTACATCTTCATCCTGTCGCGCACGCGGCCGCCCAGCAGTTCGTAGACGGGCTTGCCGAGCACCTTGCCCTTGATGTCCCAAAGCGCCTGGTCGATGCCGGCGATCGCGCTCATCAGGATGGCGCCGCCACGATAGAAGCCGCCGCGGTACATGGTGCTCCACAGGTCATTGATGCGCGCCGGATCGCTGCCGACGAGGACATCGGACAATTCGTGCACCGCGGTCTCGACGGTACGAGCGCGCCCTTCGATCACCGGCTCTCCCCAGCCGGTAACGCCTTCGTCGGTCTCGATCTTCAGCAGCAGCCAGCGCGGCGGAACACGGTAGGTGGTGAGTCTGGTGATTTTCATGTGGTCTGGTCTGATCCGGCGCCGATACGAAGCACGAGTCTACCCGCCAGGCGCCGGCGCGAGGTACAAGGAAACGCTTGCGAGCCATGTCGAATTTGCATGGCAGCGCAGCAGCCGTCCGCCGGCATGGCCCGCGAAACCTTGCGCCCGCCCTCGCAAAGTCGGCATAATCGCTCGCGACCCAGCTTGCAGCAACGACCAGCCCACCACCCATGACGCAGTTTCCAGGTAATGACAAGACCCCGGCGGCATCCGACCGCTTCGTTCGCAGCCACCTCAAGATGCGCCACCTGATTTTGCTCGTGGAGCTCGGCCGCCATGCTTCCATCGTCAACGCGGCGAAAGCGGCGCGCTTGACCCAGCCCGCCGCGTCGCGGCTGATCAACGACCTCGAACATGTGCTGGGCGTCCGGCTGTTCGAGCGCATGGCGCGCGGCGTGGTGGCGACGTCCTCCGGCAAGATGCTGATTCGCCGCGCCGGCGTCGTGCTCGCCGAAATGAACGCGGCGCACCTCGAGATCGCCCAGACGCTGTATGGTGTCGGCGGCAAGGTGACGGTCGGAAGCGTCCTGACGCCGGCAACGGGCGTCCTTGCGAATGCGATCAAGCTGTTCAAATCACGCTTCACGCGCACCAACGTCGTCGTCGACCTCAGTACCAGCCAGGCCATGGTGGAGCGCCTGCTCGACGGGCAGCTCGACATCGTGCTGGGCCGGATCCTCGACACCGAACACGTACCCCTGCTGCGCTTCGAACCGATCAGCGACGAGTCCCACAGCATCATCGTGCGCCCGGGCCACCCGCTGCTGGACGAACCGGGCCTGAACCTTGTTCGCCTGGCAGAGCAGTCCTGGATCGTGCCGCCTGCCGGCAGCATCCTGCGCGACCGCCTCAGCGCGCGCTTCCTGGCGGAAGGCCTGGATCCGCCCGGCGAAACCGTCGAGACCCTCGCCATACCGCTCGTCGTCTCGCTGCTGGCGAGTACCGACATGGTCGTGGCCTTGCCCGAGGCGATGGTGCAAGGCCAGCTCGACGCCGGCCAGTTGGCGGTCCTGTCATTCGACCTGGGACTGCGCATGGACGCCTACGGCATCGTCACGCGCCGCGACCACGTGCTTTCTCCCGGCGCCGAAGCGCTGCTCGAGGCGCTCCGCGAGACCGTGGCCGCCGGCGCTCCTCAGCGCCCGATGTCGATCCGGTAGACCGGCACCGCCTTCAGGCCACGCAAGCGGGCGATCTGCGCCTGGCCGGCGAAATCGGGACGGTGCTCGCGCGGCAGATAGATCGGCGCATCGGCGCGCAGCGGCAGCACGGTCAGCGTCAACGGGCCCTTGCCGCCGGACGGCAGGTTGGCGAGGCCGAACTGCCAGCGCTGGCCGTTGTAGTACCAGTCGTCCAGCATACGGGTGCCGTCGAACAGGCGCGCCACGTCGCCCACGAAGTCGATATCGAGCAGCACGCCGTCCACGCCGCGCGGCAGGACGCGCGGGACATCAAGCTCCCAGGCGGCGGACGCCCCGAAGGCCTCCGGATCCGGGTGCAGGGCTGCCTTCGCGTGGCCGCCGATACGGATCGGCGGCGCGGTTTGTGCATCGCGCACGGGCTTGAAGGAAGTCGCGATCGTCTGTTCCGGCAGGCTGGCCTGCACCAGCTGGAAAATCCCCTCGCGGCCGGCGGTCTGCAGGAGCGCGCTGGACTTGACCCTGGCAGGCAGGGCGGGATAAACCGCTGCCCGCAGCTGCGCCGTTCCTGCCGAGCGCAGCACCAGGCGTCCTCCATCGAAATAGGCCTGGCTGTCGCTGATGACCAGCCGACGTTGCCCTTCGACCTGCCCGACCGCGAGCTGGCGCGCCTGTTCGGCGCTGAGTACCACCACCGTGACGGGACGCTTGCCGGCGCAGCGCAGGGTGATGGCCGCGTCGAGGCCGGGCGCGATGTCCTCGACCACGACGTCGGCTTCCGGCGATACCACCTCCGCCGCCTTGCCCGGCCGGGACGCCAGGCAGGCGCGTACGCCGCCGTCGAACTGGAACTCGACGGGAATCCCGGGCTGGGCAGCGAACACATAGGTGCTGCCCACGGTCCCCTGATCCAGGCGCGCCACCGGTTGCGCGGTCGCGTAGCGCAGGCGATGGCCATCCATGTCGAGATTGAGCGGCCAGACGAAAAAGCTGCCGGCCGGGATATCGAGCGGCTTGCGCGGCAGGGTCAGCGTACCGCCCGGCAGCGCGACGGCGAAGCGCACGCCGCGCTGCCCCGGGGTCTCGTACTGGCGTACGTGGCCATTGTAGAACAGGAAGCCTGCGTCGCCGCGGCTGCGCACCGCGAAGCGCGGCGTGGCCAGGTCAGTCGGCGTGGCGGGAGCGAGCGCGGGTTTGCGCACCGTCATCGGCGCCAGCAAGGCGCCGAAATCGTTGAGGAAGTAGTGGAACGGGCGCAGCGCCGCCAGTACCGGGCGCTGCTGGCCGTCCGGGCCGAGCGGCGCGTTGAAGTCGTAGTTGATCGCCGGCGTATCGTTGTATCCCCCGCTCATGGTGCTTTCTTCGAGCGTGGTACCGCCGACCGGATTGCGCCCGCCATGGAACATGTAGTAACCCATCAGGTTGACGCCCGAGCCCAGCTGCACCGGCAGCATCGCGGCGACGTCGTCGGGCGTCACCAGGGTACGGCGCCGGTACATGGCCGGCAGGCCGGCGCCGTATTCGGCGCCGAGGAAGGGCGTGGACCCGATGTCGGTTTCAGCCGTCCCCTTCTGCGTTCCGCGGGTCTGGGCGCCGAGGTCGCCGCTGACGCGGCTGTCGAAACGGAAGGCATAGGTCTCCTTGGGCGGCAGTTCCTCCTTCTTCGCGCTCCAGGGTTCGTCGGCATAACCGCCGAACACCGGCATTACCTCGCCCGCCGGATACAAGGCACGGTCCCATC
Source organism: Massilia sp. CFBP 13721 (assembly GCF_014842025.1). Lineage (GTDB taxonomy): Bacteria > Pseudomonadota > Gammaproteobacteria > Burkholderiales > Burkholderiaceae_D > Telluria. The sequence goes on from NZ_JACYUY010000004.1 coordinate 126,783, forward strand.
CCGTCACGGTGTAGTAGGGAACGTCGAGGCCAGCCCCGATCGCCAGGTTTTTCAGGGTGCGGATATGGTCCGCGCCGCGCCCCGGACCGGACAGGTTGTATTCGTTCTCGATCTGGACGCCGACGACCGGCCCGCCCTGTTTCCATAACAGGCCGTCGAGCTGGCGCCCGATCTGGCGATAGAAGCGCTCCGCGAAACGCAGGTACTGCGGATCGTCGCGCCGTGTCGCCATGGTGCCCACGACCCAGTCGGGAATGCCGCCGTAGCGCACCTCGGCGTGGACCCACGGACCGATCCGCACCATCACCTCCAGGCCGTGTTTGCGCGCCAGCTGGACGAAGCGGCGCAGGTCGCGATTGCCTTTCCAGTCGAATTTGCCGTCCTGCGGCTCGTGATGGTTCCAGATGATGTAGCTGGCAACGATGTCGATGCCGGCCGACTTCATCTTCGCCAGCTCGGCGTCCCAGCTGTCGGCCGGGCTGCGCGTGTAATGGAATTCGCCCATGACGGGCAGCCAGGGCCGCCCGTCGCGCGTCAGGTACTGGTTGTTGGCGCCCAGCGCACGGCCGGCTGGAGACATGGCGGCCCCCATCTTCAACTGGCCGGACACCGGATCGGGTGCCGGGCTGCTTGCATCGATCGTCAACAGCTGCTGCGCCTGCGCAACCTGGCACAGGGTGAGGATTGCCAGCATGAGGACGGTGCGGGAGAAACAGGTTTGCATGGCGCGTTCGATTCAATGTGGTGGGAGATTGCCGGCACCCGTGACCGGGCAGGTCTGCGAAGGCGCCAGGCCGATCGGTGGAATTCATTGTGATATGCAATGAACAAGCTGAGCGGGTTGTCAGTCTATGCAAGGTCTGCCGGATGCCGCAAGCGATATGGCCGGCCGGGATGAAATACTCATGGGCTTGAGATTTTGAGCGCACCACGGGGTTGCGCTGCCGGCGTCCGTACATGCGTCAGCGCGCCAGCGCGCCGGTGCTGAAGCATGTGGCCGAGCGACCCGTGGACGATGCTGGTCCTTGAGGTCATGCTCGCGTTCGGGCCAGGGTGCAAGGAAGCGGTAATGTTTGGCCGATGTGCCAGCCAATACCCTACCCGCTTGCGCCGAGCCAGATCCGTGTCGAGGCCTTCGCCGCATCAAGCGGGGTACAAAAGGTGGTCACTTGCTGCCTTTCTGTCCGGCTTCTGCCGGCATCGCTCGTCGCACTAGCGGGAGGCGGATTGTGTTCGTCACCGGCCGGCACGGTGCTCCTGATGAGGTACACTGACGACGCGGTAATCTTGCCGCATGCAAACACCACGAATGAACGATCTCGACTTTGCCCGGCACGTTTCGGTGCCGATCGGCCAGTTATACGACGAAGCCAAGCGCAGCCAGTATCAGTTTCCCCGCAACACCCTGATCGCGGTGCGCTCCATTGCCAGCCTGTGCTGCAATCTGCTCGCGCCAAGCGACGATGCCTGGCCCGACGGCCTGGACGACAAGATCAAGGCGCTCGACCGTACCCGCTGTATCAATCGCGTGACCAGGGAGCAGCTCAACCAGCTGCGGAATTGGGGTAACCGGGCTGCCCATCCAGAGGCCGGACTGCTCGGCGAAGCCGACCAGCAAGCGCTGGCGGGCCACGCCCTGACGGTCGCGCTTTCGTTATTCGAAACCGTGTTCCAGCACAATAGCGGCGGTGCGGCACTCCCGGTCTACACGCTGTCCGACGAGCGCCCTGACGAGCTACGCGAAGCCTGCTACCGTGCGCTGATGGAGAGCAGCGCTGCCGACCAGTACCGGGTGGCGATGCTGTTGCAATCTCAGATGAAGGCCAAAGTCGAGCAGGCCCAGGCGGAACCCGATAGCGAATTGGCAATGTATCGGCTTCGGTACGATTTCGCGTCCCTGGACCAACGGCTGCTCGACATGCTGCGCTACGCCAGCGATGCCGGGTACGCGCCGGCGCGTTACCAGTATGGCCTGGCGCTGGTCGATGGGCGCCGCGGTCCTGACCAGGCCACGCTTGGTGCACACCTGATCGCCATGGCCTGTCGCGATGGCGACATCGACGCCATCGCCTGGTGTGGGCAAGCCGCACTGTACGGCCTGTTCGACGAGCCGCTCGACCACGTGCACGCGCGCAGCCTCCTCGAACGTGCGGCCGCCGAAGACCATCCGCTGGCGCTGACGCTGCTGTCGCTGATCTACAGCGACGGCCTTGGCGTAGCGCCGGACGCAACGCGTGCGTTCGAACTGACGCTGCGCGCGGCGGATGCCGGCTATGCGCTGGCGCAGTACAATGCGGCGGTCGCACTGGTCCATGGACATGGCGTCGTTGCAAACCACGACGAGGGGTTCCGCTGGTTGCGCCAGGCCAGCGATGCCGGTCTGCCGGAGGCGCAGTACGCGCTCGCCAAGGCGATGCAAGAGCAGCGCATCCGCGGCGATGCGCTGGAGATCGAGCAGCTGCTTGGCGCCGCTGCGGAACGCGTCAATGCGGCGCACCTCGACCTGGCCGAGCTGTGCATGACGCAGGACGATCACCGCAAATGGCTGGAGGCGGCAGGACGCATACAGATCGCCTACGAGACCGCCTTGAAGGAAGAGGACACGACGCTGGCCGAACGCTGCCGCGCCGCCGGACCTGCGATCATTGCGCGGCTGGAAGCGGCGTTGCCAACGATGTCAGTTGAAACGAGCCGCGATTTCATGACGACACGCTTCATATTCGATGCCAAGGGGCGGCCGTACCCAAATCGCGCTGAACGGATGGCGCGCATGGTCGACATCGCTCGAGAACTGGTACGCGTGCGCGGTACTGGATCGGCTGAGGAAATACGCTTGCAGCGTGAGCTGTGGTCGAACCTGGGTGGTTTGAAAACATTGTCCTCGCCGCGGAGCCCGGGGAATAATGCCCTGCCTTTCATGCAGCGTATCGTCCGGAACGATATTGGCCGCAATGAGCCATGCCCATGCGGAAGCGGAAAGAAGCACAAGCGCTGCTGCGGATGATCTACGTGGAGAAGCCAGCGCCACGGATGCAGATACTCGACCAGTTTACGTTGTAGAGCATGCCGATCGCTAGTACGCAACGCGCTCCGCGCCGGACGGCGAGCTGTCCAATCCCGTTCGGGATGTCGGAGGCAACCGGTCGTATCTGCGAGCCGCGCGCGGTGCCCATCGGACGCAGCTGCGGCTGCATCTGCCCTGCCTGTCGTTCGCCGCTCGTCGCCAGACACTGTCGAGGTCCCGACTGCGGGCGTACGCCCCGACCTGCTTGTAAGCCAAAAGGTGGAAGATGAGTTGCACGCCATACTGGGTAAGCGCCTCGCACAGGCCAGCGCGGACGCGGCTGCAGCGTTAAAGGCGGCCCGGATTTTCGGAAAGCCCGGAACACTGGTCCGCGCGCAGACCTCGCGCAAGCACCAGGATCCACCCTGGGTCCGCGAACTGGAGGCCACGGCACGTGTCAGGCGCGTTCGCGCGATGACCGAGCGGGAAAAGACGGTGGCGCTGCGTCAATGGACGCGGATGGTAGCGCTTCCCGCCGTCCTTGCCGGCAGGTGCTTGCATCCCGATGCTTTCGGCGTGCGGGAGCACACTCTCTGGCAGAGTGCGCTGATCCATGGGCTGTTCGATGAGAGAACCTGGCGTTCCGGCGCGGGCTTCGACGTCGACCATGCCATGGGCTGGCTTGCCGAGTACTTTACCGTCCCAGCCAATGGCGAGGCGGACGCGCGGCAGGCGCTCAAGGAATACTTGGCATTCTTGCGAATGACCGGGGTAATCGCTTTGCGCTCCACTCGCCTCTACGTCCCGGCCGTCGTCGATGTAGGTGCGGCCGCTGCCATTATCATCGCTGTCCGTCCAGACCTCGTTGTCAACCGCGATCTGCGTTGGGCCGACGAGATAGCGTGGCGAGTGGACTTCAGGCAACGTCGGTCTACGAGGCGCTTGGTCTCCGCCGGGCACGCGGGCATGCATGGCGGCGGCTGATGCGGCTGACGCCTTCCGATTGCACCAGTGCACCATCCCGGTTCTGCAATGCGACTGCCCCAGTATCGAACGAATATTATCGACGCCAGGCGCTGCACTGCGCGCACGAGCTACGCTGGGCTGTGTATCGTCGGCCCATTAGTTGCGGGCGGCCATCCGATAGCTAAAAGTTGGCCAGAAAGCGCTGGCAGTCCTCGAAGGATTCAGTAATGACGTAGCAAACGTGTGGCGTTTCCGTGTCTTTCCGGGTAATTCCAAACGCTTGATTACATCAGCTCCTGCAGCGCTGTCTGTTTGACTTTGACAGCAAAACTGCGAGACCATTGAGGACGGTGGCCCTCTTATTTCACTGAGGAAACGATACGTGCTCGTCGAATTCCGGTTTATCAATGAGGCGAGGCTTGTGGGTGCGGTATCGACGATCAAGTGACACCAGTACCAGAAAGTGCATGAACATCGCGGGGAGATACAGCATCCAGGCGGCGATTATGAAGTGCACGGATTGAGCTGATCCACCATAGATAACTACCCATGCAACGGCGCCGGCAATGGCGGCCACCGACGACACGCCAAATTGATCGCGGCATACCGGGATCTTCATCCAGGGAAGCAAATACGTTAATACGGCCGCCATCCCGACAAGCATTGCCGACCCCGTAGAAACCAACGCGCCGGCGCCGGCGCCGGCAAGGAACAGCAGCAGATAACAGCCCAAGGCAGGCGCGCGAAGCTCCAGTATGCCGGCGCTGGCTGCGGGCCAATGCAGTCGCGCTCGAAATAATACGAGTCCTGACAAGGCGAGTCCCGGGATCCCGACCAGAACATGCAAGCTCCAGGAACCATGCATCCGAGCTGCTCCCACTTGAGCAAGTACCAATCCGAATGCAGCGTAGAAGAAAGTTGGAAATATGCTATTCGCACTAAATCGCTTGGTCTTCTCGTTGATCACTGACATATAACCTCCTTCGCTGGTCAGTCGCCCAATGTCCCTTGGCGCAACTTTGACTCTGAAGTGGTTATGTTTAAGCGGCAACTTAAGAGTAGCAATGACCTGGCCAAGATCAACCCCGGTCGAGTAATCCGCTGGCTAGCCGGTCACAGTCATGTTGCGGCTCCTCAACGTCATACGTTTGCAAGCCTCTAGGATTCGTAATTGAAAAGTTGCCTCGCCACATCTCTGAGCCAGCAGGAGGAGCGATCCGTGTCCACCGAAACAATAAAACAAACGTCATCTGCCACCCGACGCCAGAGAAGGTTTCGCCGGAAAGGATCGCAAGACGGCGCCATTGCCATCATGACCGCCTTTGTCATCGTCATCATGATTGCGATGTTCGGGATGGCTCTTGACCTCAGCCGCAGTTATAACAGGAAAGCTGAACTGCAGAATGCAGCCGATGCCGCTGCCCTGGTTGCGGCTGCCACCCTGGACGGCACGCCGCAGGGCATCGACAGGGCGGTTACAGAAGCTGGCGCAACTGCGGAAAATTCTACCTTCGCATACAACACCGATAGTGTTACCTGGGATAACGCCGCGCTGAAGTTTGCCACAGGCGCCGATGGTGGCACAGGCGGCTGGATGGACGCGGCAACAGCGAAGGCCACTGCCTCGACGATCTTTTTTGCTCAGGTTGATACCTCGGCCCTCGATTCCAGGCATGGCAACATCCAGAACTTCTTCATGCCTATCCTATCACCGGCCCTGGCGAAGACCGATGTGGCAGCCTCGGCGATTGCTGGCCGCGATTCACTGAACGCGTTGCCGCTCGCAATCTGCGCGAATTCGAATACGCCGGCGGCCCCTCTCTCATCAGGAGAACTCGTGGAATACGGTTTTCGGCGAGGAGTCACCTACAACCTGATGAACCTGAATCCTGGAGGACAGTCTCCCGAAAACTTCCTGTTAAATCCCATCGCACCTTCCGGCACGGTCGGTACGGCAATGAAGAACAGAATGGACGTTGTAGGACCGTTCATCTGCACAGGAAAGATGGCAATACCCACACTGCAAGGCGGCGAGGTCACGGTTGAGCGGGGCTTTCCGATCGACCCACTTTACGTGCAGCTGAACTCCCGGTTCGGTACTGTCGCGCCATGCCAGTCATCGACGGCACCGGCGGATCCGGTCGTCAAGAGCTTCGATCTTGCCAGCGCAACGTGGATGAAAGACAAGCCAGACAATCTTTCCGCCAACTCTCTGGCAGCGCCGGATCCGCTGCTGACAGTGGCGGAAAAGCCGGATGGCGCGACAAACACGGCTTACGGCGCCTTGTGGACATATGCGAAAGCAGTTCCGTATTCAGCCTACGCATCATATGGCGCGGTGGAACCCGCAAAAGGCTATTCCACCTATAAGGATACGGATTGGGGCCTGCTCTACAGCCCAGGATTGCCCCAAGCGAAATCCTATCCGAACACTCCATACCAGGCAGCCGGCGGAAGCGCAACGTACAAGCTTGGCCGCAACACCCGGGTACTTCACATTCCACTGTTGAGCTGCCCGGTTCCGGCAGGCGCCCTCTCCACGGCGACCGTGGTCGGGATTGCGAAATTCTTCATGATGATTCCCGCAAGCTCATCCGCCCTTTATGCGGAATTCGCCGGGATGACCACCGAAACCGCCTTGGGCGGCAATGCGAGGCTTTACCGATGAGACGAACAATCAAGGCGGCTGGACGGCAGTACGAACGCGGGGCGACCGCCGTCGAGGCAGCGATCCTGCTTCCTATTTTATTGCTATTTTTGGGCCTGCCATCAATTCTCTACGCTTTTTATTTTCGTCAATATACGGCTGTGCAAAAAGCCGCGCACGACGCAGCGATCTATCTTTCGACGGCGCCAAGGTTGGAAATGACAACGGCAGGGCCGGACGGCAACTTTGCCGCTCTGACCCTGGCGAAGAAGATCGTCGCGAAGAAGCTAGCCGGTATCGTTCCGGACGGAACCTCAGTCGATCCACTCATTTCATGCACCTACCACGTAGCAGCAGCTACGAAAGTAAATTTTTGTACGCCGCAGATCTTTAAACTCGATACCTACACATTGTTTCAGTTCGACGTAGCGGTTAATGCACCTTTTGTTAACCCAATCACAGGCCGCGAAGTCGAGAGCATGTATATGTCAACCGTGGTTACAGTGCGCTACCTGGGGAACTGATATGAGACGGGCTGCATTCAAAGGGCAAACAAGGCAGGCCGGATCCGTGGCCGTTGAATTCTCGCTGGTCGCGCTCATTTTCTTGACGGTTGTGTTTGCCACGCTCGAACTGGCACGCATGGAGTTCCTGCTGAACACGCTGGAAGAAGTGACCCGCCGCGCCGCCGCTGCCGCGGCAAACGTTGACTACAGGGACAGCACTGCAATCGAGAAGGTCCAGGCGAATGCCATCTTCCGTAATTCACCTGGTCCGCTGGCGCTGGGGGACCCCGTCATCGCCAATCACGTCAAGATCGACTACCTGTCGGTCTCAAACACGACGTGGGACCTGACGCACATGAGTACTCTCCCGACATGCCCTGCAGCCAACCGGTCAAACTGCATGACCAACCCGCATGGGGGCAACTGCATCCGCTTCGTGCGTGCGCGGGTTTGCGCGTCGATGGACGACGCAGGCAGTTGTTATCCTGTGTCCTACCAAATGGTTTTCCCTTTCCTTAACCTCTCCGGGATGAAGCTGCCATCTGCCGAGACGATTGTCCCAGCTGGCAGCCTTGGCGCCACTGCCGGTTCCATACCTTGTCCCTGACGACACCATAGACGAAGCATCCAGCGTCGCGGTACCAGCGTCGCCGGCATGGACCCTCCAGCCGAGATTCAGTCCCTGATGAAAGATTTCGGCAGCAAATTCACTGTAAGCCTGGGTTGGGAGCCGACACGCCAAATGATTTGATACTGGTCACTCTACGGATCCCGTCGGTAGCTCAACGCTGCGGCGCTTACCTTCTCAATACTCGCAAGCGCTTGGCGTGCCAGTAATTCATCGCTGCAAAGACGCCAGTGGCATGAATTGAATTTGAGGCCCACTGAGTTTTCCTCGTTTGTCACCAATGCCATGATCCCCGAAGATGCGTTCACTAACAATACGCACAGGAGACAAATCATGTTACTGAAGGATCGCGTTGCAATCGTTACCGGCGGGGCGGGCTTCAACGGCTTGGGCTTCGCCACGGCGCGCCTGTTGGCCGCGCACGGCGCCCAGGTCGTCATCACCGACCTTGCAGGTGCCAATCCAGCCGCAGCAGCAGCCGAGCTGGGGCCGCAGCACCTGGGCCTGGTTGCTGACGTCACCAATGAAGAGCACTGCCAGGCTGCGGCGCGGGCAGTGCTGGAACGCTACGGCCGTATTGACGTCCTGTTCAACAATGCCGGCATTACCCAAGCGCGCAAAACGCTCGACATCTCCGCTTCGGACTATGACGCGGTGTTGAACGTCATCCTGCGCGGTACGCTACTAATGTCTCAAGCCGTGCTTCCTGCGATGCAGCGTCAGAAAAGCGGCAGCATTATTTCAACCTCGTCGGTATCGGCTCAGCGTGGCGGGGGGATTCTGGGCGGCCCGCACTACTCGGCGGCCAAGGCCGGTGTGCTGGGTCTGACCCGTGCAATGGCACGTGAATTCGGTCCAGACAACATCCGCGTCAACGCCATCACTCCGGGCTTGATCGCTACGGACATTATCAAGGGCAAGTTAACGGAGGAGCGCAAAGGAGAAATCGCCGAGACTATCCCGCTGGCGCGCCTCGGCCGCGCTGACGACATTGCCGGCGCCGTGGTCTTTCTGGCCAGCGACTTGTCCGCCTACTGCACCGGTATCACGCTGGACGTCAACGGCGGCATGCTCATTCACTAAATCCCTGCATAGGAGCCGCTTCAGACAGCGGCTCCTCCCGCATTTGGTGCCTCCATCGGCGCGTCGAAGTCGGCGAAACCCTTGATCCACTCCACTACGGTGCTGACTGACTGCAGCCGTTCCTTACTCTTCGGGACGGACAGGTAGTGAGCCTGTGCCTCGATTGCCAGCTCGCCAAAGGGACACACCAGCTTACCCTGTGCGACGTATTCGTGGATCAGTACGGTGCTTTCGATGCACATCCCCAGTCCGTTTTCTGCCGCGCTCAGCGTCATGAAGGCGCGGTCCAGGCGCAGGCCGCGTACCGGATTGCCGCATTCGGGCGCGAACCGCGCGATCCACTCGTCCCACGATGTCAGCGACACGTCGTTCTGGATCAGGTAGAAATTTTCGATATCGTTGGCCGGCAAAGGCAGCGTCCATCCTTCCACAAGCTTCGGACTACACACCGGCATGTAGCGCTCGCGTGCTGAAATGGGCGTGGCCACGATGCCGGCCGAGGCCGGGGGACGTCCGTAAGTCACCGCCACATCGACACTGTGGGAGAAGTCCGGTGCCTGGTGTACGGCCCACAAACGCACATCGATCCCAGGGTTGGCCCTGAGAAAGGCCGGGAGCCGCGGCATGATCCAGATCGCCGCGAAGCTCGGCGCACTCTGGATCATGACGACCTGCTGCTTGCTGCTTTGATCGAGGATCGTGCACAGCTCGTCGTCAATGTCACCGAACGAGCGCCGGATCACGTCATACAGCCGCACCCCCGCCTCGGTCGGCACCACGCCACGTCGCGCACGCTCGAACAGCAACGTCCCCAACGCTTCCTCGAGCGTCTGCACCGCGTGACTGACGGCGGATGCGGTAATCGACAGGTCTTGTGCCGCGCTGGCAAAAGAGCCGTGCATGAAGGCAGCCTCGAAGACTTGCAGTCCCTTTAGAGAAGCTTTGCGCAAGGCGCGATATCGGTGAATTGGTTTCATGTATCGCTAAATATTACTCGCTATACGGCCCAGGTGTCGATTCATACACTGGCCTTATTGAAGACCCAAGCGCTGCCGACAAGCGCAACACATCAACCAACCGGAGACAAGCAAGATGGAGCAAGCATCCTCGCCGCAGTTATTGGTCGCGCTCAAGAGCGCAGCCTACCGCATCCGCCGCTACGCCCTTCAGATGGGAGAAGTTCAAGGCCAGGGCTACGTCGGCCAGGCCCTCGGCATGGCCGACATCCTTGCCGTTGCCTATCGCCACGCGCTCAACTATCGGCCCGACGAGCCGGAATGGGAAGGCCGTGACCGCTTCCTGCTCTCGCACGGTCACTATGCCATCGCCCTTTACGCAGCCCTGTTCGAAGCCGGCATCCTGCCCGAGCACGAACTGGAAACCTACGGTAGCGACGACAGCCGCCTGCCGATGTCCGGCATGGCTACCTATACGCCTGGCATGGAGATTTCCGGCGGCTCGCTGGGCCAGGGTCTGACCATTGCAGTCGGCATGGCGCTTGGACTGCGCCAGAAGAACAACCCCGCTTTCGTCTACAACTCGATGTCGGATGGCGAGCTCGATGAAGGTTCAACCTGGGAAGCGGCCATGTCCGCCGCCCACTACGGACTCGGCAATCTGATCACGCTGGTCGACATCAACAACCAGCAGGCGGACGGCCCGTCCGGCAAGGTACTCGGCTTCGAGCCACTGACCGACAAATGGCAAGCCTTCGGCTGGTTCGTGCAACGGGTCAATGGCAACGACATCGCCGCCGTACGCGACGCATTCGATGCGGCACGCAACCATCCCCATCCGCAACCACGCGTGATCCTGTGCGACACGGTGATGGGTACCGGCGTGCCTTTCCTGGAGCAGCGCGACAAGAACCACTTTATCCGGGTCGAAGCCGACGAATGGCAGCAGGCCCTCGCCATCCTGGACGCCGATAACGCAGGGGACAAATAATGAGCATCGCTACCGCTACCAAACCACGACTGACCACCTCGGCGATGATCGCCTCGATCGCCGGCGAAGGCCAGCGCACGAAGAGCGCGCCCTTTGGCCACGCACTTGTCCAGCTCGCAAGCCAGCGCCCGGACATCGTCGGCATGAGTGCCGACCTCGCCAAGTACACCGACCTGCACATCTTCGCCAAGGAGTTTCCCGAGCGCTTTTTCCAGATGGGCATGGCTGAACAGCTCCTGATGGGTGCTGCCGGCGGCATGGCCAAGGAAGGCTTCACGCCTTTCGTCACCACCTACGCGGTGTTCGCTTCGCGCCGTGCCTATGACTTCATCCACCAGGTGATTGCGGAAGAGAACCTGAACGTCAAGATTGCGTGTGCGCTCCCGGGTTTGACCACCGGGTACGGCCCCAGCCACCAGGCGACCGAGGACATCGCGATCTTCCGCGGCGTTCCGGGCTTGACCATCATCGATCCGTGCGATGCGCTCGACACTGAACAGGCCGTGCTTGCCATGGCCGAGCACAAGGGGCCGGTCTACATGCGCCTGCTGCGCGGCCATGTGCCGCTGGTCCTCGACGAATACGACTACAAGTTCGAACTTGGCAAGGCCAAGCTGCTGCGCGACGGACGCGAAGTGCTCGTCATCTCAAGCGGCATCATGACCATGCGCGCGCTGGAAGCGGCGGAAAGCCTGAAAGCCGACAATGTCGGGGTCGCGGTGCTGCACGTGCCGACCATCAAGCCGCTCGACACCGCGACCATCGTCCGCGAAGCCTCGCGTAGCGGAAGGCTTGTCGTCGTGGCCGAGAACCACTCCGAAGTGGGCGGCCTGGGCGAAGCAGTTGCCGGCACCCTACTGCGCGCCGGGGTAGCACCGGCCTTCCGCCAGATCGCCTTACCGGATGCTTTCCTGGACGCAGGCGCATTGCCGACCCTGCATGAGCGTTATGGCATTTCTACCTCGGCAATGGTGGCCAGCATCAAATCCTGGCTGCGCTAAGACAGGTAACACATGCTGGCAGGAAGGCAGAAAGACCTTTCGCCAGCACGAGATGCGCCGCATTCAAGACCGTTCCTGAACGGCGGCGCCTACAATACATTCATGGAGACAAGCATGAAAACGCAAACCGTCACCCCCGCAGGTGCGGGCGCGGCAGCATTCGCGCCGGCCAACAACGACCTCGAATCGCGCGCTTACGCCAAGGTGGTACGCCGCCTCGTTCCTTTCCTGATGCTGTGCTACCTTGGCGCTTACCTGGACCGGGTCAATGTCGGCTTCGCCAAACTGCAGATGATGAACGATTTGCAGTGGAGCAACACCGTCTACGGCCTCGGCGCAGGTGTCTTCTTCATTGGCTACTTCTTGTTCGAAGTCCCGAGCAACATGATCCTGCACAAATTCGGCGCACGGCGCTGGCTGGCGCGAATCATGATCACCTGGGCCATGATCTCGGCCAGTTTCAGTTTCGTGGAGTCGGCAACCGCGTTCTATGTGCTGCGTTTCCTGCTTGGCGTGGCCGAGGCCGGCTTCGCGCCCGGTGTCATCCTCTACATCACCTACTGGTTCCCGTCAGCGCGCCGCGCCAAAGTGATGGCGATCTTCTTCATGGCGATCCCGTTGGCTAGCATCGTCGGCGCACCGCTGTCGGGCTGGATCATGGATGCCTTTGCCGGTGTGCGAGGCCTGCACGGGTGGCAATGGCTGTTCGTGCTCGAAGCCTTGCCCTCGCTCCTGCTCGGGATCGCTATTTTGTTCTACCTTGACGACGGCATTGCGTCGGCCAAATGGCTCACGCCAGAAGAGAAAGCCATCCTGCAGCGGAACATCGCCAGTGAAGAAGGCGGCAAAGTCGCGCACCACTCGGCAAAAGACTTCCTGGCGGACCGCCGCCTGTGGCTGCTGACCGGCATCTACTTCTTCATCGTGATGGGGCAGTATGGCATCACCTTCTGGCTGCCGACCATCGTCAAGAATGCCGGCGTATCGGACCTGACCCACGTGGGCCTGCTGGCAGGCATCCCCTACGCCGTAGCCCTGATCACGCTCCCCTTTGTCGGCCGCAGCTCGGATCGCACCCTGGCGCGCCGCCTGCATTGCGGTGGGCCGATGCTGGTAGCGGCGGCCGCATTGTTCGCTTTGCCTTTCACGGACGGCATCAGCATGGCACTTGCCCTGTTGAGTATGGCGGCTGCAGGCGCCATCTGTGCCACCGCGCAGTTCTGGGCGCTCCCGACCGCCTTCCTGGGTGGCATGACCGCAGCAGCCGGCATCGCCACCATCAACTGCGTCGCCAACCTGGCAGGTTTCTTCTCGCCTTCTCTCGTCGGCTGGCTCAACGACCTCACCGGCAAGCAGGGAGCGGGGTTGTGGCTGACATCGTCCGCACTGCTGCTCGGCGCCTGCCTGCTGGCTTTCGTTCCGAAGCAGATGGTCGACCGCTGAGCGGTTCTCGTTCCAGGACACCAAAGTCCATCGACTCTCCGCGCGCGTAACGCGGAGCCAGGGCTTGCTTTGCCTCGAGACATTACCGGGGCAACAATTTGTTTTCACTTTGCTGGCATGAATCCCTTAACCAAAAGCGCAAGAGCGAGAGATGAAACATAGCAGTCTGATCATTGCGCTGATTGGCGTAGCCGCCGCTGCAAGTACCGCTGCGGTCAGCGCCCAGAGCGCGGTCACACCTTACGGTTTGATCGACATGGCCGTCGTCCGCGAAAGCGGTGGGAGCGCCGGTCCGGCGACCAAGCTGACCAGTGGCGTCAGCGTCGGATCGCGCCTGGGATTCAAGGAAACGGAAGATCTCGGGAATGGCCTTTCCGCCATGTTTGTCCTGGAAAATGGTTTCCAGGGCGATACCGGCACGATCGGGCAAGGTGGGGTACTGTTCGGCCGGCTAGCCTATATCGGGCTGCGCGGCAGGTTCGGCTTGGTACTGGCAGGTCGTCAGTACACGCCGGAATATCTCGTCGTCGCCTTTGCCGATCCATTCGGATCCGGCTATGTCGCAGACAGTAAGAACATTGTCGCGACCAGTGGCAATGCGTTCAGCCGGATGGACAACACGGTCAAATATCTGTCGCCGACATTTGCCGGGTTCACCGTAGAGCTTGCCGCAGCTCCCCGCGAAGTCTCGGGTGACAGCTCTGCCGGCCGCCAGGTCGGCGGGTCGATTGCCTACGCCGCAGGGCCGTTGCAAGTACGCGTCGGCTATCACAACCGTAACAACGATACCGCTACGGTGAAGAATACGGAAAATGGCCGCAACGCGGTCGTGGCCGCCGTCTATGACTTCAAGGTCATCAAGGCCCACGTCCTGTACGGCGCGAATCGTGGCCTGAACAGTTCGGTGCTGCGCAACACTGCCAATCCGTTCGGCCAGGCGACGGCTCCAGTCGCGTCCACCGACAGTCGCGACATGCTCGTCGGCTTGACGGTACCGTCCGGACTGCACACTCTGCTTGTGTCCTATATCCGAAAGGATGACCGGACAACGCTCGACCAGGACGCGAATCAGATAGCGATCGGCTACCGCTATACCTTGTCGAAGCGCACCAGCGTCTACGCGGTCCATGCCCGCATCGAAAACCGGAACGGCGCCGGCTACACGTCCGGTAACGCAAGCGAATCGGGCACCGGTAACCGCGGCACCAGCGTCGGTATCAGTCACGCATTCTAAGTAAGGTATCGATTGGGCAGGGTGGCAGCAGTCGACAGATACCGCAAAGCGTATCTGTATTCTTCATGATAGAAGCTTTGTGGCATGGCGAAAAGCGCCAGACGAACTCATTACTTTACGCCAGAAAAACTTTGGCAGGTCTGAAACCGGCTAAGCCGTACCTTTGTTGCGAGGTACAACCGTCAACCTATTCAGGACTAGACAATCTGACGGAGACGGTGGAATTCGAACTGAAGTTACGTGCGACTCTCTTGCGAGCCTATAAACGCGCTTTCTGAGGCAGGCTTGAATGTTCAGCGCAGCATGCGAAAGACGCTCATTCAGGCCTTGCACGTCCAGGCACGTCCACAGTAATTCCCATACTATTCCCGTCCAAAGCAAAAAGGCCTGCAACGATGTAGTTGCAAGCCTTTGATTGTGCTACGAATTCTGGTGGGAAGTGCAAGTTTCGAACTTGCGACCCCTGCAGTGTGAATGCAGTGCTCTACCCCTGAGCTAACCTCCCTGACAACGAGGCGTATTATGCCGAAAACTTTCTCCACCGTCAAACTTTTGGCGAATAATTTCTCCAAACGCATTCACCCTTGACGCCTTTGTCGAGTCCGGCAAGCACATTGTCATGCTCGGCCATCTCGTCCGCGCTGGCGGAGACGACGATGATCTCGCCTAGCGGCACGGCGTCGAGTTCGATGCCGTCGTTCGTTGTCTCGACTTCGTGGTCC
Source organism: Massilia sp. CFBP 13721 (assembly GCF_014842025.1). Lineage (GTDB taxonomy): Bacteria > Pseudomonadota > Gammaproteobacteria > Burkholderiales > Burkholderiaceae_D > Telluria. The sequence goes on from NZ_JACYUY010000004.1 coordinate 141,964, forward strand.
ATCGACAGCGAATTCTGGCCGCGCGTCATCGACAGGTAGACGTCGGCGAGCAGTTCCGAGTCGAGCAGTGCGCCGTGCAGCTTGCGGTGTGCGTTCGAAACACCGTAGCGGTCGCACAGCGCGTCCAGCGAGTTGCGCTTGCCCGGGTGCATTTCCTTGGCATTGACCAGGGTGTCGATCACGCCGCTGCAGTGCGAGGTGAAGCTCGGCAGGCCGAGGCGCTGGAATTCGGCGTTCAGGAAGCCCAGGTCGAACGGGGCGTTGTGGATGATGACTTCGGCGCCCTGGATGTAGGCGCGCAGCTTGTCGGCGATCTCGTGGAATTTCGGCTTGTCGCTGAGGAATTCCGTGGTGAGACCGTGCACCGCGAGCGCGGCCTCGTCGGACTCGCGCTCGGGGTTGATGTATTCGTGGAAGTTGTTACCGGTCAGCGTGCGGTTGACCAGCTCGACACAGCCGATTTCGATGACGCGGTCGCCGGTTCGTGGGTTGAGGCCGGTGGTTTCGGTATCGAGGACAATCTGGCGCATGGCAGGCTAATATTGAGTTCAGGCAAGCCGCCAGTATAGCGGACTCTGCTTAACGCCGCACCGTCGCCGCGCCGCGGTTGGCTAGCACGTCGGCGCGCTCGTTGCCCGGATGGCCGTTATGGCCGCGCACCCAGCGCCATTCGACGGCATGCTGTTGCTGGGCCTGGTCGAGTGCCTTCCACAGGTCGTCGTTTTTTACCGGTTCCTTGGCCGCGGTTTTCCAGCCGCGTGCCTTCCAGCCGTGGATCCATTCCGAGATACCCTTCTGGACGTACTGGCTGTCGGTGTGCAGCACGACCTCGCAAGGGCGGTTCAGGACGCCCAGGGCCTCGATCACGGCTTTGAGTTCCATGCGGTTGTTGGTCGTATTCGGCTCGCCGCCGAAGATTTCCTTTTCGTGGCCGTCCGCCACCAGCAGCGCGCCCCAGCCGCCGGCGCCCGGATTGCCCTTGCAGGCGCCATCGGTAAAAATTTCCACTTTCGTCGTCATGCTGCGGGTATTCATTTGAATCGTTTCTATTCTCTATTCGTTGCCGGAACCGCTTGCGGCGCTCGGCTCGATTTTCTATTCCACGCCGGCCCGATCAGGTGCATGCCCTTGACGCGCTTGACCGCATGCACGATGTAGACGGCGCCGAGATAGGGCCAGTACTTCTGCCCTGCGCCCTCCATCACCGCGCAGCGGTCGATCCACTGCGTCGTGCGAAACGGCGGCGCGTAGCAGCCGAAGTGGCTGCGCGTGACGCCAAGATTCAACAATTTTAACCAGTCTTTCATGCGGGGCATAGAGATGAATTCGCCTGCGGCCGGCAGGTAGCAGCTACGCGTGACCTTGCCGATGCCCTGGCGCAGGCCCCACAGGCTGGCCGGATTGAAGCCGCAGATGATCACCTGCCCCTCCGGAATCAGCACCCGCTCGACCTCGCGCAAGACCTGGTGCGGCTCGGCCGCGAACTCGAGCACGTGCGGCAGCACCACCAGGTCGAGGCTCTGCGAGGCGAAGGGCAGCTCGGCGAAATCGAGGGCGACGGCAATCTGCTTGCCGCTGGCGGCGAAGGCCAGTTCGTCGAAACGCGAGGTGCGCGTTGCCGCCTGCCACTTGTTCGGCATCCGGTTGGCGGCGAGCGCGTCGATCTGGGGTACGCCGATCTGCACCGCGTTGTAGCCGAAGATGTCGGCCGTGAGCTCGTCGAGGCAGGCTTGTTCGAAGGCGCGCACGTAGGCGCCCGCTGGAGAAAGCAGCCATTCGTCGAGCGCTATAATGGATTTTTCGGACGCAGCGCTATCCATGCCACCCTCTTATGCAAACCACACCTGATTCCCAAGGCGACACCGCCGCCCGTAATGATTTGAGTGTCTTGACCGTGCCCGCGTTCAATGACAATTATCTTTGGTTGATCCATGACGGCACCAACGCCGCCGTGGTCGACCCCGGCGATCCGGCGCCGATCCTTGACAGTCTCGAGGAACACGGCCTCACCCTGACCGCCATTCTACTCACCCATCACCATGCTGACCACATTGGTGGCGTCGCCGCCCTGCTGGCGCGCTACCCGGTGCCGGTGTTCGGCCCGCGTAACGATGGCATCGGTGCCGTCACCGATCCCCTGGGCGAAGGCGACGTCGTGACCGTGCCCGGACTCGGCCTGGAGCTGGGGGTGCTCGAGGTGCCGGGCCATACGCACGGTCACATCGCCTACGTACGCAGGACGCCTGGCCTGCACTGGCTGTTCTGTGGCGATACCCTGTTTGCCGGGGGCTGCGGGCGCCTGTTCGAAGGCACGCCGGCGCAGATGGTGGTCTCGCTGGAAAAGCTTGCCGCCCTGCCCGAGGATACCGAAGTGTATTGCGCGCATGAATATACGCTGTCGAACCTGCGCTTCGCGCTGGCGGTCGAGCCGGGCAACGAAGGGCTGGCGCTGCGCATGCGTGACGAGTCCGCCAAGCGCGCGGCCGGCTTGCCGACCGTGCCGTCGAGCATCGGGCTGGAGCGGCGTACGAATCCGTTCCTGCGCTATCGTGAGCCGGAGATCGTGGCGTCGCTCATCGCTGCCGGCCGCTTGCAGGAAGGCGCGGGGTCGGTGGAGGCGTTTACGGCGCTGCGTGAGTGGAAGAATACGTTCTGAGTCGGTTAGTTACGTAATTTGCTGAGCGTCTTGTATCTGTGTAGGCCGTGTCGAAAGGTAGCGCTGGGCAAAGGTTGTATCGCGTAGAGGAGTCCACCCTATAGTGCCTTGCTGTTGGTGGCGTCCGGTGAAGCTGCTGGGCGTTCTGCGAAGACGGCCGCCCTGCCGCTCGTGTTTCTGCGGATCGACTCAGTTGGTTAGCTACGGAAATCGCGAGATGCCAGCGGCGCCTGGATCAGGGTGACGTTATCGTAAATCATGCGGTGGGCCGCGTGGGCACAGGGCGCCCACCTACGGTACCTTGCGGCCGCGGAACATTAGCGCAGCGGGAGGGTTGATCAACTGTTCGCCTGCAGCAGATGCCGCAGGCGAACAGGAAATACCTTGCCCCGTCAGATTTCTTCGTACAACGGCAGCGTCAGGAATTCAGCGAATTCTTCCGACGTCGACATTTCTTCGAAGATTTGAGCGGCGCGGGCATAGCTCGGATTGTCGCCGTTCGGCGCGGCGGCTTTTGCGTTGGCCAGTTCTTCCGGGATCATGGCGCGCACCATCTCGGCCGTGACTTTGCGGCCGTCCTCGAGCACGCCTTTCGGCGAGCGGATCCACTGCCACACTTGCGAGCGGCTGATCTCGGCCGTGGCGGCGTCTTCCATCAGGTTGTGGATCGGCACGCAGCCATTGCCGGCCAGCCATGCGCCCAGGTAGTGGATGCCGACGTTGATGTTGTAGCGCAGGCCAGCCTCGGTGATTGGCGCTTCCGGCTTGAAGTCGAGCAGTTGCTCGGCGCGGACTTCGACGTCGGGACGTTGCTTGTCGATCTGGTTTGGCTTGTCGCCCAGCACCCTGGTGAATTCCGTCATGGCCAGCTCGACCAGGCCCGGGTGGGCGACCCAGCCGCCGTCGTAGCCGTCGGTGGCGTCACGCGCCTTATCAAGGCGCACGCCGGCCATCGCGGTCTCGTTCTTGTCCGGGTCGTTCTTGATCGGGATCAGGGCCGCCATACCGCCGATTGCCGGCGCGCCGCGCTTGTGGCAAGTTTTGAGCAGCAACAAGGCGTAGGCGCGCATGAAGGGCGAGGTCATCGTCATCTTCGGGCGGTCGGCCAGGCAGAAGTCCTTGTCCAGTTTGAATTTCTTGATGCACGAGAAGATGTAATCCCAGCGGCCCGCGTTCAGGCCGGCGCTGTGTTCGCGCAGTTCGTACAGGATTTCGTCCATCTCGAAGGCGGCGAGGATGGTTTCGATCAGCACCGTCGCCTTCACCGTGCCGCGCGGCAGGCCGAGCGCGTCCTGGGTGGCGATGAAGATGTCGTTCCACAGGCGCGCTTCCAGGTGCGACTCCATCTTCGGCAGGTAGAAGTACGGGCCGGCGCCGCGCGCCAGCTGCTCTTTGGCGTTATGGAACATGAACAGGGCGAAGTCGAAGATGCCGCCGGAGACGCGCTTGCCGTCGACCAGCACGTGCTTTTCGTCCAGGTGCCAGCCGCGCGGGCGCACGACCAGGGTCGCGACCTTGTCGTTCAGCTTGTAGCTTTTGCCGTTCTGTTCGAGCGAGATGGTGCGGCGCACGGCGTCGACCATGTTGAGCTGGCCGGTGATCTGGTTGTCCCAGTTTGGCGCGTTCGAATCCTCGAAGTCGGTCATGTAGCTGTCGGCGCCCGAATTGAGGGCGTTGATGACCATCTTGCGCTCGACCGGACCGGTGATTTCGACGCGGCGGCATGCGAGCGCCTGCGGGATCGGATCGATTTTCCAGTCGCCATCGCGGATATGCTGCGTCTCCGGCAGGAAGTCGGGACGTTCGCCGGCATCGAGCCGCTTGGCGCGTTCGACGCGGGCGGCCAGCAATTCCTGGCGGCGCGGCTCGAATGTGCGGGTCAGCATGGCGACCAGTTCGAGCGCATCGGGCGTGAGAATCTGTTCGTAGCCGGGCTTGATCTCGGCCTTGATTTCCAGGCCTTGCGGGGTGGCGATGGTCATGTGGTGCTCCTTGAAGAATGGCGATAGTGGGAAGACAAAAGCCGATACGGTCAAGTATAAGCCAGCTTGGCGTTTGTCATATCATCAAGTATATTCAACACAAAGTAATGGAAACGAACCTTTTATGCATTTCATTTGTGCGTATTTGTCACAAGTGATGCATCGACCGAAGGAAAACGGCGTGGGGAAATTCAGGGAAATCGCGACTTTCGTCGAGGTGGCGGCGCGCGGCAGCTTGTCGGCGGCGGCGCGGGCCCAGGGGATTGCGCCGGCGATGATCGGGCGCCGTCTCGATGCGCTGGAGGGCCGGCTCGGGGTCAAGCTGCTGCAGCGCACGACGCGGCGCCTGGCGCTGACCGACGAGGGCGCCGCGTTCCTGGAGGACTGCCAGCGCATCCTGGCCGACATGGAAGAGGCGGAAAGCGCCGTGTCCGCGCGCAGCGCGCACGCGAAAGGCCACCTGCTGGTCTCGGCGCCGGCGGGCTTCGGGCGCCAGCACGTGGCGCCCCTGCTGCCCTCCTTCCTCGCCGAACACCGCGAGGTGACGGTCAACCTGAACCTGAACGACCGCGTGGTCGACGTGGTCGGCGAAGGCGTCGACGTGGCGATCCGCATCGCCGCCCTGGGCGACTCGAGCCTGGTCGGCGTGAAGCTGGCCGATAACGCGCGCGTAGTGGTCGCCAGCCCCGCCTACCTGAAGCGCCACGGCGCGCCGCGCACGCTGGCGGAACTGGCGCGCCATCACTGCCTGGCGATCAGCAGCGAAGGCAGCCAGCGCGGCTGGACCTTTCGCGAGGATGGCAAGACGGTGACCCTGAAGGTGGCCGGCAATATGGTGTGCAACGACGGCGCAGTCCTGCACGACTGGGCGCTGGCCGGCAAAGGCCTGGCCTGGCGTTCGATGTGGGAAGTCGCCGCCCAGATCGAAGCGGGACGGCTGGTGACGGTGCTCGACGCCTATGCGGCGCCCGGCAACGATATTTATGCGGTATTTGCCCAGCGCCGGCATTTGCCGCTGCGCATACGCGCCTTTGTCGATTTCCTGCGGCGTGCGTACGCGCAGCCGAATTATTGGCGATCAGAAATCAAACAAGGCTGAACAGTGCAAACGGCGACGAACGGCGGCAAACGGCGGCCGTTCGGTCAGCGCCGCCGTTCCGAATCGATGGACGAAAAAAATCCCCGGCAAGCCGAGGATTTTTTCATCGGTAATTCAGACGATTAGATCGGCTGGATGTTCGATGCTTGTTTGCCCTTAGGACCCGAGGTCACGTCGAACGAGACGCGCTGGTTCTCTTGCAGGGACTTGAAGCCTTGGCTCTGGATAGCCGAGAAGTGAGCGAACAGATCTTCGCCGCCTTCGTCAGGGGTGATGAAGCCGAAACCCTTGGAGTCATTGAACCATTTAACGATGCCAGTTGCCATTACAATTTCCTATTTCAGTTAAGTGGGCTTACGCCCGTTTATGATCGTTTGAAGTAGCAAGAAAGAAATGACAGACAGACTGCACTACTAGCTCGAACCCAACGATCCCGTATTATACCGAATAAAACAGCGCACACGCAGTTTTCGTAAAATAAAAAGCCAGACAGTTTCACAAGGCAATGAACACTGCATTCAGCAATGCCTCAAGCCAACTTATCCGTTCCTTAATTCGACATCGGCACAGGGACAATATAGGTCATCGAACATCTTCAAGTTTGCGATGAATCAAACGGCTCGACGCTAGACTTTTAATTCAAGGCAACAACGCAAACGCGGCGCTGTGATAGGCCGGTGTCGGCCCCGCCAGGCCGGCGCGGACAAAATCGTCCAGCGCCGCCAGCCAGGCACGCCAGTCGTCCGCGCCGACCAGCTCGAACGCGGTCAGTACGCGCAGGCGCTGCTCGAGCGCACGCGCGCCCTGCCCCAGCTCGCGAAAGCCGAAGGTGACCGCGGCGCCGGCCAGCGCGTGCAGCAGCGACTGCAGCTCGCCCGCCAACGGCGCCGCCGGGGCCGCCGGGTCGAAGCCGGCGCCGGCGCGCTGCAAACGTCCCAGCGTGGCCGGCAGGCCGGCGCGAAAACCGTCGTTCGCCTGCGTCAAGCGGACAAAGAAGTCCGCATCGACAGATGGGCTCATTGCGCTTACTTGGTGCCGAAGATGCGGTCGCCGGCATCGCCCAGGCCCGGCACGATGTAGGCGTGCGCGTCCAGGTGCGAGTCGAGCGAGGCCACGTACAGCTTCACCTCCGGGTGGGCGTCGTGGAATACCTTGACGCCTTCGGGCGCCGCCACCAGCGCCAGGAAGATGATCTGGTCGTCGCGCACGCCGCGCTTTTTCAGCACGTCGATCGCGTGCACCGCCGAGTTGCCAGTGGCGACCATCGGGTCGCACAGGATGAAGGTACGCTCGGCGGTATCCGGCAGGCGCACCAGGTACTCGACCGGCTCGTGGGTGTCCGGATCGCGGTAGACGCCGATGTGGCCGACGCGCGCCGACGGCACCAGCTCCAGCAGGCCGTCGCTCATGCCGATACCGGCGCGCAGGATCGGCACGATGGCCAGCTTCTTGCCCGCGATGACAGGGGCGTCGATCGTGACCAGCGGGGTCTGGATCGGACGCGTGGTCAGCGGCAGGTCGCGCGTGATTTCATAGCCCATCAGCAGCGTGATTTCCTTGAGCAGCTCGCGGAAGGTGCGCGTCGAGGTGTCGTGCTCGCGCATGTGCGACAGCTTGTGCTGGATCAGCGGGTGGTTCAGGATGTACAGGCTGGGAAAACGCGGGTCTTGTTTCATGGTGGACATATGAGGTGTGCTGTAATTGAGGCTCGTAGCCGGGCATTATCCCAGCCGGAGGCTGTTTTGTCGCGCCCCGCTTGTAGAAATATCACCCTAGACGTCCAGCGCACGCGCCAGGATCGCATCGAAATCGGTGTCAGGCGGCAGCCGCCCGAACGCGCCGCCCACATCTTGCGCGATGCGCGACGCGACAAACGCCTCGGCCACGAAGGGCGGCGCATGGCGCAGCAGCAGCGCGCCCTGCACCGCGATCACCAGCCGCTCGGCCAGCCGGCGTGCGCCCGCCTCGCCGGTGTTCAACATGTCGCGGCCGAGTTCCTCGACATGGCGGGCAAAGCGCGCATCGAGGGCAGCCGCCGGCGCCAGTTCGGCGTCCAGCGCCGCGCGCGCCGCCTCCGGCGCCTTGCCGAGCGCGCGCAGCAGGTCCAGGCACATCACGTTGCCCGACCCTTCCCAGATCGAGTTGACCGGAAACTCGCGGTACAGGCGCGCCAGCGGGCCATCCTCGACATAGCCGTTGCCGCCCATGACTTCCATCGCCTCGGCGCCAAAGGCCGGGCCGCGCTTGCACAGCCAGTACTTGCCGGCCGGGGTCAGGATGCGCGCCAGCGCCGACTCGACCGGATCGTCCAGGCGATCGAAGCAGCGCGCCAGGCGCAGGGCAAACGCGGTGGCCGCTTCCGACTCGAGCGCGAGGTCGGCCAGCACGTTCTGCATCAGCGGCTGCTGCGCCAGCGGCTTGCCGAAGACGGCGCGTCCGCGCGCGTGGTGCAGCGCATGGCACAGCGCCGCGCGCATGATGCCGGCGCTGCCGACCACGCAATCGAGGCGGGTATGGCTGCCCATCTCGAGGATGGTCGGAATGCCGCGCCCGAGCGCGCCGACCAGCCAGCCGACGGCGCCCTGGAACTCGACCTCGGACGAGGCGTTCGAGCGGTTGCCGAGCTTGTCTTTCAGGCGCTGCACGCGGATCGCATTGCGGCTGCCGTCGGGCAGGAAGCGCGGCACGAAAAAACATGACAAGCCTGCGCTGCCGCCTTCGTCCGTTTGCGCCAGGATCAGGTGCGCATCCGACTGCGGCGCCGAGAAAAACCACTTGTGGCCGACGATCCGCCAGGCGCCCTCGCCTTCTTCCCCGAAGCGCTCCCTCGCTTCGGCCGGCAGCAGCGGACGCGCGCGCGTGGTGTTGGCACGCACGTCGGTGCCGCCCTGCTTTTCCGTCATGCCCATGCCGACCAGGGCGCCACGCTTCTGTTCGACCGGCAGCGAGCGCGGATCGTATTCGTTCGAGAGGATCTTCGGCAGCCAGCGCGCGCCGAGCGTACCCGCATGACGCAGCGCCGGCACGCTGGCATAGGTCATCGTCACCGGGCACTGGGCGCCGTTCTCGACCTGGCCGAACAGCAGGTAGGCCCCCGCGCGCGCCACCTGGGCGCCAGGACGCGGATCGCGCCAGGGCGAGGAATGGGCGCCGGCCCCGATCATCATCTCCATCAATGCGTGCCAGGCCGGGTGGAACTCGATCTCGTCGACCCGGCGCCCGCCGCGGTCGAATGCGACCAGGCGCGGGCCGTGGGCATTCGCCAGGCGCGCCAGGTCGAGCACGTCGGACTGCCCCAGCCGCGCGCCGAGCGCGTCGAGTTCATCCTGCGCCCAGGCCGCCCCCTCGCGCGCCAGGCCTTCGCGCAAGGCCGGGTCGCAGCGCAGCAGGTTGACGTCGCCGAAGGGCGGCGCCTGGTTGAAGACCTGGTGGGTATCGAATTGATTCACGAACTGGTTCATGAGGTGCTCCCGGCAAGGTCGAACATGCTGGTCTATAATGTTGCAAGAAAGCATCGAATTACACGGTTTTGCTTTCTCAGATGCAACGGTTAGGTGACAATGGCCACTTCCGGTCGACAATGGATGTTGGCGATCCGTCAAGAGGCTAGCGCAAAGTCGTGTGCGAGGCAAGGCGCTCCTGTGCCAACGCAACGAAGCGCAGACGAAACGCAAACGGGCGGCGACCCAACATTTTTTAATGCTCCTTGGAATTTTTCAGTGATAAAGTGTCCCGTGGTTTGTTAAACTCGCACGGTTCCACCTGTCCCGGGTGCCAGCAATAAGGCAGATATTTTTACGATGCATTCCACTTCCGCCGCTGCGCCGTTCGACCAGCCGTGCGCTCCATCGGCCGCTGGCCTGGAGAGCCTGATGGAAGCGGCGGGCGATTGCGCGTTCCGGATCGCCGCCGGCGGCGAGATCAGGAGCGCAAGCCGCAGCGCCGCGCGCCTGGCCGGCGTGCAGGCGCCGCTCGAGGGAATGCCGCTGTCCGCCTTGTTCATGGAAGGCGACAGCGCCGCCCTGCGCAGCGCCATCACCGACGCGCTTGCCGCCGCCGAACCGGTACTGGTGCGTGTGCGCCTGCGCTGCGCCGAGCTGGCCACGCCGCTCGAGCTGCGCATCGTCGCCCTCGCCGTCGACGCCGGTGCTGCAGGTAGCCAGTGCGGCGGACGCGACCTGTTCGTCGTCGGCCGCGACATGAGCGCGCAGCACGCGACCGAAGAGCGGCTGCGCCACATGGCGACCCACGACGCCCTGACCGAACTGCCGAACCGCCTGCTGCTGTCGGACCGCATCCGCATGGTGGTGGCCAATGCGCGCCGCTCGGGCCAGGGCTTCGCCGTGGCCACCATCGGCATCGACGGCTTCAAGAAAGTCAACGACGCGCTCGGCCACACGGTCGGCGACACGGTGCTGCGCCAGGCCGCGACGCGCCTGCGCAAGGCCATGCGCGACAGCGACACGCTGGCGCGCGTGGGCGGCGATGAATTCGTCGTGATCCTGCCCGGCACCGCCAGCGAAGCCCAGATCAAGCTGGTCACGGGACGCCTGCTGGCGGCCCTGCAGTCGCCCTTCGAGGCCGACGGCCACACGATCCACCTGGGCGCCTCGGTCGGCGTCGCGCTCTACCCGCAGCATGCCGAGGACGACCACGGCCTGCTGTCGCTGGCCGACGCCGCGCTGATGCGCGCCAAGGAGACCGGACGCGGGCGCGCGCAGGTCTACAGCGCGCGCGAACAGGGGCCGCCGCAGCACGACATCTCGCTGGAGGCGGCCATGTTCTCGGCCGTGCGCGAGGGCGAATTCCTGCTCTACTACCAGCCCATCGTCGACGCGCGCACGCGCGAGATCGAAGGCTTCGAGACGCTGATGCGCTGGAAGCACCCGACCCTGGGCATGGTGCCGCCGGTGCGCTTCATCCCGATCGCCGAGACGAACGGGCTGATCAACATGCTCGGCGCCTGGGCCCTGCGCTCGGCCTGCGCCCAGTTGCTGCAGTTCGAGGAAGCGGCCAAGCGCGACCTCTACATCTCGGTCAACATCAGCCCGCGCCAGTTCAGGAGCGACAAGTTCCTCGGCGTGCTCGACGAAGCGCTGGCCTTATCTGGCATGCCGGGCCACAAGCTGGTGCTCGAGATCACCGAAGGCACGCTGATGGTCGACCCGCAGCATGCCGAGACCATCCTCACCAGGATGGCCGAGCGCCGGGCGCGCATCGCGATCGACGACTTCGGCACCGGCTACTCGTCCCTCGCCTACCTCAAGCGCTTCCCGATCTCGGTCCTGAAGATCGACCGCGCGTTCGTCAAGGACCTGCCGGATGCGCCGAAGGACGCGGCCATCTGCAGCGCGGTGCTCGACATGGCGCGCCACCTCGGCCTGTCGGTGGTCGCCGAGGGCGTCGAGACCGAGGAGCAGCTGGACTGGTTCCAGCAGCGCGACTGCCGCTACGTCCAGGGCTACCTGACCGGCCGGCCGATGCCGGCGAATGCCGCCCTGGCCGCCCTGCAAGACAACCATTACACGGCATTGCTGCCACCAGAACTCCGGTCAAGACCATCATGACGCCATCCACCACTGAACGCGCACCCAAGGCCGGGGTTACAGCTGACTCTACGTTGGCCTTGCTGTGGGAACGCATCCGGCGCCAGGGCGACATGCCCGGTTTCACGCGCGCCATCAACGCCATCCTCGCCTCGATGCGCGGCGAGGACGAGCAGGAATTCTCGATGACGCAGACCGTGCTCTCCGACCCGGTCCTGACGCAAAAGGTGCTGCGCCTTGCCAACAGCGGCATGTACTCCGCCTTCGGCCAGCGCATCAACACCGTCTCGAAAGCGGTGCTGGTGCTCGGCACCGAAGCTATCGGCCACCTGGCGCTGGGCCTGAAACTGATCGAGGAACTCTCGAAGAGCACGCCCGATTCGGCCAACGCCCACGTCGAGATGGAAAAGGCGGTGCTGGCCGGGATGGTGGCGCAGCAGGTCGCGGCGCGCGCCGCCACGCGCGACCCCGAGGAAGCCGTGGTCTGCTCGATCCTGCATTCGCTGGGCCGGATGATGGTCACCTTCTACATGCCCGAGCGCTGGAGCCAGATGCAGGCGCAAGCCGGCGCCGGCTGCGAGGGCGAGGCCGCCGCGGCCGTGCTCGGGCTGTCGCTGGAGGCGCTGGGGCGCGCCACGGCCGAGCACTGGGGCCTGCCGCGCAACCTGGTGGCGGGCATGCGCACGCTCGAACCGGGCGAGCGCGAGGATGGCTTCGGCCACGACGACTGGCTGGCCGCGCTCGGCACCATGTCGACGCGCTGCGCCAACTCGCTCTGGAACGACGACGAAGCCGGCGCCGCCGAAGTGGCGGAGCTTGCCGCCGCCTTTGCGCCGATGCTGGGCGTGGCGCCGGACCAGGTGCTGGCCGCGATCGACAAGGCGAAAACCGAAGCCGCCGCCGATCTGACGATCGCGCCGCTGGCCAAGCCCGCGGCGAAGCAGGCCCAGGCCGACGCCCACGCCCAGGTGGCAGCGCGCAAGCGCGAAGCGGGCAACCGCATCCTCATGAGCGGCGCCGCCGACATGCGCGACGCCGGCGTGACGGTCAACCCGGGCCAGATGATGTCGATGGCGCTGGAAACCATCTACCAGGGACTCTCCTTCAAGCGCGCCTTCGCCTTCCTGCGCAACCGGCGCGAGGGCAAGTACCTGGCGCGCATGGGCTTTGGCGAAGGGACCAAGGGGTTGATGCCGAACCTGAGTTTCGACGACAGCTACGCGGCCGACGTGTTCCACGCCGCGCTCACCAGCGACCGCGTGATCTTCATCGAGAATGCGCGCGACCCCAAGTTCGCCGCCAAGCTGCCCGGCTGGTGGCGCGGCACGCTGTCGGAAGCGCGCTGCTTCGTCGTGATCCCGATGTGCATGAACGGCCAGCCGGTCGGCTTCATCTACGGCGACTGGGACGAGACCTATGCGTCGATCAATCTGAGCCATACCGAGTTCACGCTATTGAACGATCTGCGCGCTCTGGTGGTGGGAGCGCTCGAGCGGCGTACCCAGGCCGAGCCGGCGGCAAAAAGCGCCTGACCAGATAGCGAACGCGTGGACGGCGGAGCCGTCCACCCTACCTGATATCGATCGTACGCCGTAGGGTGGACGGATTTTCCGTCCACGCGTTACCTCAAATCCGCGGCGTGTCGACCTTCACGTCACCGCACTGCGCGCGCTGCATCAGCGCATGGTCGATCAGCACCAGGGCCAGCATCGCTTCGGCGATCGGCGTCGCGCGAATACCCACGCAGGGGTCATGGCGGCCGAAGGTTTCCACTGTCGCCGGCGCGCCCGCCTTGTCGATCGAGCGGCGCGGCACCCGGATCGAGGAGGTCGGCTTGATCGCCAGCGAGACCGTGATGTCCTGCCCGGTCGAGATCCCGCCCAGCACGCCGCCGGCGTGGTTGCCCACGAAGCCCTCCGGGGTCAGTTCGTCGCCGTGTTCGGAACCCTTCTGCGCCACCGAGGCAAAGCCGGCGCCGATCTCGACGCCCTTGACCGCGTTGATCCCCATCATGGCGTAGGCGATGTCGGCGTCGAGCTTGTCGTAGATCGGCTGGCCGAAGCCGACCGGCACGCCGGTCGCCACCACGTCGATGCGCGCGCCGATCGAGTCGCCGGCGCGGCGCAGCTCGTCCATGTAGGTTTCCATGCGCGCCAGCAGCGCGGCGTCATCGGTGGCGGCGAAGAACGGGTTGTTGGCCACGTGCTCCCAGCCGCCGAAGGGCACGGCGATCTCGCCGAGCTGGCGCATGCAGCCGGCGAAACCGATGCCGTAGCGCTCGCGCAGCCATTTCTTGGCCACCGCGCCGGCGCCGACCACCGGCGCCGTCAGGCGCGCCGAAGAGCGCCCGCCGCCGCGCGGATCGCGCACGCCGTACTTGTGCCAGTAGGTATAGTCGGCGTGGCCGGGACGGAAGGTCTCGGCGATGTTGCCGTAATCCTTGCTGCGCTGGTCTTCGTTCTGGATCAACAGCGCGATCGGGGTACCGGTGGTCACCCCCTCGTACACGCCCGACAGGATCTGCACGCGGTCGCCTTCCTGGCGCTGGGTCACGTGACGCGAGGTGCCGGGCTTGCGGCGATCGAGTTCGGGCTGGATGTCGGCTTCCGACAATGCCATGCCGGGCGGGCAGCCATCGATGACGCAACCGATCGCGGGACCGTGCGATTCGCCGAAGGTGGTGACAGAAAACAGCTTACCGAAGGAATTACCAGACATGGGCTTAGTGGCGAAGGTGCAAAAAAGCCATTCTACCAGCCCGCGCGGCGATCGGCCGGGCATGAAAAATTGTCCACCGTCGACAGCATAATCATTGCTCCACGGATATAAATTTCGTTACAGCAACAACTTTCAGCCTTCGCTTCCGGCAATGTCCGTTATACTGCGCGGGTATGAAGTGCCGAGAATAGTCTTGGAGACGCAACAATCATGTCCGCATCAAGTACACCTGGCGTCGCCGCGCCCCTGCACGACGACCTGGTTTTCCTGGACGAGGCGCCGCTTGCCGGCAGCCTCGCCCACCGCGCCGCCGGTCCCGGCTGGCGCATCCTGATCGTCGACGACGACGCGGACGTCCATTCCACGACCACCTTCGCCCTGGCCGGCCTCGAAGTCCAGGACCGCCCGCTCGAATTCCTGCACGCCTACTCGGCGCAGGCGGCGCGCGAGCTGCTGGCGCGCGAACCAGGTATCGCCGTGATCCTGCTCGACGTCGTGATGGAGCAGCCCGACGCCGGCCTGTATCTGGTGCGCCACATCCGCCAGACGCTCGGCATGGTCGAGGTGCGCATCATCCTGCGCACCGGCCAGCCCGGCTACACGCCCGAGATGGAAGCGATCCGCGACCTCGACATCAACGATTACCGCACCAAGTCCGAGCTGACCCGCACCAAGCTGTATACGACGGTTGCCGCCGCCGTGCGCAGCTACCAGCAACTGCATGCGCTCGGCGTCGGGCGTGCCGGGCTGGAACGCATCGTCCACGCCGGCACCGAACTGATGCGCCTGCACGGCGCGCGCGACGTCGCCCGTTCGGTGCTGCAGCAGGCCGCGTCCCTGCTCGGCCATGATGTGTCCGGCCTGCTTGCACCCGGCCTCCTGTGCGTGCGCGAGGGCGACGCCATGCGCGTGCTCGGTGGTGCCGGCGCCATGCTGCCCCTCGAAGGGCAGCTGCTGGATAGCCGGCATGGAGGGCCGCTGGCCGCCGCGGCCGCGCGTGCGCTGGCGCGGCGCCAGGGCGAATTCGGCCCGACCTGCATGACGCTCTACTTTCCCGGCAAATCGGGACGCGACTTCTGCGCCGCGCTCGCGCTGGCGCAACCCGTCGGCGAGGGCACGGCGCGCCTGCTGAAAGTGTTCGCCAGCGTCGTCGCCGTCGGCCTCGACAACGTCGAACTGGTCGGACGCCTGAACACGGCGGCCTTCTTCGACCGCCTGACCGGCCTGCCAAACCGCACCCGGCTGGTCGAGGAGCTCGACGCGGCGGTCGCCGCGGGCAGCGCTGCGGGTAGCGCTTCGGGTAACATCGGCGAGGCCACCCTGGCCCTGGTCGACCTCGACCATTTTGCCGAGACCAACGACGCGCTCGGCCACCAGTTCGGCGACGAACTGCTGGTGACCGTGGCGCGGCGCCTGCTAGACCAGCTCGACGCGCGCCTGACGGTGGCACGCATCGGCGGCGACACCTTCTCGGTGTTCGGCCCGGGCGAACTGACCACCCCGGCCGCGATCCACGCGCTGTTCGCCGCGCCGTTCCAGATCGACGGCCAGGAAATGCAGGTATCCGCCACACTGGGCCTGGTGTGCCTGCGCGAGCACGAGGGCAGCGGCGCCGACGTCCTCAAGGACGCCGACATCGCGCTCAAGCGCGCCAAGACGCAGCAGCGCGGCGGCCACTTCTACTTCACGCGCAGCATGGGTGTCGAGACCCGCGAACGGGTGCGCCTGATGCACGCGCTGCGCTGCGGCGTGGCGCGCGGCGAACTGTTCCTGGCCTACCAGCCGCAGGTCGACCTCGCCAGCGGGCGCCCGTTCGGCGCCGAAGCGCTGCTGCGCTGGCGCCTGGACGACGGCAGCATGATCCCGCCCGACCGCTTCATCCCGATCGCCGAGCATTCCGGGCTGATCGTCGAGATCGGCGCCTGGGTATTGCGCGAAGCCTGCGCCGAACTGATGCGCCTGCGCGGCGCTGGCTATCTCGATTTCACGATGTCGGTGAACGTCTCGCAGGCGCAGTTCCGCCACCCGCAGTTCGTCGACGTGCTGCGCGGCGCGCTGCTTGACACCGGCGCCCCGGCGGCCTTCCTCGAGCTGGAAATCACGGAATCGATGGCGATGGAAGAGCCGCAGCAGCTGGCCGAGATGCTGGCCGAGGTCAAGCGCACCGGCGTCTCGATCGCGATCGACGACTTCGGCACCGGCTTCTCCTCGCTGTCGCACCTGCAGCGCCTGCAAATCGACCGCCTCAAGATCGACCGCTCGTTCGTCAGCGAAATCACGGAATCGGCACGCGGCAGCAGCATCGCCGCGATGGTGATCCAGCTCGGGCGCAACCTGGGCCTGTCGGTGATCGCGGAAGGCGTCGAAGACGAACGCCAGGCCCGCATCCTGCACGCGCTCGGCTGCCCGCTGGCGCAGGGCTACCTGTACGCGCGGCCGTTGTCGCCGCAGGACTTGCTGGCGTGGCTGGGGGCGCGGCGGCTGGATGCGGCTTGAACCGTAGGGTGGGCGCCCCTGTGCCCACGCGGACGCTCGCATGGTGTTGGCACTTATGCGAATGGAGGCATTCGCGTGGGCTCGGGGCGCCCACCCTACAAAATCACATCACGGTCTGTGCAGACAGTAGTTGAACGCGTGGGCGCAATTCCGGCCATTGGCCGAAATTGCCCCGCCCACCTTACGGGTATGCGGCACACGTACAGGCCTTTTGAATCAATCCTCCGCCGCCTGCTCCGCCGGCCAATCCCGGATATACGCCTTCAGCATGCGGTTCTCGAAACTTTGCGCCTCCAGTACCGCGCGTGCGACGTCGTAGAACGAAATCACGCCCAGCAGCGTCTTGGCATCCATCACCGGCAGGTAGCGCGCGTGCTTCTCCAGCATCATGCGGCGCACCTCGTTGACCTCGGTTTCCGGCGTGACCGTGATCGGGGCTTCGTCCATGTGCCGGCGCACGGTGCCGCCGCCGAGCGAGCCGCCGTTGGCATGCAGCGCCTTGATCACTTCGCGGAAAGTCAGCATTCCGACGAGGTCGCCGTACTCCATGACCACCAGGGAACCGATGTCCTTTTCCGACATCGTATTGACCGCGTCGGCGAGCAGCGTTTCGGGCGTTACCGTGTAGAGGATGTTGCCCTTCACCTGCAGGATTTCTGAAACTTTCATATTGGCCACCCCGGCTTCAGTTGGAATATTCACTGGTTGATTTTCTTTGTCTAAGGCATAACACGAATGTAGCCTAAGCCTATCAGAAAATCCAGTTACGCGAGGAAGTACTCCCCCGGGGCATGGCAGGGCGATGAAAGAATGCTACGATGCCGCCCACAATAAAACCGAATTTCTTACAACACGAGACGATCATGAGCGGTCCACACTACCCGGGCTTCGACACCCTGGCGCTGCACGCAGGCGCCGCGCCCGACCCGGCGACCGGCGCGCGCGCCACGCCGATCCACTTCACTTCCTCGTTCGCCTTCCGCGACTCCGACCACGCCGCTTCGCTGTTCAACATGGAACGCAGCGGCCACGTCTATTCGCGCATCTCGAACCCGACCAACGCGGTGCTGGAAGAACGCATCGCCGCGCTCGAAGGCGGCGTGGCCGGCATCGCCACCGCCAGCGGCCAGGCGGCGATGCACCTGGGCCTGTCGACGATTGCCGGCGCCGGCTCGCACATCGTCGCCTCGCGCGCGCTGTACGGGGGCTCGCACAACCTGCTGGCGTACACGTTAAAACGCTTCGGCATCGAGACCACCTTCGTCGACCCGCGCGACCTCGACGCCTGGCGCGCCGCGATCCGTCCCGACACCAAGGTGCTGTTCGGCGAAACCCTCGGCAACCCGGGCCTGGACGTGCTCGACATCCCGCGCATCGGCGCGCTCGCGCACGAGCACCACCTGCCGCTGATGGTCGACGCCACCTTCACCACGCCGTATTTGCTGCGCCCCTTCGACCTTGGCGCCGACCTGGTGTTCCACTCGGCCACCAAGTTCCTGTGCGGGCACGGCACCGCCATCGGCGGATTGCTGGTCGACGGCGGCACCTTCGACTGGCAGGCGGCCTACGACCGGACCGGACGCTTCGCCGAACTGTGCGAACCCTACGAGGGCTTCCACGACATGGTGTTCGCCGAAGAGTCGACCGTCGCCGCCTTTGCCCTGCGCGCCCGCCGCGAGGGCTTGCGCGATTTCGGCGCGGTGATGAGCCCGCACAATGCCTTTGCCGTGCTGCAGGGGATCGAGACGCTCGGCCTGCGCATGGACCGCCACGTGGCCAACACCCGCCGCGTGATCGAGTTCCTGCTCGCCAATCCGGCCGTGACGTCGGTCTCGTATCCGGAACTGGAGACCCATCCCGATCATGCGCTGGCAAAAACGCTGCTGCCGAAGGGCTGCGGCGCCGTGTTCACTTTCAACCTGAAGGGCGACCGCGCCGCCGGCCGGCGTTTCGTCGACGCCCTGAACGTGTTCTCGCACCTGGCCAATGTCGGCGACGCCAAGTCGCTCGTCATCCACCCGGCCTCGACCACCCACTTCCGCGTGCCCGCCGACCAGCTGGCGGCGTCCGGCATCCTGGAAGGCACGATGCGCCTCTCGGTCGGCCTGGAGGATGCGGACGACCTGATCGAAGACCTGGCGCGCGCGCTCAAGGCGTCGCAGAAGGGAGCCTAAGATGATCCTGAATATCGCGGATAACGCAGCGTATTGCTACAGCGGCGGCAAACCCTTCGACGCGGCGCTGCCGATGATCGTCTTCATCCACGGTGCCCAGAACGACCATTCGGTCTGGGGCCTGCAGTCGCGCTGGTTCGCGCACCATGGCTACGGCGTGCTGGCCGTCGACCTGCCCGGCCACGGCCGCAGCGCCGGCTCGGCTCTCACCAGCGTCGAGGCGATGGCCGACTGGCTGCTGGCGCTGCTGGACGCCGCCGGGGTAGCGCAAGCCATCCTTGTCGGCCACAGCATGGGTTCGCTCGTCGCGCTGGAAGCGTCCAAACACGCGCCGGAGCGGGTACGGGCCCTGGCCATGCTCGGCACCACCTACCCGATGAAGGTGTCGGACGCCCTCCTCGCCACGTCGCGCGACGATGAGGGAAGTGCGATCGACATGGTCAACATCTGGTCGCACTCGTCCATCGCCCACAAGCCGTCCAGTCCCGGACCCGGCTTCTCGGTGCTGGGTGGCGCGCGGCGGCTGATGCAGCGCATGTCGGCCATCAATCCCGACGGGCTGTTCCACAACGATTTCGCGGCCTGCAATGCCTATGCGGACGGCGAAGCCGCGGCGCAAGCGGTGCGCTGCCCGACCCTGTTCATTTTCGGCAGCAAGGACATGATGACGCCGGCGCGTTCGACCAAAACGCTGACCGGCGCCATCGCCCATGGCAAGGTGGTGCAGGTCGACGCCGGCCATTCGCTGATGAGCGAGCAGCCCGATGGGGTGCTCGATGCGCTGGCGGCGTTCGCCGCAGGATTGAAGCAACAGGAGGCCGCATGACCTTCGCCGAGTTCTATCCCTTCTACCTGACCCAGCACGCCGACCGCCGCTGCCGCCGCACCCATTTCATCGGCAGCTCCGGCGCGCTGCTGGCGATTGCCACGGCGATCGTCACGGGTAACGCCTGGTGGATCCTGGTGGCGCTGGTGTTCGGCTACGGCGGCGCCTGGATCGGGCATTTCTTCTACGAGCACAACCGGCCGGCGACGTTCGCGCAGCCGTGGCTGTCGTTCAAGGCGGACTGGGTGATGTACTGGCAGATGCTCACGGGGAAGCTGAGTTTTTAGGGCGAGTCGCAGCGTTCAAACAATGCTATCGCTGTGCCACGTTCCGCGTGGGCTCCGGGCGCCCACCCTACGGCTCATCAACGTGTCGGCCGCCGCATATTGTAGGGTGGGCGCCCCGTGCCCACGCGTTCGTGCGGGTGCATACCGCACCGTGTCCAGCGCCGCAACAGTCGAAAATCCGGCGCGTTACCGCTCCGCGAAGTACGCGCTAATCGGCTGATCCAGCCCTTGCCCCACCGCCGCCTCGACCTCGCGCGCCAGCGCCGCCGCATCCAGCGACAGGTCCGACCCCGCCACCTGCTGCGCACTCGGCGCCAGCACGCCGCCGAACACGAACAGCCGGTACACGTCGGCCACGCGCAGCACGTCCGGATCGGCCAGCAAGACCCAGGCCTCGGCGCCGGCACGCTCGCTGGCGCCCCAGCCGCCTTGCGGCGCGTCCGGCTGCACCCGCCCGACCCAGCCGGCGGCGACCATCTGCTCGAGCAGCAGGCCGATTTCGTCATACCCGATGCGGGTATGGGCGCGGATCGCGTTCGAGGACACCAGCGCCGAGCCGGTGGCGTGCGCGCCGCCGTGCAGCACCTTCAGCACCGCCATGGCGTCGACGAACACCCCGCCCGGCGCCGGCACGTGCCACCAGCGTTCGTATTTAATGACCGGCAAGGCGGCCGCCACGACCGCGCCGAGCAGCGTGATCAGCCACGACAGGTACATCCACACCAGGAACAACGGCAGCGCCGCCAGCGCGCCGTAGATGATGGCGTAGGTCGGGAACTGGCGGATGAACAGGGCGAACAGGCGCTTGGCCAACTCAAACGCAATCGCCGCCGCCAGCGCACCCCACAGCGCATCGCGCCAATCGACGTGGCGGTTCGGCACCGCCACGTACAGCAGCGTGTAGGCGCCGGTACTGAGCGCGAGCGAGGCCAGCGCCGACAGCAGCGCGCCAAGAATCGACCCAAGCAGGGGCACCGCCTGCGCCATGCCGCCAGTGGCAGTGAACAACTGGCCCGTGAGGCTGATCGACAGGCCGAACAGCAAGGGCCCGAGCGTGATCAGCGCCCAGTAGGTCAGCAGGCGCTGCATCAGCGGACGCGGACGGCGCACGCGCCAGATCTGGTTGAAGACGCGCTCGATCATCGCCATCATCGCCGTCGTGGTCGACAGCAGCGCGATCGCGCCCAGCGCCGACAAGCCCTTGGCCTTGTCGGCAAATTGCGTCAGGTTGGCGATGATCGTGTTCGATATCGCGCGCGGAATCAGCGCCTGGGCGAAATACGTTTCCAGGGCCGTGCGGAGCTGACCGAAGATCGGAAACGTGGTAAAAATGGCCAGTACGATCGTCAGCAAGGGGACCAGGGCCAGCGTCGTGGTAAAGGTGAGGCTGCCTGCCACTTGCGGCAGCCTTTCCTCGCGCAGGCGGCGCCGCGCGAAGCGCACCAGGTCGCGTACTTCGGCCAGGGTCAGCCCGCGCACGCGTTCGAAGTCGCTGACGATCTCGTCCCGGGAACGTGCAAGCGCGTGAACCGTTTTGGAAAGCATGTTGTTATTCTGGTTAGTCCCGAAGGCATTCGGTGCAGCAAAGCATTCTATAATACCAACGATGAACCCGACCCTGACCATACTCGTGTTGTACTACTCGCGCCACGGCGCCACCCGCAAGCTGGCCGAGCTGATCGCCCAGGGCGTCGAAAGCGTCCCGGGCGCGGAAGCCCGCCTGCGCACGGTGCCGGCGGTGTCGACGGTGGCGGAAGCGACCGCGCCGGCAATTCCGGCGGATGGTGCGCCGTATGTCGAACTGTCCGACCTGGCCGAGTGCGCCGGGCTGGCGCTGGGTTCGCCCACGCGCTTCGGCAACATGGCGGCGGCGATGAAATACTTCCTCGACGGCACCGCGGCCGAATGGCTGGCCGGCACCCTGTCCGGCAAACCGGCGGTCGTGTTCGCCTCCACCGGCAGCCTGCACGGCGGCCAGGAAGCGACCCTACTGTCGATGATGATTCCGCTGCTGCACCACGGCATGCTCGTCATGGGCCTGCCCTACACCCATCCGGAACTGATGACGACCTCCAGCGGCGGCAGCCCCTACGGCGCCACCCACTGGGCCGGCATCGACGGCGACAAGGCGGTCACGGAGGACGAGAAACGCCTGGCGATCGCGCTCGGGCGCCGCCTGGCCGACGCCGCCGCCAAGTTGCAATCAACATTGCCTGGACCACGCTGATGCAAACCCAAAAGCTGTTTCATGGTGGCGCCATCGCCAGCCTGATCTGGCTGATCGGCTGGCTGGTGGCCTGGGAAATCTGGGTCGCCCCGCTGCACCCGGGCGGCTCGCTGCTGGCTTTGAAAGCCTTGCCGCTGCTGCTGCCGCTGCGCGGCGTCATCAAGCGCGACTTGTACACGCTGCAGTGGTCGTCGATGGTGATCCTGCTGTACTTCACCGAAGGCGTGGTGCGCGCCTGGAGCGACACGCGCGAACTGTCGCGCATGATGGCGCTGGGCGAAGTGACGCTGGTCTGCGTGTATTTCGCCTGCGCCCTGCTCTACCTGCGCCCCTATAAAAAGGCGGCGCAAAAGCTGGCCAAGGAATTGCTCGACAAGGTAAAAGTACCGCATGACTGAGGATTTCCTCGGACGCTGCCGCGCGATCGTCGGCGCCGCGTCGGTGCTGACGGCGGATGCCGAAATGGCGCCCTACCTCACCGACTGGCGCGGCCGCTTCACCGGGCGCGCACGCGCCGTGCTGCTGCCCGCCACGCTTGAGCAGGTGGCGCAACTGGTCGCCGCCTGCGCCGGCGCGCGCGTGCCCATCGTGCCGCAAGGCGGCCGCACCGGCCTGGTGCTGGGCAGCGTGCCCGATGCCAGCGGCGCGGCCGTGGTGCTCTCGATGCGGCGCCTGAACCGCATCCTCGACATCGATACCGTCAACCGCACCATCACCGTCGAAGCCGGCGCCATCCTGCAGCAGATCCAGGACGCCGCCGCGCAGGCAGGCCTGCTGTTCCCGCTGTCGCTGGCGGCCGAAGGCAGCTGCACCATCGGCGGCAACCTGTCGACGAATGCCGGCGGCACCGCGGTGCTGCGCTACGGGAACACGCGCGACCTGTGCCTCGGGCTGCAGGTGGTCACCCCGGCCGGCGAAGTCTGGGACGGCTTGCGCGGGCTGCGCAAGGACAATACCGGCTATGCGCTGCGCGACCTGTTCATCGGCGCCGAAGGCACGCTCGGTGTGATCACCGCCGCTGTCCTCAAGCTGTATCCGCAGCCCAAGGCGTCGACCACGGCGCTGGTGGCGATGGATTCGCCGGAAAGCGCGCTGGCGCTGCTGTCGCTGGTGCAGGACGGATGCGGCTCCAGCCTGACGGCTTACGAATTGATGTCGGACTTTTGCCTGCGCCTGGTGGGCGAGCACTTCCCGCACCTGCCGCGCCCGTTCGCGCGCAGCCATGCGCAATATGCGCTGCTGGAAGTATCAAGCAGCGAATCGGAAGCGCATGCGGTGGGGCTGCTCGAGGGCGCCATCGAAGCCGCCCTCGAAGGCGGCCTGGCCGACGACGCGGTAGTCGCCACTTCGATCGCGCAATCGACCAGCCTGTGGCAGCTGCGCGAACACATCCCGCTGGCCCAGGCCAGCGCCGGCAAGAACATCAAGCACGACGTCTCGCTGCCGATCTCGCAGATCGCCGCCTTCATCGCCGCCACCGACGCCGCCCTGGCCGCCGCCTTCCCCGGCTGCCAAGTGGTCTGCTTCGGCCACCTGGGCGACGGCAACCTGCACTACAACGTCGCGCCGATGGCGGGCGTGGCGCACGAGGATTTTCTCGTCAACCAGGCCGCGATCAACCGCATCGTGCACGACAAGGTCGCCGCCTTCGACGGCTCGATCTCGGCCGAACACGGCATCGGCGCCCTGAAACGCGACGAGCTGCAACGCTACAAGGACCCCGTCGAACTGAACATGATGCGTGCCATCAAAGGCGCCCTCGACCCGCTCGGCATTATGAACCCTGGCAAAATTTTGTGAACCAGGAGAGCATATGACGAGGACGATGATGGCGGCAGTGATGGTGTGCGCGCTGGCGCAGCCGGCGGCAGCGCAGACGGTCTACAAATGCACGGTCGGCGGCAAGACCAGCTACGGCGAACAGCCCTGCGCCGACGGCAAGGCAACCGCGCTCGCAGTGCCGGCGGCGCCGGCTGACGTCGACGCGGCGCGCGACCGGCTGGAACGCGACAAGGCGCGCCTGGCCGCGCTGCAAAAGGAACTCGCCGCCGATGAAGCGCGGGCCGAACGCGACAATCAACGCGTGGCGCGCGCCGCCGCGACCACGCGCCAGAAATGCGAACGCCTGCGCCTGCAAGGCAAATGGGCGCAGGAAGACGCGGCCCGCGCCGACAAGACCACGGTGGCGAGCGCACGCCTGAAGGCGAAGCGGCAGGCGGAGGCAATGGCGGTCGAATGTCCGGCCTGAACGTCCTCTCGCGTTGGCTGCTGGTGGGCGAATGGCGCGCGCATCCGGTGCGCGCCGTGCTGGCCGTGACGGCGATCGTGGTCGGCGTCGCCATGGGCTTCGCCATCCACCTGATCAACGCCGCGGCCTTTAACGAATTCTCCAGTGCGATCAAGAGCCTGTCCGGCCAGGCCGACGTCCAGGTGGCCGGGCGCGAAGCCGTGTTCGACGAAGCCATCTATCCGCGCCTGGCCGAATACGCGGGCGTGGCGCTGGCCGCGCCGGTGCTCGAAGTACAGGCAGCGATTCCCGCCGCGCGCGGCTCGCTGCGCCTGGTCGGGATCGATCCGCTGCGCGCCGGCTATATCGCGCCCGACCTGCTGGGGGTGCCGACAGAGGGGCGCGGCAGCGACATCCTGGCCGACGACAGCGTCTTCCTGTCGCCCGCCGCGCAAGCCTGGCTGAACCTGCAAACGGATGCGGCGCTCACGGCGCGCGCCGGCACGCGCGACGTCGCGCTGCGCGTGGCCGGTCCGGTGGCGCGCGCGCGGCCAGGCCAGCGCTTTGGCGTGATGGACATCGGCGCCCTGCAGTGGCGCTTCGACCAGCTCGGCAAACTCTCGCGCGTCGACCTCAAATTGCGCGACGGCGTCAACCGCGCCGAGTTCGAGGCGCGCCTGACGGCCGATCTGGAACGCGAATTCCCGGGGCGCTTCCGCGTCCAGCAGCCGAACGACAGCGACCAGCAAAGCCGCAACAATAACCTCAGCCGCGCCTACCGCGTGAACCTGACGGTGCTGGCGCTGGTCGCGCTGTTCACCGGCGCCTTCCTGGTGTTTTCGACCCAGGCGCTGTCGGTGATGCGCCGGCGCAGCCAGTTCGCGCTCTTGCGCGTGCTCGGCGTCGAACGGCGCCAGTTGCTGCGCCAGGTGCTGATCGAAGGCGCCAGCCTGGGCGTGATCGGCGCGCTGCTGGGGGTGGCGGCCGGCTATGCGCTGGCGGCGCTGGCGCTACGCTTCTTCGGCGGCGACCTCGGCGCCGGCTACTTCCCGGGCATCAAGCCGCAGGTGGTCTTCACGCCGGTCGCGGCATTCGTGTTCTTCGCGCTGGGCCTGGGCGTGGCGCTGCTCGGCTGCCTGGCGCCGGCATTCGAAGCGGCGCGCGCCAAGCCTGCCGTAGCCCTGAAGGGCGGCAACGACGAAGCGGCGCTGGCGCACTTGTCGCGCGTCTGGCCTTCGCTGGTGTGCCTGGCGCTGGCCGGCGTGTTCTCGTTCGCGCCGCCCGTGTTCGAACTGCCGCTGTTCGGCTATTTTGCGATCGCCCTGCTGCTGATCGGCGGCATCGGCCTGATGCCGCGCCTGGCCGCCGCCAGCTTCCGCCTGCTCAGCCGTCCGCTGCAACGCTCTGCCAACCCGCCGCCGGTGCTGGCGCTGACGCTCGCGCGCCTGGCGAACGCCCCCGGCCAGGCTTCGATCGCCCTCGGCGGCGTGCTTGCCAGCTTCAGCCTGATGGTCGCGATGGGCATCATGGTGGCCAGCTTCCGCATCTCGGTCGACGACTGGATGCGCCACATCCTGCCGGCCGACCTGTACGTACGCAGCAGCGCCGGCGGCAGTTCGGGCTTTTTCGGCAAGCCGGAACAGGATGCGATCGCGCGCGCCGCCGGCGGCAGCCCGGTCCAGTTCCTGCGCACGCGGCCAGTGTCGCTCGCGGCCGACCGTCCCGACGTGGTGCTGATCGCGCGCGACATCGACGCTGCCGATCCCGGTCGCCTGCTGTTCCTCGTGGGCGAATCGAACCTCGTTCCGGCCGGCGCGCGTCCGGCCTGGGTCTCGGAAGCGATGCTCGACCTGTACGGCGTGCAGGTCGGCCAAACCCTCAAGCTGCCGCTGGGCGGACGGCCCGCTTCCTTCTATATCGCCGGCGTCTGGCGCGACTACGCCAACCAGTCCGGTTCCGTCGTGGTGCGGCTGGCGGACTACCGCGCGCTCACCAACTCCCTGGAAGTGACCGATGCCGCCATCTACGCCGGCAGCGAAGCCGCTACCCATCGCATCGAGCGCGCGCT
This sequence comes from Massilia sp. CFBP 13721, assembly GCF_014842025.1. Taxonomy (GTDB): domain Bacteria; phylum Pseudomonadota; class Gammaproteobacteria; order Burkholderiales; family Burkholderiaceae_D; genus Telluria. The sequence goes on from NZ_JACYUY010000004.1 coordinate 168,270, forward strand.
GCGCCAGCTCCCCTTCGGCGGCGCGCTGCAACTGGCGCGGCCCGGCGAGATCCGCGCCGCCAGCCTGCAGATTTTCGACCGCAGCTTTGCCGTGACCTACCTGCTGGAAGCGATCGCCATCGTCATCGGCCTGTCCGGCGTGGCCGCCACCTTTTCGGCGCAGACGCTGGCGCGCGCACGCGAATTCGGCATGCTGCGCCACGTCGGCGTGACGCGCGGGCAGGTGCTCGGCATCCTCGCCGTCGAGGGCGGCTTGCTGACCACCCTCGGCGTGGCTTGCGGCTTCGCGCTGGGACTGGTGATCAGCCTGATCCTGGTGTTCGTCGTCAATCCGCAATCCTTCCACTGGACCATGGGGCTGCACCTGCCCTGGGGCTTGCTGGGCACGGTGGCGGCGGTGCTGGTGGCGGCGTCGGTCGGCACCGCGCTGGTGTCGGGACGCTGTGCGTTATCGGGCGGGCCGGTGCGCGCCGTGCGGGAGGATTGGTGATGCGATTTGTATTTGTACTGCTGCTGTTGTTAATGCCGATGCTGGCCGGCCTGGCGCAGGCGGCGCCGCCGCAATTCGCGCCGGTGAAGCCGGGCCAACCCATGGCCTTCCCGCGCGACTACGGCGCCCATCCAGAATTTCGCACCGAGTGGTGGTACGTCACCGGCTGGCTGAAAACGGCCGCCGGCAAGCCGCTCGGCTTCCAGGTGACGTTTTTCAGGAGCCGCACCGAACACGATCCGGCCAACCCGAGCGCCTTTGCGCCGCACCAGCTGGTGATCGGCCATGCGGCGCTGTCCGATCCCGAGGTCGGGCGCCTGGTGCACGACGAGCGCAGCAGCCGCGAAGGCTTCGGGCTGGCCTGGGCCAAACCGGGCGACCTCGACGTCAAGCTCGACGACTGGCGCATGGTGCGTGGCGCGGACGGCAATTACCGCGTGACGCTCAAATCGTCGGCGATGACCTTCGAGCTGACGCTCACCCCCACCCAGCCGCCGCTGGTACAGGGCGAAGGCGGCTATTCGCGCAAGGGGCCGGCCGCGCAGCACGCGAGCTATTACTACAGCCTGCCGCAGCTGAAGGTGACGGGCGTGGCCGGACGCGCGGGCGCCACCGGGCCGGTCACGGGCAGCGCCTGGTTCGACCACGAATGGTCGAGCGAAGCACTGCAACCGGAGGCGCAGGGCTGGGACTGGATCGGCGCGAATCTCGACGACGGCTCGGCGCTGATGGCTTTCCAGATCCGCGCCAAGGACGGTGGTAAACTATGGGCGCACGCCACCGTGCGCGGGCGCGACGGCAAAGTGACCCGTTACGCGCCGGGCGAGGTGACGTTTTCTCCGCAAACGCGGTGGAAGTCGCCGCGTACCAATGCCGAGTACCCGGTCGCCACCACGATCGCGACCGGCGGCACGCGCTGGCAGATCGCACCGCTGCAGCCCGACCAGGAACTCGATTCGCGCCGCTCGACCGGCGCCGTCTACTGGGAAGGCGCGGTGACGGTCGCGCGCGACGGCGTGCCGGCGGGACGCGGCTATCTCGAGATGACCGGCTACGTGCGGCAAATGAAACTTTGAATCACCAGACAAAATAACAAGCAGAACAGCAAGCGACACGATGACCCAGCGCTCACCCAGCCCCAGTACCAGCACCAGCACCAACAATGCCAGCCCGGCTCCCGACAGCGCCGCATCCCGCAAGGGCAGCCTCGCCGCGCTCAAGGGGCTGATGCCGTTTCTTCGCCCCTACCGCCGCCAGTTCATCCTGGCCGGCATCGCCCTGCTGTTCGCGGCCGGCGCCACGCTGGCCATCCCTGCCGCCTTCAAGCAGATGATCGATCTCGGCTTCGGTGCCTCGGCCGGCGCCCAGAGCATCCGCCACGTCGACGCCACCTTCCTGGCGCTGTTCGGCGTGGCCGCCGTGCTCGGCGTGGCGACCGCCGCGCGCTTCTACATGGTGTCCTGGCTGGGCGAACGCGTCACCGCCGACATCCGCAGCGCCGTCTACCGCCACGTCGTGCACCAGAGCCCGGAATTCTTCGAGACCACGCAAACCGGCGAAGTGCTGTCGCGCCTGACCACCGACACCACGCTGATCCAGGCCGTGGTCGGCACCAGCATCTCGCTTGCATTGCGCAATACCCTGCTCTTCACCGGCGGCCTGGTGATGCTGTTCGTGACCAGCGCCAAGCTCACCGCCATCATCCTGGCTTTATTGGTGGCCGTGATCCTGCCGATCGTGCTGTTCGGGAGGCGCGTGCGCAAGCTCTCGCGCGATTCGCAAGACCGCATCGCCGACGCCTCGGCGCTGGCCGGCGAGATCCTGAACGCCATGCCGACCGTGCAGGCCTACACCCACGAAAAGATCGAAGCCGAGCGTTTCGGCACCAGCGTCGAAGGCGCCTTCAGCGCGGCCATGCAGCGCATCCGCGCGCGCTCGCTGCTGACCATGCTCGCCATCGTGCTGGTGTTCGGCACCATCGTGTTCGTGCTGTGGCTGGGCGCACACGCGGTGCTGCAGGGGACCATGACCGGCGGCGACCTCGGCCAGTTCATCCTGTACGCCTCGATCGTGGCCGGCTCGATCGGCGCCCTGGCCGAAGTGATGGGCGAAGCGCAGCGCGCCGCCGGCGCCACCGAGCGCCTGCTCGAACTGCTGGCCGCGCGCTCGGACATCCGCAACTCGGCACACCCACGCGCCTTACCGCTGCGCTCCTCGAACGGTGCAGCGCTGGCCCTGAACGACCTCACCTTTGCCTACCCGTCGCGCCAGGACACGGCGGCCCTCGATCACGTGACGCTGGCGATTCGCCCCGGCGAAACCGTGGCCGTGGTCGGCCCGTCCGGCGCGGGTAAAACCACGCTGTTCCAGCTGCTGCTGCGCTACTACGATCCGCAATCCGGTTCGATCACGCTCGACGGCGTCGACATCCGCGACCTCGACCTGCACACCCTGCGCGGCGCGATCGGCATCGTTCCGCAGGACACGGTGATCTTCTCGGCCGACGCGATGGAAAACATCCGCTACGGCCGGCCCGAAGCGAGCGACGAGGAAGTCATCGCCGCCGCCAAACTGGCTGCCGCGCACGAGTTCATCGAGCGCCTGCCGCAGGGTTACCGCTCCTTCCTCGGCGAGCGCGGCGTGCGCCTGTCCGGTGGCCAGCGCCAGCGCATCGCGATCGCGCGCGCCCTGCTGAAAAACCCGCCGCTGCTGCTGCTCGACGAAGCGACCAGCGCGCTTGACGCCGAATCCGAACGCCTGGTGCAGGGGGCGCTGGAAGCGGCGATGGTCGGCCGCACCACCGTCATCATCGCGCACCGCCTGGCGACCGTGCAGCGCGCCGACCGCATCGTGGTGATGGAAGACGGCCGCGTGGTGGAAACCGGTACCCATGCTTCGCTGGTGGCGATGAAAGGCATCTATGCCAACCTGGCGGCGCTGCAGTTTCATAATGTGCATGTCGAACATTAAAGCTGTGTCACAGGTGCGACAGAAGCCATGATCGTTTCGACATTTTTTAGTTGATGTGGGGAAACTCACTGGTAGGATCCGCAAGATCCACCTTTGCGTTTCCTCCCATGTCCAACAAATACCACCCCGCCAACTGGAACGTTGGCACCAAGATCAGCGCCTTCAGCTTTGCGCTGGTCGGCCTCATCATCGCTGCGCTCATCCTGGCGATTTCGGTCTCCACCGCCGCCCTGCTGGAAGAACGCGCCAGCGACAATATGCAGGACGAACTGCACGGCGTGGTCAACACGATCGACATGTTCAACCGCACGGTGTCGGCCGAAGCCGTCAGTTTCGGGCGCATCTTCGGCGCCGAATTCGGCGGCAGTTTCGAGGCCGATGCGACGGCGCCGATCGACATCGACGGCAAGCCGGTACCGGCGCTGAAGCACGATGGCAAGGTCCTGAACCTCGACTTCAGCGCCCCGGACCGCTTCAGCGGCGAGACCGGCGGCAACGCCACCATCTTCGTCGTCGACGGCGACGACTTCGTGCGCGTCTCCACTTCGGTGAAGAAGGAAAACGGCGAGCGCGCCGTCGGCACCCGGCTCGACCGCGCCAGCCCGGCCTATGCCGCCATCAAGGCGGGCAAGGTCTACGTTGGCCTGGCGACGCTCTTCGGCAAGCAGTTCATCACCCAGTATGCGCCGGTGCGCGACGCCGGCGGCAAGGTGGTCGGCGCGCTCTACGTCGGCGTCGACATCAGCGCCGAGGCGGCGGCCCTCAAGGAACGCATCCGCGCCATCAAGGTCGGCGACACCGGTTATTTCTACGTACTGAACGCCGCGCCCGGCAAGGGCGAGGGCGACCTGCTGGTGCACCCGACGCGGGAGGGCCAGAACATCCTCGCCGAGCGCGCGTCGAACGGCCGCGCCTTCGTCAGGGAAATCCTCGACAGGAAGACCGGCACGCTGGTCTACGACTGGCAAAACCCGGGCGAGACCGCCACGCGCGAAAAGATCGTCTCGTTCGCCTTTTTCAAGGACTGGAACTGGGTCATCGTCGGCGGCACCTACCGCGACGAAATCACGGCGCACGCCACCGCGCTGCGCAACCAGTACATCGTGTTCGGCCTGGTCGCCCTCTCGGTCTTCGCCGCCATCCTGTACGCCTTCGTGCGCGCCACCATCACCCGTCCGCTGGCCACGGCCCGCGACGCCGCGGCGCGCATCGCCGGCGGCGACCTGACGGTGCAGGTCGAACGCCGCCATGCCGACGAGATCGGCCTGCTGCTGGACGCCATGAACGGCATCAGCCGCAAGCTCTCGTCCGTCGTGGGCAAGGTGCGCGACGGCGCCGAGCAGATCGCCAACGCCTCGAACGAGATCTCGACCGGCAACCTCGACCTGTGCGCGCGCACCGAGCAGCAGGCCGGCAGCCTGGCCGCCACGTCCTCGTCGATGGGCGAACTCACCGAGACCGTGCGCCAGAACGCCGAGCACGCGCGCCAGGCCAACAGCCTGGCCGTCTCGGCCTCGACCATCGCCCAGAAAGGCGGCAGCATGGTCGGGCAAGTGGTCGAGACGATGGAATCGATCAACCAGTCCTCGCGCCGGATCGCCGACATCACCGGCGTCATCGACGGCATCGCCTTCCAGACCAACATCCTGGCCCTGAACGCCGCCGTGGAAGCGGCGCGCGCCGGCGAACAGGGACGCGGCTTTGCCGTCGTCGCCGGCGAAGTGCGCAACCTGGCCCAGCGCAGCGCGGCCGCCGCGCGGGAGATCAAGACCCTGATCGCGGCATCGAGCGCCGAGGTCGACGCCGGCCGCGACCTGGTGTCGAAAGCCGGCGCCACGATGCACGAGGTGCTCGCCAGCGTCGGCCGCGTGACCGACATCATGGCCGACATCACCGCCGCCAGCCTCGAACAAAGCAGCGGCATCGAGCAGGTCAACCGCGCGATCGGCGAGATGGACGACAGCACCCGCCATAATGCGGCGCTGGTCGAAGAGGCCAGCGCGGCGGCCCAGGCGATGCAGGACCAGGCGGCGGAACTGGCACGCGCGGTGCGCTTGTTCAGGCTGGACGAGGGTGTGGCTGCGGTCGAGGCGCCGGCGCCGCGCCTGGCGTTGACGGCGGTCTAACGCAAGGTGGGCATGCCCACCGGATCACCGCGTGATCGATGTTGGCGCATCCGACGACCACCGCCCTTCCGCGTAGCACACCTACAGTGTAAAGTGGCTTCCCCACCCAGGAGCCCACCTTGACCGACGCTGAACTCATCCGCCGCTGCGACACCGTCTTCCCCGGCCACCGCGTTCGCACGCCCGCCGACATGTACGCCGCCATGGCTGCCTGGTGCGAACAACACGGCGTCGAGCACGACGTCTACGGCGCCGGCGCCCTGATCGAGCGTTTCGAGGACAAGGTCGCCGCCCTGCTCGGCTTTCCCGCCGCCGTGTTCTGCATCAGCGGCACCATGGCCCAGGTGACGGCCCTGCGCCTGGCCTGCGCCGACCGCGGCAACGCCCCTGCCGCGCTGCACCCAACCTCCCATATCTTCGTGCACGAGCGCTCGAACTACCAGATGCTCGGCCACTTCGACGCGCTGCAGGTCGGCGACCGCAACCGCCCGTGGACGGTCGCCGACCTGGAAGCTGTGCCCGACAAACTGGGCGCCGTCGGTATCGAAATCCCGATGCGCGAGATCGGCGGCCAGGTCTCGGCGTGGGAAGAGCTGGAAGCCGTCAAGGCGCACTGCAAGGCGCGCGGCGCGCACTTGCACATGGATGGCGCACGCCTGTGGGAAGCGCAGGCCGGCTATGGCAAGAGCGCCGCCGAGATCGCGGCCGGCTTCGACTCGGTGTATGTGTCGCTGTACAAGGGCATCGGCGGCCTCGGTGGCGCGCTGCTGCTCGGGACCCGCGAATTCGTCGACCGCGCCGCCGAATGGTTCCGGCGCCAGGGCGGCAACGTGATTCACCGCTCTCCTTACATCGTGTCGGCGGCGATGCAGTTCGATGCGCGTCTGGCCGCGATGCCGGACTACTTCCGCCGCACCGAACTGCTGGTCGATCTGCTGCGCGCGCATCCGGCGATCCGCGTCAATCCAGGCAAGCCCGCCGCCAACATGCTGCACCTGCATTTGCCGGTGAGCCGCGAGCGCGCGCTGGCGATTCGCGCCGAGCTGGCCGAACGCCACGGCATCTGGCTGTTCAACCGCATCGCGAACGGCGTGCTGCCGGATACCAGCTTTTTCGAGCTGTACGTCGGCGACAACCTGCTGGGCGTTCCGGAAGCGCGCCTGCGCGAGGCGCTGGCCATCCTTGCGGATCAGTTAAAATAGCGTGCTTATTCAAGACAGCCTGAAGGACAGCAATGCGCCAATACCTCGACTTCATGCGCCATGTGAAAGAGCACGGCGCGCTCAAGACCGACCGCACCGGTACCGGCACCCTGTCCGTGTTCGGCCACCAGATGCGCTTCGACCTGACCGCAGGCTTTCCGCTGGTGACCACCAAGAAGGTGCACCTCAAGTCGATCATCCATGAACTGATCTGGTTCCTGCAGGGCTCGACCAACATCGCCTACCTGAAGCAGAACGGCGTCTCGATCTGGGACGAATGGGCCGACGCCGACGGCGAGCTCGGTCCGATCTACGGCCACCAGTGGCGCAACTGGCCGACGCCATCGGGCGCGCACATCGACCAGATCAGCCAGGTGCTCGAACAGATCAGAACCACCCCCGATTCGCGCCGCATGATCGTCTCGGCCTGGAACGTGGCCGACATCCCGCAGATGAAGCTGCCGCCCTGCCACGCCTTTTTCCAGTTCTACGTCGCCGACGGCAAACTGTCCTGCCAGCTTTACCAGCGCAGCGCCGACATCTTCCTCGGCGTGCCCTTCAATATCGCGTCCTACGCGCTGCTGACCCACATGATGGCGCAGCAGGCCGGCCTGGACGTGGGCGACTTCGTCTGGACCGGCGGCGACTGCCACCTGTATTCGAACCACCTGGAGCAGGCCGACCTGCAGCTGTCGCGCGAACCTCTGCCGCTGCCGAAACTGATCATCAAGCGCAAGCCGGAATCGCTGTTCGATTACCGCTTCGAGGATTTCGAAGTCGTCGACTACCAGTCGCACCCGGGCATCAAGGCGCCGGTGGCGGTCTAAGCGCGTGCACGCCGGCCGCCTCGAAGGGCTTGCCTGGCGCCCGGCGAAAGGCAAGCCCGCTACCGCCGACAGCCTGCGCCTGCTCGCCGGCGTCGGCATCGCCGGCGACCTCCACGCCGACGCTCTTTCGCCGCGCCAGCTGCTGCTGGCGAGCGCGTCGACCTACGGCGACCTGGGCTTGCCCGCCCAGGCATTGCGCGAAAACCTGCTGCTCGACCTCGATACCTCCCGTCTCGCTTCCGGCACCGTACTCCAGATCGGCGCGCAGGTGCGCCTACGCGTGATGTTCCAGTGCGAAGCCTGCGGCCAGCTCGATGCGATCCAGCCACGGCTGGCGGCGCGCATCGGCGCCCGGCGCGGCGTGCTGGCGCGGGTGCTGGCCGGCGGCACCATCGGGCGCGGTGACAGCATTCTCGACCTGGGCGTTCTCGAACAGCCCTGGCATGACGACTGGCGCGAGCGCGTGCGGCGCGTGCTCGATGCCGTGCCGGCCAGCGCCGTGATCGAATACCGCCAGCTCGCGCGCCTGGCCGGCATCCAGTCGAGCTATTGCCGCGCCTTTCCGCGGCTGGTGGCGAACTTGGGAGATGGCTATGCCGCGAAGGCGGTGTCGGCGCAGTCGGCGAATCCGCTGCCGCGCTGGGAAGGTGCAGGCCTGTTCGATCTGTATTAGGTAAGCCGCGCCAGTACAAAGTAACTTGACACACCGCCCCACTCGCGACACCATCTGCCCTCCTCCATTTTCACCTCGACAGGACTCCCTTCATGCCCGCTCCCGCCTCCCACCGCCACCCAGGACCAGCCCGATGACCCGCCTGACCCTGGTCGTGGCGATCGACGCGCAGCGCGGTATCGGCATCGACAACAAGCTGCCCTGGCACCTGCCTGAAGACCTGGCGCACTTCAAGCGCGTCACCCTCGGCCAGCCAATCATCATGGGCCGCAAGACCTTCGATTCGATCGGCCGCCCGCTGCCTGGCCGGCGCAACATCGTCGTCACCCGCAACGCCGGATGGCGCCACGAGGGCGTCGACGCCGTCACTTCGCTGGAGGCGGCAATCGCGCTGGCAGGCGATGCGCCGGCCAGCATCATCGGCGGCGCCCAGATTTTCGCAGCCGCCATGAGCGTCGCCGACCGCATGATCGTCACCGAAATCGACCACAGCTTCAATTGCGACACCTTCTTCCCGCCCATCGACCGCGGCGTGTGGGTCGAGACCGCGCGCGCGACCCATCGTTCGGAAGCGAACGGCTACGACTATGCCTTCGTGACCTACGAGCGCCAGGGAAGCGCGGCGTGAGCGCGCCCGCTCCACGCGGCGGCGACGGCTTCGCCGGCAAGGTGGCGGTGCTGATCGCGGTGCTGGCCACGATCGGCACCCTGTTCGGTTTCCTCGGCAGCAGCACGCACAACGACGCCTCGCTCTACAAGAGCAATGCGGCGATCGACAAGACCAGCGCCGCCAACGCCTGGAACCACTTCCAGGCCAAGTCGAACCGCCAGAACCTGGCGGAACTGGCGACCAGCATCCCCGGCGTCGATGCGGCGCGCTACCGGCGCGAGGTCGACCGCTACCGGCTCGAGAAGGAAGAGATCCGCAAGGAAGCCGAGCGCTGGGAAGCGTCGTCGAACGCGTGGAACCTGAAGTCCGACCAGGCCTTGTATCGCCATCGCCAGTGGACGCTGGCGTCGGTGGCCCAGCAGATCGCCATCTCGCTGGCGGCCGTCGCGCTGCTGGCGCGGCGCACCTGGCTGCTCACCGCCACCTGCGGCGTGGCCACCTTCGGCCTGACGCTGGGCCTGTTCGCCGCCTTGCGCGCCGATCCGATGCCGACCATGCTGATGCCGTTCGGCGCGGCGGCCGGTGCCGTGCTGCTGGCGGCGCTGGTCGGGCACTTTTCGCCACGGGCGCCAGGCCGGGATCGCGGCTGATCCACGGGCGCGGCACTGATGTGCGCCGTACCGGGACGCATCCCGGTACCCTAGTGAAAAAATCCCCACCGGACGGCGGATTTTCTGCGAAAATCCGCTTCTTATTTTTCGGTGCCGTGCTGGCAAGCCGCCCTGCGAAGGCGTCGCTTGTTCCCACGGCGCTTCGCATTGGAGCAGTCAATGAAATTTCGTTTCCCCATCATCATCATCGACGAGGACTTCCGGTCCGAGAACACGTCCGGCCTCGGCATCCGCGCCCTCGCCGCCGCGATGGAAAAGGAAGGCATGGAAGTACTGGGCCTGACCAGCTACGGCGACCTGTCGCAGTTCGCCCAGCAGCAGTCGCGCGCCTCCGCCTTTGTGCTGTCGATCGACGATGAGGAATTCGGCGGCGGCTCGGTCGAGGAAACCGATACCGCGCTGACGCGCCTGCGCGCCTTCGTGCAGGAGATCCGCCACAAGAATTCGAACATCCCGATCTATATCTACGGCGAGACGCGCACCAGCCGCCACATCCCGAACGACATCCTGAAGGAGCTGCACGGCTTCATCCACATGTTCGAGGACACGCCGGAATTCGTCGCGCGCCACATCATCCGCGAAGCCAAGGCCTATCTCGACTCGCTGGCGCCGCCCTTCTTCCGCGCGCTGGTCAACTACGCCTACGACGGTTCTTACTCGTGGCACTGCCCCGGCCACTCGGGCGGCGTCGCCTTCCTCAAGTCGCCTGTGGGCCAGATGTTCCACCAGTTCTTCGGCGAGAACATGCTGCGCGCCGACGTCTGCAACGCGGTCGAGGAACTCGGCCAACTGCTCGACCACACCGGTCCGGTCGCCAAGTCCGAGCGCAACGCCGCGCGCATCTACGGCGCCGACCACTGCTACTTCGTCACCAACGGTACCTCGACCTCGAACAAGATGGTCTGGCACTCTACCGTCGCGCCGGGCGACATCGTCGTCGTCGACCGCAACTGCCACAAGTCGATCCTGCACTCGATCATCATGTGCGGCGCGATCCCCGTATTCCTGATGCCGACCCGGAACAACCTCGGCATCATCGGCCCGATCCCGCTCGAAGAATTCACCGAAGAGTCGATCGCCCGCAAGATCGAAGCCAACCCGTTCGCGCGCGAAGCGAAGGACAAGAAGCCGCGCATCCTGACCATCACCCAGTCGACCTACGACGGCGTGGTCTACAACGTCGAGACCCTGCGCGAAATGTTGGACGGGAAGATCGAGACCCTGCACTTCGACGAAGCCTGGCTGCCGCATGCGACCTTCCACGACTTCTACAAGAACATGCACGCGATCGGCCGCGACCGCCCGCGCGCCAAGCAGTCGATGATCTTCTCAACCCAGTCGACCCACAAGCTGCTGGCCGGCCTCTCACAGGCCTCGCAGGTGCTGGTGCGCGAATCGGAATCGGTCAAGCTCGACCAGGACGCCTTCAACGAAGCCTTCCTGATGCACACCTCGACCTCGCCGCAGTACTCGATCATCGCTTCCTGCGACGTCGCCGCCGCCATGATGGAAGCGCCGGGCGGCACCGCCCTGGTCGAGGAATCGATCCTGGAAGCGCTCGACTTCCGCCGCGCCATGAAGAAGGTCGACGCCGAATACGGCGAAGACTGGTGGTTCAAGGTCTGGGGCCCGGACGTCGAAGGCGAGGAAGGCATCGGCGAGCAGAAGGACTGGATGATCCGCGCCGAGGACGACTGGCACGGCTTCGGCAACCTGGCCGAAGGCTTCAACATGCTCGACCCGATCAAGTCGACTGTCGTCACGCCGGGCCTGTCCCTGGACGGCAAGTTCGGCGAGACCGGCATCCCGGCCTCGATCGTCACCAAATACCTGGCCGAACACGGCGTGATCATCGAGAAGTGCGGGCTGTACTCGTTCTTCATCATGTTCACGATCGGGATCACCAAGGGCCGCTGGAACACGCTGGTCACCGCCCTGCAGCAGTTCAAGGACGACTACGACCGCAACCAGCCGATGTGGCGCGTGATGCCGCAGTTCGCCGCCGCCAACCCGCGCTACGAGTCGCGCGGCCTGCGCGACCTGTGCACGCAGATCCACAGCTTCTACAAGCAGTACGACGTCGCGCGCCTGACGACCGAGATGTATTTGTCGGACATGGTCCCGGCGATGAAGCCGTCGGACGCATTCGCCAAGATGGCGCGCCGCGACATCGAGCGCGTCGCCATCGAAGACCTGGAAGGCCGCACCACCGCGATCCTGCTGACGCCTTACCCGCCGGGCATCCCGCTGCTGATCCCGGGCGAGCGCTTCAACAAGATCATCGTCGACTACCTGCGCTTCGCGCGCGACTTCAACGAGCGCTTCCCGGGCTTCGAGACCGACGTGCACGGGCTGGTCAAGCGCGAGGTGGATGGCAAGCGCGATTACTTCGTGGATTGCGTGAAGCAGGACTGATTGTTGGAGTCCTGATGTGAAAAGAGGAGCCGTTGGCTCCTCTTTTTTTGGGGGTTGTAGGGTGGGCGCCCCTGTGCCCACGCGGTACGGGCGCATGCATCAACCTGCGGCTTCCGCAAGCCGACGTAAGGTGGGCGGGTCTCCCGCCCACGCGTTCAAACCGTGCTGGCATTGTAGCGACACGATTGTTCATGCGATGGTTGGACGCGTGGGCGGGAAGACCCGCCCACCTTACGGGTATGCCAGACACGGTGCGGTGCAAGGACGCGCTTATACGCGTGGGCTCGCAATTCACGCCATTGGCCTGAATTGCCCCACCCTACCGTTTTAATTCCACGATCGACGGCGCCCCAACAGCTGGCCTTCCATTCATCTCACCGCGCGCCTGCAGGATCACACTGCGCGCCGCCGTCAGGCCGAGCACACCCATCACTCCGGCCACGAGCAGATCGGGCCAGCACTCCCCGCTTTCCACACCCCGAGCGCCGCCAGCATCACGGCGACGTTCCCGATCGCGTCATTGCGCGTACACAGCCACACCGAGCGCATGTTGGCGTCTCCATGCCGGTAGGCGAACAGCAGCGCCGCCACCAGCAGGTTGGCGGCCAGCGCAGCAAGGCCGATCGCGCCCATTGTCGACGCCTGCGGCAGCGTGCCGGCCGCAAGATGCCACAAGGCGGTGGCGATCACGAACACGCCATACCCGCCCATGGTCGCGCCTTTTACCAAAGCGGTACGCGAACGCCACAGCGGCGCCAGGCCGAGCACGAACAGGGAAATGCCGTAGTTGGCGGCGTCGCCGAAGAAATCGACCGCGTCGGCCAGCAGCGAGACCGAGCCGGACGCCCAGCCGCCGAGGAGTTCGACGCCGAACATCAGCAGGTTGACGGCCAGCGCGATCCACAGGATGCGCCGGTAGGCGGGATCGACCGGCGGCTGCTTCGGAGAACAGCCGCCGCTGCAGCAATCGGCCATGGCCGCCTCCGCCAAAAATGATACAGATTACAAGACCTGCCTTCTGAAACCGTATCAGGTCTTCGGCAGCGTCACGCCGCGCTGGCCCTGGTACTTGCCGCCGCGGTCCTTGTACGAGGTCTCGCAGACTTCGTCGGATTCGAAGAACAGCACCTGGGCGCAGCCCTCGCCGGCGTAGATCTTGGCCGGCAGCGGCGTCGTGTTCGAGAACTCGAGCGTGACGTAGCCTTCCCATTCGGGTTCGAACGGCGTCACGTTGACGATGATGCCGCAGCGCGCATAGGTCGATTTGCCGAGGCAGACGGTCAGCACGTTACGCGGGATGCGGAAGTATTCGATGGTGCGTGCCAGCGCGAACGAATTCGGCGGGATGATGCAGACGTCGCTCTTGATGTCCACGAACGAATTCGAATCGAAGTTCTTCGGGTCGACAATGGTGCTGTTGATGTTGGTGAAGACCTTGAACTCGTCGGCGCAGCGGATATCGTAGCCATACGACGAGGTGCCGTAGGAAATGATGCGGCGGCCCTCTTCTTCGCGGACCTGGCCCGGTGCGAAGGGTTCGATCATGCCGGTTTCTTCCGCCATGCGGCGGATCCATTTATCGCTCTTGATTGCCATGCTCGCTTCTTTCAGGATTGCTTGTGAATCCCGCGATTTTACGCGAAAAGCGGTGCCCAGACTTATCCTTCCGCCAGCATTGGCTTTCGTTCAAGGCGCGTGCCCAGCAGGCGCCCGATCATCTGGTGCGTGAGCTGGGCCGTACGCAGCGGGTGCTCGAGCGGGTACAGATGCGAGCCTTCGGTCATCACGAAATTCTGGCCGACCAGCTTGCGCGTCGAGGCGACGCCAGCCTGGCGCAGCTCTTCCGAATGGTTCGCGCCGATGAAGCCGACCGGCACCGGGAAGCGGCGGCGGATGACGTCGCCCATGTGGTGCGGCAGCGCGTTGTAGATTGCCGTCTCGACCGCGCGGTCGAAACGCAGCTGCACGCCGTCCGCATGCGGTGCGAGACCGACGTCGAGATAGTCGTCGAGCACGCCCGGCGCCCAGGCCTTGAAGATGTCCTTCGAGTTGAAATGCTCGTGGGCGGCGGCGCGGTCCGGCCAGACATTGCGGCGCCGTTCGGAAAAGCGCGCCGGCGAAAAGCGCGAGCCTTTACCCAGCAGTTTCACCAGGCGCCAGGCCAGCGCGCGCCAGCCGGCGACCACGGGCGAATCGAGCATCACCACGCAGCGCGCCAGCTCGGGCCGGCGCGCCGCCGCCATCGTGCTCAGCATGCCGCCGAGCGAATGGCCGACCAGGATCGCCGGGCGGCCATGGCCCTCGAGCTGCGCTATCAGTTCGTCCACCAGGCCGCTCCAGCCATCGCCCACCGGGAAGCGCGGATCGTGGCCGACCATGTCGGTAAAGTGGACGTCGTAATGGCGACGCAAGCCGTCCAGCAGCTGGCGGTAGGTACCGGAGGGGAAGCTGTTACCGTGGCAGAAATGCAGCAGGGGCTTGGTCATGAAATACGCGGGACTCTCGACAGGAAGCCCCGATTGTAATGTGCCCTGCCCCCTCGCGAACTTCTTTAGAGGGAAACACCTACAGTCAGCGTCGCCACGTAGCCGTTCACCATGTCGCCGCTCATGGCCGCCATCTGCAATGCGGTGCCGTCGGCGAACACGTTGTCGCTCGCGTAGCTGATGCGCGCCAGGTTGCGCACGCTGGCCGCATAGCCGGTCGCCGTGTACACCTCGTTGCAGGTCGCCAGCGGGAAGGTGAACTGCGAGGTCTTCACGCGATTCGCCGCGCTCGTTGCCTTGACCAGCGTCGGATACACCTCGAAGTGCACGTGCGGCATGCGTCCGTCGTAGCAGCCGGGGAAGATGGTGGTGAAGGTGACGATGCCGTCGGCATCGGCTTCCTGTACCCCGCGCAGGTAGTTCTCGGCGCTGATCGCGCTCGCATACATCGAGTAGTTGCCGTCGCGGTCGCAGTGCCAGAGGTAGACGGTGGCGCCGGCGGCATTCGCGCAACTGTTCGCCACGTTGACGATCTTGAGTCTGATCGTCAGCGGCACGCCCATCGCCACGCCGGAAGCGCCGGCCACGCTCCAGCGGATGTCGGGCCGTACGATGCCGGACAGCGTCAGCGCATTGGCTACCTTGCCGTTGGCGGAATTGGTGCCGTCGGCCGGGTACGGGCCGCCGGTTTCCTCGGGGATGACCGTGCATGCCGCCGTGCCGGCGCCGGCGGTCGTAGTGGCCGGCGTGGTGGTGGCCGCGCTGCCGGCGGCGGACCCGCTGCCGCCGCCGCAGCCGTAGAGCGGCACGGCGGCGGCGCTGGCGAACAGCCAGCGCAGGCTCTGGCGCCGGCTCGCGCTGGCGGCGAGCAGCTTGTCGAGGTCGGACTGCAGGTCGCCATGGTGGTGTGTCGTGTTCATGATCTCTCCCTTATCAACGTGGCGCGCGCCCGACCTGGGCGCGTTGTTCCGGCGTGAGCAGGGCCATGACCTGCGCCCCGGTGCGCACGCGCAGCAGTTCGCGCGCGGCGATCGCCTGGCCCAGTGCCTTGGCGTGGCCGGCCGCCTTGGCTTCGCTGTAGTCGCCTGCCTCGGCCATGGCGCGCAATGCTTCGTGCGCCTTGTCTTCGATCTTGTCCTGCTCGCGCAGCTGCGGCGCCTGGGCGTGCAGGATGGCGAACAGGCGGTCTTGCTGGGCCTCGGTCAGTTCCACGCCGCGCAAGAACGGCAGGCCAGGGCCGCCCATGCGCCCGTGTGGACCGTGGCCGTCCGGGCCGCGGCGTTCGCCCGGGCCCGGTCCGGCGTCTGGACCGTCCTGCGCACCGGGGCCGCTGCCGTGCACGCCGGGCGGCGGAGCCTCGGCGAATGCGGCCGGCGTGGCGGCAATCATGGCGGCGAGGAAGATGGCGGTGCTGCGGAACGCGCTGTTGCGAAACCGATTCATGTTGTTGCTCCTGATGGGATCTCGAAAGACCTCATTCTGGAACGACGATTTGTAAAACGCCGTTAATCCAACGTAAAACCGCGTAAGTCCGGCCGGCTTCGGCAAGGCTCGGCGCAACGTAAAGCTGGGTAAAACCCGCCCGCCGCCGTGCTCTGGCGCGCACGCGTTTGCTATCATCGGGAGATGAATACCGTCCTGCTGATCGACGACGACACCGAGCTCGTCGCCATGTTGACCGAATACCTGGAAGGCGAAGGCTTCACGGTCGCCTGCGCCCACGACGGCGCCACCGGTGCGCGCGAAGCCCTGAGCGGACGCCATGCGATCGCCGTCCTCGACGTGATGATGCCGGCCCTGAACGGCATCGAGACGCTGCGCCGCATCCGTGCCGGCAGCAAAATCCCGGTGCTGATGCTGACCGGTCGCGGCGACGACGCCGACCGCATCCTGGGGCTGGAGCTGGGCGCCGACGACTACGTCACCAAGCCCTGCACGCCGCGTGAACTGACCGCGCGCGTGCGCGCCATCCTGCGCCGTACCCACGACACCCAGCCGGATGCCAACGCCGGCGCCGTGCTCAGTGTCGGCAAGCTGACCGTGCTGCCCGAGCAGCGGCGCGCGACCTGGGACGGCGCCAACCTGGAACTGACCAGCACCGAATTCAACCTGCTGGAAGTGCTGGCGCGCCATGCGGGGCGCCCGGTCAGCAAGAACGAGCTGTCGGAACAGGGCCTGGGCCGGCCGCTGGCGCGCTTCGACCGCAACATCGACGTCCACCTCAGCAGCCTGCGCCACAAGCTCGGCCTGCTCGACGACGGCCGTTCGCCGCTGCAGACCGTCTACCGCCTCGGCTACCAGCTGCTGCGCACCTGACATGAGCACGCGCGCACGCCCGGCGGGACGCCTGTTCTGGAAGTTCTTCCTGTCGATCCTGCTGGCGCAGGTGGCGGCGGCCGTCGGCATCGGCAGCTACTTCTGGCTGCGCGAACAGGCGCGCCTGTCGCACAGCGTCGCCAGCATCGAGACCGGTCCGCCGGCCGGCTTCCTGCTCGATGCGAGCGCGGTCGCCCTGAAATACGGCGGCATGCCGGCGCTGCGCGAGATGATCACGCAGATGACCCGGCATACGGTGTATGTCGTCGATCCCGGCGGACGCGAACTGCTCGGGCGCGCCGTGCCGCCGGCGGTGCTGGCGCAGGCGCGGCGCGAACTCGGGGCCGACCGGCCGTTCCGTCCGGTGCGCGAACTGACCGCGCCCGGCGGCGCTCGCCTGCTCGCCTTCGTGCAGCGTCCACCGCGTGCAGGCGGGGCGGCGCGCATTGCGGCCCATCCCGGACCATCTTCGCCGCCTGGCGACCCACCCGGCGGTCCCGACTTTGCCCGAGACGATGGCCCGCGCGGTCCCTTCGGTCCCGGCCTGCAGCTGAGCAAACCGATTCCGCTGCTGGCCAGCGTCATCGTCAGCCTGCTGTTCGCCCTGCTGCTGGCCTGGTATTTCTCGCGCCCGATCCGCGCCTTGCGCAACGCCTTCGAGGCGGCCGCCGCCGGCGACCTGGCGCCGCGTTTCGCCGACAGCAAGAGCGGCGGCGACGAACTGAACGACCTCGGACGCGACTTCGACCGCATGAGCGGCCGCCTGCGCGCCCTGATGGATGGCCAGCGCCGCCTGCTGCACGACGTCTCGCACGAACTGCGCTCGCCGCTGGCGCGCCTGCAGGCGGCGATCGGCCTGGCGCACCAGCAGCCCGACAAGATCGCCACTTCGCTCGAACGGATCGAGCGCGAGAGCGTGCGCATGGACAAGCTGGTGGGTGAACTGCTGACGCTGTCCCGCCTCGAAGCCAATCCCGAACTGCCCAAGCGCGAGCCGGTCGACCTGCCGGAACTGGTCGACGCCATCGCCTCCGACGTGCGCTTCGAGGCCGGTCCCGATGGCCCGGCGATCGAGGTCGAGATCACAGGAGAGGTGCAAGTGCATGGCGCCCCCGACCTGCTGTGGAGCGCGATCGAAAACGTGGTGCGCAACGCCGTCAAGCATGGCGGCGCCGGCGGCGTGGTCACGATCGCGCTGCGCGCCGACGCGCGTTGCGCCTACATCGATGTGCTCGACCGCGGCCCCGGCATCGCACCCGCCGACCTGCCGACGATCTTCCAGCCCTTTTCGCGTTCCGAGACAGCAGCCACCAATGTCGACGGCCATGGCCTCGGCCTGGCGATTGCCGCGCGCGTCGTGCATGCGCATGGCGGGACGATCCGGGCCATGAACCGCGAGGGCGGCGGACTGCGGGTAGCGATCGTGCTGCCGCTTCCGGGCTAGCGGTCGTACCAATAGCGCGGATGGTCGCGGCGGTATTCGCCGGTGGCGATGTCGGTACTGAACTCAAAGGTGATCGCCCCCGACTCATCGGTGCGCAGCCGTTCGATGGCAAGCGCGCCGTAGCGCTCGAATACCTCTTTTTTCGGGTGTTTGTAACGATTCCTGTGCCCGACCTGGAACACGCTGATCGACGGCTTCACCGCGGCGAGAAAGGCCGGCGTGGACGAGGTGCCGCTGCCGTGATGGGGCGCGAGCAGCACGTCGGCGCGCAGCAGGTCCGGGTCGCTGGCCACCAGCGCCGCTTCCTGCGCAGCTTCGATGTCGGCGGCCAGCAGGATCGCCCTGCCCCCCGCGGAGATACGCAAGGTGCAGCTGCGCGCGTTTGCCTTCAGGCCGCTGTCCGCGTAGCTGGCCGCGGTCGGCTGCAGCATCTCGAACACGACGCCATCCCACTCCCAGCGCTGGCCGGCCACGCACTGGCGATGCGCCCTGGTCGCTGCGACCACGCGGTGGCCCGGTCCCAGCGAACTCTTCACGCTGTCGATGGCCAGCGCGTCGAGCAGGGTCAGTGCGCCGCCGACGTGATCGAGGTCGCTGTGCGAGACGACCAGGGTGTCGAGGCGGCGGATGCCGCGTGCGCGCAGGTAGGGCAGGATCACGCGGCTGCCGGCGTCCTGGCCGGGCGCATATTGCGGGCCGGCGTCGTAGAGCAGGCGGTGCCGCGCCGTTTCGACCAGCAACGCCATGCCCTGGCCGACGTCGAAGGCGGTGACGGTGAAGCGGCCCGGCGGCGGGGACGCCGGCTGCAGCAGGAACAGCGGCAGCCAGGCCGCCGCGCCGGTCCAGCGCTGCGGCCAGCCGCGCGGCGCCAGCATCCAGGCGGTGCCGAGCAGCGCCAGTGTAAATAGCGGGGGCGGCGGCGCCGGTGCGCTCCAGACAGCGAGCGGCAGCGCCGCCAGCCACCCCAGCGCGAGCGCCAGCCATTCCAGCGCGAGATGCGCGCACCACAGCACCGGCGCGGCCAGCGGCGCCGGCAGCAGGCTGCCGACGAGCGCCAGCGGCGTGACGACGAAACTCACGACGGGAATCGCGACCGCATTGGCCAGCGGGCCGACCAGCGAGACCTGGGAAAACAGTAGCAGCGTCAAGGGCACCAGCCCGAGCGTCACCGCGTACTGCGTGCGCGCGGCCAGCGCCAGCGTCGCGCGCCAGCCGCTTGCGGTGCTGCTGCGGCCCAGGCCCGCATACAGGATCACGCCCACTGCGCCGAATGACAGCCAGAAGCCCGGCCACAGCACCGCCCAGGGATCGATCAGCACGACCAGCCCGAGCGCCAGGCACAGGATGTGCGACACGCTGGTGAGCCGCCCCAGCCACAGCGCGGCCGCCACCACCGCCAGCATGTACAAGGTACGCTGAGCCGGCACGCCGAAGCCGGCCAGCAGCACGTACAAGAGCGCAGCCAGCGCGCCGCCGAGCGCGGCTACCTTTTGCGCAGGCAGCAGCAACGGCAGCTGGGCGCCGGTGAAAAACGAGCGGCGCCACAGCCAGGACAGCGCCAGCGCCGCCAGTCCGGCCACCATCGTGATGTGCAGGCCTGAGATGGCGACCAGGTGGCTCACGCCGGTGCGGTTGAACACGTCCCAATCCGGCTGCTCGATGCCGCGCTGGTCGCCAACCACCAGCGCCACGATCACGCCGGCATACGGTTCGTCGCCGAGGGCCTGCTGGATGCGTGTGCGCAGGACGTCGCGGCTGCGTTCGACGAGGTGGCCGGGCGTGACGACGAAATCGTCGAGCCGGCGATTGCTGTTTGCTGTGCGCACGTAGCCGGTGGCGCGGATGCCCTGCCCCAGCAGCCAGGCTTCGTAATCGAAACCGTGCGGGTTGGCGTTGCCGTGCGGGCGCTGCAGGCGCAACGTCAGGCGCCAGCGTTCGCCGGGCCGCAAACGCAGGCGCTCGCCCTCGGCGCGGTACCAGGACAGGGCCAGCGTCGGCGGCACCTGCGCCTCTTCGGTCAGCACGTTCTCGACCCTGAACTGGAAGCGCACGCCCTGGCCAAAGTCGTGCGGCAGCTTGGCGACGGTGCCGATGACGTCGATGTCGCGGCCTTCGTCGGCTTTGGCGAGTTCAGGCGCGAGCGCCAGCTGGGCGATGAAGGCGGCCCAGGCGAAACCGGCCAAGGCGCCGGCGAGTGCGGCGCGCAGCGGGCCGCGCAGAGCCAGTAGCAGGGCGACGGCCGCCAGCAGGAAGGCGCCGATGTGCCAGCCGGCGGGAAGCGCGGCGCGCGTTTGCAGGAAGGCGGCGCCGGCGACGAAGCCGAGGATGAGGGAGCGCATCGTGGGCAGCCGCGCGAACGGCGGAAAGTTCAGGCCGCGGGTGGGCGGGACGGCTTGGCCACTACGCCGGCAGGCGGTGCGGGCTGTTTGCCGTTTGCCGGGTTAAGCGTGTGGAATCGGATGCTGGACGTGATCTTGTCCCAGAGCGCCATGGCGGCGTCTTCCGACAGCGATGTGGAAACCGGTTCATTGTCGCCCTTGCCGGTGCTCATCTGGAAAACGACGTGGGGAACGAGCACGATCATGCCGATTCCCCCGTGTCGCTGCCGCCTGCCTGATGCGGCGCATCGGCCAGCCGCACCAGACGCCACGCCCCACGGCGTTCGATCGACCTGGCAGCGTTGGCCGAACGTCCAAAGGCGCTGGGGGGCACGGCGAAGGTGGCCGACGGCAGCAAGCTGCCGCGCGCGAACCAGCGCGTGCCATCCAGCGCACGCGGATCTTCGCAATGCCACCAGCCGCTGGCCGGGCACGGGATGCCGGTGGCGGCAAAGCCGCCGACCGCTACGCCCTGCTGTTCCATGACGCTGGGACCAAGCCCCGCCGTCGTGATGCTGGCAGGCGCCGCCGGCGTAGCCTGGGCCAGCGGCAGCGGCGACGGCACACGCTTGCGGTTGCGCTTGTCGACCAGCTTCCACGAGGTTTGCGTCTTCGATTCGTAACTCGGCTGCATGCCGCGCAGCTTTTCCCACAAAGTCTGTGGCGGCAACAGCAAGGCTTGCGGCATGCGCTCGCCCTTCTTGATGTACTGGCGCTGGCCACCCAACACGCCGACGCCGTTGCCACCGGCGCTACACGACCACCAGCCACTTTCGGGGCAGCGGTCGCCGGCCCAGGCGTAGGTGCCGAGCGGCGTTGGCGGGACGACGGCCGCGGCGGGCGCGCGCGGCTGCGTGGGCCGTAAGCGAATGCTGGACGATATCTTGTCCCATAGTGCCATGGCGGCGTCTTGTGACAAGGACGAAGGAACGGGGCCGGTGTCACCTTCGCCGGTGGTCATTTTAAAAACAAAGTGCGGAACGAGCACGTTGTCTTCCGTTCCATCGACCTCCCACCAAAAGGAATAAACGATAGCGTCATTTAACTCGGCGACACGCTTGACCAACTCATCGCCAATGAGGCCACCTATTGTTCGCCGTGCTGCGCGCAGATTCGAGATACGCCACCGGTCGGTTAGTGGCAAGGTTGACTGCGTATTCGCCCCCCTTTCAAGCAAACTTTGCTTGTCGGGCTTGTTCCCGGCGGCCAGAATGATGAGGAACTCGATGTCCGGGTGACTCGGCAATTGAGCGGACATCATCACTTGCTCGCCTTGGTCGGCCGCCAGCGGATCGCGAAACCAGGCTCGGTCGATGCAAAAGCCCGGCTCCGTCGGAATCTGGTTGTGAGGGTTCGGCACCAACTTGGCGACTAGCCTGGGCAGATTCTCGATCTGACCAGGGTCGTAATCGTTCGCTACTAGAGCAAAACTCATGCCCTGGCCATGCAGCAAGGCTTCAATTGCGACACCTTCATAGCGGTAGCGTTCCAATTCAAGTCCCCTCGCTTGGGTGCCTTCCATTACCGTTCTGCTGTGGACGAATATCTTGCCGATGACACCGTTGTCCGTTTTTACTTCAGTCGCTGACTCGACATTCCTGTTTCCGCCAAGCCGGTCCGGAGCGGCTCGCAACTGCGCCTCGCGCTGTGCGAGACGGGCTCGAAAATCGGCTTCCGACTCGTCGGACGACGAGATGTCGAAGCCGTCGATACGCGGCCCGCGCAGCTCAAGGCGCGTCTCGTCGGGCATGTCGATGAGGAACCTGCCGATGCATACCGTCTTCATCTTCTGGGTCATGCGCGCCACCTTGTCATTGTCCCGTTGCGCCGCAGCGCGCTGTTTCACTTCGCTGGCAGCCCAGGCGGCCGTCAATCCGGCAACGAGGACGCCGGCCAGCAGCAGTGCCGGCCCTTGCCGCCACCAGGGCTTCACGGCATCTCCTGGACGATCTTCACCACCAGACGCAGCGTCAGCATGAGCATGTCGGGGTGCTTGTACGATCCCTGATGGTCGTAGCCCTGGGTCGCGAACACTTGCCTGACCTTGCCCCGCGGCCCCGTGCCCGACTGCTGCGGCACCGTGCCGTCGCCGCGCGCGTCCTGCTGCTCAAGCGCGAACAGCAGCTCGCTCTTGCCTTCCAGGCGCACGCGCCGCTGGCCCAGCGCCGTGTGGTTGAGGAAGCTGGCTGCACCAACATTCGCTGCGGTGACGGCGGTCGCCGCACCCGCCTGCTGCCAGGCGAGCCAGCGCACTTGGCCGTACGCGCGCTTATGCTGGTCGTCGCCGTAGAAGGCATATGTATTTGGATGGTAATAGTCGCCCAGAGAGCGGTGAAATCGCTCGGCAGTCTCAATTGCTTCCTTGATCGATTTTTCGACTCCACCCGGTTTTTTCTTGTATTTGCCGGCGGGATCAGCCAGCGCCGGGTTGATCAGCCGATACCAGGAATTTATGTCGCGGTACAGGTCGTATGGGTTCGACGCCCTGCCGCCGGGAAGATGCAGGCAATCGCGCGCTGTCGGGCCATGGCCCGCGACGTTCGTGTGCCCGCCACTGCTTGCGGGCGGGGTCGCGACGCCCGTCATGACACGCACATGCAGCCACGGTCCTGGATACAGGTGGTTCGGCAGCAATTCGAGCGCGCCCGGCGAGGTCGCCAGCACGGGCGTCGTTTTCTCCGTCGTCTCGCCCAGGATCACCGCCAGTTTGGACGCGGCAATGTTATCGACCGGGCCATTGTCCGGACTCTCGCTTTCCGTGCCGCAGGCCAGGCGGCGGTAAGCGGCCGGCGCCCCGAGCGCCGGCATGACGCCGTGGATGACGCCGGCGATCTTGTCCGGAATGCGCTTGGCGCAGGCGCGCGCGACCAGGCCGCCCATCGAGTGCGTGATCAGGATTACCTTGTCGCAGCGGCGTTTCGACTTGGTCCAGAAGGCGATGATCTCAAGAATGCGCTGCTCCAGCCGGCGCGACGACAGTTCGCAATCCTCGAGCCAGTTGTAGCCGACGGCATATACTGGAAAATTGTGTAGCGCATGCTTGTTGAGATGGGCCAGCGTCAGCGGCTCGAATTCGCGCACGCCCCATTTCGCCGGCGCGCACGCCATCACATCCTGCCAGTGCTTGCGGGGCACCTTGCCGTTACCCTTGTAGTCCGGTTCGAAGGTATGGTTCAGGCGAATCTCCAGAGCGTCGAGCAGGGCGCCGTAGGAATCGGCATGGACTTCGCCCCAGCCGCGCGCGCGCGCTTCCGCCGCCGACAGGACATTGCCGTAAGCGGCATTTTGCAACATGACGGCGCCGCCATCGTCGACTTCCAGCGTCGGGCCGTCGAACAGCTGCTGGCGGTCTGCTGCCGACACACCCTTCCATTGATCCGAAGCGCTCATCCCTTCTTTTATGCCATTCGGCGGACGCCACACCGGCGTCCCCGGCGCCACCTTCGTGTTCCTCTCGTTGACCCCACCATCCGTCCGCGGCTTGCGCTTCGCCCGCAAATTCGTCCCCATGATCCCGGGCACGACAATCACCGGCACCACACGGTCGGTCGGCACCAGCGCCAGCCCCATGATCTTGTAATCGGTCGACGAGGTATAGGAATCGATCGCCCAGCCGCCGCCGGGCAAGGGGGATGGAGGCGGTAGTGGCCTGGTCGGTTCGCTCATGGGAGATTCGGGGTGGGTTCAGGGAAGCAGTTCGAAACGGACCGGCCCGAGGGCGGCGGTCATGACCAGTTGCGTGCGCCCGGCTTCGTCGCTGATGCCGCTGACGGTGCTGCCGTCCTCGAGGTGGGCGATGTAGCGCTGGTGCGCGATCGGGTCGAGGGTCTGCCGGTGGCGCAGGACGACGCGCTCGTCGGCGCGGATGGCCGAACTTTTGAAGTCGAGCGGCGAAGGGACGCCGCCGCCGGGGCCGCCGTGGACGATGGCGCCCGCCTGCACCACGTGGCGGCCGCTGCTTTGCTGGGCGATCGCGCCATCCGCCCATTCCGTTTGCGCGCCCTTCGAGACGATCCGCACCAGCGGCGCCTCGATGTAGATGGCTTCCGAGGAGACCAGGCTGATGCGTTTGGACGACATGATGTCGATGCCGCCCTCGTGCGCCTCGAGGGTGACGTTGCCGCGCGCCGCGACCAGCTTGATGCCGAGCGCATGGGCAAAGGCGCGGATGCCGCGCCCGGCACGCACGAAGACGTTGCGGCCAGCCGTGACGCCGGCGTCGGCGCCGCTGACCACGTCGACCTTCTTTTCCGACCCGAGCGCCACGTTGTCCTGGCTGGCCAGCACCATGCCGGCCGGCGCGGTGACGGCGACGATCGGCGCGGCGCCGGTGCTGGCGTCGGCGCCCGGTGCGGCGCCTGGTGCCGTATTAGTGCCGTCTTCCCAGCGCTTGAGTTTCTCGGCCAGTTCGGCCAGCTTGCCGCTGCTTTCCTCGTCGCCGGCATGCTGCTCGGCGAGCTTGGCCAGCTCGTCGACCACGCTTTGCATCACTTCGGTCAGCCCGATCAAGCCGCTGCGCGCCAGCTGGCGGCCGGCGTCGCCCTCGGTGGATTCGGACGCGCATTCATCCGATGCTGCGCTGACCAGCACGCCCTTGCGGCCGCGGATGGCGACCGCCTGCTCGCTGCGCAGTTCGGCGCCTTCGCCGCGCGGCGCGCCTTCTCCGTTGGCGCGCGGACGCGCCAGCCAGCCGAGGTTCAGTTCCGAGGCCGCATGGTCGCTCGCCAGCTGCGCGCTGATCTGGCCGCCCGTGTCGTCGAAGCGCAGCTGGTTGCCGCGCCGGCCGCGGATTTCGCGGCTGCGCAGGCCGGCCAGGTAGCGGTTACCGGGCAGCGCACCCTCCGCGCTCAGGCTGGGGGGCGCGGCGCGGCCGTTGAAGAGCTGGGCCAGCACGATCGGCTTGTCCGGATCGCCGCCGAGAAAGGCGACCAGCACCTCGCTGCCGACGCGCGGCAAGGTCAATGCACCGAGCTGCTGGCCGGCAGGCGCACCATTGCCCGACCAGTTCGAGGCCACGCGCACCCAGGCCGAATCGAGCGGCGAGCCGGAGGCGCCGGCGCCGTGGGCGTGTTCATGGTCGAAGGTGCGCATGCCGGGAAAGCGGATCTTCACGCGGCCCAGGCTGTCGCAATGGACTTCCTCGTTGGCGGGACCGACCACGATCGCGCTTTGCAGTTGCGGATGCGGCAGGTCGACGCGCGGATCGAAGGCGGGAACCACCGGCACGCCGCGGCGCACCGCCGTGAAACGCACCTGCACCGGGGCGCTGCCGCGCGGCGTGCTCCAGCCGCTCCTGGCCAGCAGGCGTTCGATGCGCTCGGACATGTCGCCCGGCAGGTTGTTGCGCACGCTCGCCTGCAGTTCGGTGAGCAGGAAGACCCGTTCGTTCTCGGGATGGGTGTCGATCTCGGGATGCCCGGCGAGCGTGAAGTACTGGCCGGCGCAAAAATCGCGCACCGTGCCTTCGCCATGGAAGCATTTGGCCTCGAAGCCGTAGCGCGCCATGCGCAGCTGGCCCAGGCGCAGGCTGTCCTCGACGTCGTTGCCGGCATGGGGCGCGTCGACCAGGTAGTCGTCGAGGCTGGCGGCAAGCGCGTTGCCGTGGCTGCCCTGGTCGAAGTCGGCGCGCGCGCCGCTCGCCATGAAGGCGCTGCCGGCCGGCTGCTTGTAGTCCCAGCTGTGGCGCGAGGCGGCGCCCGGCTGCAGGCTGCGCGCCGCGCTCCAGGCGCTGATGGTGTCGCGGGCGTCGGTGGCGTCGTCGCGGTGGTAGCGCACGGTGCCGGCGGCATTCGTGGGCAGCCGGGCCGCGTCGGCGAACAGCACCAGCGTGTGCGCGGGGATGCGGTCGTGCAGCGGGTCGACGTTGCTGGCGCGGCTGCGGCCGGCGCGCACGCACCACGAGATGCCGCGCCGGCGCAGCAGGCGCCGTACGAAGGCGGCATCGGATTCGTTGTACTGCATCGTCTGTTCGCGCGCAGGGTAGTGAGCAGAATCGCGGGACAGGTCGAGCAGCGTATCGAGTTCGTATTCGAAGGCGCCGGCCAGCACCGCGTTCGCGTGGCGCCATTCGTCGAACAGCACCTGCACGATCGCGAGTTCGTTCTGGTTGCGGAAGATGCGGCTGTTGACGCGCTTTTCCATGATCGCCAGCGCGTCGCGCAGCACCAGCTGGTAAGTGGTGAGGCCGCCGTCGCTGTCGCCGGCACGCGCCTCGACCACGATGCCGCACACGCTGCGCAAGGCGCCGCGGTCGGTGACGATCTGGAGTTCGGCCGGCAGCGCGATGAACTGCTTCAGCGGCAGCGCCGGGTCGCTCGAGACGCAGGCGATGCGGTACTCGATGCCGCCGCAGATCGACTCGGTGCCGGTGACTTGTTGCGGCAGCAGGACCTCGCCTTCGAGCCCCTCGGCATGCGCCAGCCGCAAGCGCAGCGCGCGGTGCGCGGTGCTCAGCGACTGCTCGTGCCGCAGTACCCGCAGGAAGGCACTCGCGCTGTCCAATGTCGTCTCCCCCAGGCCGAAAGAGCCATGGTCCCACAACCCGACATTTCACGGTTGCGCTCGCTCACGAGTTTCGGGCAGGTTGTGGCGAACTTCAGACTGTCCGGACGCTCATCTGTATGCGCACACAGCCGAGTTCGACCAGCGGAAAAGGTTCCAGGAACGCGTGGATATTTATGCCAGCAGCGGCGCCAGACGTGGAATCGCGGCGAGCGAACTGGCCCAGGCCGCAGCAGCCTCCTCGGCCGGGTCGATGCCGCGCAGCCCGGCCAGGGCGGCGCCGATGGCCGGCAGCTGTTCCGGGCTGTTGCGGGCCGGGTGGATCCAGCTCGGGGAGATGTCGGGCGCATCGGTCTCGAGCACGATCCGGTCCAGCGGCAGGCTAGAGGCCAGGCGCCGGATCTGCAGCGCGCGCGTAAAGGTCATGGCGCCGCCGAACCCGAGGTGCATGCCGAGCTTGATGAAGGCGTTGGCCTGCTGTTCGCTGCCATTGAAGGCATGGGCGATGCCGCCGGAAGGCGTCACCTGGCGCAGGTGTTTCAGTACCTGGTCCTGCGAGCGGCGCACGTGGGTCAGCACCGGCAAACCGAAGTCGCGCGCGATGCGCAGCTGTTCGCGAAAGAAGCGTTCCTGCTTCTCGCGCATGGCGGGTTCGCATAGCAGCGGGATGAAGAAGTCGAGCCCGATTTCGCCGATGGCGACAAAGCGTGGGTCAAGCATCGCCACTTCCACCGCGGCGCGCAAGGCGACCAGGTCTTCGTCGCGCGCCTGCGGTACGTAGATCGGGTGGATGCCGAGCGCATAGCTGGCGTTCGGCGCCGCCTGCGCCAGCTGCGCCACGGTCTCGAAATTGCCGCGTTCGACGGCCGGGATCACGATCATCGACACCCCTGCGGCCTGGGCGCGCGCCGCGACGTTCAACGCTTCGGCGCCGAATTCGTGCGCATCCAGGTGGCAGTGGGTGTCGATCCACATCGCTTACGGCTCCAGCGGCACCAGCCCGTGTTCGGTCAGGCGCAGCGCGCGGTCGCAGCGGCGCGCCAGTTCCATGTCGTGGGTGACGATGACAAAGGCGGTGCCGAGGGTGCGCGAGAGTTCCAGCATCAGGTCGAAGATCACCAGCGCCGTGGTGTGGTCGAGGTTACCGGTCGGTTCGTCGGCCAGCACGCAGGCCGGCTGCGTGACCAGGGCGCGCGCCAGGGCCACGCGCTGGCGCTCGCCGCCCGACAGTTCGCCGGGCCGGTGCACGACGCGCTTGGCCAGGCCGACGCGCGCCAGGATCGCCTGCGCCTGTTCCATTGCCTTTGCGTGCGGTATGCGGCGGATGCGCAGCGGCATGGCGACATTGTCGAGCGCCGAGAATTCCGGCAGCAGGTGGTGGAACTGGTAGACGAAGCCGAGCGAGGAATTGCGCAGCTCGCCCCGGCGGGTTTCCGACAAGGTCGCGAAGTCTTCGCCGAGCAGCGTCACCGCACCGGCGCTCGGCGTATCGAGGCCGCCCAGCAGGTGCAGCAGGGTCGACTTGCCCGAGCCCGAGGCGCCGACAATCGCCACGCGTTCGCCGCGCCCAATGGCGAAATCGATCTTGTCGAGCACCTGCACCTGGTAGTCGCCCTGCTTGAAGGTTTTACTCAGGCCGCGGCAAGCCAGCACCGGCGCATTCATGGGATCACTCATAACGCAGCGCCTCCGCCGGTTTCACGCGCGAGGCCGACCAGCTCGGATACAGGGTGGCGGCGAACGCGAGGATCACGGCTACGACGCCGATGCGCGCCACGTCGGGCCAGCGCAGGTCGGATGGCACGGCCGTGAATTGGTAAATATCCTTGGACAAGAACTGCACTCCCAATAACTGTTCAATGAATGGAACGATGACATCGATGTTCAGCGCCACCAGCACGCCGCCGCCCACGCCGAGCGCGGTGCCGAGCAGGCCGGCGACCGCGCCCTGGACGATAAAGATCTTCATGATCGAACGCGGCGAGGCGCCCAGCGTGCGCAGGATGGCGATGTCGGCCTGCTTGTCGGTCACCGTCATCACCAGCGTCGACACGAGGTTGAAAGCGGCTACCGTCACGATCAGGGTCAGGATGATGAACATCATCTTCTTCTCGGTCTGTACGGCGCCGAACCAGACGGCATTGAGCTGCGACCAGTCGCGCATGACCAGGTCGCCCGACATCGATTTTTTCAACTCTTGTGCGATCTGCGGCGCCTGGTGCATGTCGCGGATGCGCAGGCGCAGGCCGGCGGGTGCGGCCAGGCGTTCCATCTTCTGCGCGTCCTCCAGGCTGATGAAGGCCATGCCTGCATCGAACTCGGCGTGGCCGGCCTCGAAGACGCCCGACACCGTAAAGGTGCGCATGCGCGGCAGCAGGCCCGCGGGCGTGGCCTGGGCCTGCGCCAGCAGCATGGTGACCTTGTCGCCCACCTGCAGGTTGAGGGCGCCGGCCAGCGCGTAGCCGAGCACGATGTTGAAGCTGCCGGGCGTGAGCGAATCGAGCCGGCCCTGGCGCATGGTGCCCGCCACATCCGAGACATCCCGTTCCGCTTCGGGCAGGATGCCGCGGATGACGGCCGGGCGCATGGCGCCGCCCTGCTGCTGCAGCAAGGCTTCGCTCTGCACGAAGGGCGCGGCGCCCAGCACCGCCGGGTTGCGCAGCGCCTCCTTGGCGGCATCGCGCCACTGCGGCATGTCGCCACGCGCGTCGAACACCTCGATGTGCGCCAGCACCGACAGCATGCGGTCGGTGACCTGTTTCTGGAAGCCGTTCATCACCGACAGCACGATGATCAGCGCCGCCACGCCGAGCGCGATGCCGGCCACGGAAATCAGCGAAATGAAGGAAATGAAGCCGCTGTTGTCGCTGCCCTTGCCGGCGCGCGTATAGCGCAGGCCGACCAGCCACTCGAACGGCAACTTGTGGAGGATGCTCATGGTGCGCTGCTTTTCATATACTTGAAACCGTCATTCATAGCGCAGGGCTTGCGCCGGGTTGATGCGCGCCGCCTTCCAGCTCGGGTAGAGCGTCGCCAGGAAGGCCAGCAGCACGGCCAGGCCGCCGATGCTGGTCACGTCGGGCCAGCGCAGTTCCGACGGGATCTCGCTGATCAGGTAGATCTCTTTCGACAGGAACTGGATGCCGAGCACGCGCTCGATCGCCGGCACGATGACGTCGACGTTGAGCGCCACCGTCACCCCCAGCAGCACGCCCAGTGCGCTGCCCAGCAGGCCGACCAGCGTGCCCTGCACGATGAAGATCTTCATGATCGAACGCGGCGAGGCACCCAGCGTGCGCAGGATCGCGATGTCGGACTGCTTGTCCTTGACCGTCATGACCAGCGTCGACACCAGGTTGAAGGCGGCGACCGCGATGATCATCGCCAGGATGATGAACATCATGCGCTTTTGCGACTGCACGGCGGCGAACCAGATGGTGTTCACCTGCGACCAGTCGCGCAGCACCACGTCCTCGCCCAGGCCGCGGCGCAGCTCGGCCGCCACCTGCGGCGCCTGGTGCATGTCGCGCAGGCGCAGGCGCACGCCGGCGGGACCATCGATGCGGCCCGCCGCCACGGCGTCGTCGAGGTGGGCAAAGGCGAGCGTGGAATCGAATTCGTAGTGGCCGGCTTCGAAGATGCCGACGACGGTAAAGGTCTGGGTGCGCGGCGCGGCCGGGGCTGCGCTGCCGCCTGCACTCCCTAGCAGCATCGTCACGCGCTCGCCGACGGTCACCTCGAGCGACTTGGCCAGCGCGCTGCCCAGCACCACGTTCATCGAACCTGAGGCGAGTTTGTCGAGGCTGCCCTGGCGCATCTGCCGCGCCACTTCCGATACCTTGCCTTCCTCGGCCGGCAGGATGCCGCGCAACAGGACCGGCTTCATGACGCCGTCGCGCAGCAGCATCCCCTGCACGTCGGCGAAGGGCGCGGCGGCAACGACGTTCGGGTTGCGCGCAGGATCACGCAAAATCGCGCGCTCGACCGCGCGCCAATCCGGCATGGCGCCGCGCACGTCGTAGACTTCGATGTGGGCCAGCACCGACAGCATGCGGTCGGTCACTTCCTTCTGAAAACCGTTCATCACCGACAGCACCACGATCAGGGCGGCCACGCCGAGCGCGATGCCGGCCACCGAGATCATCGAAATGAAGGAAATGAAGCGGTTGCGGCCGCTGCGCTTGCCGGCGCGCGTATAACGCAGCCCGACCAGCGCTTCGTACGGCAGCTTGTAGATGATGCTCATGTGTTTAAGTATTTGACAACCGACCCGCAGTTTGCCACACAAAGCTCATCCATGACAGTGCGCCAGGCCACGAAAGGCGGGCTGCCCCGGCAGGAACTTCGTACCGCGGGTGGCGGTCGAACGGGTGAGTCCGCACCAAAGCCAATGCAAGCCAGTTTAACGAGGCCCAGACCTGTAAGGTGGGCGGCTCCACCTCGCCAGTTCGCTGATCACCGGCGTTTGCGCCGCCCACGCGTTCAACCAGCCGGCGCACTGTCGCGAAGTTTCAGAGGGTGGTTGAACGCGTGGGCGGCGGCCAGCCAGCGGGTCGGCACCCTTCCGGGTGTAGCCGCCCACCTTACGGGTACCATAGCACCAGGGAAGACAAGATGCTGCGACCAGCGTTCGGAATGTCCCAGGCTGACCTGCTCGGCCCGGTAACACGGCAAGCGGACCGCTGTGGCGCCACGGGCACGGTTCGGCCTCTGGAAACGGGGGTAGCCCGCTCGCGCCGGTCCCATTTCGCCTACAATCACGGGATGTCCCAGATCACGCTCGTCCTGCCCTTCGCCCTCCCCATTCCCGAATTCGCACCCGACCTGGTGCGCGCCCTCAGTACGCCAAGCCATGCGCCGGCCCTGGCCGCGCTGCTGTCGCGCACGCGCAGCCATGCGCGTGTGCCGGTCGACGATGCGATCCGCGCCTTGCCGCACGAGCAATGGCTGGCGCGCGAACTCGGCCTGTCCGACGCCGGTCGCCCCGCCTTTGCGGCCCAGGCGATGGGCGCCTGCGGCCTGCAACCCGAGGCAGGCACCTGGTTCATCGTCAACCCGGTCCATATCGAGATCGCGCGCACGCACCTGATGATGGGCGACCCGGCCAGCCTGCGCCTGCCGGACGCCGACAGCCGCGCCCTGTTCGAGGCCGCGCTGCCGTATGTCGAGGAAGCCGGCCACACGCTGCTGTATGGCGACGCACAGACCTGGTTCCTGCGCGCTGACGAGTGGACTGGTCTTGACACAGCCACGCCCGACGCCACACTTGGCATGGACCTGACCGACTGGATGCCGATCGGCGAGCGCGCTGCGGCTTTCCGGCGCCTGCAGAACGAAGTGCAGATCCTGTGGCATACGCATCCGGTGAATGCGGCGCGCGAGGCGCGGCGCCAGGCGCCCGTCAACGCCTTCTGGATCTGGGGTGCGGCCGACGCGGCGCGGCGCAAGTCGCCGGCGGCGCCCAAGCTTGCCACCTTCGATGCGCACGGCGCCATTGCCCTGCTGGCCGATACCCGCGTGAGCGACCTGGCCGGTTTCATCGCCCAGGCCAGCGGCGACACCATCCTGTATTGCGCCAACGCCGCCCCGTATGCGGTCGGCGCCGACTGGGGCGGCTGGATCGCCCAGCTGCAGCAGCTTGAAGCCGCGCTGTTCGCACCCATCTTGGAAGCCTTGAAGAAGGGCCGCGTGCGCGAAGTGAAGCTGGTGCTGAGCCACCGCGACGCGCATGCCCAATTCTCCACCACCGCGCTGGTGCAACGCACTTTCTGGCGCCGCCCCACCCTGGACCGACTACTTTGAGCATCCCGCTGTGATTACACGCATCACCACCCGCCCCTGCCCGTTCCGCCAGTCCGAAATGCTGCGCCAGGGCGGCGTGCATCCTGTTTTAGCCCGTATCTACGCCGCGCGCGGCCTGTTCGATGCGCGCGAACTGTCGTGCGAACTGAACGCGCTGGTGCCGCCGAGCGGCCTGAAACACATCGACGCCGCCGCCGTCTTCCTGGCCGACGCCATCGCCGCCGGCAAGAAGATGACCATCGTCGCCGACTACGACTGCGACGGCGCCACCGCCTGCGCCACCGCCCTGCGCGGCTTGCGCGCGATGGGGGCGCAGGTCGACTACATCGTCCCTGACCGCGTGGTGCACGGCTATGGCCTGACGCCCGAGATCGTCGAACTCACCGCGCGCGAAAAATCGCCCGACATCATCGTCACCGTCGATAACGGCATCGCCAGCGTCGACGGCGTCGAGGAAGCGAACCGGCGCGGCATCGACGTCGTCGTCACCGACCACCACCTGCCGGGCGACCATCTGCCGCCGGCGCGCGTCATCGTCAACCCGAACCAGCCCGAGTGCGGCTTCCCAAGCAAGAACCTGGCTGGTGTGGGCGTGGTGTTCTACGTGCTGCTGGCGCTGCGCGCGGAACTGCGCCGGCGCGGCGTGTTCGATGCGCAGACCCAGCCGAAGCTCGACAACCTGCTAGACCTAGTGGCGCTGGGCACCGTTGCCGACGTGGTGAAACTCGACGCCAACAACCGCATCCTGGTCGCGCAGGGCATCAAGCGCATGCGCGCCGGGCGCATGCACGCCGGCGTGGCGGCGCTGTTCCGCGTGGCCGGGCGCGAGGCGCGCTGCGCGTCGCCGTTCGACCTCGGCTTTGCCGTCGGCCCGCGCCTGAACGCGGCCGGGCGTTTGCAGGACATGGCGCTCGGGATCGAATGCCTCACCACCGACGACGAAGGCCGCGCCTGGGCGATCGCCCAGCAGCTCAACGAAATCAACCTGAAGCGGCGCGAGATCGAGGCCGACATGCAGGACACCGCGCTCTTGCACCTGGACGCGTTCGAGCCGAGCGACAGCAGCACGATCACGGTCTTCGACGACAGTTGGCACCAGGGCGTGATCGGCATCGTCGCCTCGCGCCTGAAGGAAAAATTCTTCCGCCCGACGATCACCTTCGCACCGGGCGGCCCCGGCCTGATCAAGGGTTCGGGACGCTCGATTCCGGGCTTTCACATGCGCGACGCGCTCGATTTGGTGTCGAAAAAAGTGCCGGGCCTGATCGACAAGTTCGGCGGCCACGCGATGGCGGCCGGTTTGACGATGAAGGCCGAATCGTTCGAAGCCTTCCAGCAGGCGTTCGAGGCGGTCGGGCGCGCCTGGCTGACCCAGGCCCAGCTCGAGCGCGTGGTCGAGACCGACGGGCCGCTCGAGGACGAGTTTTACTGCACCTCCTTCATCGAACTGATGGATGGCCAGGTGTGGGGACAAGGCTTCGCGCCGCCGGTGTTCTGCGACGAGTTCCGCGTGCTGAGCCAGCGCATCCTGAAAGAGAAGCACCTCAAGCTGCTGCTGGAGCGTAATGGCCGGCGCTACGATGCGATCTGGTTCGGGCGTACCGACGGGCTGGGCGACCGCGCACGGGTGGCGTTCCGGCTCGATGCGAACGAGTACAACGGCGTAACCAAGGTGCAGTTGCTGGTGGAGCACGCGGAGCCGGCGTGATGGCGGTTTTCTTGCTGGTCGTCCGCCTTACGCCGTGCGGTGTGCAAGGGCACGACCGCGTGGACACAGGTGTCCACCCTACGGTGCTCCGCCGCGCGTAGCAAGTTCATGAAACGGTTGCGTAACGTAGGGTGGGCTCCCGAGCCCACGCGGTCGTGCAGTACCGCATCCGCACAGCCGTTTGCACTCCGCGCCCATGCTCATCCGCCCCTGATGCCATGCTAATATCACGCACGCCGGGTCGCGTGGACCCGCGCGGTTCCAGGAGCGGCGAGCATGAGCGAAGCACAGGAAGTGACCTTGGTAACGGGCGGCAGTTCCGGCATCGGCCGGGCCATCTGCGAAGCGCTGCTGGCGCAGGGCCGCAGCGTCGTCAACCTCGACTATAAAGCGCCTCACTGGGGTCACGACCGTCTCGTGTCGCTGCAGGCCGACCTCACCCGCCAGGACGAGATCGCGTCCGCCGCCGGCCGGATCGCAGCGCAGTACGCCGTCAGCGCCATCGTCAACAACGCCGGCGCCACCCGCCCCGGCACCATCGATTCCGCCACCATGGCCGACCTCGACGACGTCGTCGGCCTGCACCTGCGCGCGCCGATCCTGCTGGTGCAGGCCTGCCTGCCGGCCCTGCGCGCTTCAGGACGCGGGCGGATCGTCAACATCGCCTCGCGCGCGGCGCTCGGCAAGCCCGAACGGATCGTGTATTCGGCCACCAAGGCCGGGCTGATCGGCCTGACGCGCACGCTGGCGCAGGAACTCGGCGGCGACGGCATCACCGTCAACGCGGTCGCGCCCGGCCCGATCGC
Organism: Massilia sp. CFBP 13721; assembly: GCF_014842025.1. Lineage (GTDB taxonomy): Bacteria > Pseudomonadota > Gammaproteobacteria > Burkholderiales > Burkholderiaceae_D > Telluria. The sequence goes on from NZ_JACYUY010000004.1 coordinate 203,695, forward strand.
CACCGACCTGTTCAGGAACAGCAACCCGGAAGGCGCGCCGCAAACCCAGCGCATCATCGACAGTATCGTCGTCAAGCGCCTCGGCACGCCCGAGGACGTGGCGCGCGCCGCGCTGTTCTTTTTAGCGCCGGAGAACGGCTTCGTCACCGGCCAGGTGCTGTACGTCTGCGGCGGCACCACACTCGGCGTCGCCCCTGTCTAGAAACACCCCACTACAATTAAAAGGAGACTTTCATGACCCGTTCCCGTATCGTCGTCGCCCCGAAGCGGCGCGCGCTGGTCGTTGCCGCGCTCGCCGCCGGCATCCTCGCCTCCGTGCCCTTCGTCGCCCAGGCGCAAGCCGCGTTCCCGTCGCGCGCGCTGACCATCGTCGTGCCCTTCTCGGCCGGCGGCACCACCGACATCCTGGCGCGCGTGGTCGGCCAGTACCTGTCCAAGGACCTGGGCCAGCCGGTCATCATCGACAACCGTCCCGGCGCCGGCGGCAATATCGGCGCGCAGATGGTGGCGCGCGCCGCGCCCGACGGCTATACGATCCTGATGGGCACCGTCGGCACCCACGCCATCAACCAGAGCCTGTACAAGAAGATGCCGTTCGACCCGATCAAGGACTTCCAGCCGCTCACGCGCGTGGCGCTGGTGCCGAATCTGCTGGTGGCGCATCCGTCGCAGCCGTACAAGACGGTGAAGGAACTGATCGCCTATGCAAAGGCGAATCCGGGCAAGGTCAACTTCGCGTCCTCGGGCAGCGGCACCTCGATCCACCTGTCGGCCGAGATGTTCAACCAGATGGCCGGCGTCGACATGCAGCACATCCCCTATAAAGGCAGCGCGCCGGCGCTGAACGACCTGCTCGGCGGCCAGACCGCGATCATGTTCGACAACATGCCCTCGGTGATCGGCCACGTCCGCGCCGGCAAGCTGCGTCCGATCGCCGTCACCACGCCGCAGCGCTCGCGCGCCCTGCCCGACGTGCCGACCATCGCCGAATCCGGCGTGCCGGGCTACAGCGCCACTTCGTGGTTCGGCCTGCTGGCCCCGGCCGCCACGCCGGCGCCGGTGGTAGCGAAGCTGAACGCGGCCATCCTGAAGGCGCTGGCCGATCCGGAAGTGAAGAAGAAGTTCGCGGAACAAGGCGCCGAGCCGCATGGCGAGAAGCCGGAGCAGTTTGCCGAGTTCATTCGCAGCGAGACGGCGAAATGGGGGCAAACGGTCAAGGCGTCGGGGGCGACGGCGGATTGATTTTTTCGCCGATGATCATCCGGTGAACCGCGTGGAGTCAGGCACAGAGCGCCGCGACTCCACTCTACAGAAGCTTCGCGATACGGTATCGGTGTGCGGGCGTTACGCGTGGACTCAGGAGTCCACCCTACGGTGCGCGGCCTTTGTAGGGTGGAGTCCTGACTCCACGCGGTACGGCGCTGGCAAACCTTTATCGTCCGCAATCGCACCCGCGATCAAATACCACCCGCCACGTCCCCGGCCCCTCCAGCCGCCACACCGAATTGAAACGCCCGATCTGCCTGCCCGCCGCATCCCGCACCGGCCCGCTGCTGTAGGCCAGCGTCCCCGACGCCAGCACCTCGACCTCGTCGGGCGCCCACGAAAACGGCGCTTGCGCCTTGTCGAAATAGCCGCGCCAGGCCGCGGCGACAGCTTCTTTGCCGCGCCGCGCACCGTCCGGCCCCATGAACACGGCTTCGCGCGACAGATGATCCGCAAATGCCTCGAAGTCGCGCCGCGCCATGGTGGCGGCGAATTCCCGTTCCGCCTCCAACACTTGCTGGCGCAGGTCGCCAGGCGCCACGCGCGCGCCGCGCGCGATGCCGATGGCCGCCAGCACGATGCCGGCCACCACCACAAACAAGATTGCCGCCGATCGCCACCGCATGGAAGAACCTTTTCCTTTCGACAAGTCGGCGCCAATTCTGTCACGACGCACACGGCTTGACAACTGTCAGTTGCAACGGGTACGGAATCGGAGTATAAATACTCCAAAATCGGAGAAACCCATGAATCTTGCCTACTCCTACCCGAAGAGCCGCTTCGAGCCGGCGGTGCTGGTCGACCTCAATTCCCGCGCCGAGCGCGAGCGCCTGTCGAAGTCGGCCCTGGTCGGCTTCTTCAAGCTGGCCGGCGCCTGGCAGTTGCGCGACGAAGATGCGCGCGAGCTGCTCGGCGGCTTGTCGGCGTCGAGCTTCTACGACTGGAAAAAGAACCCCGACCGGGTGCTCGAAGTCGACCGCATCACGCGCATCTCCTACCTGCTCGGCATCTACAAGGCGCTGCACATCCTGTATGGCGACAAGCTCGCCGACGAATGGGTGATGCTCCCCAACAGCAACCTGATCTTCGGCGGCCGCACGCCGCTGGCCCTGATGATGGGCGGCGGGCTGCTGGCCATGCAAACGGTGCGCAAGCTGCTCGACGCGCGCCGCGGAGGCCTCTGATCTTGCCGGCGCTACCCAAACTGACCAGCCTGCGCCAGTTCGACACCTGCCGCCTGCTGCCCTCGCGCTTCGCCGACCTCGAGGATTCGGTGCTGGCGCCGCTGTCGGACAGCGACGCCACCCTGCGCGACCTGTTCGACCTCGACAACGCCACCAACGAGCGCCTGCGCTACGAGGCTGGCCTGCTGCCCGGCATCGGCATGGACGAGCTGGTGTTCGGCCTGCCGAATTTCCGCATCATCAATGCGGCGTACACCTATGCCCGGCCCGAAGGCAGCCGCTTCAACGACGGCGAGCGCGGCGCCTGGTATTGCGCCTTCGACGCGCAAACGGCGCTGGCCGAGGTCAGCTTCCACAAGACGGTCGAGTACCAGGAAATCGGCCGCTTCGACGACAGCGTCACCTACCAGGCCATGCTGGCCGACTTCAACGCCACCTTCCACGACATCCGCGGCGCGCGCGGCTTCAATAAATGCCTCGACCCGCGCAGCTACGTCGCCTCGCAGGACTTGGCCAATACGCTGCTCGAGCTGGGATCGATGGGCATCATCTACCCGAGCGTGCGCCATCCCGGCGGCATCAACCTGGCGTGCTTCCGCCCGGCCCTGGTCGGCAATGTACGCAAGGGCCAGGCCTATCGGTTAACATGGGCGGGTTCGCCGACGCCGGCGGTCGAGATTATTTGAAGCAGAGCCATGAAAACCAATCCTGAAAAAGACACCGAACTGCACGACAAGATCAACCGCGAGACCGGCCGCATCGGCTGGAGCGAGCTGGAGCGCCACTTCGCCCAGGGCAACGTCATCTACGTCAGCGAAGCGCTCGACCTGATCGACGTCGCCATGCGCATCTCGCACGACGACAAGGACAGCATCGCGCGCTGGATGGCCGACGGCCAGGTGGCCAAGGTGTCCGACCTGCAGGCGCAAACCTGGAGCGCGGCCGACGCTTTCCTGTGGGCGGCGGTGGTGCATCCGTTTATCCTGGTGCAGCCGGAGAAACAGCAGCTGCATTAAGGTCAGGCCCTCGTCTCGGCAAGCAAGCCGAATACCAGGAAAGAATGGTCAGACCTGTAGGGTGGGCGGCGCGAACGCTGCTGGGCCGCGAACGCCAGAGGTAGAGCCGCCCACCCTGCACGTCTGTGCATCGTCCTCGTAATGAGCCGGAGCAGGCTTTAGCGCCCCGCCCATTGCAACATCACCATTACGCGATGTTGCAAATTTGCCGCAGTGCATCATCTGTTGCGACGACGCCGATATACTCTCCTGAAACAGCTCGAACGCGGCACCGCGCCGCACTGGCCCGATCGTGGCCATCGACGACTCACCAGCGGTCCCACGCCGCCAATTCACCAGGAATCCACCGTGAAAAACCTCAAGATCGGCGTCCGCCTGGGCGCGGGATTTGCCATCGTCCTCGCCTTGCTGCTCGCCGTGACCGTCACCGCCTCCCTGCGCATGCAGGAAGCCGGCGACATGACGAGCCGGCTGGTGCATACCAGTATCAAGAACCAGCGCAACGTCGCCGAGTGGGGCAAGCTCATCGAACTCAATAGCGCGATGCTGCAGACCGTGTACGTGACCGACGACACCGCCGTCATCGAAAAAGTCGAGGCGCGGATGAAGGACGTGTCGGCCCGCTCCACCGAACTGCAGAATACGATCGAAGCGGCGCTGCGCAACGAGGCCGTGCGCCGGCAATTCGCCGCCGTCAAGGCCCAGCGCGAACCCTACCTGGCTGCGCGCGCCGCCCTGTTCACGGCCAAGCGCGCCGGCGACGTCGAAGGCGCCGACAGGATCTACACCCGGCAACTCGCACCCACCAGCACCGCCTTCCTGGCCGAGATGAACAAGCTGGCGGCGATGCAGATCGAGGCCGCCGACGCTGTCGCAAGCGGCATCATCGCCTCTTACCAGAATACCCGCAGCATCCTGCTCGCCCTCGGCCTGGCCGCCCTGTTGCTGGGCGTCGCCTGCGCCTGGCTGATCACGCGTTCGATCACGGTCCCGCTGGGCCATGCCGTCGGCTTCGCCCAGCGCGTGGCGCGCGGCGACCTGACCAGCCGCGCCGCGGCCACCGGACGAGACGAAACCGGCGACCTGTTGCGCGCGCTGGGCAGCATGTCGGCGGCGCTGGCGGGCATCGTCGGCCATGTGCGCAGCGGCACCAGCGCGATCGCCACCGCTTCCAACGAAATCGCCAGCGGCAATGCCGATCTCTCCAGCCGCACCGAGCAGCAGGCCGGCTCGCTCGAGGAAACCGCCTCGTCGATGGAAGAACTGACCTCGACAGTGCGCCAGAACGCCGACAATGCCCGCGAAGCGAACGGGCTGGCGCGAAAAGCGGCGGGCATCGCCGGCGAAGGCGGCGCGGTGGTGGCCGAAGTGGTCGCCACCATGGGGTCGATCAACGCATCGTCGCGCAAGATCGTCGACATCATCAGCGTCATCGACGGCATCGCCTTCCAGACCAACATCCTGGCATTGAACGCCGCGGTGGAAGCGGCCCGTGCCGGCGAACAGGGCCGCGGCTTCGCGGTCGTGGCCGGCGAAGTGCGCAACCTGGCGCAGCGTTCGGCCAGTGCCGCGAAAGAAATCAAGCTGCTCATCGACGACTCGGTGAGCAAGGTGGCGGCCGGCACCAGCCAGGTCGACCGCGCCGGCGCCACCATGGTCGACATCGTGCGCAGCATCGAGCATGTGACCGCCATCATCGCCGACATCGCCAACGCCAGCGAAGAGCAGAGCGCTGGCATCGAGCAGGTCAACAGCGCGATCGTCGACATGGACCGGGTCACCCAGCAGAACGCGGCCCTGGTCGAGGAAGCGGCGGCCGCCGCCGAATCGATGCAGGACCAGGCTGCAAGCCTGGCCCAGGTGGTCAGCACCTTCAAGCTCGACGATACGGCTGCGGCGCCGGCATCGGCACCGGCGCGCGCGCATGCCGGTGCGGCAGTACAGCTGGCGCTGGCAGCTTAAGGCTTGCGCACCGCCGCCGGCAGGATCGCTCATGCCCGGCTCCTGCCGGTCGGCATTCGACTGACACCGATGCGCCCGCGGGCGCGTACGACAACGCCGGGCGGGGTCGGCCGATGATCAGGCTACCGCGAGGCGCCCCTTCGCCGGATGCGCCTGGAGAGCGCGGCGCGCCGGCGCGGCCCCGCCCGGCGCCAGCTGGAAGGTATTCACGACGCCGGCCAGTTCGTCGGCCTGCATGCGCAGCGATTGCGCCGCGGCCGAGGCTTCCTCGACCAGGGCCGCGTTTTGCAGCGTCATCTCATCCAGGCGCACGATGGCATGGTCGACCTGTTCGATGTCGGCGCTCTGGGCGCGCGTCGCGTCCGAGATCTGCCCCATGATCGCGGTCACGCGCTGCACGCCCGTCACCACCTTGCGCATCGTGTCGCCGGCCTGGCCGACCAGCACCGTGCCGGCGCCGACCTTGCTGACCGAATCCTCGATCAGCGCCTTGATTTCCTTGGCGGCCGAGGCCGAGCGCTGCGCCAGGTTGCGCACTTCGCTGGCCACCACCGCGAAGCCGCGGCCCTGCTCGCCCGCGCGGGCCGCTTCCACCGCCGCGTTGAGCGCGAGGATGTTGGTCTGGAAGGCGATGCCGTCGATGACCGAAATGATGTCTTCGATGCGGCGCGAGGATTGCTCGATCAGGTGCATGGTCGCCACCACGCCCTCGACCGCGGCGCCGCCTTCGCGCGAGACGTCCGAGGCGTCGCCGGCGAGTTTGCTGGCCTGGGCCGCGTACTCGGCGTTCTGCTGCACCGAGCCGATCAGCTGCTTCATCGAACCGGCGATCTGCGCCAGCGCCGCGGCTTGCGTTTCGGTGCGGTTCGAGAGATCGAGGTTGCCGCTGGCGATTTCGGCCGAGGCCGAGGCGATGGCATCGGTGCCGCCGCGCACGCGGGCGACGATGCCGGACAAGCTGTCGCGCATCGCGCTCATCGCATACAGCAGGCTGGCCGGCCGCGCGCGTTCGGTATCAACCTGGTGCTGCAGCTGGCCCGCCGCAATTTCGCGTGCGACGGCGGTGGCATAGGCCGGCTCGCCGCCCAGCTGGCCGATCAGGCTGCGCGTGATCGCCAGGCCGATGCCGGCGCACAGCAGCGCGCACAGCACGCTCAGGGACGTGATCCAGTAGCGCGCGCCCGAGGCTTCGGCCGCCGCGGCGGCGCCGGCGGCAGTGGTATTCGCTTGCAGCTGCTTGAGCAGGGCGTCGATGTCGGCCACGATCTGGCGCCGCAGCGGGCTGCACTCCTCTACCAGGAAGGTGCCAAAGGCCTCGCGCTGGCCGGCCGTCACGAACGCGCGCGGACGCGCCAGTTCGCGCGCCATCGCCGTCAAGCCCCCGCGCACCTTGCGCCAGGCCGGATCATCCGCCAGCAGCGGGTCGAGCCTGGCCATCGCGGCGAGATACTCGGCCTTCCTGGCATCGACGATGTCGAGCTCGCGCATTGCCGCGGCCGCGTCCTGGAAGATGAAGGCGTTGCGCGCCGCGATGCCGGTCTGGTCCAGCGCCTCGCGCGCCTGGTAGAGCGGCTCGAGACGGGTGGCGCGGAAGCTTTCGGCGTTCTCGAGGCTGGCCTCGATGCTGTTGACGCGCACGATGGCAAAGCCGGCGAGCGTGATGGTGACGAGCAGGACGAGTGCAAACGCGGCATACAGCCGTGTGGCGAGGCTGAGTGAGGACAGCTTCACATGGTTCTCCAGAGGGGGGTAGGAATGAGGCCCGGTCGCGGCCCGGATTAATGACGAATTCGGTAATTATTGTGCACTGTCAATTTCTAAATGGCAATCAAAATTGCTTTTTTTGTCGCTTTATTCCTTATTTGGCGGGACAAAAGCGGAACATCCGGCGAAATTCATCAAATCGGGTATACTCACCTAAACCAGCAGGAAGATTAATGAACAGTAATGCAACGGAAGAGGACCCGATCCTCACTACCAGCGCCGCCGCCCGCCTGCTGGGCGTGGCAACCAGCACCGTCCAGCTCTGGATGGAAAGTGGCGCAATCGACTCGTGGAAGACCCCCGGCGGCCACCGCCGCACGCGCGAAAGCCATATCCGCGCCCTGATGACCAAGGTAGCGGGCCACCATGCGCCGCACGAACGGCGCCAGCCGGCAACGCCGACCGATCCCGAATTCCTGCCCAATCCCGATCCGGCATTTCCGGTGGCGGAAGACGAAGCGCAGCGCCTGGCCGCGCTGGCCGCGACCAACCTGGTCGACAGCCTGTCGGAAGAGCGTTTCGAGCGCATCGTGCGCCTGGCCTCGAAAGTGACCGAATCGCCAATCGCCCTGATCTCGCTCTTGACCGCGCGCCGCCAGTGGTTCAAGGCGCGCGTCGGCCTGCCGGCGCAGCAGACGCCGCGCGAGTGGGCCTTCTGCACCCACGCGATCCTGCAGGATGGCCCGTTCGTGATCGAAGACGCGATGAGCGACGCGCGCTTTTCCGGCAACCCGCTGGTGCTGGCCGACCCGCACATGCGCTTCTATGCCGGCGTCCCGCTGCGCGACCGGGCCGGCATGGCGATGGGCACCCTGTGCGTGATCGACCGCGAACCGCGCAAGCTGCGCGCCACGGAGTTGCAGGCCTTGGTCGACCTGGCGGCGATCGCCGCAGGCGAGATCGAGGCGTCGGTCAAGGATTGAATTTGCCCGCGATGGCTGCTCACCGTAGGGCGGGCATGCCCGCCGGGAACGACGCATCGCGTTAGCCGATGAGAACTTCACCACGCGTCATTCGGCGGGCATGCCCGCCCTACGGGTGCTGCAATGCGTGCGCCGCCTGGCGCATCAGCAGTTCCGCCTGGCGCGGATCGGGTTCACGCATGGCCAGCTCCTGCAGCGCCGCCGGATACCCGAGCGCCGCCGCCTCTTCCAGCCAGCGCCGCGCGGCGCCGGCATCGGCCGCCACGCCCTCTCCCGCCGCCAGCATGTTCGACAGCGTGAACATGGCTTGCGCCAGTCCACCGCGCGCGGCAACGCCGATCCAGTGCGCAGCCAGGCCGGCATCGAGCGCCACGCCTGTGCCGTGACGGTACATCAGCCCCAACTTGTAGGCATCCTGCGCCGACACTGCGGCCGTCGGCTGCGCCGGTGCCGGGGCCGCCTGTACCGTGCCGGCGCCGGCCAGGGCCAGAGCCAGCAACAGCGGCGCCAGCATCTTCATTTCGCCAGGTCCAGCGCGTACAGCGCAAAGCCCTTGCCGAGGCCATCGTCGGCGCGCAGCTGGCTGACGTTGTTCAGCCCCGCCGCCTGCGCCAGCTCCAGCACGCCCGGCGCCGAATGGAACACCACCGGTCCAGCCGTTTTCACCGGCGTGAAGCGCCAGCTGCGCGCGGCGCCGTGGCTGGCGCGGGTCAGCTTCCTGACGTTGCGGATGTAGGCGATCAGCACGTCGCGGCTGGTATCGGGCGAGGCGAGGATGGTCTTGCTGCCGTCCAGGCCGGGAAAGTTGCCGCCGCCGCTGGCGCGGTAGTTATTCGTGGCGACGATGAATTCCTGCGTTGGTGTGACCGGCACGCCGCGCAAGGCCAGGTTACGGATGCGCGCGCCGGCAGGCTGGGTCACGTCGATCTCGTAGCTGATCTCGGGAGAAGTCGGCGTATCGAAGTTGTAGCTTGGGACGGTCGGGTTGACCAGCTCCTGCGCGTCGGTCCTGTTCGGATCGATGGTGTTGAAACGGCGCGCCGAGGTCTCCAGCCAGGCTTTTAATCCAGCACCGTCGATCTTCACCGCGTACAGCGCGTTCGGATACAGATACAGGTCGGCCGCATTGTTCAGCGCCAGGTTCCCGGCCGGGACGTCGGTGAAGTCGAAGGCGCCGGCCAAGCCGCTCTTGAACGGCGCCGACATCGACAGCACCGGCAGCTTGGCATACTGCGGCAAATTGGCCGCCACGTAGTTCTGCACGTACTGCGTCTGCGCCGCGTTCACCACCGCGATCGCCGACGTGTCGCCGACGTCGGCGAAATAGGTTGTCATGCGAAAGTCGGTGCTGCCGACCGGCGTCTTGACGTAGCCGATGGTCGCCTCATGCTCTTCGCGAATCAGCGCCAGCACCGCCGGGTCGGCGGCGACGAAGCTTTTATCGGCGTTCTGGGCGCTGCGCGCCTCGACCACCGTCTTGTCCTTCTCGATCGTCCAGCCCTTGCCGTCGGCGCGCAACTGCAGCGCGATCACGCCCAGGTGCTTGCCCCACAAATTCGCCATCACGGTCGGCACGCCATGCACCAGCCCTCGGGCCTTGTCCACGCCGGGCAGGTTGAATTGCGGCGCCGTGCTGGCGGCGTTCGGGAACAGCTGGTGCGAATGCCCGAGCAGCATCGCGTCCACGCCGGGCACCTGGGCCAGGTACCAGCCGGCGTTTTCCATCTGCGGCGTGTACGGATTGGCGTCCAGGCCGCCGTGGGCGATGGCGACGACGATGTCGGCGCCCTTCTTGCGCATCTCGGGGATGTATTTCAGCGCCGCCTCGCGCACGCCGGTGGTGTACACCTTGCCGTCCAGCCAGCGCTTGTCCCAGGACATGATGGTCGGCGGCGTGAAGCCGATGATCCCGACCTTCACCGTGGCTGTGATCGCGCGGCCGTTCGCATCCTGCGCACTGACTTTTTTCTCGATGATGCGGTAGGGTTCGAACAGCGGTTTCTTCGTCTTGACGCTGTAGACGTTGGCCAGCACCTGCGGAAAGGCCGGGCCGGCGCAGCGCTTCGGCTGCTCCACACCCGCGACCTGGAAGCGCTTGCCCGTCACCTGTGACAGGAAACCGAGGCCGTAGTTGAATTCGTGGTTGCCGATCGATGCGCCATCGTACTTCAGCGCATTCATCACCTTGTAGATACCCAGCGTCTGGTCGCAGCGCAGCGGTTTTACTAACGCCTGGTAGTCCGCCAGCGCATTGCCCTGGATGGTGTCGCCGTTGTCGAACAGGACCGTATTGGCGAATTCGACACGCGCCTGCGCGATCAGGCGCGCGGTGCGGTCGAGGCCGATCGACGGCTCTTCCGCCAGCTTGAAATAATCGTAGCCGACCACGTTCGAATGCAGGTCGGTGGTCTCGAGCACGGCAAGGGTGGCGCTGGCGCCCTTGGGCACAGCGAGCGCGGCTGGCGCAGCCAGTGCCGGCAGCGCGAAAACCGCAGGAAGGAAGGCGATGCCGATTTGGCAAGGGAAGGAAGAGCGCATGGAGGAATCGTCGGTTGGGAACGGAGCCGATGATACGGCAGCAGCGCAAGCGCCTGCAAGTTGGCCGGCCACCGTGGCGCCCGCGTCACCGGCACCCGTCGCCACTGGGGTATAATCGAAGGTTCGATTCAACTCATTTAGACGCCAAGATCATGGAAGCTGAACGCATCAACGCCATCTCCGCCCTGCTGAACGACCTGACCGGTCGCGAGGCCGAACTTCGGAGGTATCTTTGACTTCGATCGGAAGTCGGAGAAACTAGAGCAGGTCAACGAAGAACTCGAAGATCCGACCGTCTGGAACGACCAGAAGCGGGCGCTCGACCTCGGTAAAGAGAAAAAGGCCCTGGAAGGCGTCGTGCTGACGCTGGAAAAGGCCAAGGCCGACCTGGCCGACGCCGCCGACCTGTTCGAGATGGGCCGCGAAGAAGGCGACGACGACACCATGGAAGCCGTGGGCGCCGACCTGGAAGCGGTCAAGGCGACGATCGAGCAGATGGAATTCCGCCGCATGTTCAGCAACCCGATGGACCATGCGAGCTGCTTCATCGACATCCAGGCCGGCGCCGGCGGTACCGAAGCCCAGGACTGGGCCTCGATGCTGCTGCGCCAGTACCTGCGCTATTGCGAACGCAAAGGGTTCAAGGCCGAGATCCTGGAACAGTCCGACGGTGAAGTCGCCGGCATCAAGACCGCGACCATCAAGGTCGAGGGCGAGTACGCCTATGGCCACCTGCGCACCGAAACCGGCGTGCACCGCCTGGTGCGCAAGTCGCCGTTCGACTCGGCCAACGGCCGCCACACCTCGTTCACCTCGCTGTTCGTGTATCCGGAAGTCGACGAGTCGTTCGAGATCGAGATCAACCCGGCCGACGTGCGCATCGACACCTACCGCGCATCGGGCGCCGGTGGCCAGCACATCAACAAGACCGACTCCGCGGTGCGCCTGACGCACGGCCCGTCGGGCATCGTCGTGCAGTGCCAGAACGACCGTTCGCAGCACCGCAACAAGGCCGAAGCCTTCGACATGCTGCGCGCCAAACTGTTCGAACTCGAAATGCGCAAGCGCATGGCCGAGCAGCAGAAGCTGGAAGACTCGAAAACCGACGTCGGCTGGGGCCACCAGATCCGTTCGTACGTGCTCGACCAGTCGCGCATCAAGGACCTGCGGACCGGCTTCGAGACCGGCAACACCAAGAACGTGCTCGACGGCGACCTGGACGATTTCATCTCGGCCTCGCTCAAGCAAGGCGTGGGCGCATGAGCGCAAGCAAGCGGGCGCTGATCTTCGATATGGACGGCACCATCGTCGACAACATGGCCTTCCACACGCAGTCGTGGATCGCCTTCTTCGAACGCCGTGGGCGCGCCATCGATGCGGACGAATTCTTCCGCACGACGGCCGGCCGCCAGGGCCAGGAAATCATCCGCTCCTACCTGGGCGCGGACCTGGCCGACGATGAAATCGCTGTCCTGAACCATGAAAAGGAAGCGGTTTACCGCGAGCTGTACGCGCCGCACCTGAAAAGCGTCGCCGGCTTCGAGGACCTGATCGCCGATGCGCGCTCGCAGGGCATCCTGCTGGCGGTCGGCACCGCCGCGCCGCCGGCCAACGTCGAGTTCACGCTCGACGGCCTCGACCTGCGCCGCCATTTCGAGACCGTCGTCGGCGCCGCCGACGTGGCCCGCGGCAAACCGCATCCGGACGTGTTCCTGGAAGCGGCGCGCCGCTGCGGCGCCGCACCCGCCGACTGCATCGTCTTCGAAGACGCGCCGCTGGGCGTGGAAGCGGCGCGCCGCGCCGGCATGCGCGTGGTGGTGATCACGACCACCCTGCCCGCCGATGCCTTTGCAGAATTCGACAACGTGATCGCGATCGTCGACGATTTCTCGTCGCTGGTCCTCGAGACGCTGTTCGCTTGAACAAACTTACAAGAGTTGAACCCACCATGACTACGGAAAACCAAGAGAACACGCCGCTGCCGGCGGAATCGGCCGCGACTGCCGACGACAACAAGATCATGACCGAGCGCCGCGCCAAGCTGGCCGCGATCCGCGAACAGGGCGTCGCCTTTCCGAACGACTTCAAGCCCGAGCACAAGGCGGCGGCACTGGTCGAGCAGTACGGCAGCCTCACCCGTGAAGAGCTGGAAGAAAAAGCCATTCCCGTGGTGCTGGCCGGCCGCATGATGCTCAAGCGCGAAGCCGGCAAAAAGGCGGCATTCGCGACCCTGCAGGACGCTTCGGGCGCGCGCGCCGACGGCCGCATCCAGATCTACGTGACCTTGGACGCCACCGGCGAAGCGGCGATGGAAGCCTTCCGCACCTACGACCTGGGCGACATCCTGGGCGTGGAAGGCACGCTGTTCAAGACCAAGGTCGACGAACTGACGATCAAGGTCAGCAAGCTGCGCCTGGTGACCAAGGCGCTGCGCCCGCTGCCTGATAAATTCCACGGCCTGGCCGACCAGGAAACCAAGTACCGCCAGCGCTACGTCGACCTGATCATGAACGAAGAGACGCGCCGCACCTTCAAGGCGCGTACCGCCGCGCTGTCGTCGATGCGCCGCTTCATGGAAAAGAACGACTTCATGGAAGTCGAGACCCCGATGCTGCACCCGATCCCGGGCGGCGCCGCGGCCAAGCCGTTCATCACCCACCACAACGCGCTCGACATGCAGATGTTCCTGCGCATCGCTCCCGAGCTGTATTTAAAGCGTCTCGTCGTCGGCGGCTTCGACCGCGTCTTCGAAGTGAACCGCAACTTCCGCAACGAGGGCGTGTCGATCCGTCACAACCCCGAGTTCACGATGATGGAGTTCTACGCGGCCTACACCGACTACACCTGGCTGATGGACTTCACCGAAGCGATCATCCGCCAGGCCGCGGTCGATGCCCAGGGCACGGCGGTGCTGTCCTACGGCGGCCGCGAGCTGGACCTGTCGAAACCGTTTCAGCGCCTGACCATCGTCCAGGCCATCAACAAGTACGCGCCCGGCTACACGGCCGAGCAGCTCGACGACGCCGAGTTCATCAAGGCGGAACTGAAGAAGTTCGGCGTCAAGCCCTTCGCCACCGCCGGCCTGGGCGCGCTGCAACTGGCGCTGTTCGAAGAAACCGCCGAAGCGCAGCTGTGGGAGCCGACGTACATCATCGACTACCCGGTCGAAGTCTCGCCGCTGGCACGCGCCTCGGACACCCGTGCCGGCATCACCGAGCGCTTTGAATTGTTCATGGTCGGCCGCGAGATCGCCAACGGCTTCTCGGAGCTGAACGATCCGGAAGACCAGGCCGCGCGCTTCCTGTCGCAGGTCGAAGCCAAGGAAGCCGGCGACGACGAAGCGATGTACTACGACGCCGACTATATCCGCGCGCTGGAATACGGCATGCCGCCGGCCGGTGGCTGCGGCATCGGCATCGATCGCCTGATCATGATTCTGACCGACTCGCCGAACATTCGCGACGTGCTATTGTTCCCGCATTTGCGCAAAGAGGACTGATCGTTTGATCGGATGAGAAAACGGGACGCCGAGGCGTCCCGTTTTTTTGTAGGGTGCGCACTTGTGCGCACGCGCTACGGCATTCGCATATCGAAACACAATTCACACGCCGTACCGCGTGGGCATGAATGCCCACCCTACCAAAAACCTTGCTGCACGATCGTATACCAAGCGATACGCGGCTGCGGTGTAACGTAGGGTGGGCACTTGTGCCCACGCGGTACGCACGTTTGCACGTCGAAACACAATTCATGCGCCGCACCGCGTGGGCTCAAGAGCCCACCCTAAAGGAACCGGACCGGTTCGTTATTGCACGATCGTATAACAAGGCACATACGCCTTGCCCGGCAACTTCATCCGGCTCTGCTCGACGAACGAGGCCAGCAGCGCATCCATCGGCCCCATGATCTCGCTGTCGCCGTGGATCTCGTACTTGCCGTGTTTCTCGATCTCGCGGATGCCCTCTTCCTTCACGTTGCCGGCCACCACGCCCGAAAACGCGCGGCGCAGGTTGGCGGCGAGCAGGTGCGTTTCCTGGTTCTTGTGCAGCTTCAGGTTGCGCATGTTCTCGTGGGTCGGCTTGAACGGCTTCTGGAATTCCTGGTCGATCTTCAGGAGCCAGTTGAAGTAATACGCATCGCTTTTCGCCTTGCGGAATTCGCGCACCTGCTTGATTCCGGCGGCCATTTCGCGCGCGACCGCGTCCGGATCGTCGATGATGATCTTGTAGCGGGCCTGGGCGCGCGCTCCCAGGGTCTGGGCGATGAAGCCGTCGATCTGCTCGAAGTATTCGCGCGCGGTGGCCGGGCCGGTGAAGATCAGCGGGAACGGCATCTCGGCGTTGTCCGGATGGAGCAGGATGCCGAGGATGTACAGGATCTCTTCGGCGGTGCCGGCGCCGCCCGGGAACACGCAGATGCCGTGGCCGGTGCGCACGAAGGCTTCCAGGCGCTTTTCGATGTCCGGCATGATGATCAGGTCGTTGACGATCGGGTTCGGCGACTCGGCGGCGATGATGCCCGGCTCCGAGATGCCGAGGTAGCGCCCGCCGTGCAGGCGCTGCTTCGAGTGGCCGATCGCGGCGCCCTTCATCGGCCCCTTCATCGCGCCGGGACCGCAGCCGGTGCAGATGTCGAGTTCGCGCAGGCCGAGCGCATAGCCGACTTCTTTCGAATAGTTGTACTCGATGCGGTTGATCGAGTGGCCGCCCCAGCACACGACCAGGTTCGGATTGCGCTGCGGCTGCAGCACGTTGGCGTTGCGCAGGATGTGGAACACCGCGTCGGTGATGCCTTCCGGCTTGCTCAGGTTGAATTTCGGGTTTTCGGTGATCTCGAAGTGGACGTAGACGATGTCGCGCAGCACCGCGAACAGGTGTTCGTGGATACCCCTGATCATCTTGCCGTCGACGAAAGCGATCGACGGCGCGCCGCGGATGTCGAGCTTGATGCCGCGTTCGCGCTGGATGATGCTGATGTCGAAGCCGCTGTAGCGCTCCATCAGTTCCTTGCCATCGTCGATCGAACTGCCGCAGTTCAGGACCGCGAGCGCGCATTTGCGAAATATGTTGTACAGGCCGCCCTGGCTGGTATCGAGCAGCTTGGCTACCTCGGCCTTCGACAGGACTTCAAGGCGACCTTCGGGGGAAATCAGGACATCGACGACGTCGTAGTTCATGCAGGTCTTCCTTTCAAATACGCCGGAAACAGAGGCCTCCGGAAACAATGCTGGCTGTTTCACCAATATACGACAACTGGCCTCCGGACGCCCGCGCTTGTGTGCGCCGATGGTGCAAGACTGGTGCACGGCAGCAACATAATCGACCACTGAGGCACCACCTGCGCGCGTGTTTACCACAATGACAAAAATTTTTCTTGTGGTAAGCAATTTCCTCTAAAATGCGTCCCAATTGGAATTCGGGCTCGTCCGGCATTTCAACAAAATAAACATTCGCGAAACACTATCTTGGGGAGGACCCGCATGAGCGGTGCAGCTGCTACACCCGGCAAGGACGTTGCCATTCCAGAGTTCAAACAGATCATGGGCCACCCGGCACCGCTGTGGATGCTGTTCATGACCGAATTCTGGGAGCGCTTCGCTTTCTACGGCATCCGTTGGGCCCTCGTGCTCTACATCGTCGCCCAGTTCTACGACGGCGCCGCCGTCGGCCAGGCCAGTGCCAACCTGACCTACGGTTCCTACCTCGCGCTCGTGTATGCGGGCGCCGTCTTCGGCGGCCTGATCGCCGACCGTGTCATCGGCTACCAGCGTTCGATCCTGATCGGCGCCGTCTTCATGGCGGCCGGCCTGTTCATGATTAGCTTCCCCAACGAAGACGTGTTCAAGCTCGGCCTGGCCACCATCATCGTCGGTAACGGCATGTTCAAGCCGAACATCTCGACCATGGTCGGCAAACTCTACAGCCTGGGCGATACCCGCCGCGATTCCGGCTTCACCATCTTCTACATGGGCATCAACGCGGGCGCCTTCATCGCCCCGATCCTGACCCAGATCCTGGCGCAGAACATGGGCGACGGCACCACCCCGGCCTACAAGGTCGTGTTCATGGTCTCGGGCCTGGGCATGCTGGTCAGCCTGGTGTGGTTCTACATCGGCCGCAAGACCCTCGCCGGCATCGGCGCACCCGAGCCGCAGGCGCAGGGCATGGGCCGTCCACTGGCCGTCATCATCGGCGCCATCATCGTGATCCCGGGCGTGTACTTCCTGCTGAAACTCGGCGCCGGCACCCTGCAGGTGATCCTGACCGTGCTGTTCATCGGCCTGGCGCTGATGCTGATGATCGAAGGTATACGCAACGGCAAGGTCGCGCGCGACAAGACCATCGCCATGATGATCATCTTCGCCTTCAACATCCTGTTCTGGATGTTCTTCGAACAGGCCGGCAGCTCGTTCACTTTCCTGGCCGACCAGATCGTCGACCGTGACCTGTCCGGCTGGATCTTCCCGGTCGCCTGGTTCCAGAGCGTGAACTCGGTCGCCATCATCGCCTTTGCGCCGATCATCGCCGCCGTCTGGGTGATGCTGGGCCGCCGCAACGCCAATCCATCGATCCCGCGCAAGTTCGGCCTCGGCCTGATCTTCAACGGCCTGGCGTTCGGCCTGCTGATGTACGCGCTGTCGACCCTGGTCGACGACAGCGGCAAGATCCCGTTCTGGACCCTGTTCACCGTCTACTTCATCCAGTCGGTCGGCGAACTGTGCCTGTCCCCGATCGGCCTGTCGATGGTCACCAAGCTGGCGCCGGTGCGCCTGGTCGGCCTGGGCATGGGCGGCTGGTTCCTGTCGACCGGTATCGGCAACAACCTGTCGGGCATCTTCGCCTCGCACGTCTCGGGCGAATCGGGCATGTCGATCGCCTCGGCGCTGGACGGCTACACCTTCGGCTTCTGGTCGCTGGTGGGCGGCGGCGTGCTGCTGTTCCTGATCGCACCGCTGATCCAGAAGCTGATGCATGGCGTGAAGTAATCGTCTTCTTTGCTTCAACGAAAACGGCAGCCTGCGGGCTGCCGTTTTTTTTCGTTTGTCGTCGAAGGCATGCGCCGGCATACGGCGACGCGTCATGGCCGGCGGTGCGTGTATTCGACGGTGCGCACGCGGGCATGCCCGCCCTACGGTGTACCCCGACCCGTAGGGTGGGCGGCTCCACCCGTTCATCCGCATCCACGCGGCAGCTGCGCCGCCCACGCGTTCAACATAGGCGGACCGCCGCGCTCGAACAGCGTCACCATCTCCAGCACCTGGGATAGTCATGGCGCGGGATGATCACCCGCGGCGGTCCGCCTCCTTTGAACGCGTGGGCGGCGCTTACGTCGCGTAGACGCAGACAGACCGGTTTAGCCGCCCACCCTACATGTGCCCGGATACCCGTAGGGTGGGCGGCTCCACCCGTTCATCCGCATCCACGCGGCACTTGCGCCGCCCACGCGTTCAACATAGGCGGACCGCCGCGCTAGAACAGCGTGACCGTGTCCAGCACCCGGGATAGTCATGGCGCGGGATGATCACCCGCGGCGGTCTGCCTCCTTTGAACGCGTGGGCGGCGCGTTAGTCGCGTAGGCGCAGACAGACCGGTTTAGCCGCCCACCCTACCGTGCTTTTTCGCGCGCCACCCAATACAGCAGCAGCACGATCGCCGCATACGGTATCAGCGACAGCAGATCCGACTGCGGCCCTGCGAAGAATGGATTCGCCCCTTCCGCCCACTTCGCCATCATGCTGTCGAAGTTGGTCATCACCCCGGCCGTGATCGCGATGATGATCCCGGCCAGCGCGCCGCCGGCGATATAACCGGAAGCCAGCAAGGTGCCCGAGCTGCGGTCGCCCGCGGCGACGCGTTCCTCGGCATTCAGTTCGGCGTACTGCGGCAGCTTGTTGTTGCGGCGGTCGGCCGCCCAGCGCACGGCGCCGCCGATGGCGATCGGCAGCGTCGACACCAGCGGCAGGTAGACACCCACCGAGAACGCCAGCGCCTGGATGCCAGCCATTTCCAGCACCACCGAGATCATCACGCCGAACAGCACCAGCGTCCACGGCAGCTGCTGGTCGAGGATGCCCTTGATGATGTAGGACATCAGCACCGCTTTCGGCGCATCGTATTTCTTGACTTCGGTGCCGTCCGGACGCGTGTGGTGGTGGCCGTTGATGCCCGGATCGACGAGGTAGGCCAGCTTGCCGTCGTCGGCGACCAGGTATTTGCCTTCCGGGCCGCCGGCGGTGCCGACCTTGCGCCAGACTTTATAGGTCTTGTTGTCGGTCTCCGCCTGTGGCCCTTGCAGCTGCGCCGTCTCGGTCAGCTTCGAGGCGTCGACCGTGATGCCGGGCGCGACCTGGGCCGCCGGCACGTATACGGTGCCGGCATCGTTCAGTTTCAACAGGATCGGCCCCAGGATCAGCGCCGACGCGAACGCCCCGCACAGGATCGCGTACTGCTGCAGGCGCGGCGTCGAGCCGACCAGGAAGCCGGTTTTCAAATCCTGCGAGGTGGTGCCGGCATTGCTGGCGGCGATGCAAACGATGGCGCCGACCGACAAGGCGGTGACGTAATAGCGTCCGCCGGTCCAGCCCATGACCAGGAAGATCAGGCAGGTGAACAGCAGCGTGGCCACCGCCATGCCCGATATCGGGTTCGACGACGAGCCGACCTCGCCGGTCAGGCGCGACGACACCGTGGCGAACAGGAAGCCGAACACCAGGATCAGCAGCGCGCCGAGGAAATTCATGTGCAGCGGCGTGGCGAAGCTGATGATGGCGATGATCGCCAGGCAGCCGATCGCCACCCACTTGAACGGGATGTCCTGGTCGGTGCGCAGGGTGGACGCGGGCGCAGCGCCTTTTCCTTTACCCATTCCGGCGAGGCCGCCCTTCAGCCCGTTCCAGATCGACGGCAACGAACGCACCAGCGAAATCAGGCCGCCCGCCGCCACCGCGCCGGCACCGATGTAGAGCACGTAGGCGTCGCGGATGTCGTCCGGCGTCATGTCCTTGATGAGCATGGTCCCCGGCGACACCGGCACGGTCAAGAGCTCGCCGAAGAATTTGATCATCGGGATCAGCATCAGGTACGAGAGCACGCCGCCGGCCGCCATCGTGAAGGCGATGCGCGGGCCGATGATGTAGCCGACGCCGACCAGCTCCGGCGAGATTTCGGCGCCGGCCGATCCCGCCTTCAGGGGCGCGCCGAATTCGAAGTTGGCGACGTCCTTCCAGCCCTTGAGCGAGACGTTCGCGACCTTGTACAACAAGCCGAGGCCGAAGCCGCCGAAGATGATGGCGGCGCGGCGCTTGGCCTCGACGGCGGCGTCCGACCCTTCCAGGCGCACTTCGCCGGCCGCTTCGCGCGAGGTTTCGGTGGCGGCGGCTTTCAGCACTTCGGCGCAGGCCGTGCCTTCCGGGTACTTCAGTTCGCGGTGGCCTTCGACGATCATCGTGCGGCGCATCGGGATCATCATGAGGATGCCGAGCAGGCCACCGAGCACGCCAACCAGCATCACGCGCGAGATCTCGAGGTCGAAGCCGAGGATCATAATCGCCGGCATGGTCACGCCCAGGCCAAAGGCGAGCGACTCGCCGGCCGAACCGGCCGTTTGCGTGATGCTGTTTTCCAGGATGGTCGACTCGCGCCCGCCCATCTTCTTGAACATGCCGAACAGCGTGATGGCGATCACCGCCACCGGGATCGAGGCGCTGACGGTCAGGCCGACCTTCAGCACCAGGTAGAGCGAAGAGGCGCCGAAGATCATGCCCAGCACGACGCCCATGACCAGGGCGCGGATGGTGAACTCGGGGAGGTTGGCCGTGGCCGGGATATAAGGCTTGACGGGCGCGGGAGCGGGATCGTAGGGCATGGTGTTCCTGGAATGTCGTTCGTGGCTGGTCTTAAGCCGGCCTGAAGGCGTGACTATGGCATATGCGGTGCTCGAAAGAAAGCGGATTAGAAACGGGATTATAATTCCGCCCGCCGGGCCTGCCTTTTGCGCGGCCCACAGCAGGAGAACACTGTCTTGACCACGTCCCATAAAGCCATGCGGCTGCCGCGCCAACAGCGCGGTTTCATCTTCTTCATCCTCGCCGCCATCGTCTTCGCGATCGCCGCCGTCGCCGTCTGGTTCCTGATGTCGATCGTGCCGAACGTGCCCTCGATCGACGCCGTCACCGACTACAAGCCGAAGATCCCGCTGCGCATCTACACCGCCGACAAGGTCCTGATCGGCGAATTCGGCGAGGAGCACCGCGATTTCGTGCCGATCGACCAGGTCCCGCCGATGATGAAAAAGGCGGTGCTGGCGATCGAGGATGCACGCTTCTACGAACACAAGGGCATCGACTGGATGGGCGCGGCGCGCGCGCTGAAAGCCAACGTCACCGGCGGCTTCGGCTCAGGCGGCGCCTCGACCATCACCATGCAGGTGGCGCGCAACTTCTTCCTGTCGCGCGAAAAGGTCCTGTCGCGCAAGCTGAATGAGATCGTACTGGCCTACAAGATCGAGGATGCGCTGACCAAGGACCAGATCCTCGAGCTGTACATGAACCAGATCTATCTCGGCCAGCGCTCCTACGGCTTCGCCAGCGCCGCGCGCAGCTATTTCGGCAAGAAGCTCGACCAGCTCACCATTGCGGAGACCGCGATGCTGGCCGGCCTGCCGCAAAACCCGGCGCGCCACAACCCGGCGGTGAATCCAAAGCGCGCCAAGCTGCGCCAGGAGCAAGTGCTGCGGCGCCTGCGCGACCTCGGCGACATCGACGAAGCGCAGTATGCGAAAGCCGTGGCCGAGCCGCTGCGCGTGCATTCGAAGCCGCAGGAATTCGGCACCCACGCGCAGTACGTGGCCGAACTGGCGCGCCAGGTGGTGTTCGCCCAGTACGCCGAAGCGTCGTACACGCGCGGCATCAGGGTCTATACCACCATCGACTCGAAAGCCCAGGAAGCGGCCTACGATTCGGTGCGCCGCAACGTGCTGGCCTACGACAGCCGCCACGGCTACCGCGGTCCCGAGGCGCATGTCGAGCTTCCAGCAAGTGAAGAAGAACGCGAGGAAGCGATCGTCGAGGCGCTGCAAAAGCGTCCGTCGAGCGATGGCCTGGAGCCGGCGGTGGTGCTGGCCGCGTCAAGCAAGTCGGTGAAAGTCGAAACCATCGACGGCGATACCATCACGATCACCGGCGCCGGCCTGAAGTTCGCGGCGGCCGGCTTGTCGAGCAAGGCGAAGGAAGCGCAGCGCATCGAATCCGGCGCCGTGGTCCGCATCAGCAAAATTAAGGATAGCTGGGGCATCACCCAGGTGCCGCTGGTGGCGGCCGCGTTTGTCGCGCTCGACGCCGACAGCGGCGCCTACCAGGCCCTGGTCGGCGGCTTCGACTACAACCTGCAAAAGTTCAACCACGTGACGCAAGCCTGGCGCCAGCCGGGTTCCGCGATCAAGCCCTTCGTGTATTCGGCCGCGCTCGAAAAAGGCTACAACCCGGGCACGCTGATCCTCGACCAGGAACTGGTCATGCCGGGCGAGAATGCCGGCGCCGACTGGAAACCGCAGAACGACGACAACGTCTTCGACGGCCCGATCACGATGCGCTATTCGCTGGCGCACTCGAAGAACGTGCCGACCGTGCGCCTGCTGCGCGCGCTCGAAGTGCCCTACACCCACGACTTCCTCGGCAAGTTCGGTTTTGATTTGGCGCGCCACCCGAAGAACCTGACGCTGGCGCTGGGCACCGGCGCGGTCACGCCGCTGCAGATGGCCGGCGCCTACGCCGTGTTCGCCAACGGCGGCTATGGCGTCAAGCCCTACCTGATCGCGCGCGTCGAAGATGGCGACGGCACTGTCTTGATCGAAAACAAGGCGCCGGCACCACGCCAGGAAGCCGCGCGCGTGCTCGATCCGCGCAACGCCTGGGTCACCGACTCGATGCTGCGCGACGTCACCCGCTACGGCACCGGCGCGGCGGCCACCAAGCGTCTCGCGCGCCCCGACATCGCCGGCAAGACCGGCACCACCAGCGACGCCTTCGACGGCTGGTTCGCCGGCTACGGCGGCAACGTGGTGGCGGTGGCGTGGATGGGCTACGACGAACCGCGTTCGCTCGGCGGCCGCGAATTCGGCGCCACCCTGGCGCTGCCGATCTGGCTCGACTACATGCAGGTCGCGCTGGCCAAACGGCCCGTGGTCGAGCGCCCCGAACCCCAAGGCGTGCTGCGCGAGAACGACGACTGGATCTATGCCGAGTTTGCAGAGATGCCGCAGTTCCGGGCGATCGACATCGACCCGGCGGCGCTGGCGGCGCCGGAGCCTTATCTGACCGACGATGAGGATGGCGGCGAAGTCCACCCGCGCGCGGATGGGGCGGCGCTACCGCAGCCCGCCGGCGCGCCGGTATTCGTGCCGGCGCAGTGAGCTTTGCTGCCTGCTTAAAAGGCTGGGGTCAGGTCTGACATCGAGACTCCCGCCTTGGCGCGAGCCCGGCGCTGGCAGAGCGGAACTTACGGCTGGCCGTCGGACGCGTTGACAAGATTTTTTGCAGGGCTTTGCGCCGCAGGGGGTCGCAGGCAAACGCTGCTCAGGTATCGCGCCCTCCTCGGCTTCAGCACTGGCGCCTCACCTGGCGAGAGCGGCCTCGGCTCGCCCTGAAATGCAATCATGCGCGGCTCGCCTGGTGGGCACGGGGGCAGAGGCGGCACCAGGACGAGCTTCGGTTTGTTCATAGGTCTCTCCACTTTCTCAACATTATGCTCAGGCATCTTCCGCCTGCGTCAGGAATCGCGTTCATCCCTACTTGCCATTAGTACAATACGGGCCGTACACTGAGTCTGACGAACGGCCAGGTTCGACCTAAGGCGGTTATGTCTTTCATAAAATATCAAAAGAACAAAACAAGAAATGTCGATGGAACTGACAAGACAAAAAATATTCGTTCTGGGCGGCGTATTGGCAGGCGCGATCTGGGTGGCGGTCCACTACGCATCGACACCGGCACACGTCCTTGCATCGCTCCCGGCACCTGCCGATTCAAGCAACACAACAAGCAGCCGCCAAAGCAGTGCCGATGGCATGCAATGGATGGGCGCGGTGCCAGTGTCCGCAGCGGATAAGCAAGAAGACGTGCGCCCATTCGCTGAGGTGATCGCGGCACTAACGGCTACCCGAAGTCCCACCGATGCGTTGAAAGCGTATCAAATTATCGAAGGTTGCGAGGCAGTTCTTGGGACTGTTGGACTTTCTCATATACCGGCCGTGTCATCCCAGCGTAAGCGGTGTGCGTCCATCACGGATGTCATGCGTCGTTCGAAGTATGACTACTTGCGCACGGCAGCGTATGCCGGCGCGCCTGGTGCGGGTTCCGCCTGGCTTCATCACGGGCCATCAGGCGACGTAGAGGCGCTTCGGACGAGGCCTGACGAGCCATCAGTCATCGAGTGGAAGGGGCAGGCACGTGCGCTCGTCATTCGCGACGGCGACCAGGGCGATCTCAGTGCTCTTTCGGATTGATGAATGGTTATGCGGGAAAGACGCTGGTCTTCGATGCCGACCCGAGCCGGGAACTGGCTTATGCAATCGCCTACAAGCAGGTTCTCGACCAATTACAGCTGGGGATGACGCTTCCTAACCAGCCAACAGATGCCGATCTCACCGCACTTGCAGCAAAGCTTTCACCCGAACAAGCTGCTTGGGCAAAGGCCAAGGCCCAGGCCATCATCGCCGCCAGGGCAAGGCGCATCGCGCCGACAAGTCTGTGATTCGTGCCCCCACTCCCGCAAGCTCAGGCGCGCAATAGTTCCGGCGCTGCCAGCAAGGTACCGCGCACCCCGTTGCGCCCGCCGCGCTTGACCGCATACATCTCCTCGTCGGCGGCGCCGATCAGCGCGTCGAAGCTGGCCGGCGGGTTTGGATCGTGCGCGGGCACGCAGGCGACGCCGAAGCTGGCCGTCGCCGAAACGGCTGTGTCGCTGCCGAGCAGGGTCGACGCGTTGGCGAAGGCTTCGCGGATTCGTTCGGCCAGCGCCAGCGCGCCGGCCAGGTCGGTCTGCGGCAGCACGATCAGGAATTCCTCGCCGCCGTAGCGGATCACGCTGTCGACGCCCTCGCGCACCATCGATTGCAGCAGGCGGGCGAATGCGCCCAGCACCTGGTCGCCGGCGGCGTGGCCGTGGGTGTCGTTGATGCGCTTGAAGTGGTCGATGTCGCACAGGATCACCGACAAGGCGCTGCCGTAGCGGCGCGTGCGCGCCAATTCGGCTTCGAACAGCCCACCCTGCAACACGCGGCGGTTGTGGCAGCCGGTCAGCGGATCGCGGTCGGCCAGTTCCTGCAGCAGCACGGCGGCGCGGAATTGCCGGCGCTGGGCCAGGTGGAAGCGGCGCGCCGCGATCGTGCCGAGGGCGTTGCCGAGGATGAGCATCAGGACCAGGGCCACCACGTCGTCGAAGTACAAGGCCCCCTGCACCAGCAGCATCGCGCCAAAGGCGATGCTGGCGCCGACGCCGATCGCCACCGCGTACACGAAGCGGTTCGGAAAGATGACGTACACCGCCATCAGGATCAGCGCGAACGACATCAGATTCCAGGCCATGGCGGCCGGCTGGTACCAGCACAGCACCGGAAACACGCCCAGTCCCACCGCCAGCACGCCACAGGTGGCGCGGATCGACACCGGCACCGACGCCGGATGGCGTGCAATGGCGGCAACCGCGCACAGCGCGGCCAGGGCGACAAGGACGCGCAGGCCGACCATGGTCCAGGCGGTGGCGGTGGCGCCGAGGGTGGCAAAGTCGGTCAGGCCGAAGACGACGTAAAAAGCCGCCGAGATCAACAGGCTTGCCTTCAACTGGGCATTGCGTTCCGGCAGAAAGTGGCGGACGAAGCGGCTTTCGAATGCACGGTCGGTGAATTCGGCGCAGTAGGGGTGGATCGCCAGGCAACGCGTGGGGAGGTGTTCGGACAAGACGGCAACCTTCAACAGTTGGACTTGATCAGGCGGGCCGCGCCAGTTGCAGGAATCACACCCGTCCACGACCAGAAAACAGTATCGGAACAGTCCGAGCACCCGCGCATGGATGACCGGAAAACGCATGGGCTGTACCGACAGGACCGACCGCCATTTTAACGCAAGCTGGCGTTCAAATTGTCATTCTGAAATTATTATTTTCGTATGGATGCGGTAGGTGGACGCGTCGTTGAGGCCCCCAGCCTCAACGACTCCACGCGGTGATACGTACCGGCTCCGCTTTCGTGCGCGATGATCTCGCAGCTATGTATCACGCGTGGAGTCATCGAGGCCGGGGGCCTCGATGACGCGTCCACCCTACAACCCAGGCGATCGGTCGCCCCTACTCCCAGGCGTCGATGATCCAGTCCGCCGCCTTGCCGTTCGGCTGGTGCGGTAGCGCCGGACCAAACGAAAACGCCACCGGCCGTTCGGGCGGTGTCAGGCGCTCAGCGATCCAGCCGGCCAGTTCGGCGCGCAGCGCTGCAGGCGCCACACCCTCGGCCGCGACCACGAACGCCTTCAGGCGCGTGCCCTCGTCCGGCCGCATCGGGCGCACCACGCACGCGCGCACGCCCGGATGCATGGCCAGCACCTCGGCGACATAGGCCGGGTAGACGTTGATGCCGCCCACCTGCACCGCCTGGTCGATGCGCCCGTTCGGCAGGAAGCGTTCGTCATCGATCCAGTCGAGCCGGTCCTGCAGCGCATGGCGCTCGATTCCATCCGCGACCGTGCGTTCGATCGTGTTCTCGGCGTCGGCGCGGCGCCAGTACGGCAGCAGCCGGTATGGCGCCGCGGCGGCATCGCGCCAGCCGACGCCGGCCGTCTCCGAGCTGCCATATACCTGCAGAAGGCGCAGGCCGCCGCCCGCCAGCGCCAGCGCGGTGGCGTCCGGGCATGACGCGCCCGAGCTGACGCCGGTGACGTCGGTCGGGAAAACCGGCGCCAGCGCCGCCACCTGCCCCCAGAAATCCGGATGCGCGACCACCAGGTCGCCCGGCGCCAGCCAGGATGCCAGCGCGGCCGGCGAGGCGCCGCGCAAGTCCAGCACATCCAGCGGCACGCCCCCCGCCTGCGGCAGCAGCACCGTAAACAGGAAGCCGTAGATATGATGCGCCGGCACGGCAGACCAGACGCGGCGGCGCCCCGGCACCAATCGGGCGAGCGCGTCGACCTCGCGCCACAGGCTGTCGAGGCGATGGGTGCAGCGTTTCGGCGCGCCCGAACTGCCCGAGGTGCGGAAGGTCAGTGCGCCGGCGTCAAGGTCCAGGCTGGCGTGCGCCGCAGCGATCCAGTCCGCCAGACGGGTGCGGGCCAGCAGCGCGTCGCCCATGCCGGCGCGGTCGAAGCCGAGCAGGTCGGCCAGGCTGGTGGCGGCGCCCATCAGGTCGAGCGAGTCGGCGCCGAGGTCGGCGGCGAGGTCGATGCCGGGGGCCCAGGGGGCCGCCGGCAGTTGGCGGCCGGGGCGCGCCGCCGCCAGTTCGGCGGCCACCAGGTCGCGCACCACGCGTTCCAGGGCCGGGGCATGTTGCCACCACTGCACAGGCTTGAGCTGGTCCATTGTTTTCATTTCGCTAAATAAAGGCTGGCGATGGTGCAGCCGGCGCTTTATTCTGTCAACAATGTGCGTATTTGTGACCATCGGTCATCTACACGATTGACACTTGCGCTGGCTCATGCCAACATTTGTTTCCGTAAACCAATCATCTGACGACCGACAAGGCGGAGAACCCCGAATGACCAACGACACCATGACTTTCGACACCCGTGGCCTGGGCGATATCCTCGACGCCAGCGACCAGGAGCAGCTCGACAGGCTCGACTTCGGCGTGATCGGCTTCGATGCCGATTCCAACGTGCAGCGCTACAACGTCTTCGAATCGCAGGCCGCCGGCCTGTCGCCGCAGCGCGTGATCGGCGAGCCGCTGTTCACCAACGTGGCGCCTTGCCTGAACAACTTCCTGGTAGCCCAGCGTTTCGAAGACGCGGCGGAAGACGGCAGCGAACTCGACGACACGATCGACTACGTGCTGACCCTGCGCATGCGTCCGATCAAGGTCAAGCTGCGCCTGCTGGCGAGCGCCAACAGCGCTACCCGCTACGTGCTGGTGCAACGCCGGTGAATCCAGTCGACGACAGCGTGGAAAGCCTGCGCGCCGAGCACGAAGCCCTGATGCAGTTCCTGTACCTGGCGCCGGTTGGCCTGGTGCAGGCGGGTATCGATGGCGAGATCGTGATGATCAACCCGATTTCGGCCCAGCTCCTGATGCCCCTGTCGCCGGACGGCTGCCTGACGAACCTGTTTACCGCACTGGAAAGCGTGGCGCCCGACCTGCGCCTCCAGTGCGAGCAATACCCACGCAGTAACGGCATGGTCTTCGAAGGCCTGCACATCCACCTGCGCGCCGAGGGCCGCACCCGCGGCACGCCGCAGATCCTCTCGCTCACCCTCCTGAAACTCGACGGCGCGCGCGTGATGGCCGTGATCCAGGACGTGACGGCCGAAGTGCGGCGCGAACGCCAGCTGCGCCAGAGCGACGCCTGGCTCAACGCCATCCTCACGCGCATCAGCGATTACGCGCTGGTCGCGATCGACCGCGACGGGCGCCTGTGCGACTGGAACGAGAGCATCGCGCGCGTGACCGGTTTCGGCGAACACATCGTCGGTTCGCCCTATTCGATTTTCTATCCGCCCGATGCGATGACCGCCGAGCACCTGCTCGACCGCCTGCGCGAAGCCGAGCATAACGGCTGGAGCATGGACGAAGGCTTGCGCCTGCGCGCCGACGGCAGCCAGTTCTGGGGCAGCGCCCTGATCGCGCCGCTGCCGGACCGCGAAGCCTTCGGCGACGAACCGGACGCGCCGGCCTACTGCCTGATCCTGCGCGACATCAGCGACAAGCGCGCCGCCACCGAGAAGCGGCGCCAGGCGGCGTTCTGCGACCACCTGACGGCGCTGTCCAACCGGCGCGCGTTCTTCGAGGCCGCCGAACTCGAAATCGAGCGCGCCACCCACACGCCGCGCCAGCTGGCCTTGATCGTGTTCGACGCCGATAATTTCAAACTCGTCAACGACCGCCATGGCCACCCGGCCGGCGACCGCGTGCTGTGCGACCTGGCCAATGCGCTGCGCGACACCTTCCGCGCGGTCGACACGGTGGCGCGCCTGGGCGGCGAGGAATTCGCGGTGCTGCTGCCCTCGACCGGTATCGAACAGGCGCTGCTTGTGGCCGAGCGCCTGCGCGCGCAGGTGGCAACGCGCCTGGTGGCGGCCGATGGGGCAGAAATCGCCTACACGGTCAGCGCCGGCGTTGCCGTCCTCGACGCCCAGTCGGACGGCAAGATCGTCAGCATCGACGCGCTGATCAAGCGCGCCGACCAGGCGTTGTACACCGCCAAGGCGCAAGGACGCAACCGCGTCTTCCCATGGACCCCGGAGCTTTCCACGCATGAAAACACTCCACAGCGAAGCCGCGATGCAGGTTGAGCAAATCGACGCCTACGAGGCCCTGGTCCAGTTCCTGTACCGGGCCCCGATCGGCCTCGTGCAAACGAGCCTGGACGGTGCGGTCGAGATGCTCAATCCGATGGCGTCGAACCTGCTGATGCCGCTCGCGCGCGACGGCGGGCTGGATAACCTGTTCACGGTGCTGGAAGACGTCGCACCCCAGGTCAGGACGCTGGCGGATGCGTTCACGGAACCGACCGGCGTGGTCTGCGACGCGCTGCGCGTGCCGCTCGGCGCCGGCCGCGGCGCGCCGGCTTCGCCGCAAGTGCTGTCGATCAGCCTGATGAAGCTCGACGCCGAGCGCTGGATGGCGGCCATCAGCGATGCCACGCTCGACATCCAGCGCGAGCAGGACAACCTGCGCCGGCGCCTGCGCAGCGCGGCGCGCACCGACACCCTCACCCGCCTGCCGAACCGCTCGGCGGCGGTCGAGCAGCTGCAAATCCTGCTCGACCGCCGCGTGGCGCACCAGGCCGGTGATGCACGCTTCACGCTGCTGGTGCTCAATTGCGACCGCTTCCGCCAGATCAACGACACCATCGGCCAGAGCGCCGGCGACCGCCTGCTGGTCGCGGTCGGCGACAGCCTGCTGGCGGCGCTGGCCGACCGCATGCGCGCCGGCGGCTTGCCGGCCAACAGCCGGGTCGACCCGGCCGCCGGCGGCGCCGGCCTGGTGGCGCGCATCGGCGGCGACGAATTCGCGGTGCTGCTCGATGGCCTGCAGCATCCAGACGAAGCCGAGCGCCTGGCCTTGCGCCTGCTCGACACGCTGGCGCGGCCGCACCACATCGACGGCCATGAAGTGGCGTGCCGCGCCAGCATCGGCGTGTTCTGGGACGACGGCCAGGGGGGCGACGCCGACGCCGCCATGCGCGACGCCAGCATCGCCATGGTCGAGGCCAAGCGCGCCGGCGGCGCGCGCCACGTCGTGTTCGAGCCGGCCATGCGCGAACGCGCCGCGCACCGCGCCGACATCGAAGCCCAGTTGCGCACGGCGCTGCTGGAAGAACAGCTGTTCGTGGTCTACCAGCCGGTGGTCGGCCTCGTCCCCGATGGCGGCATCGACCATGCAGCCGGCGTCGAGGCGCTGGTGCGCTGGCAGCACCCGACGCGCGGCCTGGTGCCGCCCTTCGACTTCATCGGCATCGCCGAGGAATGCGGCCTGATCGACCAGATCGGCGACTTCGTGCTCGAGCGTTCCTGCCGCGACTTCATGCGCTGGCGCGCCGAACTCGGCGACGGCGCGCCGCGCCTGATCGCGGTCAACCTGTCGCGCGCCCAGCTGGCCCAGCCCGACTGGGCGGCCAAGGTGGCGGACATCCTCACGCGCACCGGCATGCCGGCCCGCAGCCTGCAGCTGGAAGTGACGGAAAGCCTGGCGGCCCAGGACGAACAGATCCAGGTGCGCCTGCACGAACTCAAGGCGCTCGGCATCAAGCTGGCGCTGGACGATTTCGGCACCGGCTATTCCTCGCTGTCGAGCCTGCACCTGCTGCCGGTCGACACGGTGAAGATCGACCGCAGTTTCGTGTGCAAGGCCGACACCAGCCATCACCACCGCGTGCTGATCGAAGCCACCGTGAAGGTGGCGCAAAGCCTGGGCATGAACACGGTCGCCGAAGGCATCGAAACCCCCGCCCAGCTCGACGCCGTGCGCGCCCAGTCCTGCGCCAAGGGCCAGGGCTACCTGTTCAGCCGCCCACTGGTGTCGAGCGCGCTGGTCGACTGGGTGCGTACGCAGCAGGCCGTTTAACGTCGGGCGGGCATGCCCGCCTTGCGGGCGCCTCCGACATACGCGAGGCCGGTGAAAGCATACGCACGTCGGCGGGCATGCCCGCCCTACGTTACGCCGCCGCTGGTCGACTGGGTACGCACGCGGAAGGCCGTTCAAACGTAGGGCGGGCATGCCCGCGTTACGGGCGTCTCCGACATACGCGAGGCCGATGAAAGGATACGCACGTCGGCGGGCATGCCCGCCCTACGTTACGCCGCCGCTGGTTGAGTGGGTGCGCACGCAACGAGCCGTTCAAACGTAGGGCGGGCATGCCCGCGTTACGGGCGTTTGCGACATGCGTGACGCCGACAAATGGATACGCAACTACGCGGGCATGCCCGCCCTACGCTACGCCACCGCTGGTGGAGTGGGTACGTACCCAGCAGGCCGTTTAACGTAAGGCGGGCAGCAGGGGAAAATCTTGCCGGCAAATCGGACCGACGTGCAGATCTGTCCGGCCTGTCCTACACGCAGCGCAGTGCGTTTCCTATGGCGCACCCCCTTCTCACGCCGCATCATGGACACCTGCACTCATCACAGGAGAACAACCATGAAGCACCTCACCACCGCCATGCTGTTCGCCGCCGGCTTGGCCCTGGCCGGCTGCAGCAGCACCGGCACTTCCAATGCGATGGATTCCAGCGTTTCGGGCGGCAGCAGCGGCTCGATGACCTCCGGCAGCACCGGCACCGCGGGCGCGACCAGCACCTCGGGTACGACCGGCGGCGTAGATGCGGCGAATGCCGACGTCAAGGGTTCGACCAGCGCCACCGGCGCCACGCCGGCCAATACCCCTGAACGGCGCTGAACGCTATTGAGCGGCGGTCGGCGTCCGTCATCGACTGTCTGGCATCTCCTACATGCGCTGGCGCTCTCTTCCTATAGCGCTTGGGAAGAAGCGCTCGCATGATGAAGTTCTCAAACATACACGGAGGATAAGAATATGAAACGAACCACCTTGAGTATGATCTTCGCCGCCACCATGGGCCTTGGCCTGGCTGGCTGCCAGTCGACCAGCAGTACCGGCAGCATGGACAGCACGTCGGGCACGAGCACCTCTGGCTCCTCGATGAGCGGTTCCGGCATGACCGAACGCGGCACCCCGACCACGGGCGTCACCGGTAGCACGCCAACCACGACGACGTCCGGCACCGCCGCGGGCACCGCGGACATGAACGGCACCACCGGCACGAGCGGCACCACCAGCACCGGCACGGCCACCGCACCGCCGCCCATCAGCCGCTAGGCGTTTCACACGGCATGTCGTCCCTGCATGCCGTAGGGCCGGCCACACGGCCGGCCCGCCCTCTTCGCTCTTCCGCAAAGCTTGTCAGGTAGAATCGAACTTTTTCCAAGGCCGAGGCTCCCCGACAATGAAAAACTGGTTCGCGCGCTGGTTCGGCGCCGCCGCACGGCCTGACACGCTTGTCCAACCCGCGCCGCCTGCCGAGATAGCATCTGCCGCTCCGGCTGTCCTGTCCGCTTCTCCCAACGCTGCTTCCGGCGCCAACGCCGAGCTCGATGCTGCCTTTTACGGCTGGCTGGCGGACAGCGCCGCCGGCGATGCACCAGAAGCAACCGAACGCCTGATCCTCGACGAACTGGGCCGCCTGGCCAACGACCCGGCGCGCGCCGCCGAACTGGTGCCGCGCGTGCCGGCCGTGATTCCCGCATTGCTGCGCAGCCTGCGCGACGACAGCGTGTCGAACGCCGACCTGTCGCGCATGGTGGCGCAGGACGTGGTGCTGGTGGCCGAAGTCGTGCGCGAAGCGAACAGCCCCTATTACCGGCCGCCGACGCCGGTGAAGAACATCGAGGGCGCCGTCATGCTGCTGGGCCAGAATGGTTTACGCATGCTGCTGGCGCGGGTCGCGTTCCGGCCCGTGATCGGCATGGGGAACGGACGCTTCGCGAAGCACGTCGCACCGCGCATCTGGATGCAGTCCGAACGCTGCGCACTCGCCGCCGCCACGCTGGCGCCCCATGCCGGCGCCGATCCGTTCGAGGCCTACCTGGCCGGGCTGGTCCAGAACGTCGGCCTGGTGGTCGCCTTCCGCCTGATCGACCAGGTGTATAGCGACGACGTGCTGCCGCGTTCGGACGCGTTCCGCGTCGCCCTGTTGAAGGAGGCGCGGCGCCTGGCGCACGGCATCGCGCTCGAGTGGGCCTTTCCGGCCGCGGTCGCGGGCGCTATCGCCGACGCCGGCATGCCGGATGCGGGCGCGTCCGGCGCCGCGCTTGGCAACGTCTTGGCGACGGCCGACGCCCTCGCCAAACTGCGCCTGCTGGTGGA
This sequence comes from Massilia sp. CFBP 13721, assembly GCF_014842025.1. GTDB lineage: Bacteria > Pseudomonadota > Gammaproteobacteria > Burkholderiales > Burkholderiaceae_D > Telluria. Next base: position 236,921 of record NZ_JACYUY010000004.1, read on the forward strand.
CGCCGGCGCGCTGGCGCCCGACGCGCCACTGGTGGACGCGATCGTCACGCCGCGCCTGCGCCCCTGCTTCGATCGCCTGCTGCCACAGGAAACCTGAAGGCACGTCCGGATCGACGGCGTCAGGGCTGGGCGTCCACCAGCAGCTCGGGCCGCAAGGCGCGGATGCGCCATTCCGTGAAGTAGCCGCCCGCTTCGTTGTAGAGCAGGTAATGGCGCCCGCACAGGATGCAGCGCGCTACGGTGCAGCGGTTGTATGGATAGAAGCGCGGGGCGATGGGTGCGTCGGGGCTGTCGTAACGCGTGCCGGCCGGATGGCATTCCGCGAAGGTCGGCTCTTCGTACGGATCGTCGATGAGGGTGCCGATCTCCTCCAGACTGCGCCGCTCCAGGCTCAACGGCAGTGCCGTCCAGGCCGCCAGGGGCACAAGCGTGCAGGCGCATGGCGCGCCGGTCGCCGCCGAGGCCTGCGCCAGGCGCATCAAGCCGGCAAAATCGATTTTCTGCATCGTTACACCAAGAATTTTTTCCCATTCTAGCGCGGGGTGGACGAACTGGTGCGGGGCGCCAGGCGCTCGTTTCGCTACGCCTATTTCCTCGCCCGGCGCAGGCATCGCATCTCTGATACAGATCAATTCCAGCACCGGCAGGCGCAGAACCTCGCCGAAGCTGACGCGCCTAACCAAAAGTCCCCTTTTCCCTTCACTGGCCGTCCGGCCTCAGAAAGCACATCATGAAGATGCGCACGACCACCCGCATGCTCGTCCATGCGCTGTCCGCTCTTGCAGCGGCTAGCGCCTGTTCCACGGCAGGCGCGCAACAACATGTTCCGCTGACCGACCCGATTCCTGGTGCGATTACGCCAAGCCGCGCCGCGGTTGCCCTCGAGACGGTTGCCTCCGGCCTCGTCTCGCCGGTGGCGGCCTCGGCCCCGCCGGGCGACCGGCGCCACCTGTACGTGGCGGACCAGCCCGGGCAAATCTGGCGTCTCCACCTCGGTACCAATCCGCAGCCGCGCGAACTGTTTCTCGACGTGAGCGCCCTGCTGGTCTCGCCGCTCGGTGTCGGCGACAACCGCTTCGACGAGCGCGGCCTGGTGGGACTCGCCTTCCACCCGAATTTCGACACCAACGGCCTGTTCTACACCTTCACGGCGCAGCCGGTGCGCGCCAACCCCGACTTCAGCACCATGCCGCCGGGCGTGGCGCCGAACTGCCAGAGCGTCGTCACCGAGTGGCGCGTCAAGCGCCCCGGCCGGCGCCACAGCGCGGTCGACCTGGCCAGTGCGCGCGAACTGCTGCGCATCGACAAGCCGACGCCGCTCCACAACGGCGGCGCGCTTGCCTTCGGCCCCGACCACATGCTGTACGTCTCCCTCGGCGACGGCAATACCGCCGACGACGAAGGCGCGGGCCAGGCGCCCGAGGGCAATGCCCAAAGCCTGGCGCCGGGCAACCTGCTCGGCAAGGTCCTGCGCATCGATCCGCTCGGACGCAATGCCGCCAACGGCAGGTACGGCATCCCGCCCGACAATCCCTTCGTCGGCAAGGAAGGCGCCGACGAAATCTTCGCCTATGGCTTTCGCAACCCGTTCCGGATGTCGATCGCCCGCGACGGCCGCGTGTTCGTGGGCGACGTCGGCCAGAATGCGGTCGAGGAAGTCAACCTCGTGACCGCCGGCGGCAACTACGGCTGGCGCATTAAGGAAGGCAGTTTCCTGTTCGACGCCGCCGGCCCCGATGGTTCGGGCTTCGCGTATGCCGACAGCCCGGGCCTGCCGGCGTCGCTGGTCGACCCGATTGCCCAGTACGACCGCGCCGACAGCGCCGGCGGGCCGGTCACCCGCGTCGCCGTCATCGGCGGCTACGTCTACGAAGGCGACACGCTGCGCCATCTGCGCGGGCGCTATGTGTTCGGCGACTACGCGGGCCGCGGCCAGCCGTCCCCGCAAGGCCAGCTGTTCGTGCTGGGCAGGTACAACCGCATCGAGCGACTCGTTCCCACCAACCGCAATCCGTTCGACCTGGCCCTGCTCGGCTTCGGCCAGGATGCGCGCGGCGAGCTGTACGTACTGGCGAACGACACCGGCACGCTGCTCGGCAATACGGGGGTGGTGCTGAAGCTGGTGCCGGGGCGGCGTTAGCGCCTAGTCCGCCGCGATGATCCGGTTGCGCCCGCCCGTCTTGGCGCGGTACAGGCGCGCGTCGGCGAGGTCGGCCAGGACGCCGGGCTGGTCCTGCGCCCGCGGCACGATGGTGGCGACCCCAATGCTGACGGTCACCACATCGGCCACCTTCGAATTGCGATGGGGGATGGCAGCACGCGCCAGCAGGCGCATGAAACGCAGCGCGATGCCGTGCGCGGCCGCTTCATGCGTCGCGGGCAGCAGCATGACGAATTCCTCGCCGCCCAGCCGTGCGCACAGGTCGCGCGTGCGGGCGGCGGTGTCGCCGAGCAGGCCGGCAACCTCTTTCAGGCACAGGTCGCCCTGCGGATGCCCGTAGCTGTCGTTGTACTGCTTGAAAAAATCGATGTCGAGCGAGACCAGCGACAAGGGCTCGCCTGTCGCGCGCGCCTTGCTCCACTCGACGTCGAGGATACGGTCGAACATGCGCCGGTTGGCAATGCCGGTCAGCGGGTCCGTGTACGACAGCGTCTCGAGTTCCTTTTGCAGCTGCAGGATCTTGTCTTCCGCATGCTTGCGCTCGGTGATGTCGAACATGAAGCCGACCAGGCAATCGACGCTCCCGTCGGCGCGCCGCTTGACGTGCACGACGTCGCGAATCCACGCGTAATCGCCGTCGGCGGTCAATGCACGGTAGTCGGCTTCGTGGTCGACGCCCTGCTGCGACTGCGCTACACAAAAATCCACCGTGCGCTGCCGGTCTTCCTCGTGGATACGGTCGGCCCAGTCGCCCACCGTCTGCCAGCTGGCCTGGCTCCAGCCGAGCACGCCCTCGATTTGCGGACCGATATAGGCGAAGCGCATGCTGTCCCAGTCGATTTTCCAGGGGATGGCCCTGGTGGATTCGAGCAGGGTGCGGTAGACGCCGGGATCGTCTTGTGTCGGGCCGGCAAGCGCGGGAGTAGCGTCGATGTGCATTAGTCACGAAAGGACAAATCACAATGTTATAGCATGATTACGCCTTGCCCTTACATTGAGGCAATAACGCCACAGTCCGGCGCTGTCGGCGATGCCTGTCTGGCCATGCAGGCCGGGTTCTACAGCGGCGCTCGCGTATCATGACGGCACCTCATCACGCACGCTCCTTTGCCCCATGACCACCGATTCACCAAGCCACGAAATTTCCTTTGACGATGTCGCCGCAGCCGCGGGCGGTTTGCAGGATGCCGGCACGCCGGTTACTTTCGACGCGCTGCGTGCAGCGTTACCAAGCGGTTCGCCCAGCGCACTGGCACGCCAGTTGCGCGCCTGGCGCGCCGAGCACGAACGCCTGCCCGCGCCGGCGCCGGCCACCCTGCCGGCTGCGCTGGCCGCCGACCTGGCGGCCTGGGCGCAGCAGCATGCCGAACAGGCCGGCGCCGGTCCGCGCGCGGCCATGGCGCGGCTGCAGGACGACCTCGACGCGGCGCTGGCCGAGGCCGGGCGCCTGGAAGAAGAGGCCGACAGCGCAGCGCGTGCGCGCGACGCCGCCCAGGCACTGGCCGACGAACGCAGCGAAGAAATCGAACGCCTGATGGCCGAACTGCGCAACGCGCGCCAGGTCGCGATGGACGCTTTGGTCGGCAAGGCCAAGGACCAGCTGGCGATCGACGGCAAGGATGCCCAGCTGCTTGAGCTGCGCGGCCAGCTCGAACGCAGCGTCGTCGCCTCGTCGACGCAATCGGATGCCCGCCTGGCGGCCGAAATGGAACTGGTCGGCGCCACCACCGCACGCGACAGCCTGGCGCAGGAAGTCAAGGAGCTGCAGGCACAGCTGGCGGCGGCGAAGAGCGACCGCGGGGCGCTGCGGATGGAGGTCGATGCGCTGCGCAAGAAGGCGAAGTAGGCGCTATTGGGTGCACGTTTCGTAGGGTGGTCGGCTCCACCCTGACGCGTGATCAGCACGCGGCTTGAACGCCGCCCACGCGTAACGCATGCATGGTGCCTGCAGGGCCGCGGGCCCTTCATACGTAACGCGTGGGCGGCGTTCAAGCTGCGGGTCAATCATCAGGGCGGGTGGAGCCGACCACCCTACCGCGTGATCGACACGCGGCGCGTACGCCGCCCACGCGTAACGCATGCATGGTGCCTGCAGGGCTGCGGGCCGTTCATACGTAACGCGTGGGCGGCGTTGCAGCCGCATGTCAATCACGCGGCCGGGTGTAGCCGGCCACCCTACGGCGTCACCGATACCGTGCGCTTCAGGCAGCGCAAGGTAAACGTCGAGCGCGTGTGCTTCACGCCCGGCAGTTTATAGAGCTTCTGGCGCAGGAAACGCTCGTAGCCCTCGGTGCCCGCCACCGCCACCTTGATCAGGTAATCGTATTCGCCCGAGAGCAGGTAGGCCTCCATCACTTCCGGCAGGTCGGCCAGCGCGTCCGAGAACGCCTGCAGGATCTCGTCGTCGTGGCGGTCGACCGTCACTTCGATGATCACCGTGTCCGGCACGCCGAGCGCGCGCTGGTCGAGCACGGCGGCGTAGCCGCTGATGTGGCCAGCCTCTTCGAGTGCGCGCACGCGGTGCCAGCAGGGCGTGGGCGACAGGTTCACCGTTTCAGCCAGCTTCTGGTTGCTGATGCGCCCGTCGCGGCTGAGCGTGCGCAGGATATTCCTGTCGATCTCGTCGAGTATCCCCTCCTTCACATGCACGCTCCTGTCTATACGATTTGAAATGGATACTTCTTCTACATTTTAGCCGATTCATAGAAGGATTATCCGAACAAATCCTAAATTCGCCCTGCATACGAAAGAATATTTTTTGTGCGCTGCAGTAAAATTTCGGCTCGCCATTCCAATAGGGACATCGGCCGGATCCGCATCATGGAACCACCGTCTTACCCGCATTGCAGCATTCGAATTTCGGAGTTTTCGTGTCAGAAGCAGTCTCGCGCGCAGGAGCAGGAAATTTAGCCGTTGGGTCGGCCAACGCGGAATTGCCGCTCATGTTCGTCACCCCGGCGCTGTTCGCCGCCAACCTGCTGGTCGCGCGCTGGGCCGAGAGCGCCGGCTTGCCGCCGCTGTTCCTCGCCTTTGGGCGCTGGGCGCTGGCCTTTGCCATCCTGCTGCCGATCGCCGGCCCGCGCCTGTGGGCGCTGCGCCACGTCATCATGGCCAACTTCCCGCGCCTGATCCTGCTGGCGGGCCTGGGCATGGGCATGGCCGTCGGTCCGCAGTACATCGGCGCGCGCCAGACCAGCGCGGCCAACATCGCCATCATCTTCGCCGCCTGCCCGGCGCTGGTGATGCTGCTCGAAACCCTGGTCTGGAAGGCGCCGCTGGCGCGCCGCCAGGCCGGCGGCATGCTGCTCGCCGTACTCGGCGTGCTGGTGGTGCTGACCCGCGGCGATCTCGCCGCGCTGGGCGGCTTCGCCTTCGGCACCGGCGACCTGTGGGTGGTGGTGGCGGCTTGCGGCTGGGCGCTGTACACGGTGCTGGGCAAGCGCCTGCCGCTGCCGAAGCTGCCGAACACGGTCAAGCTGGCCGCCCTGATCGGCGGCGGTGCGCTGGTGCTGGCGCCGTTCGCGGTGCTCGAAGCCTCGCTCGGCAACGTCGCCAATTTCAACGACCCGCGCCTGTACGTCGCGCTGGCTTTCCTGGCCATCGTGCCGAGCCTGGGCGCCTACTTCTGCTTCGATCGCCTGGTCGCGATCGCCGGTCCGGCGCGCGCCAGCCTGTCGGTCTACCTGATCCCGCTGTTCGCCACGCTGGCCGCCTGGCCGCTGCTGGGCGAAGCGCCGCGCCTGTACCATGCGGCCGGCTTCGGCATCATCCTCGGCGGCGTGCTGGTGGCCGCCGGCAAGGGAAGGTAAGGTCGGCGTCGCGTGCGGGGCATGGCGTGGTGGGTTCGTCTATAATCGAGGACCCATCGGCCAGATCCAAAAAGCGCACGTCTGCATGCCTTTCGACCTCAAAAAGCACCTCCCGAAACCCGGACAACGTTTCGTCCTGCCCGCCCTGGCCGGTTCGTCCGATGCCTATGCGCTGGCCGTCGCCGGCCTCGCCTTCAAAGCTGAAAAACGGATCCTGACCGTCATCGTCGCGAATGCCAGCGATGGCCAGCGCCTGCTCGACGAAATCGCCTGGTTCGCCGACGGCCAACTGTCCTGCCACCTGCTGCCGGACTGGGAAACGTTGCCTTACGACGCCTTTTCGCCGCACCAGGACCTGGTGTCCGAACGCCTGGCGACGCTGCACGAAATCCGCAATGGCCAGTGCGACGTGCTGGTGGTCCCGGCCACCACCGCGCTGGTGCGCCTGGCGCCGCCATCGTTCTTGGCCGCCTACACCTTCTTCTTCCGCCAGGGCGAAAAGCTCGACGAGGCGAAGCTGAAGGCCCAGTTGACCCTGGCCGGCTATTCGCACGTGTCGCAGGTGATGTCGCCCGGCGAATACTCCGTGCGCGGCGGCCTGATCGACCTGTTCCCGATGGGGTCCGCCCTGCCCTACCGTTTGGACCTGTTCGGCGACGAGATCGAGACCATCCGCACCTTCGATGCCGACACCCAGCGCTCGCTGTATCCGGTGCGCGAAGTGCGCTTGCTGCCGGGCCGCGAATTCCCGATGGACGAAGCCGCGCGCACCGCCTTCCGCAGCCGCTGGCGCGAAAGATTCGAGGGCGATCCTTCACGCTCGCCCGTCTACAAGGACATCGGCAGCGGCATCGCCTCGGCCGGCATCGAATACTACCTGCCGCTGTTCTTCGACGAGACGGCGACCCTGTTCGACTACCTGCCGGAAGACGGCCCGCTGGCCCTGGTGGGCGACATCGACGCGGCGATCGCGCGCTTCTGGACGGACACCGAATCGCGCTACCGCTTCCTGAAAAGCGACCGCGAACGGCCGCTGCTCGAGCCGCGCGAACTGTTCCTGTCGAGCGAGCAGTTCTTCACCTGCGCCAAGCCGCACGGGCGCTGGAACATCGCGCGCCCGGCAGGTAATGAACCCAACGCGCCGGCGTCGGAGCTGTCCGCGCCGATCCCCGACGTCGCGGTCAACCGTAGACTGGAAGACCCGCTCGCGAATTTGCGTGCCTTTATCGCGCGTACCGGCTGCCGCGTGATGATCTGTGCCGAGTCGAACGGCCGCCGCGAGACGCTGCAGCAGTACTTCAACGAATACCACTTCGACGTGACGCCGGTCGAGGGCTTCGAAGGCATGCGTGCCAGCGACGCCAAACTGGCGCTGGGCGTGGCGCCGCTGCAGGCCGGCTTCGAACTGCTGGAAGAATCGAGCGGCTGCATCGCCTTCGTCACCGAAACCGAGCTGTATGCGGGTTCGGGCCGGCGCGTCGGCAAGAAGAAGCAGGAAGCGACCAGCCAGGTCGAATCGATGGTGCGCGACCTGTCGGAGCTGAAGATCGGCGACCCGGTGGTGCACATCAACCACGGCATCGGCCGCTACATGGGCCTGATCTCGATGGACCTGGGCGAAGGCGAGACCGAGTTCCTGCACCTCGAATACGCGAAAGACACCAAGCTGTACGTTCCCGTGTCTCAGCTGCATGTCATTTCGCGCTATTCCGGCACCTCGCCCGAGGACGCGCCGTTGCATTCGCTCGGTTCCGGCCAGTGGGACAAGGCCAAGCGAAAAGCGGCCGAGCAGGTGCGCGACACCGCGGCCGAGCTGCTCAACCTGTACGCACGCCGCGCGGCCCGTACCGGCCACTCCTTCGAATACTCGAGCATCGATTACGAAAACTTCGCCCAGAGCTTCGGCTTCGACGAAACGCCGGACCAAGCCGAGGCGATTTCCAACGTCATCAAGGACATGACCTCGGGCCGGCCGATGGACCGCCTGGTGTGCGGCGACGTCGGCTTCGGCAAGACCGAGGTCGCGCTGCGCGCGGCGTTCATTGCCGTCATGGGCGGCAAGCAGGTCGCCATCCTGGCCCCGACCACGCTGCTGGCCGAGCAGCACGCGCAAACCTTCGCCGACCGCTTCGCCGACTGGCCGGTCAAGATTGCCGAGCTGTCGCGCTTCCGGACCGGCAAGGAAATCAACAACGCGATCAAGGGCATGGCCGACGGCACGCTCGACATCGTGATCGGCACCCACAAGCTCTTGTCGCCGGACGTGAAGTTCACGCGCCTGGGCCTGGTCATCATCGACGAGGAACACCGCTTCGGCGTGCGCCAGAAGGAAGCGCTGAAAGCCCTGCGCGCGGAAGTCGACGTGCTGACGCTGACGGCGACGCCGATCCCGCGCACGCTGGGCATGGCGCTGGAAGGCTTGCGCGATTTTTCCATCATCGCCACCGCGCCGCAAAAGCGCCTGGCGATCAAGACCTTTGTCCGCAGCGAAGACGGTTCCATCATCAGGGAAGCCTGCCTGCGCGAACTGAAGCGCGGTGGCCAGATCTACTTCCTGCACAACGAAGTCGAGACCATCGAGAACCGCTATTCGATGCTGCGCGAACTGCTGCCGGAAGCGCGCATCGCGGTGGCGCACGGCCAGATGCACGAGCGCGACCTGGAAAAGGTGATGCGCGATTTCGTCGCGCAGCGCTTCAACATCCTGCTGTGCACGACCATCATCGAGACCGGCATCGACGTGCCGACCGCGAATACGATCATCATGCACCGCGCGGACAAATTCGGCCTGGCCCAGCTGCACCAGCTGCGCGGGCGCGTCGGCCGTTCGCACCACCAGGCCTATGCGTATCTGCTGGTGAACGACGTGCAGAACCTGACCAAGCAGGCGCAGCGCCGGCTCGATGCGATCCAGGCGATGGAAGAACTGGGCAGCGGCTTTTATCTCGCCATGCACGACCTCGAGATCCGCGGCGCCGGCGAAGTGCTGGGCGAGAACCAGTCCGGCGAGATGCTGGAGATCGGGTTCCAGCTGTATTCGGACATGCTCAACGAAGCCGTGCGCGCACTGAAAGCCGGCAAGGAGCCGGACCTGGCGGCGCCGCTGTCGACCACCACCGAGATCAACCTGCACGTGCCGGCCCTGCTGCCGGCCGACTTCTGCGGCGACGTGCACGAGCGCCTGTCGATCTACAAGCGCCTGGCCAACTGCGAAAGCCAGGGCAAGATCGACGACATGCAGGAAGAACTGATCGACCGCTTCGGCAAGCTGCCCGAGCAGGTAAAAGCGCTGATCGAGACGCACCGCCTGCGCATCGCGGCGAAGACCGTCGGCATCGTCAAGATCGATGCGCACAGCGAAGCGGCCAACCTGCAATTCATGGAGAAGCCGCCGATCGACCCGGTCAAGATCATCACGCTGATCCAGAAGAACCGCCACATCAAGCTGGCCGGCCAGGACAAGCTGCGCATCACGGCGGCGATGCCGGACCTGGCGGCGCGGGTGCTGCAGGTGAAGCAAACGATCAAACAATTACTGGCATGAGAAGGCAACAATCGTGACGAATCTGGTTTTGCAAGGCCCGCACGCGGCGGCGAATCAATTACGGGCAATCGCCGTCCTCGCCGCCCCGGTGCGCGTGACGGTACTCTCGGCAACGGCGCTGCGCTGCGAGGATGTCGCCGCCACCCCGGAAGTCGTCGCGGCCGTGCAGGCGGCGGCGCTGGCGGCGCAGGTCGACGCCACCGTCATCGAGGCCGGGCGCACCCTCGCCGATTTTTCCCTGGTGGCGATGGACATGGACTCGACCCTGATCACGATCGAATGCATCGACGAGATCGCGGACATGCAGGGCCTCAAAGCCCAGGTCTCGGAAATCACCGAAGCGGCGATGCGCGGCGAACTCGATTTCGCGGCCAGCCTGACGCGGCGCGTGGCCCTGCTCGCAGGCCTCGACGCGGCTGCGCTCGAGCGCGTGTACGAGGAGCGCCTGCGCCTGTCGCCGGGAGCCGAGACCATGCTCGCCGCGGTGCGGGCGGCGGGCCTCAAGACCCTGCTGGTGTCGGGCGGTTTTACCTTCTTCACCGACCGTCTCAAGGCGCGCCTGGGCCTGGACTACACGCATGCCAACGTGCTCGAGATCGAGGACGGCCGCCTGACCGGGCGCGTGGTGGGCGGCATCGTCGACGCCGAGGAAAAGATGCGCACCGTGCAGCGCGTGTGCGACGAGCTGGGCGTGCCGACGTCGCGCGCGATCGTGATGGGCGATGGGGCCAACGACCTCAAGATGATGGGCATCGGCGGGCTGTCGGTGGCGTTTCGGGCCAAGCCGGTGGTACGCGCGCAGGCGGACGTGGCGCTCAATTTCAGTGGGTTGGATGGGGTGCTGGCGGTGTTGGGCTGAGGTCGAGCGCCAACACGGCGCGGCGTTCCCGGCGGGCATGCCCGCCCTACGTTACGCCACGGTCTCATGAACTTGCAACGAACGGTAGTGCACCGTAGGGCGGGCATGCCCGCCGAAACGGCCGCAATACGCCCGCATCACGCCTGCTCCAATTCTTCCCCAAAGCATTGAATCAAACAAACAATTGCTAAACCCCAAGGCAATTCTCTTCTGTTTCTGCGCTCGCGCAAAAACCCTGTCGTGCATCCCTTGAACCGCAAACCTTCCCGGCGCTAGATTGGTCCCTGCGCCATCCCACATGTATGGCGCTGCCGGTTTCGCCAACTTGCCTGTCGGAGCATGATCATGAACAACGTTTCGCCCCCCGCGTCCATCGACACCGGCGCGAGCCGGCGCTCCTTTCTGGCAACCGGCCCCTTGCTGGCGGCCTCGCTTGCCGTGCCGGCCTTGCCGGCGCACGCGCAGAGCGGCAGCGGTGTGCGCTGGTGTGGCACCTGGGGCGCGGCGCCGACCGGGCCGCCGCCCTCCGGCAGCATCCAGACCTATTCGAACCAGACACTGCGCCTGATCGTGCGCGCCAGCATCGGCGGCAGCCGGGTGCGCATCCGCGTGTCAAATGAAATGGGGTCGGCGCCGCTGCGCATCGGCGCCGCCAGCATCGCCCTGCGCAGCAGCGGCGCGGCGGTGACCCAGGGGACCCTGCGCGAGCTGCGCTTCGGCGGCGCGACTTCGGTCACGATTCCGGCGCGGGCGCCCGCCATCTCCGACGCGCTCGACCTGGTGGTGCCGGCCCAGGCCGACCTCGCCATCAGCCTGTACCTGTCCGGCAGCGCGCAGGGCACCACGCTGCATAACGTCGCGCTCCAGAGCAGCTATGTCTCGACCGGCGGCGACTATACCTCCGCGGTATCGATGCCGGTGTCGCGCACGCTCTCGTCCTGGCCTTTTCTCAGCGCGGTCGACGTCAACGTGGCCGCCCCCTGCCTGGTGGCGCTGGGCGACTCGATCACCGACGGCCAGGGCAGCACCGGCAACGCCAACCGCCGCTGGCCCGATTATCTGGCGCGGCGCCTGCAGGCCTCGCTGGGTGCGGCGGGACGCATTGGCGTCGTCAACCGCGGGATCAGCGGCAATTCGCTGTTGACGGACTACCCGAACGCCCTGCTCGCCGGCTACGCCGCGCTCGAGCGCTTCGATCGCGACGTGCTCGCCACCAGCGGCGCGCGCTTCCTGGTCGCCTTTATCGGCATCAACGACATCTGCTACAGCCCGGGTTCGAACCCGATCCCGGCGGGCGACCTGATCGCCGGCTACCGCCAGCTGATCTCGCGCGCCGGCGCGCGCGACATCACCATCATCGGCGCCACCCTGCCGCCTTTCGAAGGCTTCGTCTACTACACGGCTGCGCGAGAACGGGTGCGCCGCGCGGTCAACGACTGGATGCGCGCCAGTGGCGAATTCGACGCCCTGCTCGACGTCGAGGCGGCCCTGCGCGATCCGGCGCGGCCGACGCGCGTCCTGCCCGCCTACGACAGCGGCGACCACCTGCATCCGAGCGACGCCGGCTACCAGGCGATTGCGAATGCGATGCCGCTAGCGCCCTTTATCGCGGGCGGTAACGTCACCGCCGAGCGGCTCAGTTAGTGTCAATGAGCGCCCATCGTATCGAAACGAGCGCAGGTGTAACAAACAGTAATTCCGCGCCAAAATAGACGCGGTAAAACTATCATGGCGTTATCAGGAGGACCGTCATGAAAAAACTCATTCTTGCTTTTGCTTCGCTGGCCGCCCTGGCCGGCTGCGCCACGCCGGGTCCGGGCCCGGCCAACTACGGCACCCGCGCCGCCGTCCAGCCAAACGATCCGAATGGCTGGCAAGTCGTCTCCGTCACGCCGGTGCCGCTCGGTACCGGTGAACGCGCGGGCGACGCCGGGGTCGTCACCAGCTCGACCGTCGTCACCAACCCGGCCCCGGTCGTCGCCGGCCGTCCGGTGTATGGCACGCCCGTGTATGGCGCCCCGGTGTACGGCGCTCCCGTCTATGGTGCGCCGGTGTACGAGCCCTACTATTATCCGCCGGTCTCGATCGGCCTCGGTTTCAGCTTCGGCCAGAGCTGGGGTCATCATCACCGCGGTGGTGGCAGGCACTATGGCGGCGGTTACCGCCGTCGTTGAAGCAACTGCAGCTGCGGCAGCCGCCGCGCTGCCGCAAACCTGCATCACGACAGAAAGGCCGCACAGATTGTGCGGCCTTTTTTTTGCGGCTTTATACGCTGTTTTTCTTACTGATTTCTTACGTAGTCTTATGTTTGTAGCATTGTGCAATGCGTCATAGCAATCGATTGCTGATGGCCAATTGCTAACCTACAATGAGTTGGTCGATGGCACCTGAATGGGCGATTTCCGGTCCCGGCACGATCAAAAAACATACTACGGAGACAGCAATGAATTTCAAGTTGAAGGCATTGGTTGCAGGAGTAGCACTGGGTTTTTCGATGTCCGGCATGGCGCAGGAGCCGATCAAGATCGGCGTGTCCGGCCCCTTCACCGGCGGCTCGGCGCCGATGGGCGTGTCGATGCGTGACGGCGTCAAGCTGGCCGTGAACGAGATCAATGCCGCCGGCGGCGTCCTCGGCCGCAAGATCCAGCTGATCGAACGCGACGACGAAGCGAAGAACGAACGCGGCGTGCAGATCGCCCAGGAGCTGATCAACAAGGAACGCGTCGTCGCCACCGTCGGCTACATCAACACCGGCGTCGCCCAGGCCTCGCAGCGCTTTTACCAGCAGGCGCAGATCCCGGTGATGAACAACGTCGCCACCGGCTCGATCATCACCCAGCAATTCGCCACCCAGCCGATGAACTTCGTGTTCCGCAATTCGGCCAGCGACCAGATCCAGTCGCAGATGATCGTCGACGAGGCCATCACCCGCCGCGGCTTCAAGAAGGTCGCGATCCTGGCCGACTCGACCAACTACGGCCAGCTGGGGCGCGCCGACCTGGAAAAGGCGCTCGAGAAGAAAGGCGTCAAGCCGGTCGCCGTCGAAAAATACAACCTGCAGGACGTCGACATGACCTCGCAGCTGTTGAAAGCCAAGCAGGCCGGCGCCGAAGCGGTGCTCACCTACGGCATCGGCCCCGAGTTGGCGCAGATCGCCAACGGCATGGAAAAGCTGGGCTGGAAAGTGCCGATGGTCGGCAGCTGGACGCTGTCGATGGCGAACTTCGTCGACAACGCCGGCAAGAACGGCGAAGGCACGCGCATGCCGCAAACCTTCATCCAGGAGCCGAACACGCCGAAGCGCAAGGCCTTCATCGACGCCTACGTCAAAGCCTACAACCCGCCGGGCGGGCGCATGCCGTCGGCCGTCTCCGCCGCCCAGGGCTATGACTCGATCTACCTGCTGGCCGCGGCCATGAAGCAGGCCAATTCCACAGAAGGACCGAAGATCGTCGCCGCACTGGAAAATTTGAATACCAAGGTTGAAGGCGTCGTCACCACCTACGACAAGCCGTACACCAAGACCGACCACGAAGCGATCAACTTCAACAACACCGTGTTCGGCGAAGTGCGCGGCGGCCGCGTGGTCCACGCCAAGTAAGGCAGCGCGACAGCACGCTGTTCGTGGCCAGTCGGGTTGATCCGGGCTGGCCATTTTCTTGTTGACCGGGGGCGCCCGCCGTCATCGCCGACGGCCGCCGCTTCCTCGAGGTGAAAAACATGGATATCCTTCTGCAGCTCGTCTTCAGCGGTATCGCGCTCGGCATGATCTATGCCGTCGTCGCGTTCGGCTATCAACTTACCTTCGCCACGTCCGGCACCCTCAATTTCGGCCAGGGCGAAGCGCTCATGCTGGGCGCCCTGGTCGGCCTGTCGTTCGTCGGCGGCGTCCACGGCGGCCCCTACATGAGCTACTGGATGATGATCCCGCTGGTGATCATGTTCGGCGCGCTGCAGGGCATGTTCGTCGAATGGATCGGCGTGCGCCCGGCCATCAAGATCAAGTCCGAATTCGGCTGGATCATGTCGACCATCGCGCTGGCCATCATCTTCAAGAACGTGGCCGAGAACATCTGGGGCAAGGACGTGCTGCCCTTCCCGTCGCCGCTGTCCTCGACGCCGTTCCAGTTCATGGGCGCCAACGTGCAGCCGATGCAGGTGGCGGTCATCGTCGGCGCGCTCGCCATCATGCTGGCGGTCGAAGTCTTCAACCGCAAGTCGATCTACGGCAAGGCGGTGGTGGCCACTTCGAACGACCGCGACGCCGCCGGCCTGATGGGCATTAACACGGGCCGCGTGATCACCTTCTCATATGCGCTTTCCTCGGCCACGGCCGCCTTTGCCGGCGCCCTGATCGCGCCGCTGACGCTCACCAGCGCCACCATGGGCGCTTCGCTCGGCCTGAAAGCCTTTGCGGTCGCCATCATCGGCGGACTGACCTCGGGCCTGGGCGCGATCGTCGGCGGCCTGATCCTGGGCATTGCCGAAGTCGCCACCGGCTACTACATCTCGACCGGCTACAAGGAAGTGCCGGGCCTGATCCTGCTGTTGCTGGTATTGGCGATCAAGCCGTCGGGCCTGTTCGGCAAGGCCGCGATCAAGAAGGTATGACCATGACCAGATCGAAACCGCTCCTGATCGCCAGCGTGCTGGGCCTGGTCGTGCTGGCCGCGTTCCCGCACGTGTTCACCAACCCGTACTACATCCACCTGGCCGAAACCATCCTGATCTACGCGATCCTGCTGTTCGGCCTCGACATCGTGGTCGGCTACACCGGCCAGGTCTCGCTCGGCCACGCCGGCCTGTTCGGCGTCGGCTCCTACGTCACCGGCGTGCTGGTGATGAAGCTGGGCGCGCCCTGGTTCCTCGCCATCCCGGCCAGCATCGGCATCACCGCCCTGTTCGGCGCGGTGCTGGCGCTGCCGGCGCTGCGCGTGACCGGCCCCTACCTGGCCATGGTCACGCTGGCCTTCGGCACCATCGTGCAAATCCTGATCAACGAGATGACCTTCCTCACCGAAGGCCCGATGGGCATCACGGTGCCCAAGCCCCACCTGCTGGGCAAGGAGCTGAGCGAGACCGAGTACTACTACATGGTCGCCGTGTTCATGGTGCTGTCGCTGGTGCTCGTGCACCGCCTGCTGAAATCGAACATCGGACGCGCCTTCGAAGCGCTGCGCGACAGCCCGATCGCGTCGGACTGCATGGGCGTGTCGGTGTACCGCTACAAGGTGTACGCGTTCGTCATCAGCGCCGGTTTCGCCGGCCTGGCGGGCAGCCTGTATGCGTATTCGGAGCAGTACATCTCGCCGAATACCTACAACTTCGAACTGACGATCCTGTTCCTGCTGGCCGTGATCATGGGCGGGCGCAAGACCCGTACCGGCGTCATCCTCGGTGCGATCATCGTCGTCATGCTCCCCAGCCTGTTGTCCGACATCGCGCTGTTCCGCCGGATCGCGGTGGCCGCGGCCGTGCTGGGCGTGATCGGCGCGGCGCTGGCGCTGGCAAAAGCCCGCTCGACGCCGCGCAAGGTGCTGGTGCCGGTGGTCGCCACCATCGGCCTGGCGTTCTGGTCGTACCGGATCGAGAACATGGTCGACTGGCGCCTGACCATCTTCGGCCTGATGACGCTGTTCGTCGTCTACTACCTGCAGGATGGGATCGTCGGCTTCTTCCGCCAGCTGCTGGGCCGGCGCAAGGAACACGTGCGCGCGGTCGGACGCGACGCCGCCACCGATGCCTTCGAAGGCGTCGCCAAGGGCACGGCGGGCGGCGACCTGCTGCGCGCCGAGCAGATCCTGATGCAGTTCGGCGGCCTGAAAGCCCTGAACCAGGTCGACCTGCACGTGGCGCGCGGTTCGGTGCACGGCCTGATCGGACCGAACGGCTCGGGCAAGAGCACGATGATGAACGTCCTGACCGGCATCTACAAGCCGACCGCGGGCGGCGTCGTCTTCGCCGGCCAGCCGATCGGCGGGCGCACGCCGTCGCAGATCGCGCTGGGCGGCATCGCGCGCACCTTCCAGAACGTGCAGCTGTTCGGCGAGATGACCGCCACCGAAAACGTGCTGGTCGGCCTGCACCACACCTTCCGCTCGACCGTGTTCGACGCCATGGTGGCGACCCCGCGCCAGCGCCGCGAGGAAGCGGCGGCGCGAAGGCGCGCAGCCGCCATCCTGGAATTCGTGGGCCTGTCCGACCTGGCCGACGAGGAAGCGCGCAACCTCCCCTATGGCAAGCAGCGACTGCTGGAGATCGGCCGCGCGCTCGGCCTGAACCCGCAACTGCTGCTGCTCGACGAACCGGCCGCCGGCCTGACCGCGCCCGACATCCGCGAGCTGATGGCGATCATCCGCAAGATCCGCGACCACGGCATCACGATCATCCTGATCGAGCACCACATGGACGTCGTGATGTCGATCTCGGACACGGTCACCGTGCTCGACTTCGGCCAGAAGATCGCCGAGGGGCTGCCTGCCGCCGTGCAGGCCGACCCGAAGGTGATCGAAGCCTACCTGGGCGGCGCCAGCGAAGCGCCTGCAACCGCTACCCATTAAGGAGACAGCATGTTAAAGATCCAGAACCTGGAAGCGGCCTACGGCAAGGTGCAGGTCCTGCACGGCATCTCGCTGGAAGTCCCGCAAGGCAAGCTGGTCACCCTGATCGGCTCGAACGGCGCCGGCAAGACCACCACCATGCGCGCCATCTCGGGCATGATCAAGCCGAAAGCCGGCAGCATCACGCTCGCCGACAAGGACATCACCGGCCTCGACTCGCACCGCATCGCGCGCGCGGGTCTGGCCCACTCGCCGGAAGGCCGGCGCGTGTTCGCCACCATGAGCGTGACCGACAATTTGCTGCTGGGCGCCTTTCCGCGCTTCACCCGCGCGCGCCCGAAAGGCGACGTCCAGCGCGACCTCGACAAGGCGATGGACCTGTTCCCGCGCCTGAAGGAACGGCGCAACCAGCTGGCGGGGACGCTGTCCGGCGGCGAGCAGCAGATGCTGGCGATGGCGCGCGCGGTGATGCTCAATCCGGACGTGGTGCTGCTCGACGAACCGTCGATGGGCCTGGCGCCGATCCTGGTCGAAGAGGTGTTCCGCATCATCACGCGTTTGAAATCCGAAGGCGTGACCATGCTGCTGGTCGAGCAGTTCGCGGCCGCCGCCCTGAACGTGGCCGACTACGGCTACGTGCTGGAAAATGGCCGGATTTCGGTGCATGGCGCGGCCGAGAGCCTCAAGAACGATCCGAAGGTGGTGGCGGCTTACCTGGGCGGCGGGCACGCACATTGATATGGCCGACTCCGGCGCCCTGCAAGGCCGCGACTACGCCGCCGCCCTGTGCGTCGTCGTGGTTTGGGGCACCAACTTCGTCGCCATGAAGCTGGGCCTGCGCGAGGTGACGCCTTTCCAGCTCGGCGCCGGGCGCTACCTGTTCGCGCTGGTGCCCCTGCTGCTATTCGTGCGCCCGCCGAAGTTAAGCATTCGCTGGGTCATCCTGTACGGCCTGTTCCAGGGCGTCGGCCAGTTCGGTTTATTGTTCCTGGCGCTGCGCGAAGGGATGTCGGCCTCGCTGGCCCCGGTGATGCTGCAGATGCAGGTGTTTTTCACGGCGCTGTTCGCGTGGGCGATCTTGAAGGAGCCGGTTGGCGCCAGGCTGCAGGCGGCCATGGGCATCGCCGCCCTCGGCCTGGCCTGCCTGTGCGTCGACGCGCTCGGCCGCGGCTCGGCGGTGACACTCACGGGTTTCCTGCTGAGCGTGGCGTCCGCCGCGATGTGGGCCGCTTCGAACATCGTCGTGCGCATCGCCCAGCGCGACACCCCGCAGTTCGACGTCTTGCCGTTCATGGTGTGGAGCAGCATGGTGCCGATCCTGCCCTTCCTGCTGCTCTCGCTCGCCTTCGATCCGCCGGCCACGGGCTGGGACTGGCGCGCCGTTTCCGCTACCGCCTGGGCCTCGATGGCCTACCTCGGCTGGTTCGCGACCATCCTCGGGTATGCGATGTGGACGGGCCTGTTGAAACGCCATCCGGCGAACCGGGTCGCGCCGTTCAGTCTCGCGGTGCCGCCGGTGGGCATCGCCGCCGGCATGCTGGGGCTGGGCGAGGTCGTCACAGGTTGGCAGTGGGCGGGCATCGTGCTGGTGGTGGCGTCGCTGGCGCTGGTCATCCTGAAACCGCGAGTCCCCGCCGCTGCGCGGCTATAATGCGTCTTTCACCGCAGCCCATCTTATGGACACTTCCAAATTCTCGCGTTACCCCGGCTCCCGCATCTTCTGGTTCCTGTTCGGGACCATCCTCGGCAGCGCGGGTGTCTGGAGCGGGCTGAAACAGGGCCTGGTTGGCGAGACCCTGATCGGCCTCGGCCTGATCACGCTCGGCATCCAGGGCCTGCTGCGTCCGGTCGTCCTGACGCGCGTGGCCAAGATCAGCAAGGCCGAGATGACGCGCGAGGTGTCGGTCGGCTCGGATGCCTTGCACGGCGCGCTGTCGCTGGCAATGGCGGGACTGTTGATCGCCGGTTTCGTGCTGAAGTATTTGATGAAGATTTGATGATGCCCAGGTGCGTTCTGCTGGTGCAGCCGCGCTCTCCACACAATATTTTTCCATAGCATCCCTAATTTCTCTTCGTCAATATTAATCACTCTTTCGTCGCGTTTTCCCCACAATTTCCATAGCGAAACAACAAGAATTGCCGATTTTAACGATTGGTGATGGATTAACTGTTTCCCCTGCCTTACCCTGTAGGACCTCTCCTACGCCGCACCATCCATGCAACGTTCTTACCCGTCTGCCGTCCGTATCCAGCAACGTATGCGCTTCCGCCGACGTTTGGTCGCCGGTGCATTCGCCGCCATCGCGGCATGTGCGGCGGCGTATGCCGTCTCCCTGGCAATGGTCCCGGAAAGCACACCTGTCGCCGCCGCGCCGGCCGCGCAGGAAAAGCTTGTGGCAACGGGTTCGGACGTGGTGCCGGCGCGTCGCGTGTACCGCTATTCGGTGGTGCCCGGCGGTGCGGCGAACGGGGCCGAACTGGCGCAGGCCATCCGTAACGACCGAGTCGTCGCCGCCCACTATGCCGGGTTCGACGTGCAGCGTGCGCGCGCGGTCACGGTGGCGGCGCCGCGCGCGGTCCACGTTTCCTACCGCAAGGGCGACACCGTGTACTGGACGGCCAAAAAGACGATGCTGAAAGCCGGCGAAACCCTGCTCACGGATGGCCACAACGACATGCGCGCCCGCTGCGCGAACCGCATTTCGGACGTGCCGCGCTTTCCGGTCGAAGCGCATGGCCCCAGTCCGGAGTCGCTCGACAAGGTGGTCGACGGCCATGGCATCGAAACGGAAGGCGAGATCAGCTATGTCGATGCGCCGGTACCGGTGAGGGACCAGCCGGACCTGCCGGGCCAGGCGTTCCGGCCGGTCTGGCCCGACAGCGACGATCCGGTTCCCGCCGACCCGCGCCGCGCCAACCCGCCGCTCGCCCTGGAGCGTCCGCCGGGCCTGCCCTGGCCCGCGTTCGGCTGGCCGGGCGTGCCGCCGCAAAGCGACGAGACGCCGCAGCCGCCGCTGCTTACCTTCGCCGCGCCGCCACCGCTGTCGGGCTGGGTGAACGTCCCGCCCGATCCGGCCCCGCTCGTTCCGCAACCCGATCCGGGCCAGCCGGCGCCGCCGCCGAATCCGCCACTGGACTTGCCGCCGCCTCCGGCCGACGTGCCCGAGCCGGGCACGCTGTGGCTGGCGGCGATCGCGCTGGCGGCGATGCTGGGGTTGCGTAGAGGACGCCTAGTACGCTGACTGTGCGATTACCTGTGGCGTACTGTAGGGTGGGCACTTTGTGCCCACGCGGTGCAGCGTATGCTGGTCGAAAATGCGTTTCGATCGATAATCCGGTAGACCGCGTGGGCACGAGTGCCCACCCTACGATGTTCGGGCAAACCTAGACACCGAACAGGTTGCCGGCGTCGAGGATCGCATATGCAATCTCCGGCTTGGCCTCCAGGCGCTTGCGCACCGCCGCGGGCACCGACTGGCGCACCTTCTTGCACAGGCCCGGCTTTTCCTCGAGCACGATGATGATGCCGCGCAGCGTGCGCACTTCCTTCGGTCCTGGTTCGATGCGCAGCTCGGCGCCGATGTTCTTGCGGATCAGTTCCTGCACGTGGCGCAGGTCGGCGTAGCTGTCGATTCGTTCGATGCGTTCGATCAGCCGCTGCTCCTGCTTGCGGTCGATCGCCAGCGGCCGCACGTCGCCGTCCGGATCGAGGATCAGGCGCTCGCGCCCGCAAACGCAGGCGCCGGGCGGACACTCGGCACGGACCGGAAACGACAGCAGGGGCAAGGAAGCGGTCACGCGTTGTCGCTCGCAAGGGAAGATAGCGACGATTCTAGCCCAATCGCGCCGCCCAGCATCGCCAGCATCCGCGTGTGGTGCGAGCCTTTCCAGAACACGCGGGCGCAGGCGTCGCAGGTAGTGAATGCGTCGTGGGTCAGGCGCACGGATTCCGGCAGGCGCGCGAGCACCTCGGCCTTGGCGACGGGCCGCAGCGGCAGGTTGCAGTGCAGGCAGCGCGTGAACGGGCGCGCCAGCGGCGCCAGCACGAGCCGCCCGGACAGTTCGCGCAACTGCGCCTGCGGTGCGATCGCGTGCAGGTAGCAGCCATGTTCGAGCTCGCGCCGCTTGAGCAGTTCGCGGTCGCGCGTGAGGACGGTGCGCCCTTCGCGGCCGGCGATGGCGACGATCTCTTCGTCCTGATAGGCGTTGTCGTAGAGCGTGTCGAAGCCGGCCATGCGCAGCAGGCGCGCCAGGGCGCCGAGATGGGCGTCGGCCACGAAACGGTGCGGCGCGCCGTGATCCGCGCGCTGCGGATAGGCCGCCACCGTGTCGCCCTCTTCCAGTAGCCGGTCAAAACTCCCTGGTTCGCCATTCACCAGCAGGTGACCGACTTCGGTATGCGGCACGCCCAGCGCCTCGATCATGTGCTTGGCCGTGGCGGCGCGCGCGCAATCTGTCGCAAAGGCCCGCTCGCGCCGTTCGCGCGACAGGAAGTCGTTCAGCTCTTCGTGAAAACGGAAGGTGGCCGTGACCATGGCGGACCACTCACGCGGTCACGCCGCCGCAGGCAAGCAACACGTCGAGCGCATTCGGCACCGCTTCGCCAGCCGCCGTGTTATCGAAGATGCACCAGACCTGGCGCCCGGCCGCGCTGTGCACGCCCAGGTCGCGCACCAGCGCGTCCAGGTATTCCTGCGTATAGGACGAGTAATAGATGCGCGGTGCGCCGTGCAGGCGCAGGTAGATGTCGCTTGTGGTCGGCACGTGCGGCCCCGGCTGGCCGGCGGCCGGGTCGGCGATCACGCGCGTCACCTTGCGTTCGCGCAGCACCTCGGTGGCGATGTCGCTGAACCAGCTCGGATGGCGCCCTTCGCAGGCGATCATGCAGCCGAAGGTGTCCTCCAGCTTCATGAAGAATTCGCGCGCGGTCTCGTCATGAAAGCCGAGCTTGGGCGGGTACTGCACCAGCAGGCAGCCCAGCTTCTCCTTCAGTTCGCCGACCTCGCCGGCGAAGCGCGCCAACAACTCGTCGATGTCGCGCATCGCCGCATCGTGCGTGATCGCGCGCGGCACCTTCACCGAAAAGCGAAAGCCTTCTGGCACGCTCTCGGCCCAGCGCGCGTAGGTCTGGGGCCGGTGCGGCTTGTAGAAAGACGAATTGATTTCCACCACCGGAAACACGGCCGCGTAGCGCTCGAGGTGGCTGCCCGCTTCAGGGAAGGCTGCGGCCGCTTCTTTGGGAATGTTCCAGCCGGCGCAACCGATCAGCGGGGCGGCGGCGTTGCTCTGTTTTTTCATTGACTGTATTGCAAGTAAAGTTCTCCGATTGTACGCCTGCGCCGGGCGGCGGGGCGCATGGTTGAGCTTTTGGCGAGCGAAGCGCGCGCCGCGCACACGGCGCGTCCGTCTTACAATATCGATATCGTTTACTTGAAGGGACTTTCCATGACCGACTCGCTCCACATCGTCTGCCCCGCCTGCGACGCCGTCAACCGCCTGGAGCAGGCCCGCCTCGCCGACAAGCCGGTTTGCGGCAAATGCGCCGCCCCGCTTTTCAATGGCCGCCCGCTCGACGTCGATACGGCACGCTTCAACAAGCACATCGGCCGCAACGACATCCCGGTACTCATCGACTTCTGGGCCGAGTGGTGCGGTCCGTGCAAGATGATGGCGCCGGCCTACCTGCAGGCCGCAGCCCGGCTCGAGCCGCGCGTGCGCCTGCTGAAGGTCGATACCGAGCGTGCGCAGGAGCTGTCGGCGCAGTTCGGCATCCGCAGCATTCCGACGCTGGCGCTGTTCCGCGGCGGGCGCGAAGTGGCGCGCCAGGCGGGGGCGATGGATGCGGGTAACATCGTCGCCTGGGTGCAGTCGAAGCTGTGAGCAGACACGTCAGGCAACGTTAGCGAAAATACCACGCACCGCTGCTACAATGCTAGCCAGGCGGGGTCGTCCCGTAAGGAGCCATGTATGTCGCAACAACTTGTTTTGGATAGCGCAACCGAGGACGCGAAACAATTCGTTCGCATTCTGTACCTGGTCCATGGCGCTACCCTGCTGCTTTCGCTTGGAACGCTCTCATTCTTGCCGCTGATCGTTAATTACCTCAAGCGCAACGATACTGACAGCGTGCTGATCCGTAGCCACCATAGCTGGATGATCCGGTCCTTCTGGTACTACGTGCTATGGTGCGCAGTCGGCTGGTTCCTGGTCTTTACCATTATTGGCCTGCTGGTGGCATGGCTGGTGTTCTTCCTCGCCGTGCTGTGGAAAGCTTATCGTCTAATTCGTGGTTTTTTGGATCTGAACAGCAATAAACCGATGCCTGGCTAACGATTGTTTGGCGCTTTCCGGCATGTTCAAGGCTAGAATACTTTCCTGACGGCACCATCACTGGCGCTCCAACTATTCAGGACAAGATATGAAATCGGTACAGCAGGAAGTCGACGAGCGCAGCAACCTGACGGGCAGCAACAAGTTCGAATTGCTGCTGTTCCGTCTTGGCGGGGACGAGCACGGCGAGCGCAGCGAACTGTTTGGCATCAACGTCTTCAAGATCCGCGAGATCGTGGCGATGCCCCAGATCACGGCGGTGGCCGGTTCGCCGCCGCACGTGCTGGGCGTCGTCAACCTGCGCGGCCAGATCATCCAGGTACTGGACTTGCCGGCGATCGCCGGCGTCATTCCCAAGACCGGCCTGAACATCATGCTGGTGACCGAATTTGCGCGCACCACGCAAGCCTTCGCGGTCGAGAGCGTCGAAGAGATCGTGCGCCTGGACTGGAGCCAGGTGATGTCGGCCGAGAAGAGCGCTGGCAGCGGCATGGTGACCAGCATCGCCCGCCTCGAGGGCGAGAACGGTGCGCCGGGCCGCCTGGCCCAGGTGCTCGACGTCGAAACCATCCTGCGCAACATGAATCCGGATGCCGCGCCCGAGATCAGCCAGCAGACGGTGGGCGCCCGCATCCAGATCAAGCCAGGGTCGGTGATCCTGGCGGCCGACGATTCGGTGGTCGCGCGCGCCCTGATCGAACAGGGGCTCGACGCGATGGGCCTGCCCTTCATCATGACCAAGAGCGGCAAGGAATGCTGGGACCAGTTGAACACGATCGCCAACGCGGCCGAGACCGAGGGCAAGAGCGTCTACGACCGCGTGGCGCTGGTGCTGACCGACCTCGAGATGCCGGAGATGGATGGATTTACGCTGACCCGCAACGTCAAGAAGCATCCACGGTTTGCGAATTTGCCGGTGGTGATTCATTCGTCTCTGTCGGGGACGACGAACGAAGAACACGTCAAGAATGTCGGGGCGGATGCGTATGTGGCGAAGTTTTCGGCGGAGGATTTGTCGGGGACTTTGCGGCGGGTGTTGAAGCAGTAAGGTTCTTGAAAGCGAATGTCAAAACGCCGCGATGATTCGCGGCGTTTTTGTTTGTGCGATAGGTTCGTGTGGAGAATCTGGAGAGGCACGTACGCGTGGGCACGGGTGCCCGCCCTACGGTGCACCACCGTCGTTGGCCGTCGCGTAACGTAGGGTGGGCTCCCGAGCCCACGCGTTACGCACGTGTGCGAGTCGAAAAGCCTCGCGCAGTCAGATTACAACTTGCCCAATCCCTGCTCAATATCCGCAATCAGGTCGACCGTATCTTCCAGCCCGATATTGAAACGCACCAGCAGCCCCTTGCCCTGCCAGTCGCGCCGAATGGTCGACATCCGGTAAGGCATCACCAGGCTGTTGGCGCCGCCCCAGCTGTAACCGAGGCCGAACAGCGCCAGCGAATCGACGAAGCGGTCGACCTGCTCTTCCGTATAGCGCTCGTCGAAGATCACCGAGAACAGGCCACCAGCGCCGGAGAAATCGCGCTTCCAGGTGGCGTGGCCCGGGCAGTCGGCGAACGCCGGGTGCAGCACGCGCGTGATTTCGGGACGCGTTTTCAGCCAGGCAGCGACGGTGCGCGCACCTGCGTCATGTGCTTCGAAGCGCAGCTTCATGCTGGGCAGGCCGCGCATCACGAGATAGGCGTCGTCGGCGCTGACGCCCTGCCCCAGGCGCATGTGCGCCATGGCCAGCTTGTCGTGCACGGCGCGCTCGCGCGTGATGACGGCGCCCATCAGCACGTCCGAGCCGCCGGACTGGTACTTGGTCAGTGCCTGCATGATGATGTCGACGCCGAGGTCGAAGCCGCGCAGCGCCAGGCCGGCCGACCAGGTATTGTCCAGCGCGACCAGCACGCCGCGCGCCCTGGCGGCGGCGCAGATGGCCGGCAGGTCGGGCACTTCCATCGATACCGATCCCGGCGCCTCGGTCCAGATCAATTTCGTGTTCGGCTGGATCAGGTCCGCAATGCCGGCGCCGACCAGCGGATCGTAATAGCGCGCCGTGATGCCGAAGTCGTTCGACAGCCAGCGCCCCAGTTCGCGGTTCGGGTTGTAGACGTTATCCGGCAGCAGGACGTCGTCGCCGCTTTTCAGCAGTGCGAAGTCGACCATCGCGATCGCCGCCAGGCCCGAGGGCGCCAGCAGGCAGTGCGCGCCGCCTTCGATTTCGGCCAGGCGCGCTTCCAGTGTGAAGGTGGTGGGCGTGCCGTGCAGGCCGTAGGTGTAGGCGTTCTTCTCTTTCCACTCGCCCGAGCGCATTGCCGCGGCGTTCTTGAACAGCACGGTCGAGGCGTGGTGGATGGCGGGTGGAAAGGCGTCGAAGCCTTCCGGCGCGACGTAATCCGTGTGGATGAGCTGTGTCTGGAGGGACTTCTTCGTCATGGTGCCATTTCCAACATCATTGGATTTCAAACGTGCTAGACCGCGTGGGCACAAGTGCCCACCCTACAAAAGCAGATTATGCCAAGGTGGCCCACAGGTCGTGAGCGTCGGCTTTCGTGACCACCACGTCGACGAACTGGCCGACAGCCAGCTTCGACTTGGCGCCCATCAGCGGACGCTTGATGTGGACGACGCCGTCGATTTCCGGCGCATCCGCGCTCGAGCGGCCGATGGCTTCGCGCGGACCGGCTTCGTCGATCAGCACGCGGATGGTCTTGCCGACTTTCGCCTGCAGGCGCTTCATCGAGATTTCTTCCTGCAGCAGCATGACGCGCGCGCGGCGTTCTTCGCGTACTTCTTGCGGGACCGGGTTGGCCAGTTCGTTGGCGGTGGCGCCTTCGACCGGCGAGTAGGCGAAGCAGCCCAGGCGGTCGATCTGCGCTTCGCGCAGGAAGTCGAGCAGGTATTCGAACTCGGCTTCGGTCTCGCCCGGGAAGCCGGCGATGAAGGTCGAGCGGATCGTCAGGTCCGGGTTCATCTTGCGCCAGGCCAGGATGCGGTCCAGGTTCTTTTCGCCGCTGGCAGGGCGCTTCATGCGCTTCAACACGTCCGGGTGGGCGTGCTGCATCGGGATGTCGAGGTAAGGCAGCACGTGGCCGTCGCCCATCAGCGGGATGACCTGGTCAACGTGCGGGTACGGGTAGACGTAGTGCAGGCGCACCCAGGCGTCGTACTGGCGCGCCAGCTGGCCGAGGGCTTCGGTCAGTTGCGTCATGTGGGTCTTGATCGGGCGGCCGTTCCAGAAACCGGTACGGAATTTCACGTCGACGCCATAGGCACTCGTATCCTGCGAGATCACCAGCAGTTCCTTGACGCCGGCCTTGAACAGGTTCTCGGCTTCGATCAGCACTTCGTGGATCGGGCGCGAGACCAGGTCGCCGCGCATCGACGGAATGATGCAGAAGCTGCAGCGGTGGTTGCAGCCCTCGGAAATCTTCAGGTAGGCGTAATGCTTCGGCGTGAGTTTCACGCCGTGGTCCGGCATCAGGTCGATGAACGGGTCGTGCGGCTTCGGCAGGTGCAGGTGCACCGATTCCATGACTTCGGCCATCGCGTGCGGACCGGTCACGGCCAGCACCTTCGGGTGGACTTTGGTGATGATGTCGTCGCCCGACGCATCCTTCTTCGCACCCAGGCAGCCGGTGACGATCACTTTGCCGTTTTCGGCCAGCGCTTCGCCGATGGCGTCGAGCGATTCCTGTACCGCGGCGTCGATGAAGCCGCAAGTGTTGACGATCACCAGGTCCGCGCCGGCGTACGACTTGGCGGTCTGGTAGCCCTCGGCGCGCAGCTGGGTCAGGATCTGTTCCGAGTCGACCAGCGCTTTGGGGCAGCCGAGCGAGACGAAACCGACCTTGGGTGCGGCGGCTGGGGCAGCGCCGGGAACTTCAAGGTTGGCGGCGGGGACGGGATTGCGGCGGAGTTCGAGCATGGGCAGGAGGCTGGGGAAAGTTCTGGGCAATCCGCGATTGTACAGGAAGCGCGGTTTCAGGAGAACCGCGGGGGTGGTTTTGGGAGGTCGTGCGGGCGGTTGTGCAACGGCGTTGGCAGCTTGAAAACGCGGGGATTTGTCGGGTTGGCAATTCCGTGGTCACCAGCACGCGCGGCGGTCAGGCGCAGGTTGCCTATCGACGCGTGTGCGGGGGACCCGCCCACCTTACGTCCATGATCATCGGTATCGACAGGATTTGGGAACGCGGAGCAGACCAGTAAGGTGGGCGGGTCCCCCCGCCCACGCGTTCAACGCACGTATGCACAGCCCAAAAACAAATGCCCGGCACACGGCCGGGCATTCGTCGAACGACAACCAGGATTACTTCTTGTCCGTCGGCGTCGTCGGCGGAAACGGAAACGCGCTGAACAGCACCTTGCTCTGGTTCTGCATCTGCTCCTGCATCTGCATGAACAGGTTCTTGCTCTGGTCGATGTAGTTGTTCATCATGCCCTGCATCATCGGGCCCTGGACGTTCATGAACTGGGTCCACATTTCCGGGCTGAAGGGCTTGCCTTCGAGGGCGCCGGCGGCGTTGCTGGTGAACTTGTTCTGAATGTCGGTAAACGCCTGGACGTTCTTTTCCAGGTAGGAACCCATCATGCCCTGCATCGCATGGCCGTAGTAGCGGATGATCTGGGACAGCACCGCGCTCGAAAACATCGGCGCGCCGTTCGCTTCCTCCTCCAGGATGATCTGCAACAGGATCGCCCGGGTCAGGTCTTCGTTCGTCTTGGCGTCGACCACCGTGAACTCGTCGGCGTCGAGGACCAGTTGCTTCACGTCCGTCAGGGTGATGTAGGAACTGGTCTGGGTGTCGTAGAGACGACGGTTCGGGTATTTCTTGATCAGGCGTTCAGTACTGTTTTTTGCACTACTCATCTCAAGTTCCATTGATGCGCCCGCCTTGTGGGCAGCGCGCTGCAAAGATTGTAGAAAAATTCTCCGGATCGCCGGCGGCGAGTTCCTGTCCCGCCCAGATGTTGCCGGACGGGACAAACCGAATAAAAATACCACGTTCGATGCGCAGGTGCAGCAATTATCGCTTTTGCTACTGAATTTATTTCAAAGCAAGATGCATAAAGCAAGGCTCCACAAGCGGACCCTGCCCTCCTGCCATTGCTACGCACGCGCCTTCACGTAACGGCCGGGCGCCGGTTCGGTCGGCTGGTATTGCGCGTTGCCGGCCTGGGTTGGCGCCGGCACCTCGTCGCCGCCATGTTCTTTCAGGAAGCGCGCCCATTCCGGCCACCAGCTGCCTTTGTTTTCAGTCGCGCCGGCAAACCATTCGTCGGGCGTCAACGCCGCCTTGCGGCCTTTTTTCTCGCTGGCGCCATCGTTCACCCAATAGCTGCGCTTGCCCTTCGAGGCCGGGTTGATGACGCCGGCGATGTGGCCGGAAGCGCCCAGTACGAAGCGGTTCGCTTGCGGCTTCTTCGGGTTCAGCAGCCCGTTTGATGCGAACGCGGCCGGCCATGGCACGATGTGGTCTTCCTTCGAGCCGTAGATGAAGACCGGGGCATCGATGCTGCCGAGGTCGACCTTGACGCCGCAGACCGTCAGCGCGCCCGGTACTTTCAGCTTGTCTTCGAGATAGGTATTGCGCAGGTACCAGCAGAACATCGGTCCCGGCAGGTTGGTGCTGTCGGCATTCCAGTACAGCAAGTCGAACGCCGGCGGCACCTTGCCCTTCAGGTAGTTTTGCTGGACGTAGTTCCATACCAGGTCGTTCGGACGCAGCGCCGAGAACGTGGTTGCCAGGTCGCCACCGGGCAGGATGCCGCCCTTGCCCAGCTTGGCCTCGTGCTTCGCCACCTGGGTGTCGTCGATGAAGACTTCGAGCACGCCGGTGTCGGAAAAATCGAGCAAGGTCGTCAGCAGCGACAGGCTGGCGGCCGGCTGCTGCCCGCGCGCGGCCAGCACCGCCAGTGCGGTGGCCGCGATCGTGCCGCCGACGCAGAAACCGAACACGTGCACCTTGTCCTGGCCGGTGATGGCGCGCGTCACTTTCAGCGCCTCGATGGCGCCGCGTTCGACGTAGTCGTCCCAGGTCAGGTTGGCCATCGACTGGTCTGGATTGCGCCACGACACCATGAACACGGTATTGCCCTGCTCGACGGTATACCGCACCACCGAGTTTTCCGGCTGCAGGTCGAGGATGTAGAACTTGTTGATGCAGGGCGGGATCATCAAGAGCGGCACGGCGCGCACCGTCGGCGTCGTCGGGCTGTACTGGATCAGCTGGAACAGCTCGTTCTCGTAGACCACCTCGCCCGGCGTGGTGCCGACGTTCTTGCCGACTTCGAAGGCCGACTCGTCGGTCTGGGAAATGCGGCCCTTGCGCATGTCTTCCAGCATGTTCTGCAAGCCCTTGGTCAGGCTTTCGCCCTTGGTCTCGATGAGCTTGGCCTGCGCTTCCGGATTCGTGGCCAGGAAATTGGCCGGCGACATGGCGTCGACCATTTGCTGCACCGCGAAGCGGATCTTCTGGCGCTCGCGCGCGCCGCCTTCGACGGCCTCGGCCAGCGCCATCATGAATTCACCGTTGAGCAGGTAGGACGCGGCGGTGAATGCCGCGAACGGCGTCGCGCTCCACTCGGAACCGGAAAAACGCTTGTCGTGCAGGGCCGGCGTCTTGCCTGACATGAAGTCCTGCCACAACTGCCCGGCTTTCTGCAGGTAATCCTGGCGCAGCGCGTCCATGCGCGCGGGGGCAATGGTGACGTTGAAATCCTTGAACACGCCGGCCAGCGGATTGGACGGCATGGCCGTGCCGAGGCCGCCCATGGCGGGTAATTTTGTCCACTCCTGCCAGGCTGACGGGTTGGCCAGCTGGTTCATCCAGGTGGCGGCGAAAGCTTGAGGGTCGGGCATATTCATATCGGCGTCCGTTAAGATTGGGCTTTAAGATGAAGCTTTGGATTTGGAGAGACAGCATGTGGATCGTTGCAATCGGCTGGAGCTATGTCGTCATCCTGATGGCAGCGACCGAAACGTCGTTCATCGCGGGACTGATGACGTTTCTTCTGTACTGCATGATACCCCTGTCTATACTTTTTTACATCACCGGAGGAAAGCGGCGTCAGGCGCACCGCGCGCTGCGCGCCGCGACCGTGGCCCGGCAGGCGGCAGAGGCGAGCGCCGCGGATGGAGCGGCTGTTGCAGAAAATGCACAGGCCACCACCGACGACGCCACGAAAGCTAAAAAGTATTGATGAAGCCGGAATCTGCTACTTGAGCCAGATCAAACTCGCCTGACGTCCCGTGACCCCATCACGACGGTAGGAATAGAAACGGTCGGCTTCGGTATGGGTGCAGTGCGCACCGCCCGCAACGCTGGCGACGCCATCCCGCGCCAGCATCAGGCGCGCCAGCGCGAACATGTCGGCGAGGTACTTGCCCTGGTGCCCAGAGCGCGGCACGAAGGCGAAGCCGACGTCGACGCCCGGCAATGCGGCGGCAAAACTGTCGAACACGTCCTGCCCCACCTCGAAGGCTTGCGGGCCGATCGCCGGCCCCATCCATGCCGTGATCTCGGCGGCGCCGGCCGCGCGCATGGCGGCAACCGTCTGCCCCAGCACGCCGCCGGCCAGCCCGCGCCAGCCGGCGTGGGCAGCGCCCACCACCCTGCCCGCGCGGTCGGCGAACAGCACCGGCAGGCAGTCGGCGGTGAGGATGGCGCATACCACGCCAGGCGTGGTGGCGATGCTGGCGTCCCCGACCCGCACCGGCTGGTCGAGGCCGACCGTGGCGGCGTCGACCACGTCGGCGCCATGCACCTGCGCGATCCAGGCTGGACGGCCAGGCAGCAATGCCTGCAGGCGGGCGCGGTTGGCGGCGACGGCGGCCGGGTCGTCGTTCACGTGCAGGCCGAGGTTCAGCCCGCCGCCCCCGCGGCCATCGTCGTAAGGTCCGGTGGAGACGCCGCCACGGCGCGTCGTCGCCAGCGCGCCGATGCTGGCCGGCGCATCCGGCCAGTCGGGAACGACGAGATCGCCCGGCAACATCAGGCCGCTTCAGGCTCGGGAATGCCGGCCTTGGCGATCAGCTCGGCGAAGTCGGCCGCCAGCGGCACGACCCATTCGCATTGCTCGCCCGTATGCGGATGCACCAGGCCGAGGCGGCGCGCCTGCAGCGCCTGGCGGTGAAACACCGGGCTCAGGTGCGTCTTGCCGTAGACCGAGTCGCCCACCAGGCCGAAGCCGATCGAGAGCATGTGCACGCGGATCTGGTGCGTGCGGCCGGTTTCCAGGCGGCACTGCACCAGGCTGACCGGACGGCGGTCGAGCATGCCTTCGGCCACGCGGGTGTAGTGGGTGATCGCCGGCTTGGCGCCCAGGCTGGTCGAGACCGCCATCTTGACGCGGTCTTTCGGGTGGCGCCCCATCGGCGCGTCGATCGTGCCCGACAGTTGCGGCGTGCCCCAGACCAGGGCGAAGTATTCGCGCTTGACGGTGCGCGCCTGCAGTTGGCGCACCAGGTCGGTCTGCGCCGCCAGCGTCTTGCCGACCACCATCAGGCCGCTGGTGTCCTTGTCGAGGCGGTGGACGATGCCGGCGCGCGGCACCGAGCCCAGCTGCGGCGCATGGTGCAATAAACCGTTGAGCAGCGTGCCCGACCAGTTGCCGGCGCCGGGATGCACGACCAGGCCGGCCGGCTTGTTGATGACGAGGATGTGCTCGTCCTCGAAGACGATGTTCAGCGCGATCTCTTCCGGTGCGAAGGCGGTGTCTTCAGGCGCCGGCTGCGGCAGCACTTCGATGGTTTCGTCGCCGTAGGCCGTGCCCTTGCCCTTGGCCGGCTTGCCGTCGACCAGCACGTGGCCGCCGTCGAACCACAGCTGCAGGCGGCTGCGCGAGAATTGGGGCACGAGGCCGGCCACCACCTTGTCGAGACGCTGGCCGCAGGCGGACTCGTCGAGATGCAGGGTGATCGGAGAGAGGTCGATGCCGCTCGGGGGAACGAAGGCAACTTCGTCAAGTTCGATCTCGTCGTCGAAATCCGAGTCGGGGGGCAAATCGGCCGAAATCGGCGCAGGAGTTAATATCACGTTAGTTCCATCGGCTATAATCAGCCGTCTGTTGAATCTCGGTAAAACTTTTCTGCAAAAAGCTATGCAAAAAAAACTGTTGGTGGTAGTTGCTACTAGTGTCCTGCTAGGTCTGTCGGGCTGCGGGCTCTTGCCTGAAAAGTCCGACGAGACCGCAAAATGGTCAGCGGAGAAATTATACGCTGAGGCACGCGAAGAGATGGCCGGCGCCCATTATGAGGCCGCGATCAAGTTGTTCCAGCGCCTCGAAGCGAATTATCCGTTCGGCACCTACGCCACCCAGGCGCAGATGGAAATCGCCTATGCGCAGTACAAGGCGCAGGACCAGGCCGAAGCCCTGGCCTCGGTGGAGCGCTTCATCAAGCTGCACCCGAACCACCCGCAAGTCGACTACATGTACTACCTGCGCGGCCTGATCAACTTCAACGACCAGATCGGCTTCCTGAGCGTGATCTATTCGCAGGATCCGACCGAGCGCGATCCGAAAGCGACGCGCGAAGCCTTTGCCGCCTTCAAGGCCCTGGTCGACCGCTTCCCGAACAGTAAATATGCGCCGGATGCGATCGCGCGCATGAACTACCTGATCAACGCGATGGCCTCGTACGAAGTGCACGTGGCGAATTACTACTATCGCCGCGGCGCCTACATCGCCGCCGTCAACCGCGCCCAGAACGCCGTCGCCGAATACGGCGGCGCCCCGGCGCGCGAGGAAGCGCTGTTCATCATGGTGCGCAGCTACGACAAGCTCGGCATGCTGCCGCTGCGCGACGACGCCCAGCGCGTGCTCACCCTGAACTATCCGAACAGCCGTTTCCTGAACCCGAACGCCAAGGGCGATGCGGCCTGGTGGCAGTTCTGGGCGAAGTCGGGGCCGAAGCCGGCGCCGAAGGATGCGATGTAATAATTGCGCGCCGGGTGACCGTAGGGTGGACGGGGCAATTTCGGCCAGTGGCCGGAATTGCGTCCACGCGGGATGATGCGCGTCGTTGCGGTCACGCGTGGACGGGGGACCCGTCCACCCTACAGTGCGACTTTTCGACGAAACAGCCAGCTCTTGTCGGTCGATTCGCCCGGCACGAACGCATAGCCATCGACATCGAACGCCTTCAACTCCTCCGCGTCCGTGATCCCCCGCTCGATCGCAAACCGCGCCATCATCCCGCGCGCGCGTTTGGCGTAGAACGAAATAATCTTGTACTTGCCGTTCTTCCAGTCCTCGAACACCGGCGTGATCACCGGCGCCGCCAGCAGCTTCGGCTTGACCGACTTGAAGTATTCCTCGGACGCCAGGTTGACCAGCGCCGACGATTGCGTGGCGGCCAGTTGCGCGTTCAGGGCAGTGGTAATCGTCTCGCCCCAGAAGGTGTAGAGGTCCTTGCCGGCGGGCGTGGCCAGCTTCGTGCCCATTTCCAGGCGATACGGATGCATCAGGTCGAGCGGGCGCAGCAAGCCATACAGCCCGGACAGGATGCGCAGGTGGCGCTGGGCAAATTGCAGCGATGCCGCGTCCAGGCTGCGCGCGTCGAGGCCGGTGTACACGTCGCCATTAAAAGCCATCATCGCCTGGTAGCCGTCGGTATGGTCCGGTGTCCAGGTGGCGTAGCGCGCGACGTTCAGCGTCGCCAACTGGTCCGAAATGTGCATCAGGTCGCCGACCTGGCCAGGAGAAAGGTCGCGCAAGACGCCGATGAGCCGGGCGGCCTGCTGGGTGAATTCGGGGAGCGTGTGTTGCCGGGTCGGGCTGGGGGTGTCGAGGTCGAGCGATTTGGCGGGCGATAATACAATCAGCATAAAAACTCAAAGCTAAAAAAATTTCCCACATGATACTCGCTTCCACGCAACCCATCGTCCTCGACACCAATGTCTGCCTCGACCTGTTCGTCTTCCACGACCCGCGCTGGGCGCCGTTGCTCGCCGCCCTGGAAAGCGGCGCGCTGACCGCGGTGACGCGCGCCGATTGCCGCGACGAATACCGGATCGTGCTGCACTACCCGCACCTGCCGCTCGACGACGACACGCGCGCCGCCGCCGCCGCCCGCTTCGACCAGCTGGTCACCCTGGTCGCGCCCGACAGCAAGCCGGTGCGCCTGCCCGTCTGCAGCGACCGCGACGACCAGAAATTCCTCGAACTCGCGCGCGACGCCGGCGCCGCCATCCTGGTCACCAAGGACAAGGCCCTGCTCAAGCTGAACCGCAAGACCACGCAGGCCGGCATGTTCCGGATCATGCTGCCCGAAGCCTGGGTCAAACTGCAAAGCGCGGCCACGCTAGAATAAGCCACCGCAACCCTATCTGATCCTCATGACCACCCCTGCCCTGCAATCGCGCCTGCCCAGCGTCGGCACTACCGTGTTTTCCACCATGTCGGCGCTGGCCAGCCAGCATGGCGCCGTCAACCTGGGCCAGGGCTTCCCCGACTTCGGCTGCGACCCGCGCCTGCTCGACGCGGTGACCGAGGCCATGCGCGCCGGCCACAACCAGTACCCATTGATGACCGGCGTGCCGGCGCTGCGCGAAGCGATCGCCGCCAAGATCGGCGCCCTGTACGGCCGCGGCTACGACGCCGCCAGCGAGATCACGATTACCGCCGGCGCCACCCAGGCGCTCACCACCGCGATCCTGTGCTGCGTGCATCCGGGCGATGAAGCCATCGTCGTCGAGCCGGCCTACGACAGCTATGCGCCGGCGATCACGCTGGCCGGCGGCGTGCCGGTGCCGGTCGAAATGGAGATCGGCGAGCATGGCTACGCGGTGCCGTGGCAGCGCGTCGCCGCCGCCGTCACGACGCGCACGCGCCTGATCGTGATCAACTCGCCGCACAACCCGACCGGTTCCATCCTGCGCCGCGCCGACCTCGACCAGCTGGCGGCAATCGTCGCCGGCCCCGGCATCCTGATCCTGTCGGACGAAGTGTACGAACACATGGTCTATGACGGCGAGCGCCACGCCTCGGTGGCCAGCCACCCGCAATTGGCCGCACGCGCCTTCGTCGTCTCCAGCTTCGGCAAGACCTACCACGTGACCGGCTGGAAGGTCGGCTACGTGGCCGCGCCGGCGGCCCTGACGGCGGAATTCCGCAAGGTCCACCAGTACAACGTGTTCACCGTGAACACGCCGATGCAGCACGGCCTGGCCGCCTACATGGCCGATCCGCAACCGTATGTGGGCTTGCCCGACTTCTACCAGCGCAAGCGCGACCTGTTCCGCGCCGGCCTGGCGCAGACCCGCCTGCGCCTGCTCCCGGCCGACGGCACCTATTTCCAGTGCGTCGATTACCGCGCCGTATCAGGCATGCAGGAGGCGCAGTTCGCGCAATGGCTGACGACCGAATTGAAAGTCGCGGCGATTCCGGTGTCGGCGTTTTATACTAGCCAGAAGGAATCGGGGATCGTGCGGTTTTGTTTTGCCAAGCAGGACGCAACCTTGCAATTGGCGCTGGAACGCTTGGGGGCACTGTAGCGCGCCTGGCAATACCGTTCGACATAACGGCCCGTTCTGCGATCAGTGCGCGGAACTGTTTTAGCGTCGCCTTGCCAGATGCGCGTCGTTCGGGAGTAAGGAGATTATCCGGTAAAAGAACATTGCTATCGGGAGACTGCTGAAGCGCTGATTCCACTGCGCCTCTTTGGCAGACATCCCTTGCTGAAGTTCAGTCTCCTATCTGGTAAATGAGAAAAATAATTCTTTTCATGGCTTACCAGCTGATTCATCAATCTGGTCGATCAAGATGTGAGGTCCGCTCTGGCCGATAGCAGACCTGGCTCGACTACCTGCGATCGGTCAGAAAATTCACTTACGCTTTTGCGTCTTCAAGTGACTTTCCGGATTCAATCCAGGTTTTTACCCATGCCGGCTGACGGCCTCGGCCAGTCCATTGCTGGGCAGGGTCGTCTGGATTACGGTACTTGGCCGCGACGGTGCCTCCCTTGGGCGTCTTGGGAGTCTTGAGAGCAAGCAGCTCTTTTTCGGACATTCCGGCGCTGCGGGCAATGTGCAAGATTTGTTCGCGCGCTTTACTGATGCTGAGGAAATGCTGGGTTTTCAGTTCCTCGATGACCTGTACCTCGAGCGCCCGGAGTTGTGCGATGGAATATTTAGATAGATCGTGCATGTTGACCTTCGCGTTTGCTGTGAGAGAAAGCGACACCCTATCATGTCCGCAGAGACGAAGGCCGTTCACCAGCAAAAATACCGGGGATTAACGGTCACCTTCCAGCACTGTCCCATTTCCTCACCAGGATTAAGCTGTCATGTGCACGTCGATAATCGTTTGAATGTATCGGCAAGATAAGCCGGATTCACAGCGAGACGAATGTCGAATTAGATAAAGCAGCGGAATCATCACCGGGCGGTGATGTGCGATTCAATGCAAAATTGCCGGGCTGCTGCCTTGTACGCCGCACCGTTCCCGCATTTGACGTTCACACGGAAATCGAAAAGAAGAATGCACAGCTCAATGCCGACAAGGGCGCTGCTGCTACGACGATAACGAAGGAATGCCGCGACAGCATTGTCGGCGAAACCGCGGACTTGAATGGCCCCTACGGTGCTCAGTGATCGCGGGCTAGCGCCCCAGCTGCTGCAACCTGCGCTCCACGAAAGCCTGCAGGTCCGGCGACAGCGTCCCCAGCGACTTCGCCTGGCGGAAGGCGTCGGCGGCTTCGCCGGTGCGCTTCTCGCCCTGCAGGGCGATGCCCAGGCCCATCCACCAGACGGCGTTGTTGGGCGCGGTGCGCAAGGCGGTTTCGTACTGCTCGGCCGCTTCGCTCAGGCGGCCCTGGCGCTGCAGCGCGCCGCCGAGGAAGGCGTGGTATTCGCCGTTGCCAGTCGCGTAAGGCAGGGTGCGCTGCAGCGTCTCGATGCCGCCCTTGCCGCGCTCGATCTGCAGGCGCGCCAGCAGCATGGCCAGCGCCGGCTGGCGCGGGTCGAGCGTCAGGGCTTGCTGGAGCTGGGTCATGGCTTCGTCGCCACGGTTGTTTTCGATCAGCAGGCTGACCAGGGTCTGGCGCGCGGCCTCGTGGCGCGGGTTGGCGCGCAGGGTCTGCTGCAGACCGGCGATGGCTTCGCCGACGCGCCCGTCCTGCAGGCTGGCGAGCGCGCGCCGGTAGGCGTTTTCGGCGCCCTGGCTGCTGGTTTCGACCCGGCCCTGCCCGCGCGCGGCCGGCGTGGCGGCGACGGCGGCAGGCTCGGCGGCCCTGGTTGCAGTAGGCGCGGCGGGTATGTCGGCGCCGCCCGCTTCGCGGCGCGCGAGCGATGCCAGCCAGGCCGTTTCGATCTTCGCCCGTTCCGCGGCGCGTGCCTGTTCCTCGCGCAGCTTGACTTCGCCCGCGCGCCGCTGGTCCGGCGGCAGCGCCGCCAGGCGCTCGCGTTCGGCTTGCCAGCGTGCGTTCAGGCGGGCCCGCTCGGCGCGCGCGCGTTCGCTGGCAACCGCCCACGAGGTGGTCGAGCCGGCAGGCTGCGGCGCGGCGGCCACTGGCGCAGGCTGGCGCGGGCGTTCTGCCGGAGCGTTGCGCACCGGCTCGGCGACATCTTTCTTGACGGGAGGCGGCGGCACTTCCACGGTGTCGGCGGCAAGCGGCGGCGCCGTGTCGGCAACCGGTGCCTGCAGCGGCGCCTCGGCGACCGGCGCAGGCGCCACTTCGGCCACGGTCGCCGGCGGCGCCGCCGGTGCCGGTGCAACCGGCTGCGGCTGCACCGGCCGATACGTATCCCCCTCCAGCGGCAGCACGAACCAGGCGACCGCGCCGCCGGCCAGTACCAGCACGGCGGCGGCGATCGCGGCGATCCGCAGCGGCGCCGGACGGCGCGTGCCGGTCGCGACCGTCTTGATTTCCGGCGGTACCCCGTCGGCGCGGGTGGTGCCGCGCGCGTCGAGGTCTTGCAGCATTTTGTTAATCAGGCTCATCGTGCGAAAGTCCAGGCAAGTCCGGCGAGCGTGGCGGCGAGCGCGCCAGCGCCCGCAACGTATGGCCAAAGCGGCCGCTTCACAGCCACCGTATCGCGCGCGGCGCCGTCGACGTGGGACGCCGCCACCGTCTGCTTGCCCTCGCCGTAGCACAGCATCAGCGCCTTGTGCGCCATGATGTTGACCAGGCGCGGGATGCCGCCGCTGGCGCGGTAGAGGCGATTCACCGCGGCGGGCGAGAACAGGCGCGCCCCAGTGTAGCCCGCCACGCGCAGGCGGTGCGCCACGTAAAAATCGAGGTCGTCGCGCGACAGCGGCCCGAGGTGGTAATGGAAGGTGATGCGCTGGGCCAGCTGGCGGATCGATTCGAGTTCGAGCTTGCGGTTCAGTTCCGGCTGGCCGAACAGGACGATCTGCAGCAGCTTGCGCTTTTCCGTTTCCAGGTTGGTCAGCAAGCGCAGCGCTTCCAGGGTTTCGAGCGGAATCGCCTGCGCTTCGTCGAGGCACAGCAGCACGCGCTTGCCCTGGCGCGCCAGGTCCAGCAGGCGCTGCATGATCGACTTGAGCATGCGGTGCTGGTCGATGTCGCGCTCGTACGGCACTTCCAGTTCGTCGGCCAGCGCCAGCATCAGCGTGCGCGGCTCCAGGAAGGGATTCGGGATGTAGGCGGTGACGAAATCATCGCCCAGCGTGGCCATGAACTTGCGGCACAGGAGCGTCTTGCCGGTGCCGACCTCGCCGGTGATCTTGATGAAGCCCTCGCCGCTCTTGGCGGCCACCAGCAGGGTGTTGAGCGCTTCCTGCGAGCGCGGACTGCCGAAAAAGAAGCTCGTGTCCGGGGTGATCCCGAACGGCAGTTCGCGCAAGCCGAAATACGCTGCGTACATTACTTGCGCTCCAGGGTGCGCGGATCGAGCCCCTCGATGCGGCGCGTGGTGTCGAGCAGGTCCTGGCTCCAGTTGCTGGCGCTGTCGACGATGGTCGGCTTGATCAGCACCACCAGCTCGCGCTTTTGCGCCACCTTGTTCTTGTTGCGGAACAGCGCGCCCAGCACCGGCACGCGGCCGGCGCCCGGCAGCCCGCTGGTGTCGTCGGTCGCCGCCTGGCGCATCAGGCCGCCCACGGCCACCACCTGCCCGTCCTGGCCGCGGACAATACTGTCCAGTTCCGAGGTCGAGGATGCGGCCAGCGGCAGCGTCAGCGAACCGGCCGAACCGAGGTCGATGCCCTTGGTGATGGTGGTCACCTGGCTCACCGACGGGTGCACGTGCAGCAGGATGTTGCCCTTTTCGTCGATCTGCGGCGTCACGTCGAGCACCACGCCCGAGAAGAACGGCTGCAGGGTCACGCTCGGCGTTACCGTGTTACCGGTGGTGCTGGTGTTGGTGGTGGTGGTCACGCCGGTGACGAAGAATTCGTCGGTGCCGATCTTCAGCACCGCCTTCTGGTTGTTGACCGCCGCCACGCGCGGGCTGGAGAGCACGTGCACCGTACCCTGCTGCTCGAGCAGCGAGATCAGCGCCGCGAAGCTGTTGGTCTGGAAGGCGAAGCCGAACAGCGAGCCGGCGGCATTGGCCGCATTCGACAGCGAGAACCCGGTGCTCGCGGCCAGGCCCTGGCCATTGGCGATGATGGGCGGCTGGCCGCCGTTGAACGGCAGCGGCGCCAGGCCGGCGCCCGGCGCGATGATGCCGGTGGCGGCGCGGTTGCTGCGCGAATTGCCGATCGAGGAGAAGCTGGCCCAGTTGACGCCGCTCTGGAACTGTTCGTTGAGTTCGACTTCGAGGATCTTCGCTTCCAGGATCACCTGGCGGTCGACCGACAATTGGGTCGCTTTCAGGTACATGTCGACGTTGCGCAGTTCTTCCGGCATGGCGCGGATCACTAGCACGCCCGACTGCGGGCTGACGACGACGCTGCGCCCGCCCTCGCGCGAACCGACGATGGCTTCGATGGACGATTTCAGGTCGCCCCAGAAGTCGCTGTCGGAGAGCATGTTGACATCGGTGCTGGCGACCTGGGTCGCGTTGCCGCCGAAGCCGTTCTGGTTGTTGCCGTTCTGATTCTGGTTGCCCTGCTGGCCCTGTTGCCCCTGCTGGCCCTGGTTACCGTTGCCATTATTATTGGCCACGTTCGACACCGAGGTCGAGGTCACGCGCAGGTTCGACGAGCCGCGCCGGCTGCCGACCAGGTAGTTCACGTGGAACATCCGGGTCTGCATCGTCAGCGGGCGGATCGTGATGCGGGTGCCGTCGATCTTGTAGTCGTAGCCGTACATCTCGCGCACGGCTTCCAGCGTTTCGGCCAGCGTCACGTCCTTCAGGTTGGCGCTGATGTTGCCGGCCACCTCGGGGTGAACGAGCATGTTGTAGCGGGTGCCGGCCACGATCGAACGGAAGAACTGCTGGGCCGGCACGTTGTTGAAGGCGACGTTAAAGCGCTCCTCCAGCGCCGGACGCGCCTTGGGCAGCTCGCGCGCCAGGGCGGCGGCCGGCGGCAGCAAGGCGTTG
The DNA here is from genome assembly GCF_014842025.1 of Massilia sp. CFBP 13721. GTDB lineage: Bacteria > Pseudomonadota > Gammaproteobacteria > Burkholderiales > Burkholderiaceae_D > Telluria. Next base: position 277,628 of record NZ_JACYUY010000004.1, read on the forward strand.
GCGACGGCATCCTCGCCGGCGGCTGCCCGCGCACCGGGCGCGGAGGCGCTGGCGGCGCTGGCGATGTCGCGCTTGATCGCGTCGTAGGTCTGGTGCGGCGGCGTGGCCGCGCAGCCGGCCAGCAGCGTGCCGGCGACGGCGAGCGCCAGGAGGGAGGTATGTCGCATGGGTGTCCTGTCCTTCATTGATCTCGTATCCGCTCGATGGCGCCGGCATGGGGTGCTGCGGCCGCGTGTAGTTTCAGGACCTGGCGGGCGTTCCCGCGCCGCAGTTCCACTTTGTTCTGTTCGATGCGCACCACGCGCGCGCCCTTGTAGGTGTCGCCCAGACGCAGCGTCTCGCCATCGATGACGGCGACGTGGCGGCCGCCCGGCTGGCGCCCGATCAGCACCGACTGCAGTTGCGGCGCGCGCGGCGCGGCCGGCGCCGGCGCCGCCCCCGCACCTGCGCCACCCTGGCCCGCCATCAGCGCGGCCGGCGGGCGGGTCGGGTCCTGCAGCGCCTGGGCCCCGGCGCCGCCCGCGCAGGCAAGCAGCAAGACCGTCAACACGCGCTTCACAACTTCATCCATTTCGCATCCAGGCTCAGGGTGTACAGGGTCAGCGTCAGGCGCGAGCTGGGCCAGGTTTCGGCCTCGAGCTGGGCGCGGCCCCAGAACAGCTGGGTCGGCATCGATTCGAGCGCGGCCATGTAGCCGATCATGTCGAGGTAATTGCCGCGCACGGTCACTTCGACCCCGTGACGATAGAGCAAGGGCGTGGCGGCTGGGGTGGGGCCGCTTGCGGCCGCCGGCTGGGGCGCCGCGCTTGCAGCGGTACCCGCCCCCATCAGCGGCTCGGTCGCCAGCGTGCGCATCGACACCATCTGCAGGCGGCCATTGGCGCGCAGGATCGAGTCGACCAGCGGCGCCATGCGCTCGGGCGGCACCAGGCCGTTCTGCATGGCGCGCAGGCTGGCGGCCATGCTGTCGATCTCGCCGCGCTCGGCAAGCGTGCGCGCGCGTGTCGGCGCATCGGGATCGACCTGGGCGGCCAGCACCTTGTCGCGGATCTCGTTGTCGATGCCTTCGAGGTTGTTCTGCTGCTGGACGATCTGGGTGCGCAGCAAGTCCTGCTTCGCGTACATCGGCCCCAGGCCGAAGAAATGCATCAGGAAGACGAAAGCGGCGGCCACCGCGGCGAACAGCATGACGCGCTCGCGCAGGGTCAGCGCGTCGATGCGCAGGGCCAGCCGGGTCAGTTGTTCCTTCATGGCTTGGCTCCTTCCGGCGTCGTCTGCAAGCTGAACTCAACAAAAGGCGCAGCGACCGGTGCGGCCGCCGCGGCGTTCAGCGCGACATTCGACGCGGCCCCCTGGCTGATCTGCAGGCTGCCGAAGGCCTTGCCGCGCATGACCGGTTCCAGGGTCAGGCGGTTCAGGTAGCCGGGCACGCGCTGCGGGTCGAGCGCGCGGCCGCGCACGGCGATGTCGAGGCCAGCGCCGGTGATGCTCACGCCGGTGAGCCAGAGGCCGTCGGCGTGCTGGCGCGCCAGCGCGCGGAAGTATTCGGCATAGCCTTGGGTGTTGCCCAGTTCGCCGCGCGCGAGCACGCCGGAAACGTCGCGCAGCGCGGCCAGCTGGCGCTCGGCTTCGGCCAGTTCGGCGTCCGCCGCGGCGCTCTTCTGGCGCGGCGCGAATTCAAGCGCCACGCTGGCCAGGCGCGCCTGCTTCTGCGCCAGCTGGGCGGCGCCGGCATCGGCCTGCGCCTGCAGGCTTTTCAAGCGCATGTCGCCATACAGCTTGATCGCAACGACACCGGCGAACAGCACCAACAGCGCGACGGCCATCGTGCGCGCGGAAAAAATCTTCTTTTGCTGCAGGAAGACCGGGTTGAACAGGTTGATCTGCTGGCTCACAGCACCGTCTCCTCGTGGCGCAGGGCGGCGCCGAGCGGCACCATGAAACGCTGCTGCAACAGGGTGTCGGCCAGGTCCGGCGCGCGTTCGATGTCGAACAGCGCCGCCAGGTCGAGCGTATCGACCGGCATGTAAAGGTTGCTTGCGAGGTAATCCTCGAGTCCGCGCACGTTCGAGGGCGCCAGCACCAGCTTGGCCACGCTGATGAAGGAATACTGGCGCTCGAAATTGTCGAGCGAGCGCTGCAGCTCGAGGGTGACGCGGTCGAAGCTGGCGTTGCGGCGTTCGATGTCGTCGTCGAGCAGCTGTTCCAGCGGCAGGTCGATGCGCCGCGTCAGGTACAGTTCGCCCCGGTAAGACACGGTCAGCAGGCCGCCTTCGCTGCCGAAGGACAGCATCGCCACGCCGCGCCCGACCGGTTCGACCAGGGCCGAGATATTGCGTTGTGCCATCTCGGGAATGTCGATCACGGCCAGCTCGACCTTGGCCGAGGTAAACAGTTTCTGGCGCGCCTCGATCACGCTGTTGCGCGCGGCAATCGCGAACATCGAATGCTGGGCGCGCACGGCCGCGTTCGGGTCGAGCGGCAGGTCGAGCACGTCGATGGTGGCGTCGTCGACGTGGAAGTCGAGCATGTCCTTGAGGCGCCAGCGCACCGCCGTTTTCAGTTCGTCGGGCGCGACATTCGGCGCGTCGACCGAGAGGATCTGGTACTCGCCGTTCGCCAGCACGGTGATCGAACGGTAGGCGTGGGCATGCAGTTCACGTCCGGCTTTCTCGAGCAGCGCAGCGTGGTCCTTGCCTGGATAGAAGACCGCCTGGCGCACCTGGGGACGGATGTCGGGCGCGGTCTGCATGCTGACGGCGGCGAGGCCGTCGCGCTGCAAGGCAATGGCGAGCCACCCTTCTCTTTTCTTTGCTTTTCTAAAAAAACGCATGCGGACCATTGTCGAGGTGGAGCGAGGCCTGATCATCCGGCCATAGAGGCTTGATTATATTCAAGAACGTATGAAACACCGAAATATTTCGGCGGCCGGCGGGCCGGCTGCAACAGGCATTGCCCTGTGCGCCGGCATCAAAAATACATCTCGCGCACGTAGATCACCGGGCTGCGGTGGCTGCCGAAGCTGACCCGTCCGGTGGTGCTGGGCAGCCAGGACACGCTGTTGTAGCGCAGGCTGAAGGCGCCCCGGCGCGCGCCGCCGCCGCTCTTCTTGCCGGGCGCGCGCAGCCACAGCGGGCCGCGTCCGCCATTCAGCGCGACCGGCCTGGCCGGCGCCGGCAAGCCGAGCAAGCCACCGATGCAGCCGCCGGCGTCGACGAAATCGAAGCTGCAATCGCGGAACACCAGGTCGGCGGCGGCGACGGTGCGGCTTCCGGCCTGCGCCGTGTTGAGCAGCCAGCCGGCGCTGCCGGCCCAGTACTCGGCGCGCAGCGCCAGCGCGGTCGGCAGCAGGTCGCTGCCCAATGCGTTCGGGAGTTTCATGCGCCCGTTGAGCACCAGGATGTCGCCTTCGTCCGAGACCACCTTCTCGCGCAGCGAGGTGATGTCGATCGCCCCCGCCAGTGTCGTGTCGGGGGAAACGGCGCGCACGAAGATGCGCGTCGGCGCGTCGAGGTTGGTGGCGCGCGGCGTGGCGTCGTCGTAGCCCACCGCCAGCGCGTAGCTGGTCGTGGCGGCGATCTCGCCGCTGGCGCTCGTAATGGTGGTGCTGGCGCTGGCGCCGGGCGCCGTCAGCCGGGTCGGCAGCACCGTGCCGCCCAGCGTGCCGGCGGCGGACAAGGTAATGGTCTTGAACCAGTCGCCGCTGAAGTTGTTCACCGGTTCATTGGCGGCATTGTAGGCTTTCACCGTCGCGCCGAACGGCTGGCGCGAATGGACCGCGCCTTTTTCGTTCTGCTGGCAGGCATACATCGCGGGAAGGTTGGCCGGACAGTCGAAGGGACCGGTCGCCTCGGTGCGGAAATAGGCCGGATAAAAGCGGCCCACCGTGACCGTGCTTTTCAGGACCTTGATGCCGAAGTAGAGGTCGGGCGAACTCGCATCGTCGGCGAGTGCTTCGCGCTGTTCTTTCGACAGTTCCGGGTTTTCCAGACCGGCCACGAAATTGACGGCGCCCACCTCGCTCCAGGCGGCGCGCAGGGCGGCCGTACCCTTGCCCGGCGCCGTGCGATCGATGACGTCGAGCCGGCCCTGGTCGACCAGCTCGACCGCCTTGGCGCGGCGCAGCGCCACCACCAGCGTCGGACTGGTTTCATTGCCGAAGTTGGGCGCGAAGCTCTTGTCGTCGGCAAGCAGAGCGCCCATCTCGACCGCCAGGACGGTACCGGCCGGCGCGAAGCCGGCGCTCGCCGGCGTCTTGTTGCCGGGGTTGCCCACGCTGCCGTTGGCGATACGGCGGAAACCGATGCGGTAGGGCGCACTGATGAAGACCTCGGTATTCTCGATCGCGTTGCTTTCCTTGAGGTTGAGCCGGATCTTGCCGACGTCCTTGTAGACCAGGGGCTGGGCGATCGAGACGGTATTCGCGGGGAATTTCACGTTGACCGGGCCTGACCATTGGGCGACCTGCCCTTCGGGCGCGCAGACGGGGATGGTGGCACCCGCATAGGTAGCGCCCACGGTGCCCGCCGCCGGATTGACGCACTCGAGCATGAACTGCATCGAGGCCGTCGTTTCGCTCTTGGCATTCGGTACGGTCGGCACGCCCTTGCTGTTGGTCGCGGTCAGCCAGATCGTCGTGTCCTTGCCGCCGACGGTGGCGGCGGAATAGCGCTTGCATTGGCCGGAGGCGCCGACGGCGACGTCGGCCTTGCAGAGGCTATCGGTGAAGATGTACGACGGGGTGGCCGTCACCGGCGGCGTCGTGGTGCCGTCGACGCTAGTCGCGGTGCCGGTGTCCGAGGCCGAATTGTTGCCCTGGACGTCGTCGCTCGTCACACCCTGGACCTTGACCGTGTTGGTCTTCACGCCGGTAGTCGTCACGCGGGCGCGCACGGTCAGCACCGGCGCGCTGGCGCCCACGGCCAGGCCGCCACGATAGGTGCAGGTGCCGGCCGTGGTGCTGGCGGTGCAGGTCCAGCCGGTAGTCACGCCCGACACGTAGTACATCCCCGCCGGCAGCGTATTGGTCACCGTGATGGTGCCGGCTTCGGTATAGGGACCGTTGTTGGTGACGGTGACGGTATATTCGACGTCGGTGCCGATCTTGAGCGCGCCGGCGCGCGAAATCGCGATCGCCAGGTCCGACACCGGCATGGTCGGAATCGCCATCACCTGGGCATTCACGATCACCAGGTCGGAGCCGGAACGCAGCGTCGTGCTCACCTCGGCGTCGTACAGGCTCCAGAGGGTGACGAAGGTATCGAAGGCATCGAAATCGACGCCATACGAGGCGGTGTCGCCATTGATGTTGCTTTGCGAATTGAACAGGTTGTTCGCCGGATTGAGTCCGTCGGTCAGGTTCTCGCCATCGAAATCGAGGGTTTCGTCCTGGGACAGGGTCGGGTCGCCCTCCCAGGCGATATAGCCGACGCGCGCTTTTTCCTTGGTCGATACGCCGGTGCGGTTCCAGCGGAAATTGTTGGCGCTGAGCTGGAGGCTGTCTTTCTGCAGGTGGCGGAAGCCTTCGTAGACATTCAGCACGCGTTCGGGCAGGGTCGGATCCGAATACACGACGAGCAGCGAAAAACCGCCGAGCACGGCCTGCGAGGCGCACCACGGATTGCCCGTGGCCACGGTCAGTCCGGCGAAGGTATAGGTACCGCTGCCCTTGAGCTTGACGACGCTGGTGACGTCGGCGACGCCGCCGAAGTAATCGAAGCCGTTGCCGATGGTGTTCGACGTGTATTGTTTGGCCGCGGTGACGTCCTTGCCTTCGAAGGTGACGGTATTGTCGGGGGTGCCGGAACCGGCCCAGTACAGGCGTGCCGAGACGACGGTGACGCCGGTCGGCAGGGTCAGGCGCGCGCTGCGGCTGGTGGTCGCCGCATCGACCGAACAGGCGTTGACGCTGTTGGTCTTGTTGCGCAGCGTGACCTGGGTGCCGGTGAAGCTGAGGCGCCCATCGAAGGCTTTCCACAGTGCGACCGCCGTATCGGCGCGCGCGGCGCCGCCCAGCGCCAGCAGCAGGCAGGCCAGCAGCAGTTGGACCAGACGGCGCACAGGGCGGCTCATATCTGCACCTCGATCACGCGCCGCACATAGTCGGGATTGTTCCAGCTGTCCGGGCAGGCGCCGTCCCTGGCGGGGGCGCAGGCGGTGGCGCTGATCACCCAACGGTCGAGCGAGGGCGCGCCCTCTTCCACGTCCAGGCCGGCGATCCGGCGGCAGCTGACGCTGACGGTGAACTGGCCGAGCACGTCGCCGCCCAGCGCCACGGCGGTGCTGCTGCCGTCGGCGCAGCCACTGTTGCCCGGCCGCAGGCGCTGGAACAAGCCCCACTCGATGCCGGCGCGCGCCGCCTGGTGCGCGCGCACGCCCTGCTCGTCGAGCAGAATGGCCTGGCTCTGGCTCGTGAAAATGGTCACCAGGGCGACGCCCAGGCCGGCCAGCACCACCAGCAGGAAGATGGCGGTGACGATGCCGACGCCGCGGCTGCGGCGACGTTTACATGCGATGGCAGGATCGATGCGTTTCATGGCGTATTGTCGACGTGGACCTGGTGGACGAGGCGCACCCGGCCATCGGTGGCGCCGGCCGCGCCGGGCAGCTGCAGCTCGAGCGCCAGCAGCACCAGCGCACTGCGGCGCAGCTCGACGTCCTCGCCGATCCCGTAGTTGAACAGGCTGCCGCAGCTGGCCAGGCGGCGCGCCAGCACGGCCGCGCTCGGGGTGCCGCTCATGGGATCGCCGATGTTGGCGCGGATTTCATAGCCGGCGTAGCGCGTCAGCACCAGCCTGCCGCCCTTGGCCTCGCAGCGGAAGGTGACGGGCGTGCCGACCACGTGGAAGCGGCTTCCCGGCGAGGGCATCGCATCGTTGCGCGCGAACGGGTTGTCGACCAGCTTGAGTTCGGCGGCGCCGGCGGCGGCGGCTTCCAGCACGCGCGCGATGTTGCGGTCTGGCGTGTTGAAGCCGTAGGCGTCGGCCGGCGCCATGCCGGGGCCGAGGTTGTAGACCACGACGTAGTCGCCGGCCGCGACCGGCGCCTGCAAGCCGCCGACGATGGTGAAGTCGCGTTTTTTCGCGTCGACGAAGTCGAGCGGCTTGCCGCTTGTTGCGCCATCTTCGGTCGCCAGGTAGCGCCCGCCGGTCTTGGTGAGCAGGAATTCGATGGCGCTGCCGTCGCCGTTCACGCGCACGCTGTTCGGCAGCGCCAGGCGGATCTCGCGCGCCATGCGGCGCAGCGCCAGGTCGGCTTCGTCGCTCGCCTCGGCGCGCGCCACGCTGTCGGCATAACCCTGGACCGGCGCCTTGATGAAGACGGCGACGATGGCGCCGATGATGCCGAGGATGGCGATCGCGACGATTGCCTCGACCAGGGTGAAGCCGCGCCGGGCGCCGCGACGCTGAGGGCCGTGAAGATACCCGCTCATTGGACGCCCTGCAGCGGCGCGTAGCGCGCGCGGTAGCCGTCCAGCGTCACCGCCGGATCGGCGCCCTGATAGGTGACAACGATGCGGATGCGCAGCGCCTCGCTGTCGGCGCCCGCGCCGGCGGCGATGTCGCCCAGGCGGTCGGGCGTGATGGAGACGGTGGCCTTGTAGCCGGCCAGGTTCAGCGGGCGACCGAGGACGTCGACCAGTCCGGCCGTGCCGCCGTTGAAGGCAGCCGTGGCCGTGTTGGCGGCGCCGACGTAATCGTTGACGTTGTCGTAGGGCCGCGGCGACGGTGCTTCGTTGCCCCAGTTTTCCTTGATCGTGCAGTCGGCCGTCCTGGTGGCCTCGGCGGCGTTGGGCGAACCCGGATCGCAATAGGTGAATCCGGACTGGCGCACTTCTTCCAGCAGCGCCTCGGCGATCATCAGCGCCTGCTTGCGGCGCAGCGGATCGGCCGAGTTGGCGCTGGTGAAGCGCATGACTTGCAGGATGCCGGCCAGCGCGATCCCGACGATCACCATGAAGATGATCAGTTCGACGATGGTGAGGCCGGCCTGGCGCGTGCGCACAGCCTTAATCCACATAGCCGGACTCCGGATCGACGGCGATGACGGTGCTGATGCCGCCGCCCTGGATCGTGATCTTGCCGTCGAAGCCGCCTGTCGGCGTGGCGCGGCCGAGGCCATCGAAAGCGATGCCGCCGATCGGGGTGGCGATGCCCGGCCGTCCCATGACGACGCCCTCCGGACGCGCTTCGCACATCCAGTTGGTGCTGCCGCAGGCGCTGCGGGTGGCGCTCGAAGCACCCTTCACGCCGGCCGCGGCCGGCAGGCGCGCGTCGAGGCGCGCGCAGCCGGCGTCGGGGTCGAGGCAGACGGCGATGCGTTGCGTGGTGATGTGGACGTAGACGGGGTGGTTCTGGGCGATCGCCACCTTTTGCGCGTGGCGCAGCGTCGACCTGACCTGCTCGGTCCAGGCGGCGGTGTCGAAGGTGGAACTTTCCATGAAGCGGCCGACGGCGACGGTGCCGAGGATGCCGATGAGGATGATGACGACGATGAGTTCCACCATGGTGAAGCCATGCTGGAAACTGCCGCGGCCGGCTGCGGGGTGCAATGAAGGACGCAAAGGTCGGAGTTGCGGGCCAGCCACGGACTTGTTATGCGCTGACTATGCGCTTACTCGCACTGGCTGACGGTCGGTGCCGCATTGGTTCCGCCGGCGCCCAGCGTAACCGTCGGCGCGCTGGTGCCGGTAGTGGCGCCTTTGTAGAGCACGTAACAATTGGCGGCTTTGGCGGTGCCGGCGAGGCTGGCTGGAACGATGGCGAACTCGCTGGCGCCCAGGGCCGGCTTGTTGGCGTCCTTGCTGGCGGCAGTCAGCACAACGTAGTCGGTCGCTGCCAGACCGGCGGCGGCGGCCACGGCATCCGCCTCGGCCTGGGTGGTCACGGCCGGGTAGCCCGACGTGGTGTTCATCGTCACCGAGGTGCCTTCGACGTTGATGGTGGCCGAGCCGCCCGGGGTCACCAGGAATTTACCGTGCGTCATGGCCGAGGTCGCGGCGAGCGAGCCCTTGGCCGCGTTCAGGCTGGCCAGGCGGGCTTCGCCGCTCAGGCTGGCGAACTTCGGCAGCGCGGTCGCGGCCAGGATACCCAGGATGACAATCACGACGATCAATTCGATCAGGGTGAAACCGCCTTGCGACGCTTTGATGCTTTTGTTCATTACTTTTTCTCCGAAAAATAAGGACGCGGAAGGGACCCCGCACTGTTGTTAAAGGCAACCGCCTGCTCATTGACTTGTTCGACGACTTGATCGATGACCAGGCCAGTGGTGCCCCTGTTCTGTCCACTTGCATCGGCCGGACCGGGCACGCGAAGCAATTTTACCTTGAAGGTCATGAACTTTTGTGTCCCAGTGGAAAAAGATTTCTCTGCGGCAGTCAAATAGACAATGGTTTTCGCGCTGCGGTCGAAGTACCAGTTTCCCCTTGGGAGCGCGTCTTTGTTGGGCGAATAGTATTCCCCGAGGTAGTTTTTAGGCTGTTGTTGCAACCATGTCATCGGATTTTGATGAGAAAGTTCTAACAAACCGGCTTCGCCCGTTGTCGAAATGATCCTGGCGGAGCGGACCGCGAGCGCCGTGCGCAGCGAACCGACCAGTTGCTTTGCCGCGACGCGCTCGCTTTCGCCCTGGTAGCTGATGACGCTATTCAACAACAAACCGCTCAAAACGGCGCCCAGGATCGCGCCCAGCGCCAGCTCCAGCCGGGTCGCACCACCCTGCCGGCCGGCCGCCAGGCGGTCATTTAACTTCGCCATCAGCGATGCAGGGCGGCCTTGCCCAGGTCCCAGATCGGCAGGAAGATACCGAGCGCCATCACCAGCACCATCACGCCGAGGAAGGTGATCAGGATCGGCTCGATCTGGGCCGACAGGGTTTTCAGTTCGTAGTCGACTTCGCGCTCGTACATCAGCGCGATCTCGTCCAGCAGGTCGTCGAGCGAGCCGGTTTCCTCGCCGACGGCGATCATCTGCAGCACGATCGGCGTGAACACGTTGGCCGCGGTCGAGGTGCGCAGGATGCTTTCGCCGCGCTCGACGCCGTCGCGCATCTGCTCGATGCGCGCCGCCAGGTAGGCGTTGTCGGCGGTCTGCGCGACCACGGTCAGGGCTTGCACCACCGGCACGCCGCTCCTCATCGACATGGCGAAGCTGCGCGCGAAACGCGCCATCGTCCCCTTCAGCAGGATCTTGCCGGCGATCGGGAAACGCAGCTTGCGCCGGTCCCAGCTGTAGCGCCCGGCCGTGGTGCCGAGCCAGGAGCGAAACGCCACGATGGCGACCACCGCGCCGCCGGCCAGCAGCGTCCAGTAGTCGACCGTGAAACGCGAAGTCGCCATCAGGATGCGCGTCATCAGCGGCAGCGTCGCGTGAAAACTCTCGAACACCTTGGCGAATTGCGGGATCACGAACAGGTTGACGACCACCATGGCGACCGCCATTGCGATCATCACGAAGGTCGGGTAGCGCAATGCGGTTTTCACGCGCTCGCGCATGTCGCGGTCGAATTCGAGGTGGTCGAACAGGCGCAGGAAGACTTCTTCCAGGCGGCCCGTCATTTCGCCCACGCGCACCATCGACAGGTAGAAATTCGAAAAGCACTGCGGGTGGCGGCGCATCGCCGCGGACAGTTCGCGCCCGGCATCGAGCGACTCGCGCAAGTCCTTGATCACGCGCGCAAAGGCGGGACTGGTGCTCGATTCCTGCAGGCCGGCCAGGCCGCGCATGATCGGCACGCCGGATTTCAATAGCGTATGCATCTGGCGCGAGAACAGCTGCACGTCCATCGACGTGACTTTTTTCTCTCTCAGGCGCCGCCAGGTCTCGCCCACGCCCGCGCTGCCGGCGCCGGCGACGGCGCGCCGGGTGGCGACGATGTCGACCGGCGTCACGCCGGTGCCGAACAGCTGGTCGGCCACGGCGCCGGCGTCGGCGCCTTCCAGCACGCCCTGCATCAGTTCGCCGCGCGCGTTGCGGCCTTTGTAGGCAAAGAATGGCATCAGTCGTCCATCTGGTTACTGATGCGCATGGCTTCGCCGATCGTCGTGCGGCCCTGCACGGCCAGCTGCACGCCGTGGCGGCGCAGCGTTTCGCCGCCCATCTCGCCCTGCGCGACCTTCAGGAAGTGCGCCGGGTCCGGGTGGTTGGCGGCGTCGGTCACGGCGCGCGTCATTTCCAGCAGTTCGTAGACGCCGGTACGGCCGCGGTAGCCGGTGCCGTTGCAGTGCGAGCAGCCTTTACCGTGGAAGAACTGGGCCTGCTCGACGAAATTGCCGAGTTCAGCGCGCAGCCAGGTCTGTTCCGGCGGCGTCGGCTGGTACACGGTCGAACAGCTTTCGCAGATCACGCGCACCAGGCGCTGGGCCAGCACGGCTTGCAGCGAGCCGCCCACCATGTAGCGCGGCACGCCCATGTCCATCAGGCGCAAGGGCGTGCTGGCGGCGTCGTTGGTGTGCAGGGTCGAGAGCACCAGGTGACCCGTCATTGCGGCGCGCAGGCCGATCTGCGCGGTTTCCTGGTCGCGCATCTCGCCCACCAGCACGATGTCCGGGTCCTGGCGCAGCGCCGAGCGCAGCACGCGCGCGAACGACAGTTCGATCTTGTCGTTCACCTGCACCTGGTTGATGCCCTGCAGGCGGTATTCGACCGGGTCCTCGACGGTGATCAGCTTCTTTTCCACCGAGTTCAGTTCGGCCAGCGCGCTGTACAGCGTGGTGGTCTTGCCGCTACCGGTGGGGCCGGTGACCAGCACCAGGCCGTTCGGGCGCCCGACGATGGCGCGGAAGCGTTCCAGCATCTTGCGCGGCATGCCGATCGATTCCAGGCGCAGCGTGTTGCCAGCCTGGTTCAGGAGTCGCATGACCACCGATTCGCCGAACTGGGTCGGCATGGTCGAGATACGCACGTCGATGCGCTGGTTCTTGACCTTCATGGCGAAGCGGCCATCCTGCGGCAAGCGCTTTTCCGAGATGTCGAGGTCGGCCATCAGCTTCAGGCGCAGGGCGAGCGGCGTGGCAATCTTGATGTCGGCCTCGGTCTGCAGGTGCAGCACGCCGTCGATGCGAAAGCGGATCTGCAGGCGCCCTTCCTGGGGCTCGATGTGGATGTCGGAAGCGCGCACCTGGGCCGCGTCGTCGAACACCGACTGCAGCAGTTTCACCACCGGCGCTTCTTCCAGGCCCGGGTTCGCCGTCATGGCCCCGAAGTCGACGAAGGCGTCGCCGATGTCGGCTTCGACTTCTTTCGCGAAGTCGGTGATGTCGCCGGTGCGGCGGTAGATGCGGTCGATCGCGTGCAGCACCTCGGTCTCGTTGACCACGGCCAGTTCGACGTTTTTCTTGAGCAGGCGCGCGATCTCGTCGTAGGCGAACAGGTCGGTCGGATCGGAGACGCCGACCAGCAGCGCGTCGCGCCGTTCCTCCAGCACCAGCGCACGGAAGCGCCGCGCCGCCGTTTCCGGCAACAGGCGCACCAGGGCGTCGCTGATGTTGTAGAACTTGAGGTTGACGTAGGGGATGTTCAGCTGGCGCGCCAGCGCGCCCGAGATCTGCTCTTCGGTGACGAAGCCGTTCTCGACGAACACCCGCCCCAGTTTGCGGCCAGTACGCTTCTGGTCACTCAATGCCTGGTTCAGCTGTTCCTCGGACAACAGCTTTTGCTGCACCAGGATTTCCCCGAGCCTGACTTTTTCCGGCCTTGCCATACTACCCCTTCGCTTGCCTACAAAATGGGAAATCATTTTAAGGCAGAACGGGGGAATATTTACCACTGGAATTAGTTTTGTGGTGGAAACACCGCGCTCAGCAGTTGAGGCCGTGTAATATGCACAAGATTCGCCCGCAAAGATACCCGTAGGGTGGGCGGGTTTCCCGCCCACGCGGTGATACCTACCGTCTCCGCTTTCGTGCCGGATGATCTCGCTGCTAACTATCACCGCGTGGGCGGCGAAGCCGCCCACCCTACGTCCCTCCAGAAACGTAACGGAGACGCACATGCACGACCAACCAAGCGCCCGACGCCGCATTTTCCTGATGCGCCACGGCAGCGTCACTTACTTCGACGCCGCCGGCCGCCCCGTCCTTCCCGAGCAAGTCCCCCTCAACGACACGGGCCGCGCCCAGGCCGATGCCGCCGGCAGCGCCTTTGCCGCCGCCGGCATCACCTTCGACCGCGTGATCGTCTCCGGCCTGCCGCGCACCGTGGAAACCGCCGCGCGCGTACTGGCCGTGACCGGGCAGGACATCGAACCCGAGACCTGGCCCGAGCTGCACGAAATCCGCGGCGGCCGCCTTTCCACGATTCCCGAAGCTGAATTGAAGCGCGCGTTCACCGGCGTCTTCGAAGGCCTGGTCGCACCCGAACAGCGCTTCCTCGGCGGCGAATCGGTGGGCGAGATGATGGACCGGGTACACCCGGCGCTCGAGCGCCTGCGCGCCGACCCGGGCTGGGACACGGCGCTGCTGGTGCTGCATGGCGGCGTCAACTGCGCGATCCTGTCGCTGGCGCTGACCGGCCAGCGCCTGTTCCTGGGCGGCCTGGCGCAGGAAGCCGGCTGCATCAATGCCCTCGACGTGGGAACGGACCGGCTCGACTGGGTGGTGCGTTTCGTCAACCACGTGCCGCCCTCCCCGCTGCAGCCCGATGCGCGCACGACGACGATGGAACAGCTGTTCAATCAGTACCGTCGCAACAGTTAATGCCAGAAAAATAAATAGTACGACCGTTCACTTCATCAGCTAGAATCGACTTCAATCAGATTTGACAACAAACACAGGAGGAGACGCCAGTGTACGAAGAAATGATGGGAACCAAGCCGGTTTCCGAGCGCCAGAAATTCGATGTCGAGGCGCTGGCGGGCTGGCTGCGGGCGAACGTGCCGGACTTCCCGGCCGGCGCCCTGGAAGTCGAACAATTCAAGGGCGGGCAATCGAACCCGACTTTTAAATTACGCGCAGGCGACAGCCAATACGTCCTGCGCACCAAGCCCGGCCCCGCCGCCAAACTGCTGCCTTCCGCCCACGCCATCGACCGCGAATTCCGCGTGATGAACGCGCTGCATGGCGCCGGCTTCCCGGTACCGCGCCAGATCGCGCTGTGCACCGACGAAGCCATCATCGGCCGCGCCTTTTTCCTGATGGATTTCGTCGAAGGCCGCGTGCTGTGGGAACAGTCGCTGCCTGGCATGACGCCCGCCGAGCGCGGCGCCATCTACGACGAACTGAACCGCGTCATCGCGCAACTGCACACGATCGACTATGCCCCCATCGGCCTGCAGGATTACGGCAAGCCCGGCAATTATTTTGCGCGCCAGATCGAGCGCTGGACCAGGCAATACCAGGCCTCCGCGACCGAACCGATCGAGGCGATGGACCGCCTGATCGAGTGGCTCCCCAAGAACATTCCGCCCGGCGAAGACACGTCCATCGTGCATGGCGACTTCCGCCTCGACAACATCATCTTCCACCCGACCGAGCCACGCATCCTGGCCGTGCTCGACTGGGAGCTGTCGACCCTGGGCCATCCGCTGGCCGATTTTTCTTACCACTGCATGAGCTGGTACATCCCGCCCGGCAAGTTCCGCGGCATCGGCGGCCTCGACCTGGCCGCGCTCGGCATCCCGGACCTGGAAACCTATGTCGCGCGCTACTGCGAACGCACCGGCAAGAGCGTGCGCATGGAAGATTTCAATTTTTATCTCGCCTATAACATGTTCCGGCTGGCCGGCATCATGCAAGGCATCATGAAACGCTATGTCGACGGCACCGCCTCGAGCGCACAGGCGCTGGAAAACGGCAAGGCCGCCCGCCCGATGGCCGAGATGGCCTGGCAATTCGCGAACCGATAAAGGAAACCACATGGATTTCGATTACTCCGACCGCTGCAAGGAACTGCGCACGCGCCTGCTCGCCTTCATGGACGAGCACATCTACCCGAACGAAAAAGCCTATAAACAGGAAGTGGACGCCAACGGCATGCTCGGCAACCGCTGGGTGCCGACCGAACTGATCGAGCGCCTGAAACCGCTGGCGCGCGAACAGGGCTTGTGGAATTTGTTCCTGCCGAAATCGACGCGGGCGCCGGAAGGCCTGTCGAACCTCGACTATGCGCCGCTGTGCGAAATCATGGGCCGGGTCGGCTGGGCGCCCGAAGTATTCAACTGCTCGGCGCCGGACACCGGCAACATGGAAACGCTGGAACGCTACGCCGCCGAAGAGCACAAGCAGAAGTGGCTGGAACCGCTGCTGCGCGGCGAGATCCGCTCCGCCTTTGCCATGACCGAGCCGGACGTGGCGTCGTCGGATGCGACCAACATCGCGACGAGGATCGAACGCGACGGCGACGAGTACGTCATCAACGGCCACAAATGGTGGATCTCCGGCGCCGGCGACCCGCGCTGCCGGATCTATATCGTCATGGGCAAGACCGATCCGACGGCCGCGCGCCACCAGCAGCAATCGATGATCCTGGTGCCGGCCGATACGCCGGGCATCACGGTGAAACGTCCGCTGCCGGTGTTCGGCTACGACGATGCGCCGCACGGCCATTGCGAAATCCTGTTCGAGAACGTGCGGGTGCCGGCGGCGAACATGCTGCTCGGCGAAGGGCGCGGCTTCGAGATCGCCCAGGGCCGCCTGGGACCGGGCCGCATCCACCACTGCATGCGCGCCATCGGCGTGGCCGAACGGGCGCTGGAACTGATGGTCAAGCGCCTCGACAGCCGCGTCGCCTTTGGTAAAAAAATCAGCGAACAGGGCGTCTGGCGCGAACGCATCGCCGAGTCGCGCATCCGCATCGACACCGCGCGCCTGCTCACGTTAAAAGCGGCATGGATGATGGACACGGTCGGCAACAAGGTCGCGGCGGCCGAGATCGCGATGATCAAGGTGCTGGCGCCGAACGTGGCCCAGCAAGTGCTCGACTGGGCGATCCAGGCCCACGGCGCCGGCGGCGTGTCGGACGATTTCCCGCTGGCCTCGCAGTGGGCCGGCAACCGCACCCTGCGCCTGGCCGACGGTCCGGACGAAGTGCACCGCAATGCCATCGCCAAGGTCGAACTGGCCAAATATGCTTAAGTAAATACCATTACTTGTTGCTCACAATCTACAGATAGCGGGGAGCCGGACAGCCGGGCCTAGGCCCGGTCCGGGCACTCGCGTACCATGGCCGCTGGCGGCGCACCCGCGCCGCGCCGACCCTGGACCGCTTTTGCCTTTGTTCCGCCGCGACGCCCTGCCTTCGATCCGCTCGAAGCTCTTCACCCTCATACTTGCCAGCGTGCTGCCGCTGCTGCTCGCCTACGTCGCCTTCGTGATCGATGCCGGGCGGCGCGAAGCCTTGCACGTGGCGCGCGACGCCGCCACCGTCACGCGCGCGCTGTCCGCCGCGCTCGACCGCGACCTCGACAGCCTGGAAACCGCCGCCCGCGTGGCCGCCGCCTGGCCGACGCTGGCGCCGGGGTCGCTGGCAGAATTCCATGCCGGCGCGCGCCAGTTGCTGCGTCCCGATTTCGCCGCCTCCAGCTTCGTCCTTTACGGCCTGGACGGACAGGCGCTGCTCGACACCCGCCGTGCCTTCGGCAGCGCGCTGCCGGAGCGGCCCAATGCGCAGTCGATCGAAGCCGTCCTGCTGCGCGGCGACGCGCGCACCTCCAGCCTGTACCGGCCCGGCCCCGGCCAGCCCTTCGTGTTTTCCGCCGACGTGCCTGTCTGGCGCGGCGGCAAGGTGGCGTATGTGCTGTCGAGCCAGGTGCGCCTGGCGCGCATTGCCGACCTGCTGCGCACCCAGCAGCTGCGACCGGGCTGGGTCGCCGAAATCGTCGATGGGCGCGGCGTCGTGGCCGCGCGCAGCGTCGACGCCGCGCTGTATGTCGGCGCGCCGGTGAACGGCGTGCTGGCCTCGGACGCGGCCGGCAGTCCCGAAGGGCTGGCCGATCTGCCGGGCGGGCCCGGCGACGACCCACGCCACGCGGCCTGGATGCGTTCGGACAAGCACGGCTGGCTGGTCGCTGTCAGCTATCCGGACGAGGCCGCGCGCGAGCTGCTGGGCGGCGCGCTGCCGGCCACCGTCGCCGCCTCGGCCGGCCTGCTCGGCCTGGGCCTGCTGCTGGCCTGGATCATCGGCGGCACCATCGGCCGCTCGGTGCGCGGCCTGGTGGCGCCGGCGACGGCGATCGGCCGCGGCGAGTCGCTGCCGCCGGCGCCCGGGGCGATCCGCGAGACGGCGCTGGTGGCGGCGGCGCTGGCCGACCTGGATGCCGAACTGCTGCGCTACCGCAGCCAGCTGGAAACGCGCGTGGCCGACCGCACCGCCGAACTCGAGCGCCTGAACGTGCGTTTGGAGACCGTGTACGCGACCGCGCCGGTGGGCCTGTGCTTCGTCGACCCGCAGCTGCGCTTCGTGATGATCAACGATTACCTGGCGGCGGTGAATGCGGTGCCGGCCATTGGCCACCTCGGGCGCACGCTGCCCGAATTGCTGGGCGCGGCCGGCATCGCCATCGAGGAGCCCTACCGGCGCGTACTGGAAACGCGGCGCGCGCTGCGCGACCTCGAAATGGAGGGCGAAGTGCCGGCCGACCCCGGGGTGGTGCGCCACTGGCTGTCGAGCTACTACCCGGTGTTCGGCGCGGAGGGCGAACTGGTCGGCATCAACGCGGTCGTGATCGACATCACCGAGCGCAAGCTGCTGGAACAGCGCAACCGCGACAACGAAGAGATGTTCCGGGTCCTGTTCGAAGCCTCCGGCGACGCCCAGGCCCTGCTGGCCTACAACGCCGGTTTTGTCAGCGCCAACCCGGCGGCGGCGCGCATGTTCGGCTGCGCCAGCGTCGAGGAAGTGCTGATGCTCAGTCCCGCCAACGCCTCGCCCGAATTCCAGCCGAACGGGCGCCGTTCGCAAGAGATGGCGACCGAACTGATGCGCCGCGCGCTCGACGAGGGCGACGTGCGCTTCGAGTGGGTGCACCAGCGCCGCGACGGGACCAACTTCCACGCCGACATCCGCCTTAGCCGCGTCGACGTCGGCGGGCGCGGCATGATGCAGACGACCATCCGCGACATCACCGAACGCGTGGCGGCCGACGCCGCGCTGCGCGCCGGCGAGGCCCAGCTGCGCGGACGCGAGCGTTTCATCCGCACCGTCACCGACAACCTGCCGGCGCTGGTCGCCTATTGGGATGCCGACGAGCGCCTGCGCTTCGCCAACCGGCCGCTCCTCGACTGGCTCGGCGCCGCCGACGAAGCCGGCCTGCTCGGCCGCCGCGCCGCCGACCTGATCCCGGCCGCCACCCTGGCGCAGCTGGAACCGTATGGGCGCGCCGTGCTGGCCGGCCGGCCGCAGAGCTTCGAGACGGCGCTGCACAACCGCCAGGGCGCGCCGGTCCACGTCTGGTGCAGCTACCTGCCCGACCTCGACAAGGCGGGCCGCGTGCGCGGCTTCTACGCGCTGCACGCCGACGTCTCGGCGCTCAAGCTGACCGAGGGCCGCCTGGTCGAAGCGCTGCGCGAGGCCGAGCAGGCCAGCCGCGCGAAAAGCGAATTCCTCGGCAACATGAGCCACGAAATCCGCACCCCCATGAACGCGATCATGGGCCTGGCGCGCCTGCTCGAGGATGCGCCGCTGCCGCCGCGCGAACGCGCCCACGCGGCCCACATCCGCAGCGCTTCGGCCTCGCTGCTCGGCATCCTCAGCGACCTGCTCGACTATGCGCGCGCCGACGCCGGCCAGCTGGTGCTGGAACGGCGGCCATTCGAGCTCGACGGGGCCCTGCGCAGCATCGCCCTGCTGAGCGTGCCCGCGGCCCGCGCGCAGGGCCTGGAGGCAGTGTTCGCGGTCGGCCCCGGCGTGCCGCGCAGCCTGCGCGGCGACCCGACCCGGCTCGAGCAGGTGCTGCTGAACCTGGTGGGGAATGCCATCAAGTTCACCACGGCGGGCGAGATCGTGCTGTCGGTCGACGTCGCCGAGCGCCAGTCGTGGCCGCGCCCGGACCCGGGCCTGGGTCGCTTACGCTTGCGCTTCGCCGTGCGCGACACCGGCATCGGCATCGCCGCCACCGACCAGGCGCGCCTGTTCGCGCCCTTCGCGCAGGGTGACGGCGCCGGCGGCGGCAAGGCCGGCGGCATCGGCCTGGGCCTGTCGATCGCGCGCCGCCTGGTGGCGCTGATGGGCGGCACGCTGGCCGTCGACAGCCGGCCGGGGGCGGGATCGACTTTTACCTTCGAAGCCGACTTCGGCGAACTCGATGTGCCCGCCCCGCCCGCGCCCGCGCCGCCCCTGCGCGTGCTGGTGGCCGACGCGCACGCGCCGGCGCGCGCCGCGCTGGCCGCCGCACTGGACGCACGCGGCTGCGCGGTCGTGTGCGCTGCCGGCACGATCGAGGCGCTCGGCCTGCTGGACGGCGCAGCCTTCGACCTCGCCTTTGTCGATGCCGCCATGGCGGACCTGTTCAGCCTCGGGAGCGATTTGCCGCCGACGGTATTGCTGGCGCCGGAAGGCGAGGCCGTGGCGCTGCCGGGTGCAACGCTGCTGTCCAAACCGTTCACGCGCACCGCGCTCGATGATGTGCTCGGCGAACTACGCGGCGGTGCGCCGCTTCGCGCTGCGGCGCAGGCGGCCAGCCTGGCCGGCCTGCACGTGCTGGTGGTCGAAGACAACGCCATCAACCAGGAAGTGGCCACCCACGTGCTGGCGCATTCGGGCGCGCGCGTCGCGGTCGCCGCCGACGGCCGCGCCGCCCTCGCCATGCTGTCCGAACCCGGCGCCGCCTTCGACGCCGTGCTGATGGACTTGCAGATGCCGGTCATGGACGGTTACGAGGCCGCCCGCGCCATCCGCGCGCTCGGCCTGGCGCAGCTGCCGATCGTCGCGATGAGCGCCAACACGCAGGAAGAAGACCGCCGCCGCGCTTTTGCCGCCGGCATGGACGAGCACCTGCCGAAGCCGGTCGACGTCGACGCGCTGGTGGCGACGCTGGCGCGGCTGACCGGGCGCACCCTGCCCGCGCCCGCCGCCAGCGTCCCGGCGCCGTCGCCGGCGCAACTGCCCGGCATCGACCTGGCCGCCGTGCTGCCGCGCTTCCGGGGCGACCTCGATGCGGTGCGCGCCATCCTGGCCCGTTTCGTCGGCGGGGCTGCCGCAACGCTGGGAACGCTGCGTGATCAGTTGGCGGATGCCGACCGCGCGGGCGCGCTGGCCGAAGCGCACCGCTTGCGCGGCGTTGCCGCCAACCTCGGCGCCAGCGCGCTGGCGGCGCACGCGCTGGCGCTGGAAACGGCGCTGCGGGCCGACGACAACGAACAGGCCGCGCGCCAGCTGGACCTGATCGACGCCGCGTTCGCGACGCTGCAGGCGGGCGTGGACGGTTACCATCCGCTGGCCACGGCCGTGGACGCCACGCCCGTCGGCACCGACGCGTTGGCACAACTCCTCGAATTGCTCCAGAATAACAATATGAAGGCATTGGCGGTCCATGCGACACTGGCCCCGGGACTGGCCGCGCTGGCCGGTGCGCAGCTGGCGGCGCAGCTGGCCGAGGCCGTCGCCACGCTGCGCTTCGAGGCGGCGGCGGCCATCGTTGGCGCACTATTGGAACGGAAAGGAAACGCATGAGCTGGACCGAGCTGGCGCTGAACGGGCGCATCCTGGTCGTCGACGACGCGATGGAAAACATCCAGATCCTGCACGGCGCGCTGCAGGACCAGCACGAACTGCTGTTCGCCCTCGACGGCGCGAAGGCGCTCGCGCTCGCCCAGGGCCAGCGCCCCGACCTGATCCTGCTCGACGCCGTCATGCCCGGCATGGATGGCTACGCCGTCCTGCAAGCCTTGCGCGCCCTGCCGGAAACGGCCGACATCCCGGTCATTTTCGTTACCGCCCTGTCCTCGCCCGAGGACGAGACCCGCGCGCTCGACGCCGGCGCGGCCGACTTCATCAGCAAACCGGTGAACGCCGCCGTGGTGCGCGCGCGCGTGCGCACCCAGTTGACGGTCAAGCGCCAGGCCGACGCGCTGCGCGCCATGACGCTCACCGACAGCCTGACGGGCGTGGCCAACCGCCGCGCCTTCAGCGAGCGGATCGACAAGGAGTGGCGCCGCACCGGGCGCTCCGGGCTGCCGATGGCGCTGATCCTGGCCGACGTCGACCACTTCAAGATGTATAACGACCACTACGGCCACCAGTCCGGCGACGCTGCCCTGGTCGAGGTCGCGCGCGCCATGTGCCGCGCCGCCAACCGCGCCCAGGACCTGGTGGCGCGCTACGGCGGCGAGGAATTCGCGATCCTGCTGCCCGAAACCGATGCCGCGGGCGCCGCCTGCGTGGCCCAGCGCGTGCTCGACGAACTGGCGGCGCTCGGGATTGCGCACGCGGTCTCGCCGACCGGCGCGCGGCTCACCGCCAGCATGGGCATCGCTGCGCTGGTGCCGGACCGCCTGGACACGGGCTCCGCGCTGATCCGCGCGGCCGATGCGGCGCTGTACCAGGCCAAGGCGGATGGGCGTAGCCGCTACTGCATGGCGCCTGTGTAGGGTGGTCGGCTCCACCCCAACGCATGTTTATCCGCTGCCTAAGCGCCGCCCACGCGTTTAGCCGCCCTGTGAAACGTCGCGACGGATCATCCGCTGGTTGAACGCGTGGGCGGCGTTCACGCCGCTGGTCCGCACGCCGTGGAGGTGGAGCCGACCACCCTACCCTCTGATTCGCGAAAAGAATCACAGAACGCGAAATCATATATTGGACATATCATTGCCTGAAGAGCATGCTGTAGCTTCGACTCACTCGCCGCGCCAGGACCCGCCATGCCGACTTACCGTTCCCATACCACCACCCAGGGCCGCAACATGGCCGGCGCGCGCGCACTGTGGCGCGCCACCGGCATGAAGGACGGCGACTTCGACAAGCCGATCATCGCCGTCGTCAATTCCTTTACCCAGTTCGTGCCCGGCCACGTGCACCTGAAGGACCTGGGCCAGCTCGTGGCGCGCGAGATCGAGGCGTCCGGCGGCGTCGCCAAGGAATTCAACACGATCGCGGTCGACGACGGCATCGCCATGGGCCACGGCGGCATGTTGTATTCGCTGCCCTCGCGCGACCTGATCGCCGACTCGGTCGAATACATGGTCAACGCCCACTGCGCCGACGCCATGGTGTGCATCTCGAACTGCGACAAGATCACCCCCGGCATGCTGATGGCCGCGATGCGCCTGAACATCCCGACCGTGTTCGTCTCCGGCGGCCCGATGGAAGCGGGCAAGGTCGTCAAGGTCGTCAACAACGAACGCAAGGTGATCAAGCTCGACCTGGTCGACGCCATGATCAAGGCCGGCGATTCGACCGTGTCCGATGCCGACGTGGCGGAGATCGAGCGCTCGGCCTGCCCCACCTGCGGCTCCTGCTCGGGCATGTTCACGGCCAATTCGATGAACTGCCTGACCGAGGCGCTCGGCCTGTCCCTGCCCGGCAACGGCACCATCGTCGCCACCCACAGCGACCGCAAGGAACTGTTCCTGAACGCCGGCCGCCTGATCGTCGACATCGCCAAACGCCACTACGAAGGCGACGATTACACCGTGTTGCCGCGCTCGATCGCCACCAAGGCGGCTTTCGAAAATGCGATGGCGCTCGACGTCTCGATGGGCGGCTCGACCAACACCGTGCTGCACCTCTTGGCCGCCGCCCACGAAGCCCAGGTCGAGTTCACGATGGCCGACATCGACCGCATCTCGCGCCAGGTGCCCTGCCTGTGCAAGGTAGCGCCGATGACCGACAAATACCACATCGAAGACGTGCACCGCGCCGGCGGCATCGTCTCCATTCTGGGCGAACTGGCGCGCGCGGGACTGCTCGATACCTCGCTGCCGACGGTGCACAGCCCGACGCTGGGCGACGCCATCGCGAAGTACGACATCCGCGTCAGCGACGACCGTGCCGTGCACCAGCTGTTCCGGGCCGCGCCGGGCGGCGTGCCGACCCAGGTCGCGTTTTCGCAATCCGAGCGTTTCGCCTCGAACGACATCGACCGCAGCCTGGGCTGCATCCGCGACCGCGCCCACGCCTACTCGCAGGATGGCGGCCTGGCGGTCCTGTACGGGAACATCGCCGAGAAAGGCTGCATCGTGAAAACCGCCGGCGTCGACGAGAGCATCCTGAAGTTTTCCGGCACCGCGCGCGTGTTCGAGAGCCAGGACGCGGCGGTGGAAGCGATCCTCGGCGACACTGTCGCCGCCGGCGACGTCGTCATCATCCGCTACGAAGGCCCGAAAGGCGGGCCCGGCATGCAGGAAATGCTGTACCCGACCTCGTACATCAAGTCGAAGGGACTCGGCAAGACCTGCGCCCTGTTCACCGACGGGCGCTTCTCAGGCGGCTCCTCGGGCCTGGTGATCGGCCACGCCTCGCCGGAAGCGGCCGAAGGCGGCGCGATCGGCCTGGTGGAGGAAGGCGACTCTATCGACATCGACATCCCGGCACGCACGATCAACCTGCGCGTGTCGCCTGCCGACCTGGCCGCGCGCCGCGCCGCGATGGAAGCACGCGGACCGGATGCCTGGCAGCCGATCGGCCGCGAGCGCTATGTGTCGCAGGCGCTGCAGGCGTATGCGGCGCTGACCACTTCGGCCGACCGCGGCGCGGTGCGCGACCTGGCGCAGCTCAGGCGCTGAGCGGCGATGGACTCAGGTCTTGCAGCGATCCCCTGCCCGCTGCAAGACTGCCAGCACTTCGGTTCCCGGATAATCACGCCGATCCGGGTAAGCCTGGCGATGGTAGCAGCTCCAATAACTGGTCACCCGGCGCGCAAGCGTCGCCAGGTAGTCCGTGTTTCCCGCAGCGAAGTCGGCAAGCATGGCAGCGTCACACCGCCCGATGCCCTCGGCGACATCCTCCACGATCTCCACCACGTATTCGCCGGCGAGTTGAAGAAGATACGGCAGGAGCCACGGCTCGTCGCCGCCGAGCAGCGCCCGCAGGCATTCCTGGCGCAGGTAGCCGTCATGGTGGCGGGTCCCCAGGCAGGCGACAACCAGTCGCGTGTCGCCCCGTGACGTGCATAACGCCCGGCGCAACAGATCAGGGTTGTAGTAGAGCCGGTCCGGTATGCAAAGCGCTTCACCATGCAGGTTCACCTGGAAGACGTGACGGGAAGGCTGCAGTTCGCCGGTGGCGACCGCAGTGACGGCATCCCGCGCGGCCGCACGCAGCCTGGACGGAAAGCCCATCGTTTCGTCGCACCTGCCTTCGCAATCGGGCAAGCACATCAGGACGCACTCCGGGTATCAGCCTTCACGCTTTTTCCGAAGCACGACCACGCCGATGACGATCAACGCGATACCTACGCCCGAAAACGCCGGCTGGTGCATCGTCGCGGCTGTAATAAAAAACATCGCTCCGGAGGCGATCAGCAGGCGGCCCGCGAGTTTATTGTTGCGATGGATTTTCAAGCGATTCTCCGGTAATTGCTGATTATTAACACGGCTGGGGTCAGGTCTGACATTCGGACACGAGCTCTACCATATTCTGCAGACCAGCGCCGAGTCCGCGCCAAGGCGGGAATCTCGATGTCAGACCTGACCCCACCCTTTGCTGGTCTGCATATGACGGAGTCTGTTTTCGCTTCAAGCTCTGATCCGCCGCCGTACCGCGTGGGCCGAGCCCACCCTACGGACCAGGTCAGGTGAGATTCTGGCCGACGCAAATTACTGCGCTGCGCCCTGCGCGCGCCGCTTGAACATCGCCTTGCCATCGATCGTGCACACCTGCTCGCCACGCTGGTTGGTGGCGACCCAGGTCGAGAACACCACGCCGCGGTCGGGCTTCGAGGTCGACGGCTTCGCTTCCTTGGTCACGTAGCGCACCGAAAGCGTATCGCCGGCGCGCACCGGCTGCAGCCAGCGCACGCCGTCCAGGCCGGGGGAACCCATGCTGGCTTCCTCGCAGCCCATGCCGTCGAGGACGATGCGCATCATCATCGCGCAGGTATGCCAGCCGCTGGCGATCACGCCGCCGTAAATCGACTTCGCCGCCGCCTCCTTGTCGATGTGGAAGGGCTGCGGATCGAACTGGGTGGCGAAGGCGATGATCTCGTCCTCGCTCACGGTGCGCTGGCCGAGTTCGATTTCCTGGCCCGGCACGAAGTCGTCGAAATACCATTGCTTTTTCATGCTGCTGCCCTTTCCATGAAGCCCGGCTGGGCGATGAAGCGCGCCAGGTGGTGGTCGGCGTCGCCCAGGGTCAGTTCGATCGTTGCCAGGCGCTTGAAATAGTGCGCGGCCGGCAGTTCGTCGGTGACACCCATGCCGCCGTGCAGCTGGACGGCTTGCTGGCCGACGAAGCGCGCGGCCTGGTTGATGCGGTACTTGGCGGCCGAGACGGCGCGGCGGCGTTCGCCCGCATCGTGCGATGCGACCTTCACCGCCGCCAGCAAGGCCATCGAGCGCGCCTGCTCGAGGTGAATGTACATATCCGCCATGCGGTGCTGCAGGGCCTGGAACTTGCCGATCGGGGCGCCGAACTGCTGGCGCGTCTTCAGGTAGTCGAGGGTCGCGGCAAAGATGGCTTCCATTGCGCCCAGCGCTTCCGCGCACAGCAGGCTGGTGCCGTAGTCGAGGGCGGCGTCGAGGATGCCGGCGCCGGCGCCCTCGATTCCCAGCAGGCTGGCGCGCGGCGCCTGCACATTCTGGAAGCGGACGTCGGCGGCGCGCTGGCCGTCGAGGGTGCGGTAGTCGGTGATCGTGACGCCGGCTGTATCGGCGGGCAGCACGAACAGCGCGACGCCGTCCTGGCCGCGCTGGGCGCCGCCGGTGCGTGCCGAGACCACCAGCATGCCGGCCTGGGCGCCGTGCAGCACGACCTTCTTTTCGCCGTTCAGGGTCCAGCCGTCGCCGTTCGCTTCGGCGCGGGTGGCGATGTCGAACATGTCGTGGCGCGACTGGCGCTCGCCGAGCGCGCAGGCCAGCTTCAGTGTGCCGCCGGCGACCTGTTCCAGCACCTCCCCGCGCCCGCCGGCCAGGCGCAGGAATTCGGCGCCGAGCACGGTGGCGAAGTAGGGTTCGACGACCAGGCCGCGGCCCAGTTCCTGCATCACGACGAACATGTCGACGGCGTTGCCGTTGAAGCCGCCCGATTCTTCGGGCACCGGCAGCGCCGTCATGCCCAGTTCCGCGAGCGTGGCCCAGGCGGCGCTTGACGTGCCGGTGTCGGAATGGATGATCGCGCGGCGCGTCTCGAAGCCATAATCCTTGTCGATCCAGCGCTTGAGCGCGTCCGCAAACTGGCGCTGCTCGGAATTGAAGTTGAAGTCCACGTGTGCGCTCCTTACAGGCCCAGGATCATCTGGGTGATGATGTTGCGTTGGATTTCGTTCGAGCCGCCATAGATGGAGGTCTTGCGATAGTTGAAGTAGTGCGACAGCAGCGGCGCGGCATCGTCGTCGTCGACCAGGCTGTGTTCGGACGCGCCTTCGAGGTACTCCGAATCAAAGGGCAGCGCCATCGGCCCCACCGCTTCGACCATCAGCTCGGACAGCTGCTGCTGGATGTCGGTGCCGCGCACCTTCAATACAGAGGCTTCCGGACCCGGGCCCTTGTCGGCGCGCGACAGCACGCGCAGCACCGTCGTCTCCAGCGCCATGAGTTCGATTTCCAGGCTGGCCAGCTTCGCTGCGAACAGCGGGTCTTCGATCAGCGGCTTGCCGTTCTTGCTCTCGCGCGCGGCCAGCATTTTCAGGAACGCCAGTTCGCGCTTGCTGCGGCCCACTGCGGCGATGCCGGTGCGCTCGTGGCCGAGCAGGTATTTGGCATAGGTCCAGCCGCGGTTTTCCTGGCCGACCAGGTTCGCCACAGGCACGCGCACGTTGTCGAAGAAGACTTCGTTCACTTCGTGGTCTTCGTCGAGCATGATGATCGGGCGCACCGTGATGCCGGGCGTGTGCATATCAATTAGCAGGAAGGAGATGCCCTCCTGCTTGCGTACGCCGGTGTCGGTGCGCACCAGGCAAAAGATCATGTCGGCGTGCTGGGCCAGCGTGGTCCAGGTCTTCTGGCCGTTGACGATGTATTCGTCGCCCTCCTTTACCGCCGTGGTTTTGAGTGAAGCGAGGTCGGAGCCGGCGCCCGGTTCCGAATAGCCCTGGCACCACCAGTCCTCGCAGGACAGGATCCGCGGCAGGTAATGGGCCTTCTGTTCGGGGCTGCCGAAGGCCATGATGACCGGGGCGACCATGTTGACGCCGAAGGGCATGATCTGCGGCGTACCGGCGCTGGCGCATGCTTCGTCGAAGATGTGGCGCTGCACCGGGGTCCAGCCCGGACCGCCGAATTCGACCGGCCAGCCGGGGGCGACCCAGCCTTTGGCAGCCAAAATCTTGTGCCAGCGGACGCTATCGTCCTTGGTCAGGCGCAGGTGGTGGCGCACCTTGTGCTGCAGGTCGGCGGGTAAGGCTTCAGCCAGGAAGGCGCGCACTTCGTCGCGAAATGCCAGGTCTTCATCCGTGTAGGTCAGGTCCATTCGGTCTCCTCGTTATCGTCGCGCCAGGTGAAAAAGCACGATCGTTCACAGAAGATTCTAACCGAAAAAATGGTGGATTTTGCAAATAAAAATGTTGGAGGCACAGCCGGCATGTCGCGGTGATTGTCGACCTCGCGGTATGCATGGGCACGAAAAACGGCCGTGGACGGAGTCCACCCTGTAAGAGCAAAGTAGTAATGTCCGGTTTGAGCAAAGTAGAAATGTCTGATTTTGCTCGATAGC
>NZ_JACYUY010000005.1 GCF_014842025.1 Massilia sp. CFBP 13721
GTCTGTTTGAACTCTTTCGTGTACTTCATACCGCTCCAAAAGTTGTGCCCAACTTTTGGGGGTCAGTTCACTTGTGCCCACGCGCCACGCGGCTTATGCGTGTCGAATCCTCACAACTGCGGATTCACCCGCTCCACCTTCGAGTGCAGCTTGTTCAGCCCCGACAGATACGCCTTGGCCGAGGCCACGACGATGTCCGGATCCGCTCCCACGCCGTTCACGATCCGCCCCTGGCGCGACAGGCGCATCGTCACCTCCCCTTGCGACTCGGTGCCGTTGCTGATGGCGTTGATCGAGAACAGGATCAGGTCGGCGCCGGTCTTGGCCTGGCTTTCGATGGCGTTCACCGTGGCGTCGACCGGGCCGTCGCCCGAGCCTTCGCAGGCGAATTCCTGGCCGTCGATCGAGAATACGACGCGCGCATGCGGCAGTTCGCCGGTTTCGGAACGCTGCGCCAGCGAGACGAAGCGGAAGTACTCGCCCTCTTGCGCATGGTCTTCGGCCGATACCAGCGCCATGATGTCTTCGTCGAAGATCTCGCTCTTGCGGTCGGCCAGTTCCTTGAAGCGGGCAAAGGCGGCGTTGACTTCGGCCTCGGACTCAAGCTCGATGCCGAGTTCCTGCAGGCGCGCCTTGAAGGCATTCCGGCCCGACAGCTTGCCCAGCACGATCTTGTTCGCGTGCCAGCCGACGTCTTCGGCGCGCATGATCTCGTAGGTTTCGCGCGCCTTCAGGATGCCGTCCTGGTGGATTCCCGAGGCGTGGGCGAAGGCGTTCGCGCCGACCACCGCCTTGTTCGGCTGCACCGCAAAGCCCGTGATCTGCGAGACCATTTTCGAGGCCGGCACGATTTGCGTGGTGTCGATGCCGACCGTGAGCTTGTAGTAGTCGGCGCGCGTGCGCAGCGCCATCACGACTTCTTCCAGCGCCGTATTGCCGGCCCGTTCGCCGAGGCCGTTGATGGTGCATTCGATCTGGCGCGCGCCGCCAATCGCCACGCCGGCCAGCGAATTGGCGACCGCAAGCCCGAGGTCGTTATGGCAGTGCACCGACCAGATGGCCTTGTCGGAGTTGGGCACGCGTTCGCGCAGGCGGCGGATGGTTTCGCCGAAGACTTCGGGCGTGGCGTAGCCGACCGTGTCGGGGAAGTTGATGGTGGTGGCGCCCTCGGCGATCACCGTTTCCAGCACGCGGCACAGGAAATCCTCGTTCGAGCGGCTGCCGTCTTCCGGGGAGAATTCGATGTCGTCGGTGTGGTTGCGCGCGTAGCGGATGGCCAGTTTGGCTTGCTCGAGCACCTGCTCGGGCTCCATGCGCAGCTTCATCTTCATGTGCAGCTCGGAGGTGGCGATGAAGGTGTGGATGCGCTTGCGCGCGGCCGGTTGCAGGGCTTCGGCGGCGCGGGCGATGTCGCGGTCGTTGGCGCGCGAGAGCGAGCAAATGGTGGAGTCGCGCACCGCGCTTGAGATCGCGCGGATGGCTTCGAAGTCGCCGGGAGAGGCGGCGGCGAAGCCGGCTTCGATGACGTCGACCCGCAGGCGTTCGAGCTGGCGCGCGATGCGGACTTTTTCGTCCTTGGTCATCGAGGCGCCGGGAGATTGCTCGCCGTCGCGCAGGGTGGTGTCGAAAATGATGAGGCGGTTAGGGTCGAACATGGGTACTCCGTCAGCGCTTGTTGATGAACGAGCGCCGACGGTCCACGGGACCCTAGCGGCGCTCGGCTTGATCGTTCTCGATCGGATCGTCGGTCGGGATAATGGAGACCCGCTTGCCCTTGGCGCGCTGGATCACGAACACCACATACCCCGACAAGCCGTAGACTACAAAAATCGGCCACAGGACTTTCGGCGGATCGATCGCCACCAGCGCAAAGGCCAGCGCGATCAGGAACACCACGATGAACGGTACCGACTTGCGGAAGTTCACGTCCTTGAAGCTGTAAAACGGCACGTTCGACACCATCGTCAGGCCGGCGAAGATGGCGATGCACCAGCTCACCCAGTCCACCTGGCGCGCGCTGATGTTGATGTCCGGGTCGGTCATGAACATGATGAAGCCGACCACCAGCGCCGCCGCCGCCGGGCTGGGCAAGCCCTGGAAGAAGCGCTTGTCCACCACCTCGATATTCGTGTTGAAACGCGCCAGCCGCAACGCCGCGCCGGCGCAGTACACGAAGGCGGCGATCCAGCCCAGTTTGCCGAGCCCGCGCAGCGACCACTCATAGATCACCAGCGCCGGCGCCGCGCCGAACGACACCATGTCCGACAAACTGTCGTACTGCGCACCGAACTCCGACTGCGTATTCGTCAGGCGCGCCACCCGGCCATCGAGCCCATCGAGAATCATCGCGATGAACACGGCCCAGCAGGCGTGCTCGAAGCGCTGGTTCATCGCCATCACGATCGCGTAGAAACCGCAGAACAGCGCACCCGTCGTAAAAGCATTCGGCAACAAATAAATGCCGCGACCGCGTGGGCGGCCCTTGTCTTCCGCCCGGCGGCCGAAACGCTTCAGGCGGGAAAATCGTGGCGCACGGGGCGATGTTCCATTTTTCTTACGTCGTGGAAAGGCTGGCATAAGGTTCCGTATTCAAGTAGTGATCGCGCTGCTGGCTTCGAGCGCCGTTGCCCCCATTATAGAGGGGCACACGGCATGTTAGCGAACGGATACTATTGGATTTCAGCCAGCAAACGCGCAGGCTTGCCGGGATGAATCCTTACTTGAACTTCACTTTCCCAACCAATCGCATCTGCAGCGTGGTTTCTCCCGGTTCGAAACTCGGTTCCGGCATCGCGTCCGACATTGGCGCAGGCGCGCCAGCGCGCATCATCATCGCCTTCTCGCTGCGGTCGCCCGCATAATTGCCCGACCCTTCAAAATCCACCGTATCGAGGATCGCATCCGCCGGCTGGCGCCCCATCGCGCGCGCGATCGAGACGATGCGTTCGTTCAGATTGCGGTAGGTCTCGGCAATGCGGCGGTCGTCCAGCATCTTTTCGGTTGCCGGCGCCAGGCCGAAGTTGATGCCGTTGATCTGTAATACTTTCTGCGCCGCGGCTGCCGTCTTCGGCAGTTCGGCCAGGTTGGTCGTCTTCACCTCCAAATATTGACCGACGCGCCAGCCACTCGGCACGGGTTTTATTGGCGTGCGGCTCGCGGGTAGCGGCTGCACCGGCGGCTCCGGATAGACCGGGTAGGTGTAATAACCCTGGGTCTTCAGCTCGGCCTTCGGATCGGCGCGGCGCACGATCTCGGTGCCCTCCTTCATCTTGCGGTTGACGCGGGCTGCGGCCGCCGCCTTGTCCTTATCGAATTCTTCAACGGCGAAGGTGACGATCGCCTGGTCGTTGGCATGGCGCACTTCGCCATTGGCCGGGACGATGACCATGGTGCCGGCGGTAGACGCTGCCGGCTGGGTTTGCGCGCCGGCATGGCTGGCTGCCAGCAAGCTGGCGATGAGGACGAGTTTTGGAAGGGACATGGTTTTCTCCGGGCTAAGTAAAAGTGACTTTACTTATACGATACCGTCGCGTTGCTTTCCGTCGTGATTTTGTAATGGAAAGTTGCATTTGATACCGTAGCCTGACGAACGCCGTCCTCCGCTGTAGGGTGGACCGGGCCACGAGAGGCGGGTTCTCCCGTCCACGCGTTCACCTGGCTTGTCATCCAGCCCGGTGCGACTTCGAGCATGTCACGCGTGGACGGCATAGCCGTCCACCCTACCTGCACTGTTCAGTTCTTCGACTGGTCCACGAGTTTGTTCTTCGCGATCCACGGCATCATCGCGCGCAGCTTGGCGCCGACTTCCTCGATCTGGTGCTCGCTGGTCAAACGGCGGCGCGAGATCAGCGTCGGGGCGCCGGCCTTGTTTTCGAGGATGAAGCTCTTCGCGTATTCGCCGGTCTGGATGTCCTTCAGGCACTGGCGCATCGCGTTCTTGGTGTCTTCGGTCACGATGCGCGGGCCGGTGACGTATTCGCCGTATTCCGCGTTGTTCGAGATCGAATAGTTCATGTTGGCGATGCCGCCTTCGTAGATCAGGTCGACGATCAGTTTCAGCTCGTGCAGGCACTCGAAATAGGCCATTTCCGGCGCATAGCCCGCTTCGGTCAGGGTCTCGAAGCCGGCCTTGATCAGCTCGACGGCGCCGCCGCACAGGACGGCTTGCTCGCCGAACAGGTCGGTCTCGGTCTCTTCGCGGAAGTTGGTCTCGATGATGCCGGCGCGGCCGCCGCCGTTGGCCATGGCGTAGGACAGCGCGACGTCGCGCGCGGCGCCCGACTTGTCCTGGTAGACCGCGATCAGGTGCGGCACGCCGCCACCCTGGCGGTAGGTGCCGCGCACGGTGTGGCCCGGCGCTTTCGGCGCGATCATGATGACGTCGAGGTCGGCCCGCGGCACGACCTGGCCGTAGTGGACGTTGAAGCCGTGGGCAAAGGCGAGCACGGCGCCCTGCTTGGCGTTCGGTTCGACGTTTTCCTTGTAGACCTGGGCGATGTTCTCGTCCGGCAGCAGGATCATGATGATGTCGGCGTTTTTCACCGCGGCGTCGACTTCGGCGACCTGCAGGCCGGCCTGCTCGACCTTGTTCCAGGAAGCGCCGCCGCGGCGCAGGCCGACGGTGACTTTCACGCCGGATTCACTGAGGTTCTGGGCGTGCGCGTGTCCCTGCGAGCCGTAGCCGATGATGGCGACGTTCTTGCCTTTGATGAGGGAGAGGTCGCAATCTTTGTCGTAGAAAACTTTCATGGTCTTTTGTCCTGTATTTTGGTTAGTTACGTTTTATGTGCCACGTGGGTGGCTGTTCATTTGTGCGGTTATTGGCTGCTCGACCTTCCCGCGTGGGCACAAGTGCCCACCCTACGAAGTCAGGCGATTGGGGCGTAGCCCCAATCAGACCTTTAAAATTCGCTCGCCGCGGCCGATGCCGGAGCCGCCGGTACGGACGGTCTCGAGTATGGAGGCGCGGTCGATGGCGTCGATAAAGGCGTCAAGTTTGCTCTTGGCGCCGGTCAGTTCGATCGTGTAGCTCTTCTCCGTCACGTCGATGATGCGGCCGCGGAAGATGTCGGCGGTGCGCTTGATTTCCTCGCGCTCCTTGCCGACCGCCCGCACCTTGAGCAGCATGAGTTCGCGCTCGATGTGCTGGCCCTCGGTCAGGTCGACCACTTTCACCACTTCGATCAGGCGGTTCAGGTGCTTGGTGATCTGCTCGATGATGTCGTCAGAGCCGGAGGTCACGATCGTCATGCGCGACAGCGTCGCATCTTCGGTCGGCGCCACGGTCAGGGTTTCGATGTTGTAGCCGCGGGCTGAAAACAGGCCCACCACGCGCGACAGGGCGCCGGCTTCGTTCTCCAGGAGAACCGAGATGATGTGTCTCATTTACAGGTCCTCCGAGCCGAGCAGCATTTCAGACAGGCCCTTGCCGGCCTTGACCATCGGCCAGACGTTCTCGCTCTGGTCGGTGATGAAGTTCATGAACACGAGGCGGTCTTTCATTCCGAATGCTTCCTTCAGCGAACCCTCGACGTCGGACGGCTTTTCGATGCGCATGCCGACGTGGCCATAAGCCTCGGCCAGCTTCTCGAAGTCCGGCAGCGAGTCCATGTACGACTCGGAATAGCGCGAACCATAGTCGATCTGCTGCCACTGGCGCACCATGCCGAGGAAGCGGTTGTTGAGCAGGATGATCTTCGGCGTCAGGTGGTATTGCTTGCAGGTGGCGAGCTCCTGGATGCACATCTGGATCGAGCCTTCGCCGGTGACGCAGGCGACCGTCGCATCCGGGTTCGCCATCTGCACGCCCATCGCATACGGCAGGCCGACGCCCATCGTGCCCAGGCCGCCGGAATTGATCCAGCGGCGCGGCTTGTCGAACGGGTAGTACTGGGCGGCCCACATCTGGTGCTGGCCGACGTCGGAGGTGATGAAGGCGTCGCCATTCGTCACCTGCCACAGTTTTTCGATGACCGATTGCGGCTTGATGACGAGGCTCGAATCCTCGTACTTCAGGCAATCGCGGCTGCGCCATTCCTCGATCTGCTTCCACCAGGCGGCGAGCGGCGCCGGATTGGCACGCGAAGTACCTGCGGCATCGAGCTGGGCCAGGAATTCGGTCAGCACTTCCTTGACGTTGCCGACGATCGGGATGTCGACCTTCACCCGCTTCGAGATCGACGAGGGATCGATGTCGATGTGGATGATCTTGCGCGGATGGCTGGCGAAGTGCTTCGGGTTGCCGATCACGCGGTCGTCGAAGCGGGCGCCGATCGCGATCAGCACGTCGCAGTGCTGCATCGCCATGTTCGCTTCGTAGGTACCGTGCATGCCGGGCATGCCGACGAACTGCGCGCTGCTCGAGCGCGATCCGCCCAGGCCCATCAGCGTGTTGGTGACCGGCGCGCCGAGCTTGTCGACCAGGCGGTTCAGTTCGTTCGACGCATTGGCCAGGATCACGCCGCCGCCGGCATAGATCATCGGACGCTCGGCGGTTTGCAGCAGCTGCACGGCCTTGCGGATCTGGCCGGCGTGGCCCTTGTCGACCGGTTTATAGGAGCGCATCTCGATTTCGCGCGGATATTCGAACATGCACTTGTGCATGCTGATGTCCTTCGGGATATCGACCAGCACCGGACCCGGACGGCCGGTACGGGCAATGTAGAAGGCTTTCTTGATGGTGTTAGCCAGTTCCTTGACGTCCTTGACCAGGAAATTATGCTTGACCACGGGGCGGGTGATTCCGACCGTGTCGCATTCCTGGAAGGCATCCTGGCCGATCGCATGGCTCGGCACCTGGCCGCTGATCACCACCATCGGAATCGAATCCATGTAGGCGGTGGACAGGCCGGTGACGGCATTGGTGACGCCCGGACCGGAGGTGACGATGGCGACGCCGACGGTGTTCGAACTGCGCGAATAGGCGTCTGCCGCATGGACGGCTGCCTGCTCGTGGCGCACCAGGACGTGCTGGAATTTGTCTTGCTGGAAGATGGCGTCGTAGATGTACAGCACTGCGCCGCCAGGATAGCCAAAGACGTGTTTCACGCCTTCCTCGGCCAGGCAACGGACGACGATTTCAGCACCGGTGATCGGCACTGATGAAGCTTCGTTATTCATGAATCATTCCTTTCAAGACCCAGAGGGAGTTTGATCGGATGCCCGTTCCTAACGAAATACGGTTTACCCCACAGCGCTGTCAGCTTCCCTTCTTTCTGCGGTCACGTCGAACTCCCGGATATCCATTGATACCCTTTGGAACGGCGCTGGGCGCAACTCGTTTGGCTGAGTGTCTGTAGCGGCTCGACGCATCTCTCGCGCTTGTGGCGCGGGTTGGAGCAAACTGCCTACAAATGAAAGCGTGTCATTGCCGAACAGGCCTTGTGTGCCGGTCTGGCTGACGGTGAAGCTTTGGGGGTGCAAAGCGTGAAGAACACCTTACTGCGTTGCACCATTTTGGTCAAGATAAAAAATTGAAAAGAGAATATGCACCGGTTGGGTGCGTATAGGCGGGGGATCGTGCGGTGCAGCGATGAGGTTGGCGCAGGCGGTATGCGGGCGGTGAACGCGTGGAGTCAGGACTCCACCCTACGGTACGCAGCGGCCAACGGTAATTGGATCTTGCAACGGACGGTCGAGCACCGTAGGGTGGACTCCCGAGTCCACGCGTACGTGCAGCGGTGAACCACCACCGCCTGAACTCGCCACTATCAGCGCTCCATCCCCCACTTGCGCACGGTCACCCGTTCCAGCGTCTGGAACACGATATTCTCCACCGCCAGCCCGATGATGATCACCGCCGCCAGCCCGGCGAACACCTTGTCCGTGAACAGCTCGTTGCGGCTCTGGAAAATGAACCAGCCCAGCCCGCCCTGCCCCGACGTGGTGCCGAACACCAGCTCGGCGGCGATCAGCGTGCGCCAGGCGAAGGCCCAGCCGATTTTCAGGCCCGACAGGATCGCCGGCAACGCCGCCGGAATCAGGATCTGCAGCACGAAGCGCAGGCCGTTGATGCCGTAGTTGCGCCCCGCCATGCGCAGCGTCTCCGGCACCGCGCGAAAACCCGCGCTGGCGTTCAGGGTCAGCGGCCACAGCACCGAATGCATCAGCACCATGATCAGGCTGCCTTTACCGAGCCCGAACCACAGCAGCGCCAGCGGCAGCAAGGCGATCGCCGGCAGCGGGTTGAACATCGAGGTCAGCGTCTCGATCAGTTCGCGCCCGACGCGGTTCGACACCGCCAGCCAGGTCAGCAGGAAAGCGCCGGCCACGCCCATCAGGTAGCCCTGCGTCAGCACGGCGAACGACATGCCGATATAGCCGAACAGCTCGCCCGAGACGATGCCGTCGACCAGCGCCCTGCCCGTCTGCAATGCGGTCGGCAGCAGCAGGTCGTTGTCGTACCAGCGTGCCAGCAGCTCCCAGATCACGGCCAGCACCAGCAGCATGCCGGCCTTGCGCAGCCAGGCGTAACCGGTGAAGAGCGAAAAGCCGGGCGCGGCGGTATGCACCTGCGCGGCTGCGACGCCACCGACGGAAGGCGCCGCCAGCGCCAGCTCATATTCGGGACGAATCGGGGGATCTCGGAAAGCGTTCATGCGTGTACAGTCAAAGGTGCGGGGTGGGACGGCGCCAGGGCCGGCGCGGCCTCGAACAGCAGGCGGTGAATGCGTTCGTTGGCCGCCTGGAATTCGACGCTGCCGGCGCTGCCCAGGTCGAACTGGTGGCTGTTGAGCTCGGCACGGACGCGGCCCGGGTGCGGGCTCAGCAGCAGGATGCGGTTGCCGACCACCAGCGCTTCCTCGATCGAGTGGGTCACGAACAGCATCGTGAAGCCGATCTCTTCCCACAGGATTTGCAACTGCTCCTGCATCGTCCGGCGAGTGAGCGCGTCGAGCGCGGCGAAGGGCTCGTCCATCAGCAGGATTTCCGGCTGCATGGCCAGTGCGCGCGCGATCGCCACGCGCGCCTTCATCCCGCCCGACAGGGTGTGCGGGTAGGCATCGGCAAAGCGGGCCAGCCCGACCTTGCCCAGCCAGTGGCGGGCGCGCTCGCGGGCCTCGGGCTTCTTCATGCCGCCCGCCAGCAGCGGGAACATGACGTTGTTCTCGACCGTCTTCCAGGGCGGCAGCTGGTCGAATTCCTGGAATACGACGATGCGGTCCGGCCCCGGTCCGATGATCGGCTTGCCACCGAGGCGCAGGCTGCCGGCGCGCGGCGCGATGAAGCCGCCCACGGCTTTCAGCAGGGTCGACTTGCCGCAGCCCGAGGGGCCGAGCAGCACGAAGCGGTCGCCGCGGTGCACGTCGAAGCTGACGTTTTCGGTGGCGCGCACTGTGCCTTGCGCGCCGGCGTATTCGATCGTCACGTGCTCGGCACGCAGCAAGGGGCCCTGGGGCGGCACGACCTGCAGAGGAGGCACGCTTGTATCAACTCGCATCTCAACTCCCCGAAGCCAGCGCCGGATGCTCGAAGAAGTAATCCTTCCAGCTGGCCGGCTTTTTCTTGATCGCACCGACCTCGTGCAGGAACTGCGCCAGGCCCAGCGTGTTCTGCGGCGCCACCTTGAACTGCACCTTCGGATTCTTGATCACTTTCACCAGCAGCGCGCGGTCGATGCTGCCCTTGTTCACGCGCAGGTAGGCGTCGGCTGCCGCTTCCGGATTGGTGCTGGCCAGCTGCGCCGCTTCCACCAGCGCATCGATAAAGGCGCGGTAGGTCTTCGGATTCTCTTTCACATATTTTTCGGTTGCATACAGCACGGTCGCCGAGCTCGGGCCGCCCAGCACCTGGTAAGAGTCGAGCACGACCTTCGCTTTCGGGTTGCCGGCCAGTTCCTGGTCCTGGAACGGCGGATTGCCGAAGTGGGCGTTGATCTCGGTGCCGCCGGCGATCACGGCGGCGGCGGCGTCCGGATGCGGCACGGCTTGCGTGTACCCGTCGAGTTTCTTGAACTGGGTCGGGCCCCACTGCCTGGCGGCCGCCATTTGCAGGATGCGCGCCTGCACCGAGACGGTCACGGCCGGCAGCGCGATGCGGTCTTTCGGGCCGAAGTCGGCGATCGATTTCACGGCCGGGTTGGTGCTGATCAGGTAGTACGGGAAGTTGCCGAGCGACGCGACGGCGCGCACGTTCTGGCGGCCATTGGTGCGGTCCCAGATGGTCATCAAGGGGCCCAGGCCGGCGCCGACCACGTCCACCGAATTCGACAGCAGCGCGTCGTTGACGGCGGCGCCGCCCGACAGCTTGACCCAGTCGACGTCGATGTCGACGCCATGCTTCTTGCCGTGCTTTTCGATCAGCTTCTGGTCTTGCGCGACATTGAGCAACAGGTACACCACGCCGAATTGTTCGGCGATGCGGATCTTGCCTTCCGCCTGGGCGGCGGGTGCCGCAGCAACCAGCGAGATGGCCACAAGCGCGACCGGCAAGGCGGCGGCGATTTTTTTCAAGCTAAACATGGATTCTCCTGGTCAGAACGGGACATCGCCCGCGATCGTGGTGCGGTATAGCTTGCGGCGCTGTTCGGGCGGGCAACCGGCGGCCAGGTGCATCAGCGAGCGGTTGTCCCAGAACACCACGTCGTGCGGCTGCCACTGGTGGCGGTAGATGAACTCGGGCTTCGTGCTGTGTGCGAACAGGGCATCGAGCAAGGCGCGGCTGCGTTCTTCCGGGATGTCGAGGATGCGCGTGGTGAAATGCTCGCTGACGAACAGCGCCTTGCGTCCCGTTTCCGGATGGGTGCGCACGACCGGATGGCGCACCGCCACCACTTCGTCGATCTGCGCCTGGGTCAGCGCCGGGCGCCATGGGTTCAGTTTGCGCAGGTCTTCGTAGCGCGCCAGGTAGCTGTGCTCGGCCTGCAGGTTTTCCACTTCGCGTTTCAGATCGTCCGGCAAGGTGTCCCAGGCCAGGTGCTGGTTGGAGAACAGGGTATCGCCGCCCTCCGCAGGCAATTCCTGCGCATGCAGCATCGAGCCCAGGCTCGGGGTGGCTTTATAGGACAGGTCGGAGTGCCAGTAATGGCCGGCGTCGCCCAGGCCGATCGGCTCGCCGTTTTCGCGGATGTTCGAAATCACCAGCACTTCCGGCGTGCCGGCCAGCTGGAACTGGCGCAGCACGTGGATCTGCAGTTCGCCGAAGCGGCGCGAGAACTCTACCTGCTGGGCCGGCGTGATGCGGGTGTCGCGGAACACAAGCACGTGGTGGTCGAGGTGGGCACGGTGCACGCGCGCCAGGTCGGCGGTGCCGAGCGGACGGGTCAGGTCGAGGCCGAGCACTTCGGCGCCGAGCGGGGCATCGAGCGGGCGGATGTCGAATTCTTGTCGTAAGGATGTGACGAGAGTCGGATTATCGAGAAGCATGATAGCTGCGCGGAGTCATAGTCAAAGTTGGATTCAGGTTATCCAGCCCGGATGGGCTTGAGAACGAATGATTCCGACTATGCTCATGCGTTTTTTGAAAGCCCGGAGCTTCACTGAGCAATTAGAGTGCAGGCGGAGGGGAATTTTGCTAGGATTCGTGAGTTTTCCATAAAGCACGGACCAAGCATCCGGGCGCATCACCCTCCTTCATCGCATGGCGACAGACAAAGAACTAGGCGACTTCCTCGAGAACGTCGAACGGCGCGCCTTCAAGCAAGCCGTGTATGCGGTGCGCAAGGACGAAGCCGCGCTCGACATCGTGCAGGACGCGATGATCAAGCTCGCCGAAAAATACGGCGACAAGCCGGCCGCCGAATTGCCCATGCTGTTCCAGCGCATCCTGCAGACGACCATCCTCGATTACTTCCGCCGCGAAAAGGTGCGCAATACCTGGGTGAGCCTGTTCTCCGGTCTCGGCCGCCGTGGAAATGAGGATGAGGACTTTGATATACTCGATGCGTACGAAGCGGAAGAAGGTTCGGCCGCGGCGGAATCCAGCATGGATCAGGTCGAACGCGCACAGACCTTGCGCCTGATCGAAGCGGAGATACAAAAGCTCCCGGCGCGTCAACGCGAAGCCTTCCTTATGCGTTACTGGCAGGATATGGACGTGGCTGAAACGGCCGCGGCAATGGGGTGCTCGGAGGGCAGTGTCAAAACACA
Source organism: Massilia sp. CFBP 13721 (assembly GCF_014842025.1). GTDB lineage: Bacteria > Pseudomonadota > Gammaproteobacteria > Burkholderiales > Burkholderiaceae_D > Telluria. The sequence continues at coordinate 12,087 of NZ_JACYUY010000005.1, forward strand.
TTGCTCTCGCGCTACGCATACTCTCGCCGATGCCCTGCGGGCCAAGGGAATAAAATTATGAATACCGACGACATCAACCTGGCGTACAAGCTGCGCCACGCCCTGAACGAAAATCTCGACGCGCTGCCGGCGTCCACCACCGAGCGCCTGGCCGCCGCACGCGCGCTGGCGCTGTCGCGCAAGAAAGCGGACGCGCCCGCCGCGCACAAGCGCCGCCGCTTCCTGAATCTCGACTTCCATTTCTCGGGCGCCGGTCTCGGCCGCCTCGGCGTGGCCATTCCCCTGCTGGCGCTGGTGGTCGGCCTGGGCGGGCTGTACCAGTACGACCAGCAGCAGCGCATCGCCGAACTGGCCGAACTCGACGCGGCTGTGCTGGCCGACGAACTGCCGCTGACGGCTTACCTCGACCATGGCTTCAATGCCTACCTGGAGTCGCAACAGCGCCAGCAATGACGACACCCCCTTCCAAGCCCCGCCGCTCCGGCTGGATCGCCGCGGTGGCGGCGCTGCTGGCCGCGCTCGCGGCCTGGCTCGTCTGGCTGGTCTGGCCCGATGCAGGAACCGGCGGTCCCGGCGGCACGCAGGGCGTGGCCACCACCGCCAGCGTTCCCGGCACGCCCGCCAGGAGCGCGCGCCTCGCCGACAAGCCGCTGTGGCGCGACCTGACGCCCGCCCAGCAGGTTGCCCTCGCCCCGCTGCATCCCGAATGGGATGCGATGGATGGCGTGCGCAAGAAAAAATGGCTCGAAATGTCGCGCCGCTTCGGCTCGATGAACCCGGTCGAGCAGGGCCGCGTGCACGAGCGCATGCGCCAGTGGATGCGCCTGACGCCCGAGCAGCGCGACCTGGCGCGCGAAAACTACAACAAGGCGCGCAAGCTCGCGCCCGGCGACCGCGCCGCCAACTGGGAAAGCTACAAGCAGCTCTCCCCCGGCGAGAAACAGCGCCTGGCGCAATCGGCCGCGCGCAAGAACGCGGCCACGGCCATCACCCCGCCGGCCGCCAGCACCATTGTCGCCCCCACCAGTTGCCCGGCCGGCACCACGCGTCGCGGCGCCTCCTGCATTTCGCTGCAGGCGCCGGCCACGCTCCCGGCCGCGCCGGCGGTCACCCAGCCGGCGCCCGTCCCTGCGCCGGCGCCGGTGTCGGTGCCCGCGCCGGCCGGCTCGCCGCCGCCCGCCGCGCCGCCGCCGGCTGCTCCGGCGCCGGCGGCCCCCACCGCCCAACCCGCCACCGCCCCCGCGCCATCGAATGCAAACGGCTAATCCCAGCGCAGCACCCGCCCCTGCCCTTATCGGCACCCCGACCGTCAGGCGCCGCGTCATCGCCATGGTCTATGAAGCCTTCCTGCTGATCGCGGTCGAAGCGCTCGCGGTCTTCATCTACATCTTCGTCACCGGCAACCGCCAGGCGCCGGCCTACCGCGCCGGGCTGATGGCCTTCCTGTTCCTGGTGACGGCGGCGTATTTCGTGCACGCCTGGAGCGGCAGCGGTTTTACGCTCGCGATGAAGACCTGGCGCATCAAGGTGGTCAAGGTGGGCGCTGCGCGCGTGCCGCTGAAGAATGCGCTGGTGCGCTACCTGCTGGCCTGGGGCTGGTTCGCGCCGGCGCTGGCTGTCGGCGCGGTGCTCGACCTGCATCATGTCAGGGAGTGGGCGGTCGTGCTGACGCTGGGGCTGGTGGCCTGGGGGGCGACGGCGTTTCTCGACAAGGACCGGCAATTCCTGCATGACCGGATTGCGGGAACGAGGTTGATTGCGTTGCCGAAGGTGGGGAAAAAGAAGTAACGGGCTGCGTTTGCCGCTGCCTGTTTGCGAACGGTGTAACGCGTGGAGTCGGGACTCCACCCTACGAAAGGCCATCACACGTAGGGTGGAGTCCTGACTCCACGCGTTGCGGAAGCACCTTAGCCCGGCAGCCTGAACTCGCCGGGCCGTCAAATCAAAACCGCTCGTACTCGGTTAAATACCGCCACTGCCCCTGCGGCAGCCCCCCCATCGACATCCGCCCCACGCGCAGGCGCTTGATGTCGGTGACGGTCAATCCCACCGCCGCGCACATGTGCTCGATCTGGCCAGCGCGCATGCCCTTGGCGGCAAAGCGCAGCCGTCCTTCGCTCTGCCAGCTGACCTTCATCGGGTTGACCGGCTTGCCGCTGAAAGTGAGGCCGTGGTTCAGCAGCGCCAGGCCGCCATCCCTGATCCCGCCCGACACCTCGACCACGTACTCGTGCTCGACGCGTTCGCCGTCGTCCAGCAGCTTGCGCACGACGCGGAAGTCCTGGCTGTAGACCAGCAGGCCGCTGGCGTCGGTTTCCAGCGGCGTGCACAGCGTCAGGCGCGCCAGGTGGCGCTTCAGGAAGCGCGGCTGGCCGTGGCCGCCGACGACCAGCGACTCGGGCGTCAGGCAATCCAGCGCCGTGATGCCGCGCGCGCCGACGCCGGAATTCATCCCGGCCGGCTTGTGCAGCAGGATCGTGACCGGCGGCGCTTCGTCCATGCTGGCGCCCGGCAGCAGCACCACGCTCTGCGCCGGTGTCACGCGCGAGGCGGGATCTTCGACCACGAGGCCGTCGACCGTGACGCCGCCATTGGCGATGTAGCGTTCCGCTTCCGCGCGCGAACAGGCCGCCAGTTCGGCGACGCGCTTTGCTAGGCGAATTCCGTCTTCGCTCATACTGTACGCCAGTTCTGGAAGAAGGATTTGAAGGCGGCGACGACGGTATCGACGTCGGCGCGTGAAACGTCCAGGTGGGTCACCAGGCGCGTGCGCGGGCCGATCGAGGCGCGGATGCCCTGCGCGGCCAGATGTGCGCTCAGCGGCGCGCAGGCGGCGGCCGGGATGTCCATCCAGAAGATGTTGGTCTGCGGCGTACCGACCTTCAAGGCGTCGATCTCACCCAGCCCGCGCGCCAGCAGCGCCGCGTTCTCGTGGTCGTCCGCCAGGCGCTGCACGTTCTGCTCGAGCGCGTGGTGCGCGGCCGCGGCCAGCACGCCGGCCTGGCGCATGCCGCCGCCCAGCATCTTGCGCCAGCGCTTGCCCTGCTCGATGAACGCTTTCGGTCCCAGCAGCACCGAGCCGACCGGCGCGCCCAGGCCTTTCGACAGGCAGACCGACACCGTATCGAAGCCCTTCACCACTTCGCGCAGACTGATGTCCTGCTTCACCGCCGCATTGCATACGCGCGCGCCGTCGAGGTGGGTCGCAAGACCCTTGGCATGCGCCAGCGCCGTGGCGGCGGCGATGTAGTCCTGGCCGAGCACGCGTCCGCCGATCGTGTTTTCCAGCGCCAGCAAGCGGGTGCGGGCGAAGTGCATGTCGTCGGGCTTGATGTAGGCTTCGATGTCGGCCAGCGCGATGCTGCCATCGAGCTGGTTGGCGATCGGCTGCGGCTGGATCGAGCCCAGCACCGCGGCGCCGCCGCCTTCGTACTTGTAGGTGTGCGCTTCCTGGCCGACCAGGTATTCGTCGCCGCGGCCGCAGTGCGTCATCAGGGCGATCAGGTTGGTCTGCGTGCCGCTCGGCGCGAACATGCCCGCTTCATAGCCGAACAGGTCGGCCGCGTAGTCCTGCAGGCGGTTGACGGTCGGGTCGTCGGCATAGACGTCGTCGCCGACTTCGGCGGCGGCCATCGCGGCGCGCATGGCCTGCGACGGTTGGGTCACGGTGTCGCTGCGCAGGTCGATCCAGGTGATGTTTTCGCTCATGGTTTCAGGTCGTGTATTCAAAGCGCGTCAGTGGTTGCGGCTTCAGTTTGCGAAGCATAGAAACGCTGGCCCATCTCTTCCAGGCCTAGCGTGGACAGCACTTCCTGCAGGCGCTCGCTCGGACGGCGGCGCGGCAGGTTCTTGTAGGTGGCCACGATCAGCTCGTTCTTCATCGAGTGCTCCCAGCCGACCAGTTCGGTGACGGTCACCTCGTAGCCGTGGGCCTCGAGTTGCAGGCAGCGCAGCACGTTCGTCACCTGGCTGCCGAATTCGCGCGTGTGGATCGGGCGGCGCCAGATTTCGGTGAGCGGGCTTTTCAGGTCCCTGCCCTTGTTCTTGCGCAGCACCGACGCCACTTCGGCCTGGCAGCACGGCACCAGCACCATGTGTTTCGCCTTTTTCTTCAGGGCGAAGTCGATGGCGTCGTCGGTGGCGGTGTTACAGGCGTGCAGCGCGGTGACGACGTCGATCGTCTCGGGGAGCTTATCCGAAGTCGTCGACTCGGCCACCGACAGCGGCAGGAAGGACATGTTCGCAAAACCCAGGCGCGCCGCCAGCGCGGTCGACCTGGCGACCAGTTCGTCGCGCGTCTCGATGCCGTAGATGTGCGAGGCATCTTGCAGGCCCTTGAAGAACAGGTCGTACAGGATGAAGCCGAGGTAGGACTTGCCGGCGCCATGGTCGACCAGCGAAACCGTCCCCTTTTCCGCGCGCACGTCGTTCACCAGCGGCTCGATGAAGTTGATCAGGTGGTAGACCTGCTTGAGCTTGCGGCGGCTGTCCTGGTTCAGCTTGGCGTCGCGCGTGAGGATGTGCAGTTCCTTGAGCAGTTCGATCGACTGCCCGGGACGCACTTCCGCCGGTAATTCCGGCGCTGCCGGAGCCTTGATGGGGGTTTGCTTAGCGTGCTTCATCGATCCATGCTGCCTGAATGGCTTCCAGTACGCGCTCGCCGCCGCGCTTGTGGTCGTCGTCGAAGCCTTCCAGCGCGACGACCCAGTTGTGGAGGTCGACGAAGCGCACGGTCGCGGGATCCACGTCCGGGTACTTCTCGAACAACGCTTCGGCGATGGCCGCCACCTCGTTCCACTTCATGGCAGTTTCCGTTATCCGTGGGTTTTCAGTGATTCTTCTCTGCCGCGTGGTTGATCGTGTACTTCGGGATCTCGACCACGAGGTCTTCTTCCGCCACGATCGCCTGGCACGACAGGCGCGAGTTGGGTTCCAGGCCCCAGGCCTTGTCGAGCATGTCTTCTTCTTTTTCTTCCTGCTCGTTCAACGAATCGAAGCCTTCGCGCACGATCACGTGGCAGGTGGTGCAGGCGCAGACGCGATCGCAGGCGTGTTCGATGTCGATGTCGTTTTCCAGCATGACGTCGCAGACGGACTTGCCGGCAGGGGCGTCGAGGACGGCGCCGTCGGGGCAGAAGACCGGGTGGGGCAGGATGACGATTTGTGGCACGTTGTTACCTCTAAAATAATGTATATCGTTTTGTGGCCGGGGTTAGTAGGGTGGGCACTCGTGCCCACGCGGTGATACGCGGCGGCGAGATCATCGCGCACGATAACGGAGCCCGTACGTATCACCGCGTGGGCTCAAGAGCCCACCCTACGAAATCACACCTCGTCCAGCGACTTGCCGGCCAGCGCCTGGCGCACGCTCTTGTCCATGCGCCGCGCGGCGAATTCTTCGGTGCCGTGCGCGAGTGCCTGGACTGCATCGTGCAGCGCATTCTGGCGCTGGCCCGGCTCGACCGCCGTATCGTTGGAACCGGCGATCGCATCGCGCACGCCCTGCAGCAGCGTCGCCACCGACGCCTGCTCGGCATCGTCGAGCAGCGCGCTGTCGCTGTCCAGCGCCGACTGGGTCGCCAGCAGGATGCGTTCGGCCTCGACCTGCTCTTCGCGCAGCGCGCGCATCTGCATGTCGGTTTGCGCCGAGCTGTACGACTCCTGCAGCATGCGCGCGACGTCGTCGTCGCCCAGGCCGTACGACGGCTTGACGGTGATCGACGCTTCCACGCCCGAACGCGTCTCGCGCGCGGCGACCGACAGCAGGCCGTCGGCATCGACCTGGTACGTGACGCGAATCCGCGCCGCGCCGGCCGCCATCGGCGGAATGCCGCGCAGTTCGAAGCGCGCCAACGAGCGGCAATCCGACACCAGCTCGCGCTCGCCTTGCACGACGTGCACCGCCAAGGCCGTTTGACCATCCTTGAACGTCGTGAATTCCTGCGCACGCGCGCACGGAATCGTCGAATTGCGCGGAATGATCTTCTCGACCAGGCCGCCCATCGTCTCGATGCCGAGCGACAGCGGCGTCACGTCCAGCAGCAGCCAGTCGTCGCCGGCGGCGCGGTTACCGGCCAGCAGGTTCGCCTGGATCGCGGCGCCCAGCGCCACCACGCGGTCCGGGTCGATGTTCGCATGCGGGATGGTGTGGAAAAATTCCGAAACAGTGCGCCGCACGTGCGGCATGCGCGTGGCGCCGCCGACCATCACCACGCCGTCGACGTCTTCCACGCTGACGTCGGCGTCGCGCATGGCCTTGCGGATCGCGTTCATGGTCTTGGCAACCAGGTGCTTGGTGATCTCGGCGAAGGTCTGCGCGGTGACGTTCACGTGCACCAGTTCGCCCGAGTTCAGGACGGCGTCGACCGTCGTTTCGTCGTTGGTCGACAGCAGTTCCTTGGCCTGGCGCGCCTTGACCATCAGGGTCGCGGTGTCTTCTTCCGAAAGCGGCGCCAGCTTGGCCTGTTCGGTAATCCAGCAGAACAGGCGGTGGTCGAAATCGTCGCCGCCCAGGGCCGAGTCGCCGCCGGTGGACAGGACTTCGAACACGCCTTTCGAGAGCTTCAGGATCGAAATGTCGAAGGTGCCGCCGCCCAGGTCATACACGGCATAGACGCCTTCGGAACCGTGGTCGAGCCCGTAGGCGATCGCCGCGGCGGTCGGTTCGGACAGCAGGCGCAGCACGTTCAGGCCGGCCAGCTGGGCCGCGTCCTTGGTGGCCTGGCGCTGGGCGTCGTCGAAGTAGGCGGGCACGGTGATGACCGCGCCGACCAGGTCGTCGCCGAGCGAATCCTCGGCCAGCTGGCGCAGGGTGGCGAGAATCTGGGCCGAGGTCTCGACCGGGCTTTTCACGCCGGCGACGGTGCGGATCTGGACCATGCCTTCGCCGTCGACGAAGTCGTAGGGCAGGTTTTCGGCGTGGGCGATGTCCTTCAGACCGCGGCCCATGAAGCGCTTGACCGAGACGATGGTGTTCTTCGGGTCGGTCGTACGGTGCGCCTGCGCCTTGCGGCCGATGTGGGCGTTGCCGTTGGGGAGATAACGCACGACCGATGGCAGCAATGCGCGGCCGTCCTCGTCGCTGAGCACTTCGGGAATCCCGCTGCGCACGGTGGCGACGAGCGAATTGGTGGTGCCCAGGTCGATGCCCACCGCCAGCCGGTGCTGGTGCGGCGCGGTCGACATGCCGGGTTCGGAGATCTGCAAAAGTGCCATGTTCGTGTTACCTGGTTGTTATTTTGTGTGGTGCGGTGGCCGTTGTAGGGTGGGCGCCCCGTGCCCACGCGGAACGATGCGCCAACGTGACGCATGCTTCACGCGTGGGCACGGGGCGCCCACCCTACGTGTTCATGCGCCGGTTGAACGCGTGGACGGCGTAGCCGTCCACCCTACGATTCGATCGCCTCGAACGCGTACTGTACCTCGTCGCCGAATTTGTCGAGGAACATCAGCGAACGCACGCCCTGCGCCGCCGCGTCGAAATCGCCGGCGTCGAGCTGCTCCCCTACCCGCTTGAGCATCGTCTTGCGCTCGCCGCGCACCTGCGCGTCCAGCTCGTCCAGCGCCTCGGCATCCTTGGCCGCGCGCGCGTCGCCGAGCGCTTCGCGCCATTCCATCTGCTGCATCAGGAAGGCCATCGGCATCGCCGTGTTCGACTCGGTTTGCAGGTCGACGCCGTTCAGCTCGCACAGGTACTGCGCGCGCTTTTGCGGGTGCTTCAGCGTCTGGTAGGCTTCGTTGGCACGCGTAGCCCATTGCATGGCGACGCGCTTTTCGGCATCGGTGGCGTTCACGAAGCGGTCCGGGTGCACGCGGCCTTGCACCTCACGGTAGGCCGCGTCCAGCGCGGCCTGGTCGACGTCGAAGCGCGCCGGCAGCTGGAACAACTCGAAATGATTCTGCATCACGACTTAAATACGGAAGCTCTCGCCGCAACCGCAATTGTCCTTGACGTTCGGGTTGTTGAAGCGGAAGCCTTCGTTCAGTCCCTCGCGGGCGAAATCGAGTTCGGTGCCGTCGATGTAGGCCAGGCTCTTCGGGTCGACGAAGACCTTGACGCCGAAGGACTCGAAGACGTTGTCCTCGGGCGCCGCCTCGTCGACGTACTCCAGCTTGTAGGCCAGGCCGGAGCAGCCGGTGGTGCGCACGCCGAAACGCAGCCCGAGGCCCTTGCCGCGACGCTCGATGTAGCGGTTGATGTGCTTCGCCGCTTTTTCGGTGAGTGTGATTGCCATGCGTTCCTCTCCAGCCTTGATTGCTTTATACGGTTGCGTGCTTGGTCTTGTAGTCGGCGACAGCGGCCTTGATCGCGTCTTCCGCCAGGATCGAGCAGTGGATCTTCACCGGCGGCAGCGCCAGTTCTTCGGCGATCTGCGTGTTCTTGATGGCCAGTGCCTGGTCCAAGGTCTTCCCCTTGACCCACTCGGTCACCAGCGAGCTCGAGGCAATGGCCGAACCGCAGCCATAGGTCTTGAACTTCGCGTCTTCGATCAGGCCCTGCTCGTTGACCTTGATCTGCAGCTTCATCACGTCGCCGCAGGCCGGTGCGCCGACCATGCCGGTGCCGATCGATTCGTCACCCTTGTCGAAGGCGCCGACGTTGCGTGGATTCTCGTAGTGGTCGAGTACTTTGTCCGAATATGCCATGGTAGTGCTCCCTTGAATTCTTTAGATTAATGTGCGGCCCATTGGATCGAACTGATGTCGATCCCGTCCTTGAACATGTCCCACAGCGGCGACAGTTCGCGCAGTTTGCCGACCTTCGATTTCAACAGCTCGATCGTGAAATCGATGTCCTCTTCGGTCGTGAAGCGGCCGATGGTAAAGCGGATCGAGCTGTGCGCCAGTTCGTCGCTGCGGCCCAGGGCGCGCAGCACGTACGACGGTTCCAGCGACGCCGAGGTGCAGGCCGAACCCGACGACACGGCGATGTCCTTGATCGCCATGATCAGCGACTCGCCTTCGACATAGTTGAACGAGACGTTCAGGTTGTGCGGCACGCGGTGTTCCATGTCGCCGTTGATGTAGACCTCTTCGATCTCCATCAGGCCCTTGGCCAGGCGGTCGCGCAGCGCTTTCACGCGCACCAGTTCGTCGTCCATCTCGATCTTCGCGAGGCGGAAGGCTTCGCCCATGCCGGCGATCTGGTGGGTCGGCAGCGTGCCCGAACGCAGGCCGCGCTCGTGACCGCCGCCGTGCATCTGCGCTTCCAGGCGGATGCGTGGCTTGCGGCGCACGTACAGGGCGCCGACGCCCTTCGGACCGTAGGTCTTGTGCGCGGTGAAGGTCATCAGGTCGCACTTGGTGGTGGCCAGGTCGATATGCACCTTGCCCGTCGCTTGCGCGGCGTCGCAGTGGAAGATGATGCCTTTCGCGCGGCACAGTTCGCCGATCGCGTCGATCGGCTGGATCACGCCGATCTCGTTATTCACCAGCATGACCGAGACCAGGATCGTGTCCGGGCGGATCGCCGCTTCCAGCTGCTCGATCGTGATCAGGCCGTTGTCCTGCGGCTCGAGGTAGGTCGCCTCGAAGCCCTGGCGTTCCAGTTCGCGCACGGTATCGAGCACCGCTTTGTGTTCGGTCTTGACCGTGATGATGTGCTTGCCCTTCGTTTTATAGAACTGGGCCGCACCCTTCAGGGCCAGGTTGTTCGACTCGGTCGCGCCGGACGTCCAGATGATTTCGCGCGGATCGGCACCGACCAGGGCGGCGACGTGGCCGCGCGCTTCTTCGATAGCGGCTTCGGCCGACCAGCCGTACATGTGGCTGCGCGAAGCCGGATTGCCGAACTGCTCGCGCAGGAACGGGATCATCTTGTCGGCCACGCGCGGGTCGACCGGCGTCGTCGCCGAATAATCCATGTAGATCGGGAAATGCGGCGCAGTCACGAAGCTCTGCTCGATTTTCTTGTCCAAAGGTGCGTTCATCAGTTCACTCCAGTATCACTTCAAGTTTGTGCGGTAGCAGCGGCGCGGTGCACCACGACGACGGCTTGTTCTTTTTGCTTCTGCTGGTCGACCAGGTCTTGCAGCGAGACCGAATCGAGATAGTCGACCATCTTGGCGTTGAGCGTGGTCCACAGGTCGTGCGTCATGCAGCGGATGCCGCTGGCGGCATCGGACCCGTGGCAATTTTCCTTGCCGCCGCATTGGGTGGCGTCGAGCGGCTCGTCGACGGCGATGATGATGTCGGCCACCGTCACCTTTTCCGCCGGACGCGCCAGGCTGTAGCCGCCGCCCGGACCGCGGATCGATTCGACGATGTCGTGGCGACGCAGCTTGCCGAACAGCTGCTCCAGGTAGGACAGCGAAATGGCCTGGCGCTGGCTGATGCCCGACAGCGTAACCGGACCATTGCCCTGGCGCAGGGCAAGATCGATCATCGCAGTGACAGCAAAACGGCCTTTGGTGGTCAGACGCATCACAACCCCGGTAATGTTAAAATATTGCCCTTGTTCATTTCCTACTTACTTATCAAGTCTGCGTTGCTGATGCGTAAAGACCTGATTAGTTGAACGATTTAGTCAAGTATAGCAAATGTCGGGGGGCTTGTCTTGGCGGGCCCAAAAACGGCCAGGTGGGTGGCGGTGCGTTTTCGAGGGCGGAAACGGCGCGTATCGGCGCGTGGACGGGGGACCCGCCTCTCGTGGCCCGGTCCACCCTACCGATGTAGGGTGGAGTGCTCCACCACACCGGTATGCACCGACGCAACGCGTGCGCACTCCACGCGGTGATACGCGACGCGTCCCTATCGCGTCCGCGATCGGAGCAGTTGCATTGGCCCGAACAGCCGCTGCATCCCCTGATGCCCGATGAACGACAGGTTATACGGATGCTCCGCAACCACCTGCGGCAAGCGCTCGGTCTGCGGCAGCTTCCTCAATTGCTCGGCAATCTTCCCCCACAACACCAGCGTCGGCGGCGCCTCGACTTCGGCCAGCCCCCCCAGCACCGCCTGCAGGAACGGCAGCCAGCCGCGCGCATCGATGGCCGGCGCCACGTGCTTGCGAAACACCAGCGCCGCGTTCAGCAGCAGGAAGCCCTGCGCCGTCAGGTTGTCCTGCAATTGCGCCAGGGTCCCGATCGATCCGTTCGTGCGCGCGGCAGCCGCCACCGGCGCCATGGCCGCGCCGCCGGTGTCGTCCTGCTGCAATTGCCCGTCCGCCACCAGCAGCATCTTCATGAAGTTGCGCAGCGAGGTCGCCCGGTTGACCGGCTTCGACAGCCCGGCCTCGCTCCACAACGCGCCGACGGCGCCATCCATGAAGCTCACCCCGGTCGCGCTGTCGGCGCGCGGGTACGGGCCCTCCCCTACCAGGACGTAACGTACGTTTTCCAACGGCTGGGCAAAGGCGGTGAACAGGCGTCCCTGGGTCGGCAGGTAGTCGTCCTCGGCCAGGGCCGGCAGGTAGCCGGGATTGGCGGCCATGACCGCCTCAAGGCCCCGCGACAGGTGCGGCCGCCAGGAAGGATCGGCAAGGTCGAGGGCATCCAGGATCGGGGACGGAATGGGGAGCTTATTCATGGCGCATGCTGGCGAAAAAGAGGCGGATTGTAGCGCAGCGCCGCCCAACCGGGCGCGGGCGTGCCGCGCGTCAATCTGGCGTGGCGGCGCCGCGAATTCGGGCATATTGATCGCCCCTTCAACACGCAGCAGAGGAGACCAACCATGCAAACCATCCAGGACATCATGACGCGCGATGTGCAGACCATTTCGCCGCAGGACACCGTGCAGCGCGCCGCGCAATTGATGGACGAACTGAACGTGGGCGCCATTCCCGTGCTCGATGGCGACCAGCTGGTCGGCATGATCACCGACCGCGACATCACCGTGCGCTCGGTCGCCGTCGGCCAGAACCCCACATCGACCCAGGTCGCCGACGTGATGAGCACCGACGTGCGCACCTGCACGGCCGACCAGAGCGTGGATGACGTGCTGGACACCATGGGCGACGTGCAGATCCGCCGCATTCCCGTGCTCGATGCGCAATCGAAAGTGATCGGCATCGTCTCGCTGGGCGACGTGGCCACCAGGCACGCGGCCGACGTCGACCTGACGCTCGACGAGATCTCGACGCCGTCCGAGCCGGACCGCTCGACGACCGGGCAATAAGCTCGCTCCCGTAGGGCGGACTTCGTCCACGCGTAAATGCCGCCAACCACCTGCCCTCCCAAGACCATGCCTGGTACCTTTGATGGATCAACAGGACGATTGCGATCTGCGTGCGTCACGCGTGGACGAAGTCCACCCTACAGTGACGACATATCACACGACAGCCGATTAATCGCAATCGTAGGGTGGACTCCGTCCACGCGTTACGTGCGCATCCATCGACCGGTTCAACCTTACTCCGCGTCCGGCTGCTGCGACGGATGCGCGGCGGCAAACGCCGGCAGGTCGACGCACAGTGCGTGGATGCGGCTGATGTTCGGATAGGCGCCGAGATCGATCCCGAAGCGCTGGGCATTGAACACTTGCGGCACCAGGAAGCAGTCGGCGATCGTCGGCGCGGCGCCGTGGCAGAACGGGCCGGCGGCCGGGTCGCGCGCCAGGTGCGATTCGAGGCTGGTCAGGCCTTCGCCGATCCAGTGGCGGATCCATGCGGTCTTCTGCTCTTCACTCAGCTTGAGTTCATGCACCAGGTGACGCAGCACGCGCAGGTTGTTCAGCGGGTGGATGTCGCAGGCGATGATCTGCGCCAGTTCGCGCACGCGGGCGCGGCCGGGGGCGTCCTGCGGCATCAGCGGCACGGCCGGGAAGCGCTCTTCCAGGTACTCGATGATCGCCATCGACTGCGTCAGCGTGATGCGCTCGTCCTGGAAGGCCGGCACCAGTCCGCTCGGATTGATGTTGCGGAATTCATCCTGGCGCTGCTGGCCGCCATCCTTGAGCAGGTGCACCGGCACGGCGTCATAGCCCAGCCCCTTCAGGTTCAGGGCAATCCGCACGCGGTAGGCGGCGGAGCTGCGGAAATACGTATAAAGCTTCATTCTTTCCTCCCGTGATAATGCGCGACCTCGTGGTCGATGGCGCCGAAGATGCTGGCACCGGCAGCGTCGAGCATCTCGATGCGCACGCTGTCGCCGAAGCGCAGGAACGGCGTTTGCGGCGCGCCGTGTTCGATGGTTTCGTACATCCGCACTTCGGCCAGGCAGCAGTAGCCGACGCCGCCGTTGGCGATCGACGAGCCGTGCAGGTTGCCCTGTTTATTCGACACCGTGCCCGAGCCGATGATGCTGCCCGGTCCCAGTTCGCGCGTTTTCGCGGCGTGGGCGATCAGTTGCGCAAAGCTGAAGGTCATGTCCTCGCCGGCGTTTGGCTTGCCGAAGGGTTCGTCGTTGATCGTGACCAGTAGCGGCAGGTGCAGCTTGGAATCGCTCCAGGCATCGCCCAGTTCGTCCGGCGTGACCGCCACCGGCGAAAACGCACTGGCCGGCTTGGACTGGTAAAAGCCGAAGCCCTTGGCAAGTTCGTTCGGGATCAGGTTGCGCAGCGATACGTCGTTGACCAGCATGACGAGGCGGATCGCCCCGGCCGCCTGCTCCAGGCTGGCGCCGATCGGCACCGGCCCCGTGACCACCGCCACTTCCGCTTCCAGGTCGACGCCCCAGTCTTCGCTCATGACGGCGATCGGGTCGCACGGACCGATGAAGGAATCGCCGCCGCCCTGGTACATCAGCGGGTCGGTGTAGAACGAGGCCGGCACCTCGGCATTCCGTGCTTTACGCACGAGCTCGACGTGGTTGATGTAGGCCGAGCCGTCGGCCCATTGATAGGCGCGCGGCAGCGGCGAGTGGCACTCCATCTCGAGGAAGGACTCGGCATTGTCGGCGCTGCCGGCATTCAGGCGGTTGTAGACGGCCTGCAGTTGCGGCGCGACGGCGTCCCAGTCGTCGAGCGCGGATTGCAGGGTGCGCGCGATCTTCGGGACGGCCTGACAGGTGACGAGGTCGCGGCTGACGACGACCAGCGTGCCGTCGCGGCCGCCGGTTTTGAGTGTGGCGAGTTTCATGGACGAGTTCCCCGTTGCGTAGATGCACACATTACAAATCAAACCGGACTATCATACAAACAATATTTTTCGCATCATTTATCAGAATCTCTTATGAATCCGACGCTGCGCCAGATGCGCGCATTCGTGGCACTCGCCAAAACCGGTCACTTTACGTCGGCCGCACAGACCATGCACGTCACGCAATCGGCCTTGTCGGGCCTGATCAAGGAGCTCGAACAGACGCTAGGCGCGCGCGTGGTCGACCGTTCCACCCGGCGCATCGTGCTCACCGAGATCGGCCGCGAGCTGTATCCGCTATTTAGCCAGATGATCGATGATCTCGACGGTGCGCTGGCGAACGTGGCGGACCACACGCAGCTGCGCAAGGGCATCGTGCGCATTGCCGCACCGCAACTGATGTGCTGCACGCTGGTACCAGAAGCCGTCGCCGCCTACCGAAACAGTTATCCGGACATCGACGTCCGCGTGGCCGACAGCCCGGTCGACAACGTGATCGCGCGCGTGCTCAGCGGCGAATCGGACTTCGGCATCGGACCGGAGCGCGAAGCCGCGCCGCAGCTGGAAGCGCGCGAACTGTTCGAGATGCCGTTTTCGCTGGTATTCCCGCAAGGCCATCCCCTGGAAACCAACGAGCGCGTCACCTGGCAGGACGTCGCACGCCATCCGTTCATCGCCTTGCAGGGACAATTCACCCAGCGCCTGCTGGCCGACATGCAGGCGCTGCTGCGCGAGGTTCCCCTGAAACCGGTCAACGAAGTGACCTTCATGACGACCGCGCTGGCGATGGTCGGCGCCGGCCTTGGCATCACGGTCTGCCTGCCGTATGCCGAACCCCTGGTGCGCATGCACAAGCTGCACATGCGCCCGCTCGAAGAGCCGCGCCTGACGCGCCGCTTTTTCGTCTATACGCGCGCCGGACGCTCGCTGTCGCCGGCGGCGGAAAGCTTCATCGATTTCCTGTTTCCGTACGTGGACGCCAAGCGCAGCCAGGCGCGCGAGCAGCCCGGCATTTGATTGGCTAGAATCGGCACATGTCACACAACACGATCGCCATCAACCAGCGCATGGATAAGTTCGACGGCCACCACGAGGTCTGGCTGTTCGGCTACGGCTCGCTGATCTTCAAGGCCGATTTCCCCTACCTGCGACGCCGCCCGGCCAGCATCGGGGGTTGGACGCGCCGTTTCTGGCAAGGTTCGCACGACCACCGCGGCACCGAAACCGCACCGGGCCGCGTCGTGACCCTGGTGCCGGAAGACGGCGCGGTCTGCCACGGCATGGCCTACCTGGTCACGCCCGAAGAGTTCGCCCACCTCGACCATCGCGAAAAGAACGGCTACCTGCGCCTGGCCATCGACATCGTGTTCGACGACGGCGGCAGCGAAGAGGGCCTGGTCTACATCGCGACCCACGAGAACGCGGCCTTCCTGGGCCCGGCCACCGAGCGCGAGATCGCCGCCCAGATCGCCGCCGCGCGCGGACCGAGTGGACCGAACAGCGAGTACCTGCTGGAGCTGGCCAAGGCATTGCGGGCGCTGGGCAAGGATGATGCGCATGTGTATGCCATCGAACGGCACCTGGAAGAGCTGAGCAGGGACCAGGTCGCCGCAGGCCTTACAATGCCGCCTGCATCTCACTTACCAGAAACCGTTATGGACACCAAAGACCAGCGTTACCTCGTTCAACAAAACAAGATCGCCGACGGCGACAAGAAGCCGCCCGTGTTTGCCCGCGTCATGCGCAGCAAGGAAGGCAAGTTCGAAGGCGTTTCCTTTATCAAGAACAAGGAAAAAGCCACGGTCATGACGGTGGCCGAAGCCCAGGAAGTCATCGACTGGGCGGCGAGCAAGAAGAGCAATGCCAAGGAGTACGCGACCAAGGTGATTTGCCTGGAGCAGTAACCAGGACTGCGCCGGACGTCATGCACCTTACCGCCGTCGGGTAGACTCCCCGAGCCCACGCGTAAACGTCGCAATGTGTTGGCTTCGCTTTATGAAAGACCGTGCCAACACGATGCAGGCTTCACTTATGGCACGTGATTGAGGCTATTGGCCTAATGCCGTTCAGTTACACGGGCGCCGTCTTTTTGCGCCTGCGATCACAATCCTTTTCACCGGCAACCGCCGATTAACCGTTGAGGAGAAAATCATGGCCAGAACGCCAAACGATGACCGTAGCGACAGCAAAAATCCCAACAACGACGCATACCAGTCGAGCCTGGATAATCGTGCCGGGCAGCTTAACCCGGAAGATGAGCGGTACGGGGGCGGCAAAGTGCCGGAATCCGACGACGATGCGAAATAACCGCTGCGCCAGGTAAGCAGCCCGAAATGGTTCATCAGGTTCGCCACATTCGGGCTGGGCAGTGATCGATACGCAGGGCCCATGCGGCGGGTCCTGCGTGTCGTGGCGTCAAGCCGGTCTCAAAACAAATCCATCTGCCCCGCCGTCCTGCCCGCCTTGCCCAGCGCCGCCGGCACCACCAGCGGGCGCCGGAACTGCGAGGTATCGAGCCGTTCGAAGCGGCTGCCCAGCTTGCCCAGGCCCAGGCGCTCGACGGTCTTGGTGAAGCGCTGGCGAATCAAATCCGCCCACACGCCCTCGCCGCTCATGCGCTTGCCCCAATCGCTGTCGTAATCCTTACCGCCGCGCATCTCGCGCACGCGGTTCATCACGCGCTGGGCCCTCTCGGGAAAATGCGCTTCCAGCCATTGCTGGAATAGCGGGTTGACTTCGAAGGGCAAGCGCAGCACGGTGTAATGGGCACTGACGGCGCCGGCGTCGCGCGCCGCTTCCAGGATGCGCTCGATCTCCGGTTCGGTAACAAACGGGATGATCGGCGCCACGCTGACGCTCACCGGAATGCCCGCCTCGGTCAGGGTGCGGATGGTGCGCAGGCGCCGCGCCGGCGCCGCTGCCCGTGGTTCCAGCGTGCGCGAGATTTCCGAGTCGAGCGTGGTGATGGTCATCGCGGCGCAGGCTTGCCCCTTGGCCGCCATCGGCGCCAGCAAGTCAATGTCGCGCTCGATCAGGGAGGACTTGGTGATCATCCCGACCGGATGCTGGCATTCGCTCAGCACCTCCAGCACCTGGCGCGTGAGGCGATACTCGCGCTCGCAGGGTTGGTAGGCGTCGGTGTTGACGCCGATGGCAATGTGCTCGGGCTTGTAGCCGGGATGGGCCAGCTCGCGCCGCAGCAGTTCGGCCGCGTTGACCTTGGCGAACAGGCGGGTTTCGAAGTCGAGGCCGGGCGACAGGCCGAGGTAGCTGTGCGTCGGCCGCGCGAAGCAATAGATGCAGCCATGCTCGCAGCCGCGGTAGGGATTGAGCGATACGTTGAAGGGGATGTCCGGCGAGGCGTTGCGCGAGAGGATGCTCTTGGCGACTTCGTCCGTTACCTGGGTCTTAAAGGCAGGCCCGTGGCCGATGTCGATCTCGGAGTCAATGCCAGCGTCCCAGCCATCCTCGAAGGCTTCGCGGCCGTTGACTTCGTAGCGGCCTTGCAGGTTCGAGACGGCACCGCGCCCCTTGCGTGCCGCGAACGGACGCGGCGGCAAGACTGCTTGCTCGGCACTGTATTCACGGTCAATTGTTCGTTCGCGCAGTTCCATCGGGGCACCTGTACTGTATGTTTATACAGTATATTACGCCGCTCCCTGTATCAACTCAAGCCTGGCGTGTGCGCGCGACGCCCGGCGGCACAAAAGCCGCCTGTTGTTGTACGAATCCGTCAAACGCTTCGAACAAAGGCGCCACGGCGGTCATGTCCCCCATCGCCTGGCCCAGCGCATGGGCGCCTGCCTCCATGCTCGACAGCTGGTCGGCGGCATGGGCCTTGCGGATGCGATAGCCCGAGGACGGCATGTCGCTCAACGCCAGACGCGGCAATGCCTGCAAGGCCGGGTTCAAGTACAGCATCTTGCGGCTCTTGCGCCAGGTGGCGTCGAGCACGACGACCAGCAACTGGCTTGCGGGCGCCAGTCTGGCGGCGTCGGCAACGACCGATCCGGGCGTCTCCGGGTACAGCAGTACCGGCGTGCGTCCCTCGGCATGCAGCATCGCATCCAGGGCGTCAGGCTCGAACGCCTCGCCCACCGCCAACCGGCTGCCCGCCACGCACAGGTGCAGCAGGCGCGCACTGTTCTTGGCATTCGCCACTTCGAGTGGGTGTTGCAGGACCAGCAAGTTGGCCGACAGCGCTACTGGTCGCACCCAGGCGCAGATGCAGGCGCTTTGCGCGCGCAGGCAGCTTGCACAGGCTGCGCGGCGGGACGGCTGATTGGATGTCATCGAAAGGTCTGCAAAAGACCACGATTGTAGCTTAGCCAGTTCCCCACACTATCCGACCAACACTGAAAAAAAGGCAATCTTGTTCGCTTTCTCAGGCTTTGGCGCCACCTTCCCTTGTTTCGTTGTTGAGAGAAATAAGCATCTTTACCACACACAAAAATTTACCTCTGGAATTGCCGAAATGGATATTGCTCTGGCCCGCTCAGGTGCCTAGAATCAATTCATTCCTTCCAGCAATGCTGCCGCACCCGCAGTCTTTCCAGAGTTGCCCATGCTTAGCGTTTCCTCCTCCGTTCGCAAAATCACCACCGCCCTGCTCGCCAGCCTGGCCTTGTTGCCCGGCATCGCGATCGAGCAGGAGCTCGAACTCGATTACCGCATGAACGAGCAGATTGTGCAGGTGCCGGCGGGGCCGGAAAACCGTGCGATGCTGGAAACCACCGTGTTCCGCCCGAACGGCCCCGGCCCCTTCCCACTGCTGGTCATCAACCACGGCAAGGACCCGGGCCGCCCGAGCGCCCAGCCGCGCGACCGCTTCTATCACATGGCGACCGCGTTCGTGAAACGCGGCTATGCGGTGATGGTGCCGATGCGCCAGGGTTTTGCGAACTCGACCGGGCGCTACCGCGACCGTGGTTGCGACATGACGGCCAACGGCTACCTGCAGGCCGACGACATCCGCTCGACGCTCGACTATGCGCGTACCCAGTCCTGGATCGACGCCAAACACGTGATCGTGGCCGGCCAGTCGTACGGCGGCCTGGCGACGATGGCGCTCGGCACCCAGGACCTGCCCGGCGTGCGCGGCCTGATCAATTTTGCCGGCGGCCTGCGCGACGACAGCGACCGCTGCGCCTGGCGTTCGGCGCTGGTCTCGGCGTTTGCCGAGTACGGCGCCAACAGCAAGGTGCCGAGCCTGTGGATGTATGGCGAAAACGATTCGCTGTTCGGCCCGGACCTGGCCAACCGCCTGCACGAAGCCTTCGTCCAGGCCGGCGGCAAGGCGCGCCTGGTCGAGTTCCCGTCGTTCAAGCGCGACGCCCACGGCATGCTCGCCAGCCGCGACGGCGAAAAGATCTGGCTGGACGACACCGTGCGCTTCCTGAAAAGCGTGGGCATGCCGACCGAGGTGATCCACAGCGTGCCGCTGCCGCCGACCCCACCGCGTACCGAGTATGCCCAGCTGGAGGACATCGAAGCCGTGCCCTTCTTGTCGGAAAACGGCCGCAAGGCCTACGCCGACTATCTGACCAAGATGACGCCGCGCGCGTTTGCCGTCTCGCCGAGCGGCGCCTGGACCTGGGCCGAGGAAGGCGAAGCACCGGAAGCGCGCGCGCTGGCCACCTGCTCGGCGAAAAGCAGCGAGCCGTGCAAGCTGTATTCGATCGACGACTACATCGTCTGGAACGGCAACCGGGTCGACGCCGCCGAGAAGGCCAGCATGACCGCCTCGATTGCCGCACCGGCCGATGCGAACGCGCCGGGCGCGGTCGGCAGTACCGGGGCGCGCCCGGCGGCGCCCGTCCCCGCTATGACTACCGGCGCGGTTGCTACTGCGCAGTAATTCGTTTCGTCAAGCCGGCGGCGCACTGTTCTGGTGCGCCGCCGCAGCCTTCCCTGCGTACCTTCGATCTGGCGCAAACCCATCCTTTACGCGCACTCCGACAATAAGCAACCGCCCCTTCGGAGTGCTATATGCCGCGTTCGTTCTGGAGCCTGTTCGCCGCCCTGATCTTGCTGCTGACGCCGCTGTGGAATCCTGCGCGCGCCGCCAACAACCATCCAATCGTGCTGGTGCACGGCTTCCTCGGCTTCGGCCCCGACCAGTTTCCGCGCAGCGGCTTCCTGTACTGGGGCGGCAAGGGCGACGTCGCCGGCCATTTGCGCACCTATAACGGGCCGCGCACGGTGTTCACCGCCGTGGTCGGCGCCATTGCCACCAACCGCGAGCGCGCGGCCGAACTGTACGCCCAGCTCAAGGGGGGCTGCGTCGACTACGGAGCGCAGCGCCTGGCCGCCGATGGGTCGGTGCGGGCCGTCCAGTGCTGGGCGGCCGACCCGGCGAATAATCCGCAGGGCTATCCGGCGGCGCTCTATCCGGCCTGGGATGCGGCGCATCCGCTGCACATGATCGGCCACAGCCAGGGCGGGACCACGATTCGGGCGCTGGTCGAATTGCTCGAACATGGCGACGTGAACGCCGCGGATGCGAACGGAAATCGGGGCGACCTCTACCGTGGCGGCAAGGTCGGCTGGATTCGCAGCGTCACCACGATCTCGTCGCCGCACAACGGCACCAGCCTGCGCGACGCCGTGCTCGACCTGCTGCCCCAGCTGCGTTCGCCGCTGCGCGACTGGCTGCTGGCCAACCTGGCCAACTGGGAACTGGCGCCCGACGGCGCGCGCAACTTCAATGCCTGGGCGCGTACCTCGCCGCACGTGGTTTATTTTTCGATCGGCACGCAGGCGACCGAAGCCGGCGCCCTCTGCTGCAACGGCACCGACCGCCTCATCGCACCGCTGCAGAACCGCCATTACCAGTACCCGCGCAGCGACATGTTCGCCTATTACAAAACCTATGCGGGCGAGTGGATCGTGCCCTCGATGCTGCAGCACGGGATGGGCGGCTACACTCAGGACACGCCGGGCCGGGTACGCATCGACCGCGCCTGGTTCGCCAACGACGGCGTCGTCAACACGGTCAGCATGCGCGCACCAGGCGGGCACCCGGTGCGGGAGTTCGACGGCAGGCCGGAACCGGGAACCTGGAATTACCTGGGGACCTATCGCGGGTACGATCATTTCGATGTGCTGAACTGGCCGAACAACGGGCCGTCGGCGGATGTCATCTACGAGCGAGTGAGCGATATCCTTTTCGGGTTATAGGTGTAGGGTGGTCGGCTCCACCACGCCATGATGAACAGCGCCTGCGCATGCGCCGCCCACGCGGTGATTGTTGGCGGCAAGATCATCCGGCACGTCAGCGGAGCCGCTACCTATCGACGCGTGAACGGGAAACCCGCCTCACGTGGCCCGGTCCACCCTACTACATCCGCAGTTGCTCATCCCAAGCCTGCAACTGCGCCACGGTCGCCGTCGCCCCGCCACAAACGATCACCAGCACGTTCTCGAATCCAGCCAGCGGCCCCTCCTCCCGGTAAGCCAGCGCCAGCGCCGCGCCGCACGCCGGCTCCACCACGACCCGGTGATCGTCCATGAAGCGCAGGCAAGCCTCCACCGCATCATGGTCGCTCACCACGACCGGCGTGATTGGGTGCGTGCGCGCCAGGTCAAAGGCGTGCTGCGACACCTTGCGCGCGCCGAGCGAGGTGGCGATGCTGGCAATGGCGGGCAGTTCGATGCGTTCGCCGGCGGCGAGCGACTGCGCATACGAATCGGCGCCGGCAGTTTCGACCGCGAACACCGGCACGTCAATCCAGCCCTGGCGGCGCAGTCCGGCCACCACGCCGGCGAGCAGCCCGCCGCCGCCCACGGCCAGCACCACCGCATCCGGACGCACGCCGGTGCGCGCGACTTCGTCGATCATGCTCGCGTGGCCTTCCCACAGCAGCGGGTCGTCGAAAGGGTGGATGAAGGCGTCGTGTTCGCCGAGCAGTGACAGCGCATGAACATTCGCTTCCTGGAACGACAGCCCGTGCACCAGCACCTCGGCGCCTTCGCGCGCCAGCAAGGCGCGTGCACGGGCGCTGGTGGTCTCCGGCACCACGACCAGCACCGGCAAGCCGAGGCGGCGTCCGGCGTGGGCCGCCGCCAGCCCGGCATTGCCGCCGGACGAGGCGACGATGCGCCGTGCCCCGCGTGCGGCCCGGGTTTCACAGGCGTGGCCGATGCCGCGCAGCTTGAACGAACCGCTCGGCTGCAACGCTTCCATCTTGAGCCAGACGCGCGCGCCGGGAAAGGCGGCGGAGGCCAGTAGCGGTGTCTCGATATGCAGTGTCATCAAGCGGCCTCAGACCGCCGTGCGCAAGGCGCGCGCCAGGTCCGACAGCCGGTACGGCTTGTTGACGAAGGCGAAATCTTCGAGGTTGGTGTCGCCCAGCACCAGCGCCGGCAGCGGGTAGCCCGAGGCGAGGATGATCTTCACCTCCGGATAATGCTGGCGTGTGTGGTTCGCCAGTTCGACGCCGTTCATCCCGTGCGGCATGATGATGTCGCTGAACAGGATGTCGACCGCGCGCCCGCCCAGCAGGTTCAGCGCTTCGTTGGCGTCCGATGCCGTGACGACTTCATAGCCCATGCTGATGAACAGCGCCGAAGCCACGTCCATCAGGTCGGGCTCGTCTTCGACGATCAGCACCAGTTCCAAGCTGTCCTTCCGTGCCGTCTCGCCGTCCTGGCCGGGCGCGGCCGGCAGGAAGATCGAGATCGCCGTGCCTTCACCGGGCGTGGTGCCGATCACGACCTCGCCGCCCGACTGCTTGATGAAGCCGTAGACCTGGGACAAGCCCAGGCCCGTGCCCTTGCCGACTTCCTTGGTCGTGTAGAAGGGTTCGAAGGCGCGCGCCGCCGTCTCCGGCGACATGCCGGTGCCGGTGTCGGTCACCGTCACCCGCACGTAGGGTCCCGGCGCCAGGCCGCGTACTTCCTGCCCGACGAGGTCGACGTTGGCGGTCTCGATCTGCAGGCTGCCGCCGTCTGGCATGGCGTCGCGCGCATTGACGACCAGGTTCAGGATCGCCGATTCGAAACGCGCGCTGTCGATCACGGTATTGCGCACGTGCGGGTCGAGCCGCACGTGGAAATCGATCGCCGCATTCACGGCGCGCCGCAGCACCGACTCGAAGCCGGAAATGAGGCGATTGACGCTTCGTGTTTCCGGCTGCAGCGGCTGCTGGCGCGCAAAGGCCAGCAATTGCTGGGTCAGCGTGGCGCCGCGGTCGATCGCGCGGCGCATGCTGTCCAGTGTCTTGGCGTCCGCATTGCCGCCGCGGCCCAGGCTCAATACCTCCAGGCCGCTGGCCAGCACCGACAGCAGGTTGTTGAAGTCGTGCGCGATGCCGCCGGTGAGCTGGCCGATCGATTCCATCTTCTGGGCCTGGAACAGCGCCAGGTTGGCCTCGGCCAGCGCGGCGTCGGCCTTCTTCTTTTCGGTGAGGTCGCGCGTGATCTTGGCAAAGCCGATCAGTTCGCCCATGTCGTCGCGGATGGCGTCGATCACGACGTGCGCCCAGAAGCGCGTGCCCTCCTTGCGCAGGCGCCAGCCCTCGGATTCGTAGCGCCCTTCGCACGCGGCGGTGCCCAGCGCCCGCGCGGGCAGGCCGGCGGCGCGGTCTTCCTCGGTGTAGAAGGTCGAAAAATGCCGGCCGACTATCTCGTCGTAGCTGTAGCCCTTGATGCGCTCGGCGCCGACGTTCCAGTTGGTGACGGTACCTTCGGGCGAGAGCATGTAGATCGCGTAGTCGGTCACGCCCTGCACCAGCAGGCGGAAGCGTTCTTCGCTGGCGCGCAATGCCTGCTCGGCCTGGCGCTTGTCGGTGATGTCGCGCGTGATCTTGGCATAGCCCAGCAGCGTGCCCTGCTCGTCGTAGATCGGGTCGATGACCACGCTGGCCCAGAAGCGGGTGCCGTCCTGGCGCATGCGCCAGCCTTCGGCTTCGTACTTGCCCTCGACCAGGGCGGTCGCCAGTGCGCGCTCGGGCAGGTTGGTGGCGCGGTCTTCGGGGGTATAGAAGCGCGAGAAGTGTTCGCCCAGGATTTCGGGCGCCTGGTAGCCCTTGAAGCGCTGGGCGCCGGTGTTCCAGCTGCTGACATGGCCGTCGGGGTCGAGCATGTAGATCGCATAGTCGCTGATGCCGGAAATCAGGTACTGGAAGCGCTGTTCTTCGGTCAGCTTCTTCTTGGCGGCGATTCGATTGTTCATGGATACATGGCGGCGTTGGCGGGTAACGACCAATGATAAACCGAAAAGCCCGCCACCGGCCACGCGAAAGTTGCCGTATCGACCATGCCTTGCCGGGCTCGGTCAAGCGCGAATCGCCTCAAAAACATGATGATTCGTGCCGCTGCCGCGACGCCCGCCGCGCCTGCATTCCACCGCACCGGGACCTGTCTTTCCACGTTAAAATAACATCTTTGTCACCCGCCTCACGCGCACGCGCTCCATGATTCCACCCGTACCTGCACCGCTCGACCTGTCCGGCTGCGCCCGGGAACCGATCCGCACGCCCGGCAGCATCCAGCCGCACGGCTTCCTGCTGACGCTGTCCGCCGCCGGCGATGTATTGCAAGCCAGCGCCAACCTGGCGCGCTGGACTGGCGTCGATGCCGAGGCTGCCTGCGGCCAGCCGCTGGCGCAGGTCATCGGCGCCGAGGCGGCCGCGCGCCTGTTGCCCGCCCTGACAGGCGGCACCCTGGGCGACAGGCCGTTTTACCTGGGCACGATCACGGCCGGCAACGGCCTGCATTTCGATGCGCTCGGCCATGCCTGGGATGGGGTGGTCATCCTCGAATGCGAAGCCGTCGAACGCGCCGAAGCGCCGGACTTCCGCCACTTGTATCCGCTGCTGGGCGACTTCCTGCTGAAGGTGAACGAGTCGCAATCGGTCGAGTCGCTGGCCGAACTGGCGGCATACCACGTGCGCATGGTCACCGGTTTCGGACGCGTAATGGTCTACCAGTTCGACCGCGACGGCCATGGCCACGTGATGGCCGAGTCGAAAGACGATTCATACCACTCGTACATGGGACAGCGCTTCCCCGCGTCCGACATCCCGTCCCAGGCGCGCGAGCTGTACGCCCTGTCGCGCATCCGCCTGATCCAGGACGCGAACTACGTGCCCTCGCCGCTGGTCCCGGGCGACAATCCCGTGACGGGTGCGCGCAACGACCTCTCGTTTGCCGCCCTGCGCAGCGTCTCGCCGGTGCACCTGCAATACATGCGCAACATGGGCACGCTGGCCTCGATGTCGGTATCGCTGATGGTCAAGGGCAAACTGTGGGGCCTGATCTCCTGCCACAACGAGGAAGCCTGCCCGCTGCCGTTCGAGAAGCGTACCGCCTGCGAGCAGCTCGGCCAGGTGCTGGCGCTGTGCATCGAGTCGCGCGAGGATGCGAGCGAGCTGCAGTTCCGTCTCGAAGTGCGGCGCATGATGGTCGCCATGCTCGGCAACCTCACCAAGGGCGCCGACGTCATCGACAACATGAGCAGCGTCTTCCCCGAACTGCTGCGCTTTGCGCGCGCCGGCGGCGTGGCGGTGGTGGCCGAGGAGCGTGTGCTGACCTTTGGCGACACGCCCGACGTGGCGGCGATCCGCAACCTGGTGTCCTGGCTCGAAGCGGAAGGCCACGGCGCCGACATCTTCCATACCGACGCGCTCTCGAGCATCTACCCGCGCGGCGCGGCGCTCAAGCGCAATGCCAGTGGCCTGCTGGCGATGCCGATCTCGCGCCTGCACAAGCACTACCTGCTGTGGTTCCGTCCCGAGGTGGTGCATACGATCGAGTGGGCCGGCAATCCGCATGAAAAGGAGGTTGCACCGGGTACGCTGGTCCAGCTCACCCCGCGCACCAGCTTTGCCACCTGGCGCGAAGAGATCCACGGCGTCAGCCTGCCCTGGCACGTCGCCGAGATCGAACTCACCGGCGAATTCCGCAGCGCGCTGCTGGGCATCGCGCTCGAACGCGCCGAACAGATGGCCGAACTGGCCGAGGAACTCGGGCGCGCCAACAAAGAACTCGAAGCGTTTTCGTACTCGGTCTCGCACGACCTGCGCGCGCCGCTGCGCCACATTGTCGGCTTTTCCGACCTGCTGCTGGAATCGAGCGGCAGCGAAGACGCCACCATGCGCCAGCGCTTCCTCACCAACATCAAGGAATCGGCGCGCCTGGCCGGTAAACTCGTCGACGATTTGCTGAGTTTCTCGCAGATGGGCCGCGCCGCCCTGCGCCCGGTCGATGTCGACATGTCGAAACTAGTCGCCTCCTGCATCGACAAACTGGCCATGGACGTCAAGGGCCGCAACATCGAGTGGGACCTGCAAGCACTGCCGCGCATCACGGCCGACCCGACTTTTCTCCACCTGGCGGTGATGAACCTGCTGTCGAACGCGGTCAAGTTCACCGGCCAGCGCGACCCGGCCATTATCCGCGTCTGGGCCGAGCAGGATGACGCGGGCACGGTCTTCCACTTCGCCGACAACGGCGCCGGCTTCAACATGGATTACGTGCACAAGCTGTTCGGCGTGTTCCAGCGCCTGCACCGGATGGAAGACTTCCAGGGCACGGGCATTGGCCTGGCCAACGTGCGCCGCATCGTCGAACGCCACGGCGGACAAGTCTGGGCCGATTCGATCCAGGGCCAGAGCGCCACTTTCTCCTTCAGTATTCCGCGAACACTCGCACTTTCAACGCAACCGCGAGCTTAAACACAATGCTAAAACCCATCCTGCTGGTCGAAGACAATCCACACGACCTCGAACTGACCCTGGTGGCGCTGGCGCGCAGCCAGCTGGCCAACGAGGTCGTGGTCGTGCGCGACGGCGCCGAAGCGATCGATTACCTGCTGCGCCGCGGCGAATTCGCCGAGCGCCCGGAAGGCAATCCGGCCGTTACCCTGCTCGACCTGAAACTGCCGAAAGTCGACGGCCTGGAAGTACTGGCGACCATCCGCCAGACCGACAAGCTGAGAAGCATGCCGGTCGTAATGCTGACCTCGTCGAAAGAAGAACAGGACCTGGTGCGCAGCTACGAGCTGGGCGTGAACGCCTATGTCGTCAAGCCGGTGGATTTCAAGGAATTCGTGCGCGCGATCGCCGACCTGGGCATCTTCTGGGCGGTGCTGAACGAACCGCCGCCGGGGTCGCAGCGCTACGTGCGTCCGACCTGACGCATCGTTGAATCAGGCGGCCGGTACGGCTTGCGTACCGGCGTCGGCGCCGGCTTTTGAACGGCGCAGCAAATGACGGATGCGCGCACTGAGCGCGTCTGGATGATACGGTTTCTGCAGCAGGTGCACCGAGGCGCTGACCTTGCCCTCGTGCGCCAGTACCCCTTCCGCATAGCCCGACGTGTAGAGCAGCTGCGCCTGCGGCAAATGCTTGCGCACGATCTCGCCCAGTTGCAGGCTGCTCACCGGCCCCGGCATGACCACGTCGGAAAACACCAGGTCGATATGGCGTCCGCTTTCGACGATCGCCACCGCGCCCGCCGCGTCGGCCGCTTCCAGCACCTGGTAGCCGAGCGCGGACAGGATCGCGCAGGTCGAGCTGCGCACGTCTTCCTCGTCTTCCACCACCAGGATCGTCTCCAGGCCGCCGTAGAGCGGCACCTCGACCGGCGCTTCCGGCTGCGCCGCCTCGGTGGCGCTGCGCGGCAGGAAGATGCGCACGCTGGTGCCGCGGCCCACTTCGCTGACGATGGCGATGTCGCCGCCCGATTGCTTGACGAAACCATAGGCCATCGACAGGCCGAGGCCCGTGCCCTGCCCGACCGGCTTGGTGGTGAAGAAGGGTTCGAAGACGCGCTGCAGGATCTCGGGCGGCATGCCCTTGCCGCTGTCGGCGATTTCGATGAAGACGTACTCGCCGGCCGCGGCGCCCGGCGGCAGTTCGATGCCGCGCACCTGGGTGGCGCCGCCGGCATTGCCGGCGCGGATGTGCAGGGTGCCGCTGCCGCCCATCGCATCGCGTGCATTGATGGCCAGGTTCAGCAGCACGTTGTTGAGCTGGTCCGGATCGGCGACCGTGCTCCACAGCGCCGGATCGATGTCGGTGACGATGCGCGCATTCGGCCCCAGCACGCGCCGCATCATGTCGTCCATCTGGCGCAGCAGGTGGCCCGGATTGAGCACCACCGCCTGCAGCGGCTGGCGCCGCGCGAACGCGAGCAGGTGCGACGACAGCTTGGCCCCGCGCTCGACGCCGGCCAGCGCCATCTCGACGCGGGTACGCGCCGCCTCGTTCAGGCCGCCGACGAGTTTGAGCAGTTGCAGGTTGCCGCCGATGATCTGCAAGACGTTGTTGAAGTCGTGCGCCACGCCGCCGGTGAGCTGGCCGATGGCTTCCATCTTCTGCGCCTGGTGCAGCGCCGATTCGCTCGCGGCCAGCTGCTGCTGGCTCACGCGCAGCGAGGCGAAGGCGGCATCGCGCTCGCGGCGGGCGATGCAGGCGGCGTTGTGGTACTGGACGCGGGCAACAAGCTCGCGATGATCGGGCCACTTCACCATGTAGTCGTTGACGCCGGCGGCAAACGCCTGCGCCTTGATCTCGGGGTCGTCCTCGGACGACAGCATGATGACGGGGATGTGTTCGGTATCGGGACAGGCGCGCAGGCGGCGCGTGAACTCGAAGCCGTCGAGGTCGGGCATGCGCAAGTCGACCAGCACCACCGTGACTTGCAGTTCGCGCACCAGGTCGACCGCGCGGGCGGAACTCGACTCGTAGTGCAGCACGTGCTTGATGCAGGTTTTCAGCCCGTGCTCGATGATTTGCTGGGCAAACGGTTCGTCATCGATCAGCAGGATCGAACAGGTACTGGTATCGTCTTCGATCATCGCTGGAGACCCCACTAGTGCGGACATTACAGAGGCCAGGTTGCATTTTGTGAAGCATTGATTCTACACCAATGTGAATAACGAGTTCATCAAATTAACTATTCCGCTTGACACTCCGGGATTCGCCACCACCTTGTATTGACAATTTATTTTGCCGTCAGGGAGCTCCGTGCACGATCCACTCTGCCCCTTGTGCGGTCGCGAACTGGGCACCGTCAACATCGACCGTCACCACCTGGTGCCGAAGACGTTCAAGGGCAAGGAACAGTTCCCGATCCATAAGATCTGCCACCGTAAAATCCATTCGGCCTTTACCGAGCGCGAACTGCTGCGCACCTATCACACCTGGGAGGCGCTGCGCGGACACGACGAGATCCGCGCCTTCATCGACTGGGTGGCGAAGAAGCCGCCGAACTTCTATACCCGCACTTATACGTCGAACGACAAGAAGCGGCGAAAGTGACGAAATTGATTCTGACTTGACAATGAAAAACGCCAACCCGAAGGTTGGCGTGATTGCTGCATGCCTTGCCGGCCATGCACCGTTCAGACGTTCTTGCGGCGACGGATCATGCCCATGGCGCCCAGGGCCAGGCCCAGCAGCGCGAAGGAGCCAGGTTCCGGAACCTGCGCAACGGCCGCGGTTTGACCAGCCGTGATCGACAGGCCGGTGTTTTCATAGCCGTAACCGAGGACCGATGCAGGGAAGCCGTTACCGGCGGTCGTGCTCATCAATGCCCAGCCATAGTTCACGATGCCGGTCGACTCGTTCAGGAAACGCAGGCCGACGTATTCCTGGCCGGTGACGTTGAATGCGGTGCCACGGGTCTGGAACTGATTGTATTGGCCGCTTGCGGAGATCAGGTCGCCGAACGACAGCACGCGTGCTTCCGCCGAGGTACCGGGCGTGCCGGTGGCAAGGATACCCGACGGGGCGGCAGCGGCGTAGAAGGTGAGACCCGAGTTGTTGTTGTAAGGATTGAAGTCGTAGCCGGCGATTTCGGTCGTGCCGCGCGCACCGGTGACAAAGTTGAAGTAGACACCGTCGATGTTATTCGGGACAGCGACCGGGGCGTTGGCGAAACTGACGGAGACGACTGCGGCCTGCGCTGCGGGTGCGAGGAACAGCGAGGCAACGGCACCGGCGAGCAGGACGCGCGAAATAGCAGAAAATTTCATGTCTTATTCCTAGTTTGGGATGTGGGTTCGTTCACGCGACTCTTCAATGGCCGCGCTTTCCATTAAGCAAAAGTTGCGCCATGTTCATTATTTTTAGTTAAATCAAGAACTTGTAAAGACAGGACAGCTTTTTCGTGTCCACAGTGTAAATAAATCCGACGACGTGGCTGTGGAAGGCAGTTCTGCAACACGCAATTCCAGGCGCATAAACGAAAAAGGCCACGTCATCGACGCGGCCTTTTGTTTACTGCCGAATTCTGGCTCCCCGACCTGGACTCGAACCAGGGACCTGTGGATTAATAGTCCGTCGCTCTACTGACGTAGGGTGGGCATGCCCACGCGGAACGACGAGCAGTGTTTGCAGGAATGCCTAGCACACAAACGAAAAAAGAGCGCCGATCACTCGACGCTCTTTTTAACGCATTTCTGCATATTCTGGCTCCCCGACCTGGACTCGAACCAGGGACCTGCGGATTAACAGTCCGTCGCTCTACCGACTGAGCTATCAGGGAATTGAGGCAACATTATAGCGGGCGGATCGCAGTTTGGCGAGTCCTGTACGAAAATAGACATTCTGCACCCACCGCGCACCCTTCCCGCCCCGCTTTGCTATAGTCGCAGCACTGTTCTTCCAGACTTACGCAAAGCTAAGCATCGTTAACTTTTCGCTGGATTCCTGCTTCGCCGGGGCCGGTTTCGTCCTGCGCTTCACGCACAGGACCAGCGCCTTCCCCTCCACAGGCTGACACGGTGGAACTCACCGCCATAGTTCTCAAATTAATTGCTGCGTTGATGTCGCGATCATGCAGCGCGCCGCATGCAGGGCATGTCCACTGACGGATGGCCAGGTCAAGTGCGTCAAGCTTGTGACGACAGCACGAACAGGTCTTGCTGCTGGGGTACCAGCGGTCGATGACGACTACTTGTCCACCGCGCCGCTGCGTTTTGTACACGCGTTGGCGACGCAGTTCGGCAAACCCCATGTCGGCA
This sequence comes from Massilia sp. CFBP 13721, assembly GCF_014842025.1. Classification (GTDB taxonomy): domain Bacteria; phylum Pseudomonadota; class Gammaproteobacteria; order Burkholderiales; family Burkholderiaceae_D; genus Telluria. The sequence goes on from NZ_JACYUY010000005.1 coordinate 43,073, forward strand.
ATTGCACGCGACAAGCAACGGTTGCCGAGCATGCCCTTGACGTGCAAGTCCTCGATGCCGATGGTATGAAAGCGCCGGACAATACTGGCGCTGAGCTTGTGCAAGCCGTTCGCGCGCACGTTGACGATCCTGGCGTGCAGGCGCGCCAGTCTGGCCTTTGCTTTTTTACGATTGCACGAACCCTTGACCTTGCGCGACAGGCTGCGTGACAAGCGCCGCAATCGATCCAGCAAGGTGTGCAGTGCTTTCGGATCCGCGACTTTCTCTCCGGTCGACAAGGTGGCCAGGTGCGTCACACCAAAGTCGACACCAACCGCGCCTTGGTTTTCGGCTGGCGGTAGCTGTGCGTCCTGGGTGTCGACGGTAATGCTGGCATACCAGTGGCCAGCCCTTTGCGAGACGGATGCGGAGACAATTCTCCCCGTAAAACGCAGGGTTTCGCGCATTCTCAGCCACCCGAGTTTCGGGATCCGGATGCGTTTGCCATCGACGCGAAACTGGTCATTGGTCAAGGTGAATCGGTCATCGATACCTTTGCGGCGGAACTTTGGGTAGCGTGCCCGTTTCTCGAAAAAGTTCTGGAAGGCGCGGCCAAGTTGGATGATCGCCATCTGTGGCGCATTCTTTGTGACCTCCAGCATCCACGGAAACTGCCCGCGCTTGATGGCGTTCAGTTGGCGGCGCAACGCCGCCTCATTCGGCTTCGGCAAGGCTGGATCGGCTTTGCATGCTTCGAACTGCCGCTGCCATTGAGCCAGTGACCAGTTGTAGGCAAAGCGCGCCGTTCCGGCCGCACGCGCCAGATGCGTTGCCTGCACCTTGTTGGGATCGAGCCGGATACGGTGGGCCAGGATCATTACGCCTCCTTCACCGCCTGTCTGATAGCGTCGATCAGTTGATAGTTCATGCCGGAGTCGAGATCGCGATCACTTCGAACGTCCAGCCCTGGCTCGCGCAGTACGCTGCCCGCAGTACAATTCCAGTAACCTGCTTCTGGCGTTCGAGATCAGCTTTCTGGTCGTGACTCGATACCTGAGCATAGGCATCGTGCTATGCAATGCCAGCGCCTCATGGTGCAGTTCCAAACGCAGCGCAGCCAAGGTCGTATCGGCGTTGATTACCCTGGGTGCGGATCGGGACCGATCGTCCGTTGGCCTCCCAGCGCCGTAAGGTGTTAGTCGAGACGCCGAGCGTCTTTGCCGCCGTGCCGATGAGTACAATCTTGTTCATAATGCGTAGGACTGCGCATATTTAACTAAGTTCCTGCACAAAACCCGCACTTACCTCGACAAGACCATGACCACTCCCCGCATTTTCGGCACTCCCCTCTCCCCCTCCGCCACGCGCGTGATGCTGCTCGGCTCCGGCGAACTCGGCAAGGAAGTCATCATTTCCCTGCAGCGCCTCGGCGTCGAAGTCATCGCCGTCGACCGCTACCCGAACGCGCCCGGCCACCAAGTGGCGCACCGCGCGCACGTCATCGACATGACCGACGGCGCCGCCCTCGCCGCCCTGATCGAACAGGAACGGCCGGATCTCGTGATTCCCGAAATCGAGGCGATCGCCACCGATACCCTGGCCGCACTCGAGGCGGCCGGCACCATCACCTGCATCCCGACCGCGCGCGCCACCCAGCTGACCATGAACCGCGAAGGCATCCGCCGCCTCGCCGCCGAAGAGCTGGGCCTCGCCACCTCGCCCTACCGCTTCGCCAGCAGCCTGGAAGAACTGCAGGAAGCCTGCGCCTTGGTCGGCTTCCCCTGCGTGGTGAAACCGGTGATGTCGTCCTCGGGCAAGGGCCAATCGAAACTCGACAGCGCGGCCGACGTGCAAGCCGCCTGGGATTACGCCGCCGCCGGCGGACGCGTCGACGCCGGACGCGTGATCGCCGAAGGTTTCATCGACTTCGACTATGAAATTACGCTGCTGACGGTGCGCTCGCGCGGCGCCGACGGCAGCACGCAGACCAGCTTTTGCGCGCCGATCGGCCACAAGCAGGTGCAAGGCGATTACGTCGAATCGTGGCAGCCGCACCCGATGAACGCGCTCGCGCTGCAGCGTTCGCGCGAGATCGCCGAAAAGGTCACCGGTAACCTCGGCGGCTACGGCGTCTTCGGCGTCGAATTGTTCGTCAAGGGCGACATGGTCTGGTTCTCGGAAGTAAGCCCGCGTCCGCACGACACCGGCATGGTGACGATGGCGACCCAGGTGCAGAGCGAATTCGAGCTGCACGCCAAGGCCGTGCTGGGCCTGCCGGTGAACACGGCGCTGCGCGCGCCAGGCGCCTCGGCGGTGATCTATGGCCAGCTGGACGCACAGGGAATCGCCTTCGAAGGCGTGGCCGAAGCACTGCAGGTACCGGAGACCGACATCCGCCTGTTCGGCAAGCCCGAATCGTTCGCGCGCCGGCGCATGGGGGTGGCGCTGGCGACGGCGGCCGATGTGAAGACGGCGCGCGAGCGCGCGCTGGCGGCGGCGGCGAAGGTGAAGCCGGTACCGGGCCGCGCATAAGGGCTGAAAAAGAAAAAGGCCGCGTTATCGACGCGGCCTTTTTCTGAATGCCCGGACCTGCGGTTTGCAGGGTGGGCCGGGCCGCGCAGGACTCTGTGCCCACGCGGAACAACGAACAACGATGACGTCGTTCACGGACGAAAAAAAAGAGCGCCGATCACTCGACGCTCTTTTTCACGCATTCCTGCATATTCTGGCTCCCCGACCTGGACTCGAACCAGGGACCTGCGGATTAACAGTCCGTCGCTCTACCGACTGAGCTATCAGGGAATTGAGGTTGGCATTATAACTGCTCAGCGGTATTCCACAAGACCCCGCACGCAAGTTTTTTCCGTGGGGTGCCGGCGCCTTGCCGGAACCGCATCACCCCCTTGCCTGCCCGCCTCCGTACTCAGGCGCGGCGGCGCATGGCGAGTCCTGCAAGCGCAATGCCAAACAACGCCAGTGTGCCTGGTTCCGGTACGTCAGCGGCGCGCGCGGCCAAGTCGAATTCGGCGCTACGGAAGCTATTTGCCAACGGCAGGCTGGCGAAGCTTGTGCTGCCCAGGAATGCGCCGGCGGTCGAGTATTGATAGAAGGTTCCGCTACCGAATTGGCTGATCCACAGCGTACGGGTCAGCGGGTCCATGGCCAGGTCCCAATCCATGCTGGTAACCTGAGGAGTTGCAATGGTACCGAGCAAGGCGCCGGTCATCGAATAATGGCTCAGGCCGCTGCAACGATCGCAGGAAATCCAGAAACTGTTATCGACCGCATCGTAGGTCAGGCCGCCACCGCCCCGGTTGGTGTTGAACATCAGGCTGCCGTTGCCCCAATCACGGCCGAAGCGATAGACCGAACCGTTTTGCCACGAGATGGCGTAATTGTATTTGCCATCGCTGGTACCGTCGGAGAAGGTGAGGCCAAGCGATGGCAACGCGTAGGTACCGCCCAGCGCGGCGCCAGTGAGCGAATACTGGCCGCCGGTCTCGCCGGCCGCGTAGCCGGTCGTGCGCACATCGTTATACACGGCGATCGGGAATGCCCGCTGTTGCGGCGCCGCTGCCCAGGTATTGACGACCTTGCCGGTGACGGTATCGACACTGTGCATGCGGCGGCCATCGCCATCGCTCAGGTACATGATGCCGGCGAAAGCGGATTGAGATAGCAAGGAAGCTGCGACCAGAGCGAGGGATTTCGAAGCGAAGGACATAAAAACCTGAGGTTGATTGAGTTGCCTATAAATAAGCAATATTTATGCCAATCAACAAAATCAATGACTTATATCAACTAAAATTATGTTGTGTAAATATTTTCGACAGGAATTCGAAGCTCCACGCGATCAATGACTGCCCAACTGCCTATATACGTCCCAACATACGGGACGAACGAAAAAAAGAGCGTCGATCGCTCGACGCTCTTTTTCACGCATTTCTGCATATTCTGGCTCCCCGACCTGGACTCGAACCAGGGACCTGCGGATTAACAGTCCGTCGCTCTACCGACTGAGCTATCAGGGAATTGACTTGCTCTTTGCTACCAAACAACGTTTAGCAGCGAAGAAGCAAGATTTTAGAGGACTTTTGCGATTGCGTCAACGACGAGATCGATGTTCTTCGAATTCAGCGCGGCAACGCAGATGCGGCCGGTGTCGACGGCGTAAATCGATTCGTCGCGCAGCTTGCCGACCTGCTCTTTCGTCAGGCCCGAATACGAGAACATGCCGACCTGTTCGCGGACAAAACCGAAGTCGCGGCCCGGCGCTCGTTGCGCCAGCTTTTCGACCAGCGATTCGCGCATCTGCTTGATGCGCACGCGCATGCCAGCCAGCTCGTCTTCCCACAGCTGGCGCAGTTCCGGCGTCGACAACACCGTCGCCACCACCTTGCCACCGTGCAGTGGCGGGTTCGAGTAGTTGGTGCGCACCACGCGCTTCAGTTGCGACAGCAGGCGCGCCGCTTCTTCTGCACTCGAGGCGACCACCGACAGTGCGCCGACGCGCTCGCCGTACAGCGAGAACGACTTCGAGAACGAGTTCGACACCAGCAGCGGGCCGCCGGCTTCGACGAAACGGCGCACTACGGCGCCGTCTTCGGCGATGCCCGCGCCGAAACCCTGGTAGGCCATGTCGAGGAAGGGAACCAGGCCGCCGGCCTGGACCGCTTCGATCACCTGGCCCCACTGCTCCTGGGTGAGATCCGCGCCGGTCGGGTTGTGGCAGCAGGCGTGCAGCACGACGATCGAACCGGCATCCATCTTGCGCAGCGAGGCCAGCATGCCGTCGAAGTTAACGCCATGGGTGGCCGGGTCGTAATAGGTGTAGTTGTTGACGATGAAACCGGCCGATTCGAACAGGGCGCGGTGGTTTTCCCAGCTCGGGTCGCTAATGAAGACTTGCGATTCCGGCGAAAAGCGCTTGAGGAAATCGGCGCCGATTTTCAGGGCGCCGGTGCCGCCGATCGCCTGCACGGTAATCGCGCGCTTCTCTTGAATTACGGCGCTGTCGGCCCCAAATACAAGCTCTTGCACAGCCTTGTCGTACGCTGCCAGGCCTTCGATCGGGAGGTAGGTGCGCGGCGACAACTGTTCCATCAACTTCGCCTCGGCCTGCTGGACGCACTGCAGCAGAGGTACCTTGCCGTTATCGTCGTAATAAACGCCGACCCCCAGGTTGATCTTGGCCGGGTTGGTATCGGCATTGAATGCTTCGGTGATGCCCAGGATCGGGTCGCGCGGGGCCATGTCGATGGCGCCGAAGAGGCTGGCGGAGGCGGAAGAAGTCATCGTGATAAACTGATTTTGTCGGTGGATCGCAGCAGTTGTATAGACAGCGGGACTACAGCGATACCTCTGCTGCAGTGCCGCAAACGAGTCCCCATTCTAGCAAAGGTCTGAAAGTATGGCTGATTTATCCATTGCAAATAGCCCCGAACCGACGGTCATCACCTTCCCGGGCTCACCATTCAAACTGCACCAGCCCTTCCCCCCCGCCGGTGACCAGCCGACGGCGATTGACGGCCTGGTCGAAGGCATCGAAGACGGTCTGATGTATCAGACACTGCTTGGCGTGACCGGTTCCGGCAAAACCTACACGATGGCGAACGTGATCGCCCGCGCCGGCCGTCCGGCGATCGTGTTCGCGCCGAATAAAACCCTGGCCGCCCAGTTGTATTCGGAGTTCCGCGAATTCTTCCCGCAAAACGCGGTCGAGTATTTCGTCTCGTACTACGATTACTACCAGCCGGAAGCCTATGTGCCGCAGCGCGATTTGTTCATCGAAAAGGACTCGTCGATCAACGAGCACATCGAGCAGATGCGCCTGTCGTGCACCAAGTCCTTGATGGAACGGCGCGACGTCGTCATCGTCGCCACCGTGTCGGCGATCTACGGTATCGGTAATCCGAACGAATACCACAAGATGATCCTGACGCTGCGCCATAAGGACAAAGTGGCCCAGCGCGACATCATCGCGCGCCTGATCCAGATGCAGTATTCGCGCAACGAGATGGATTTCGGCCGCGGCACTTTCCGCGTGCGCGGCGACACCATCGACATTTTCCCGGCCGAGCACGCCGAACTGGCGATCCGCGTCGAAATGTTCGACGACGAAATCGAGTCGCTGCAGCTGTTCGACCCGCTGACCGGCCGCGTGCGCCAGAAGATCCCGCGTTTTACGGTCTATCCGGGCTCGCACTACGTCACCCCGCGCTCGACCGTCCTGCGCGCGGTTGAATCGATCAAGGCCGAGCTGAAGGATCGCCTGGAAGAGTTCCGCCAGCAGAACAAGCTGATCGAAGAACAGCGCCTCGAACAGCGTACCCGCTTCGACCTCGAAATGATGGCCGAGATCGGTTTTACGAAAGGCATCGAGAACTATTCGCGCCACCTGTCGGGCGCGATGCCGGGCGAACCGCCGCCGACCCTGGTCGACTACCTGCCAAAAGACGCGTTGATGTTCATGGACGAGTCGCACGTGCTGGTCGGCCAGCTGTCCGCCATGTACAACGGCGACCGTTCGCGCAAGACCAACCTGGTCGACTACGGCTTCCGGTTGCCGTCGGCGCTGGACAACCGGCCGCTGAAATTCGAGGAATTCGAAGGCAAGATGCGCCAGACGATTTTCGTTTCGGCCACGCCGGCCGAATACGAGAATTCGCATGCAGATAACGTGGTCGAGCAGGTAGTACGCCCGACCGGCCTGGTCGACCCGGTCATCCTCGTGAAACCCGCCCTGTCGCAGGTGGACGACGTGATGAGCGAGATCAACGACCGCGTCAAGAAGAACGAGCGCGTGCTGATCACCACGCTGACCAAGCGCATGGCCGAGCAGCTGACGGAATACCTGTCCGACCACGGCGTCAAGGTACGTTACCTGCACAGCGATATCGAGACCGTCGAGCGTGTGGAAATCCTGCGTGACCTGCGCCTCGGTACTTTCGACGTGCTGATCGGTATTAACCTGCTGCGCGAAGGCCTGGACTTGCCGGAAGTATCATTAGTTGCGGTGTTAGATGCCGACAAAGAAGGTTTCCTTCGTTCCGAACGGTCGCTTATTCAAACCATCGGCCGCGCTGCGCGTAACCTGAACGGCGTGGCGATCCTGTACGCCGACCACGTGACCGACTCGATGCGCCGCGCCATCGATGAAACCGAACGCCGCCGCGCCAAGCAGATCGCGTTCAACGAGGCGAACGGCATCACCCCGAAAGGCGTGCAGAAGAAGATCAAGGAAATGATCGACGGCGTCTACAGCAACGCCGCGCAGAAAGCCATGGTCGAGGGCGCGCAGGGCATGGCGGACGCCGAGGCGACGGCCAAGGTGGAATCGATGAGCGAGAAGCAGATTTCGAAAGAAATCAAGCGCCTCGAAAAGCTCATGGTCGACCATGCCAAGAACCTCGAGTTCGAAAAGGCAGCGCAGGTGCGCGACCAGTTGCATGTGCTCAAGCAGCAGGCGTTCGGGGCGCCGGGGGCGGACAACGTGGTGTCGATGTTGGGCAAGTAAGACGAACGGCGCCGAGGGCGCCGTTTTTTGTTTACACGTCTGGAGACATGGCCGCGTGCCGGCATGCGATGTACCGCGTGGAGTCGGGACTCCACCCTACGATCAGTGGTATTCGTAGGGTGGAGTCCCGACTCCACGCGTTTACCCCGCCAGCAATCCTGCGGACCGCTTCCTGCGTTACCGCTTGAACATCCTCGGATCAAACCTGAACGTCCGCGCAATACTCAACTTCACCCCCTCATACGCATGATGCGCTGGATTGATCACGAGATTCACGCCCTCCCCCACGATCACCGACGGCACCCGCATGTAAAGATATTCGTGCTTCTTCAGGAACGCCGTCCCAAATGCAGCCGCGCTGCCGCCGTCATCGAGCGCATCCCATCCTTCCGGCAATTCATCGGCCGACACCTCCAGCCCCAGCGCCGGATCGTCCGGCAAATCGATCGCCACCAGCACCAGCGGCTCCTCGTCGACTTCTTCGGTGTGCACGAACTTTTCCAGCACCGCCAGCTCCACCGTCGCCGCCGCATACAGCGCCGGCTGGCCCTCGCTGTGCCAGTGACCGCCACTCTCGCGGGCGCCCTTGCAGTCGCGGTCGAGCGCCGCTTTTTCGATTGCAATTCTCCAGGTTCTCATTGGTACTTATGCTGAAACGATAGTGCCTTTAGCATACATCGCAGCCTCGGCAGGCTCCCACACGAATCCTGCCAGAAAATCCCCAATAAAAAACGGCCCGCAGGCCGTTTCATGGATATCACCGAATGCAGTGCTTATTTCACGTCGATCAGCTCGACATCGAACAGCAGCGTCGCGCCTGGCGGGATCGGACCGGCGCCGCGCGCGCCATAGCCCAGTTCCGACGGGATGATCAGCGTACGCTTGCCGCCGACCTTCATGCCGGCCACGCCCTGGTCCCAGCCCTTGATGACGCCGCCCATGCCCAGCGGGAAGGTGAACGGGTCGCCGCCGACCGAGCTGTCGAACTGCTTGCCGCGCTGTTTTGGCGCTTTCGGCTCGTACAGCCAGCCGGTGTAATGGACCACGACCGTGTTGCCGCTGACGGCTTGCTTGCCCTTGCCGACGACGGTGTCGATCGTCTTCAGCTGCGCAGTGCGGGCCGGGGCGGCCGGGGCGGCGGGGGCTGCAGCGGCGGCGGCGATGCCGGTGGCCAGGGACAAGGCCAGACCGAGGGCCGAAATTGCGTATTTCATGTGTTTTACCTTTATCGAGTATGTCGTCGGCGCATGGCCGTGCGGCAGTATTGCCGAATCAGGCAGTTCGCACAAGACGAGCAGGCTTAACGCGCCTTGCCCTGCACCGATGCCAGGATCTCGCCCACTTGCGCCAGGTCGGCGGGCTTGACCAGGTGGTGGTTGAAGCCGGCTTCCTCGGCCTGGCGGCGGTCGTCTTCCTGGCCGTAGCCGGTCAGCGCGACCAGGGTGGCGCCCGCCAGTTCCGGCAGCGCACGCAGTTTGCGCGCCAGCGCGTAGCCGTCGGTATCGGGCAGGCCGATGTCGAGCAGCATGACCTGCGGCCGCTCCAGGCGCGCCCGCTGCAGGGCGCCGCGGCCGTCGTACTCCACCGACACGGCATGGCCCTGCACTTCCAGCAGCATCGCCAGCATTTGCGCCGCGTCCTGGTTGTCGTCGACCACCATCACGCGCAGCGGTTCCACCTGCGCCGCGCCGTCCGCACCAATCGCCTCGTCCGACGCCAGCGCGCCCGCGCTCAGGCGAGGAAGACGGATCTCGAACTGGCTACCCTGCCCCGGCCCCTTGCTGCGCGCTTCGACGCTGCCGCCATGCAGCGTGGCCAGGCTTTTTACCAGGGCCAGGCCGATGCCCAGGCCGCCTTGCGAGCGGTCGGGCGTACGTTCGGCCTGGGTGAACAAATCAAAAATATACGGCAGCACCTCGGGTTCGATGCCGATGCCGTTGTCAGTGACACACACCACCACCTGGTCGTCCGGCGCGCTGACCTTCATGACGATCTCGCCGCCAGACGGCGTGTACTTGGCGGCATTGTTCAGGATGTTGGACAGCACCTGCACCAGGCGCGTGCGGTCGCCCATCACGTGCACCGGTTCGCCCGACAGCTGCATCGTCAGCGAATGGCGCTTCGATTCGATCAGCGGGCGCACCTGCTCCAGCGCGCCGGCCACCACCGCGTTCACGTCCAGCTCTTCCTTTTCCAGCGTGACCAGGCCGCGCGTGACGCGCGAGACGTCCAGCAGGTCGTTGACCAGGTCGGTCATGTGCTCGGCCTGGCGCGCGATGATCTCGCTGGCATTCCTCACGCCCTTGGCGTCGAGCGTGCCGAGTTTCAGCAGCTGGGCCGCGGTCGTGATCGGCGCCAGCGGGTTGCGCAGTTCGTGCGCCAGCATGGCCAGGAACTGGTCTTTCTGGCGGTTGGCGGCGCGCAGCTCGTCCTCGACCTGCTTGCGCACGGTCATGTCGCTGCCTTCGACGAAGATGCCGACCACGTTCCCCGCCGGGTCGCGGATCGGCTGGTAGATGAAGTCGAGGTAACGGCGTTCGAGCGGCGCTCCCGGCTCGCGCGCCACGTCGAGCGGCACCGCATGGCCGACAAAGGGCTCGCCGCTGGCGTAGACCTGGTCGAGCAGTTCGAAGAAGCCCTGCCCTTCCACTTCCGGCAAGGCTTCGCGCGCGGTCTTGCCGACCAGGTCCGAGCGGCCGATCAGCTCGTTATAACTTTTGTTTGTAATTTCAAACAAATGTTCGGGGCCGCGTAATACGGCGATGATGCCGGGCGCCTGTTCGAACAGGGTCATGAGGCGCTTGTTCTCCTCGTCGCGGTAGCGCTCGGCCAGCACCTGCCCGGTGACCTCGACGCAGGCGCAATGCATGCCCGCGACTTCGCCGCTGTCGTCGCGCGCCGGCGAATACGAAAAGGTGAACCAGGTCTGCTCGTCATAGCCGTGGCGGCGCATCACCAGCGGCAGCTTTTCCATGTAAGTCGCCTGGCCGCCCAACGCACGCTCGATCAGCGGATGGATGTCGTCCCAGATCTCGGACCAGATAGCGTGGAACGGCGCGCCGAGTGCGGCCGGGTGCTTGTCGCCCAGGACAGGGATGTAGGGATCGTTATAGAGGAAGCCCAGGTCTTTCCCCCAGGCGCAGAACATGGGGAAGCCCGAACCCAGCATCAGCGACACGATGCTGCGCAAGGCCGGCGGCCAGGTCGACGGCTCGCCCAGCGGCGAGTGGGACCAGTCTTGCGAGCGCATCAGCGCGCCCACCTCGCCGCCGCCGCTCAGGAAGCGCAGCGATGGATCCTCCGCGCTGTCTTGGGTGCTTACCGCCATGCCTGGATCAGTCATATCAAAGTGTCTTCACGAATTCGCGGATACCGCCGAGCAGCATCTCGACCGACATCGCCGTCAGGATCAGGCCCATCAGGCGCTCGAACGCCGTCATCACCTGCGGCCCCAGCTTCTGCTGCAGGCGTTCGGCGCTGAGGAACACCATCAGCCAGACGACCCCGACCGCCGCCAGCGCGGCCACGTGCACCATCGTTTCGGACAGCGTATTCGCGCTGAACAGCAGCACGGTCGCCAACGCCGACGGCCCGGCCAGCGCCGGAATCGCCAGCGGCACGATGAACGGCTCGCCATGCTCGCTCTTGCCGAGGACGCCGTCCGGATGCGGGAAGATCATGCGGATGGCAATGATCAGCAGGATCACGGCGCCGCCGATGCGCAGCGCGATCGGACTCAGGTGCAAGGCGGCGAGAAAGTGCTGGCCGAAGAACATGAACACCAGCAGCAACAAGAACGCGATCGCGCACTCGCGCACTACTACGCGGCCGCGGCGGTGGACGGGCGTGTCCTTGAGGGCGGTGGCGAACAGGGGGACGTTGCCGAAGGGGTCAGTGACGAGGATGAGCAGGATGAAGGTCTGGAAGAAGCTTTGGGTCATGGTTGTTCTTGTTATGAGGTGTCTGGTGAGGCATTTTCGGCAATCTTAACCGATTCACATATTCGCCGTAGCACAATGGGCCGTACAAAAAAAAGGCCAGCGCACCGAAGTGCACTGGCCTTTCCGCATCGTCGGCGCCGGGCCGCGACGGCGATTACTTCTCGAACTTCTTCATCCACGCCGACAGCTGATGCGGACGCAGGCCGTCGTAATCCTCGAACGGCTGGTGGATCCACGGGTTGTGCGGCAGGTCTTCCAGGTGGTAGTCCGGCTTGAAGGCCGAGGTACCTTTCACCCAGATGACGGCCGAGCGCACCTCGGTGACGTCGGCGTAGTTGTCGGTCAGGTGCTGGCGCACCTTCTGCAGGGTGACGCCGGAATCGGCCAGGTCGTCGACCAGCAGGATGCGGCCGGCCAGCGGACCCTTGGTCATCGTCATGTACTTGGCGATGTCCAGGTTGCCCTGCTTGGTGCCGGCTTCTTCGCGGTAGGAGCTGGTCGACAGGATCGCCAGCGGCACGTCGAAGATGCGCGAGATCACGTCACCGGGACGCACGCCGCCGCGCGCCAGGCACAGCACCATGTCGAACTTCCAGTTCGATTCATAGACTTGCAGCGCGAGGCGCTCGACCAGGCGGTTGTATTGGTCCCAGGAGACCCACAGGTCCTTGTCGGTCGATGCAGGAGTATTCATTTCAGTCATTCCTATTTTTATGTGATGCTCAAGCGGCAAACGGGTGGCGCAAGACGATGGTTTCTTCGCGGTCAGGACCGGTCGAGACCATGTCGATCGGGATGCCGACCAGTTCTTCGATGCGCTTGATGTAGGCGCGGGCGTTGGCCGGCAGCTCTTCCATCGACTTGGCGCCGACCGTGGTTTCGGTCCAGCCCGGCATTTCTTCGTAGACCGGCTCGCACAGGGCGGCTTCTTCGGCGCCGACCGGGAAGATGTCGGCATCGACGCCGTTGATCTTGTAGCCGGTGCACAGCTTCAGGGTCTCGATGCCGTCCAGCACGTCGAGCTTGGTCAGGCACATGCCCGACACGCCATTGATCTGGACCGAGCGGCGCAGCAGCGCAGCGTCGAACCAGCCGCAGCGGCGGGCGCGGCCGGTGACGGTGCCGAACTCGTGGCCCACGCGCGACAGGTGCTCGCCGACGCCTGCGTCGGTCGGCAGTTCGGCCGGGAACGGGCCCGAGCCGACGCGCGTCGTGTAGGCCTTGGTGATGCCCATGATGTAGTGCAGCATGCCAGGACCGACGCCGGCGCCGGCGGCGGCGTTACCAGCCACGCAGTTCGACGAGGTGACGAACGGATAGGTGCCGTGGTCGACGTCGAGCAGCGAACCTTGCGCGCCTTCGAACAGCAGGCTGCCGCCGGCCTTGTGCGCGGCGTACAGTGCCGAGGAAACGTCGCCGACCATCGGACGCAGGCGCGGCACCAGGGCCATCGCGTCGTCGAAGGTCTTCTGGAAGTCGATCGCTTCGCCGCCCAGGTAGTTCACCAGCACGAAGTTGTGATATTCCAGGTTTTCTTTCAGCTTTTCGGCGAAGCGCTCTTCGTTGAGCAGGTCGGCGATGCGGATCGCGCGACGCGCGACCTTGTCTTCGTAGGCCGGGCCGATGCCCTTGCCGGTGGTGCCGATCTTGTTGACGCCGCGCTTGGCTTCACGGGCCTGGTCGATGGCAACGTGGTACGGCAGGATGATCGGGCACGCCTCGGAAATCTTCAGGCGCGACACGACTTCGACGCCGGCCGCGGCCAGCTTGTCGATTTCGCGCATCACGTCCGGTACCGAAACGACGACGCCGTTGCCGATGTAGCAGGCCACGCCTTCGCGCATGATGCCCGAAGGGATCAGTTGCAAGGCGGTTTTCTGGCCCTTGATGACCAGCGTGTGGCCGGCGTTATGGCCGCCCTGGAAACGGACGACGCCCGCTGCGTGATCGGTCAACCAGTCGACGATCTTACCCTTGCCTTCATCGCCCCACTGGGTGCCGATGACAACGACGTTCTTTGCCACGTTTGTATTTGACATCACTTAACCTAAGTTTTTGAGAATCCAATTTCCATCTTCGAGGACGAGCACGCGGTCGCACTCGAACTCGTCCTGAACATTATCGTGACCCGGCATGGACTGGATCACGACTTCGCCTGCCTTGCGCAGGTCAGCGATTTTTTCGCGCAGCTCGGGCGCGTTGCCCCACGGGGCGCGAATCGAGTGCTTGCGCTCGGCCGTCGGCAGCAGGCGTGCCAGTTCGCGCAGGTCGAGCGAGAAGCCGGTGGCCGGACGCGCGCGGCCGAATGCTTCGCCCACGTGGTCGTAACGGCCGCCGCGCGCCACCGCGTTCGGCAAGCCCGGCACGTAGAGCGCGAACATGGCGCCGCTTTCGTATTGGTAGCCGCGCAGGTCGGCCAGGTCGATCGCTACCTGCGCACGGCCGATGGCGCCGGCGGCGAGCGCGGCCAGTTCGGCCAGGGCGCGTGTGATGCCCGGCAGCGCCGGCAGCACCTCTTTCGCGCGCGCCAGCACTTCGACGTCGCCATACAGGCTCGGCAGCGCCATCAGGGCGGCGCGGGTGGCCGGGGCGTAGGCGCGCGTGATCTCGTCCAGGCCGGGCACGTCTTTGGCGCGCAGCAGTGCGGTGATCCGGGCTTCGTCCTTGCCGGCGGCGGCATCTTCATTCAACAGTGCGCGCAGCACGCCGACGTGGGCCATGTCGAGGCGCACGTCGAGGAAGCCGGCCAGGGCGACCGATGCCAGGGCCAGTTCCTGGATCTCGGCATCGGCTTCGAGGCCGGCGTGGCCATAGATCTCGGCGCCGATCTGGATCGGCTCGCGGGTGGCGTGCAGGCCCGACGGACGGGTATGCAGCACGCTGCCGGCGTAGCACAGGCGGGTGATCGAATCCCGATTCAACAGGTGCGCATCGATGCGCGCGACTTGCGTGGTCATGTCGGCGCGCAGGCCGAGCAGGCGCCCCGACAGCTGGTCGACCAGCTTGAAGGTACGCAGGTCGGTATCGGCGCCCGCGCCGGCCAGCAGCGACTCGACGTATTCGAGCAGCGGCGGCATGACCAGCTCGTAGCCGTAGAGGCGGAAGGTGTCGAGCATCTGGCGCCGCAGATCTTCGATCTTGCGTGCTTCCGACGGCAATACGTCGGCGATATTCTCAGGCAAAAGCCAGTTCGGCATGGGCAACAGCTGTGGGAAATTGTTAGAAATGATGCAACGTGACGCGCTCGTGCAGTACGGAGTCGGCGCCGAATCGGCAATTTTACCCGAAAATGAAGCAAGACAGGGAGCGGATGGTAATGCGGAGGCGTACGGCAGCGGCAACCTGTGCCGCGATTCAGGCGTTGCACCGCGTGGAGTCGGGACTCCACCCTACGATTATCGCGATACGTAGGGTGGAGTCCTGACTCCACGCGGTACGTCGTGTGATCGATCGAATCGCCAAAAAAAACGCCGCGGTGTACGCGGCGTTCTTGTTTACTTGCTGCTACCCGGAGCCCTGAAATACTTGAAGAACTCCGAATTCGAATCGATCACCATCACGTCGCCATGCGCCTTGAAGCTGGCGCGGTAGGCCTCGAGCGAGCGATAGAACTTGTAGAACTCGGGGCTCTTGCCGAACGAATCGGCGTAGATCGCGGACGCCTTGGCATCACCCTCGCCCTTGATCTTCTCGGCTTCGCGGAAGGCTTCGGCCAGGATCACGGTGCGTTGGCGGTCGGCGTCGGCGCGGATCTTTTCGCTTTCGGCGGAACCGGTCGAACGCAATTCGTTGGCGACGCGCACCCGCTCGGCGCGCATGCGGTCGTAGACCGAGGCGTTGATCTGCTCGATGTAGTCGACGCGCTTCAGGCGCACGTCGACGATGCCGACGCCGATCTGCTTCGCTTCGGCGATGACCTTGTTCTGCACCGCCTGCATCACGGCGCCACGCTCGCCGGAAATCACCTGGCGCACGGTGCGCTTGGTGATCTCGTCGTTCAGGGCCGCCTTGATGATCTGCGACATGCGGTTGGCCGCGGCGCGCTCGTCGCCGCTGAAGCTGACGTAGTACAGGCGCGGTTCGACGATGCGCCATTTGACGAAAGCATCGACCAGGATGTTCTTCTTCTCGGCCGTGATGAAGCGGTCGGCGTCGGGCGTGTCCAGGGTCAGGACGCGCTTGTCGAGATAGATCACGTTCTGGAACGGTGGCGGCAGCTTGAAGTGCAGGCCCGGTTCGGCGATGACTTCGCGCACCTCACCAAGTGCGAAGACGATGGCGAAGCGGCGCTGGTCGACGACGAACACGGTCGAGGACAGCAGCATCAGGGCAATGAAGCCCGCCACGAAAATGGTTACGAGGCGGTTCATTAACGGCTCTCCCTGTCGCGTGAGGAATCGCGCGCGCGGCTGTCGCGCTGGCGCACCTGTTCAATCGTCTGCATTACTTCCTGCGTCGGCGTGCTGCCCTGGTCCTGCGGCGCCTGCACCGGACCGGAACGGGCGCTACCCGTGGCGGCGTCGTTGGCGGCAACCTGCGCGATCAGTTTGTCAAGCGGCAGGTACAGCAGGTTGGAACCCGACTTGGCGTCGACCATCACCTTGCTGGTGCTGCTGAAGATCTGCTGCATGGTGTCGATGTACATGCGGTCACGGGTCACGCCCGGGGCTTTCGCATATTCGGTGACCACCTGGTTGAAGCGCGAGGCGTTACCGGTGGCGTTTTCGACGACCATCGAGCGGTAGGCTTCGGCATCCTGCAGCAGGCGGAAGGCGGCGCCTCTGGCACGTGGAATCACGTCGTTGGCATACGCTTCACCCTCGTTGCGGGCACGGGCGCGGTCCTGGCCGGCTTTCACGGCGTCGTCGAAGGCGCTTTGCACCTGCTCCGGCGGCTGCACGTTCTGCATGGTCACATTGGTGATCAGGGCGCCGAGTTTGTAACGGTCGATGATCTGCTGGATCATGTTGTGCACGTCGAGCGCGACCTTCTCGCGGCCTTCGTACAGCACGAAGTCCATCTTGCTTTTGCCGACCACTTCGCGGATGGCGGTCTCGGCCACCTGGTGCACGGTCGTATCCTGGTCGCGGTTGTTGAAGACCCAGGCGACCGGGTCCTTCAGCGTGTATTGCACGGCGAACTGGATGTCGATGATGTTTTCGTCGTCGGTCAGCATCAGCGATTCGGCGCCCTGCTTGTTGCGCACGTTGTCGCGGTAGCCGACTTCGGCGGTGCGCACTTGCGAGACATTCACCGTTTCGTGGGCCTGGATCGGCGCCGGCCAGCGCCAGTTGAAGCCGGCGCCGGTGGTGTGCGAGAGGCGGCCGAAGGTGGTGACCACGCCGACCTGCCCTTCCTGCACGATAAAGGCGCCGGAAGCCAGCCAGATCAGCAGGACGATGAAACCGATCACGGACGCCGTGATGCCGGCGCCACGGCCTTCGCCGCGGTAGGGGCCGCCGCTATCGCCGCCGCCGTTGTTGCCGCGGTTGCCGAACAGGCGGTTCAGGCGCGCATTGAAGTCGCGCCACATCTGGTCGAGGTCGGGAGGACCTTCGCCGGGGCGGCGGCCTTCCTGGGCTTTATGGTCGCCTTCGGGATTTTTGCCCCAGCGTGGATCGTTCAGCGACAATTTGACGCCGAATCTTTTTAATAAGGAAACAAGCATAGGCTTCAGTGCGGCCCTACATGGGTGGAGGTTGGATTACTTTCGCCGTCATCTTCAGGGAAGATATCCAGCGCTGCATCGTCCTGCTCTTCGTTCTTGGGGCGCGAGCCTGGAATCGGGCGGGCTGCCGAAGCGGCTGCCTCGACGATGGCCTCGCGCAGCAGATCGAGGCCGGCGCCGCTCCTGGCGCTGATAAAAACGCGGCTGATTTTATCATGTTCATCACGCTCGACCCCAGGCTGGAGGTCGGCTGCATCAATCTTGTTCCACACAAGAATCTGCGGAATGTGATCGGCGCCGATTTCGCGCAAGACTTCGTTGACCTGCTCGATCTGTTCCATGCGCGTCGGCGAAGAACCGTCGACCACGTGCAACAGCACGTCCGCATGAATCGTTTCTTCCAGCGTGGCACGGAAGGCGGCGACCAATTGGTGCGGCAATTCCCTGACAAACCCGACGGTGTCGGAAATGACGACGCTGCCGGTCTCGTCGCCCAGGTACAGGCGGCGGCTGGTGGTGTCGAGCGTTGCGAACAGCTGGTTGGCCACGTACACACCGGCTTTGGTGAGCGTGTTGAACAGGGTCGACTTGCCGGCGTTGGTATAGCCGACCAGCGACACCGAAAAGGTATTGTTGCGTCCGCGTGCGCGGCGCTGGGTCTCGTGCTGCTTGCGCAGCTTGGTGAGGCGCGTGCGCAGGGCCTTGACGCGCTCGCCGATCAGGCGGCGGTCGGTCTCGAGCTGGGTTTCGCCGGGACCGCGCAGGCCGATACCGCCCTTTTGCCGTTCCAGGTGGGTCCAGCCGCGGATCAGGCGCGTGGCCAGGTGCTGCAATTGCGCCAGCTCGACCTGCAGCTTGCCCTCGTGGCTCTGCGCGCGCTGGGCGAAGATGTCGAGGATCAGGCTGGTGCGGTCGATGATGCGCAGCTCCAGGCGGCGCTCGAGGTTACGCTGCTGTGCCGGGGAAAGTGCGTGATTGAAGATGACGAGTTCGGCGCCGAGCGCCTTGGCGGCGACGCCGATTTCGTCGGCCTTGCCGCTGCCGACGAAGTAAGCGGGATCGGGCGCATTGCGCTTGGCCGTGATCGTGTCGATCGGCTCGGCGCCGGCAGAACTGGCCAGCAAGGCCAGCTCTTCGAGGCTGGCCGTGAAATCGACCGCGCCGAAATCGACGCCGACCAGGACGGCGCGCGTATCGTTGGTACCGGGGGCGTCAGCCATCGGCCTTACTCAGCTTCGGATTCGAGGTTGAGATTGACGGCGCGGGCCGGGACGACGGTGGAAATGGCATGCTTGTATACCATTTGGGTCACGGTGTTGCGAAGCAGGACGACGTACTGGTCGAACGACTCGATATGGCCTTGCAGCTTGATCCCGTTGACGAGGTAGATCGAGACCGGGACGTGCTCTTTGCGCAAGGCATTGAGGAATGGGTCTTGTAACAGTTGCCCTTTGTTGCTCATAACAGCTCCGTAATGTTGTTGTAGTTAAAAAATGGAGGCAGACGCCTCCTTTTCAAGTGGACGGGGCAAGATTCAGCTTTGCGAACGATGGCCTGCGGTTACTGTAACCTGTTTTAGGCGTCCTTGTCGTACTGCTACGCTTAAGGGACCATTAAACCGTTGAGTTTGCGAGCGGTGATACGCACGGGCTCCGATGTCGTGCCGGATGATCTTGCTGCCACGTATCACCGCGTGGGCACAAGTGCCCGGTGAACCCGTCTTCGAGGCCATTGGCCTCAAAGACCCTACCCCTTATCGTGGGCAAACGGGTTTTTCCCGCTGCGCAGTTCGATCCGCAGCGGCGTGCCGATCAGATTGAACGTTTCGCGGAAATGCTTTTCCAGGTAACGCTTGTACGGCTCGGTAATGCCGTCGAGCGCATTGCCGTGGATGACGATGATCGGCGGGTTCTGGCCACCCTGGTGGGCGTAGCGCATTTTCGGACGGGACGTGCCCTTGCGCTTCGGTTCCTGCTTCTCGACCGCTTCCTGCAGCGCACGCGTCAGGCGCGGCGTCGACAGGTTGGCCGTCGCCGCGGCATAGGCCGTGTCGACCGAAGCCATCAATTGCTTGATGCCGGTGCCCTTCAGCGCGGAAATGAAGCGCGTTTCGGCAAAGCCAAGGAAGTCGAGCTTGCGGTCCATGGTGTTCTTGACCTCGTCGCGCTGGTCGCTGGTCAAGCCATCCCACTTGTTGACGGCGACGACCAGGGCGCGCCCCGATTCGAGGATGAAGCCGGCGATGTGGGCATCCTGCTCGGAAATATCCTGCTGGGCATCGAGCATCAGCACGACCACGTTCGCCTCCGACACCGACTGCAGGGTTTTGACGACCGAGAACTTCTCGATCGCTTCGAACACCTTGCCGCGGCGGCGGATACCGGCCGTGTCGATCAGCGTGTATTGCTTGCCGTCGCGCTCGAACGGGACTTCGATCGAGTCGCGCGTGGTGCCCGGCATGTCGAAGGCGATGACGCGCTGCTCGCCGACCAGGGTGTTGATCAGGGTCGACTTGCCGACGTTGGGACGGCCGACCAGGGCGATCTTGACGCCGTGGTCCTGGTTTTCCAGCTCTTCTTCCTCGTGCGGACGCGAAGCGAAGGCCTGGTCGAGCGCCTCGACCACGAGGTCGGTCACGCCGTCGCCGTGGGCGGCGGAAATGACATACGGGTCGCCCATGCCCAGTTCATAGAACTCGGCGGTGACGGAGGTGTACTTCATGCCTTCCGACTTGTTCACCACGAGCATGACCTGGCGGCCCGACTTGCGCAGGAAGTCGGTGATGGTCTTGTCGTGCGGCGTCAAGCCCTGGCGGCCGTCGACGATGAAGATCACGACGTCGGCTTCCGCCACCGCCTGCTTCGTCTGCAGCGCCATCTCGTGCATGATGCCTTCCTTGGCCACCGGCTCGAAACCGCCGGTGTCGATCACCAGGAACGGCCGCTCGCCGATGCGCCCTTCGCCGTAGTGGCGGTCGCGCGTCAGGCCAGGGAGGTCGGCCACCAACGCGTCGCGCGAACGGGTCAGGCGGTTGAATAGGGTCGACTTCCCGACGTTCGGGCGACCAACGAGTGCAATTACCGGCTTCATGTTTTATTCTATTCGACCGCGATGGCGGTCACAGTTCCATTTTGTGTTTGAAAAATCAGGTTCGATCCGGCAACCAGAGGCGTGCCGCTGATGGCGCTGCCATCGGTGGCGGCGCGCGCGAGGAAACTGCCGTCCTCGCGCGAGAGGAAATGCACGTAGCCTTGATAGTCGCCGACGGCAACGGCGCGGCCGTACGAGACCGGCGTCGACAGGCCGCGGAAGGCGAGCTTGTCGTTGGTCCAGGCGCTGGCGCCGCCGTCGCGGTTGAAGGCGTTCAGGGCGCCCTTGTCGTCGGCGGCGAAGACGAAGCGCTGGTCGACCGCCACGCCGACCGTCGAGGACAGGTCGCGCGTCCAGCGCGGCGAGCCGCTGGCCACGTCGTAGCAGGCGACGCGGCCCTGGTAGGCCACGGCGCAGACGTCGGACTCGAAAATCGTCGGCATGCCGCCGAGGTCGGTCACGCGCTCGAGTTCGGTCGCGCCGCGCGCGGTGCCGACTTCGACTTCCCAGCGCGGGGCGCCGGTGGCCATCAGGAAGGCGCCGAGCTTGCCGGCAGGCTGGGCGACGATCACGTCCTTGTCGTAGACTGCCAAGCCCGGCGCCGTGCGCAGGGTGAGTGCCGGCGCGGTGCGCTGCACGGTCCACTTCTTCTGGCCGGTGGTGGCGTCGATGCCGACGATGCGGTTGTCGATCGAGCGCGCCACGACGATGCCCTGTCCCACTGCCGGTGCGGACAGGATCTCGCTCGACAGCTGGGTCTTCCACAGCGCCTTGCCGTCCATGTCGAAGGCCATCAGGACGCCATCGCTGGCGCCGACGACGATCACATTGCCGTCGGTACCGACGCCGGCGGTCAGGTCGGCGCCGGCCTTGATGCGCCACAGCTGGCGGCCGTCCGCCGCTTCGACGCGCGCGATGCTGCCGTCGGCGCCGGCGACGACCACCGTGTTACCGGCCAGCGCAGGCGAAAACTGGTAGCCGCGCGCCTTGCCGAGATCAAGTTTCCAGGCGGTTCGTACCGCCATCGTGCCTTTCAGTTCGACGAGCTTGGCCGGTTCGGCGCTCTTGTTTTTCGATGCAAACGGATTGAGCGAGCTCAAGGTCGAGCAGCCCGTCATCAGGGCCAGGACACCGACACCTACCAGCTTACGGGTAATACGCATTTTTCTTGTACCTTGTTCTGATTCGTAGAGAGGCAAAGCCCACGCCCACCTTGCGGCGAGCGTGGGCCATCACAATATGAACAGCTTAAGCCGCTTTCGGTGCCGCTGGCGCAGTGCCGCCGATGGCTTCGAGCTTGATGCGCACCAGCTGGCTGCCCGGATGCTTCGGCCCCATGGCGGTCAGCGCGGCGACGTAGGCGGCGCGGGCGTCGGCGATCTTGTTCTGCGCGACCAGCACGTCGCCCTTGCGGTCCGACACTTCGGCGCTGAACTGCGGCAAGAATTTCTCGTTCAGCAGTTTCATGGCGCCATCGAAATTCTTTTCGTCGAGCAGCACACCGGCCAGGCGCAGGCGCGCCACCGACTGGTATTCGTCGTCGCCGTTGTCGAGCACCCATTGCAGCTGGGCTTTCGTGGTTTTCAGGTCGTTGGTCTCGAACGCGGTCTTGGCCGCCGCCAGCGCGCTCATCTGCGCGTAGGCGGTGCGCTTGTACTTCGACTGGATGTCGGCAGCGATACGCTGGCTCTTGGCATTGTCCTTGGCGGTGACGGCATCGGTCAGCTCGTCGTACAGGGCCGACGCTTCGACCGACTGCTTGCGGGTGTGCGAATTCCAGAAGTTGTAGGCAGCAAAGGAGCCGAGGGCGAGGATCAGCACCCAGGTGATCAGGTTGCCGTACTTCGACCAGAAAGCTTTGAAGGAAGCAATCTGTTCTTGTTCTTCGAGGTCGTATGCCATGTCGTCTAGTGATTCTAGTTATAAAAGGGGGTTATTCAGTAATACTACGCATGAATTAAGGATGGTAATGCACGTGCTCGTGGTCGTGATCATGGTCGCCGACGATGGCGTCGACGATGTGGTCGACGACGGCGTCGAAAGCGACGCTGGCCTGCTGCTGCTCGCCGGACTCGCCGCGCAACGACTTAATTGCGGCCACATTATTTGCCACTTCGTCTTCGCCCATGATCACAGCGAACGACGCCCCGCTGCCGTCGGCCTTTTTCATCTGGCTCTTGAAGCTGCCGGCACCCGTTGGCGTAGCGCAATGTAACACAACGTCCAGGCCGGCATCACGCAGGCGTTCGGCCAGGATGAAGGCTTGCACTTGCGCTTCTTCGCCCTGATGCACCATGTAGACGTCGCACTGGCTCGGCTGCGCCGGCTCGCCCAGGCCCTTCATCAGCTCGATGATGCGCTCGATGCCCATCGCGAAACCGACGCCCGGCGTGGCCTTGCCGCCGAAGGTTTCGATCAGCGGATCGTAGCGGCCGCCCGCGCAGATGGTGCCTTGCGAACCGAGTTCTTCGGTGACCCATTCGAACACGGTGCGGTTGTAGTAATCGAGGCCGCGCACCAGGCGCGGGTTCACCGTGTATTGCACGTTGTTGCGGTCCAGCAGGCGCTTGACGCCGTTGAAGTGCGCCAGCGATTCTTCGCCCAGGTAGGACAGAAGTTGCGGCGCGCCGTTCACCATCTCCTGCATGGTCGGGTTCTTGGTGTCGAGGATGCGCAGCGGATTGCTGTGCAGGCGGCGCTGCGCTTCGGCGTCGAGGATCCCGGCGTGCGATTCGAAGTAGGCGATCAGGTCGGCGCGGTGGCGCAGGCGCTCCTCGGCATTGCCGATCGAGTTCAGTTCCAGGCGCACGTTCTGCAGGCCGAGGTCGTCCCACAGGCGGCGGCACAGCATGATCAGTTCGGCGTCGATGTCCGGGCCGGCAAAGCCGACCGCTTCCGCGCCGAACTGGAAGAACTGGCGATAGCGGCCGCGCTGGGGACGCTCGTGGCGGAACATCGGGCCCTTGTACCAGAGGCGCTTCGGACCGTCGTACACCATGTTGTGCTCGAGCACCGCGCGCACCACGCCGGCCGTGCCTTCAGGACGCAGGGTCAGTTCGTCGCCGTTCATCGAATCGGTGAAGGAATACATTTCCTTCTCGACGATGTCGGTCACGGCGCCAATCGCCCGCTTGAACAGGCCGGTTTCCTCGACAATGGGGGTGACGATCTTCTGGTAGCCGTAGCTTTTCAGGATCGTTTCGGCGGTGTTTTCGAACAGCTCCCACAGCGGTGCGTCGGCGGGGAGGATGTCGTTCATGCCTTTGATGGCGACGATTTTTTCTGGTTTGGACATTGTCAGCTTCTTCTATTCGTAGGGTGGAGTCCTGACTCCACGCGGTACGGTATTCGATCGGCGGTGCGGTATGCAAGCTCAGCAACGCGTGGAGTCAGGACTCCACCCTACGATTAACTTTGTGCGGCTTCCGTAGCCAGCTCGGCGCGCCCGTAATTCTTCTTCACGTATTCCAGAACAATGTTTTGGAACTCATCCACGATCCGCTCGCCGCGCAAGGTCGCCACTTTCTGGCCATCGACGAACACCGGCGCCGCCGGCGATTCACCGGTACCCGGCAAACTGATGCCGATGTTCGCGTGCTTCGATTCGCCCGGACCATTCACGATACAGCCCATCACGGCGACGTTCATCGCTTCCACGCCCGGATACGACTTCTTCCATTCCGGCATCGAATCGCGCAGGAAGGTCTGGATGTTGTCGGCCAGTTCCTGGAACACGGTCGAGGTGGTGCGGCCGCAACCCGGGCAGGCGATCACCATCGGCGTGAACTTGCGCAGGCCCATGGTTTGCAGGATTTCCTGCGAGACCACGACCTCTTTCGTGCGGTCGCCGCCCGGCTCCGGCGTCAGCGAGACGCGGATGGTGTCGCCGATGCCTTCCTGCAGCAGCACCGACAAGGCCGCGGTCGAGGCAACGATGCCCTTGCTGCCCATGCCGGCTTCGGTGAGACCGAGGTGCAGCGGGTAGTCGCAACGACGCGCCAGTTCGCGGTAGACCGCGATCAGGTCCTGCACCGCCGACACCTTGCACGACAGGATGATCTTGTCGCGCGCCAGGCCCACTTCTTCGGCGCGCACGGCGTTCTCGATGGCCGAGGTGATCAGCGCCTCGTACATCACCGCTTGCGCGCTGAACGGATTCGCGCGCGCGGCGTTCTCGTCCATGATGCGCGCCAGCAGCGACTGGTCGAGGCTGCCCCAGTTGACGCCGATGCGCACCGGCTTGTCGTGCTTGATGGCGACTTCGATCATCTGCGCGAACTGGGTGTCGCGCTTGGCGCCCTGCCCCACGTTGCCCGGATTGATGCGGTATTTCGACAGCGCGGCGGCGCACTCGGGAAAGTCGCGCAGCAGGATGTGGCCGTTGTAGTGGAAGTCGCCGACCAGCGGCACGTCCACTTCCATGCGGTCGAGCTGTTCGCGGATCGCCGGCACGGCGGCGGCCGCTTCCGGCTTGTCGACGGTGAGGCGCACCATTTCGGAGCCGGCGCGCGCCAGCTCCTTGATCTGGATGGCGGTGCCGATCACGTCGGCGGTGTCGGTGTTGGTCATCGACTGCACCACCACCGGGGCATCGCCGCCGATCCAGACCTTGCGTTCGCCATGCTGGACCAGCACGCGGCGGCTTGCGCGGCGCGCCATCGGGCCCGAAGGAATTGGCAGGTTCGTAGAAGTCATTCGTTGTTCGTCCATCGTTCGCCCCGCACACGGCCGGGGTCGTGCATTATTTGATCCGCAGTTATTTCAACGTTATGCGGGAAATCGTCTTGCCCGGCACCGGCGGCAGCGCCACGGCGGCGCCGCGCAGCGTGGCGGAAACGCCGGTCGGGTTGCCGACCACCAGGGTTGCCGTACCCGGCACTTCGATCGTCTCGGTGCTGCCCGCGCGCACCAGGCGCGAAATCAGGGCCTTGCCGCCTTGCGGGCGGACTTCGATCCAGGAATCCTCGCGCACGTTCAGCACCAGGATGTTGGCGCCGGCCGCTGCGGGAACAGCCACACCAGCAGGAGCGACGGGCGTTGCGGGCGCCGGCGCGACCGTGGTCGCGGTCACGGTGGCTTGGGTGGCGGTGTTCGCGGGCGCCGGCGGGGTCTGGGCAGCCGGGGCCGGTGTCGTCGTTCCCGCGGCCGGCGCGGCGGCGCCATCGGCCGGGGCCGGCACCGAGATCAGTGGCACGCTCGGGTTGTGCGCGGTATCGGCGGCCGGCACGTTGCTGGTGGTCGTCTCGAACGGCGCGTTCAGGACGGCGTCGCCGCCGGCCGGCGCCGTCGTGCTGCCGGGCAGCGAAACCAGGCCGAAATGCCAGGCCGCGAAGCCGGCCGCGGCCACGACCACGACGCCGGCGATCCAGGCCAGCGGCGCGCCCGAGCGCTTGCCGTGGGTCGGATAGCGCGAGTGCGAAAACAGGGTTCCGCGCGAGCTCGGCAGATCGCGCCGCACGCCGCTCGATTCGACCGGCACCGGCGTGTCCATCGGGATCATGGCCACCAGCGGTGCCGGGTCGAGACGCAGGATCTTGGCGTAAGCGCGGACAAAACCGCGCGTCACGGCGGGACTCGGCAGGGCCGCATAGTCGCCCGCTTCGATCGCCACCACCTGGCGCACGGCCAGCTTGAGCTGCTCGGCCACCTGCTCGACGGTCCAGCCCATTGCTTCGCGCTGGGCTGCCAGGGTCGCGCCCGGGTGGCTGTGGTGTTGGTTCGAAGTGGCGCTTTGTTCCGTGCGCTCTGAAGTCATTGTCGTCTCACTCATCGAAAGCCCCGCGCTCGTACGCCAGGTATTCGGGCGAGCCCGGGAAGCGCCGCCGCAGCTGCGCTACCAGGCTGGCCTCCATCGAGCGATCGCCCAGTTTGCGCTGTACCCGCAGGGCGAGCCACAGCGCATCGGCGGACAGGTTGTCGAGCTTCGACACCTCTGTCAGGCGGTTAATGAAAAAACCGGCGCGGTTGAAATCGCGCCGCTCGAAATAGACCCGCGCCAGGCCGTTGGACACGGCCGGCAGTTCGGGGTTGTAGCGCAGTGCGTCGAGCAGGTAGCGCTCGGCCGCATCGATATTTTTGGTCTTCAAGCTACAGACGCCCGCATTCACGAGCGCGCTTACCGGGGTCTGGTAGGACGGGTTGGTCAGCGCCGCATCGAACTGGCGGATGGCTTCGCCGGGGCGGTTGGCGGTCTGGCACAGGAAGGCGCCGTAATTGTTGGCCAGTTCCGGGTTGCGCGGCGCCAGGCGCAGCGCGTGACGGTAATTGTCGTCGGCCAGCGGCACCTGCCCCATCGCCGTGTAGATCAGCGCGCGCATGCCGTAGGCGTCGGCGTAGCCTGGATCGGCGGCGATCGCCTGCTTGATTTCGTCGAGGGCGATATCGTACTTGCCCTGCTGGTAGTAACCGACCGCCAACTGCAGGCGGATGTTGGCGCGCTTCTCGGCCACGGTCTGGTCGGACGCGGTTTTCAGTTCGGCGCTGCCGCTGGTGCCGCTGTTGCCCGTGGCGCAGGCCGTCAGCAAGCCCAGCGCGCATGCAGCCGCGCAGTAACTTGCAACGATCCTGCCTGCCACGGCCCGCTTCAAGAAGGAATCTCCACGATGCGCCCGAAATCGGCGCCGAATTTCTTCTGGTATTCCGCCATCTTTTCCATGCGCTGGGCCACCTTGGTGCGGTCCTGCACTTCGCCGGCCAGCTGGCCGCAGGCGGCGTCGATGTCGTCGCCGCGTGTCTTGCGCACGGTGGTGACGATGCCGGCATCCATCAGGATCTGGGCGAAGGCCTTGATGCGCGGATTCTTCGAACGGAACAAGCCCGACTCCGGGAACGGATTGAACGGAATCAGGTTGAACTTACAGTTGATGCCGACGACCGGATCGTTGACCAGCGCGATCAGTTCGCGCGCATGCTCGTCGGAATCGTTGAAATTATCGAGCATGCAATACTCGAAAGTGATGAAGTCGCGCGGCGCGAATTCCAGATAGCGCTTGCAGGCGGCCATCAGTTCGCGCAGCGGGTATTTCCTGTTCAACGGCACTAATACATCGCGCAGGGCGTCGTTCGACGCGTGCAGCGACACGGCCAGCGCCACCGGCACGTCCTGCGACAGCTTGTCGATGTTCGGCACCACGCCCGAAGTCGACAAGGTCACGCGGCGGCGCGACAGGCCGTAGGCGTTATCGTCGAGCATGAGTTTGAGCGCGGTGGCGGTCGGCTCGTAGTTCAGCAGCGGCTCGCCCATGCCCATCATCACGACGTTGGTGATCTGGCGCTCGCCTTTCGGACCCGGCTCGATACCCTTGGTACGGCGCAGCTCGAACTCGGCCATCCACAGCTGGCCGATGATTTCGGCGACCGTCAGGTTGCGGTTGAAGCCCTGCTTGCCGGTCGAGCAGAAGCGGCAGTTCACGGCGCAGCCGGCTTGCGTGGAGATGCACAGCGTGCCGCGGTTTTCTTCCGGAATGAACACGGTTTCGACCGCATTGCCGTTGCCGACGTCGACCAGCCACTTGCGGGTGCCGTCGGTCGAGGTGTGGTCGCTGATGATGCCCGGCGCGCGCACTTCGGCGCGGGTTTTCAGTTTTTCGCGCAGCGACTTGGCGAGATCGGTCATCTCGTCGAAGCTGGCGGCGCCGAACTGGTGGATCCAGCGCTGCAGTTGCTTGGCGCGGAACGGCTTCTCACCCAATTCGGCGCAGTAAGCGACGAGTTGCGCGGGATCGAAGTCCAGCAGGTTGGTGAGAGTCGTCATGATTGTCCTGGATACTTGGGGATGATGCGCTAAAAATAATAATGCAAACCGCTCGCCGGGCCCGGGGCATGGGGCGAGCGGTTCTTACAACGTGAACCGGTTACTGCAGCGATTACTTCAGTTCTGGGAAGAAGTAAGCGATTTCAACTTGTGCGGCTTCGACGGCGTCCGAACCGTGGACGGCGTTGGCATCGATCGAATCGGCGAAGTCGGCGCGGATGGTGCCCTTCTCGGCCTTCTTCGGATCGGTCGCGCCCATCAGGTCGCGGTGTGCCAGGACGGCGTTTTCGCCTTCCAGGGCCTGGATCATGACTGGGCCGGAGACCATGAAGGTGACCAGGTCGTTGAAGAAGCCGCGCTCTTTGTGGGCGGCGTAGAAGCCTTCAGCCTGCTCGCGGGTCAGCTGGGTCATGCGGGCTGCAACGATCTTCAGGCCAGCTTGTTCGAAGCGGGTGTAGATTTGGCCGATGACGTTTTTTGCAACTGCGTCAGGTTTGATGATCGACAGGGTGCGTTCGATTGCCATGTAAAAACTCCAATAAAAAGAAAGGTTTGGATCGAGAAGAAGTCGAGAAGAAGAGAACTCAATCAACCTTTGATTTTACCATACCTCGCCCCATATCGAGATTATTGCGGCGGCGACGGCCAAGGTGGTAGAGTGGCGGCGAAAAACCGCCTTGTCAATGCGGCGCTACCTTATGCGGACTCCCTTATGAATAGCTTAAGGCGAGTCGTCACGCGGCGGCGCCATGCTATTCTTGAGTGGAATATATTTACCAACCCGGAGGCAACATGAATCCCATCCTGCAAAAGCAACCCGCTTACGACGTGGCTGTAGGCCAGGTCACGCGCAATAAAGTCCTGCGCAACACCTTCTGGCTGCTCGCGCTGTCGATGATCCCGACCGTGCTCGGCGCATACATCGGCGTGTCGATGCAATTGCCGATGCTCAGCGGCGGCATGGGCTTCGTCATCTTCCTGGCGGTCGCCTTCGGCTTCATGTTCGCGATCCAGAAGACCAAGGACTCCGCGGTCGGCGTCTTCGTGCTGCTCGGCTTCACCTTCTTCATGGGCCTGATGCTCACGCCGCTGCTGCGCCACACGCTCGGCTACAGCAACGGCGGCCAGCTGATCATGACCGCCTTCGGCGGCACCGCGGTCGTGTTCGCCGTGATGGCCAGCATCGCCACCACCACCAAGCGCGACTTCTCGGGCATGGGCAGCTGGCTGTTCGCCGGCGTGATCGTGCTGCTGCTGGCGGGCGTCGCCAACATCTTCCTGCAGATGTCGGCCCTGTCGATCGTGTTCTCGGTGCTGGCCATCGGTATCTTCTCGGCCTTTATCCTGTACGACGTGCAGCGCATCGTCAACGGCGGCGAAACCAACTACATCACCGCGACCCTGGCGATCTACCTGGACGTGTACAACATCTTCAGCAACCTGCTGGCCCTGCTGGGCCTGGGCGGCGACCGCGACTAAAAGCCTCAGACGCAATGAAACAGCCGACCTGCGGGTCGGCTTTTTTGCGTCCGTGAACGATGCACAGACCCGTAAGGTGGGCGGCTATACCAGAGCGGACGCCTGCCCGCTGCTTCAATGCCGCCCACGCGTTCAACCACACTTTGAAACTTCGCGACGAATCACCGGACGGTTGACGCGTGGGCGGCGCACACGGCGCTGGTCTGCAAACTGAGCAGGTAGAGCCGCCCACCTTACGGGTCCTAAGCTCAGCCCTGCGGCGCCTTGCCGGCCAGCACCTCCGCCAGCGATGCCAGGCTGATCGGCTTGACCACGTGCAGGTCGAAGCCGGCCTCGCCTGCGGCGCTCCCTACTTCGGCCGAGCTGTAGCCGGTGAGGGCGACCAGCCGCGGTGTGTCGGGTCCCAGGGCCTGGCGCGCGCCGCGCGCGACTTCGAAACCGTCGAGGCCCGGCAAGCCGATATCGACGATCGCCACGTCCGGCCGGTTGCGGACGATCTGCGCCAGCCCGTCGTGGCCGTCGGTGGCGGATGTCACGGCGTAGCCGGAAGCGGCCAGCAGCGCGCACAGCGTTTCGCGGGCGTCGGCATTGTCTTCGATGACCAGCACCTCGCGCACGGCCGCGCCTGCCGGCGGCAGCGAGTATGGAGAGGAAGGTGCAAGCGGCGGGTCCGCTTCGAACACGGGCGCCAGCGGCAACTCGACGATGAAGCGGCTGCCGCTCCCCAGGCCGGCGCTCTCCGCCCAGGCGTGGCCGCCGTGCAGGTCGACCAGGGCGCGCACCAGGCTCAGGCCGATGCCGAGGCCGCCGCGGGCGCGGTCGATCCGCGTGTCGACCTGCACGAACATGCCGAAGATCGCCTCCAGTTTATCGGGCGGAATCCCGCTGCCCGCATCGGCCACCTCGATGCGCGCCCAGGCGTGGCCAGCGCGCGCGACCGGGTCGAGCCGCACCTCGACCGCGGCGCCGCGCGGGCTGTACTTCGCCGCATTGCCGAGCAGGTTAACCAGCACCTGCTCGAGCCGGGTGGCGTCGCCGACCAGCCGCAGCGGCGCCGGCGCCACCCGCGTTGCCAGCGTGACGCTCTGGCGGTCGAACAGCGTGCGGGCGGCGTGCAGCGCGCTGCCCAGCACGTCGCGCAGGTCGAGCGGCGCGCGCTGCAGTTCGACTTCGCCGCGGTCCACGCGCGACATCTCGAGCAGGTCGTCCACCAGGCGCGTCAGGTTGCCCATCTGGCGCCGGCAGATGGCCTGCAATTCCTGCTGGCGGCGCGCGTCGGCGCCCGTCGCTTCCCAGACCTGCAATGCCGACGACAGCGCCGCCAGGGGATTACGCAGTTCGTGCCCCAGCATGGCGAGGAACTCGTTCTTGCGCTCGGCTTCCTCGCGCGCGCCGCGGGCATACTCGGATAGCGCGGCGTTCGCTTCGTGCAGGCTGGAGTTCAGCGTATCGAGTTCGCGGCTGCGCTGGACGATCTCCGCTTCCATATGCTGTTTTTCGGCCGACAGTTGCTCGCTCACACTGCGCTGGCGCAGGTTTTCCTCGCCCTGCCGCACGTACTCGGTGACGTTGTCGACGCGGTGCAGGATGTACAGCAGGGTGCCGTCGTCGTCCAGCACCGGCGCATTGACTGGACTCCAGTAGCGCAACTCGAACCCTTCGCCGTCGGCACGCGGTACGTCGTAGCGCTGGATCGGCATCACGTCCGGCGCGCATGTGGCGAGCACGCGCGCCAGCGAACGGCCCAGGTTGCGGGTGGAATTCGCTTCCGGTGTCAGGGGATTGTCGGGAAACACATCGAACACGGGGCGGCCGACGATCTCGTCACGCTGGCGCAGCGTACCGCGCAGATACTCGTCGCTGACGCCGGCGATGGTGAAGCCGGCATCGGGCAGGAGCAACAGGAAAACGCCGGGCGCGGACTCGAAAATCCGGCGGTACTGCGTTGGAGGTATTGAAACATTCATGTTGCATTCTCGTGCGGCCAGAGGCGGCCCAGCTACCAAGATTGCAACATGCTCAAATGCAGGTCAACACGCACACAATACTGGGCGTACGGCAGCCCACATACAGCAACATGTGCCTCAAGGCAAATCGAATACCCCGATCGATTCGACGTGCGAGGTATGCGGGAACATATTGACCACGCCCGCCTTTTTCATCACATAGCCGGCACGGTGCACCAGCACGCCGGCGTCGCGCGCCAGCGTCGACGGGCTGCACGACACGTAGACGATGCGCTTGGGCAGGAACTCGGCATTGCCGCCTTCGCGCAGGTGCGCCAGCGCTTCGGCCAGCGCAATCGCGCCGTCGCGCGGCGGGTCGATCAGCATGCGGTCGAAGCGGCCCAGCCGCACCAGGTCTTCGGCCGTCGCCTCGAACAGGTTGCGCGTATAAAAGGTCGTCTTTTCCGACAGGCCGTTGGCTTTCGCGTTTTCCAGCGCGCGCGTGGTGAGCGTCGTGCTGCCTTCGATACCGACCACTTCGCGCGCCTGGGTGGCCAGCGGCAGCGTGAAGTTGCCGAGGCCGCAGAACAGGTCGGCCACGCGGTCGTCCGGCTGCACGGCGAGCAGGGTCAGCGCCTTGTGCACCAGGGCGCGGTTGATCTGGTGGTTCACCTGGGTGAAATCGGTCGGCTTGAACGGCATGCGCACGCCGAACTCGGGCAGCGTGTAGTACAGCTCCTTGCCGATCGGGTAGAACGGGTGGACCGTCTCCGGCCCCTTCGGCTGCAACCACCACTGGATGCCCCATTCGTCGGCGAATGCTTTCAGCAACTCTTCGTCCTTGGCATTCATCGGCGCCATGATGCGCAGCACCAGCACCGTGCTTTCCTCGCCGACCGCCACTTCGATCTGCGGCACCTGGTTGTAGATCGACAGCGCGCCGATCAGATTGCGCAGCGGCACCAGCATGCCGCCCAGGTGTGGCGGCAGGATATGGCAGAAGGTGATGTCGGCAACGAAGGCGGAGGCGCGCTCGTGGAAACCGACCAGCACGGTTTCCTTTTTCGCCACCCAGCGCACCGAGAGGCGCGCGCGGAAGCGGTAGCCCCAGGTCGGCCCGTACATCGGGCGCATGATGGTTTCCGCTTTCACTTTACTCAGGTGCCACAGGTTGTCTTCCAGCGTACGCCCCTTGATCGCCACCTGCGCGGTCGGCTCCAGGTGCTGCATCGAGCAGCCGCCGCAATAACCGAAGTGCTGGCAGCGCGGCTCGACCCGCATCGACGAGGCGCGCTGGAGCGTGACCATGCGTCCCGCTTCCCAATTCTTTTTCTTCTTCTTGACCTCGTAGCTGACGCGCTCGCCCGGCAAGGCGTCTTCGACAAAGACGACCTTGCCCTGGGTGCCGTCCTCGTTCTCGAGGTGGCCGACGCCGCGCGCATCCGCGTCGAGGGATTTGATTTCGATGAAAGTTTCTTGCATAGGTAGGATGGGCAATGCTTGCCCGTGCAGGACCGTAATGTAGGGTGGGCGCCCCGTGCCCACGCGTAAAGCGTGAATGGTGGCAAGCGGATTCGGAAGCGAGCTTGATCAGCTCACAGAACCGGCCGCATCATAACAAGGAATCGCGCACCACGCCACGGGCCGCCATCGCCCGCTTCAGCTTGACCAGCGCCTCCTGCTGGATCTGGCGCACGCGCTCGCGCGTCACGCCCATCTCCTCGGCCAGGGTTTCCAGAGTCGCCGGATCGTCGTTGTCGAGCCCGAAGCGGCGCATCACCACCAGGCGCTGCTTTTCCGGCAGGCGCGTCAGCCAGTCGCGCACCAGTTCGGTCATCTCGTGCTGCTCGGCGCGCGCGTCCGGACCGTCTTCGCTTTCGCCCGGCAACATGTCCATCAGGCTCGAACCGGGATCGTTGTCGAGCGGCGCATCGAGGGAAGCAGCATGTTCGGACAGGGCCAGGATGTCCTGCACTTCTTCCGGCGGGCGTCCGACCAGGCTGGCGATGTCCTCGACGCTGGCATCCTTGCCGTCGTGGTGCTGGGCTTCCAGGTGGTATTTGGCGCGCAGTACGCCATTCAGTTCGCGCACCATGTGTACTGGCAGGCGCACGGTGCGCGCCTGGTTCATGATCGCGCGCTCGATGCTTTGGCGAATCCACCAGGTGGCGTAGGTGGAGAAACGGAAGCCGCGCTCCGGCTCGAACTTGTCGATGGCGCGCATCAGGCCGATGTTGCCCTCTTCGATCAGGTCGAGCAGGACGACGCCGCGGTTGATGTAGTGCTTGGCGATCGAGACCACGAGCCGCAGATTGTGCTCGATCATTTTTTGGCGGGCATCGAAGTCACCCGCCTTGGCCAGGGTCGCGTAGTGCGATTCCTGCTGGGCCGACAACAGCGGCCGGGTGCCGATCTGGTTCAGGTAATGCTGGGTGGTGTCGGTCGACAGTTCCGCGGCGAGCACTTTCTTGAGCTCGTCGACGCTGTCGACTTCGGCGGCGGCGCCGGGCAGCAGCGGCTCGCCCTCGGTGCCGTCCCGTGCCGGGGCGTCCATGCCTGACGCGCCCTCGCCGTCCAGATCGTCAGGCAATTCGTCTGAGACGTCTTCTTGGTCCTGGGAATGCGGCGGCAGCGTCATTGGCCCTCTCTAACGGCTGGGCAAGAACCTCGACGGATCGACTGGCTTGCCCTGCTGGCGAATCTCGAAATGCAGCTTCACCGTGTCGGCATCGGAATCGCCCATCTCGGCGATTACTTGTCCCTTGGCCACGTTGTCGCCTTCCTTGACGACGATCGCGCGGTTGTGGGCATAGGCCGACAGCAAGCTGTTGCTGTGTTTAACGATGACGAGATTACCATAACCTCGGATACCGCTACCAGCGTACATTACTTTGCCGGCGCCCGCCGCCATGACTTGCTGTCCCGCGCGGCCGGCGATATCGATACCCTTGTTCTTGCCTTCGTCGAAGGTGGCGATGATGCGCCCGTCCGACGGCCACATCCAGCTCAGCTTCTCGTCGTCCGTCGCGGTCACGGTGCTGCCGACGCGCGAACCGGTCGCGGCCGCGGCGGCAACCGCGGGCGCCGGGGCCACGGCGGCGGCCACGGTTTCGGCGCGCTCGCCGGCCTTGTCGCTGCGCCCTGCATCGGCCGTATCGTCAAACGACTTCTTGTCGGCGCGCGGCGTGGTCTTGCGCGGCACCGATGGCCGGCTGTCCGGCGGCATCGGCACCGGCTGGGTCACGACCGCCGTGCTGGCCTGGCGCTCGTTCGGCGTCACGCGCAGCACCTGGCCGACCTTGATGTCGTCCGGGTCGGCCAGGTTGTTCCAGGTGACCAGGTCGCGGTAGCTCTGGCCATGGTCGAAGGCAATGCGCAGCAGCGTGTCGCCGCGGCGCACGGTATAGAAGCCTTTGGCATCGGGGCGCGCATCGTCGCTGCGTACCGGCAACGGACGCGTTTTGTTCGCGGAACCGACGGGACGCTCGACGATCGGCGCGTGGCGGGGGGTGGAGGAACAGCCGGCAAACAGGCCGATGGTGAGGGTCAGCAGGACTAAACGGGGTGTTTGTTTCATTCTCATCTAATATTTATAACGTACTGTGCAGCGGTCAAGCGGTGCCAGGCCTCAGAGGCACGAAGTGGCAGGCTTCCAGGGTTTCGCTGGTCCACGCCGATTTGCCGGTGCGGGTGATCCGTTGCAGGTGTTGGACCTGGCCGCCGACCGGGGCGACCAGGCGCGCGCCGATGGCAAGCTGTTCAAGGAGGGCGCGCGGCACTTCCATCCCGGCCGCGGCAAGGATGATTCCGTCGAATGGCGCAACCTGTGCGAGCCCGAGCATACCATCTCCGTAGTGCAGACGCAGGTTGGACAGGCGCAAGGGGCGCAGGTTGGCCTTGGCAAGCTCATGCAGCGGCTTGATGCGCTCGATCGAATACACCTCCTGCGCCACCCGTGCCAGCACCGCCGCCTGGTAGCCGCAACCGGTGCCGATCTCGAGCACGCGGCCCATCGGTTTGCCATCGGGCATTGCCTCGCGCATCGCTTCAATCATGCGCGCCACGATATACGGCTGCGAAATCGTCTGGTGGTGGCCGATCGGCAGCGAGGCGTCGACATACGCCTGGCTCGACAAGGCCGGCTCGATGAACAGGTGGCGCGGCACCGCTTCCAGCGCGCCCAGCACCACCGGGTCGCGCACGCCCTGCCCTGCCACCCGCGCCACCATCGCGCGCCGGATCGCTTCCGTGGCCGCCAGGTCCGACCGCTGCGCGGCCGGGGCGCTCTGGGTGTTCGGCGCATAGCCGGGCAGCTTCGGGCCGGGTTGCGCCGCCTTGGGCGCCTGGGCGCCGCCGACCGCGCGCGCGGCGTTCTGGGTCGCGGTCTGCGGCCTGGCGATCGGCGCCGGCGTGGCCGGCTTGCGCGCGCCGCCGCCGGTCACCGACGACAGCGGCAAAGGGAAGGTGCTGCCTCCGGGGGCTTTGCCGCGTTCTGTCATGCCAGTCCCTGTGCCAGCAGTTCGAGCTGGGGTTTGTGCGTCAGGTCCACCTGCAACGGCGTGATCGACACCATGCCATGCTGGGTAGCATGGAAGTCGGTGCCTTCGCTCGCATCGCGGCAAGCGCCGGGGGCGCCGATCCAGAATATTTCGCGCCCGCGCGGATCCTGCGAACGGATCACGGGTTCGGCCTGGTGGCGGCGCCCGAGGCGGGTCGGGGTCAATGGTCCGAGCGCCTCGAACGGCAGGTTCGGGATATTCACGTTCAGCAAGAACGGCGACGGCAGCATGTCGAAGCGGCGCTGGACGACGTCGCGCGCGACGCGGGCGGCGGCATCGAGGTGCTCCCAACCATGGTTGACCTGGGAAAATGCGATGGCCGGGATGCCGAACAGATAGGCTTCGGTGGCGGCGGCGACGGTGCCCGAATACAGCGTGTCGTCGCCCATATTCTGGCCGTTGTTGATGCCGGAAACGACCAGGTCGGGCAGCGCGTCGCCCATGCCGGTGAGGGCGATGTGGACGCAATCGGTCGGGGTGCCGTTGACGAAATAAAAACCGTTGGCGGCGCGGTTGACCGTCAGCGGACGGTCGAGCGACAGCGAGTTCGACGCGCCCGAGCGGTTGCTGTCGGGCGCGACCACGATGATTTCGGCGATGCTCGCCAGGGCTTCCGCCAGGGCATTGATACCAGGGGCGAGATAGCCGTCGTCGTTACTGATAAGAATTCGCATCCACCGATTTTACCTGAAGCAACGCTTTTAACGCGCATTCAGGGGACATAATTTCTCGGCTGCAGGGCGTAGGGCCCTGGCGCACGGCGGCGCTACGCCCCGTTGGGACGGCGTTCATGATGGCGTAACAACGTTGTCCTGAAACGACGCTGCGCTCCTGCCGAGTTCGCTCCATCCGGCGCCGCGGCCTTATCCGCCAGACAAGGCCGCGGCCGAACATTGCCCACCGGCATCCTCGACGGCTTTCAGCGCATTGCCAGCGGACGGCCGCCGGACGCCTCGATCAGCGCGCCTTCCAGCAAGGCGACTTCGTCTTCGGCAAAGGCCAGCAGCGCATCCTTGTCGCCATCGTCCTGGTACACCTGCTTGATCAGCGCCACCCCGCGCCGCCGTAGCGGCTGGGCGACCGTCGGCCGCAGGATGAGCTCGCGCAGGCTGTCGGCCAGCTGGCGCGCTTCGCGGGTGCGGCCCCCTTCGACCAGCTTGTGCAATTGTCCGAGCTTGTGTTCGATCGGTTCGTGCGCAGTTTGGCCGGAAGCGGCGCGCGGCGCCGGCGGCCGGCCCGCGCCCTGCCCCAGCGCGCCGGGCGTCGCTACGCCTGGCAAGCCCGGGACCGGCATCGCGCCCGCCGTGGCCAGGCCCGGTCCGGTGTCGCCAGCGCCCGGCGTAGCGATGCCCGACATGTCATACGGGCCGGCCGACATCGCACGCAGCTGCTTCAGGCGGTGGCCGCCTTCTTCCACGCTTTGCTCGAGCCGGCGCGCCGCGGCGCTGTTGCCCTGGCTCGACAGCGTTTGGGCCAGCATCTGCTTGCTGCGCAGGGTTTCCTGGTCATCCATGCCGCGCAGGCGTTCGTGCAGGCTGACCACGTGCTGCTGCAGCCGCCGTGCCTCCTCGAGTTCGCCCTGCTGGCTCAGCGTCGAGGCCAGCCGCAGCAGCACGCCGAGGGTGTCCGGGTGCTCGGAGCCGAGGCGGCGCTCGCGCGCCATCGCGAGCGATTGCTGCATGTCGCGCACCGCTCCCAGGTCGCCCTGGGCGGCGAAGATCTCGGCCAGCGCCTCGCGCGCCTGCAAGGTCAGCGCCGCATCCATCCCGGCCTGGCGTTCGCGCACCCGCACCACGTTTTCCTGCAGCTTGCGTGCGTTGCCCAGGTCGCCCATGTCGCGCAGCAGCGTGGCCAGCTGCTGGGTGCAGCGCAGCGTATCTTCGTGTTCGGTGCCGAGTACGCGCTGGCGCCCTTCCAGTACGCGCTCGTAGAGCATGCGCGCGCGCGAATATTCGCCCTGCAGCGCCAGGGTGCGGGCCTGGCCCGCCACCGCGTCGAGCGTGGCGATGTGGTCGGGCCCGTACAGGCGCTCGCAGGCGTCGAGCACCAGGTCGTGCAGGCCGAGGGCGGGGTTGAACTCTTCCTGGCGCGCCAGCGTAGCGGCCAGGCCCGAGCGCGCGGCCAGGGTTTCCGGATGGTCGGCCCCGGCCACGGCCAGGCTGTGTTCGAGCAGCGCTTCGTATTGCTGGCGCGCCTGGGCCAGCTGGCCGCTGTCGCGCAGCACGGCGGCCAGCGCGGCGCGGCTGGCGCGGGTGTCGGGATGGTCGTCGCCCAGCAGGCGCTGGCGCAGCGTGGTGCTTTCGGCGAAGCAGTCGCAGGCGTCCGCCATGCGCCCGCCGTGCAGGTACAGTTCGCCCAAACGCAGCAACTCGCGCGCCAGCAGCACCGCGTTGGGGTCAAACGCGGAGGGCGTGCCGCCACGCCGCTCCCCCAGCGCCAGGCGCGCGCGCGCGGCGTCGACCGCGTCGAGCAGTTCGATTTCGAGACGCGACTGCCACGGGAAGCGCCCCGCCGCCACCCAGCCGAGCAGCGCCTCGATGGCGCGCGTTTGCGACAGGCGGTCGCCGTCGCGCTCCGGCAGCGTGCCGAGGTGCTGGGCGGCGCCACAGGCGATCGCGCCGTGCATTTGCACTTCGTCGAGATAGCTGTCGAGCGAGGGCTGCGCCAGGCCATAGCAGTCGCGCAGCAGCTGTTCGAGCCGCGGCTGGTAGCCGGCGATGCCCTTGTGGGGGTCGCCGCGGCGCCACTGGAGGCGGCGCTCGGCATCGACGCCGTCGACGCCGCAGGGCACCGGATACACCAGCAGCGGACGCTGGGCTTCCTCGTGGCTGCAGCGGTACTCGATGGCGCGCGTGACGACGCCGACGAGCCCGTCGAGGCTGCGGCCGTTCGGGGTGAACAGGCCGACCAGGCGGTCGGGCAGCAGCGTGGTGCACACGCTCACCGCCGCCGAGCGCCCGCCGCGGCAGTCGATCAGCACGTGGCGGAAATGGCGCGTCAGGTGCGCGGCAAAGGCGCGAAACAGCGCCGGACAGGCCGCGAACAGGCCGTCCCAGTCCATGCGGTCGGCACGCTCGCCGTAGCTGTCGTCGAAGCAGCCGGCGCGCATCAGGTACAGCGTGCGGCCCTGGTCGACGCGCTCGACATACGCTTCCCAGTCGATCGCATCGAGCACCAGCCGGGCGCGCTCTTCGTGGTCGTCGCCGCCGGTGCGCCCCAGGGCCTTGAGCTGCTCGCGGCAGGCTTCGAAATATTCGAGCAGGCCGGGACGCGCCCCCTCGGGACGGACATCGCTGCGCCCCGGCTCATGCCGGCTTGGTGCGGCGCGGCCGGCCGCCGCACGCAGGCCGGCGCGGGGGTCGTCGGCGCGCGCATGCTCGTGGCTGGCGTAGCGCTCGTCGCGGATCGGGAACAGGTGGTGCAGGCCGGGCGCTTCGGTATCCCAGTCGATCATCAGCACCGGCGTGGTCGCATTCTGGCGCCCCGCCAGCAGCACGGCGCTGTCGGCCAGTGCGATGCTGCGCGCGGCCCCGCTTTCGAAGCTGTAGAAGGTGGTCACTTCGCCGGAACCGCCGATCGGCGGCAGCGTCAAACGGTTGATTTCCATGAGCTCCTCATTTTTTCGGGAAAGTGAGATCCGGGACGGCACGCCACTCAGGTGGGACATCGGGGAGCACGAATTGGTTGCAGTCATGCCCGGGCGGCGTATACATTTTCTGGTACTGGTAATGGGTGGCGATCCGTTTCACCATCTTGCCGATGTCGGGCAGGAAATCGGGGTTCGATTTCAGGTCGGCCGTGGCCATCGTGAAATGGGAAAAGTCCACATAGAAGGTCGAGTTCGCAATCTGCGGCGGCAGCCGGTCGGGATGCTGGGTCATGATGACCGGGATGATCAGGTGGCTGGGCAGCGTGTACCACTGGCTGCGCTCGGCCTCGATCAGGCGCATCGCCTCGTATTCGCGCCGCGTGTAGGCGTGCGCTTCGTACTTGGGGGTATAGATCAGGACCATGCACACGCTCTCGCACATCGCGCGCGCGATCTTGTGGTCGAGGTCGTCCCCGCCGCCGAGCTGCTCGGTATCGACGAAGAGTTCGTCCTCGGTGTCGAAATAGGGTTCGAGATAGCAGTGCAACGCGTCCGCCAGCGCTGTCTTGAAGCGCTGCATCAACGCGTGTTTTCCATGGGCGTAGCTGAAGAAGCAGCCGTACCGGATTGCCATTGCCATTCCCCTCGTCAAGACGCCTGCCGGCCCGCAGACGCATCCATCACTCTAGCGGCGCGTTCCCTCGTCATTTTGCGGGCGCACAAACGCGCCAGCCTCGGGTCCGCCTCGCGAGGCCGCCGGCAGCACCGCCATTTCATAAGGCATAATCGAACGCAACAATTAAACACCAACAAGAGGAGATGCCATGAAAGCGATCGTCTGCAAGGACTGGGGTCCGGCCGATAGTCTCGAACTGCAAGACCTGCCCGACCTCGTGCCCGGCCCCGGCCAGGTGGCCGTCGACGTGCGCGCGGCCGGGGTGAATTTCCCCGATGTGCTGACGGTGCAGGGCAAGTACCAGGTCAAGCCGCCCCTGCCCTTCACGCCGGGCAACGAGTTCGCCGGCGTCGTACGCGCCGTCGGCGACGACGTGCGCGGCTTCGCGGTGGGCGACCGCGTGATCGGCTTCACCCAGACCGGCGCCTTCGCCGAACAGGCGCTGGCGCCCGCCACGGTGCTGATGCCGATGCCGCCCGGGATGGATTTCGACACCGCCGCCGCGATCACCCTCACTTACGGCACTTCGCACCATGCGGTGGTCGACCGCGGTCAACTAAAGGCTGGCGAGACGATGCTGGTGCTGGGCGCGGCCGGCGGCGTCGGACTGGCGGCGATCGAGATCGGCAAGGCGCTGGGCGCGCGCGTGATCGCGGCGGCCTCGAGCGCCGACAAGCTGGCGGTATGCCGCGAACACGGCGCCGACGTGCTGATCGACTATACGCAGGAAGACTTGCGCGAGGCGCTGAAAGCGGCAACCGGCGGCAAGGGTCCGGACGTGATCTACGATCCGGTCGGCGGTCCCTACAGCGAACCGGCGCTGCGTTCGATCGCCTACCGTGGCCGCCACCTGGTGGTCGGCTTTGCGGCCGGTGACATTCCGAAGCTGCCCTGGAACCTGATGCTGCTGAAAAGCGCCTCGGTGGTGGGCGTGTTCTGGGGCGATTTCGCCCGGCGCGAACCGCAGGCCAACCTGGCCGCGATGCGCGAGATGCTGGGCTGGATGGCCGAGGGCAAACTCAAGCCGCTGGTGTCGAAGCGCTATGCGCTGGCGGAGACGGCGCAAGCCTTGAATGACATGGCCGCGCGCAAGGTGACGGGCAAGGTTGTGATCGTGCCTTGACGCTTGCCGTAGGGTGGACGGCTCCGCTGTCCAAGCGGTGATCGCTCACGCACGCCTGGCCGTGTTGGTGGAATCTGGCCGATTTCGTAGGGTGGGCGCCCCGTGCCCACGCAGATGCTTGCGTTGTGTTGGCCGCATTTGAAGGCCAACACGGTGCGAAGGTCCGCGTGGGCACGGGGCGCCCACCCTACAAAAGCATCAGCAAGATCTGCCAGCATGATCGTGCGGACGATAACTATCACCGCGTGGGCGGGAGACCCGCCCACCCTACAGGTCTATTCCACGGGCTTGAAGAAGGCGATGACCTCTTCCTGCACGCGCGTACGCTTGAACGGCGGCAAGCTCTGCCAGATCCGCCGCCCATACGGCTTGCTGATCAAACGCGGATCGCAAATCATCAGCACACCACGGTCGTCGACGTCGCGAATCAAGCGCCCCGCGCCCTGCTTCAGGGTGATGATCGCTTCCGGCAGCTGGTGGTGCATGAAGCCGTTCATGCCCTGCTTTTCCATCACCTCGATGCGCGCCGCCAGCACCGGGTCGTCCGGCGGGGCAAACGGCAATTTGTCGATGATGACGAGCGAGAGCGCGTCGCCGCGCACGTCCACGCCTTCCCAGAAACTCTGGCTGCCCACCAGCACGGCGTTGCCGGCGCTCCGGAACGAATCGAGCAGTTCGGTACGGCCGCGCTCACCCTGCACGAACAGCGGGAAATCCAGCCCGCGCTCGGCGAATTCCGTGCGCAGTCGCTCGGCGACGCGGTTCACGGCGCGGATCGTCGTGCACAGGAAGAAGGTGCGCCCGCCGGCCGCCTCGATCACCGGCAGCGCGGTGTCGACCACGGCGTCGGTATAGCCCATCGAGTTCGGCTCCGGCATCCCGGTCGGCACGTACAGCACGCCCTGCTCGCCATAATTGAAGGGGCTCGGCCAGGTCAGCGCCGGTTCGCCGGTCAGGCCCATCTGGTCGGCGAAATGCTTGAAATCGTTCTTCACCGCCAGCGTCGCCGAAGTGAAAATCCAGGTGCGCGGCGTGCCTTCGCGCTGGTTCTGAAAGATCGGCGCGATCGACAGCGGCGTCTTGTGCAGCTGCAGCGAGGAAGCAAAGGCCTCCACCCACAGCACGGCCGCTTCGCCCTCGAGCACCTTGGCCTTCGGATCGGCCTTCCAGGCATCGTAGGATGCCTTCAGCTCGACGGCGCGCACGCGGCACGCTTCCAGCGTTTCGGCCCGCTGGGCCTGCTCTTCGAGCACGTCGATCAGGCCATCGAGCTCGTCCTTCAGCGTCTGCAGCGCCGGGAAAAAGGCGGAGGTCGGGGGCACTTGCGGCAGCGACATGCGGGTGCCGCCTTCCGGGAAGGTCAGGCGCAGGTCGCGCGCCGCCTTTTCGACCACGGTCACGGTCTTGGCCCAATCGGGGCCGCGCGCATGGGCCAGGCCCTCGGCGAGAACGTCGCGGCACAGTTCCAGTACCTGCGAGGTCGACACCGACTGGCCGAAGAACAGGGTCGCGGTGTCGGGCAGCTGGTGCGCCTCGTCGAAGATGACGGTGTTGGCCGAGGGCAGCAGCTCGGCCACGCCGGTATCTTTTAAAGCCACGTCGGCGAAGAACAGGTGGTGGTTGACCACGACCACGTCGGCCTGCTGGGCCTCGCGCCGCGCCTTCATGACGAAGCAATCCTGGTAGTACTGGCACTCGGCGCCCATGCAGGTGTCGCGCGTGGACGTCACCAGGTTCCAGACCGAGGCGGTTTCGGGCACCTTGGCCAGTTCGGCCTTGTCGCCGGAACTGGTCATCTTGATGAAGCGCGAGATTTCGCGCAGGTGGCCGACGTCGTCGCGCGAGGTCAGGCGGCCGTTCTGCAGCGTGCGCTCGAGATGGAAGTGGCAGACGTAGTTCGAGCGGCCCTTGAGCAGGGCCACCGACACCGGCGCCTTCAGGGCTTGCCGGATGGTCGGTATATCGCGCAGGAACAACTGGTCCTGCAAGTTCTTGGTCCCGGTCGAGACGATGGTCTTGCCGCCCCACAGCAGTGCCGGAACGAGATACGCGAAGGTCTTGCCGGTGCCGGTGCCGGCCTCGGCCATGAGCACTTTCTGGCCATCGATCGCGGTGGCGATGGCTTTCGCCATCTCGGTCTGCGAGGTACGCGGTTTGAAGGTGCCGACGGCGGGCGCAAGCGGGCCGCCGACCCCGAACAGGCGGTCGAGCTCGGCATCGTACTTGCCGGCTGGCTCTTGCGGCGGGTGGTCGGCAGGAATGTCGGCGCCGGCGGCGCCGGGCACGGGAAGATGATCTGTCAAAATGGAATGATGGTGCGCTTGAATGCGGGCCGAACAGCAATCAGGCCGGCACGTCCGGCACGAGTTGCATTTTCAGCAGGGTGATATGGTCTTTCAGCTGCAGTTTACGCTTTTTCAGGCGGCGCAGCTGGAGCTGGTCGGCATGGCCGTCCGCGGTCAACATGGCAATGACTGCGTCCAGGTCGCGGTGCTCGACGTCGAGTTCAATAATGCGGCGCTGGATGTCTTGGACATCGGTCATGATGGCGGTTCCAAACGAATTTTTCAACAACGAGGGCGGGCGGGGGCGGCACGGCGGCAAGGCGCTGTACCGTATAAGAGCACCTGAAAAAGCCTCAGGGCAAGGCGCGGAGTCGAAGACAGTACATTAGTACGGCGAGACGACGCAACGCAGCCATGAGGTTTTTTCAGGCGCTCTGCTAATGGCTTGCAACTCTGGGGCTTCTCGGTGCATAGTTTAATCTACCAAGAGGTTGCCGCCAACAAAGATCGGCTCCCAAGCCACGGAAAGCATCAAAGTTTATGAATCTCTTCAAGATCGAAGCGGGAACCGCGCAACACATCGGTAACCGTCCGCGGCAAAACGACCGGGTCGCCCTGCTGACCGGCGCCAGGGCCCCGGGCCACGTACTGGCCGTGCTGTCCGACGGCTTGAACGGCCCGGCCGGCGCCGACCAGGTGCTGCATACGGCCAAGCAAGTGTTCGACAGCTTCAAGCCGGGCGACACGCCGAACCCGGAACGCCTGGCCCA
The DNA here is from genome assembly GCF_014842025.1 of Massilia sp. CFBP 13721. Classification (GTDB taxonomy): domain Bacteria; phylum Pseudomonadota; class Gammaproteobacteria; order Burkholderiales; family Burkholderiaceae_D; genus Telluria. Next base: position 87,447 of record NZ_JACYUY010000005.1, read on the forward strand.
GTTGCTGCGCGATATCGTCCAGGAAACCCACCTCGTCATCAAGATGAACGCGGTCACCACCGGCGAGGAAGCGCATGCCAGCTTTGTCGGCCTGCTGATCTCGCCGCACGGCGAAGCGGTCTGGGCCCACGTGGGCGATTCGCGCCTGTACCGCTTCGAGAACGGCGAACCGGTGCTGCGCACCGACGATGCCGCTTATATCGAACAGCTGGTGGCGGACAAGCTGCCGCCCGAAGCCGCGCGCAACCACCGCCGCTCGAAAATGCTGCTCAATGTGCTGGGCAACAGCCGCAAGGAACCGTTCGTGACAGTCGGCTGGCAGATGGGGATGGCGCCGGGCGACCAGTTCCTGCTCTGCTCGGACGGGCTGTGGCATTTCTTTACCGATGCGGAGCTGGGGGCGGCGCTGACAAGGTCGACGCCGCGCCAGGCGTCGGAGATGTTGATCAGCAAAGCGGCGGAGCGGTCCCAGGGCAAGGGGGGGAATTGCTCGATGGTGATCGTAAAGTTGGTAAAGGCGTTGCCGGAGGGCGCAGGAGTGTTTGGAGTGACGCCAAGTCGAAGTTGACAGTAGTTGACGCGCACTGAATATGCAGGCGTTCGACCGCGTGGGCTCAAGAGCCCACCCTACGGTGCGCCACTGCCGCAGACATGGCTACAGTTAGCGGGCTGGCGCGGCGGCTTTGTCTTTCTCGGCCTGTTGCGCGGCGCGTTTGGCGGCGCGTTCGGCCTTGCGCTGGGCGACTTCGCGCTGGCGCTCCTCGGATTTACGGCGGCGCTCCTCGAACGCGGCGGCATTCGCGGCGCGGGCGGCGGCGTTGGCCGGTTCCGCCGCCGCTTCCTGGGCGGCGCGCGCATTGCGTTTGGCAATGCGGCCGGGCACCGACGAGGGACGTGGCGACGGCACCGGGCTGATCGTCTTTGGTGGCGCGGCCGGCTGGGCGGCTGCTGCGGCTTCCTCGGCCTGGAACCGGGCCTCGGCTTCGGCCATCGCCTTGTCGCGCTCGTCGACCTTGTTCTTGCGCAGGAAATATTCGGCTTCGATTTCGATCGCGCGCTGGGCAGCGAGCGCGCTGCGGCGCCGTTCCTTGGCTTCTTCGAGGCAGTTGTTGACGAAGAATTTCTCGTAACAGACGATTTCCCGTTCGGCATGGCGCGCCTCGATCGCGGCGCGCTCGGCGGCCACGTCGGCCAGGCGTGTGTTGGCCTGGGCCACAGAAGTGGTCGGCGCAGGGGGCGTGCTGACGGCGGCGGGACGCTGGGTGCCGCAGGCGGCCAACAAGGCTGCCACCAGGAATGCGCCGCCATGGCGCAACATGCGTTGTGCTCGTATCATCTTGCTCCTTCTTGTTTTTCTAGGCAATGGCATCGGCGGCGCCGCGCCGTTCGGCCAGCATGTATTCGCGCGACTGCATCTCGATGATACGCGAGACGGTCCGGTGGAATTCGTTCGCCAGCATACCCTGCGTGTAGAGTTCCTCCGGCTCGACCGCCGCCGACATGATCAGCTTGACCTTGTGGTCGTAGAACACGTCGATCAGCCAGGTGAAGCGGCGCGCTTCCGACGACTGCCCGGCCGACATGGCCGGGATGCCGGACAGGATCACGGTGTGGAAGCGCGTGGCCAGTTCCAGGTAATCGTTTTGCGAGCGCGGACCGCCGCAGAGCGTGGCGAAATCGAACCAGATCACGCCGCCCGCATGGCGCAGCGCGCGGATCTCGCGATTCTCGATGTGCACGATCGGGCTTTCGTCGGCGGTGTCGGCGACCTTGGCATACGCTTCGCGCAGCATGCGGTCCGACGTGGCGTTCAGCGGCGTGTAATACGCCTGCACCTGCTCCATCGCGCGCTTGCGGTAGTCGTTGCCGGCGTCGACGTTGAGGATGTCGAGCTTGTCCTTCAGCAGCGCGATCGTCGGCAGCATGCGGTCGCGGTGCAGTCCGTCCGGATACAGCGTCGACGGCTCGTAGTTCGAGGTCATGACGAAGCTGACGCCGTTGTTGAACAGGGCGGAGAGCAGGTTGTACAGGATCATCGCGTCGGCGATGTCGGAGACGTGGAATTCGTCGAAGCAGATCAGGCGATACTTCCTGGCGATGCGCTTGGCGACTTCGTCGAGCGGGTCGGCCACGCCCTTCAGTTCATCCAGTTGGCCGTGGACGGCGCGCATGAATTCGTGGAAGTGCAGGCGCGTCTTGCGCACCACCGGGACCACGGAATAGAAGGAGTCCATCAGGAAGGACTTGCCGCGCCCTACCCCGCCCCACATGTAGACGCCCTTCGGCACGTCGGGACGGTTGAGGAGGCGCTTGAAAGCGGACGACCGCTGGGCCTTGTACTGGACCCAGTCGTCGTACGCCTGCTGGAGGCGGTCGACCGCGGCCTGCTGGGCGGGGTCGGAAGTGAAGCCGCGCTCGGTGAGGGCGTGCTGGTAGTACTCTTGGACGTTCATTTGACGCAGTCGTAAAACGTAGGGTGGGCATTCATGCCCACGCGGTGATACGTGACGGCGAGATCGTCGAACACGATCACGGAGCCGGTACGTATCACCGCGTGGGCACAAGTGCCCACCCTACGGTATTGCTTAGAAATTCAGCGAACGCTTGTCGACCGCCAGCGCCGCTTCCTTCACGGCTTCCGACAGCGACGGGTGCGCGTGGCAGATACGGGCGATGTCTTCCGACGAGGCCTTGAATTCCATCGCGACGACGGCTTCCGAGATCAGTTCCGACGCGACCGGACCGACGATGTGCACGCCCAGGATTTCGTCCGTGGTCGCGTCGGCCAGGAATTTCACCATGCCCGAGGTGTCGCCCAGCGCGCGTGCGCGGCCGTTGGCGAGGAACGGGAAGGTGCCGGCCTTGTACGCGACGCCTTCGGCTTTCAGTTGTTGCTCGGTCTTGCCGACCCATGCGATTTCCGGCGAGGTATAGATCACCCATGGAATCGTGTTGAAGTTGACGTGGCCATGCTGGCCGGCGATACGCTCGGCAACGGCAACGCCCTCTTCCTCGGCCTTGTGCGCCAGCATCGGGCCGCGCACGACGTCGCCGACCGCCCACACGCCCGGCAGGCTGGTGCGGCATTCGTCGTCGACGATGATGAAGCCGCGCTCGTCCAGCGGCAGGCCGACGGATTCGCCGTTCAGGCCGATGGTGTTCGGCACGCGGCCGATCGAGATGATCAGGCGGTCGAAGGTGGCGGTCTGCTCGGCGCCGGTGCTGTCGGCGTAGGCGACGGTGACGTCGTTCTCGCCCTTGGTGATCGCGCCGATCTTGCATCCCAGGTTGATCTTGAGGCCCTGCTTGACGAACAGTTTATGGGCTTCCTTGGCGATCTGCTCGTCGACAGCGCCGAGGAAGGTCGGCAAGCCTTCCAGCACGGTGACGTCGGCACCGACGCGGCGCCACACCGAACCCATTTCCAGGCCGATGACGCCGGCGCCGATCACGCCGAGCTTGCCCGGCACGGCGTCGATCGCCAGTGCGCCGGTGTTCGACAGGATCAGTTTCTCGTCGAATTCCGCGCCCGGCAGCTGGCGTGCGTTGGAACCGGTCGCGACGACGACGTTCTTGGCGGTCAGCGTGTCGGTGGTCGGGCCGCTGACGTTGATGGTGTAGCCGCCTTCCGCAGTGCCGGCGAACGCGCCGCGGCCGTGGAAGAAGGACACCTTGTTCTTCTTGAACAGGTACAGGATGCCGTCGTTGTTCGCCTTGACGACCGAATCCTTACGCTTGAGCATTTGCGGCAGGTTCAGTTCCAGGCCCGACACGTTGATGCCGTGCTCGGCAAAGGCGTGGCCGGCGTGCTCGAAGTGTTCCGACGACTGCAGCAGCGCTTTCGACGGGATGCAGCCGACGTTGGTGCAGGTGCCGCCTGGGGCAGGTTTACCGGCCGCGTTGCTCCACTCGTCGATACAGGCAACCTTGAAACCCAGCTGGGCCGCGCGGATCGCGGCGATGTAGCCGCCAGGACCGCCACCGATGACGACGACGTCGAATTGTTTTTCGTTACTCATGAATGATTCCTTAATTGTTCTTCTGGGACAAAAATCCACATCAGGAGATACACCAGCGCTCCGAAGCCGGAGGTGAGGATGGTGAACACGGCAAAGAGCAGGCGCCAGATCCAGGCGTCCAGGCCCAGGGTGCCGGCGAGGCCGCCGCACACGCCGCCGAGCCAGCGGTCGGTGCGCGAACGGCGCAGGGAAGAAAAGTCGCCGGCGCCGTTGCGGGCAGTGAAGCCATAGCCACTGCCATCCTTGTTCAGGTTGACGCGCTCGTCGGGACTCGCCCCCGCCAGGACTTTCGCCTTGGCGCGTTCGAACTCGTCGGTGGTCAATGCACCGGCCTGGTGCAGTTCGTGCAAACGCCGGATTTCATCGGAGATCATGATGGGTGCTCCCAATGTTAAGTGGACGCGCCGCGAATCGGGCGCGTCCACTTCCTGACATGACTTCTACAACGGAAATTACAAGTGATTTACAGGTCCAGCAGCAGGCGTGCCGGATCTTCCAGCGCATCCTTCATGGCGACCAGGCCCAGCACGGCTTCGCGGCCGTCGATGATGCGGTGGTCGTACGACATCGCCAGGTAGTTCATCGGACGGATGACGATCTGGCCGTTTTCGACGACGGCGCGGTCTTTCGTTGCGTGCACGCCCAGGATGGCCGACTGTGGCGGGTTGATGATCGGGGTCGACAGCATCGAACCGAAGGTGCCGCCGTTCGAGATCGAGAAGGTACCGCCCGACAGGTCTTCCAGGGTCAGCTTGCCTTCTTTTGCCTTCTGGCCGAATTCGCCGATCTTCTTCTCGATCTCGGCGATCGACATCTGGTCGGCGTTGCGCAGGATCGGCACCACCAGGCCGCGCGGCGAACCGACGGCGATACCGATGTCGAAGTAGCCGTGGTAGACGATGTCGTTACCGTCGACCGAGGCGTTCAGGATCGGGTACTTCTTCAGTGCGGCAACGGCGGCCTTGACGAAGAAGGACATGAAGCCCAGCTTGACGCCGTGCTCTTTCTCGAACTTGTCCTTGTACTTGGCGCGCAGGTCCATCACCGGCGCCATGTTGACTTCGTTGAACGTGGTCAGGATGGCGTTGGTCGACTGCGATTGCAGCAGGCGCTCGGCGATACGGGCGCGCAGGCGGCTCATCGGCACGCGCTCTTCCGGACGGTCGCCCAGTTGCGCGACCGGTGCGGCCACTTGCTGCAGCGCTGGCTTGGCAGCGGCAGCTGGTGCAGGCGCTGGTGCAGCGGCTGGCTTGTTGGCAACCGCGTTCAGGGCGTCGCCCTTGGTGACGCGGCCATCGCGGCCCGAGCCGTCGATGCCGGCTGGGCTCATGCTGTTGTCGGCCAGGATCTTGGCGGCGGCAGGCATGGCGACGCCGGACATCGAGCCACCGGTGGCGGCAGCTGGTGCAGCAGGAGCGGCAGCGGTTTCGATCGGTGCGTTCGGTGCGGCCGACGGGATCGCCTTGACTGCCAGCGGGCTGGTCTGTGCCGAAGCTTCGGTATCGATGATGGCGATGACTTCGCCGGCAACGACGGTGGCGCCATCGGCCTTCAGCAGTTGCACGATCACGCCTGCGCTTGGCGCCGGCAGTTCAAGGACCACCTTGTCGGTTTCGATGTCGATCATGTTTTCGTCGCGACCGATCGGCTCGCCGACCTTCTTGTGCCAGGACAGCAGGGTTGCTTCAGCGACCGATTCCGACAGTTGCGGGACCTTGACTTCGATTTGTGCCATGTAAAACTCCGTTAAATTATTCTGTGTTCTTCGAAAAACGCCCGACCGGCGCGCAGGCTGGTCGGGCGTGACGATATTACTTAGTCAGGATGAAGCCCTTGAGCTTCGAGAACGCCGTGTCGAGCAATTCCTTCTGCTGCGCCACGTGCTTGTCCGAGTAGCCGACAGCCGGAGCCGCCGAGGCCGGACGGCCGGCATATGCCAGGCGCTGACCTTCGTCCATGTTTTCGAAGATATTGTGCTGGATCTGGAACCACGGACCCTGGTTTTGCGGCTCGTCCTGTGCCCACACGACTTCGGTCGCGTTGCTGAATTTCTTGAGTTCGGCGGCGAACGACTTGTGCGGGAACGGGTACATCTGTTCCATGCGGATAATCGCGACATCGGACACACCGCGCGTCTTGCGTGCGTTGACCAGGTCGAAATACACCTTGCCCGAGCAGACGATCACGCGCTTGACCTTCGACGCTTCGATCTTGTCGTCGCACTCGCCGATCACGGTCTGGAAGGCGCCCTTGGCCAGGTCGGTCAGCGGCGAGCCGGCGTCCTTGTTACGCAGCAGCGACTTCGGCGTGAAGATGACCAAAGGCTTGCGGAACTGGCGCACCATCTGGCGGCGCAGCAGGTGGAAGATCTGGGCAGCGGTGGTCGGCTGCACGACTTGCATGTTGTTGTCCGCGCACAGCTGCAGGAAGCGCTCGATACGGCCCGACGAGTGTTCCGGACCCTGGCCTTCGTAGCCGTGCGGCAGCATCATGACCAGGCCCGAAGCGCGGCCCCACTTCACTTCGCCCGAGGCGATGAACTGGTCGATCACGACTTGCGCGCCGTTGACGAAGTCGCCGAACTGGGCTTCCCAGATCGTCAGCGTGTTCGGTTCCGCGGTCGAGTAGCCGTACTCGAAGCCGAGCACCGCTTCTTCCGACAGCACCGAGTCGATCACGGTGAACTGCGCCTGGTTGTCCGACACGTTGGCCAGCGGCAGGTAGATGCCCTGGTCCCAGCGTTCGCGGTTCTGGTCGTGCAGCACGGCGTGGCGGTGCACGAAGGTGCCGCGGCCGGCGTCCTGGCCCGACAGGCGGATCGCATAGCCCGACGACAGCAGCGACGCATAGGCCAGGTGTTCGCCCATGCCCCAGTCGAGGTTCATTTCGCCGCGGCCCATGGTGGCGCGGTCGGTCAGTACCTTGTCGACCAGCGAGTGCGGCTTGAAGCCTTCCGGCACCTTGGTGATGCGTTCGGCCAGGCGCTTCAGTTCGGTCAGCGGCACGGCGGTATCGGCCGCGTCGGTCCACTTCTTGTTCAGGAACGGCGCCCAGTCGACGGCGAACTGGTTCTTGAAGTTGGTCAGCACCGGATCGACCGTGTGCTTGCCGGCGTCCATCGCGTCGCGGAAGGCGGCGACCAGCTTGTCGCCTTCGTCGGCGGCGATGGTGCCTTGGGTGGCCAGCTTTTCCGCGTACAGCTTGCGGGTGCCCGGGTGCTTGGCGATCTTCTTGTACATCAGCGGCTGGGTCAGCGCAGGCGTGTCCTGCTCGTTGTGGCCCAGTTTGCGGTAGCAGATGATGTCGACCACGACGTCCTTGCCGAACTCGACACGGTAGTCGAGTGCAATTTGCGTAGCAAGAACAACAGCTTCAGGATCGTCGGCGTTCACGTGCAGCACCGGCGCTTCGATCATCTTGACCACGTCCGAGCAGTACAGCGTCGACCGGGCGTCGCGCGGGTCGGAGGTGGTGAAGCCGATCTGGTTGTTGATGACGATGTGGACCGTGCCGCCCGTGCCGTAGCCGCGGGTCTGCGCCAGGTTCAGGGTTTCCATGACCACGCCCTGACCGGCGAATGCGGCGTCGCCGTGCACCAGGATCGGCAGCACTTCCTTGCCCTTGCGGTCGCCGCGGCGTTCCATGCGCGCCTTGACCGAACCCTCGACGACCGGGTTGACGATTTCCAGGTGGGAAGGGTTGAAGGCCAGCGACAGGTGGACCGGGCCGCCCGGGGTCGAGACGTCGCTCGAGAAGCCCTGGTGGTACTTGACGTCGCCCGACGGCAGGTCGTCGGCGTGCTTGCCTTCGAATTCTTCGAACAGTTCCGACGGCGCCTTGCCGAGGGTGTTGACCAGCACGTTCAGGCGGCCGCGGTGGGCCATGCCGATGACGATTTCCTGCACGCCTTTTTCACCGGCGCGCTGGATGGTTTCGTCCATCGAGGCGATGAACGACTCGCCGCCTTCGAGCGAGAAGCGCTTGGCGCCGACGTATTTGGTGTGGAGGTAGCGTTCCAGGCCTTCGGCAGCCGTCAGGCGCTCGAGGATGTGGCGCTTCTTCTCGGCCGAGAAGGTCGGCGTGGAGCGGATCGATTCCAGGCGTTCCTGGATCCAGCGTTTTTCGGTCGGGTCGCTGACGTACATGAACTCCGCACCGATCGAGCGGGTGTAGGTGTCGCGCAGCATTTGCAGCAGGTCGCGCAGGGATGCGCTCTCGCCGCCGAAATAGGTGTTGCTGATGTTGAATTTGGTGTCGAGGTCGGCGTCGGTGAAGCCGTAGAACGACGGATCGAGCTCGGGAATCGGCGGACGTTCCTGGCGCTGCAGCGGGTCCAGGTTGGCCCAGCGCGAACCGAGGTAGCGATAGGCGGCGACCAGCTGGGTCACGGCGACGCGCTTGCGTGCCATTTCCGGGTCGGCTTCGCCGGCGCTGGCGGTCACGGTGCGGATCGGGCCCTGCTTGGCGCGCTCGGCGAACGAGGCGATGACCGAGGAGTGGATCACGTCGGGACGCGAGCTGCCGTCGACGGCAGGCACGTTCTGCATGCTGTCGAAATAGGCACGCCAGTTCTCCGGCACCGATCCTGGGTTGTTCAGGTAGGCTTCGTACAACTCTTCCACGTACGGCGCATTACCGCCGAACAGGTACGAGTTTGCAAATTGTTGTTGCATCATTCTTGCTCACCTTTTCTTCGCGCTTCGCGAGTTTGGCGGGTTAATCTAACCTTCCGCGACACGGCCTGACCGGTTAGCGGATTGCAACTAGACATCAAGTTGTGGGGGAAGGACAGATGGGATAGGAGTTTCTCGCCACCCCATGATATTGGGCAAGTCACCTGACCTACCACAATAGCGGGGGCTATTGTAACGCAACAAGCGGTGTGCATAAGGCGCGGACTGAATTTTGTTGACCACCTAAATGATAATAGTTATCATTTGCGTTGTGTACTCAACAGGAATCTTGCATGTCTGTCCAGAACCCGCCGCGCTCCGCCCCGTCTGCGCCCGCCGCCCTGCCCGGTGCGCGGCGTTCGCTGTGGCTGAGGACGCTGCACCAGTGGCACTGGATCAGTTCGGCGATCTGCCTGATGACGATGTTGCTTTTTAGCATTACCGGTTTTACGCTGAACCATGCGGCGCAAATCGAAGCCAAGCCCGAGGTCACGCGCAGCAAGGCGACGGTGCCGGCGGTGCTGCTGCCCGCCCTGCGCAGCTATGCCGAACAGCACGTCGACGCCGAGGCGCCGGTGCCGCAACAGCTGGCCGAATGGGCCAACAGCGCCTTCCCGGTCGACCTGCGCGGGCGCTCGGCGGAATGGAGCGAGGAAGATGCCTACATCGCCCTGCCGCGTCCGGGCGGCGACGCCTGGCTGCGCGTCAGTTTCGAAGGGACCGCCGAATACGAAGTCACCTCGCGCGGCGCCATTTCCTGGCTTAACGATCTGCACAAGGGCCGCAATACCGGCCCGGCGTGGAGCTGGTTCATCGACATCTTCGCATTCGCCTGCCTGGTCTTTTGCATTACCGGTTTCCTGATCATGAAGATCCATGCCGCCAACCGGCCGTCGACCTGGCCCGTGATCGGCTTCGGCATCGTGCTGCCGGCCGTGCTGGCGCTGCTGTTCATCCATTGATTCCATCTTTCGTCTACCACCTCTATATAGAAGGCATTGCATGAAACTGTCTCCCTCGCTCGCCATTGCCCTGCCCTTGATCTCGGGCGGCGCCGTGGCTGCCGACCTGTCGGTGAAATTCGAACTGCCGCAGCTGAACGTGGCCGAGTACCACAAGCCGTATGTCGCGATGTGGATCGAAAAGGGCGACGGCGCCGTCGCTTCCACGCTGGCTGTGCTGTACGACGTCAAGAAGAAGGACAACGCCGGCGAGAAATGGGTGAAGGATATGCGCACCTGGTGGCGCAAAGCGGGCCGCGAAGCCCAATTGCCGATCGACGGCGTCTCCGGCGCCACCCGCGCCGCCGGCACCCATACATTGACCTTCGGCCCGGCCAGAACCGGCATCGACAAGCTGCCGGCCGGCGACTACAAGCTGGTCGTCGAAGCCGCGCGCGAAGCGGGCGGACGCGAACTGGTGCGCGTGCCGTTCACGCTGCCGGCCAAGGGCAAGGTCGCTGCCAGCGCCAACGGCAAGGAAGAGCTCGGCGCCGTCTCCATCAACATCCAATAAGGGAACCATCATGCATAACTCCTTCCGCAGTTCATTCGTTAAGCATGGCGTCCTGGTGTTGATCCTGGCGGCCACCGCCGGCGCGGCCAGCGCCCACCGTCCGTGGATGCTGCCGACCTCGACCATCGTCGAAGACAAGGGCTGGGTTACGATCGACGGCGCCGTCTCGGAAGGCCTGTTCGACGTCGACCACATGCCGCTGCGCATGGACGGCGTCACCGTCACCGCCCCCGACGGCTCCACCGCGCCGGCCCCGGCCGCCGTGATGGGCAAGATGCGCTCCTCGATCGACCTGCCGCTGCCGCAGGAAGGCACCTACCGCATCGCCCTGGTCAGCAACAATGCGATGGGCAGCTACAAGCTCGGCAACGAAGTGAAACGCTTCCGCGGCAGCGAAGCGGATTTTGCCAAGCAGGTGCCGGCCGGCGCGACCGATGTGCGCAAAACCTTGACCCACCAGCGCATCGAAACCTTCGTCACCAACCACAAGACCAGCGAAGGCGCGCTCAAGCCGACCAACGCCGGCCTGGAAATGGTGCCGCTGACCCACCCGAACGACCTGCGCGCCAACGAAACCATGCGCGTACGCTTCCTGTTGGATGGCAAACCGCTGCCGAACCTGCCCTTCAGCCTGGTACCGGGCGGCGTGCGCTACCGCGGCGTGGCCGGCGAAATCCGCCTGACGACGGACGCCAAGGGCGAAGCCAGCTTCAAGCTGCCAGCCGCCAACATGTACTGGATGAACGCGGCCTACCCGCCGAATCCGGGCAAGGGCGCAGCGGACACGGGGCCGGCGGAAAGCAAGCGTTACGCCTATACCGCCACGCTCGAAGCGTTGCCGGAGTAAGAGGTTTCCTTGCCGTCCTCCCAGAACACGGTTCTCGTCCCGCTCGCCATCGACCCTGTCGCCATCCCCGGCGGCAGCGTGCTGCACGAGGCGTCCGGATCGACCATGGGAACAAGCTGGTCGGCTCGCCTGCTGTTGCCGCCCGGCGTGAGCAGCCATCTCGGGCAGCAGATGCAGCTGGAACTCGACGGCATCGTCGCCGAGATGAGCCACTGGGAGCAGGATTCCGTGCTTGGCCGTTATAACCGGGCGCCGGCCGGCAGCTGGCATGCCCTGCCGCCGCGTTTCGTGGAAGTGCTGGAGTACGCGCTGCAAGTGGCGTCCGACAGTGGCGGCGCCTACGATCCCTTCGCCGGCGCTTTAGTGAACCTGTGGGGTTTCGGTCCCGAACGGCGCTACAACCAGCCGGAGTTCTATGCGCCGGCGCCTGCGGCCGTGCAGTCCGTAGTGTCGCGGCGCGCCGCGCAGCACCCCCAATTCGACCGTGCCAACGCGCGCCTGCTGCAGCCCGGCGGCGCCCTGCTCGACTTCTCGTCCATCGCGAAAGGCTATGCCGTCGACCGCCTCGCCTGGTGCCTGGAACAGCACGGCGTGCGCCATTACGTGGTCGAGATCGGCGGCGAGCTGCGCGGGGCCGGCATGAAACCCGACTGCCAGCCCTGGTGGGTCACGCTCGAAGGCGTGCCTGGCCTGGACAGCGCGCCGACAGTAGCCGCCCTGCACGGCCTGGCGGTCGCCACTTCCGGCGACTACCGGCGCTTTTTTGAACACGGCGGTGAACACGGCGCGCTGCGCGCCTCGCACACGCTCGATCCGCGCAGCGGCTATCCGGTCGCCAACGACGTCGCTTCCTGCACGGTGCTGCACGCGCGCTGCATGGCGGCCGATGCGCTGTCCACCACCATTACCGTACTCGGCGCGCAGGCGGGCCTGGCGTTTGCCGAAGAACGCGATCTCGCCGCGCGCCTGCTGCTGCGCCGCGGCGGCGGCCTCGACGAACTGACGACAAGGGCCTACCAGGCCATGCTGCAATGATGCTCACCATCGATCCCGCGCGCTGGGCCAGCGCCATCACCCTGGTCGCCGCCTGGGGCGGTTTGTGCGCGGCCATGCTGCGCAAACCGGCGGCTGCGGCGCCGACGGGCACGGCTGACTGGCTGGTGGTCTACGCCAGCCAGACCGGCAATGCCGACTACCTGGCGCAGCAGACCGCCGCCACCCTGTCCACCGGCGGCCTGTCGGCGCGCGCCGTGTGCGTGTCGAACCTGGACGCCGCCACGCTGGCCGGCGCCACGCGCGTCCTGTTCATCGCCAGCACCTATGGCGAGGGCGACTCGCCCGACACCGCCGCGCGCTTCGCCGGCGTGACAATGGCGGGCGCCCCCGACCTGTCGCACCTGCACTACGCCGTGCTGGCGCTGGGCGACAGCAGCTACGCCAACTACTGCGGCTTTGGCCGCGCCCTCGACGCCTGGCTGGGGGCACAAGGCGCCACCGCCCTGTTCGAGCGCATCGACGTCGACCGCGGCAATCCGGATGCGATCGCCGTCTGGCAGCACCAGTTGAGCCACCTGGCCGGCACCAGCGACCTGCCCGACTGGGAAGCGCCGGCCTATGGCGAATGGCGCATCCTCGAGCGCACCCGGCTCAATCCCGGCAGCGCCGGCGCCCCGCTCTACCGCATCGCCCTGGTGCCGCGCGCCGGCGCCCTGCCCGACTGGGAAGCGGGCGACCTGGTACAGGTCTGCGCCCCGGCCGACCCGGCGCAGCCGCGCGAATACTCGATCGCCTCGGTCCCAAGCGAAGGCCGCATCGAACTGCTGGTGCGCCTGCAGCAGCATGCCGACGGCAGCGCCGGCGCCGCCTCCGGCTGGCTCTGCCTCGACGCCGGCCTCGACGCCACCATCGCGCTGCGCGTGCGCGCCCACGCGCGCTTCCGCCTCGGTGAGAACGCCGCGCGCCCCTTGCTCCTGATCGGCAACGGCACGGGTCTGGCCGGCCTGCGCGCCCTGCTCAAGGCACGCATCGACGCCGGGGTGCACGACAACTGGCTGGTGTTCGGCGAACGCAACGTGCGCCATGACTTCCTGCTGCGCGACGAACTCGACGCCTGGCGCGAGGCCGGCGCCCTAACCCACCTCGACCTCGCCTTTTCGCGCGATGATGACGGACCGCGCTACGTGCAGCACCTGCTGGCCGAGCGCGGCGACGCCCTGCGCGCGTGGATCGCGCGTGGGGCGGCGATCTATGTCTGCGGCAGCCTGCAGGGGATGGCGAGCGGCGTGCACGAGGCGCTGGCCGCGGCGCTCGGAGCCGAGGCGCTCGATGCGCTGGCGGTGCAGGGGCGCTATCGGCGCGACGTGTACTGATCGACGTCCTGCCAGCGCATACAGGCGCCGGCCGCGCCGCGGGTACGCGTCTGCCTGGCGCGCGGGCATGCCCGCCCTACGGTGCACCACCCGTAGCAAGTTCATGGAACCGTCGTGTACCGTAGGGCGGGCATGCCCGCGCGGTCGTGCTTATCCCTTCGCATACCGTCTCCGCAAGGCCGTTGACCGCGTCGCCCCAACAATTCACGAAACAAGAACGCGAATGATAACGATTCTCGTTTACATATCTTAACATCTTCACTAGAATGCTCGTCAGCCAAACAAGAAGCGCCCGCCTCCGCAGGCGTCCTCCAAAACGAGAGAAAACAGGAAGACCATGCAACCGATCAAGAGCCGCAAGCACGCCCCCAGCCGTTTCAACCAGCACGTAAGCGCCGCCCTGGCGACGATGCTGCTGCCGCTGGCGGCCGGCGCCGCCGACGCCCCGCAGGTCCACGACGACGCGGCCAGCGCGCCGGTGTCGAAGGTCGAAGTCGTCGGCAAGACCGAAAACGACTTCAAGGCCGAGCGTGCGGCCTCGCCGAAGTACACGGAAAAGCTGGTCGATACGGCGCAGTCGGTGCAGGTCATCAAGAAGGAACTGATCGAGCAGCAAGGCGCGCTGACGCTGACCGAAGCGCTGCGCAACACGCCCGGCGTCGGCGCCTTCTTCCTCGGCGAGAACGGCAACACGAATACCGGCGACGCCATCTTCATGCGCGGCTTCGACACCTCGGGCAGCATCTTTGTCGACGGCGTGCGCGACGTCGGCTCCGTCTCGCGCGACGTCTTCAACCTGGAACAGATCGACGTCGTCAAAGGTCCGGCCGGTACCGACAACGGCCGCGGCGCGCCGACCGGTTCGGTCAACCTGGTCTCGAAAAAAGCCAACATGACCGACGCGCTGTCGGGCTCCGCCACGGTCGGCAGCGGCAAGCAGAAGCGCCTCACGGCGGACGTCAACACGGTACTGAACCAGGAACGCGGCATCGCCCTGCGCCTGAACGCGGTGGCGCAGGATTCCGGCCACGCCGCGCGCGACGTCGTCAACGACAAGCGCTGGGCGATCGCGCCGAGCCTGGGCTTCGGCCTGAACGGCCCGACCCGCGTGGTGCTCGATTACCTGCACGTCGACCAGGACAACATCCCCGACGGCGGCGTGCCGACCATCGGCCTGCCTGGCTACACCAGCCCGGACCGCACCCGTCCCGAAATCAGCGCGGCGCCGATGGTCGATCCGCAGAATTTCTATGGTTCCAGCGCCGACTACGACAAGATCAAGGCCGACATGGCCACCGTGCGCGTCGAGCACGACTTCGCGCCGGGCTTCAAGCTGCACAACATCGCGCGCTACGGCCGCACCAGCCAGGACTACCTGCTGACCGCCTTCATGGGCACCTCGGCGAACATCGGCACCACGCCCGCCACCATCAACGACCCGAGCGCCTGGACCCTGGTGCGCAATACGCGCACGATCAAGGACCAGTCCAACAAGATCCTCACCAACCAGACCGCGCTGACTTCGCAGTTCGGCACCGGCGCGCTGCAGCACACGCTGGTGACCGGCCTCGAATTCACCAGCGAAAGCCAGGTAAGCTATTCGTACATCCCGGCGAGCCTGGGCACCGTCGGCGTCGCCGGCCGCACCAGCCTGTACAACCCGGACCCGAACGCGGCGCCGGTCGGCGTGGCGCCGCGCCGCAGCGGCGCCTACAACGACGCCACGGTCGACACGCAAAGCCTGTACGTCTTCGACACCATCAAGATCGGCGACAAGTGGATCATCAACGGCGGCGTGCGCGCCGACCACTACAGCGGCGACTACACGGCGGTGGCGGCAACCATCGTCAACAACGCCACCACCGCGCTCACGCCGACCCACTTCAAGGTCGGCGACACGCTCGTCAACGGCAAGCTGTCGGTGCTCTACAAGCCGACCGCCAACAGCAGCGTGTATGCGATGGCGGCCAGCTCGAAGCAGCCCCCGGGCGCGAACTTCACCGTGTCGGGTAACCTCAACAGCGCCCAGAACCCGATCTACGATCCGCAGGAAACGCGCAGCACCGAGATCGGCGCCAAGCTCGACCTGTTCAAGCAGAAGCTGTCGCTGTCGGCCGCCCTGTTCCGCACCGAGGTGAAGAACGAAGTCGAACAGGACCCGGTCGACCTGCAGTACTACCAGACCGGCAAGAAGCGCGTGCAGGGTGTGGAACTGGGCGTGGTGGGCGAACTGGCGCGCAACTGGCTGGTCAGCGCCGGCTACCTGTACATGGACACCAGCGTCGAAGCGGGCCGCTTGATCACGGCCGGCGGCGAAAACGCCCTGACCTACACGCCGAAGAATTCGTTCACGCTGTGGACCTCGTACGACCTGCCCTTCGGCCTGAAGGTCGGCGGCGGCGCGCGCTATGCGGGCCGCCTGCTGCGCGGTACCGACGGCGCCGTCGGCACCCCGGCCTATGCCGATTCGTACTGGGTGTTCGATGCGATGGCCTCGTATGCAGTCACTCCGAACCTCGACCTGCGCCTGAACGTCTACAACGTCGGCGACGAGCGCTATGTCGCGGCGATTAACAAGAGCGGCTACCGCTACACGCCCGGCACGCCGCGCGCGGCCAGCCTGACAGCCAACCTGCGCTTCTAAACTTTTCACTGTTTCTCAACCTATCTCCTCCCTGAGATTTTGCGCCCCTCGCCGTTCGCGGCGGGCGGGCGTTTTTTTCGTCCGGCCGCAAGCTTGGCCTAGAATGGCGTGCCACCACTTTCACTGCGCGCCTCTTGAAAATATCGATCGGCCTTCGCCTGTTTGCCTCGGTCCTGCTGGCCATCCTGGCGGTGGCGGCGAGTGCCGTCTATCTGCTGCGCCAGAACGTGCTCGAGGGCTTCGGCGACTACGCCGTCCAGATCGAACTCGACCGGCTCGACGAACTGTCGAACGAGCTGGCGCGGCGCTACGCCCGGCATGGCAGCTGGGACTTCGTGCCGGCGAGCGGCCGGCGCGAGTGGATTGCGCGCGAGCTGGCGCGCTTGCAGGATGAGCGCGAGGCGCGTGCCTTTGCAAGACCGCCTGCGCCGGCCGCGCCGGTTGCGCCTTTTTCCGCAACCGGCGCCGTCCCACCCGTTACGCCGCCCGCCCCACCCGCGCCGCCGGCGCCTCCCTTGCCGCCACTGCCGCCGCCCGCGCTCGCCGACGCACCGGCCCCCGACGACGGCGCGCCGCTGCAGTCGCGCATCACCCTGTTCGACGCCGCCGGCAAGCGCATCGCCGGCCGTCCGCCCGGCACCCTGCCCCTGGCGCGGCGCCCGATCATGGTCGACGGCCGTACGGTCGGTGCGCTGGCGGTGGCGCGCACGGCGCGGCCGACCGATGCCCTGGCCTATACCTTCCTGCAGCAGCTCGGCTCCAGCCTGTGGCCCATCGCCGCCAGCAGCGTGCTGCTCAGCGCCCTGGTGGCGACGCTGCTGGCGGCGCACTTCCGCCGTCCGATCGGGCGCCTGGCGCAAGGCGCGCGGCTGCTGTCCGAGGGCCGCTTCGAGACGCGCCTGGTCGACGGCCGCAGCGATGAACTGGGCGAACTGGCGCAGCATTTCAATCGCTTGGCGGCGCGCCTGGAAGGGGCGGAAGATGCGCGCCGCCAGTGGGTGGCCGACACCTCGCACGAATTGCGTACGCCGCTGGCGGTGCTGCGCGCCCAACTGGAAGCGCTGCAGGATGGCGTGCGCAATGCCGATCCGATTCACGTCGCCGCAATGCTGCGCCAGGTGCTCGCGCTCTCCAAAACGATCGACGACCTGTATGCGCTGGCGCGGGCCGACGTCGGCGCCCTTGACTGCCGGCGCGAACCGTTGCATGTGTGGCAGCTCGCGCGCGAGGAAGCGGACGCGTTTGGGGATCGCCTGCAGGCGGCCGGGCTGGTGCTGGAATGGGCAGAGCCGCCGCCGCATGCCGCCGTGCTGGCCGACCCCGACCGCATGCGCCAGGTGCTGCGCAACCTGTTCGAAAACAGCCTGCGCTATACGAGCGCGCCCGGCCGCCTGCTGCTCTCGGCCGAGGTGGGCGCCGGACGCGTCGAACTGCACCTCGACGACAGCGCGCCGGGCGTGCCCGATGCAGCGCTGGCGCGCCTGGGCGAGCGCTTCTACCGCGTCGACGCCTCACGCAGCCGCACGGGCGGCGGCGCCGGACTGGGCCTGGCGCTGTGCCGGCGCCTGTTGGAGGCGCAAGGCGGCGCGCTGCGCATCGCGCATTCGGCGCTGGGCGGGCTGCGCGTGACCGTTTCGCTGGCGTTGTCGACCTCATGAACACCATCGCCATCGTCGAAGACGAGCCGGAACTGGCAAGCCTGGTCGCCGACTACGTGCGCGCGGCCGGTTTCAATCCCGTGGTATTCGGCGACGGCGCCGTGGCGCTGGCCGCGATCCGTGCGCAGGTTCCCGCACTGGTCGTGCTCGACCTGATGCTGCCCGGCCTCGACGGGCTGAGCTTGTGCCGCGAAGTACGCGCCTTTTCCAGCGTGCCGATCGTGATGGTGACGGCGCGCGTGGAAGAAATCGACCGCCTGCTCGGCCTCGAACTGGGTGCCGACGACTACCTCTGCAAACCGTTCAGCCCGCGCGAACTGGTGGCGCGCATCAAGGCCATCCTGCGCCGCAGCGGCGCATCAATCGGGCCGCTGGCGATCGACAGTGCGGCCCGGCGCGCCAGCGTGCATGGCCAGCCGCTCGACCTGACGCCGACCGAATTCGACCTGCTGGCCGCACTGGCGCGCCGCCCCGGCCAGGTGTTGTCGCGCGCCCAGCTGCTCGCCGCCGCGCACCAGGACAAGCTGGAAGTCACCGACCGCGCCGTCGACAGCCACGTCAAGAACCTGCGGCGCAAGATCGAGGCCGCGGCACCGGGCCTGGAGCCGATCCGCTCGATCTACGGCCTGGGGTACCGCTTCGATCCTTGAAGCCTAACGAAGCACAGACCTGTAGGGTGGGCGGCTACACCTCTTCCTTTCGCGTATCGCAGCATTTGCGCCGCCCACGCGTCCAACCAGCCAGTGATTCGTCGCGAGGTTTCACATGCTTGTTGAACGCGTGGGCGGCATCCAGGCAGCAGGCAGCCATGCGCCCAGGTATAGCCGCCCACCCTACAGGTCTGTATACCTCCATCCTTTCTCCACATTCGGCAGGCACAGTCGCTGCATTGGCGCTACCTTCCGCGCGCCGCACCACAAGGAGAACCAGATGCACCCACTTTCCATCGCGCTTGTCGCCCTGCTGCTCATCCCGGGCAGCGGCGAGGCCGCCGACCGCACCGACGCCAGGACCGGACAGGACGCGACCTGGAGCGCACCGCCAGCGCCGCCGGCACCGCCTGCGCCACCAGCGCTACCTGGGCATCCGATGCCCCCGGTTCCCCCTGCCCCACCCCCTCCGCCCGCTCCGCCACCACCGCCCGCAGTCCCGGCCGAAGCCCACGCCGCCTGCCATGGCAAGGCAAACGGCAGCCTGCTCACCTTCACGCCCGGTCTGGGCGAAACGATGCGCGGCCGCTGTGAACGGGTCGATGGACGCATGGTGTTCCAGCTGCGCAGTTATCAATACCATCGCAGCGAACGCTGACGGCAAGCCGACCCATGCGTGACGAACGCCACCCTGTTAGCAAAATGATTAGAATCGGCGCATCAGATTTCAGTCAATGGGGCGGCGATGTTCGATATGGATTTGGAATGGTGGGAATTCGTCGTGCGCGGCGCGGTCGTCTACCTGGCGCTGCTCGTGATGGTGCGTTTGTCGGGCCGGCGCACGGTCGGCCAATTGACGCCCTTCGACCTGCTGGTGGTGATGCTGCTGTCGGAAGCGGTCTCGAATTCCCTGTCCGGCGGCGACGACTCGCTCAGTGGTGGCCTGATCATCGCCGCCACGCTGATCGTCCTCAACTCGTCCGTGGCCATGCTCTCCGCCTGGAGCAAGCGCGCCTCGGTCATCCTCGACGGCACCGCCATCCAGATCGGCAGCGACGGCCAATTCTTCGACAAGGTCGTGAAACAATGCCGCATCACCGAGTCCGACCTGGAGCAGTCGCTGCGCACGGCGGACTGTTCCAGGTCGGAGATGCAGACTGCTTACCTTGAGGCGGACGGCGAGATCACGATCCAGAAGAAAAAGTGACCTGACTTGACGTGCCGCGTCCTCGACATGATTCACCCAGGGGAGATGCACGCCAAATCTGTATCATTTTCGTGCGTTCAATTTCTTCCGGAGCTTATTGCTCAGCGGCTCCTGCCCATCCGTACCGTGTGGGAGCCCCACTCCTGATGTGCTAATTTTTTTGGCAGCGCCACACCGTGGCGCCTTGGACTCTTTCCTGATCAGGAGGTTTGCCATGAAACACAATGTGTCCCTGCTGGCGCTTGCCGCGGCCCTGGTGTTCGCACCGCTCGCCGCTCAGGCCCAGACCACCTACAAGGCGGTGGCCAGCGGCCCGTCCGAAAGTCCACCGAACGATTCGCCCGGTTCGAGCGTCGCCAGCTTCGAAATCGACGGCAACCTGCTGCGTGCCGAAGTGCCGTTCCGCGATCTTGTAGGCACCAGCGTCGCGGCGCACATCCACTGCTGCACCACGGACGCCTTTACCGGCACTGCGCCGATCGCCCTGCCCTTCGCCGATTTCCCGACCGGGGTCACGAATGGGATCTATTCGCAAGCCTTCGACCTGAGCGACGCGGCGACCTACGCGCCGGCCTTCCTGACCGCGTTCGGCGGCACCGCGGCCTCGGCCGGCGCGGCATTGCTCGAGGCGATGAATGGCAACCAGGCCTACCTGAACATCCACACGACCGAATTCCCCGCCGGCGAGATCCGCGGCTTCGTGGTGGCGGCGCCGATTCCGGAGCCGGCCACCTGGGGCATGCTCGGGCTGGGCATGGCAGGCGTGGGGATGCTGGCGCGGCGGCGGCGCACTTAGCTGGCGCGCGCTTCCCGTTCGGCCAGCATCGCTGACCAGGCGGGAATCGCCCGTTCCCAAAAGGCGGCGAGCGACACCGGCCGCGCAAACTGCAGGCCGAGGAAGCGCGCGGCGTCCATCAGCGCTTCGATGGCCGCCGCTTCGTCGCCCGGCAGCACGGCCAGCGCGCCGGTCTGCTTCGACAGCTTCTCGCCATCGGCATTGCGCACCACCGGCACGTGCAGGTAGCGCGGCGTCGGCACGCCCAACAAACGCTGCAGGTAAATCTGGCGCGCGGTCGAATCGATCAGGTCGGCGCCGCGCACGATGTCGGTCACGCCCTGCGTGGCATCGTCGACCACCACCGCCAGCTGGTAGGCCCAGTAGCCGTCGGCGCGCTTCAGCACGAAGTCGCCCGACTCGCTGTGCAGGTGCTGGGTCATGGGGCCGGCAAAGCGGTCGAGGAAGGTGATCGTGTCGGCGCCGGCATCGGGCACGCGCAGGCGCAGGCTGCGCATGGAACGCCCCGGCGCCAGGCCGTGGCGGCAGGTGCCCGGATAGATCGCCGCGCCGTCCGGTGCGACGCCAAGGCGGGAATCGAGGATCTCGCGGCGGTTGCAGCCGCACGGATAGGCGTGCCTGCCTAAGCGTTCGGCCGCCGCTGCATACAGGTCCTTGCGGCGGCTCTGCCAGACGACGTCAAGGTCCGACTGCATGCCGAGCGCATCGAGCAGCGCCAGGATCGCCCTGTCGGCGCCGGCCACGCTGCGGCCTTCGTCGATGTCCTCGATACGCACCAGCCACTGGCCATGATGGGCGCGCGCGTCGAGGTAACTGGCGACGGCCGCCACCAGCGAGCCGGCATGCAGCGGCCCGGTGGGCGAAGGCGCGAAACGGCCGATGTAGGTGGGGCTCACAGGTGATACGAGGTAGCTGGGACGGGCGTTACCTTACCACATGGCCTTATTTCGGCCCGCCCTTCCAGCCTTCCTTGGCTTCGAAGTCGCGGATCAGGCGCGTCACCTGGTCGCCGACTTCGTTCGGCACCGCCATCGACAGCTGGTAGTGCACGATCTCGAAACTGTCGCCCTTGCGGCGCATGACGCCGCTGGCCTGGCAGGTGCCCATCTGGGTGTCGAGCAGTTCGTCGAACCAGATCATCGACTTGTCTTCGGAAAAATAGACATTGCGGCGCAGGGCCTTGAAAGCCCAGGCCGATTTGCGCTGGAAATAAGGTTTGGCCCAGGTTTTGAATTCATCGCGGCGCCAGTGCTCGCCCTTGTCGGTGCCGATATAGATGCCATCCTTGGCGATCTTGTCGAAATAGGCGGGACGCGCATGGGCCGCATCGCTGTGCCAGCGGTCGACAAAGGCATTCACCTGTTTCTTCAGCACGGGATCGGCCTGTGCCACCAGGGCGCACAGGAACAGGGAGCAGGCAAGCAACAGACGTTTCATGAGTGTGCTGAATGTTGACGGAAAAATCAGATTCTACACAGCCATATGTAACCAAGTGTACAAATTGCCAAACTATTTTAGTTCAGGTATACATTCAGCAACATTACTTCTCTTCAATTGCGTATGCGCCTGTTCCTGTTGTGCGTGCTCGCTTTGCCGCTGCAGGCCAATGCGGCCCCGTCCGCCGTGACGCCTCCCGCGCTTGCCGCAGCCAATGCGGAAGAAAAGGCCACACGGCTGCCACTGCGTGCGCGCTTGGACAAAGACGTCATTCGCGCCGCCCTCAAGGATTTGCCCGCCGAGCCCGCACCCGATGGACGCCGCTTTGGGGCAGCCACGCCCAGCCCAACGCCCGGCAAACAATTCGCGACGGATTTCGCCAACGCGCGCCTGCCGGATTGCCTGCACGCCGATGGCCTGAAACACCAGCCGACCTTTTTCCTCGGCGGCGTGCTGGCCCTGCCCTTCATCGCGGTGGCCAAGCTGCGCGGGGTATGTCACTGAGGCCGCTGAGGCCGCCTAGCGGTGCAGGTCGCCGGCCCGCTCCGGCTGGTAGACGATCTCGCGCACGGTCACGTCGAAGCGCCCGCCGTCCGGGCGCGTCCATTCGATGCTGTCGCCGACTTTGAGTCCCAGCAGCGCACTGCCAACGGGCGTCAGCACCGACAGCTTGTCGCCGCCGCCATCGACGTCTTTCGGATAGGCGAGCGACAGGTCGAATTCCTGCGGCGCATTGTCGAGAACAAAACGCACGCGCGAATTCATGGTAACGACGTCCTGCGGCATGTCTTCCGGCTCGACCAGCTCGGCGCGCGCCAGTTCGTCGAGCAGCGTGTCGCGCGTTCCGGCCTGTGCAGCGGGCAGCGAATCGAGCAATGTTTCAAGGCGCTCCATGTCGAGCGAGGATACGACGATCGGTGGTCTCATTTGTAACTCCATAGTCGAAAAGGGAATGCTCCGCGGGGTGTGGAGAAGGTCGATACAGTGGAGGTGGCTCGGGAGGACGGATGGCGCGAAGCCGGCCGGATTTCCTCACCGAGCCCGGGAGAGCCAGGCGAGATCTCGCGTGGTGAGGATGCAAATGGACGAACGACGACCTCCCTCGTTCAGGGACGAACCACAAGCCTGCAAGTAGCTGGTTGGATTCATAGGTCAGTAAAAAGCCGCAAAGGACAAACAAAGCTGCTAACGGCGTGCACCGTAGGGTGGACTCCGTCCACGCGTTACACCGCATGCATACCGCAAAGCGTGCCAACAACGATGCCGCAGAGAAGAGACAGCCCCAGTATAGCCCCATCAACGAAAAAAGCGGGCCGAAGCCCGCTTCTCATCCAACGCGCCTGACAATCAACGCTGGTCGATCCCCGGCACGTCGCGAACAGGCGAACCCACGAACAGCTGACGCGGACGGCCAATCTTCTGCTCCGGATCGGCAATCATCTCGTTCCACTGGGCGATCCAGCCGATGGTACGCGCCATTGCGAAGATACCGGTGAACATCGAGACCGGGATGCCCAGTGCCGACTGCACGATGCCGGAGTAGAAGTCGACGTTCGGGTACAGCTTGCGCGACACGAAGTATTCGTCTTCCAGCGCGATGCGTTCCAGTTCCATCGCCAGCTTGAACAGCGGGTCTTCCTGCAGGCCCAGTTCTTCCAGCACTTCGTGGCAGGTTTCGCGCATCAGTTTGGCGCGCGGGTCGAAGTTCTTGTACACGCGGTGACCGAAGCCCATCAGCTTGACGCCCGAGTTCTTGTCCTTGACCTTCTCGATGAAGGCAGGGATGTTCTCGACCGTGCCGATTTCCTTCAGCATGTTCAGGGCCGCTTCGTTGGCGCCGCCGTGGGCAGGACCCCACAGGCAGGCGATGCCGGCAGCGATACAGGCGAACGGGTTGGCGCCCGACGAACCGGCCAGGCGGACGGTCGAGGTCGATGCGTTCTGTTCGTGGTCGGCGTGCAGGATCAGGATGCGGTCGAGGGCGCGCACCAGCACGTCGTTGACCTTGTACTCTTCGCACGGGTTGGCGAACATCATGTGCATGAAGTTGGCGCTGTACGACAGGTCGTTGCGTGGATACATGAACGGCTGGCCGACCGAGTACTTGTAGGCCATGGCGACCAGGGTCGGCAGCTTGGCGATCAGGCGGATCGCCGAGATTTCGCGCTGCTTGGCGTCGTTGATGTCGAGCGAGTCGTGGTAGAACGAGGCCAGGGCGCCGACGGTGCCGACCAGGACCGACATCGGGTGCGCGTCACGGCGGAAGCCGCGGAAGAAGAAGTTCATCTGCTCGTGGATCATCGTGTGCTTGGTCACGGTGTCGTCGAAGGTCTTCTTCTGCTCGGCGGTCGGCAGTTCGCCGTTCAGCAGCAGGTAGCAGGTTTCCAGGAAGTCGCAGTTCTCGGCCAGCTGCTCGATCGGGTAGCCGCGGTACAGCAGCTCGCCCTTGTCGCCGTCGATGTAGGTGATGCTCGAGTTGCAGGCGGCGGTGGACATGAAGCCCGGGTCGTAGGTGAACTTGCCGGTCTGGCCGTACAGCTTACGGATGTCGACGACGTCCGGGCCGATCGTGCCTTTGTAAATCGGCATGTCGATCGATGGGCTGCCGTCGGAGAACGACAGGGTGGCTTTGGTATCAGAGATATTCATGGCACTTCCTTCTTGGGAGTGGATCTACAAAATATGAAACGAATGCGAGTTCGCTCACGCTTCGCGCAGGCGCGCCAGCAAGGCGTGCACCTGCGGCAGGTCGACCTCGCCTTCGGGCTCGGCGCGGCCCAGCAGCAGGTCCATCAGCGGGTTGTCCGCCAGGTCGAGCAAGCGGGTCAGCGCATCGACGTCGTCATCCGTCAGGCTCGCCTCATGCGCATCGAGGAAGCGCGTGAGGATCAGGTCGTTTTCGAGCAGTCCACGGCGCGCACGCCAGCGCAGGCGGGCACGGTTGGCAGGATCGGATTGATGCGTCACTCTAGAGTCCGTTGTTGGGTCAACACTATACTCCGGCTGCCGGGAATCGGCAGTACCGTACTTCTACTGTATTTATTGCAATACTTTGGGCGCAATGCGGGGGAATATATCCGAAATTGCGCTCCCGTGATGGACGTGATGCGGTGTCCGGGTGCTGCCTGGGGTGCGGGCGACGAGTTCGTGGGTCGCCTGCTTTCATGCGGTGTACCGCGTGGGCTCGGAGAGCCCACCCTACGGTGCACAACCGCCGGTTGAACGCGTGGACGGGGGACCCGTCCACCCTACGTTGGCTGTTGCGTAACGTAGGGTGGGCACCTGTGCCCACGCGGTTCACGGCTGGCAATACGGCGCCGGCTGAAAACATCCAACGACCTTAGATCGCCCGGCGAACCAGCAATTCCTTGATCTTGCCGATCGCCTTGTTCGGATTCAGGCCCTTCGGGCAGACGTCCGTGCAATTCATGATCGAATGGCAGCGGAACAGGCGGTACGGGTCTTCCAGGTTGTCCAGGCGCTCGTTGGTGGCTTCGTCGCGCGAGTCGGCGATGAAGCGGTAGGCTTGCAGCAGTCCGGCTGGACCGACGAACTTGTCCGGGTTCCACCAGAACGACGGGCACGAGGTCGAGCAGCAGGCGCACAGGATGCACTCGTACAGGCCGTCGAGCTCTTCGCGCTCTTCAGGCGATTGCAGGCGCTCTTTTTCCGGCTTGATCGATTCGTTGATCAGGAACGGCTTGACCGAGTGGTACTGCTTGAAGAACTGGGTCATGTCGACGATCAGGTCGCGCACGACCGGCAGGCCCGGCAGCGGACGCAGCACGATCGGCTGGCTCAGTTCGTTCAGGTTGGTGGTGCAGGCCAGGCCGTTCTTGCCGTTGATGTTCATCGCGTCCGAACCGCAGACGCCTTCGCGGCACGAGCGGCGCAGGGCCAGCGAATCGTCGACGTCCGACTTGATGCGCTGCAGCGCGTCGAGCAGCATCTTGTCGGTGTCTTTCAGTTCGACGGTGACGTCTTGCATGTAAGGCTTCGAATCCTTGTCCGGATCGTAGCGGTAGATCTTCAGTTGGACTGTGCGTGCCATGTGGTTTACCTAAATAATTTTTCGTGGATCAGAACGTACGTGGCTTCGGTTTGAAGGTATCGACCGTCAGCGGCTTGGTCACGACCGGCTTGTAGTCGAGACGGTTGCCTTCCGAGAAGAACAACGTGTGCTTCATCCAGTTTTCGTCGTCGCGCTGCTCGTAGTCGCTGTGGGCGTGGGCGCCGCGCGATTCCTTGCGTGCCGCAGCCGACACGATGGTCGCCTTGGCCACTTCGATCAGGTTGTCGAGTTCGATCGCTTCGATGCGGGCGGTGTTGAACACCTTCGACTTGTCCTTGAACGAGACGTGCTTGCGGCGCTCGTCGAGCTTCATGATTTCGGCCACGCCCTGGTCCATCAGGGCCTGGGTGCGGAACACGCCGCAGTACTTCTGCATGGTGGCGCGGATGTCGTTGGCGACGTCCTGCACCTTTTCGCTGCCGCTCGCCGTTTCCTGGCGGTTGAGGCGATCCAGCGCGTAGTCGGCGAAGTCCTTCGGCAGGGCGCGGTTGCCCTGGGCCTTGAGCTTCTGGCCGATGATGTGGTTGCCGGCCGCGCGGCCGAACACCAGCAGGTCGAGCAGCGAGTTCGTGCCAAGGCGGTTGGCGCCGTGCACCGAGACGCAGGCGCATTCGCCAATCGCGTACAGACCGTTGACGATCTTCTGGCTGCCGCTGCCGTCAGGTGCGACGACCTGGCCGTGGATGTTGGTCGGGATGCCGCCCATCTGGTAGTGGATGGTCGGAACGACAGGGATCGGTTCCTTGGTCGCATCGACGTTGGCGAACTTGTGGCCGATTTCCAGGATCGAAGGCAGGCGCTTCTTGATGGTATCGGCGCCGATGTGGCGCAGGTCCAGCAGCACGTGGTCCTTGTTCGGGCCGACGCCGCGGCCTTCCTTGATTTCCTGGTCCATCGAGCGCGAGACGAAGTCGCGCGGCGCCAGGTCCTTCAGGGTCGGCGCATAGCGCTCCATGAAGCGTTCGCCGTTCGAGTTGATCAGGATACCGCCCTCGCCGCGCACGCCCTCGGTGATCAGGACGCCCGCGCCGGCCACGCCGGTCGGGTGGAACTGCCAGAACTCCATGTCCTGCAGCGGCAGGCCGGCGCGTGCCGCCATGCCCAGGCCGTCGCCGGTGTTGATGAAGGCATTCGTCGAGGCGGCGAAGATGCGGCCGGCGCCGCCGGTGGCGAAGATCGTGGTCTTCGCTTGCAGCATCATGACGTCGCCGGTTTCCATTTCGAGGGCGACCACGCCCAGCACGTCGCCGTCGGCGTTACGCACCAGGTCGAGGGCTTGCCATTCGACGAAGAAGTGGGTCCGCGAGCGAACGTTACGCTGGTACAGCGTGTGCAGCAGCGCATGGCCGGTACGGTCGGCCGCGGCGCAGGCGCGCTGGACCGGCTTTTCGCCGAAGTTGGCGGTGTGGCCGCCGAACGGGCGCTGGTAAATCGTACCGTCGGTGTTGCGGTCGAACGGCATGCCGAAGTGTTCCAGCTCGTAGACGACTTTCGGTGCTTCACGGCACATGAATTCGATCGCATCCTGGTCGCCCAGGTAGTCCGAGCCCTTGACGGTGTCGAACATGTGCCAGTACCAGTCGTCTTCGCTCATGTTGCCCAGCGAAGCGCCGATGCCGCCCTGCGCCGCCACGGTGTGCGAGCGGGTCGGGAACACTTTTGAGAGCACGGCGACGTTCAGGCCGGCTTCGGTCAGTTGCAGTGCGGCGCGCAGGCCGGAACCGCCCGCGCCGACGATGACGACGTCGAACTGGCGGGTAGGGATTGCAGAATTAAATGCTGCCACGATTAAACACTCCAGAGAATTTGCACAGTCCACACGGCGTATGCCACCAGCAGGAGCACGGTGATGCACTGCAAGGCCAGCTTGATGCCGGCGTTTTTGACGTAGTCCATCCAGATGTCACGCACGCCGACCCACACGTGGTAGAACAGTCCGAAGAAGGTGACTGCCGTGAAGAGCTTGAACCACTGGCGCGAGAACAGCGACGCCCAGCCTTCGTAGGTGAAGTTTTGTGCGGTCAGGAAGGTGGCGAGCAGGATGACGGTGTACACCACCATCAGGATCGCGGTGACGCGCTGCGCCAGCCAGTCACGCACACCGTAGTGGGCGCCGACGACGAGGCGGCGCTGGCCGATATTATTCTTGCTTGCCATGATTAGAATACTCCGAACAGTTTCAGGCCACAGAGGGCGGTCAGGACCAGGCTGATGACCAGCACCCAGCGTGCGGTCTTCTGGGCGGCGTCCTTGTCCAGGGCAATGTGGTTGTCCATGAACAGGTGGCGGATGCCGGCGGTGAAATGGTGCGCATAGGCCCAGATCAGGCCCAGCAGGATGATCTTGGTGAAGGCGTTGTCGACGATGCCGCCGAAGTGGTAGTACGAGATTTCCGAACGCAGGCTTTCCTGGAGCAAATACAACAGGAAAGGCAACATCAGGAAGAGCCCGAAACCGCTGATGCGGTGCAGGATCGACACGATGGCCGATGGCGGCATCTTGTAATGCGTAGTGATATCCGCAATATTGATATTACGAATCGGCTGTCCTCTCTTTTGCTGCTTTGTTATGGCCTCGGACATACAACACCTCCCTTAACTGACAAAATGTGATTAACCCTTAATTTTCGCCGATTTTTTGCGGCGCACCAAGACACATTCTCCGAATATTCGTGGGATAAACGTGGAACCGGGTTTTGTTTGGCGATTTCTTGCTAACAACATATTTTATACGCATACGAACGAACGTGCTGACGGTCCGCTTTTCGTAGGGTGGACGGCTCCGCCGTCCACGTGGTGATACTTGTCGGGTCCGATATCGTGCCGGATGATCTCGCTGCTACGTACCACCGCGTGGCCGGGAAACCCGTCCACCCTACGGCTTGCATCACGTATCACGACAACTCGTTCTGGTAATGATGCTGCGCCGTCAGATACAAGCCGCGCCGCAACTCCACCGGGCGGTCGCCGTAGGTGAACGACACCCGGTCCGCCACCAGCAAGGGGGTACCTTCGGCCACGTTCAAATATTCGGCGGCGGCGGCATCGGCCCCGACCGCGCGGATCTTCTCGGTCGCGCGGATCATGCGCGTGCCGAATTCCGACTCGAACAGGCCGTACATCGGACCCTTGTACTCGACCAGCCGCTCGGCCGTCAGCCCCTTGAACACCTGCCCCGGCAGCCACAACTCTTCGAGGATGGTCGGCGCGCCGTCGAAGCACATCAGGCGCTTGATGTAGACGACGGCGTCGCCCGATTTCAGCTCGAGCAGGCGCGTCACCTCGGCCGGCGCACGGATGCGCTTGACCTCGATGATGCGGTTCTCGGGATGGTGGGGCACGCCCTCGTCGGGCATCAGTTTCAGGAAGCGGAAATGCGCGCGTTCTTCGTGGTGGGTGGCAACGAAGGTGCCCTTCCCTTGCCGGCGCACCACCAGGTTCTCGGCAGCGAGTTCGTCGATGGCCTTGCGCACCGTGCCCTGGCTGACCTTGAAGCGAGCCGCCAGTTCGACTTCGCTCGGCATCAACTCGCCCGGCTTCCACTCTCCGGATTGCAGGCTGTGCGTGATCAGCGCCTTGATTTGCTGATACAACGGCCGGAACGATGGCGAAGCATTGCTGCCTGGCCCCTCGCCGGAAGGGTTGGTCGGGACGGAATTCATAGACCACGATTTCACCACAAAAGCCCCGTTCCGTCCAGTGTGCGCATGGCAACATATGTGTCTTATATAAGACATATGATATCAATTGACAGGTAGAACAGGCGAGGACTACACTCGCGGTCGATCGGGTGTCCAGGCAGGCCTCGCGCCATATGCAGGACGCCTACGGGATCGATGTCCGTTTTGGTATGATTGCAGTTTTCGCGGACAGGCGTATCCTCGGCTTCGACCGTTTTCATTCCCACTTTTGGAGATTCATCATGGCTAAAACCCCAATGCGCGTTGCCGTTACCGGCGCTGCCGGCCAGATCGGCTATTCGCTGCTGTTCCGTATCGCTAACGGCGACATGCTGGGCAAAGACCAGCCGGTCATCCTGCAGCTGCTGGAGATCGACAACGAAAAAGCACAGAAAGCCCTCAAGGGCGTCATGATGGAAATCGACGACTGCGCCTTCCCGCTGCTGGCCGGCATGACCGCGCACTCGGACCCGATGACCGCGTTCAAGGACGTCGAGTTCGCCCTGCTGGTCGGCGCGCGTCCACGCGGCCCTGGCATGGAACGCAAGGACCTGCTGGAAGCCAACGCCCAGATCTTCACCGTGCAGGGCAAGGCGCTCGACGCCGTCGCTGCGCGCAACGTCAAGGTGCTGGTGGTCGGCAACCCTGCCAACACCAACGCCTACATCGCCATGAAATCGGCGCCGAGCCTGCCGGCGAAAAACTTCACCGCCATGCTGCGCCTGGACCACAACCGCGCGCTGTCGCAAGTGGCTGCCAAGCTGGGCAAGCCGGTCGGTTCGATCGAAAAGATGGCTGTCTGGGGCAACCACTCGCCAACCATGTACGCCGACTACCGCTTCGCCACCATCGACGGCGCCTCGGTCAAGGAAGCGATCAACGACGACGCCTGGAACCGCGACACCTTCCTGCCGACCGTCGGCAAGCGCGGCGCCGCCATCATCGACGCGCGCGGTGCGTCGTCGGCCGCATCGGCCGCCAACGCGGCGATCGACCACATGCATGACTGGCACCTGGGCACCGGCGGCAAGTGGACCACGATGGGCATCCCATCGGATGGTTCCTACGGCATCCCTGAAGGCACCATGTTCGGCTTCCCGGTCACGGTCGAAAACGGCGAGTACACCATCGTGCAAGGCCTGGAGATCGACGCGTTCTCGCAAGAGCGCATCAACCTGACGCTGAAAGAGCTGACGGAAGAGCGCGAAGGCGTAGCCCACCTGCTGGCCTGAGTTGACACCGCGGCGGATGGGCCGGCACGGCATGCCCATCCGCTGAACTTTCTGTGCCGCCTCCTGGGCGGCACGGCTGTTTCTACTACTAAACCCACCATGCACCCTTCCGAGGTTTTATTCCAGGGCAAACGCCAGCCGCTCCTGCTTCCCGCCTGCGATCACTATTGCGGCTCGGAGAAGCTGATGCGCAAGTCGATGGCCCTGCAACAAGAGCTTGGCCCCGTCTTCGACATCACCTTCGATTGCGAGGACGGCGCCGCCGCCGGCAACGAAGCCGCGCACGCCCAGCTGGTCGCCGCGCTCGTGAACAGCGAAGACAACCGTTTCAAACGCATCGGCGTGCGCCTGCACGACATCGACAGCCAGCACTTCGTGCAGGACGTGGTCACCATCGTCGGCGCTGCCGCCAATCAATTGGCTTATGTCGTGCTGCCGAAACCGAGCGGCATCGACGACGTACGGCGCGCGCTGGAAATCATCAACCGCGTCGCCGTGCCGAACGGGCGCGCGGCGCTGCCGGTACACGTGCTGATCGAAACCCACGGCGCATTGCACGACGCCTACGAGATCGCCGCCCTGCCCCAGGTCGAGTGCCTGTCGTTCGGCATCATGGATTTCGTTTCCTCGCACTTCGGTGCGATTCCCGCCGGTGCGATGCGCACCCCGGGACAGTTTTCTCACCCATTAGTTGTCCGCGCCAAGCTGGAGATGGTTGCGGCATGTCATGCGCACGGCAAGGTGGCCTCGCATAATGTGACGACCGAGATCAAAGACAGCGCGATTGTGGCAAACGATGCACAACGTGCCGGCGGCGAATTCGGTTTTACGCGCATGTGGAGCATCCATCCCGACCAGATCAAACCGATCGTCAAGGCGTTTACGCCCCGTCTGTCGGAAGTGAACGAAGCCACCAACATTTTGCAGGAAGCGATGGCGGTGAATTGGGGTCCGATTGCTCAACATGGGCGCTTGCACGACCGCGCCAGCTACCGATATTATTGGACCGTTTTGCAGCGCGCGAAGCTGGCCGGCCTGGCGCTGCCTGAATCCGCGGCGGCAATCGTCAACCAAACGGAATCCCACTAATGGCCACCTCCCCCAAACACCTGTTCGCCGCCGGCGCTTTCGCGTTCGCGGCTATTGCCCTGTGCGCTGCTCCTGTCTCGGCCGCTCCCGAGAAAAACCACCCGAAGGCGGAAGACGTCCTGAAGGCCAGGAAAGCTAAGACCGCGAAGCCATCGAAGTCGAAGAAAGCAGCCGCCGCTGCGGCAGCGACCGTCGCTACTGCCGCCGCCGCCGACAACTGGGCGCCGGCCGACGAAGCCGAACCGGACATCACCGATACCAAGGTCACCGAGTACACCTGCGAGCTGAACAACAAGGTCACGATCTACTCGAACGAGAACGACGACGCCCACATCGCGCTGCGCTGGAAGAAGCGCCTGCACCGCCTGGAGCGGGTCGGCACCACCACCGGCGCGCTGCGTTTCGAGAACACCAATTTCCGCCTGATCTGGATCGGCATCCCGTCGAAGGGCATCCTGCTCGACTCGCGCCTGAACCGCCAGCTGGCCAATGAATGCAAGAATGCCGAGCAAAGCAAGCCTGTCGTTGCTGCCGCTTCGGAACCGAAGAAAGCCGACGCCTGAAGAACCAATCGGGCATCGGCGCCCCGTTGCCCGATATTCTTATAACGAATTGACGCAATAACAAGAGACCCCTACTGAAGGAGAGCTTATGTCTCGCAACACCCTGAACACGCTGAAGGACTTCCCGCTGGCAGCGGGTGCGTCCGGCCAGTTCTATTCGCTGCCGGCGCTGGGCGAAAGCCTGGGCGTGAACCTGTCGCGCCTGCCGGTGTCGATCCGTATCGTCCTAGAGTCCGTGCTGCGTAACTGCGACGGCAAGAAGGTCACCGAAGAACACGTCCGCCAGGTGGCGAACTGGAGCGCGACCGCCGAGCGCACCGACGAGATTCCTTTCGTCGTTGCCCGCGTCGTGCTGCAGGACTTCACCGGCGTGCCGCTGCTGGCCGACCTGGCCGCGATGCGCAACGTCGCCGCCCGCAATGGCGCCGATCCGAAGAAGATCGAGCCACTGGTGCCGGTCGACCTGGTCGTCGACCACTCGGTCACCATCGACCACTTCCGCGAGCCGGGCGCGCTCGACCTGAACATGAAACTGGAATTCCAGCGCAACAACGAGCGCTACCAATTCATGAAGTGGGGCATGCAGGCTTTCGACACCTTCGGCGTCGTGCCTCCGGGCTTCGGCATCGTCCACCAGGTCAACCTCGAGTACCTGGCGCGCGGCGTCATGAAGCAAGGCGAGACCTACTACCCTGACACCCTGGTCGGCACCGACTCGCACACCACCATGATCAACGGCGTCGGCGTAGTCGGCTGGGGCGTGGGTGGCATCGAAGCCGAAGCCGGCATGCTGGGCCAGCCGGTCTATTTCCTGACCCCGGACGTTATCGGCGTCAACCTGACCGGCAAGCTGCGCGAAGGCTGCACCGCGACCGACCTGGTGCTGACCATCACCGAACTGCTGCGTAAAGAGAAAGTCGTCGGCAAGTTCGTCGAATTCTTTGGTGCGGGCACCCGTTCGCTGTCGACCACCGACCGCGCCACCATCGGCAACATGGCGCCTGAATACGGCGCGACCATGGGCTTCTTCCCTGTGGACGAAGCCACCGTCGACTACTTCCGCGGCACCGGCCGTACCGAAGAAGAACTGACCGCCTTCGAGAACTACTACAAGGCCCAGGGCATGTTCGGCATCCCGCAAGAAGGCGAGATCGACTACACCCGCATCGTGCACCTCGACCTGTCGACCGTGACGCCATCGCTGGCCGGCCCGAAGCGTCCGCAAGACCGTATCGAACTGGGCAACGTGAAGAACAACTTCACCGAGTTGTTCAGCAAACCTACTACTGAAAATGGCTTTAACAAGGCGCCTGAAGACCTGTCGAAGGTCTACGAGACGACCAACGGCGTGCGCGTGAAAAACGGCGACATCCTGATCGCCGCCATCACCTCGTGCACCAACACCTCGAACCCGAGCGTGCTGCTGGCCGCCGGCCTGCTGGCCAAGAAAGC
Organism: Massilia sp. CFBP 13721; assembly: GCF_014842025.1. GTDB lineage: Bacteria > Pseudomonadota > Gammaproteobacteria > Burkholderiales > Burkholderiaceae_D > Telluria. The sequence continues at coordinate 121,349 of NZ_JACYUY010000005.1, forward strand.
CGTCGAGCGCGGCCTGACGGTTGCTCCGCACATCAAGTCCTCGCTGGCCCCTGGCTCGCGCGTCGTCACCGAGTACCTGACCGCCGCCGGCCTGCTGCCTTACCTGGAAAAGCTGGGCTTCGGCGTGACCGCCTATGGCTGCACCACCTGCATCGGCAATGCCGGCGACCTGACCCCGGAACTGAACGCCGCGATTGTCCAGAACGACATCGTCGCGTCGGCCGTCCTGTCGGGCAACCGTAACTTCGAAGCACGTATCCACCCGAACATCCGTTCGAACTTCCTGGCCTCGCCACCGCTGGTCGTCGCTTACGCGATCGCCGGCAACATGACGCGCGACCTGATGACCGAGCCAGTCGGCAAGGACAGCAATGGCGTCGACGTCTACCTGGGCGACATCTGGCCGTCGAGCCAGGAAGTGGGCGAACTGATGCGCTTCGCGATGAACTCGGAAGTCTTCAAGAAGAACTACGCCGACGTCAAGGGCAACCCGGGCGAGTTGTGGGAACGCGTGTCGTCGACCGAAGGGCAAGTGTACAACTGGCCTGAGTCGACCTACATCGCCGAACCGCCGTTCTTCAGCGACTTCGAAATGACCCCGAAAGCAGCTGCCACCGGCATCACCGGCGCCCGTGCGCTGGGCGTGTTCGGCGACTCGATCACGACCGACCACATCTCGCCAGCCGGTTCCATCAAGGAAGACGGTCCAGCGGGCAAGTGGCTGAAGGATCACGGCGTGCTCAAGGCCGACTTCAACTCCTACGGCTCGCGCCGCGGCAACCACGAGATCATGATGCGCGGCACCTTTGCCAACGTGCGTATCAAAAACAAGATGATCCCGGCCAAGGCAGACGGTTCGGCAGTCGAAGGCGGCATCACGATCCACCAGCCATCCGGCGAACAGATGTCGATCTACGACGCGGCCATGCAATACGTGGCGGCGGGCACCCCGACCATGGTGTTCGGCGGCGAAGAGTACGGCACCGGCTCGTCGCGCGACTGGGCAGCCAAGGGCACCCAACTGCTGGGCGTGAAGGCGGTCGTCGTGCGTTCGTACGAGCGCATCCACCGCTCGAACCTGGTCGGCATGGGCGTGCTGCCGCTGCAGTTCATCGGCACCGACAGCGTCGAAACCCTGGGCATCACCGGCAAGGAAACCTTCGACCTGAAGGGCCTGGAAGGCGAGATCAAGCCGCAACAGCTGGCCACCCTGGTCATTCACCGCGAAAACGGCGAATCGCAGGAAGTGCAAGTGCTGCTGCGTATCGACACCCCGATCGAAGTCGACTACTACAAGCATGGCGGCATCCTGCCGTTCGTGCTGCGCCAGCTGCTGGCTGCGTAAATGTCGAAGGCCCGCCTCGCGGCGGGCTGGTGAAGACAAAGGGCTGGAACCTTCACGGGTTCCAGCCCTTTTTTTATTCATCGTTCCCGTTCGCAGCAGGACGTAGGGTGGGCGGGTCCCTGCGGGGCCGCCGAGGCCCACGCGTTCAACCCGCTCCAGAAACCTCGCGTCGCTGCAAGGTAGATCAGGCCACGAAAAGCACCTCGTGCCAACCGCAATCAGAAAAACCACCCATAAGGAAAACCATAGCGCCAGACAGTGAACAATTGCGATGACCCTTCAATCCCGCAGATGTCGAGCGCGCGTTCCAGATAGAACAGCATGCGGTCGCGCTCCTCCGACTCGATCGTCGTGAACCCTGCGAGCGCCCGCTTGAAATGGCCAAGCACGACCGCACGGCGCGGATGCGCCGGCAGGTCGTCGATCAGCGCCTGGATCACATTGTCTGCCACCAATTGTGCAGCGGCGCGTTGCGCTTCGTTACGCGCGCCCGGGTAGAAGCTCGCCGCATCGGGTCCGAACTTGTGCTCCCGCTTCAACTCGTCCAGGCGCGCCAGCATGGCCGGCGTGACGTTCAGGCGGTGGTCTCCCAGGAAGGTTGGCCATAGATAGAAACTGAGTCCGGAGACGCCGGCGGCAACGATGGCGGCAACCAGGATGACGATCATGGCCAGGTACTTCATGCAGGTAGCAACTCCTCGTTCATATGCGAGCAAATGGCCGGCCATCCTCGCATGGATCGGTTATCGAAGCAACAACCCCCGTGGCCTTGCCCGGCCTGGCAGAAGCACAGATGGTTCACGCACCCGGGCTCCCCATGCATACAAAATTTTGCTTGAAAATTCGTCAATAATCTGGAGAATGGAAGAGACAACCTGGGGGTGTCCATGCGTACAACAGCAACTCTTGCGATCGCTTCGATAATGACCCTGCTGCTCAGCTGGCAGCACCTGCACGGCGGCGTGCCGGCGCACCACCTGCTGGCCGATCCGGGCTTGCCGGCGCTGTCGAACTGGTGGGGCCTGCTGACGCTGCCGCTGCTGGCGTGGTTTCTCCTCGGCCGCGTCGAACGCCGGCGCCAGGCCCGGCCACACGCCGCGCATGGCGATTTCGCCGCCTTCACGGGCGCGCTAGTGTTCGGCGCCGTGCTGTCGCTGCTGTTCACGGCCGGGCAAAGCACCGCGACCGAAAACATGGTGCAAGGGCTGGCCCTGCTCGCGCTGTTCTATCCGATCCACCGCGCCGCCTGCGTGCTCGGCTTCGTGGTCGGCATGACCTGGACCTTCGGGGCGGTGCTGCCGATGATCGCGGCGGCCATCTTCGCGGCGGCTGGCGCAGCGATTTATTATGGCGTGCGTTTCATTTACTCGCGGGCGCTGGTGCTGCGCCGCTAAACGCCCTCATCGAATACCTCGCGCGGCGGATGGCGTTGCGCGTATCACCGCGTGGACGGCGGAGCCGTCCACCCTACCCTCTCGGTCGACCTGTAGGGTGGGCGCCCCGTGCCCACGCGTGAAGTCTGCATCGTGTTGGCTGGGTCTTTCTTAAAACGAAGCCAATACGGTGCGACGTTTACGCGTGGGCACGGGGCGCCCACCCTACTTTCCTTCGCTCCAATTTAACGATACGTCCAACCGGTGTGCATCACACCTCCGCCCACATCCGCAGCAGGTTGTGATAATGCCCCGTCAGCCCGACCGTCGCCTCCGATTCGCCATGCGCCGTGCGCAGCGCCTGGATATGGGTGTCGAGCTCGAACAGCATGGCGCGTTTGGCGTCGTCGCGCACCATGCTCTGGGTCCAGAGAAAGGAGGCGATGCGTTCGCCGCCCGTGACCGGCAGCACTTGATGCACGCTGCCCGACGGATAGACGATGGCGTCGCCCGCCGGCAGTTTCACCTCATGGGTGCCATAGGCATCGACCACCACCAGTTCGCCGCCTTCGTATTCGTCCGGTTCGCTCAGGAAAACCGTGGTCGAGACGTCGGCGCGGATCGCCGGCAGCCCAGGGCGCTGGGCGCGGATGGCGCCGTCGACGTGCAGGCCGTAGTGTTCGCCGCCGCCATAGCTGTTGAAGTAGGGCGCCAGGATGCGCAGCGGCAGCACGCTGGAAAAGAACAGCGGGTGCGCCATCAGGGCGGCGCTGACGATCTGGCCGAGCTCGACGGCGAGCGGCGACCCTTCCGCCAGCTGGCGGTTGCGCTTGACTTGCGCGCCCTGGGGGCCGACGCTGGCGCGGCCGTCGATCCAGTCGGTCGCCGCCAGACGCGCGCGCATCTGTGCGACTTGTTCGGGGCTGAGTACGCCGGGGATGTGCAGCATCATGGCATCAAGCCTTTTCAATAAAGCACGGCCCTCCCCGCTTCAAGCAAGGAGGGCCGTGCGAAACATATCTGCGTGTTTAGAACTTCAGGTTGGCAGTCAGGCTCGCCGAGCGGCCGGCGCCCACACCCGCATAATGCGGCGACGAGACGCGGTCGAAGTACAGCTTGTCGCCCAGGTTCTGGACGTTCAGCTGGAACGAGACGTTCTTGTTCAGGTTATAGCTGGCCATCGCATCGAAACGGGTATAGCTCGGCGCGTACTTGGTATTGTTGACGTTGGCGTAGACCTTGTCGACATAGTTCATGCCGATGCCGGCGCTGAATTCCTTGTTGAACGCGTACGAAGTCCAGAGCGAGGCGCTGTGCTTCGGCGTGGTCGGGAACACGTTGCCGTTGAACGGCGACGCTTCGTAGCGCGGCGCACCCGCGGTGCCGACGTTGACGAAGCCGTTGTCAGCCACGATCGCGTCGAGCCAGGTATAGCCGCCGAACACTTGCCAGGCATTGGTCAGCTTGCCCGAGAAGCCCAGTTCCAGGCCTTTCAGTTCGCGGCGGCCGACGTTTTGCGTGGTGCCGTCCGGCGCGGTGACGCGGGCATTGTTCATCTCGCTCTTGAACAGGGCGGCATTGAGCGACAGGCGGCTGCTCAGAACTTCCCACTTGGTGCCGAGTTCAAAGTTTTTGCTTTCCTGCGGCTGCAAATTTTGCACGGCCACCGTCAGCGCGTCGAAGCCGTCGCCGGCATCGTTGCCCGGCGGCGTGGCCGAGGTGGCATACGAGACGTAGACGCTGCCGTTGGCGCTCGGCTTGTAGACCAGGCCAGCCTGGTAGGTGGTGAAACTGGTGTCGACGCGGGCGTTGGTGGCGGCCGTGGCGCCGTTCGCCGCCGTGTGGAGTTGGGTCTTGAACTCGTCCCAGCGCACGCCCAGGTTCAGCATCCACTGCGGATTGAATTCGATGGTGTCGAAGCCGTAGACGGCGCGGGTGTTGGTCTTGACGTCGGTGCGCGCCGGCGACACGCTGCGGGTGTAGACCCACGGGTCGTACGGATTCGGGTTGACGGCCGTGGTGCAGTTGTACAGCGTGGTTGCACCCGAGGTCGGGCAGGTGAAGGTGCCGGTCAGCGGGTTGTTGGTGCCGGGCGCGAACAGGTACGAGGAACGCTCGGTCTGCTCGCGGCTGATCTCGACGCCGACGTTGTAGCTGTGCTTGACGGCGCCCGTGCCCAGCTTGCCGGTGAGGCTGGTAGCGTTGGCCATCGTCTCGGTATCGGTGACGCGGGTGTTGGCGCGGCGCCAGACGGTGCCGAACAGGACCGCATTGCCCTTCGAATCGTCGGGCTGGGTCCAGACGAAGTCGTTCTTCGACTTGCCGTAGCGAGTGACGTTACGCAGCACCAGGTTGTTGCCGAAGTCGTGGCGCAGGTCGATCGTGCCGATGTCGGTTTCGGTGTCGCGGAAGTCGCGGTTCACCAGGCCATAGAAGGTGTCGCGCGGAACGTCGATCGGGGTGCCGTTGCCGTTGCGCGGGACGTTGACGCCGCTGGCGAACGGATTGTTGAACGGGATGCCGGTGTCCGGGATCTCGCTCGACTCCATGTGGTAGTAGCTGAGGATGGCTTTCGTCGGGCCGGTCATGCCGAAGGTGATCGTCGGCGCGATGCCCCAGCGGTCGCCACCGACGACGTCGCGGCCGGCCACGTCCGCCTCGTGTGCCATCACGTTCAGGCGGAAGGCGGCATTGTTGCCCAGCGTGCGGTTGATGTCGCCGGTGACGCGGCGGTACTTGTCGGTGCCGAGGCCAATGCTGGCGTTGTTGAAATTCTCCAGCTGGGCCGATTTGCTCACCAGGTTGATGCCGCCGCCCGCCGACGAACGGCCGCCGTAGGCCGAGTTCGGCCCCTTGACCACTTCGACCTGCTCGAGGTTGAAGATTTCGCGCGATTGCGAACCCGAGTCGCGGATGCCGTCGACATAGGTGTCGGTCTGGGCGTTGTAGCCGCGGATGAAGACGTTGTCGCCGACCGGGTTGCCGCCCTCGCCCGCGCCGATGGTGATGCCGGGTACGGTGCGTAGGGCGTCGGTCAGGGTCACGGCCGCCGTTTGCGAGAGCACTTCCTGGGGGATGACGGTGACGGCTTTCGGCGTGTCCAGCAGGGGCGCGGTGAACTTGTCCGAGCTCGACACCACCGGCGCCTGCACGTCGCGGCGGGCGGTGCCGGTGACTTCCACTTTCGCGACCGGCTGCTGCTGGTCGACCTCCGCATTGCCGCCGTCGGCCAGCGCCAGCGGCGCGGCCAGCGTGGCCAGCACCGCGAGCGCGGAACCAGTCAATACCGGCGCGGCGGCGCGCGCGTGCTTGCGGCTGCGGATGAAGGAGGTGCTCTGGACTGCCGGGCGGATCGTGGTCATGGTCATCGGTAAGAGGGTTTGCCAGTCCGGTCACGCCTGTCGTTACCCAAGGCGAAACCGTAGAATTAATGAGAACGATTCGTATTATGATTTTTATTGATTGATCTGGCAAGTATCGATGGGCTCAATCGCCCACGGCATGCGCTGCGGCAGCTTGAATGTCCGCTTGGCACCACAATGTAAGGGGAGTGTCCCTGGCCGTTGTGTTCATGGCATGTGGCCGAATCAACTACAATACCGGGGATAAGGGTTTATCATGACCTCTTGGCACTTCGATCCTGCCCTTCGATCCTCACCTATTTACAAGAGACTCTCCAGCGTATGCGTCGTCCTTCCAAAGATTCATCCAACAAACTTTCCGCAGAAAGCCAGCGTCTCTCGAGCATTTCCCAGGCCATCGTGCAGTCCGCCAGCCGCGTCGAAGAACGCACCTGGGAACGCCAGCTCGATGCGCAGCTGCAGAAACTGCTCAAGACCAACCACCAGGAAAGCATCGACGCCGCACTCAACGCCCTGTTCAAGGACGACCTGGCTGCCTACGACGTGCTGATGGATGGCGTCGAAGCCGTGAGCGAATCGTCGACGATGGTCGAGCAGGCCAACGACGGCGCCGAAGTCACCTGGCAAGCCCTGCTGGTAGCAGCGCCGATCCTGGCCTGGACGCGCTTTTCGATCGGCTCGGGCACGATCCCGGCGGAACTGCTGACCACCCTGTCGGCCCACTTCTCGGCGCACTTGCTGGCCGAAGGCACGCAGATGGCGATGGCGCCGACCCTGTACGCGATCGACCAGTTGCCGCGCACCCATGCCGAAACCTATGGCCTGACCCACAAGCTGGCGCAGGCCGCGCACAAGGGTACGAGCGTCAAGCCGGCCGTGCGCACGCCGGAAACGGCCCCCTTCCTGGCCGACACGCGCTACCTGCTGGTGGCGCTGGTCGCGCCGGTCGGTGCGCCGCTGTTCCGCTGGCAGGAGCCGCAGCACCAGATCGATTTCGAAAAGGAACGCACGAACGCCCTCGAAGCCTGGCGCGAGCAGGCTACCGCCAACGTGGCGCGCCTGCTGCCGGGCTGCGGCGTCGAACTGCTGCTGCCGGAAGCATATTACGTGGCCTGCCGCGAAGCCGACAAGGCGATCCGCCCGGTCTCGATCCGCGCCGCCGTGCACTATCTGACCAATACGCTGGACGTCGAGGCATCGGACTTGCGCGCCGTGGTCGCCGGCTTCGGCGAAGAAGCGGCCGACGGCCAGATCGACGAATACCGCGTCGGCTTCACCCTGCGCCAGAGCGCGGAAGTCGTGTACGGCATCGTCTGGCCGCTGTACGGCCAGGAAGACGAGGAAGGCACGCCGATGGAAGGCCCCGCAGGCGGCCTGCTGCCGGCGCCGCTGAGCCCGATCGACGAGATCACGGCGCACCTGAACGAAGCGGGCGTCACCCACATCAAACGCATCAATGAACTGTATGTCGCCGAGTATTGCGACGATTGCGGCTCGCCGCTGTTTGCCGACCCGACCGGTGAACTGGTGCATGCAGAGATGCCGGAAGATACGCCGGCGGGTAGCGAGCATTTCCACTGATCGGTTTGGCTTTATTCATGAAAAACGGCGCTGAATAAGCGCCGTTTTTTATGAAAGATCTTACTGAGTCAACGAAATGGATGTTGGCTTCGATGGCGGCGCAACCGTTTCTGTAGGGTGGGCGCCCCGTGCCCACGCGGTTACGATCATGTGCTTGCACCCCAAACGATCAGACGCCCGTGACGCGTGGGCACAGGGCGCCTACCCTACAACGGCCAAACGATACGTTCAGCGAATCGCCCCGATCACCCGCTTGCCGAATTCGGCCACATTGCCGCCATGCCAGCGCCAGACGAGCACCAGGTCGTGCTCCGGCGACACCAGGATCGTATTGCTGCCCGCCCCCAGCGCGGCAAAGGCCGTGTCCGGCATGCCCGGCAGGTTCTTGCCCTTGGTATTGAGCCACCACAGATAACCGTAATCCGGCCCATGCGCACTCGGGGTCAAGGCTTGCTTGACATAATTGCCTGGAATAACCTGGCGGCCATTCCAGGCGCCGCCGCGCAGCCACAGGTAGCCGAAGCGCGCCATGTCCCAGGAATTGATCCACATGCCGCCGCCCCAGCGCGTGCCGCCGCTGACCGACGGCACTTGCTTGCCGTTCAGCTCGACATAGCTGTTGTTGTACGGGACCCATTTCCAGGTGTTCGAGGCGCCGATGACATCCATCACCTCTTCCTGGAACACTTGCGGCACCGGTTTGTCGAACACGCGCAGCAGCGACAGCGCCAAGCGGTTGATGCGCACGTCGTTGTATTCGTAGAAGCTGCCCGGCGCGCCCAGCGTGCGCGGCTTGCGTTCGCCGGCGCCGAATTGCTCCTTGCCGATGAAGTCGGCATTCTTGCCCCACAGGCTGCCTTCCCATTCGGTTTCCTGCTGCAGGTGGTGCTTCCACGTTACCTGCGCATTGCGCGGCGAAGCATAGCCGCCGTCGTTGACGCGCTTGCCGACCGGTTCGTCGAGCTTGCCGATGCGCCCGTCCCTCTGGGCCACGCCGGCCACGGTCGAGAGCATGCTTTTCGCCACCGAATAAGTCGGGTCGACAAAGGCGGTGTCGCCGAATTCGGCCACGACATAGCCTTTGTAGATGACCAGGCCGTTGGTGCGCGCGCGGCGCGTCGGCATGGAACCGAGGCGGCTGCCGAAGGTCGCTTCCTGATCGGAGAAATCGACGGCGCGTGCGGTTTCATTGTTCTGCGCATACTGGATGGCGGCAGCCAGTGCCGCCGCGTCCATGCCGAGTTCGGCGGGTGCCTTGCGCGCCCAATCGCCGGCTGGCGGGAAATAAGCAGACTGCGAAGGAGCCGCCGGTGCAGCGCTGACGCCAGCGCCGGCAAACAGCGCAAACGCGCCAAAGACGAGCGCGCTACGGCGGGACATGCTGATGCTCATGCGCTGTCTTTCCACGAAGAGTACGGATTGCGGATCAGGTTGGAATTGAAATAGCGGGCGTCGTGCGTGACTTCGGCCCCCACCCAGTCGGGCTTGTCGAAGGCTTCGTCCTCGCTGGCCAGCTCGATTTCGGCCACGACCAGCCCGGCATTCGCGCCCAGGAACTCGTCGACTTCCCAGGTATGCGCGCCGACGGCAATGCGGCGGCGGTATTTCTCGACCAGCGGCGGCTGGCACAGCGTATCGAGCAGTTCGGCCGCCTCGTTCACGGGAATCGGATACTCCCACTCGCCGCGCGTGGCGCCCTGGCTCCTGCCCTTGATGGTGAGAAACGCCGCGTCACCCTGGATGCGCACGCGCACCACGCGCGCCGGGTCGGCGCTCAGGTAGCCCTGGCGCAGCAGGACCGGCTGGCCCTGCGTGCGCCAGCCCTCGCCTTGCAGCAGGAACTTGCGCTCAATCTCAACGCCCATGCGCGACGCCCATCAATCCAGCGATTGCAGAATCGGCTGCAGCAAGGCCGCGCCCAAGGCCGCGCTGCGGGCGCCGTTCCAGCCGGTATAGCTGTTGGGCAGGTTGGCGTTGTCCTTGAATGGCATTTCCAGCGTCAGCGACAGGCATTTGAAGGTGTGGCCGATGTATTTCGAGGCCAGCGTCAGCAGTTCTTCGTTGTACTTGCTGGCCGCATAGCCGTACACGTTCTGGAAGTCGGGGCTGGCCGCCATGTACTGGTCGACGAAAGCCTTCTGGCGCGCGGCGCGTTCGGGCGTGAAATCGGCCAGCATCTCGTTGCCCGCCACGAAGTTGTACGGCAGTGCTTCGTCGCCATGGATGTCGAAGAACATGTCGACCCCTAGCTCGTGGATCTTGTCCTTCACGCACAGCACTTCCGGGCTGCGCTCGGGCGATGGCGTCATCCACTCGCGGTTCAGGTTGGCGCCGGCGGCATTGGTGCGCAGGTTGCCGCGCACCGAGCCGTCCGGGTTCATGTTCGGCACGATGTAGAACACGGCGCGCTGCAGCAGTTTGGTGGCGATCGGATTGGCGTCGTCGAGCAGCGCATCCATCAAGCCTTCGACATACCATTCGGCCATGGTTTCGCCCGGATGCTGGCGCGCGATGACCCAGATCTTTTTCTCGGCTGCCGGGTTGCCGATGATCACCAGGTTCATGTCGCGGCCGTCGATCGTGGTGCCGATGTCATGCACGCGTGCGATCGGGTTTTCGGCCACTTCGCCCAGCAAGCGCAGGTGGCGCTCCCAGGTGTAGGGTTCGAAATAGGCGTAGTAGATGCTGTCGAGCTCGGGCGTGTGCTCGACGGTCATCACTTGGCCGTCGAAACTGGTCGGCACACGGAACCAGTTCTCGGTGTCGTAGCTGGCGGCAACCTGGTAATCCTCGAAACCCTTCGGATAGGTGGCCTGGCCGGCGTTCAGGAAGCGGATCGTGCTGGCCTGGCCACGTGCGCCCTGCAGGCGGAAGTGGAACCACTGGTGGATGTCGGCGTTGTTGTCGCGGCGCAGGTTCAGGTCGATCTGTTGCGCGCTGTCCGCCTGCACCACCTCGATGGCGCCCGAATCGAAATGCTGACTGATTTTAATGGGCATGGCTGATCCTTTATGGGCTGTTCGCGAAGTGGAGAATATTACCGGAATTGCCTGAGCGGTTCGTATGCAGCCCCTCGTGCAGAACAGGAGGCCGCATTGGCAAACGGAAGATTATGCGTCGAGGTCGATCAGGTCGCGGCTGTAATGGCCCATGATCTGGCGCATCAGTTCAACGTTGCTGCGGTCGAGGACGAAGACCATGTTCGGGCCGCGCTCGAGGTTGAACGCCATGCGCAGCTTGCCCGGCAGTTCGCGGCAGTTCAGCGTCAGCGCGCGCGGGTTGGCGGGATTGTCCCAGTCCTGCTGGGTGATCTGGGGCGACGGCGCCGCCGGCGGCTGCAGGGCCGGATCCTGGTTGACCGGCATGTGCTTCAACAGCCAGAACACGATCGAGGCCGGAATATGCAGGCAGACTTCGCTTGCGCCTTCCGTGGAGAACTTGGCGAGCAGCGAATTGCCGACGCGATCGCATGACATGGACATGCTCTTTACTTGACGAATGACCGCTTCTTTCACCACGATGTTCCCTCGAGAGTTGTTTAAAAAGGCGCAGCGATTCTACCCCAAATTAGTATGGCTCCGGAAAGAAAACGGGGAGCAAGCGCTCCCCGTAAATAATCCGTGTTGCCGCACGCTGTGCCGGCCGCAGCCGGCCCGGTGCCCGGCAAGCCGCTTACTCTTTCGAGCTGCGGCCGCCGCTCTTCGAGGAGCTGCGCGAGCTGCTGCCCGAACCGGCGCTGGCCGATTGACGGTTACCGTGGCTCATGCTGCCGGCGCGGCGTGCTTCCTCGGAAGTGAATTCGTGCGCGGTACCCTTCTGGTGGGCTGCCTTGCCACCCTGGCTGGCGATTTCGCGCTGGCGCTGTGGGTCCATCGATGCGAAACCGCGGTTGCGGGTGCCGCCCGCGCTTTGGCTGTTGGATTGATTACCGCCCTGCTTGTTACCCTGGTTACTCGAAGCCATGATTGTGTTCTCCCTGTTCACTTATAAAACCGCCGCGTCCTGCGGCAGGCTTGGCCCTCACACATTTGCGCTAACGCAGATGAGCGAACGTCGAATTCATAGTAGGCATGCGAATTAGATGAGGGTATAGGACATTTTCAGATGACTTTGTAGGACTACAGGCGACAGAAAATGCACTTACGAAATTGACTGCTTTTGATCACTTTTCCCATCAGTATTCGTCCTACACACTACCGCTGCGTCTTCCTATACTGAACCTGCGTGCTGGCGCGCATCATGGCAAGATTGGGCGGTGCCGACGGACCCTCTGTCGAGATAGTCCCGCCAGCAAAATCGTTTTTGAAAGGAAATGACATGGACGCGAACCAACGCAGCGAAATGAACAACCAGACGAATAACGGCGGCAACGAGAAGTGGAATGCCAACGCCAAGGGCAAGACCGCGCCCGACGCGCCGCTCGACCATACGTATCCGCAAGGCGCCGTGCAACAGCAGGGGCGCCAGGGCGTCGACCAGATGGGCACCCAGCAAAGCGGCATGGGACCTGGGCAATTTGCCGAGGACAGCAGCCGCTGGGACTTGCCGGGCGGCTCGATGCAAACCCAGCAGAGCGGCGGCAGCGGCCCACAGCAAGGCCTTACCGACAGCCATCAGCGCCAGATGGAGCAGCGTTCCGGCGCCTATGGCCAGCTCGAACAGCCGGTGGGCGGCCATCGCCCGGCTGACAGCGGCACCGACCTGCTTCGCCACGAAGGCGCGCATGCGGGCAATACGCAAGCGGGCTCGCGCATGAATCCGCAGGATCCGCGCCAGCCCGAGCTGCAGGGCGGCTCGCTCGGCCATCACCACGGCGCCGGCCAGTCTATGCAATCGGGCATTGGCCAGGAATCCACGGGGCGGACCCAGGACAATCCCGCCGGTAGTGCGAGCACCGACCGCGCCGGTTCGCAAACCGGCGAAGCCGGCCGCGAGGCAGGCACCGAAGATGCCGACATGCACCAGTCGAACGACAGCATGGGCGGCTTGCCGCGCAGCCCGGGCAACTCGGGTCCGCGCGGCGACAACCCGGGCTGGAAGCCGGGTGGGAGCATGGCGCAGGATCCGGACGGCGTGCACGAGTCGAACGATGCCGCCGGCGGCTATCCGAAGAGCCCGGCCGGCGCCAACCGCCTGGCGGGCGACCGCAAGATGGATGACGACACCGGATTTTCGCGCGGGTGATCGGATTATTCTGATTTAACCTCTATTGTCCCGGCAGCGTACAGGCGCTGCCGGCGTATTCTTCTCAAACCCGATGCCCGCCTTGCGCGGGCTTTTTTTCGTCTCCTTTATCTGCAGCCGACTGCGCTTGGCTGCAGGACCAGTCCTACACTTATAAAGCAATGTTTTATAAGCGCCGCACGGTTTTCCGGTCTATGCATGCGCTCTTTTGCCAGCTTCGCTTGATCCAGATTGAGCGCACGCGACGGTGCAGGAACTCGACCGTTCGTCACGCAATCGAACCACTCTCATCAGGAAAGCAACCCCGTTCAACCCACCGGAGAGCAGCATGCCAGGTATGACCTCAGGTACGACATCAAGGACAGCCTCTGGCACGATCGAATTATCGGTCGTGGTGCCGACCAGCGGACGGATGGACCTGCTCGACCGCTGCCTCGATGCCCTCACCCGCCAGACCCTGCCCGCCAGCGCCTACGAAGTCATCATCGTCGACGACGAACCCAACCACAACACGCTGCACCTGGTGGCCGGTTGGCGCGCCCGTACCCTGGAGCGCGGGCCGCGCCTGGTCTATCTGCCCAATTCCAACCGCCATGGCCCGGCCGCCGCGCGCAACCTAGGCTGGCGCAGCGCGCAGGGAGCGATCATTGCCTTTACCGACGAAGATGCGGTCCCCGCGGCGTCCTGGCTGGCCCAGGGACTGGACGCCTTTGACGACGACGTCGACGTGCTGTGCGGCCGCCTCGACATGCGCGTGCCCGCGCGCTTCGCCAGCGCCGGCCACGCCCCACCCGCGGCCGAGGCCGAAACCCTGAGCATCGCCAACTGCTTTTGCCGCAGGAGCCTGCTCGAGCGGCTCGAAGGCTTCGACGAACGCTTCGAGCAGGCCACGCATTGCGACGCCGACCTGCACTTCCGCCTGCTCGCGCTCGATGCGCGCATCGTGCACGCCCCCGACGCGCTGGTGCTGCTGCCGATGCAGCCGGCGCCCTGGGGCGCAAGCCTGGGCCGTACGCGCGCGGCCGTGTTCGACGCCCTGCTCTACAAAAAACATCCGCAGCTGTACCGCGAGCGCGTCGCCGCCTCGCCGCCCTGGGATTACTACCTGGCCTCCATCACGCTGCTGGCCTGGCTCGCGGGCCTGCTGGCCGGTAACACGGTGCTCGCGCTCGTTGCCGGCCTGCTCTGGCTGGCGCTCACCGCGCGGCTGTGCCTGCAGCGCCTGCGCGGCGCCGCGCACAGCGCATCGCAAGTGGCCGACGTCGTCGTCACCTCGGCCCTGATCCCGCCCCTGGCCGTGTTCTGGCGCCTGGCCGGGGCCATCCGCTACCGCGTCCGCTTCACCTGAGGTTGCCATGCGCCGACTCAAGATCCTTACCTGGCACACGCGCGGCAGTTATTTGTATTACCTGTCGCAGGCGCCGCACGATTTTTTCGTGCTGCCGGCGCCCGGCCGCCCCGACGTTCGCGACTATCCCTGGGGCGGCAACGTGCACCACCTGCCGGCCGCGGCGGCGCGCGCGCGACAATTCGACTGTATCCTGTTCCAGGACCGGCACGCGTGGCAGGAAGACCAGTTCGCCGTACTGACGCCAGCCCAGCGCGCCCTGCCGCGCATCTACCTCGAACACGAGGCGCCACCCGGCTATCCGATCGATAAGGAAGGCATGGCGCATCCCGTCGACGACCCGGGCGTGCTGCTGGTGCATGTTTCGCCATTCAATGCGCTGATGTGGAACAGCCGGCGCACGCCGGTGCGCGTGATCGAGCATGGTGTCATCGTGCCGGAATCGGTGCGTTACCTCGGCACGCTCGAGCGCGGCCTGGTCATCGCCAACCACCTGCAGCGCCGCGGCCGGGGCATGGGCCTCGACCTGTTCCTGCGGGGGCGCGTCGCGTTGCCGCTCGACCTGGCCGGCAGCGCGTCCGACGCGTTGGGAGGCCTGGGCGAGGTGCCGCATGCGCAGTTGCCGGCCCTTGCGGCGCGCTACCGCTTCCTGTTCAGCCCGCGCCGCCACGATAGCCTCGGCCTGGGCGTGATCGAAGCCATGATGGCCGGCGTGCCGGTGGTGGCGCTGGCGACGGGCGAGCTGACGACCGTGATCGACGACGGCGCCAACGGCTTCATCGACACGCGCCTCGAGCGCCTGTCCGATTGCATGCGCGACCTGCTGCGCAGCCCCTCGCTGGCACGCGAACTCGGCCAGGCGGCCCGGCGCCGCGCCCAGGAACGCTTTTCGATCGAGCGCTTCAGCGCCGACTGGGATGCCGCCTTGCGCGAAGTTACCGGGGGCGTTACAAGCAGCGGGAGCGGCGCATGAAACTGAACGAAGCCTTGCTGCGCGCGGTGCCCGTCGCCCGGCCCGCGCACCTTGCCCTGATCAGCGAGCATGCCGCGCCGCTGTCCGCGCCGGGAAAGGCCGAGCACGCGGGCCAGGACGTGTACGTTGCCAGCCTCGCGCACGAACTGGCGCTGGCGGGCGTGCACGTCGACATTTTTACGCGCCGCAGCGCGCCGGCGCAGAAGCAGGTGGTGCCGCTGGGCGACAAGGTACAGGTGATCCACGTACCGGCAGGTCCCCCGTATCCGCTGCCGAAAGAACAGCTGTTGCCCTACATGGACCGCTTCGCGCGCTTCGTGATCCGCTTCGCCCGGCGCCTGCCCGCCCCCTATGACATCGTGCATGCGAACTTCTTCATGTCCGGCATGGTTGCCCAGCAACTCAAGCTGGCGCTCGGCATTCCGTATGTGATCACCTTTCACGCACTCAGCGCCGCACGCCGCCAGGGGGCCTTGGACGCCTTCCCGCCCGAGCGCAGCCGCATCGAGAGCGCCCTGATGCGCGAGGCCGACCGTGTCATTGCCCAATGCGCGCAAGACCGGCTCGACATGGAACAGCTGTACGGCGCCGACCCGCAGCGCATCACCGTCGCGCCGCGCGGCTTCGACCCGAACGAACTGTGGCCGCTGCCGCGGCTGGCCGCGCGCGCCCAGCTGGGCCTGGCCCCGGGACGCTTCACCGTGCTGCACCTGGGGCGCCTGGCGCCGCGCAAGGGCATCGACACCGCGTTCCAGGGCCTGGCGATGCTGCGCGAGCGGCACCGCATCGATGCCGACCTGGTCGTCGTCGGCGCCGACGATGGCAGGGAAGACCGTGGCGAAGGCGCCGAACTCGCGCGCCTGAAAGGGCTCGCGCACCAGCTCGGCATCGGTGCGCACGTACGTTTCGCCGGCCAGCAGCCGCGCGCCGCCCTGCGCCTGTGGTACGGCGCCGCCGACGTCTTCGTCAGCACACCCTGGTACGAGCCCTTCGGCATCACCCCGGTCGAGGCGATGGCCTGCGCGCGGCCGGTGATCGGCGCCGAGGTCGGCGGCATCAAGAGCACGGTCGTGGACGGCCTCACCGGCTTCCTGATTCCCTCGCGCGACCCGCGTGCACTGGCCGAACGCCTGGCCCTCCTCCATGCCGACCCGGCGCTGGGCAGGCGGATGGGCGAGGAAGGCTTGCTGCGCGCCTGGCGCCACTACACCTGGCGCGCCGTCGCCCGGCAAGCCTGCGCGGTGTACGCGACGGTACTCGACGAAACGCAGCCCGGCATGGCGTCGGGCTTCACCCCTTTTTAGGAAGACATGAACATGGTGGTTTCCGCATGAAAGCAATTTTTCTCGACAAGGACGGCGCATTGGTCGACAACCTGCCGCAGGACGCGGAAAGGCGCGCAGAACGACGCCTGGAACCGCGCCGCATTCGCCTCAGCAGCGGCGCCGGCCCGGCCCTGCGCCTGCTGGCCCGGCTCGACTACCGTTTTTTTGTCGTCTGCAACCAGGCATGCATTGCCCAGGGACGCTTGCCGGAAGCCGCGATGCATGGCGTGAGCGACCGCCTGACCGACCTGCTGTTTCGCGAAAACCTCAGCCTCGACGGCTTTTATTATTGCCCGCACGATCCGCTCGGCAGCGTCGCGCCGTATGCCGTCGAATGCCATTGCCGCAAGCCCCTGCCCGGCCTGCTATTGAAGGCTTCGTTCGAGCACGGCATCGACCTGCGTGCCTCCTGGATGATCGGCAACGTCCTGCACGACGTCGAGGCCGGCAACCGTGCCGGTTGCCGCACCGTGCTGCTCGACAATGGCGTCGAAACCGAATGGCGGCTCGGGCCGCGCCGTATCCCCACCCGCATGGCGCCCGACCTGTATGCCGCCGCCGTCCTGATCGCCGGCCACCAGCAGGCACCTGATAACGACGATAAGAATGACCATGAGCATGACCACTGAATGGAACGCTGCGGCGCACCTGCTGTGCGTGCAGCTGGGCTCGCCCGGCGACGTCCTGCTGTGTACGCCAGCGCTGCGCGCATTGCGCGCGCAATGTCCGGACCGCAAGGTGACCTTGCTCGCCTCGCCTTCCGGCGCCACAGTCGGCCCGTATCTGCCCGACGTCGATGCCGTGCTTTCCTACGAAGCCCCGTGGATGAAAAACGGCATGGCAGCGCCGCTGTCCGCACACCTCGACTGGATCGCCACGCTCGCCGCGCAGCGCTTCGACGGCGCCGTCATTTTCACAGACCGCAACGCCAGCGCCCTGCCCGCCGCCCTGCTATGCCGGCTGGCCGATATTCCCCTGCGGGCTGCCTGGTGCCGCGACGACCCATCCGGACTGCTGACGCACTGGATCGCCGACCCGGAGCCGGGCGCCATGCTGCGCCACCCGGTGCAGCGCCAGCTCGACCTGGTGCGCCGCCTCGGCGCCGAAATCGCCGACGAGCGGCTTGCGTTCGTGCCGACGCAGCCAGACCTGGCGCGCATGCGCACGCGCCTGCAGGCGGCCGGCATCGATCCGGCAGGCCGCTGGCTGGTACTGCACCTCGGCGCCGGCGCCCAGGCCAGGCGCTGGCCGCAGCATCGGTGGAGCGAACTGATCCGTGCGCTGCATGAACGCATCGCTTGCCCGCTGGTGCTGGCCGGTGGTGCCCGCGACACGGCGCTGATCGACGCGCTCGCGCTTCCGCCGGGTGCGCGCGTTCATTCGCTCGCCGGCCAGTTGGGCATTGGCGAACTGGGCGCCCTGCTGGCCCAGGCCTCGCTGCTGCTCGGCGCCGATCAGGGAGCGGCACTGCTGGCCGCAGCGGTTGGCACACCGGTCGTGCATCTGGGTGCATCGCCGGACCCGCAGCATCCGCCGTGGCGAGTGCCCGGCCGCGTGCTGAACCACGCGATGGAAAGACCCGATGGCCAGGGCGCCCGTCATCACGAGGACACGGACGGGCCAGCGCCGGCGCAGGTAGCCGATGCAGTCAGCAGCCTCCTCAAACAGACGGAAAGCGATCGTATTCGAGCGGCAATACGCGGATAAAAACAAAAAGGCCAATCCGAAGATTGGCCTTTCCGTTTGATTCTTTGGTCGGGGCGAGAGGATTCGAACCTCCGACCCCGTGCACCCCATGCACGTACGCTACCAGGCTGCGCTACGCCCCGACTAGTCAGCAATTATACCTGAGGCCGAAAATTTTTCTCAGTTTTTTGTGATGGCTAAGACAAGTGTCGAGGCGCCGGCGGAAGGAACCAATCGGGGGCCGCCAACGCGCACAGCCTACTTCCAGTCCCCGCGCAGCACCCTCACCTGCTCGTGCAGGTACTCCGGCGTCGCTTCCTGCGGCTTGACCGGCATGCCCACCGCCAGCGCCAGCTTCGAGCGCCAGCCGCGCGAGAACGAACGCTCGAACAGGTTGCCCGGATCGCGCGTAAACACGCTGCCCCACAGGCCGCGCAGCGCCATCGGGATCACCGGCACCTTGCTGCGCTCGACGATTTTTGCGACGCCGCCGCGGAATTCGTTCATCTCGCCCGTCGTCGTCAGTTTGCCTTCCGGGAAGATGCAGACCAGGTCGCCCTGGTGCAGCGCTTCGGCGATGTCGACATAGGCGCGCTCCATCATGAACGGGTCTTCCTTGGCAGGGGCGATCGGAATCGCTTTCGCGGTGCGGAAGATCCAGCCCAGGAACGGCGTCTTGAAGATGCGGTGGTCCATCACGAAGCGGATCGGGCGCGGGCTGGCGGCGCCGATGACGATCGCGTCGACGTAGCTGACGTGGTTACAGACCAGCACCGCCGGCCCTTCGTCGGGAATGCGCTCGACGTCGACCGTGTTGACGCGGTGGATGGTGTGGATCAGCAGCCAGGCCAGGAAGCGCATCAGGAATTCCGGCACCAGCGAGAAGATGTAGACCGCCACCGCGGCGTTCAGCAGGGCGGTAACGAGGAACATTTCCGGGATCGAGAAGCCCTGCCCCAGCAGCAGGATGGCGACGCCGGCGGCGGCCACCATGAACAGGGCGTTCAGGATGTTCATGCCGGCGATCGTGCGCGAGACGTGCTTCGGGTCGCAGCGGGTCTGGATCAGCGCGAACAGCGGCACGATGAACAGACCGCCGAAGATGCCGATCAGGATCAGGTCGGCCAGGATGCGCAGCGCGCCCGGCTGGGCCACCAGGGCAAAGGCGTCGACGGTGGCCGTGTTGGTGTAGGCCATGCTGGCGAAATACAGGTCGATGCCGAACAGCGACAGGCCGATCGAACCGAAAGGGACGAGGCCGATCTCGACCTTGCGGCCGGACAGCTTTTCGCACAGCAGCGAGCCGACGCCGATACCGAGCGAAAACACGGTCAGCAGCAGCACGAACACGCTGTGGTCGCCATGCAGGTAATCCTTGGCATACACCGGGAATTGCGACAGTACCAGGGCGCCATAGAACCAGAACCAGGAATTGCCCAGCATCGACAGGAACACGGTGCGGTTGCCGCTCGAGAAGCGCAGGTTGCGTACCGATTCGGTGACGAAGTTGTAGTTGATCTTGAGCTCCGGCGCCGGCGGCGGCGAGGCCGGGATGCGCCAGCTGGCGGCCAGGCCGATCAGCGCCATCAGCAGGCTGGCGCCGGCGACGAGTTCGATGCCGAAGGGTTTATGGGCGACCAGCAAGGCGCCCGCCACTTCGCCCAGCAGGATGCCGACAAAGGTGCCCATTTCGACCACGCCATTGCCGCCGACCAGTTCTTCCGATTTCAGATGCTGCGGCAGGTAAGCGTATTTCACCGGCCCGAACAGCGTCGAATGCACGCCCATGCCGACCACGGCCGCGATCAACAGCCACAGGGTATGCGTCAGCCAGCCGATGCCGGCCACCAGCATGATGACCACTTCGAGCAGTTTCACAAAGCGCGCCAGCCTGCCCTTCTCGACCTTGTCGGCGATCTGGCCGGCGGTGGCGGAAAACACCACGTAGGGCAGGATGAACAGGCCGGGAATCAGGTTGTTCAACAACCCAGGGTCGAGCGTGGTCCAGGACAGGGCATCGTAGGTCAGGGCGACCAGCAGCGCGGTCTTGAACAGGTTGTCGTTGAAGGCGCCGAGGAACTGGGTCCAGAAAAACGGCGCGAAGCGGCGCTGCGACAACAGGGAAAATTGGCTCGACTGGCTCATGAACGTGGCCCGTGGTGGAGAGATGCGTAATTTACAACAGGGAGGAGCGCGCTACAATCTTTATGTTGCTTTAAATCATCAGGGTGCGATGCTAGCGCAAAGTATCGCGCGGCGAGACGAACGGTAGCAGGAAACGAACCTTTATCGATTTCTCGATGTTGTTCGTAAAAGCAATTGGAGTGAGCGCAGGAAACCCGGTTGATGGACCGCAAAGGTGAAGTGTCGACTGCTTGTTGTGCAGCGCAGCGTGAGTAGAATGCTTGGATGAATTCGCACAAGCTCCCCACCATCCTGCGCGGCGCGCCTGACGCGCCCTGCGACGATATCGAGCACGCGCTGCTCGACCTCACCACCGCTTCGCTCGACGACGAGGACGGCATGCCCGCCCCCACCGTCGACGAGTTTGCCCTCGAATTCCTGGTCGAGTGTAGTCGCCCGCCCGGTGCGGGCGGGCACAGGATGTAGATCCTCAGCTGATCCTCAGCTGAGTGTCTCCAGCCTGATCCGGATCACTTTCCCCACCACCGAAGCGAGCGCTTCGATGCGGGCAATCGCCGCGTCGACCTGCTTTTCGCGCGTTTCATGGGTGATCATGATGATGTCGGTGTGCTCGTCGCCACGGGTTTCTTTCTGCAGTACCGCGTCGATCGAGATGGCGGCGTCGGCCAGCACCCGCGTCAGGTCGGCCATCACGCCGAGCTGGTCGCTCACCCGCACGCGCAGGAAGTAGCTGGTCGTGATGTCGGCCATCGGCAGGATCGCCACGTCGGTCATCTCGTTCGGCTGGAAGGCCAGGTGCGGCACGCGGCAGTACGGGTCGACGGTGGCCAGGCGTGTCACGTCGACCAGGTCGGCGATCACGCTTGATGCGGTCGGCTCCGCACCCGCGCCCTTGCCATAGTAAAGAGTGGAACCGACCGCGTCGGCTTCGACCAGCACCGCGTTCATGGCGCCTTCGACGTTGGCGATCAGGCGTGCGGCAGGGATCAGGGTCGGGTGCACGCGCAGTTCGATGCCCTCGACGCCGTCGACCGTGGCGCGGCGCGTGATGCCGAGCAGCTTGATGCGGTAGCCGAGCTGTTCGGCGTAGCGGATGTCGAGCGCCTGCAGCGCGCTGATGCCCTCGACGTGGGCCTTGTCGAACTGCACCGGGATGCCGAAGGCGATCGCCGACATGATCGTCAGCTTATGGGCCGCGTCGACGCCTTCGATATCGAAGGTCGGGTCCGCTTCGGCATAGCCGAGTTCCTGGGCCTGCTTCAGGACGACGTCGAAATCGAGGCCCTTGTCGCGCATTTCGGACAGGATGAAATTGGTGGTGCCGTTGATGATACCGGCCACCGATTCGATGCGGTTCGCCGTCAGGCCTTCGCGCAGCGCCTTGATGATCGGCACGCCGCCGGCGACGGCCGCTTCGAAGGCGACCATCACGCCCTTTTCCTGGGCGGCGGCGAAGAGTTCGTTGCCGTGCAGGGCCAGTAAAGCCTTGTTGGCGGTGACCACGTGCTTGCCGTTGGCGATGGCGCGCAGCACGAGTTCGCGCGGCAATTCGTAGCCGCCGATCAGTTCGACGACGATGTCGACGTCCGGGCTGTCGACGACCTGGAATGGATCGTCGACGATCTGGCAGTTTCCGCCGGTCAGGCGCGCGGCACGCTCGGTGTTGCGGGCGGCAACCATGGTGATCTCGATGCCGCGGCCGGCGCGGCGGCGGATATCTTCCTGGTTGCGTTGCAGCACATTAAAAGTGCCGGCACCGACGGTGCCGATGCCGAGGAGGCCAACTTTGATGGGTTTCATGGTCTGTTCTTGATGGTTTGGCGCAGATAATCAGCGCGCGTGGCGTCGTCGGTAACCGTCGAGGAAGCGTGCGATGCGCGCACAGGCATCCGTCAGGTCGTCGGAATTGGGCAGGAACACCAGCCGGAAATGGTCGGGCGAGTGCCAGTTGAAGCCGGTGCCCTGCACCAGCAACACCTTTTCCTCGCCCAGCAGTTCGCAGATGAATTGCTGGTCGTCGGCGATCGGGTACATCGCCGGGTCCAGGCGCGGGAACATGTACAGCGCCGCTTTTGGCTTGACGCAGGTAACGCCCGGAATATCGGTCAATAACTTGTGGGCCAGGTCGCGCTGCTTGAGCAGGCGCCCGCCGGGGCCGACCAGATCGTCGATGCTCTGGTAGCCGCCGAGCGCGGTCTGGATCGCGAACTGGCCGGGGGCGTTGGCGCACAGGCGCATCGAGGCCAGCATGTTGAGGCCGTCGATGTAATCCTTCGCGTGGCGCTTCTCGCCCGAGACCACCATCCAGCCGGCGCGGTAGCCGCAGGAGCGGTAGTTCTTCGACAGGCCGTTCAGGGTCACGAACAGCACGTCGTCGGCCAGAGAAGCGATCGAATCGTGCTGGGCGCCGTCGTACAGCACCTTGTCGTAGATTTCGTCGGCATAGACGATCAGGCTGTGCTGGCGCGCCAGCTCCACGATCTCGAGCAGGACCTCGCGCGGATACAGGGCGCCGGTCGGGTTGTTCGGGTTGATGACGACAATCGCGCGCGTGTTCGGCGTGATCTTCTTGCGCATGTCGGCGATGTCCGGCATCCAGCCGGCCTGTTCATCGCAGATGTAGTGCACCGGCGCGCCGCCGGCCAGGCTGACGGCGGCGGTCCACAGTG
Source organism: Massilia sp. CFBP 13721 (assembly GCF_014842025.1). Lineage (GTDB taxonomy): Bacteria > Pseudomonadota > Gammaproteobacteria > Burkholderiales > Burkholderiaceae_D > Telluria. The sequence goes on from NZ_JACYUY010000005.1 coordinate 144,340, forward strand.
GGTAGTCCGGCGCCGGCACCAGCACTTCGTCGCCGTTGTTGAGCAAGCCCTGCATGGCCATGACGATCAGTTCGGAGGCGCCATTTCCCAGGTAGATGTCGTCGATACCGACGCCGGCGATTTTCTTTTGCTGGGTGTAATGCATCACCGCCTTGCGCGGCGCAAACAGGCCCTTCGAATCCGTATAGCCGGCCGCGCCGTGCATGTTGCGGATCATGTCCTGCATGATTTCGTCGGGCGGATCGAAACCGAAGACGGCCAGGTTGCCGATATTGAGCTTGATGATCTTGTGGCCGTCGTCTTCCATCTGGCGCGCCTGGGCCAGGGCCGGGCCGCGGATCTCGTAGCAGACATCGTCGAGCTTGTTCGATTTGAGAATCGGTCGCAAATTTATCACCCTTTTTGTCAGCTACTGTCGCCCGCATGTTGCAGTGCGAAAAATACCATTCTGCCGAAAGCTTCCGATTTAAGCAACCTTCGCCCCGCCCCGCGCGCATGCGGGGCAAAAGTGACAGAAAGGTTACAATGGCAACCCATTCGCCCTCATCCAGCAATGCCATGAAACTTCATTCCGACAGTACCCAGCAGTACCAGACCGTCACCGGCTACGATGCCTCGGGCGTGGAAATCAATGCCGAGCGTTTCAACCACAGCCTGCTGGTGATGCCGGAAACCCCGCCGCGCCCGTGGGACGTGACCCGCTTCGAGGACTTGCAGGCTGCGCACTTCGAGCAGATCGCCGCCGATGCACCCGACGTCGTCATCCTCGGCACCGGCGAGCGCCAGCGCTTCGTGCATCCGCGCCTGATCCAGTCCCTGTCCGCGCACCACATCGGCGTCGAATCGATGGATAGCCAGGCCGCCTGCCGCACCTACAACGTGCTGATGGGCGAAGGCCGCAAGGTGACGCTGGCGCTGATCATCGACGCCGCCGCGGCAGCCTGATACGCGCTGCGCACCGCGCTATTGAATGGCCGGGTTGCGCCCGCATATCGGGTTGGCGCTTGACAGTTCGGCATGCCAGACTGGCATCGACGCCAATGCTTGATTATCATGAGCGCTATGCAGGATGGCACGAGGCCGATCCTGCCCCACCAGTCCAGGAGAACCCCGTGGCCGACAGCCCCAGCGCAGCAACCGTAGAGAATTTTTCCGCCGCAATGACCGGCGACCAGACCTTCCAGTTCACCGGACGTCCGGCCAAATATACGGTGCTGTATTTCTACCCCAAGGACAATACACCCGGCTGCACCACCGAGAGCATGGCCTTCCGCGACAAGCACGACGAGTTCGTGGCCGCCGGCGCCGAAGTGTATGGCATCAGCCGCGATTCGCTGCGCTCGCACGAAGGCTTCAAATCCAAGCTCGGCCTGCCCTTCGAACTGATCTCCGACCCCGAAGAACAGATGTGCAACCAGTTCGGCGTCATGAAGAACAAAATGATGTATGGCAAGCAGGTACGGGGGGTCGAGCGCAGTACGTTTGTCGTTGACGCTCACGGCCGATTGGTGAAAGAATGGCGTGGCGTGAAGGTCGCCGATCACGTCGATGAAGTGCTCGCATTTGTGAAGAGCCAGCCGTAAAACACGGCTCCAGTCCGACAACTTTACTGGACAAACCCCGTTATTTTGAGTCAACCCGTTTTTAGATCAGCATCACTCCAACCTGGCTGCCTGCCACGCCGCCCTTGCGGCCCTGGCCCGCGCCTTTCGCTAGTCTGCTTTACCCCGGTTGCATCTACTCCGCCCGCCAGTGCTTTCAACGCGCTGGCGCGAGCGTCCTCCACTTTATTAGATTGAGAACCTGATGCCACTACCAAAAATGCCAACCAAGCCGGCCACATTGCTGCCGGTGAACGAATACCCCAAAGCCGAACCCGGCAAGTCTCCCGTGCGCGCCGTTGCCGCAGCGCCGACTGAAGCCGATCCCGTCGAAGACCTGATCAGCGGTAAAGCCGTACCCGCTTCCAAATCGAGCCGTGCGCGCAAGAACAAGGCCGCGCCGCTGGCCGCCGTGCCAGCACCAAAAGGCGAAACCGCGACCTGGCCGGCGCATGCCGAGACCGGCACCGTCGCCAAGCTCAAGGAAACCGACCAGGACGAACCGCATCCGGCCAAGCACAAGCCGGTCGAGGTCAACGTCAAGTCCTCCACCAGCCGCAAGGCCGACCGCTCCGGCAAGACCAAGGTGTTCGTGCTCGATACCAACGTGCTGATGCATGACCCGACGAGCCTGTTCCGCTTCGAGGAACACGACGTCTACCTGCCGATGATGACGCTTGAGGAACTCGACGATCATAAAAAAGGCATGTCGGAAGTCGCGCGCAATGCACGCCAGGTTTCGCGCACCCTCGACGCCCTGATCGCCGACATCGACGACGACGGCATCGAGTCGGGCATCGAACTGGCCAAGCTCGGCAACAAGGATGCCAAGGGCCGCCTGTTCTTCCAGACGAAGCTGCAAAGCGGTCCCCTGCTGCCCGAAGGCTTGCCGGTCGGCAAGGCCGACAACCAGATCCTGGGCGTGGTGAAAGCGCTGGCCGCCGAGCAGCCCGAGCGTGCCATCGTGCTGGTGTCGAAAGACATCAACATGCGCATCAAGGCGCGTGCGCTGGGTTTGCCTGCGGAAGACTATTTCAACGACCACGTACTGGAAGACACCGACCTGCTGTACTCCGGCATCGTCCAGCTGCCGGACGATTTCTGGGACAAGCACAGCAAGAACATGGAATCGTGGCAGGAAAACAAGAACGGCAACAACGCGATGTTCTACCGCGTGAACGGCCCGTTCATTCCGAGCCTGCTGACCAACCAGTTCGTCTTTCTCGAGCCATCCGCCGGCGAAGCGCCGCTGTATGCGCAAGTCAAGGAAATCAACGGCAAGACAGCCGTGCTGCGCGTGCTGCGCGACTACAGCCACACCAAGAACAGCGTCTGGGGCATCACCGCGCGCAACCGCGAACAGAACTTCGCCCTGAACCTGCTGATGGACCCGGAGTGCGATTTCGTCACCCTGCTGGGCCAGGCCGGTACCGGTAAAACCCTGCTGGCACTGGCCGCAGGCCTGGCGCAAGTGCTCGAAACCAAGCTCTACAACGAGATCATCGTCACCCGCGTGACGGTGCCGGTGGGCGAGGACATCGGCTTCCTGCCGGGTACCGAGGAAGAAAAGATGTCGCCGTGGATGGGCGCCTTCGACGACAACCTCGAAGTGCTGAACAAGACCGATTCCGACGCCGGCGACTGGGGCCGCGCGGCGACGCAGGACCTGATCCGTTCGCGCATCAAGATCAAGTCGCTCAACTTCATGCGCGGCCGCACCTTCGTGAACAAGTTTCTGATCATCGACGAGGCGCAGAACCTGACGCCGAAGCAGATGAAGACCCTGGTCACGCGCGCCGGTCCCGGCACCAAGATCCTGTGCCTGGGTAACATCGCGCAGATCGACACGCCTTACCTCACCGAGGGTTCGAGCGGCCTGACCTATGTGGTGGATCGCTTCAAGGGTTGGGGCCACAGCGGGCACGTGACGCTGGCGCGCGGCGAGCGTTCGCGCCTGGCGGATCACGCGAGCGACGTGTTGTAAGCGGTTTCGTTTCAAGCAAAAACCTGCGCGCCGCGAGGCCCGCAGGTTTTTTTTATCCCCACGGCAGCAGCGGACCGTAGGGTGGGCACTTGTGCCCACGCGGATCACAAGTTGATATAACCGCACCCCATCATCACCGGGGCAGCAAGCGATCCAATCATTTGCATGAGCACCCATCGACCATACGCCGCACCGCGTGGGCACAAGTGCCCACCCTACGGTACGCCACGGCTGCGCAGGCAAAAACAAAAACGCCCGGCACAAGGCCGGGCGTTTTTACGTTCGCACGAACGCGATTACATGATGTGCTTGCCGATCCACCACGCCACCGCCGCCATGAAGGCCGATGCCGGGATGGTGAAGATCCACGCCCAGACGATGCTGCCCGCCACGCCCCAGCGCACGGCCGAGGCCTTTTGCGAGGCGCCCACGCCGACGATGGCGCCGGTGATGGTGTGGGTGGTCGAGACCGGGATGCCCCAGAAGCTCGCCATCAGCAAGGTCATCGCGCCGCCGGTTTCGGCACAGAAGCCGCCGACCGGTTTCAGCTTGGTGATCTTCTGGCCCATGGTTTTCACGATGCGCCAGCCGCCGAAGAGCGTACCGAAGCTGATCGCCGCATAGCAGGAAATGATGACCCAGGCCGGTGGCAGGGTATCGGTCGGGCTGACGTGGCCGGAAGCGATCAGCAACATCCAGATGATGCCCATCGTCTTTTGCGCGTCGTTACCGCCGTGGCCGAGCGAATAGCCGGCCGCCGAGGCCAGCTGCAGGCGGCGGAACCAGACGTCGACCTTGCGCGGCGTGGATCGTACGAAAATCCAGGACACCAGCAGCATCATGATGGACCCGAGCACGAAGCCGAGCATGGGCGCGACGACGATGAAGATGACGGTCTTCCAGAGACCCGCGGCAACCAGCGCGCCGGTGCCAGATTTCGCCACCGCGGCGCCGACCAGGCCGCCGATCAGCGCGTGCGAGGACGAGGACGGAATGCCGTAGTACCAGGTGATGATGTTCCAGACGATGGCCCCGACCAGGGCCCCGAAGATCACGTAATGGTCCACCACGTGCGGGTCGATCGTGCCCTTGCCGATCGTTTGCGCCACCTTCATGCTGACCACGAAGATCGCCAGGAAGTTGAAGAATGCGGCCATGGCAACGGCCGACTGCGGTTTCAGCACCCCGGTCGAGACGACGGTCGCGATCGCGTTCGCCGAGTCGTGGAAGCCGTTCATGAAGTCGAAGACCAGTGCGAGCAGCACCAGCAGACCCAGCACATAAATGCTGATAGTTAAATGTTCCATGATTATTCTTGTTCTGCGCGGGCGTTACGCGTTCTCGACGATGATGCCTTCGATGATGTTGGCGACATCTTCGCAGCGATCGGTGACGGTCTCGAGGATCTCGTAGATCGCTTTCATCTTGATCAGGTTGCGCACGTCCGGCTCGTCGCGGAACAGTTTGCTCATGGCGGCGCGCATCACGTGGTCGGCATCGGATTCGAGGCGGTCGATTTCTTCGCAGATGGCGACGATCTTCTGGGCGTTGCCCATGTCGTGCAGCAGGCCGACGGCGGCTTGCACGCGTTCGCAGCAGGACAGGCACAGCTCGGCCAGGCGCTTGGCTTCCGGGGTGACGGCGTGCAGGTCGTACAGGGAGATGGTCTGGGCCGCATCTTCCATCATGTCGAGGATGTCATCCATGCGGGTGATCAGCTTGTGGATGTCGTCGCGGTCGATCGGGGTGATGAAGGTCTTGTGCAGCAGGTCGACCGTGGCGTAGGTGACCTTGTCCGCCTGCTTTTCGATGCTTTCGACGGCGTGCGTGCGGGTTTCCAGGTCGTCGAAGTTGGTCATCAGGCCAACCATTTCTTGCGCACCCTTTACGCACAGCGCGGCGTGCTGGTTGAACAAATCAAAAAACTTGCCCTCGGTGGGCATCAGGCGTCCAAACATTAAAGATTCTCCGTGATAAAACTCTTGGGACTGCGAGGGGCCGGGACCAGACGGTCCCGGCGACGGCGCAATAGCGGCTTAATCGCCTTGATAAACGGCGAGGTTACCGCTGTAGTTGCCAAACTTGGTGTACTGGCCGATCCAGGTCAGGCGAATCGCGCCGATCGGACCGTTACGCTGCTTGCCGATGATGATTTCGGCGGTACCTTTATCGGGCGAGTCGGGGTTGTAGACCTCGTCGCGATACAGGAAGATGATCACGTCCGCATCCTGCTCGATTGCGCCGGATTCGCGCAAGTCGGACATCACGGGACGCTTGTTCGGACGCTGTTCCAGCGAGCGGTTCAGCTGGGACAGCGCGATCACCGGGCAATGCAATTCTTTCGCCAGGCCCTTGAGCGAACGCGATATCTCGGAAATCTCGGACGCCCGGTTGTCGCCCGGCTGGCTACCCTGCATCAGCTGCAGGTAGTCGACAATAATGAGGCCGAGCTTGCCACACTGTCGCGCCAGGCGGCGCGCGCGTGCGCGCATCTCGATCGGATTCAATGCCGGCGTCTCGTCGATGTAGAGCTGGGCATCGTTCATCTTCTGGATGGCGTGCGTCAGGCGCGGCCAATCCTCGTCGTTCAGGCGGCCGGTACGCAGGCGGTGCTGGTCGAGCTGGCCGACCGAACCGAGCATACGCATGGCCAGCTGGGCGCCGCCCATCTCCATCGAGAACACGGCGACCGGCAGGCCGGCTTCGATGGCGACGTTCTCGCCGATGTTCACCGAGAATGCAGTCTTGCCCATCGACGGACGGCCGGCGACGATCACCAGGTCGCCCGGCTGCAGGCCCGAGGTCATGCGGTCGAGGTCGATGAAGCCGGTCGGCACGCCGGTAATTTCGCCCTGGTTCTCGCGCGAATACAGTTCGTCGATACGCTCGACCACCTGCGTGAGCAGCGGCTGGATCGGATTCCAGCCCTGCTGTCCGCGCGCGCCGGATTCGGCAATGGCGAAGATCTTGGATTCGGCTTCGTCAAGCATCTGCTTGACTTCCTTGCCTTGTGGATTGAACGCATTGCCCGAAATTTCGTCGGCAACGGTAATCAGCTTGCGCAGGATGCCGCGGTCGCGCACGATCTCGGCGTAGCGGCGGATATTGGCGGCGGATGGCGTGTTTTGCGCCATCGCGTTCAGGTACTGGAGGCCGCCCACGTCGTCGGCTTTGCCGAGCGAGACCATGGCCTCGTAGACGGTAATCACGTCGGCCGGCTTGCCGCTGTTAATCAGGCGCACCATCTGTTCGAAGATGATGCGGTGGTCGTAGCGATAAAAATCGTCCGCGTGCATGAAGTCGGCAATGCGGTCCCAGGCCGCATTATCGCGCAGGAGGCCGCCGATGACGGACTGTTCTGCTTCGATGGAATGCGGGGGAATGCGCAGCGATTCGATTTGCGGATCTGCGGGGGTATTCATGGCGGGCATTATAACCCCTCCCGTCACACGGCTGAAATAATTGGTTAGTTTCCACGCATAAAAAAAAGCCGGGCGAACCCGGCTTTTCTTTTACGCAACAATGCGTTGCGCGTGTGCTCGGCTGCTAATTAAGCAGCTTCGCCGACGACGGCGATCGTGATTTCCACGACTACGTCGGTGTGCAGTGCGACGGCAACCGGGTGCTCGCCGGTGGTCTTCAGCGGACCGGTCGGCAGGCGAACCTGTGCTTTTTCGACTGCGAAGCCTTGCTTGGTCAGCGCTTCGGCGATATCGAAGTTGGTGACCGAACCGAACAGGCGACCGTCAACGCCGGCTTTCTGGGCGATGGTGATGGTCATGCCGCTCAGCTTGTCGCCCTGGGCTTGCGAAGCCGACAGCTTTTCGGCTGCCGCTTTTTCCAGTTCGGCGCGCTTGGCTTCGAACTCGGCCTTGGCCGATTCGGTAGCGCGGCGGGCCATCTTTTGCGGGATCAGGAAGTTACGTGCGTAACCGTCCTTGACCTTGACCACGTCGCCCAGGTTGCCGACGTTAACAACTTTTTCCAAAAGGATAACTTGCATATTTTTCTCCAGGATGTTCTGAACTGTACGACGCGATTAAGCGTTGTGCAGGTCGGTGTACGGCAGCAGCGCGAGGTAGCGTGCGCGCTTGATCGCGGTATCGACCTGACGCTGGTAGTGCGCCTTGGTGCCGGTCAGACGTGCTGGCATGATCTTGCCGTTTTCCTGGACGAAGTCCTTCAGGGTGTCGACGTCTTTGTAATCGACCTGTTCCACGTTTGCAGCGGTGAAGCGGCAGAATTTCTTACGCTTGAACAGCGGGTTCTGCTGTTTGCGCTTGAGTTTTTCTTTGGCCTTGTTTTTGTCGAACTTTTTACCGAATGCCATTTGAGGCTCCTGTATCTAAATGGTGGCCGCTAATTAATTAAGCGGCAGCACTGAAATCAATGATGTGAAACACCAGGGCTTTACTGTTGCGATTCTTTTTGGCCAGGAATCCCGTGAACTGGTGGGCGGCACCCAGTTCCGCGCTGGCGAAGCGGCCCGAAATCTCACCCGCGGCGAACGCGGCAATTTCGAACTCGACCAGCCGCTCGACCCCTGCCTCTACCTGCTGCGAACTGTGCATCAGGATTGCCGAGACGACCGGCACGCCGGCGGGGGTGTAGCGCAGTACGTCGCGTTCAGCGATGGTGGCGACGACTTGTAACTGGTTCACTTCTTCAACGCGGGGCACGCGGCCCGTTCACGCTTCCTGGCAAAAAAATTAGGCAGCAGCTGGGGCTGGAGCTGCGGCAGCCGCTGGGGCTTCCGAGCGGTGGCTCTTGGCTGCGTCTTCGCGCTGGACCGACTTCATCATTGGCGATGGTGCGGTTTCAGCTTTCTTCATCTTCACGGTCAGGTGACGCAGCACGGCATCATTGAACTTGAATGCGGTTTCCAGCTCGACCAGGGTCTCGTTGTCGCACTCGATGTTCATGCAGATGTAGTGTGCCTTCGGCAGCTTCTGGATCGAGTAAGCCATCTGGCGACGGCCCCAGTCTTCGACGCGATGGATGTTACCGCCGCGTGCGGTGACGCTGGCCTTGTAACGCTCGATCATCGCCGGGACTTGCTCGCTTTGGTCCGGGTGGACGATAAAAACGATTTCATAATGACGCATGCAACACTCCTTGAGGACGTTTAAACAAATGCCCACCTCGGCGTCAAGACGAGTGTGGGAAGGGAAAGCCGGCAATTATAGCGCGACTGCGGCATTGACGCAATCGCCGGCGATATTCGGCGAGCCGTCGCCCGCTTGCGACACTTGCTGGGCGGGAATCGCGCGATTAGCGACAAATAATCGGAATTCCCCTTGCATTCGCCCAAATACTGTACAAAAATACAGTCTACTCATACAACCATGCCGTAACACCATGCTCAAGCTCACCGCAAGGCAAGAACAGATCCTTAACCTGATCAAGGAAGCGATCGACAATACCGGCTTCCCGCCGACCCGCGCCGAAATCGCGAAGGAGTTGGGCTTCAAGTCGGCCAATGCAGCCGAAGAACACCTGCAAGCCCTGGCGCGCAAAGGCGCGATCGAAATCGTCTCCGGCACCTCGCGCGGCATCCGCCTGATCGGCGCGTCGGTCACCACGCCGGCGCCGCTGCCGGTGCCGCACGTCCCGGCCGCCCTGCTGATGTCGCTGCCGCTGGTCGGCCGCGTCGCCGCGGGTTCGCCGATCCTGGCGCAGGAACACGTCGAAGCCACCTACAACGTCGACCCGGCCATGTTCGGCGCGCGTCCCGACTTCCTGCTGAAGGTGCGGGGCTGGTCGATGCGCGACGCCGGCATCATGGATGGCGACTTCCTCGCCGTCAAAAAGATCGACAGCGCCAAGAATGGCCAGATCGTCGTCGCCCGCATCGGCGACGACGTCACCGTCAAGCGCTACCGCAAGACTGGCGAAACGATCGAACTGCTGCCGGAAAACCCGGACTTCACGGTCATCCGCGTCGAGCCGGGCGACGAGTTCGCGCTCGAAGGCCTGGCGGTGGGATTGATGCGCAGCTGGCACTAAGGCACCTGGCACCAAACACCTGGCACTACCGCAGCTGGTACTAAGCCCAGCAAAAAAAAGCCGCGCGAGCGGCTTTTTTTACGTCTGCTGTTCCCGGGATCAGTTGTAGTTGCGCTTGCGCGCCTCGATATCGCGCGCGCGCTCTTCCGAAGGACCGCTCTCGACGATGGCGTTGCGCTCCTTGACATAGGCCGTGGTGGCGCTGCGCCATGCGGCCACGTCGGCCAGCACCAGTTTCGAACCGACGCGCGCCTCCTCGCTCAGGTTTTCCTCTACCCCAGCCAGGCGCTCGCTGGCGCGCATCGTTTCAGCCTGGTTCATCAGCTTGACGATATCGGCGGGAATACGCTTGACCAGCGGCGCGGCGGCCTTCAGGTTGGTCACATAATCGTTGAAGCAATTTTGCCATTTGGCGATGCTGGCCGAGACGCGCTCGATGTCCTCGCTTTGCTTGGAGACCGCTGGAATACGCGGCACGGTGCAATTGAACTTGCCGGTTTTCAGGTCTTCGCCCTGGTATTGCTCGACCCAGTGCAGGATTTCCGCACGGCGCGTGCCGCGCTGCTTGATGAGCTCGATCGAGGCAAGCGCTACCGCATTGCCTTTTGCCGCCGCCTTGCGGAACCAGGTTTCCGCCTTGGCCTCGTCCACAGCGCCGGCTTCGCCATAGAAGTACATTTCGCCGAGGTGCTGCTGGGCTTCGACATTGCCCGCGTTCGCCAGTTTGGTGTAGGCCGCGAGGGCTTGCGGGTAAGCCTTGCTGGCGAACAGGGCGTTCGCGTCGGACAAGGCATCGGCGTGGACGGCGGAACAGGCGAGCAGGCCCGCAAGGAAAAGGACACGTTTCATGAATGGCGGCGGCAAGGTCAAAACCCATGATACCGCGAGCTCATCCTTCCCTCAACTGCCATTACGCCGCTTTACGCCCTGCCCGTTCCCTGCTGCGCCGGCGCCGTCCGCACGCCGGTTCAGCGGCCCGACAGCGCGCGGTTGTCGGTCGAACCCGGCAGCCTGTAACGCATGTCCTCGGTGACCCGTGCGGTTTCGATCTCGGCTTGCTTGCGGCGCTGGTTTGCTTCGGTCACGAAGTTCCTGGTCGACTTTTCCCACGCATCCCGTTGCGCCAGCGTCGCGGCCGCCTGCGCCTGCGCATCGCTCATGATCTGGCGGTACAAGGGGTCGATGTGCGCCTGCACGCGTTCGAACTCGGCCGGGCTCATCATGTCGAGCACCTCTTGGGGGATCACTTTCCCTACCGGCATGGCGTTGCTGAAATTCTCGACAAAGCCGTTATAGCAGGCCTGCCATGACGTGAACCTGGCCTCGGTGGCGGCGATTTCCGCATTGGTTTTGGAGACAGCGGGAAACGCCGGCGCTGGACAGGCAAATTTTCCTGACCGCAGTTCTTCGCCGCGATACGCGCTCATCCAGTAGTCGATGTCGGCGCCGCGCGTTTTGCGGCGCTCGAGGATCGGCAGCGATTCCCTGGCGTCCTGGTTGCCGGCGGCGGCCGCTTTCGCCATCCATTCGTTCGCCGCCTGCAGGTCCTGGGCGGTACCGTCGCCGTACCAGTACATTTCGCCGAGCCGGAACTGGGCTTCCGCATTACCGGCCTTGGCCGCCGTGGCATACAGCGGCAAGGCCTTGCCATATTCCCTGGCTGCCAACAAGCGGTTTGCTTCGGACAAGTCGTCGGCACTGGCGCCGAGGCTCACGAACATCAGGCAAAGCAACAAGCGGCGCATCGCAGTCTCCCATGGTGTTATTGAACCATCATAGGAGGATCATTCCATTAGTGCAATGTGCAGTGCATTAACTTGGCCGGCATTCCCGAGGCGGCGCCCGGGAATACCGGCCATGATCTCAGCGGCCGCCGCCAGACGGTGCCGGCAGCGTCGGCGCCGACGGTGCCGGACCCGGACGCTGCATTGCCGCGTTATCCTGCCAGCCCTTGCGACTGTCGACAATGCGGCGCGTCTCTTCGCGCTGCACGCGTTCCACACGTTGGTTTTCTTCCCTGGCGAAGCGGCTGGTGGCCGATTCCCATGCGAGCTGCTGCTGCTTCACCTGGTCCGCTTCGCGCTCCGAGCTGGTCAGCACCGTGCGATACACCGACTCGATGTGCGTGCGCGCGCTGTCGATTTCCCGCGGTGTCATCATGTCGAGCACGTCGGCCGGAATGCGCTTGGCGACCGGCGCCGTCGCATTCAGGTTGGCGACGAAGCCGTTATAGCAGGCGCGCCAGCCCGCGATCGCCGTACGGGTGGCGTCGATGTCCGCGTTGCTCTTCGACACAGGGGGAATGGTAGGGGATGTGCATTCGAACTGGCCGGCTTGCAGGTCGGCGCCGTCGTATTTGCCGGTCCAGTAGGCGATCTCGCCGCCGCGTGTCTTGCGGCGCTCGAGGGCGGCAAGGGCTTCCCTGGCGTCCGTGTTGCCACCAGCGGCCGACTTCTCGAACCAGCGCTGGGCGGCTTGCAGGTCTTGCGGAGCGCCATCGCCATACCACGCCATTTCGCCCAGGCGGAACTGGGCTTCGGCGTTGCCGGCGTTGGCAAGGCGGGTGTACAGCGGCAAGGCCTTGCCGAACTCGTTCGCCATCAGGTATTTATACGCATCCGTCATGTCGTCCGCCATTGCGGCAGAACTGACGAGCAGCAGGGAAAGCAGGATCCGGCGCATACCACCTCCAATGAATGTTTGGAATTTGATAGTAGAGCGCCGCTATGCATCATGCAACACTTGTTACATGCGAAACATTAGGCCCGGTTTCGAGGCTTACATACCCAAGGCCGCGCGGAAATCCTCCAGCAGATCATCCGTATCCTCGATCCCCACCGAAACCCGGATCAGCGACTCGGCAATGCCCATGCTGGCGCGGCGCTCGGCGCCCATCTCGAAGAAGATCGTGTGCGCCACCGGAATCACCAGCGTGCGCGTATCGCCCAGGTTACTGGCGGGGATCGCCAGCTGCAGCCGGTTCAGGTAATCGAAGGGATCGATATCGGCGCGCAGTTCGAAACTGAGCAGCGAGCCGGCCGAGCGGAACAGCTCGCTCGTCAAGCCATGCTGCGGATGGGACGCCAGGCCCGGATAGTGGACTGCCGAGACACGCTCATCGCTTTCGAGCATCCGTGCCAGCGCCAGCGCGTTGGCGCAGGTGCGTTCCATGCGCAACGCCAGGGTTTCGGCGCCGACCGCGATGTGGTGCGCCGCTTCCGGCCCCAGGGCGGCGCCGAAGTCGCGCAGGGCTTTCGCACGCAATTGCGCCATGCCCTGGGCGGCGGGCGGCTGCTTGCGGAAGTTCGCCGCGATGTTCGGGAAAGCGCTCCAGTCGTACAGGCCGGTATCGGTCAGCGCGCCGCCGAGGGCGATGCCGTGGCCGGCGATCGATTTCGTCAACGAATTGACGACCAGTCCGGCGCCGACCGCTTTCGGACGGAACAGATACGGCGTGGTCATGGTGTTGTCGACCACATACAGGATGCCGCGCGCGCGGCACAGCTCACCGATGCGCGCCAGGTCGGCCACTTGCGTGCGCGGATTGGCGATCGTCTCGACGAACACCAGGCGCGTGTTTTCCTTCAGCACCGCCTCGACATTGCCGGCATCGGTGGCATCGACGAAATCGACCTCGACGCCCTGCCCCGCCACCGTCTGCCACAGGCTGTTGGTGTTCCCGAACAGGAAGCTCGAGGAGACGATATGGTCGCCTTCCTTGAGCAATGCCTGGAACAGCGCGCCGATGGCGGCCATGCCGGTGCCGAAACACAAGGACGCGACGCCGTCTTCCATCCGCGTGATCTTGTCTTCCAGCGCCGCCACCGTCGGGTTGCCCTGGCGGCCATAGCGGAAACCCGGCTCCTTGCCCTGGAACACCGAGGCCAGCTGGCGTGCATCGTTGTAGCCGAACGCGACCGAGGTATGGACCGGCTTGTGCAGCGAACCCTGCTCGATCGCCTTGCGGCGGTCGTTGTGCAGGATGGTGGTGGTAAAACCGTAGCTTTTCTTGTCGCTCATGCGTGCCAGTCCTTATTCGGCGGGAACCGCGGGATTGAGATTGAGCTGGGTGCGCACCACGTCTTCCTGGGACACGCCCTTGCCGCCGTTATGGCGTGCGCGCTCCAGGTTGTCGAGGTAAGCGGGCGTCACGTCACCGGTGACGTACACGCCATCGAAGCACGACGCCTCGAAATTCGACAAGGCCGGATTCACGTCCGAGATCGAGCGTTTCAGGGCATCGATGTCCTGGTAGACCAGGCGGTCGGCCGTGATCTCGGCGCACACCTCTTCCACCGTGCGCCCATAGGCGATCAGCTCGTCGCGGGTCGGCATGTCGATGCCGTAGACGTTCGGGAACAGCACCGGCGGCGCCGCCGAGGCGAAGAACACTTTACGCGCGCCCGCTTCGCGCGCCATCTGCACGATCTCGCGGCTGGTGGTGCCGCGCACGATCGAATCGTCGACCAGCAGCACATTCTTGCCCTTGAATTCGGAGCCGATGGCGTTGAGTTTCTGGCGCACCGATTTCTTGCGCATGCCCTGCCCCGGCATGATGAATGTACGGCCGATATAGCGATTCTTGATGAATCCTTCGCGGTATTCGACGCCGAGTTTCAGTGCCAGCTGGATCGCCGCCGGACGCGACGAGTCGGGAATCGGCATCACCACATCGATTTCCTCGACCGGGATTTCCTTGCGAATCTTGTCGGCCAGGTATTCGCCCATTTTCAGGCGCGTGGCGTAGACCGAGGCGCCGTCGATCACCGAATCCGGACGCGCCAGGTAGACGTATTCGAAGGCGCACGGGTTGAGCGACGGGTTCTCGGCGCACTGGCGCTCGTGGAAGCTGCCATCCTCGCCGATGAACACGGCTTCGCCCGGCGCAATGTCGCGCAGGAAGCGGAAACCGATGCCCTCGAGCGCCACCGATTCGCTGGCGACCATGTATTCGACGCCGTTCTCGCCCTCGTTCATGCCCAGGCACAGCGGACGGATGCCGTACGGGTCGCGGAAGGCCAGCATGCCGTGGCCGGCAATTTGCGCCACGACGGCATAGGCGCCGCGCACGCGGCGGTGCACGACAGCGACCGCCTTGAAGACGGCTTCGGCGTCGAGCGAATAGCCGTTGGCCGCTTCCTGGATCTCGTGCGCCAGGACATTCAACAGCACTTCCGAGTCGGAATTGGTGTTGATGTGGCGGCGGTCGTTGCGGAACAGCGCCTCTTTCAGCTCGGCCTGGTTGGTCAGGTTGCCGTTGTGCGCGAGCGTGATGCCGAACGGGGCGTTCACGTAGAACGGCTGCGCTTCTTCCTCGCTCGATGAACCGGCGGTCGGATAGCGGCAGTGGCCGATACCGGTATTGCCATGGAGCGAACGCATGTTACGGGTGCGGAACACGTCGCGCACGAGGCCGTTGGCCTTGTACATCGCGAACATGCTGCTGTGATTGGTTGCAATCCCCGCCGCGTCCTGGCCGCGGTGCTGCAGCAGCAGCAATGCGTCATACAACAACTGATTGACGGGGGTTTGCGAGACGACGCCGACGATGCCACACATGGTGCGCTCCTAAGAACTGAATGCTGTTACAGGAAATGTAAAACGGGAATTCAAAACGGATGGTTCACATCTTTATGTGCTGCGCCAGCGCAGCAGGGAGAAATGGCTTGACGGTGCGCGCTCCGGCCTCGGCCAGTGGGGAAAACAGCGCGTCTTTCCAGAATGCTTGTTGGGGAATGGCGGTCATCGAACACAATATGACGGCGGCCAGCACGATTACAATCCCGCGCGCCAGGCCGAACAGGCCGCCGAGGCCACGGTCCGCCAGGCTCAGGCCGGCGGCATCGACCAGGGCGCCGATGGCCAGCGACAACAGGCCCATCAGGATGCGCACGCCGAGGAACAGGGCAACGAAGGCCGCGATCAGCCGCGCCGTGTCGCCTGGAATCATATCCGGTAACAGCGGCGCGAGGCGCGCACCATACATATTGGCGACGACAAAGGCGACGACCCAGCCCACCAGGGACAGGATTTCTTTTACTAAACCACGCATGGTGCTGATCACAACCGAGGCCACCAGCACGAACAACACCAGGTAATCGAATATCGTCACAGTACCCGAAACATCAAACAGGTACCAGGAACCCGCCCAGGCCCATGCTGCCGAGCTTGGCCTTGGTGCGGTCGGCTTCCTCGCGGCTGCCGAACGGACCGACCTGTACCTTGATCAGGGCGCCGGACTTTTTTGTGAAGGAACTGATGCCGCCGGCGCGCAGGCGCGCCTGCAGCTCGTCGACCTTTTCCTGGGTGGCCAGGGCGGCAACCTGCACCACAAAGCGTTGATGCGCTTCGGCTTTGGTTTCCGCCTTGTCCTCGGCGCGTGGATGCGATTCGGCCGGCTTGGTCGCAGGCTTGCCTTCGAGCAGCGCCAAGGCACGGGCCGCTTCGCTGTCTTTCGCCTTGGGCGCGACCGGCTTTTCTTCAGGCTTTTTCACCGGCGGCTTCTCGACTGGCTTGTCGGCCACCTTGCGCTCGACGGGTTTCGGTTCCGGCTTGTGCTCGACAGGCTTCGAGTCGGGCTTCAGTTCGGCTTTGTGCTCGACCACCTTCGGCGCAGGCTTCGGTTCGACCTTCGGCTTGCTTGCGGGTTCGCTGTACACCAGCGGCGGCGGTTCGTCCTGGACCGGCGCTTTTGCGACCGGCGCCGCGGCGGGACGGGTTGCCGGCGTTTCCGGCGGCGGCGCGATGATTTCCTCGTCCTGGTCGACGCTCTCGGCGGCCGGCACCGGGCTGGCCGGCAGCGGCAGCGCGGGCGCCTTTTCTTTCGATGGAATCTGGATGGCGATGTCGCCGTTCAGCGGACGCGGCTCGGAGTCGAGCAGCATCGGCAAGCCGACCGCGGCGGCCAGCGCCAGCGCGACCGCGCCGACCAGGCGGCGCCGTGCGCGCTTCTTTTCGGGAAGCATGGGGTCGCCACCGCTGCGGCTGCGGCGCGAACCGCCCTGTCCGCTTTCATTGGCCTGGTTGGCATGCGACGCGCGCCGGGCCCGGGCCTGGCGCCCGAACTCGTCGTCGTCGCGGGAAAAATGGCCACTGTCCTGGGCGGTATCTTGCTTGTTTTTGCTGAAAATCGAGAACAAGCCCATGCGTCTGTATGTCAGTGAAGAGAGTTTTTTCGGGCGGCCATCACGCCGGCAACGGTGTAGAACGAGCCAAAGACCACAATTCTATCATTCTCCTCGGCACGGCTCATCGCATTTGCGAACGCGGCCGCCGGATCGGCAAAGGTGGAGACCGAAAAGTCGGCATCTTTCGCGCCCGCGGGGCGCAGGGCGGCGATTTTTTCGGCCAGGGCGCTGCTCTTCGCCGAGCGTGGCGACGGCAAGTCGGCCACGCACCAGTGGTCGATCAGGCCGGCCATCGGCGCGATCACGCCGGCGATGTCCTTGTCGTCCATGATGCCGAACACGGCATAGGTATAGCGGTGAAAGCCCATGTTGCCGAGGTTCTGGGCCAGCGTGGCCGAGGCATGCGGATTGTGGGCGACGTCGAGCACCGTGGTCGGGCGCCCCGCCAGCACCTGGAAGCGGCCCGGCAACTCCACCAGCGCCAGCCCCGAGCGCACTTCCTGCGCGCCGCAGGGCAATTGCATGCGCAGCGCTTCGAGCGCGGCCAGCGCGGCCGAGGCGTTCAACAACTGGTTGGCGCCGCGCAGGGCCGGATAGGCCAGCGAATTGCGGCGCTGGGTACGCCCGCCATAGCTCCATTGCTGCTGGTCACCCTGGTAATTGAAATCGCGCCCGATCAGCCACAGGTCGGCGCCGATGTCGCTCGCATGCTGGATCAGCGATTGCGGCGCCAGCGGATCGCTGCAGATTGCGACTTTGCCGGCGCGGAAAATGCCGGCCTTTTCGAAACCGATCTCCTCGCGCGTCTCGCCGAGGAAGGCCGAATGGTCGATGTCGATGCTGGTGACGATCGAGACGTCGGCATCGATCACGTTGACCGCGTCCAGGCGCCCGCCCAGGCCGACTTCGAGGATGGCCACGTCGACGCCGGCTTTCGACAGCAGGTGCATGATCGCCAGCGTGGTGAATTCGAAATAGGTCAGCGAAATGTCGCCGCGCTGCGCTTCGACGAAGTCGAAGGCCTCCACCAATACCTCATCGCTGGCCATCTCGCCGTTGATGCGGGCGCGCTCGTTAAAGTCGAGGAAGTGCGGCTTGATGTAGAGGCCGACGCGGTAGCCGGCATGCAGCAGCACCGATTCGAGCATTGCGCAGGTCGAGCCCTTGCCGTTGGTGCCGGCGACCATGATGACCGGGCAGGTGAACGCCAGTTCCATGCGCTCCTTGACGGCGCGCACGCGGTCCAGGCCCATATCGATATAGGTTTCGGCGTGGCGCGACTCGAGCAGGGCCAGCCAGGCGGGCAAGGTGGTGGGGAGAGTGGACATGGGATCGAATATGCGTTGAAACGAAAAACCGGCGGGCCGCGATGCGGGCCGCCGGCCGGAGTGCTTACTGTAGCGGCAATTTATGCGATGACTTCGGCTGGCTGGTTCTGCAGCAGCGCCAGCAGGCGCGCGATTTCTTCGCGCATCTTGCGGCGGTCGACGATCATGTCGACGGCGCCCTTTTGCACCAGGAACTCGGCGCGCTGGAAACCTTCCGGCAGCTTTTCGCGCACGGTGTTTTCGATCACGCGCGGGCCGGCAAAGCCGATCAGCGCCTTTGGCTCGGCGATCACGACGTCGCCCATGAAGGCGAACGAAGCGGAGACGCCGCCCATGGTCGGGTCGGTCAGCACGCTGATGAACGGCAGCTTCTTCTCCGACAGCTTGGTCAGCATGGCGGTGGTTTTCGCCATCTGCAGCAGCGACAGCAAGCCTTCCTGCATGCGCGCGCCGCCGGTGGCGGTAATGCAGATGAACGGCACTTTCTGTTCGAGTGCGATCTGGGCGCCGCGCGCGAAACGCTCGCCGACGACGGAACCCATCGAGCCGCCCATGAATTCGAATTCGAAGCAGGCCACCACGACCGGCAGGCTCATGATCGAACCACCCTGCACGATCAGCGCATCGGTCTCGCCGGTCGCTTCCATCGCCGCTTTCAGGCGGTCCGGATACTTCTTGCTGTCCTTGAATTTCAGAGTGTCGACCGGCAGCGCTTCCTGGCCGATTTCATAGCGGCCGCCTTCGTCGAGCAGCGCGTCGAGGCGGGCACGGGCGCGGATGCGCATGTGGTGGTCGCACTTCGGGCAGACGTGCAGGTTCGACTCGAGATCGGCGCGGTAGAGCACCGCTTCGCACGACGGGCACTTGACCCACAGGCCCTCGGGCATGGTCTTGCGGTTGGCGGCATCGGAGCGCTGGATTCGTGGGGGCAGCAGTTTTTCCAACCAACTCATGTTCTTCTCCTGTGCGGCGTTTCTGGAATGGGGCGTAGTGTAGTCGCTAGCGCCGGGCTTGTCACCGCTTGCTTGTCTGGCAATCAATTGTTCCTGAGCTCCATCGCGAGGCCATCCGTGGAGCTGCAATTCAGTTATACACCCATGTAGCGTGCGGATGGAGCACGAATCCCGGTGGATATTGTACGCACACCGTGCGTTGGGTGGGCGCCCGTGCCCACGCGAACATTCACACCGTGTTGACCTTCGAATGCGGCCAACACGGCGCACCATTCTGCGTGGGCACAGAGTGCCCACCCTACGAATCGAGCGCCGCGCGGATGTTGGCGCAGAAGGCGCGCACGGCCTCGGGACCGCCCTCCTTCGGCGTATTTTCCAGTTCCTGGATGATGCGGCTGCCGATGACGACCGCGTCCGCCACCGAGGCCACCGCCTTGGCCGTCTGGGCATCGCGGATGCCGAAACCGACGCCGATCGGCAGGCTGACGTGCTCGCGGATCGCGGCCACGCGCCGCGCGACGTCCTCGGTATCGATGCTGCCGGCGCCGGTCACGCCCTTGAGCGAAACGTAATAGGAAAAACCACTGCCGTAGCGCGCCACCTGGCGGATGCGTTCCTGCGTGGAAGTCGGGGCCAGCAGGAAGATCAGGTCGAGGCCATTGGCGCGCATGGCGTCGGCAAAGGCTTCGCACTCTTCCGGCGGATAGTCGACCACGATGGCGCCGTCGGCGCCGGCTTCTTTCGCGCGGGCGATGAAGTTGTCGGGGCCGATGCGTTCGATCGGGTTGGCGTAGCCCATCAGGACCACCGGGGTGTCAGGATTGGTCTGGCGGAACTCGCGTACGTAGGCGAAGACATCGTTCAGGCCGATGCCGAATTTCAAGGCGCGCTCGCAGGCGCGCTGGATGACCGGGCCTTCGGCCATCGGATCGGAAAAGGGAACGCCCAGCTCGAGGACGTCGGCGCCGCCCGCGACCAGCGCGTGCATCAGCGGGACGGTCATCTCGGGACCGGGGTCGCCGGCGGTGATGAAGGTGACGAGGCCGGTTTTGTTTTGCGCGCGCAGGGCGGCGAAGGTTTGTTCGATTCGGGACATGGTGTTGTTCTCTGTTCTGGGGTCGGTGGAGTTCGGGTGTGCATGGGTCCGTTGAACGCGTGGGCGGCATAGCTGCCCACCTTACGTCGCTCCGATGAATGTTACGGATGAGCGAAGGGACGTAAGGTGGGCGGATTTCCGCCCACGCGTTCAACAAACGTACGAATGGCGGATCAGCTGAAATCCAGCCCCATCCGCTGCGCCACCGTATGCATGTCCTTGTCCCCGCGTCCCGACAGGTTCACCAGGATCAGCTGGTCCTTCGGCAGCGTGGCCGCCAGCTTCACGCCGTAGGCGATCGCGTGCGAGGATTCCAGCGCCGGAATGATGCCCTCGATGCGGCAGCAGTCGTGGAAGGCCTGCAGCGCCTCGTCGTCGGTGACCGACACATATTCCGCACGCAGCGAATCCTTCAGCCAGGCGTGCTCGGGACCGACGCCTGGGTAATCCAGGCCGGCCGAGACCGAATGCGTCTCGATGATCTGGCCATTCGCATCCTGCAGCAGATAGGTGCGGTTACCGTGCAGCACGCCCGGGAAACCGGCCGTCAGCGACGCCGCGTGCTTGCCCGAATCGAGCCCCTCGCCCGCCGCCTCGACGCCGACCAGCTTGACGCCCGGCTCGTCGATGTAGGGATAGAAGATGCCCATCGCGTTCGAACCGCCGCCGATGCAGGCGACCACGTAGTCGGGCTGGCGCCCGGTCATGGCCGGCATCTGCACGCGGCATTCCTCGCCGATCACCGACTGGAAATCGCGCACCATCATCGGATACGGATGCGGTCCGGCCACGGTGCCGATGATGTAGAAGGTGTTTTCGATGTTGGTGACCCAGTCGCGCATCGCTTCGTTGAGCGCGTCCTTCAAGGTCTTGCTGCCCGATTCGACCGGCACGACGGTCGCGCCCAGCAGCTTCATGCGGTAGACGTTCTGGGCCTGGCGCTTGACGTCCTCGCTGCCCATGTAGACCACGCATTCGAGGCCGAAGCGGGCGCAGATGGTGGCGGTGGCCACGCCGTGCTGGCCGGCGCCGGTTTCGGCGATGATGCGCTGCTTGCCCATGCGGCGTGCCAATAAAGCCTGGCCGATCACGTTGTTGATCTTGTGGGCGCCGGTATGGTTCAGGTCTTCGCGCTTGAAGAAGACTTGGGCGCCGCCGGCGAGTTCCGACCAGCGCTTGGCGTGGTAGACCGGCGACGGCCGACCGACGAAGTGCGCCAGCTCGTAGCGGAATTCGTCGAGGAATTCAGGGTCTTGCGAATAGCGCGCGTAGGCTTCGTTGAGCTCGGCCAGCGCGTGGGTCAGCGTCTCGGCGACGAAACTGCCGCCGTAGGGACCGAAGTGGCCTTTGGCGTCGGGGAATTGATAGTCGGTCGTCTGGAACAGGGCGTTGATCGACCGTTCAAGCGTTTTTTCCTGGGTCTCCAGGGCTGCTTCCTGTACTGATTTCATGGGGGTGTTCGCTTTCAATGATGGCATCGGCTGCCCGCACCGCGGCGATGAAACCAGCGATCTTGCGGGCGTCCTTGATTCCCTTGGCGGATTCGACACCACTGCTGATGTCGACGGCCCAGGGACGTATGCGGGCGACTGCGTCAGTCGCGTTTTGCACGCTCAAGCCACCACTCAAAACGACCCGAGGCGCGAGCTCTTTTGGGATAAGAGACCAATCGAAGACCTTTCCAGCGCCACCGTAGGCATCCACGTAGGTATCGAGCAGGAGGCTGGAAAACCAGGGACTGGCGGCGCGGTATGCGAGTTCGCATTCTAGCAGTTCAAGCGGCGCCGTGTCCGGCCGGACGCGGTAGGCGTGTACGAAAGGACGCTGCACGGCGGCGGCGATGCGCGCGCACTCCTCGACCGTTTCGTCCCCATGGAATTGCAGCAGCGCCACCGGGCCGGCGTCGACCACCGCCCGCACCTCTTCCAGGCTGGCGTTGACGAACAGGGCGACCGAACTGACGTAGGGCGGCAGGCCGGCGCTGAGCGTGGCGAAGCGCTCGGGCGTGACGTAGCGCGGACTCTTCGGATAGAACACGAAGCCGAGCGCGTCGGCGCCGGCGCTGACTGCGGCGCGCAAATCCTCTTCGCGCGTGATGCCGCAAATTTTGATGCGGGTGCGGTGCATTGTTAAAACCTTAAAGCCAAGGGAGCGGAGAAATCGCCTCCTGCGGCAATCCCCACTTTGGATCGTAATCGATTTTCGCGAAGTACAGGCCGTCGGGCATGAAGGTCGGCGCGGCGGCGTCGCGGTTGCGCGCGGCCAGCACGTCGGCCATCCAGTCCGGCTCGTTGCGGCCGAGGCCGACGTAGATCAGCGCGCCCACCAGGTTGCGCACCATGTGATGGAGGAAAGCGCTGGCGCGCACGGTGAACACGATGATGTCGCCGCGCCGCTCGATGCGGATTTCCTGCATGTCCTTGACCGGCGTGTTGGCCTGGCAGCCGGACGCGCGGAAGGAAGAAAAATCGTGCAGGCCGATCAGGTGGCGCGCAGCCTGCTGCATGCGCTCGACGTCGAGGGGACGGAACACCCAGCCGGCGCGGCCGGCCAGCAGCGAGGATGGATTCGGGTTGTTGTACAACACGTAGTGATAGGTGCGCGAGCGCGCCGAGTAACGCGCGTGGAACTCCTGGCCCTCGGGATCGGCCGGCACTTCGCTGGCCCAGCGCACGGCGATCGAATCGGGCAGGAAGGTGTTCGTGCCACGCACCCAGCTCTGCATCGGGCGATCGAGTTCGGTATCGAAGTGCACGACCTGCTCGACCGCATGGACGCCGGCATCGGTACGGCCGGCGCAGGTGGTGCTCAGTTTCGTGCGTGCGAACTTCTCGAGGGCGATCTCGAGGGCGTCCTGGATGGTGTCACGGCTCGGCTGTTTCTGGTATCCATTCCAGCCGGTGCCGACATACTGGAGTCCAAGTGCAATGCGGGTCACGCTAACTGGGCGCGCATCGCACTGGCGCGGGTGGACTGTTCGACGTTACCGCCCTTGATGACTTCGTCGAGCAATTCGCGCGCACCTTCCTTGTCGCCGATCTCCTGGTAGGCAATCGCCAGATCGAGCTTGGTTTCCATTTCCATTTGCGCCGCGGTGAGTTCGGCGGTGCTGCCTGCGGGGCTGCCCGCGGGCGTTTCCGGCTGTGTCAGGGCGAAGTCGTTGGCCGGCAGGTCGAGGTCCATGGTGGACAGGTCGAAGCGCGGCACCGGCGTGCCCGGGTTCGGGATCGCCGGCACGTCGTCCAGCGCGAACGGATCGTCCTGCGGCGCCGCCGGTGCGGCCGGCTGGCCGAAGTCCATCATGTCGAGGTCGAACAGCGGGTCCTTGTCGGCGGGCGCCGCCGTCTCCTCCGCCGACGCATCGGCGGTCGGCGGATCCAGGTCGAAATCGGTCGCGCCGAAGTCGAATACCGGTTCCTGGCGCGCGCCCACCGGCGTCACCGGGGTCGTGTCGGGGAGGCTGAAGTCCATCGCGTCGAGGTCGAACAGCGG
The DNA here is from genome assembly GCF_014842025.1 of Massilia sp. CFBP 13721. Classification (GTDB taxonomy): domain Bacteria; phylum Pseudomonadota; class Gammaproteobacteria; order Burkholderiales; family Burkholderiaceae_D; genus Telluria. Next base: position 167,927 of record NZ_JACYUY010000005.1, read on the forward strand.
GTCTTTCAGGTCGGACGCCGGTTCCGCCGCAGGCGCTGCGGCGGGGACGTCCGGCATGTCGTTCAATTCGAATTCGCGTGCCAGCTGGGCGATGTCGACGTCGGTGTCCGGGCCGCTCTTGCTGAGGTCGAGGACGAAGGCGTCGTCCTCATCGGCCACTGGTGCCGGCGTGCTGGTCGCCGGTGCGCCGAAGTCCATGTCGAAGGCGAGGTCGTCCAGGCTTGCGCTGTCGGCGACGACCGGGGTGCCGGATGATGACATGCCCGTAGGGGACTCGAGTGGCGCGAACGGCTCCATGTCGAACTGCAGGTCGGGCACGGCGGTCGGGTCGTCGTGCACGGCGTTCGCCGTGCCGGTGGCGGTAGTAGTGGCAGCTACGGGCTCGAACGACAGGCCGCCGAGGTCGAAGTCAAGAAGGTTATCGTCAGCCTTGGTTTCGTTCGCGCTCGCCTGCGGCAGCGCCGTGGCGTCCTGGTCCAGGCCCAGGCTGTCGAAATCGAAGTCGCTGCCCAGCGGCGCGCCGGTGACGGCGTCCACCGTCGCATCGGGCTCGATGATTTCGGGCGATGCATCGCGGCTGCGGAAGGCTTGTTCCAGCTGCTGCGACAGCATCGTCTGCGGACCGGCATCGTTGCCTGCCGATGCCGATGCAGCGGCCAGGCCGGCGCCGGCCAAGGTAGCACCAGCGGCACCGGCGGCCAGCGCCGCGCCGCCGCCCATGCCGGCGGCCTGGGCATACATCGGGTTGGCCGGGTCGAGCGTATGGCCGAGCGCGGCGGCTTGCGCCCACTCGTCGCCCTTGCCGCCCGAGAGGCTGTACAGCTCGGTCGCCTGGGTTTCGAAGGCGCGCACGTCCTTGCGCGCCGCGTAGATCTCGAGCAGCTTCAGGCGCACCGGATGGCGGTACGGATCGTTGCGCAGCGCTTCCTTGAGGATGTCCTCGGCCTGGGTGTCGAAGTTATAGGCGAGGTACAGTTCGGCTTCGGCCAGCGGGTCGACTTCGTTGGTGTCGAGCTGGCTGGCCGACGGTGCGAAGCTGGAGTTGAACACGCTGTCGTGGGTGTCCACGCTCTGGCCGCCGGTTTCGGCGAACATCGATTGCGCCGGCTGGGCCGCGCTGCCGAGGATGGTCGGCGGATTCGGCGCTGCTTGTACCGCCACCTTCTGCTTGCGGCGCTGCGACAGGCCGAGCGCGGCCAGCAGCAGCACGGCGGCGCCGGCGCCCAGGTACAGGATGTTGTCCATCAGGGTGTCGAGCAGGCCGGCTTCGTCCGGGGCGTCCGGCATGGCCGGCTGCGGCGCCGTCCTGATCTTCGGTGCGGGCTTCGGTTCGGTATCGGCCTGGGCGACGACCACCGGCGCCACCGGCGCCGCCGGCGCCGCCGGGGCCGCAGACGTGGCCGGTGCATCGGCGCGCTGGGTAGCGTCGGCACCGGTCTGGCTCTTCACCGTGATCAGGCTCTCGAGCTGGTTGACGTTCTTTTCCAGCTCCTTGACGCGCGTCTGGGCGTCCGCCAGTTCCTTTTCCCGGGCGATCGCATCCTCGGCACTCGGCGCCGCCGCACCCGTGCCCGGACGGTTCGGCGCCGCTTTCGACAGGCGCAGCTGGTCTTGCGATTCGTTGGCGGCGGTCGGGCGCTCCTCGACCTTGGCCGTGATGCGGCCGGTCGCGCTCTGCCCTGCCTGGGCCTCGCGTGCCGGCGCGCTGGTGGCGACCTGGCCGGCCAGCTTGCTGCGGTAGGCATTGAAGTCGGCCGCATGTGCCACGACCGTGCCGTGCGCGTCTTCCGGATCGAGGCCGCGCATGCTGTCGCCGCTCGGCACCGACAGGATCTGGCCCGACTTCAGGCGGTTCATGTTATTGCCGATGAAGGCATCCGGGTTGGCGCGGTACAGGGCGACCAGCATCATGTCGAGCGAGACGTCGACCGGTTTGAGTTTGCCGGCGATGCGGCTGAGCGTGTCGCCGGCCTTGACGCGGTAGCGCGAAGCCGCCGCACGTGCGGCCGGTTCGCCCGCGGTCTCGTCGGCGCGTGCACCGCGCTGCGGACGCGCCGCCGGTTCGGCCGCCTGGCCTCCTGCCGCCGCCGCACCACGTGCTGCCCGCGCAGCTGGGGCAACCTGCGCCGATTGCGTCGAACGCAGCTCGGCCGGATCGAGCAGGAAGGTGTATTCGCGCACCAGGCGGCCGCCGTCCCAGGACAGCTCCAGCAGCAGGTCGACGAAGGGTTCGTTCAGGGGCTGCGGCGAGGTGATGCGCACGAACTGGCGCCCGCCGCGCTGCTCGACCGCGAAGCGCAGCGACAGCAGGGCCGGATTGAAGTCGACGTTGGCGGCACGGTAGGCTTCGGGACTGGCCAGTTTCGCGACCAGGTTCGACGCTTCGTCGCTCGAGACGGCGGTCAGTTCGATCTCGGCGCGCAGCGGCTGGCCGAGGGCCGAGAGGACGGTGAGTTTACCCAGCCCCGCCGCGTTTGCCACCGAAGTCAACAACACTGCACTGGCGACCGCTGCGGTAAGCGTTTTCAACGCGGACGACATGATCTGAGGGCGGCGGTTCAGTGGCATAGGGTGGTGTTGGTGTCGAGAGGGTTGGCAGGAGGGAAAGGACGGTTTCCCGGAAGTCTCAACATATCATCATGCACTGGAGCATGCAAGCGCTGCGGGGCGTAGGCTTGTGATTCTGTGGGATGGATGAGCTATCGATAATGTTTCGATATCGTATCCGAGCGCGGAAATTATCGGCGTGCTAATGGGTGTGATTGGATCGATAAGAGATGCGTCGGGGTGGCGGTTTGCGTTGGTCGCGCACGTGATACGCTGCGATACGTAGGGGGGGCCGGGCCACGAGAGGCTTCGCCCACGCGGTGATACGTAACCGCAAGATCAGCGCGCACGAAAGCGGAGCCGGCGCGTATCACCGCGTGGACGGAGCGGTTCGCCGCCCGGCCGACCCTACAAATGCGAAACGCCCGCATTCGCGGGCGTTGTTTTACTTCTCCAAGACGATCCGCAACATGCGCCGCAGCGGCTCGGCCGCGCCCCACAGCAGCTGGTCGCCCACCGTGAACGCCGACAGATACGCCGGCCCCATCGACATCTTGCGCAGGCGGCCGACAGGAATAGTCAGGCTGCCGGTGACGGCGGCCGGCGACAGGTCACGCATCGACGCTTCGCGCGTGTTCGGCACCACCTTCACCCACTGGTTGTGCGAGGCGATGATGTCGTTGATCTCATCGAGCGGCACGTCCCTGGTCATCTTGATGGTCAGCGCCTGCGAGTGGCAGCGCATGGCGCCGATGCGCACGCACAGGCCATCCACTGGAATGGCGCTGGTACCAAAACCTTCGCCGCGGCCCAGGATCTTGTTGGTTTCGGCGCCGGCCTTCCACTCTTCCTTCGACTGGCCGTTGCCCAGGTCCTTGTCGATCCACGGAATCAGGTTGCCGGCCAGCGGCACGCCGAACTGCTTGGTCTCGTCGGCGGACAAGCCATGCTGGGTCGCCAGCACCGTGCGGTCGATCTCGAGGATGGCCGAGGCCGGGTTGTCGAGCAGCGGCTTGATGGCGCTGTTGATGGTGCCGAACTGGGTCAGCAGCTCGCGCATGTGCTGGGCGCCGCCGCCGGACGCGGCCTGGTAGGTCATGGAGGTCATCCACTCGACCAGGCCCTGTTCGAACAGGCCGCCCAGGCCCATCAGCATGCAGGACACGGTGCAGTTGCCGCCGACGTAGTTCTTCACGCCGCGCGACAGCGCGTTCTTGATGACGTCGAGGTTGACCGGGTCGAGCACGATGACGGCGTCGTCGTTCATGCGCAGGGTCGAGGCGGCGTCGATCCAGTAGCCGTCCCAGCCGCTGGCGCGCAGCTGCGGGAAGACCTCGCTCGTGTAGTCGCCGCCCTGGCAGGAGATGATGATCTCGCATTTCGACAGTTCGGCGATGTCGTGCGCACTCTTGAGGGTGGTTTCGTTCTTCGCCATGCTCGGGGCGGCGCCGCCCGCATTCGAAGTGGTGAAGAACACCGGCTCGATGTGGTCGAAATCGCCCTCGTCCTGCATGCGCTGCATCAGGACCGAACCTACCATGCCGCGCCAACCTACCAGGCCTACCAATTTCATTTTATTTCCCGTTTGTTTTTTAAAAATTACCCGAGCGCCCGCACGACCGCGTCGCCCATCTGTTCCGTGCTCACGCGCTGCGTGCCATCCTCGAATATATCCGCTGTGCGCAAACCTTGCTGGAGGACGCGCTTGACGGCGGCTTCGATGCGCTCGGCCTGCTCGGCCTTGTTCAGCGAAAAGCGCAGCATCATCGCGGCGGACAGGATCGTCGCCAATGGATTGGCGATACCCTTGCCGGCGATGTCCGGCGCCGAACCGTGCGACGGCTCGTACAAGCCCTTGTTGCTGGCGTCGAGCGAGGCCGAGGGCAGCATGCCGATCGAGCCGGTCAGCATCGCGGCCGCGTCAGACAGGATGTCGCCGAACATGTTGCCGGTGACGATGACGTCGAATTTCTTCGGCGCGCGCACCAGCTGCATGGCCGCGTTATCGACGTACATGTGCTCGAGTGCGACGTCCGGATACTCCTGGTGCACGTCGGTGACGATATCGCGCCAGAACTGGAAGGTCTCCAGCACGTTGGCCTTGTCGACGCTGGTCACGCGCTTGTCGCGTTTGCGCGCAGCCTGGAAGGCCACGTGCGCGATGCGGCGGATCTCGCCTTCGGCATAGCGCATCGTGTCGAAGCCTTCGCGCTGGCCTTTGAACGGGCCGTCGGGGCATTCGCGCACGCCGCGCGGCTTGCCGAAATAGATGTCGCCGGTCAGTTCGCGGATGATCAGGATGTCCAGGCCCGACACCACTTCGGCTTTTAGCGTCGAGGCGCCGGCCAGCTCCGGGTACAGGATGGCCGGGCGCAGGTTGGCGAACAAACCCAGCTCCTTGCGCAGGCCGAGGATCGCCTGCTCCGGCCGCAGCGCGCGCTCGAGCGTGTCGTATTGATAATCGCCGACGGCGCCGAACAGCACCGCGTCCGCTTCCTTCGCCAGCTTCAGCGTCGATGCGGGCAGCGGATGGCCATGCGCCGCATAGCCGGCGCCGCCGACGTCGGCATGCTCCATCTCGAAGGATTCGCCCAGCGCTTCCAATACACGCACCGCTTGCGCCGTGATTTCGGGACCGATGCCGTCGCCCGGCAGGATTGCAATCTTCATGGTCGCTTTCTTTTAAATCGTGTTGGCCAGCCAAGGCTGGCGCGCCAGGTGGCGTTCCTCGAAGGCGCGGATCTCGTCGGCGTGGCGCAGCGTCAGGCCGATGTCGTCGAGGCCATTCAGCAGGCAGTACTTGCGGAAGTCGTCGATCGCGAACTCGAAACCGATGCGCCCATCGGCGCTGCGCAGCACCTGGTTTTCCAGGTCGACAATCAGCTTGAAGCCGCTGCCAGCCTTGACTTCATTGAACAGCTGCTCGACCTGCGCTTCCGTCAACACGATCGGCAGCAGTCCGCTCTTGTAGCAGTTGTTGAAGAAGATGTCGGCGAAGCTTGGCGCGACGATGGCGCGGAAGCCGTACTGCTGCAGCGCCCACGGCGCGTGCTCGCGCGAGGAGCCGCAACCGAAGTTCTTGCGGGTCAGCAGGATCGACGCCCCCTGGTAGCGCGGCTGGTTCAGCACGAAGTCCGGATTGAGCGGACGGTTGCTGTTGTCCTGGCCCGGTTCGCCATGGTCGAGGTAACGCCACTCGTCGAACAGGTTGGGGCCGAAGCCGGTCTTGCGGATCGACTTCAGGAACTGCTTCGGGATGATGGCGTCGGTGTCGACGTTGGCGCGATCCAGCGGCGCCACCAGGCCTTCGTGTACGGTGAATTTATCCATGTCCTCTACCCGGTTCGCTCAATGGTTTTACTTGCCGCCGGCGCCGGTGACGACCTGGCCGACCTTTTGCACGTCGCGGCCGATGCCGGAAATCGTGTTGCAGCCTGCGAGGACAAGGGCAACCAGCGAGAGGGCGAATACTTTTTTCATGATGGTCCTGTGAATCTGTTTATATTATTTGTTCAGAGTGCGCGCACGTCGACGAAGTGGCCCGCGATCCCGGCCGCGGCGGCCATCGCCGGCGACACCAGGTGGGTGCGTCCGCCCTGTCCTTGGCGTCCTTCGAAATTGCGGTTCGAGGTCGAGGCGCAGCGCTCGCCCGGCTCCAGGCGGTCGGCGTTCATCGCCAGGCACATCGAGCAGCCCGGCTCGCGCCATTCGAAGCCGGCGGCCTTGAAAATCTGGTCGAGCCCTTCGCGCTCGGCCTGTTCCTTCACCAGGCCCGAACCCGGCACCACCATCGCCAGTTTGACGTTGGAAGCGCGCTGGCGCCCGCGCACGACGGCGGCGGCCTCGCGCAAATCCTCGATGCGTGAATTCGTGCACGAACCGATGAAGACCTTGTCGATACGGATGTTCTCGATCGGGGTGTTCGGCGTCAAGGCCATGTAGGTCAGCGCCTTTTCCATGGCGTCGCGGCGCACGGCATCCTTTTCCTGGTCGGGATCGGGCACGCGGCCGTCGATCGAGGTCACCATTTCCGGCGAGGTGCCCCAGGTGACTTGCGGACGGATCTGCGTCGCGTCGAGGGTAACGACCATGTCGAACCTGGCGCCCGAGTCGGTGTGCAGGGTACGCCAGTACGACACGGCCTGCTCCCACTGCGGACCGCTTGGCGAGAAAGGACGGCCCTTCACGTAGTCGATCGTGGTCTGGTCGACGGCGACCATGCCGGCGCGCGCGCCCGCTTCGATCGCCATGTTACAGACCGTCATGCGCCCTTCCATCGACAGCGCGCGGATGGTCGAGCCGCCGAATTCGATGGCGTAACCGGTGCCGCCGGCGGTGCCGATGCGGCCGATCACGGCCAGCACGATGTCCTTGGCGGTCACGCCCGGCGGCAGCGCGCCGTCGACCTGCACCAGCATCGACTTCGATTTTTTCGCCAGCAGCGTCTGCGTCGCCAGCACGTGCTCGACTTCCGAGGTGCCGATGCCGTGCGCCAGGCAGCCGAAGGCGCCGTGGGTGGACGTGTGCGAGTCGCCACAGACCACCGTCATGCCCGGCAGGGTCGCGCCCTGCTCCGGCCCGATCACGTGGACGATGCCCTGGCGCTTGTCGTTCATGTTGAAGTAGGTGAGCCCGAAGCTCTTCGCGTTGGCGTCGAGCGTCTCGACCTGCAGGCGCGAGGTCGGGTCGGCGATGCCTTCGCGGCGGTCGGTGGTCGGCACGTTGTGGTCGGCCACGGCCAGGTTGGCGGCGTTGCGCCACAGGCCCCGGTTGGCTTCGCGCAGGCCCTCAAAGGCTTGCGGGCTGGTGACTTCGTGCACCAGGTGGCGGTCGATATACAGCACCGTGGTGCCGTCGGCATCGGCACGCACGACGTGCGATTCCCAGAGTTTGTCGTAGAGCGTTTTTAACATGCTGTGTCCCGTGCTGTGTTCTGTCCGCGGCCACTGTCGATAGTGGGATTTTGATTATGCCATAATTGTGCACTGCGGCAGAAGCGGGGCTGTTTTGCACGATCCTGCCAATGGGAGGCTCAACAGGCAAACAAGATTTGCACAGCTGGCTTGAAGTGCAAATAAAAAAAGCCTGCGCACCAGATGCACAGGCTTTTATTGCAAGGGCATATGTCGCCCTTTTTCACTCGATTAGTGCATTTATGCAGCCATGCGCACCGTGCTGCGGCAGCCATCCATCAGGAAGGACAGGCCCACGACCAGCACCAGTTCGCCCTCGGCCGAACGCGCGGTGCCGGTGATGCCTTCCACCGTCAGCGCCGTCATCGGCTTGATGACCAGGTCGGCGGTGCCGTCGACCGCTTCCACCGCCAGGATGTACGGCTGCGGCGCATTGATGACGATACCGACGCGTTCCACCGCTTCCTCGTAGCCGAGCGAACCGGCCAGCGAGCGCACCGGCAGCGGACGGCCCTGGTCTTTCAGCACCGGGGCGCCGCCGACCATCGAGAAGGTTTCCGGCAGTTCGACCACGCGCTCGACCACCGCCATCGGCAGCGCCAGCGAGGCGCCGGACGTCGAGACCAGCATGGTCGGCACGATCGACAGTTCGATCGGCAGGCGGATCGCGAACTTGGTGCCGTGGCCGAGCGAGGAATCGATGCGGATCGCGCCGCGGTTCTTTTCCACCGCCGTTTTCACGACATCCATGCCGACGCCGCGGCCCGAGACCGACGACGCCACTTCCTTGGTCGAGAAGCCCGGCAGGAACACCAGCTGGTAGGCGTCTTCGTCGCTCTGGGCGCCGTTTTCGCCGATCAGCCCCTTGTCGATGGCTTTGCGGCGCAGCTTGATCGGGTCCATGCCCTTGCCGTCGTCCTGCAGCACGATCATGACGCTGTTGGCTTCCTGCCAGGCTTTCAGCAGGATGAAGGCTTTCGCAGGCTTGCCGGCGGCGACACGCTCCTGCGGCGATTCGACGCCATGGTCGAGCGCGTTGCGCAGCATGTGCACCAGCGGATCGTAGAGACTGTCCACGACGACGCGGTCGACTTCGGTCTCGGCGCCTTCGATGGTCAGCTCGACATCCTTGCCGAGGTCTTTCGCCAGCTCGCGCACCAGGCGCGGGAATTTCTGGAACAGGCGGCCCACCGGCTGCATGCGCGTGGCCAGCGTGGCGCGCTGCAGTTCGGCCGAATAGCGCGAGGCGCGTTCTAGCGTTTCGGTCAGCGTCGCCATCAGGGTGGCGGCCTGCCCTTCGAACTTGAACTGCGACAGGCGCTCCAGCAGCACGGCGGCCTGGTTGGCGGCCTGCACCGATTCGCCGGCCACTTCCAGCAGCGCATCGAGTTTGACGGCATCGATGCGGATGCTTTCGTCCTTGGCCGGCGCCGCTGCGACAGGCTTGGCTTCGTTGCGGCGGTCGACGCCGTCCCAGCCGGGACGGGCCGCCGGTGCGGCTTCGTGCTGGACAGCCGGTGCGGCGGCAGGCGCTTGTGGCGCGGCCACGGCTGCGGTCACTGGCATCGGCACCGTGGCCGGGGCAGCCGCGGCAGTCGCGATCGCGGCGCTGGCCGGCACCACGGCGTTGTACATCGCGGGCCAGTCGAGTCCGTCATCACCGAGGGCGACAGGCGCAGCCACCGGAGCGGCGGCAACTGCTGGCGCCGCCACAAGCGCGGGCGCGGGTGCAGCAACCGGAGCCGCCTGCGCCTTGCCTTCGATCGCATCCGTCAGGATGCGTTCGAGGTCGGCCGGCATCGGCGCCAGCTGTTCCGGCGTGGCGCCGTTGTTCAGGTCGTTCAACTGGTCGGCGACGAAGCCCGAGGCTTGCAGCGCCGCCTCGATCGACAGCGGCGTGACCGGCGCGGCGCCCGTGCGCAGGGCGTCGAACAGATTCTCCGTCAGGTGGCACGCCGCGACCAGCGCCGGCAGGCCCATGAAGCCGGCACCGCCCTTGATCGTGTGGAACGAACGAAACACCGCGTTCAGCGTTTCCTTGTTCTCCGGATCGCGTTCGAGGCGCAGGAGGTGCTCTTCAACATTGACTGCCAGATCCATCGCCTCGACGACGAAGTCCTTGAGCATATCGTCCATTAGAATCCCAGATCGGCAAGTAGGTCGTCGACGTTATCCTGGTCCAGCGCCGCTTCCGGCACGGACGGGCCCGACATCAGTTGCACAGGTGCAGCTTCTTTTTCGGCCAGCTTGGCGCGCGTTTCCGGTGGCGCATTGTCGCGCAGCAGCTGGGCCAGTTCGTTCTCGACAGTCTTGGTGATCGCGACCACTTTCTTGATCAGCTGGCCGGTGATGTCCTGGAAGTCCTGGGCCATCATGATTTCCAGCAGGCGCGCCTTTTCCGCTTCGGTCGCTTCCGACACGGATTGCGAGAACTGGCGCGAATCGCCGGCCAGGGCCTTGAACTCGTCCAGGCTCAGCTTGCCCGCGAACAGCGCGTCCCAGCGGCCCGACATGTCCTGCGCCTGCTTGGACAGCTTGTCCTGCGCCGGCATGCCGTCGTCCAGGGTGTTGAGCACCTTGTTGGCGGCCTGCTCGGTCAGGGTGGCGACGTATTCCAGGCGGTCCTGGGCGTCGTTGATCTGCGACGACGCCTCGGACAGCGCGCGGTCATAGCCCAGTTCGCGGAGCGAATCGTGCAGCAGGCGCACGATCCCGCCCAGGCGTTCGTACATGTTCTTGTCGCCCTCGGCGCCGTCGTCGGCAGTGATCGCAGCTACGGGGGCAGCGGGAGCGGCGGCGGCCGTGGCCGGCACGGGCGCAGCCGCGGCGGCCGGCTTGTTTGAAGCGATCTGGTCGAACAGCGCGTCCAGGTCATCTTCATCGGCGGCAGAGGTAGCGGCGGGCGCGGCTGCTGCAGCCGGGGCCGGCGCACTGGCGCGCTGGGCTGCCACTTCCTCGAATAAGGCGTCGAAATCGTCGGCGGCGTCGGTCATAGTCCCTGCTTCTCCATAATATGAATATGTCGCAATCTTGCGTGCTTCGGTCCGGTGGATGCGGACTTCCACGCGCGTCATGCCGCCGCCGGAAGCCCAAAAATCGTTAGCGAGTGTAGCAGTGCAGTTGCCGTAGGTAAATATCGGAAAAAGCAATACGCTGAAATGGACAAGGAAACTTAATTCCGGGACAATAAAACCGTGCCGTTCCTGACTATTTTCGCAAGTCAGGTGTTGTTTTGTGGTCGCGTCGATTGTGCACTGTTTTCGGACGCCTTCTTGCAAAGCGAGCTCATCATTGAGCGAAGTCAACAGGTTGCGCTATCGCAAGCCTGGCACACTTAGCAGCAGCCACAATACGTAGCGTATGGAGGCTCACCATGTACCGGAAAATCCTGATCACCACCGACGGCTCGGCCGTCTCCCAGCACACGGCCTGCGCCGGGGTCAAGTTCGCGCACCAGATGGGGGCCGAAGTGCTGGCCCTGTTCGTCGCACCGGACTACCAGTATCCGGTGTACGTCGAGATCATTCCGCCCTCGTATCCCAGCGAAGACGACTACACCAGCCAGATGCGGCGCACCGGCGAGGACTACATGGGCCGCATCATGCGCTCCTGCGAGCAGGCCGGGCTGCAACACAGCTGCATGACCGCGTTTTCCGACGCCACGGCCCAGAAGATCGTCGACGTCGCCGAGCAGGAAGGGTGCGACCTGATTTTCATGGGTTCGCACGGGCGCAGCGGCTGGGGCCAGCTCCTGCTGGGCAGCGTGACCAATAAAGTGTTGTCGCATACGACCCGGCCGGTCCTGGTGCACCGGCTGATCAACGAGCCAGCCTCGACCTGATGGCGGCGCCGGCACGCCGCGCCGCGGCGTGCCCACTATACAGCCGCGGACCACGTGGCGAGGGGATGCATTCATGATAAGAATCGTCATTGCAGATGATCATACGATCATGCGCGAAGGGCTGAAACGGATCCTCGACGGCGCGCTCGACGTCGAGATTGTCGGCGAAGCGACCAATGGCTTCGAAGTGCTCTCGCTGGTGCGCCAGGGCGGCTTCGACCTGCTGCTGCTCGATTTGTCGATGCCCGGGCGCAGCGGCGTCGACCTGATCCGCCAGGTGCGCAGCGAGGCGCCCAAGCTGGCCATCCTGATCCTCACCATGCACGAAGAGGAACAGTATGCGGTGCGCGCCATCCGCGCCGGCGCCCAGGGCTATCTCACCAAGGAAAGCGCGGGTACCCAGTTGGTCGGTGCGATCCGCAAGGTGGCCTCGGGCCGGCCCTACATCAGCACCGAAGTGGCCGAGCAGCTGGCACTGAACATCATGGCGCCCAACGAGCAGCTGTTGCACAAACAACTCTCGGACCGCGAATTCGAGGTGTTTTCGCTGCTCGTCGGCGGCAAATCGATCACCGAAATCGCCAACAACCTGCACTTGTCGGTGAAGACCGTGAGTACGCACAAGACGCGCATCATGCAAAAGATGGGGATGACCTCGCTGTCGGAAATGGTCCAATACGCTGTTGCGCACCGCTTGCTCGCCCCATTGAAAGCCTGAACCCCGATAACAACGTTTGACAGCGGCGGGCGGGCATTTGTGCCTTGCCCGCCACGCTTTCACCACACTTCCCTCGCTCTGCCAGCAACTCGCCGCACCGTTTCCTGCCCCGCGACGCCCCGCTTCAGTAAGAATATTCCTACAGTACTAGTTCCTCTCCTACCTACACATTCAGCCATTGCTGATACCCATGCCGAACTCGTGTTGGCATACTGAATTCAGCGTATCGACTTGCTTGCGATCTAATTTCTCTCCGTAAGCCAAGCCTCCCGCTTGATGAATCCTATTGAAGCACCCGGTAGCGGCCCCGTCCCATGCCCTGCCAGAAGATTTCTTCACCGGAGATGAGCATGCAGTCCCAGCCAACGCCAGAACAACGCAACGCCTCGTCGACCATGCATTCCACCCCCATGGAAGCAGGCCGCCAACGCCAGGGCCGCCTGTGGTCCAACCTGAAAGAAGTCTGCGACCTGCTGCACATCCCGGCCGCCGTCTCCATCAATTCCGAAGAACTGCTGTTCCAGCACGTACAGTTCAAGACCGGCCAGCGCGTCCACACCATCGGCCAGGCCTTCGACACCCTGTACATCGTCAACTCCGGCTTCCTGAAAACGGTGCTGATCGACGAGTTCGGCAACGAACAGGTGCTGAGCTTCCCGATGAAGGGCGACATGCTCGGCGTCGACGGCATCCACACCCGCCACTACGCCTCCGAGGCCGTGGCCCTGTCCGACTGCGACCTGATCCTGCTGCCGTTCAAGAAGCTGACCGCCCTCGGCCGCGTGCACATGGAGCTGGAAAACCTGATGTACGGCGTCATGAGCCGCGAGCTGGTGCGCGAACAGGCCATGATCGGCATGCTCGGCGCCCTCTCCGCCGAGGCGCGCGTGGCCCGCTTCCTGGTCTCGCTGGCCGACCGCTTCGCCGCCATGGGCTACTCGAGCAAGCTGTTCAACCTGCGCATGACGCGCCACGAGATCGGCAGCTACCTGGGCCTGACGCTGGAAACGGTGAGCCGCACCTTGTCTGCCTTCAATGAGATCGGGCTCATTACCGTCGACCAGCGCACCATCGGCATCAAGGATCCGGAAGCCCTGAAAACCCTGCGCCGCCTGCCACCGTCGCGCTCGCGTACCAAGGCGGCCGGCACCAAGCAAAAAGCCGAGCTCGATGCAGCCGGCGACGATCAGGTGCTGGCCACGGCCTGATTGACTGCCTCCTTGCCGGTTGCTGCGGCAAAGGCAAAAACAGCTCCGACATGGTGGTTTCTTCGCGAGACCAGAATGTCGGAGTTGTTTTATTTTGTGGGATGGCTGTAAGAGGTTGCGCAGCCGAATCTTAGAACGTAGGGATGTAGGGTGGGCGGGTCCCCCGCCCACGCGTTCAGCGGACAGGTGCAAACCACCCTGCGTTTTCACTGCCGCTGGTTGAACGCGTGGGCGGATTCAGTCCCCCGGACTAAATCCCGCCCACCCTACATCCTGCCAAACTCGTTCCGTGTACGTCCAGTAAGCACCAGCGCGTCATTGATCTCGCGACAAGACCCCATTATTCACACGCACCGGATCGCCGACGCGGAAACCCGGATCGTTGTCATACTGCAGCGTCTGCGTGGCCCCGTTCCCCGCATAGCGCACCACGACTTCGTAGCGCTGGGCCTGGCGTTGGTTGCGCTGGATGGCGTTGCCCGCGACTGCGCCGCCGATGGCGCCAGCGGCAGTGGCCGCCTTGCGACCACTGCCGCTGCCGACCTGGTTGCCCAGCAGGCCACCGACCACCGCACCGGCCGCCGTGCCGAGGTAATTGCCTTGCCCATTCACTTCGACCACGTTGACCGCTTCCACGGTCGCGCAGTTGGTGCAGTAGCGCGCTGTCCGCGGCGCGCTCGTTGCCACGGCGGGTCCTGCGACCGGGCGCGGCCCGCCGGCCAGCAATGGACGGCCCAGCACCTGCTCCGTGTAGCGGCCGTTGGCGCGGATCGTCGCCGTCACCCGGCTGTTGGGGGCGATGCGGTCGTCGCGGCGGATCGTGTAGTCGGCCGCGTATTCGCCCGGGCGCACTTCCGGCAGGAAGAACACGCCGCGCGCGCCGGCCATGGTCAACTCGACGCGGGCGCCGGGTGTGCCGAAGACGGTAAAGCCGAGGTCGTTGCCGGGCGCCAGTTCGTCGCTGGCGCGCACTTCGAAGCGCTCGATGCGCGGCACCGACGCCAGGTCGCCGCGGCGGTTCGGACGCGGGGCGCCGTCGCGCACCACCGATTCGCTCAGCACGTCGGTCGCCACGCGGTTGCCCACACGCAGGTTGGCGGTGACGGCGCTGGTATTCACGATGCGGTCGCGCGCACCGATGACGTAGGTGCCGACATACTGGCCAGGTTCGGTTTCGGTCATGTGCACGTTGCGCGTGGCGCCGTCGATGCGCAGCGTGGCATTGCCGCCGGGCGTGCCGTACAGGTCGAAATGCAACTCGACGCCGGGCGCCAGGCGCCGCACTTCCTCGACATTGAAGCCACGGATCGACGGTCCGCGGCTGTCGCGTTCATATTGCTGGGCATGCGCGGCGGCCGGCGCCAGCGTCATGGAGCACAACGGCAATAGCGCGACCAATGTTGTACTCAGGGTATGGCGAAGCTTCATGGCATGTCTCCTTTTCGATGGGCCGACTTAGCGTACATACACGGTACGCCAATGCCCAAAAGAAAACAGTGCGCTAACGTACGCTGTGCACGGCCTCGCCTGACGTGACGAAAATGGCGTCGCCCGCCTCGCGTGCGACCACGTGGCCGCCGGTGAACGCGCCGAACGACGGCAGGATCATGCGCTCGCTGCCGACGACGAAGCACGGCAGGCGCAGTGAATCGAAACGCGTGGCCAGCACCCAGGCCGGATGCACGTGCCCGGCCAGCGCATAGCCTCCCGTGTCGACGTCGGGATGATGGCAAAACGCAAACGGCCCGACCATGTGCGGCTCGTCCACCAGTTCGATGCCGAGGGTCGCCGCCGGATCGCCGGCATGCTTGTCGTGGTTGCCGCGCACCAGGGTCAGGCGCAGGTCGCGGCGCCGCTCGCGCCAGGCCAGCATCGCCTGCTGGGTGCTGGACGCGTGCGCGGCGCGCGCGTGCAGGAAGTCGCCCAGGAAGACGACGTGGCGCGCGCCGTGGGCGTCGATCAGGGCGTCGAGCCCGAGCAGGTTTTCGCTGGTGGTACCGCGCGGCACGGGAATGCCCTGCGCGCGGAACGAGGCCGCCTTGCCGAAGTGGATGTCGGCAATGATCAGCATCGATTGCGCCGGCCAGAACACGGCTTTTTCAGGCAAAAGCAACAACTTTTCACCAGCAACTTCAACTTCAGACACCGTCATACTGCAGCAGCCTTCTCCAGTTCGCGCACCATGCGCGCCACGCGGTCATTCAGTTTTTCGGTACTGACTTTCTCGCGGAAGCGCTCGACCATCAGCGCGAAGCCGAAGGGCGTCGCGCGTTTCACGACACGATACGCCACTTTGCGTGCATGGAGTTCGGCCAGCGTGTCACGCAGGCGGGTCAATTCCAGTTCCTGCTCCAGCACTTCGCGCTGGGCTTGCGTGAGCAGCAGGTTGCCGGCGTCGTGCTTGCGGAAGACTTCGAAAAACAGAGACGATGACGCCTGCACCTGGCGGTTCGATTTCGGCTGGCCCGGATAACCCTGGAACACGAGGCCCGCAATGCGTGCCACTTCGCGGAAACGCTGCTGCGACAGCTGGGTCGCGTTCAGGCTGTCGAGCACGTCCTCGAGCAGGTGCTCGGTATCGAACAGGCCGACGTCCGCCCCGGTGGCGCCGGCGAATTCGCGCTCCCAGTCGACCGGGTCCGGCGCCATCAGTTCGAAACCGTAATCGTTGATTGCAATCGAAAACGTGATCGGCTGGCGCCGCCCGATGCGGTAGGCGAACAGCGAAGCGAGCCCCATGTGCACCGAACGCCCGGCGAACGGATACACGAACAGGTGATAACCCTCGCGGCTCTTCATCGATTCCAGCACCAGCGTATCGATGGTCGGCAGCGCCGACCATTTGGCCTGGATGTCGAGCAGCGGCCGGATCGCCTGCATTTCCGGTCCCTCGAAGCGCCCCTCGGCCGCCTGGCGCAGCTGCTCGAGCGCGGCGTGCGCCAGTTCCGAAGACATCGGCATCTTGGTCCCCTGCCAGCGCGCGATCGCGCCGCGGCTTCCCGTGGCGCGTTTCACGAAGGCCGTCATTTCATGCACGCGGATGAATTCGAGGATGCGTCCGCCGAACAGGAAATGGTCGCCCGGTTTCAGGCGCCCGATAAAGGACTCTTCCATGCTGCCGATGCGCCCGCCGCTGACGTATTTCACCTGGATGGTGGCATCGGAAACGATGGTGCCGATGCCCATCCGGTGGCGCCGGCCGATGGCGGTGTCGGGCACGCGATACACGCCCTCCTCGTCCGGCAGCACGCGCCGGTATTCCGGGTACACGGTCAGGCTCTGGCCGCCGCGCGCGACGAAATCGAGCGCCCACTGCCACTCTTCCTCGCTCAGGTGGCGGTACGACCAGGCACGGCGCACCTCGTTGTAAAACGCTTCCGAGCGAAAGCCGCCGCCCAGCGCCACCGTCACCATGTGCTGCACCAGCACGTCGAAGGGTTTATTGGGCACATAACGGCCCTCGATGCGGCGCGCGGCCACCGCCACCTTGGCGCCGGCCGCTTCCAGGATTTCCATGCTGTTGGTCGGCACCAGGGTCACGCGCGACACCCGTCCCGGCGCGTGGCCGCTGCGCCCGGCCCGTTGCAGCAGGCGTGCGATGCCCTTGGCGCTGCCGACCTGCAGCACGCGCTCGACCGGCAGGAAATCCACGCCGAGGTCGAGGCTGGCGGTGCAGATTACCGCCTTGAGTTCGCCTTTTTTCAGGCCCATCTCGACCCAGTCGCGCACCTCGCGCGCCAGCGAGCCGTGGTGCAGCGCGATCACGCCGGCCCAGTCGGGACGCGCTTCCAGGATGTTCTGGTACCAGATCTCCGACTGCGAGCGGGTATTCGTAAACACCAGCGTGGCGTCGTAATGCTCGATCTCGTCGATCACGGGTTTCAGCATCTGCAGGCCGAGATGCCCGCCCCAGGGAAAGCGCGCGACGTCCTTCGGGATCAGCGAATCGACCACGATCTGCTTCTTGGTATCGCCTTCGACCAGCACGCCGGGCGAGTCTTGCTCAACTTCGCCTAACAACACCTGCCGTGCCAGGTCCAGGTCGCCCATCGTCGCCGACACGCCCCAGATCACGAGGCCTGGCCGCCAGTGGCGCAGCCGCGCCAGCGCCAGCTGCACCTGCACGCCGCGCTTGCTGCCCATCAGCTCGTGCCACTCGTCGATGATGATCATGTCGAGGTGCTTGAACTGCTCTTCGGCAGCCGCATGGCTGAGCAGCAGCGAGAGGCTTTCGGGCGTCGTGATCAGCGACGATGGCCACTTGCGCGCCTGGCGGGCACGCTCGGCCGACCCGGTGTCGCCGGTACGCGCACCCACCGTCCACTCGGGCGCCAGCGCCGACGCCGATTCTTCCAGCGCGCGCTGGGTGTCGGCGGCGAGCGCGCGCATCGGCGTGATCCACAACACGCGCAGGCCGCTCATCTTTCCTTTGGTGAGCGCCCCGCGCTGCAGCGCCGCCAGCCACACGGCATAAGTCTTACCCGCGCCCGTGTTCGCATGCAGCAGCCCGGACTGGCCCGCCAGCGCCGCCTTCCACACCTCCTTTTGAAACGGGAAGGCCTTCCAGCCGCGCGCGGCGAACCACTCTTTTACTTTTGTCGGCGTCGGCCCGCTCATGCAGCGGCGGCGGCCAGCAGGCCCTTCAATGTGTCGAGCGTGTCAGCATCGTCGACCGTCTTGTCGTCGCGCCGGCGCAGGATGCGCGGGAAGCGCACCGCAATCCCCGCCTTGTGGCGCGAGGACAGCGCAATGCCTTCGAAGCCGATCTCGAACACCATCGTCGGCTTCACCGAGCGCACCGGCCCGAATTTTTCGACCGTCGTCTTGCGGATCGCATTGTCGACCTGGGCGATCTCGGCGTCCGTCAAACCGGAATAGGCTTTCGCGAACGGCACCAGCTTGCGCTCGCCATGGCCCTCGTCGTCCCACACCGCGAAGGTATAGTCGGTGTAGAGCGAGGCACGGCGCCCATGACCGGCCTGGGCATAGATCAGCACCGCGTCGACCGAATACGGATCGACCTTCCACTTCCACCAGGTGCCGACGTCCTTGGTGCGGCCGACGCCGTACTGGGCGCTTTTCGCCTTGACCATCATGCCTTCGACGCCGCGGTTGCGCGATTCCGTACGCAAGGCGGACAGCGCTTCCCAGCCGTCGGCGTGAATCAGCGGCGAAATCTTCAGCTGCGGCTGGTCGATCGCGGCCACCTGCGTTTCCAGCAGCGCGCGCCGCTCGTGCTGGGGCAGCGCGCGCAGGTCGACGCCGTCGAGTTCGAGCAGGTCGTAGCAGACCAGCACCGCCGGCAGTTCGGCCAGCAATTTGGCCGACAGGGTTTTCCGTCCGATCCTGCGCTGCAGTTCGGCGAAGGGCGCCGGCACATCGTTGGCATGGTCCCAGACCAGCACTTCGCCATCGACGACAGTCCCCTCGGGCAGGCGCACGCTGCACAGTTCCGGGAAGCGCTCGCTGATCAAATCCTCGCCGCGCGACCACAGGTAGTTTTGGGCGCCGCGGCGCACCAGCTGGGCGCGGATGCCGTCGTACTTCCACTCCACTTGCCAGTCACCTAGCTCGCCCAGCGCCGCCGGATCGCCCTGCAGCTGGTGCGCCAGGAAGAAGGGATACGGCTGGCCACCGCGCAGCTTGTGCTCTTCGTCCGACTGCGCCGCGATCAGCTGCAGGAACTTGGTCGCGGTCGGGCGCACGCTGCCGTCGGTCCAGCCCATCAGGCGCTGGGCGACCAGCTTGCTGTCGACCGCGGCAATCGCCGCCAGCGCGCGCGTGACCAGCAACTTCGAGACGCCGACCCGGAAGCCCCCGCCGATCAGTTTGCAGAACAGGAAGCGCTCGGGCGTGGTCAGCTCGTTCCAGTAGCTGAACAGGGCTTCGCGGATGACGGCGGGGTCGGCGCCCCGCAAGGGGCCGATGCGCTCCGTCATCCATTCGGCCAGGCCGACGTCGCTCTTCTTTTCCGGCGGCGGCAGGATGTGGGCGATGGTTTCGGCCATGTCGCCGACTGCGTTGTACGACTCGTCGAACAGCCACTCGTCGAGCACCGCGTATTCGATCGCGTACTGGCGCAAGAGTTTGGTGGGAACGGCCTGGCGTGGCTTGCCGCCGGCGAGGAAGTAGACGGCCCAGGCGGCATTCTCGGGTGCGGCCGTGGAAAAGTACTGCTGCAGGGCTTCGAGCTTGCGGTTGGTGGCGGTGGTTTCGTCGAGTTCGGCGAACAGGCGGGCAAATTCACGCATTGCCGGACTCCTCCACTTGCGCGGCCTCCGCCGGTTGCGGCGCGATGCCGACGTCGTCATCGTCGTCGCCGTATTCCGTGTCGAAGCCGGCCGCGTCCAGCCCCTGCTGGCAAAGCCAGCGCACCAGCACCGGAATCGAGCCGTGGGTGACGATGACGCGCTGCGCCCCGGTGGCGCTAATTGCCGACATCAGCCCGGGCCAGTCGGCGTGGTCGGACAACACGAAGCCGCGGTCGACGCCGCGCCGCCGGCGTGCGCCGCGCAGCTGCATCCAGCCGCTGGCAAAGGCGTCGCTGTAGTCGCCGAAGCGCTTCATCCAGGGTGAGCCCGAGGCGGACGGCGGCGCGACGATGATCGATTGTTTCAGCGCCGCCTTGTCGACGTCGCTCACCATCAGCGTCGGCGGCAACGCAATGCCGCCTTCCCGATACACGCGATTCAAAGGCTCGACCGCGCCATGGCAGACGATCGGTCCGATCGCCGGATCGAGCCCGGACAGGATGCGCTGCGCCTTGCCGAACGAGTAGCCGAAGATCACGCTCGGACGGCCCTCGGCGGCATTCTTCTGCCACCAGCGGTTGATGTCGTCGAAGATCGACTGTTCCGGGTCCCAGCGGTAGATCGGCAGGCCGAAAGTCGATTCGGTAATAAAGGTGTCGCAGCGCACCGGTTCGAATGGCGCGCAGGTTTTATCCGGCTCGATCTTGTAGTCGCCGGACGCGACCCAGACTTCGCCCCCGTACTCCATGCGTACCTGGGCCGAGCCGAGCACGTGGCCGGCCGGGTGCAGCGAGATGGTGACGCCGTTGTGGACCACGGTCTGGCCATAGTCGAGGCCATCGACATTGATCTCGCCGAGGCGCGAACGCAGCACGTGCACGCCGCTGGCGGCGGTGAGGTATTTGCCGTGGCCGTAGCGCGCATGGTCGCCGTGGGCGTGCGTGATCACGGCGCGCTCGACCGGGCGCCATGGGTCGATATAAAACCCGCCAGGGACGCAGTACAGCCCCTCCTTGCGCACTACCACCATATCTGCCATGCGGTCCTTTCCCGGCGTTAGGCCGGCTTGACGAAGTCTGCCATAAAGGAGCGGTGCTCGCCGTCCGGGAAGTCGATGCCGATCTGGTCGCCCGCCACCGAGACGACGATGCCCTGTCCATACTTTGGCACCGTCACCTGCATGCCCACCTCGAAATGCGGCCCGGCCGGTTCCGGCTCCGGCGCATGGTCGAACTCGTCGTCGCGGATCTCGATGTCGTCCAGGTTCATCGACGGCGGGTTCTTGCAGTTGTCGCACTTGCAGCACTTCTCGAAGCCTTCGACTTCGTCGCCGAAGTAATCGAGCATCAGCTTCCAGCGGCAAAAACCGCTGACCGCGTAACCCACCATCTTTTCGAGCGATTCGCGATCGTGCTCCTGCTTCTGCACGTAGACAGCGGCCAGCGCTTCGAAGGTGGCGGCCCTGGGTTCGGCCTTGGTCACGACGAATTCGAGCTTGCGGTTCTGGCGCACCAGCTTGCCGTCTTTCAGCAGCTTGAGGCAGACCTTGATCTTCGCCTCGTTGAGGTCGACCAGTTTTTCTTCGATGCGCTCGGTCGTCACCGCGCCGTCTTCAGCCAGTTCGCAGGCGGCGTCGTAGACCGAGCGGATCTCGGCGGCGTCCGGGTAGTGTTTGACCAGGAAGAACTGCTGCAGACGCTTGTCGTCTTGCAGGAACAGCAGTGTGCAGCTGGCATCCTCCCCGTCGCGCCCCGCCCGCCCGGACTCCTGGTAATACGATTCGAGGTTGGCGGGAATCTGCAGGTGGATCACGAAGCGGGTGTCGCTCTTGTCGATGCCCATGCCGAAGGCATTGGTCGCGACCATGATGCGCCGCTCGTCGTTCATGAACAGGTCCTGGTTCGCCTTGCGCTCGGCGCTGGGCAGCTTGCCGTGGTAGATCGTGACCGACTCGCCCACTTCTTCCAGGATGCGGTGCATTTCCTCGGCCGCCTTGACGGTGGCCGCGTAGACGATGCCGACACCCTCGTTCTCCGCCACCAGGCGCCGCGCTTCCTGGAATTTCTCGGCCAGGTTGGTCACCTGGCGCACGCTGTAGTGCAGGTTCGGGCGATAGATGCCGGTGTTGATGACGTTCATGCGCGGCCGGTTCAACTGGCGGCCGATGTCGTCGATCACCTCGTCGGTGGCGGTGGCGGTGAGCGCCAGCACCGGCGGCTGGCCGAGCGCGGCAATCGCCGCCGCCATTTCGATATAGGCCGGGCGGAAATCGTGGCCCCACTGCGAAATGCAGTGCGCTTCGTCGATCGCGACCAGCACGATATTCGTTTGCTTGAGCACGTCGAGGAATTCGGGCGAGGTCAGGCGCTCGGGCGTGCAGAACACGATCTCGCACTCGCCGGCGGCGATGCCGGCTAGCGCCCCATGTTCTTCCTCGGCATTCAGGCTGCTGTTGACCTGGCAGGCGCGGATGCCCAACTCGTCGAGCTTCCCGAGCTGGTCCTTCATCAGCGAGATCAGGGGCGAGACGACGACCGTCGTGCCCTTCAGGATATGCGCCGGAATCTGGTAGCACAGCGACTTGCCGCCGCCGGTGGGCATGATCGCCAGCGTATCTTTACCGTCGAGGACGCTGTCGATGACGCGCTGCTGTCCATCGCGCAGGCGTTCGATGCCGAACACTGAACGCAGCAGCTTGTTGATGGAATGGCGGCGCACTGCGAGCAGGCCATTGTGGAGGAGTTGGGGGTCGTGTCGGGTCATGCAATTACTGTAATTCGCGCGCGCGAACCCGGCTATAGGACGCCAACCAAAGGCCGCGTAGGAGCGGCTCTCTGAGCCCCTTCCTGCGGCTGAGACAGCACCACAAGGTCTTTTCCTACAGAACGGCGGAGTGCCCGCCGATGCCGCGCAATGCGGCCCGGCCTCAGAATGGCACCATACCAAACGGAAACACACACCCAAAAGCAGGAGAACCCACCATGATGCGCTCGATCCCCACCACCCTGACCGCACTCCAACTTGCCCTCGCCGGCGCCGCAGCCTGGCTGGTGTATGAAACGAACGCGCTGCAGGGCGCAGCGGTGTTGATGTTTCACTAAACAAATTCCGCCACAGGCGTGGCCGGTTGTCGTGAACATGATGATGTCTTGACGTAATCATTGTCGCAAAACATCTGGCTAACCGGCGCACGATAACGCCAAGCAACAGTTTCAGACCGGTGCACCGGATGCACCGGCAATTAACAAGTAGACAACAGCGCCATCCGCTCAGACCGGATGGCGCTTTTTATTTGCGCGCCTGGTTCACTGGCTTGCTTACCGGAGCGACCCGAGTGAAAGAAATGAGACAGGAGATATAAGCAGCGGAAACTTGGGAAGATTGGAGATGCGACGACAATTGGTGAGATTCCTTCCGTTGTCATGAGAATATACTTGCTGTGGTGAACAGGACTTCTTATCGACACTTGATCCGTACCCGCCATGCTGGCCTGGATAGATTGGTCGACCATACCCCACAGGATTTCCGATGCGAGACTCCCACTACCCAACATCTGGCGACCCAATTGTTTTCTTTGACTTTGAAACCACCGGCCTTTGTTCCAAGAACGATTCAATCATCGAAATTGCAGCAGTTAAGTATGTTCCTGGTGCAGCCTCGCATCCGCATATGCAACAACTTATCGCCATTGATCGGCCGCTGCCCAGGTTCATCACGAAACTAACCGGAATAACTGACGATATGCTTCGGACCGATGGTCGACGCATGGATGAGGTGCTGGACGAGTTCATCGAATTCATCGGAGATCATACAGTCGTCGCATTCAATATTAACTTTGATACGCGCTTTCTGAATGCGGCGATTGAACGCCATCGCCGTCGCCCACTCAACAACGTCGGACATTGTGCGCTCGCCCGTGCCAGGTTGGCATGGCCTGACCTGCCAAGTCATAAGCTCGTTCACTTGGCGAAACACTTGGACTTGGACGTTGGAGTAGCTCATCGCGCGCTGAATGACAGCCTATTGGCACTAGAGGTGTACTTTCGCTCGTTCGAAGTCGAGCGCTCGCGTGGTTCGGAAAGGGCCGTGAGCAAGACGATCTCTACGGGCGCACCATCGATTATTCCAACCATTGCAGGACCACGTCAGTTCAGGATTGAGGTCTTGGGCACGCGTCGCAATCAGGAACCCTTTGAGGCCCTGTGCGGACCTCGGACGGATAAGGGAACGGTGCTCGACATTCAAGTTCAATTGCGCGTGGAGACCAATTCGAACGCGGTAAAGGTGCTATTACAGGAAGAAGTAGTAGGAAACTTAGCCACACGCGTGGCACAAGACTTTCGCCGCGCGATCATCGACGGCGATTTGGCTGAGTTCAGACATTTTGAATGCTCAGCAAAGATCCGAGGTGGAAAAATTAGCGATTCGTCGACCGATGGCCACTATGTCATGTGGTTGGACATACCGCAAGATGATGACTAGGACCGCGCTGTTTCGAAATTAGGCTCGTAGTTCGACCGTTTTGGAACCGTGTACGGCTGACGGTCCATGTCCGTTATACCCATGCGTCCGCGTGGGCTCGGGGCGCCCACCCTACTTTTTATTTATACCGACCGCTTATGCAGCAGGCCGTAGGGTGGTCGGCTCCACCCGGGTACTCGATTATTGTTGACGCCTGCGCCGCCCACGCGTTCAGCCGGCCCCGGAAACCTCGCGTCGTATCAACGGTGGGTTGAACACGTGGGCGGCGCAGGAGCCGGGTCCGTGCAGATGATCGGATGGAGCCGACCACCCTACGGCCTGCTACGGCCGCGACAGCCAATAAAAAACGCCATCCCGGCTTGCACCGGGATGGCGTTTCCATTTACTGCACTACTGAAGATCAGGCAGCCGCTTGCGCAGGCATGTCGATCGCGTCGGTCTCTTCGGTCGGCAGGCGCATCATGTAGTCGAAGGCTGCCAGCGAGGCCTTGGCGCCCTCGCCCACCGCGATCACGATCTGCTTGAACGGCACCGTGGTGACGTCGCCGGCCGCGAACACGCCAGGAATCGAGGTTTCGCCTCGAGCGTCGACTTCGATCTCGCCATGCGGCGTCAGGTCGAGCGTGCCCTTGAGCCATTCGGCGTTCGGGAGCAGACCGATCTGGACGAAGACACCCGCCAGTTCCACCGTATGCAACTCGCCGCTGGCGCGGTCCTTGTAGACCAGGCCGGTGACTTTCTTGCCGTCGCCCAGGACTTCCGTCGTCTGCGCACCCTTGATCACGTCCACGTTATTCAGGCTGTAGAGCTTGCGCTGCAAGACCGCGTCGGCACGCAGTTCATTGCCGAACTCGATCAGGGTGACGTGCTCGACGATGCCGGCCAGGTCGATGGCCGCTTCGACGCCCGAGTTACCGCCGCCGATCACCGACACGCGCTTGCCCTTGAACAGCGGACCGTCGCAGTGCGGGCAATACGCCACGCCGTGGTTTTTGTACTCTTTTTCGCCCGGCACGTTGATTTCGCGCCAGCGGGCGCCGGTCGAGATGATGACCGACTTCGATTTCAGGACGGCGCCGTCTTCGGTCGTGACTTCGAACAGCTTGTCGTTCTTCTCCAGCTTGGCGGCGCGCTGCAGGTTCATGATGTCGACGTCGTAGTGCTTGACGTGCTCTTCCAGCGAGACGGCGAACTTCGGCCCTTCGGTTTCCTTCACCGAGACGAAGTTTTCGATCGCCAGCGTGTCGAGCACCTGGCCGCCGAAACGGTCGGCGACGACGCCGGTACGGATGCCTTTGCGGGCGGCGTAGATCGCCGCGGCCGCGCCGGCAGGACCGCCGCCGACGATCAGCACGTCGAAGGCTTCTTTCTTGGATAGTTCGGCGGCTTTTCTCTTGCCGGCGCCGGTATCGAGCTTGGCGAGGATTTCCTCGGCGCTCATGCGGCCCTGGCCGAAGTGCTCGCCGTTCAGGAACATCATCGGCACGGCCAGGATCTGGCGCGACTCGACTTCATCCTTGAACAGGCCGCCGTCGATGGTCGTGACCTTGATGCGCGGGTTGATGATCGACATCGAGTTCAGCGACTGCACTACTTCCGGGCAGTTATGACAGGACAGCGAGATGAAGGCTTCGAAGACGTAGTCGCCGTCGAGGTTCTTGATCTGCTCGATCACTGCCTGGTCGAACTTGATCGGGTGGCCGCCCACCTGCAGCAGGGCCAGCACCAGAGAGGTGAATTCGTGGCCAAGCGGAATCGCGGCGAATTCGATGCCGATGTCGGTACCGACACGGTTGATGGCGAAGGATGGCTTGCGCGTACCCTTGCCGTCTTCACGGTAAGTAATCTTTGCGCTCAGGGAAGTGATTTCCTTGAGCAGTTCTTCCATTTCTCGCGCCTTGGGCGAGTTATCGAGCGATGCAACGATCTCAATCGGCTGCACCACTTTTTCCAAATAGGCTTGTAACTGCTTTTTGAGATTTGCATCCAGCATGGTTTTTCCTTGTATTCGGTGAGTGTCGGACACTGGCCGGCTAAGGCGGGCCAGTGTCCGGTACAACTGGTATAACTAACTAGCTACTGACTGCTTAAATCTTGCCGACCAGATCCAGCGACGGGGTCAGGGTTTCCGCGCCTTCGGTCCACTTGGCTGGGCAGACTTCGCCTGGGTGGGCAGCGACGTACTGGGCAGCCTTGACCTTGCGCATCAGTTCCGATGCGTCGCGGCCGATGCCGTTGTCGTGCACTTCCATGACCTTGATCTGGCCTTCAGGATTGATGACGAAGGTGCCGCGCAGCGCCATGCCTTCTTCTTCGATCATGACCTGGAAGTTACGGGCCAGGATGCCGGTCGGGTCGCCGATCAGCGGGTAGTTGACTTTCTTGATCGCATCCGAAGTGTCATGCCATGCCTTGTGGGCGAAGTGGCTGTCGGTCGACACGCCGTAGACTTTGACGCCCATCTGTTCGAACTGCGGCTGGAAGTCAGCCAGGTCTTCCAGTTCGGTCGGGCAGACGAAGGTGAAGTCGGCCGGGTAGAACATCAGGATGGACCAGGTGCCTTTGAATTGTTCTTCGGTCAGGTCGATGAACTTGCCAGCGTGGTAAGCGGTTGCTTTGAATGGCTTGATTTCGGTGTTGATAAGGGACATGGAAGCTCCTGTTTGTGTGTTGAATCAAAGTTGATGAATGCAAGTGTAAAGCGCTTGCGGTCGCTTGTAAAATTAATTGATGGGATACTTTCGATTAATTTCTACTATCGCGAGGAGACAACAAGCCCGGCCGTGGCTGGCAGGGCTGTCAATCTCGCAAGAGACTTGTCAGTTTGCGGGAAACGCGCGGTCTTTGCAACCGCGCGCTAATTGAATGCGGGCTGGTTCGACTCAGGCGGAGACCGGGGTGCAGGCCACCGCCACGTCGCACGGCAGCGCCAGGCTGAAGGTCGAACCCTGCCCCGGCGTGCTCGTCACCGTCAATTCGCCGCCATGGGCCGTGGCCAGCTGGCGCGAAATGTAGAGGCCCAGGCCCAGGCCTTTCGGCTCGCCATTGCGCGCGCCGCGTTCGAACGGCTGGAAGATGCGTTCGACGTCTTCCGGCGAAATGCCCTTGCCCTGGTCGATGACGTCGATGCGGGCGCACTTGCCCTCCACCACGACGCGCACCTCGACATTGCAGCCGCCGCCGTAGCGCAGCGCATTGGTCAGCAGGTTGACCACCACCTGCTCGATGCGGAACTCGTCCCAATAGCCGCTGACGGGCGCGTGCGGCGCCAGCGAAATGGCGCAGCCGCTGGCGGCAGCCTGCAGCGACAGGTCGCTCACTACGCGTTCGAGCATGCCGATCAGTTCGACCTGGGCCGGACGCACCGACAGCGTGCCGTTGCGCATGCGGGTGACGTCGAGCATGTCGTCGATCAGGCGGATCATGGCCTTGATCTGGCGCTCGTCGCGCTTGATCATCGCCCCCATCTGTTCGCCGGCAAAGGCTTGCAGATTGCCGCGCTTGAGGTGCAGGGTGCGCATCTGCGTCTCCAGGAACAGCGTGTTCAGCGGCGTACGCAGCTCGTGCGCGACCAGCGACATGAACTCGTCGCGCATGCGCAGGGACCGCTGGAGTTCGGCCTGGGTCGCGTTCAATTCCTGCAGCAGGACTTCCTGTTCGCGCCGGCTCTTTTCCAGCGCTTCCATCTGGCGCCGCGTCTCGCGCCGCTGCTGGTCGAGCGCGACGAACACGTTGACCTTGCCGCGCACCGCGTCCGGGTCGAGCGGCTTGTACAGGAAGTCGACCGCACCGGTCTCGTAGCCCTTGAAGGCGTAGTTCAGCTCGCGTCCGGCGGCCGAGACGAACACGATCGGGATGTGGCGGGTGCGCTCGGTGCCGCGCATCAGTTCGGCCAGTTCGAAGCCGTCCATGCCCGGCATCTGGACGTCGAGGATGGCCAGGGCGAACTCGTGCTCGAGCAGCAGCGCCAGCGCCTCGTCGCCCGAATGGGCGTGGAAGACCAGGCGCTGTTCGTCGCGGATCAGGGCGTCGAGGGCGCGCAGGTTGTCGGGAAGATCGTCGACGATGAGGAGTTTGCTTTTGCTTTGGTTTTGGACGTTCATATTCTTGTCTCCAGCTGGGGCAGCAGCGCGCGGATGGCGGCCAGCGGCAGGACCAGGTGCGGGGCGCATTTGCGGATCGCTCCGTCGGGCATGGCGCTCGCCTGCGCTTCGCGTGGGTCCTGCACCACCGTCAGGCCGCCGCGGCGCCGGATGCGTTGCATGCCGTTGGCGCCGTCGGTATTCGCGCCGGTCAGCAAAATGCCGGCCAACCCGTCGCCGTAGGCGTCGGCGGCCGATTCCATCAGCACGTCGATGGCCGGACGCGCATAGTGTACGGGCGGCTCGCAGCTGATGGAAAAAACACGGTCCTGTTCGATCGACAGGTGGTAGCCGGCGCCGGCGAAATATACGGTGCCGCCTTCCACCGGTGCCTTGTCGACCGCTTCGCGCACCGGCAGCGACAGGCGCGCGCCGAACAGCTCGGCCAGGCGGCTTTCGCGGTCGGCGGGCAGGTGCAGGATGCACACCGTGGCCGGTTTGAAGTCGGGCGGCAGCGCCGGCAACAGCTCGACCAGCGCATCGACGCCGCCGGCCGAAGCGCCGATCACGATCGCCTCGATGCTACGGCCCGCCAGGGCAGCCTCGATCGACTGCATGTCAGACTGCACGCGCACCCCGGCCGCCGCGCTCATACCCCCGCCTTGCGGAAGATGCGTTCGCGCCGGGCGACCGACTCGAAACGATCGGCATGGTTCGAAAAGTCGATGCTTTCCTTGCTGCCCAGCGCCAGGAAACCGCGGTGGCAGAGCGACTCGTGGAACAGGCCCAGCACCCGGTTCTGCAGGCGCCGGTTAAAGTAGATCATCACGTTGCGGCAGCTGATGAAATGGGTTTCCGAGAACACGCTGTCGGTGGCCAGGCTATGATCGGCGAAGGTCACGTTTTCGACCAGGTGGCGCTCGAACAGGGCGCCGCCGTAGGCCGCCGTGTAGTAATCGGAAAACGCACGCTTGCCGCCCGCCTTCTGGTAGTTCTCGGTGTAGAGGCGCATGCGGTCGAGCGGGAATACGCCACGCCGCGCCGCGTCCAGCGATTGCGGGTTGATGTCGGTCGCGTAGATCAGGCTGCGCTCGAGCAGGCCTTCCTCGTGCAGCAGGATCGCCAGCGACCAGACTTCCTCGCCGGTGCTGCAGCCGGCTACCCAGAATTTCAGCGACGGATAGGTGCGCAGGTGCGGCACCACCTGGGTGCGCAGCGCCTCGTGGTACTCAGGGTCGCGGAACATCTCGGTGACGGGAATGGTGAGGAATTGCAGCAGCCGCGCGAACGCTTCCGGCTGGTGCAACACTTTGGCCTGCAGCTCGGAGACGGTCGCGCATTCCATCTCGCGCAGGGCCACCAGCACGCGCCGCTTTTGCGACGCGCCCGTGTAGTCGCGGAAGTCGTAGTTGTACTTGAGGTAGACCGCCTCGACCAGCATGCGCAGCTCGATGTCGACGTCGTCGATCGGATGTTTCATAGGATGATTACACCCGTTCCATGGTCGGCATCCACACCCGCAGCAGCGAATACAGGCGTGCCAGGTCGATCGGCTTGGCCAGGTAATCGTTGGCGCCGGCGGCCAGGCACTGTTCCTGGTCATCCTTCATCGCCTTGGCGGTAATCGCGATGATCGGCAGGCGGTTGAAGCGGCCATCGGCGCGGATGCGGCGCGTCGCTTCCAGGCCGTCCATGCCCGGCATCATCACGTCCATCAGCACCAGGTCGATGCCCGGCACTTCGTCGAGCTTGGCGATCGCCTCGAAGCCATTCCTGCCCACTTCGACGTTGGCGCCGCGCTGCTCGAGCGCGGCGGTGAGGGCGAACACGTTACGCACGTCGTCGTCGACCAGCAAGATGGTGCGGCCTTCGAACACGCGGTCGCGCCCGCGCACGGTTTTCAGCATGTGCTGGCGCTCGCTCGAGAGTTGCGATTCCACCTTGTGCAGGAACAGCGTCACTTCGTCGAGCAGGCGCTCGGGCGAGCGCGCGCCCTTGATGATGATCGAGCGCGAATATTTCATGAGCTCGGCCTCCTCGTCGCGCGTCAGGTTGCGCCCAGTGTAGACGATGACCGGCGGGAAGGAGAACAGGTCTTCATGCGACATCTGTTCCAGCAATTCCTTGCCCTGCATGTCCGGCAGCTTGAGGTCGATGATCATGCAGTCGAAGATCTCGGTGCGCAGCAGCGCCAGCGCTTCCTCGCCCGAGCCGACGGCGTCGATTTTGACGTCTTCGTCGGCGATGAGCCTGACCACGCTGTCGCGCTGGCGTTCGTCGTCTTCGACCAGCAGCACGCGCTTGATCTGCTGCGAACTCTTTTGCTGGAGTTTACGGAACACGTCTTCCAGTTCTTCGCGGCTGGTCGGCTTCAGGGCGTAGCCGATCGCGCCCAGGTGCAGCGCTTCGCCGGCATTGTCCATGCTCGAGACCA
Source organism: Massilia sp. CFBP 13721 (assembly GCF_014842025.1). Lineage (GTDB taxonomy): Bacteria > Pseudomonadota > Gammaproteobacteria > Burkholderiales > Burkholderiaceae_D > Telluria. The sequence continues at coordinate 198,403 of NZ_JACYUY010000005.1, forward strand.
CGTGCACCGGGATGTGGCGCGTGGCCGGATTGTCCTTCAATTGCTGCAGCACCGACAGGCCCGAGCTGTCCGGCAGGCGGATGTCGAGCAGGATCGCATCCGGGCTTTCGCTGGCGGCCAGTTCCAGGCCTTCGCCCGCCGTCAGGCCGACCAGGCAGCGGTAGTCGAGGTCGTGCGCGAGGTCGAACAGGATGCGCGCGAAGTCGGGTTCGTCCTCGATCACGAGCACGGTGCGCACGCCGTCGGCCGGGCGCGCGCGGTCGTCCGGGAACGAGACCGTCGCCGCGGCTTGTTCCTTCAGTGCGGCTGGCGCCGGTGCAGATACAGGCGCAGGTGCCGGACGGGCCGGACGTGGCTGCGGCGCGGCCGCACGCGGCGCCGGCGGTGCCGCCGACACCATGCCGTTCCTCGGCATGCTCAAAGTAAAGGTACTGCCCTCGCCCGGCGTACTCGACACCACCAGGGTGCCGCCCAGCAGGCTGGTCAGGTCGCGCGAAATCGACAGCCCCAGGCCGGTACCGCCGAAGCGGCGGTTGGTCGTACCATCGGCCTGGTGGAAGGCTTCGAAGATGCGTTCCTGCTCTTCGGGCGCGATGCCGATGCCCGAATCGACCACCGTGAACTGGACCCAGCCTTCGTCCGTGCCGCTCACCGTCAGGCTGACCTCGCCCTGCTCGGTGAATTTGACGGCGTTCGACAGCAGGTTCTTCAGCACCTGTTCCAGGCGCTGGCGGTCGGTGTGCAGCGTGGCCGGTACGTTCGGCTCGACGGTGAGCGTGAAGCGCAAATCTTTTTGCTTGGCCAGCGGCTCGAAGGTGCGTCCCATGCCCTCGACGGTGCGGCGGATCGGCAAGTCTTCCGGCATCAGTTCCAGCTTGCCGGCTTCGACCTTCGAGATGTCGAGGATGTCGTTGATCAGGTGCAGCAAGTCATTGCCGGCCGAATAAATCGTCTGGGCAAAGCGAACTTGCTCTTCGTTCAGGTTGCCCGGCACATTATCGGACAGCAGCTTGGCCAGGATGAGCGAACTGTTCAATGGCGTGCGCAGTTCGTGCGACATGTTCGCCAGGAATTCCGACTTGTAGCGGCTGGCGCGTTCCAGGTCGAGCGCGCGTGCGCGCAACTGTTCCTGGGCTTCGGTCAGGGCCGCGTTCTTCATGTCCAGGTTCAGGGCTTGCTCGGCCAGCTGGTCGTTGGTTACCTCGAGTTCGGCCTGCTGGTTTTCCAGGCTGCTCTGCGATTCTTCCAGCGCACGCGATTGTTCTTCGAGTTCCTCGTTGGCAGTACGCAGTTCTTCCTGCTGTACCTGCAGCTCCTCGTTCAGGGCCTGGCTTTCCGACAGCGCATCCTGCAGGCGCTGGCGGTACACCACCGCGCCGACCGAGGCCCCGACGGCGTCGCCGACCAGTTTCAGGAATTCGATGTCGCGCTCGCGCACCGGGTGCAGGAAGCCGATCTCCATCACGCCCTTGACCTTGCCGAAATTGTTGAACGGCGCGATCACGATTTCGCGTGGTGCCGTCTCGCCCAGGCCGGACATCACCTTGATGTAATCTTCGGGCAGTTCCTTCACGCGGATCAGGCGGTTTTCGTTGGCGGCCTGGCTGGCCAGCGAGGCGCCCGGCTGGATGACCTTGGCGCGTTCCTCGTCGTTCGAGAAGCCGTAGGCGCCGATGCGGCGCAGCACGCCCTCTTCATTACGGAAATACATCGCCGCCACCGAACCGCCGAGGTAGCGCACCACGTGGTCGAGCACGGCCTCAGCCAGGCTTTCCAGGGAATTGAGGCCGATGCTCTTTGCCGCCAGTTCGGTCTGGCCGCTGCGCAGCCAGCTCAGGTGGCGCAGTTCGGCATTGTGCTGGTTTTCGTGCTGGAGGATCTCGTCGTAGTTCGACGACAGGCGCACCAGTTCGCGCCGGCCAAAGGCGGCCAGCAAGCCGCCCACCACCAGCGTGAACAGCAGGAACGACCCGACCGACCAGGCGATCACCGAGCGCGCCTCTTCGCCGCGCTCGACCAGCAGTGCGTTTTCGCTGTTGCCGAAGGCGGCGAACTGGGCGCGCATGTCGTCGGTCAGGCTCTTGCCGCGCCCGCTGAGGATCGTCTGCAGCACGTCCTGCTTGTTGCGGCGGCGGTCGATGACTTCGTTGGTGAACTTGAGCCACTCGCCATAGGCCCCGCGCACCCGGTTCAGGCGGTCGGCCTGGGCCTGGTTGTCCTCGACCATGCGCAGCAGGGAATCCAGCTCGACGTCGACCTTCGGCTTGGCCACCGTATACGGCGCGAGGAAACTCTCGTCGCCCGAAATCACGTAGCCGCGCATGCCGGCCTCCATGTCGGCCACGAGCTTGCTGGCTTCGTTGGCCTTGCCGATGACTTCCTGCGAATGCTCGACCCAGTTCAGCACGCTGACCAGGTAGGCGATGACCGCCACGAAGACGGCCGCGCTGAGCACCGAGAGGCCGAGCGGCAGGGCCACGTTGCGTGTCAGGATGCGGCGGAACTGGGAATTGTCGAGCGAGGTGCCGGTCATGAATTGCGATAATCTTAAGAAAAAAGTTCTTAAGTGTAACGCAATTGTCACCTTGCCGGGCGCTTCAACCGTGCGCTGCCCAGCCAGCGCAGCAGCGTCGCGACAACATATTTACGCGGGCAGATAAGGACGTAAATACGGCGCTGTCCGGCTCTTCGCCGCGCGCGCCACCGTTTCCGGCGGACCGGCCACGACCACGGTGCCGCCCTCGTCGCCGGCGCCCGGCCCGATGTCGATCGCCCAGTCGCAGGCGGCGACTACGCGCATGGTGTGCTCGACCACGACCACCGTGTTGCCGGCGTCGACCAGGCGCTCCAGTTGCAGGATCAGGCGATCCACGTCGGACGGGTGCAGTCCGGTGGTCGGCTCGTCCAGTATGTACAAGGTGTTGCCGCGTCCGGTGCGCTGCAGTTCGGTCGCCAGCTTGATGCGCTGCGCCTCGCCGCCGGACAATTCGGTGGCCGGCTGGCCCAGGCGCAGGTAACCGAGGCCCACCTCGCGCAGCACTTCCAGCGAACGTTCGACCAGCGCTTCGCCCGCGAAGAACTCGGCGGCGGCGTCGACCGTCATGCCCAGTACCTCGGCGATGTTTTTATCTTTATAGGTCACTTCCAGCGTCTTGGCGTTGTAGCGCGCGCCGGCGCAGACCGGACAGGGCGCGTACACGCTCGGCAGGAACAGCAGCTCGACCATGACCGAACCCTCGCCGGCGCAGTTCTCGCAGCGGCCCTTGGCGACGTTGAACGAAAAACGGCCGGCATCGTAGCGGCGCGACTTGGCCATCTTGGTCGCGGCGAAAAGTTTGCGTACCTGGTCGAACAGGCCGGTGTAGGTGGCCAGATTCGAGCGCGGCGTGCGCCCGATCGGTTTCTGGTCGACCCGCACCATGCGCCGGATCGCCTCCATGCCGGACACGATGCGCCCTTCCAGCGGCATGGCCGCTTCCTGTTCCAGGTCGTCGGTTTCTTCCATCTCGAGCGCCGTGGTTCCCTGCCCCAGTTCACGCGCGACCAGGTCGACCAGCACCTGGCTCACCAGGCTCGACTTGCCGGAACCGGACACGCCGCAGACGGCGCTCAAGACGCCGAGCGGGAATTCGACCTTCAGCTTGTCCAGGTTGTTGCGGGTGACGCCTTCCAGGCGCAGCCAGCCGGCCGGTTCGCGCCGCGTGCGCCGTTGAACCGGCGCCTCGTCGAACAGGTAGCGCCGCGTCTGCGACGCTTCGATCTTTTTCAGTCCTTCCGGTTCGCCGCTGTAGAGCACCTCGCCGCCCTTCTCGCCGGCGGCCGGCCCGACGTCGACGATCCAGTCGGCACGCCGGATCACGTCGAGCGCGTGTTCGACCACGAACAGCGAATTGCCCGAGGCTTTCAATTGATCGAGCGCGCTCAAGAGCGCCTCGGTATCGGCCGGGTGCAGGCCGGCCGAGGGTTCGTCGAGCACGTAGACGACGCCGAACAGGTTCGAGCGCACCTGCGTCGCCAGGCGCAGGCGCTGCAGTTCGCCGGGACTAAGCGTCGGCGTGCTGCGCTCGAGCGCCAGGTAACCGAGGCCCAGCGCCAGCAGCACGTCCAGGCGCGCGACCAGGTCTTCGGCGATGCGCTGGGTGACGATCAGCTGTTCCGGATGCAGCTTGGCGCGCGCCTTGTCTTCGACCGCCTTGCCGGTCGCATACGGGGCGAGCATGTCGTGCAGGCGCGCCAGCGGCATGCGCGAAATGTCGGCGATGTCGACCCCGCCGAAAGTGACCGACAGCGCTTCCTGGCGCAGGCGCTTGCCGCGGCAGAGCGGACACTCGGTGCTGACCATGTAGCGCGCCACGCGCTTCTTCATCGAAGCGCTTTCTGTGGTGGCGAAGGTCTGCAGCACGTAGCGGCGCGCGCCGGTGAAGGTGCCCTGGTAGCTCGGCGTATCCTTGCGCTTCAGGGCTTTTTGGGTTTCCTCGGGCGTGAGGCCGGCATAGACCGGCACGGTCGGGGTCTCGTCGGTATAGAGGATCCAGTCGCGGTCCTTTTTCGGCAGCTCGCGCCAGGGCGTGTCGACGTCGTAGCCCATCGTCACCAGGATGTCGCGCAGGTTCTGGCCATGCCAGGCCGGCGGCCAGGCCGCCACCGCGCGCTCGCGGATGGTCAGCGAATCGTCCGGCACCAGCGATTGTTCGGTCACTTCATACACGCGGCCCAGGCCCGAACATTCGGGACAGGCGCCTTCCGGTGTATTCGGCGAAAACGATTCGGCATATAGGAGCTCCTGCCCGGCCGGATAGTCGCCGGCGCGCGAATACAGCATGCGCAGCGAATTCGACAGGGTGCTGACGCTGCCGACCGACGAACGCGTGGTGGGCGAACCGCGCTGCTGCTGCAGGGCCACCGCCGGCGGCAAGCCGTCGATCTCGTCGACTTCCGGCACCGGCATCTGGTGGAACAGGCGGCGCGCGTAGGGCGAGACCGATTCCAGGTAACGCCGCTGCGCTTCCGCGTACAGGGTGCCGAAAGCAAGCGAGGATTTGCCCGAGCCCGACACGCCGGTGAACACCACCAGCGCATCGCGCGGGATGTCGAGGCTGACGTCCTTGAGGTTGTGCTCGCGCGCGCCGCGTACGCGTACGTAGCCGGGGCGTCCCTGCCCGCTGTTCGTTTGTCCGCCTGGCACGTGGTTGTCTTCCGCTTTCCGTCGCATTGCCTGCCCTGCCTTGTGCTATCGATGGAAGTATTAAATCGTGCTGGCGGAAAGTTGACGGTGCGTTGACACACGAAGAGGGCCCCACACCGCATCCGGAGGTAGGGTGGTGGGCTCCACCGTGACGTGTGAACAGCGTCACCGCTGGTGTCGCCCACGCGTTCAACCAGCAGCAGAAACCTCGCGCTGCTTACAACCAGACATATGCATCAAAAAAACATATAAGCACTTATGTATTCGCGTTATTATTTCTCCATGAAACAAGGACTCGGAACCCAGTTGCGCCACCTGATCGAATTGCTCGACGGCGCCGTCGCCGCCTCATATGAAGAGGAAGGCATCGACTACCGCCCGCGCTACACGCCGGTGATGCGCGCGCTCGCGAACGGCGCGGCGCTGACGGTCGGCGACATCGCGGCAGCTGCGGGCATCACCCAGCCGGCGGCGACGCAGACGGTAGCGCTGATGCGCAAGCACGACCTGGTCGCCATCGCGCCCTCGCCTGCCGATGCACGCCAGAAGATCGTGCGCTTGTCGAAACGCGGCCAGGCCCTGCTGCCGCGCCTCCAGCGCTGCTGGAGCGCCACTAGTGCCGCTGCCGCCAGCCTCGACGCGGATTTGCCGCACCCGCTCTCCGACACCCTGGCGCAAGCCATCGCCGCACTCGAACAACGTCCGTTCGGCGCACGCATCCGCGCCGCCCGGGCTTCGCTTTTCCCTGACGACAAGGAGCAATCATGATGACCACATCGATGTCCACCCCCTCCCCGCGTTTCAGCGAGCGTCTGCTGGCGCGGCCCTCGGTGCGCGCCGTGCTGGCCCTGCTGTGCGTGCTGATCCCGTTTGCATTGGCCATGGTGCTGACGAACGCAGTCCCCAAGCAGTGGCGCGCCACCTGGCCGCTGCTGCTGGCAGCCGCCGGCGTGGTCGCGGGCTATGCGTTCTACGTGCGCAAGGTCGAACGGCGTGCGCTCACGGAATTATCGACAGCGGGCGCGTGGCGCGAACTGGGCAGCGGGATCGGGATCGGCGCACTGCTGGCGGTGTCCTGCAGCGTCATCCTGCTGGCCAGCGGCGCCTGGTCGGTCACCGGACTGGCTGCGCCCGGCGTGATGCTCAAGCCGCTGCCGGAGCAAATCATGGTGGCCCTGTTCGAGGAAATCCTGTTTCGCGCGGTGATCTTCCGGCTGCTCGAGCAATCGTGGGGCATGAAGACCGCGCTGGTCGGGTCGACGCTGCTGTTCGTGCTGGCGCACATGCCGAACGACGGCTTCAGCCTGCTCGCCGCGACGATGACCGGCGTGGCCTCGCTGGTGTTCACCTTCGCCTGGCTCGTTACGCGGCGCCTGTGGCTGCCGGTCGGGCTGCACTTCGGGTGGAACTATCTGCTGGACGCAGGCATTGCCGTGCCGGTATCGGGCCATGCGGCGCGGGGCTGGGTGCAGGTCGCCGCGAGCGGGCCGGAGTGGCTGACTGGCGGGGCGTATGGGATCGAGGCGTCGGTGGTGACGCTGGTGGCGTGGAGCGTTGTGGGGGTGGTGTTGGCCGTGGTTGCACGGCGGCGGAATGCGCGGTGAGCCAGTTACGCACGCATCCCCCGGCCCGGTGCGGCAACCAATCCCGCCACCGCCTTTACTACTTCCTCGAATCCATCATCCCCCGCGAAATTCCCGGCCACCGCGCGACAGCGCGCCTGCAATCCCTCGTCATCGAACAGCGACGCCAGGCACGCTACCAGCCGCCGCGTGCTCAGGCGCGTGGCCGGTAGCGAGCGCCCCACCCCGAGCGCCTCGACCCGCGCGCCGTTATCGAACTGGTCGTGCGCCAGCGGCACCACCAGCTGCGCGGTGCCGGCATGCAGCGCTTCGGCGGTGGTGCCGATGCCGCCGTGGTGTACCAGCACTGCCACCTGCGGCAGCAAGGCGCGCAGCGGCACGTAGTCCTGCCACAGCACGTGGCGCGGCAGCTCGGCGGGCAGCTGGTCGCGGTGCGGCGTGAGGAAAATCGCACGTTCGCCCAGCAGGCGCACCGCCTCGAGCGCGTGCTGGAAGTAGGCCCGCGCCTGGCGGTTGCCGGTGCCGGGCGTGAACACGAGCGGTGGGCTACCCTGCGCCAGGAACTGCTGCAATTCGCCGGACAAGGCCGCGTGCGGGTCGGGGTCGAACAGGGGAAAGCTGCTGCGCACCAGCGGCTGCGGCCAGTCCGGCTGGGTCGGCGCGAACCAGGGCGGGAACAGGCCGATCGACAGGTCGGCGATCGAGACGATGGCGTCCAATAGCGAATCGACCGGCGCCAGCCCGGCCGTGCGCCGTGCCGCGTTCACGCCAGGCAGCGCGACCGGGTCGACAAAGCGGCCGGCCAGGGTGCGCCACAGCCAGCGGCGCGCGCCGTGCGGCACCCAGCGCGGCACGCGCCAGGGTCCGAGCAGCAACGGGTCGTGCACGGTGGGCAGGTTCGACGGCGCCAGGTAGGCCGCGGCGATGGCCAGTCCGGGACGCGCGGCGCGGCACAGGGCCGCTTCCGGCAATGCCAGCGGATGCACCAACATGGTGCATTTTTCGTCGGGCGGCAGCGTGGCCATGAAGGCGGGAACCTCGGCCATGGCCGGCCGCGTCGCTTCCCAGACGATGCCGAAGCCGCGCGTCGGGTGCCACAGGTCGGGATGGTCAAGCACCGCCGGGTCGGCCGGCAGCCCGTGAAACGGCAGGCCGGCCGCATGCACGAAAGGTTCGTGCTGCACCGGGCCGAGAAAGCTGATCCGGTGCCCGGCCGCGTGCAAGGCCAGCGCCAGGCGCAGGAAGGGAAACAGGTCGCCGGCCGAGCCGATCGTGACCAGCACGACGTGAGGCAGTCGGGAACTGCCTTGCGTGCGCGTGTCCATGGCAGTCAGGCCGCGGCCGGCAACATCAGGGAATCAGGCGTTCGGCGCGCAGGCGGTCGAACAGCTCGAAGAACGAGGCGTCGGTGGCCTGGTAGGCGGCAAAGCCGAGGCGGCGGCTGTTGGCCATGTCGGTCATGACTTCCAGCGGCCGACCCAGGTCGAGGTCGGTGTGCCAGGCCGAAGCCAGGCGGTCGAGCTCGGGTTCGGCCAGGTTGTGGCGCGTCGCGATCTCGCGCCACAGCGGGCCGTCGTTCGCCATCGCCGGTTCCAGGGCCTGGATCTCGCCGCTGTAGCCGGCGGCCTCGACGCCGAAATAAGCCGCCAGTTTCGGCCACAGCCAGCTCCAGCGGAACACGTCGCCGTTGACGATATTAAAAGCTTCGTTCTTCGCCGCGTCGGTATCGGCGGCCCAGACCAGCTGCCTGGCCAGCATGCGTGCATCGGTGACGTCGGTCAGGCCGTTCCACTGCGCGGCCGAGCCGGGGAACTGGAATAGACGGCCGGTTTCCTTGCAGATGGTCGCGTACACGGCGAGCGTGGTACCCATGTTCATGGCATTGCCGACTGCCTGGCCGATGATCGAGTGCGGGCGGTGGATGCTCCAGGTGAAGCGGTCGCGCTCGGCCGCGGCATAGACTTCGTCTTCCTGCGCATAGTAAAAATTATCAAGCGGCAGGCGCGGCTGGCTTTCGCGCAGCGGCGTGTCGGGCAGCGTGCCCGAGCTGGCATAGGCTTCGAATGGGCCGAGGTAATGCTTCAAGCCGGTGACCAGCGCCACGTGGCGCACGCTCTTTTTTGGCGACAGGGCGTCGAGCAGGTTGCGCACCAGGGCGGCGTTGACGCGGATGTTTTCCTGCTCGGTATCCTGGCGCATCCAGGTGGTAATAAAAACGTGGGTCGGGGCGACGTCCGCGAGTGCGGTGGACAGTGCGGCCGGGTCGAGCAGGTCGGCGGCGACGTGGCGGACCTGCGGCAAATCCTTTGGTGCGCGGCGCGACAGGCCGACCACGTTCCAGCCGTTGGCCAGCAATTCACGTGCGACGTGGTTGCCGCCGATTCCCGTGATACCCACTACCAAAGCCGTTCGTTGCATGTGATTCCCCTGCGTTTTCGATGGAACCCATTTTAACTGCGGGTCGCAAACGGGGTGCGCAGGGTTGAAAAACGGTCAATTGCGCGCGGGCCGGCGCGCGTAGCTGTGGGTGAGGATTTCCCAGCGGTGCTTATCGGGCGCGTCCCAATAGACGTTGCGTCCGCCGTGGGCGGTGCCGATGCCGTTGTCGTTCTGCCCGCGCACGTCGGCGCGCCAGCCGATGCCGGCCAGGCGCAGCCGCGCCAGGATGGCGTCGAACTCGGCATCGCCCACCCGGAAGCAGAAGTGCTCGACGGGGAAGGCTTCATCGGTGCTGATGAAGTCGAGCGTGAGCCCGGGGTTGACGTACACGGCCGAAAAGATGCCGAGCGCGGTTTCGTCCCAGGGCACGTCGAGCAAGGAGGCGAGCAGCCGCGCCGACGCCACCCGGTCGCGTGCTGAAACGATCACATGGTCGAGCTCGATCATCCAGCCTCCCCATCGAATAGCGTTAAGGCGTCAGCATGCCCTCGATCGAATCGTCGAGCGTCTTGCCGATGGCCGCGCCGATCAGCATCTTGGCGCCGGCCACCACCTGGCCATGCTTGTTGTCCCAGTAATAGCCTTCACGCGGTACGACCTGGATGACGGTGATGCGCGGGTCGTCCTCGCCTTCGGTGAACCAGGTTTTCAGGATCGGGTCCCACAATTCCTTGATCTTGGCGCGGTCGGTCGACACGGTGGCGATGCCGTCCAGTTCCAGAAAGCCGGCATGGGCGCTGCGCTGGAAAAACAGTTTGACGGCCGGGTCGTGCGCCAATTCGGCATTCGTGTGGCTGTCGCTGGCGCTCAGGAACCACAGGTGGCCGTTGTCGTCGGCTTGCTGCACGCTCATCGGACGCACGCCGCGGCTCTGCCCAGTGCCGCCCGTCGTGCAGAAAAAGCAGGTTTCAATTTCCTTGGCCATGTCGCGGATCAGCTCGCGCGCTTCGGCGCCGGCGAGGTCGCGGTGGTTTTGTTCTGGCTGGTTACGGTTGATCGAATCCATGGTTGGCTTCCATTCAGGTTGGTAATGGCACCAGACTAAGCACGCAGCGCTCGCCGGTCTGTGGGCGGTTTCACCTTGATCCTGTTGAACGCGGGTCAAAGGCAGGTCAAGCAAGAATCACCCCCCGCCCTCCGAACGCGTGCGCGGGTAGGCCGGCAAACCATCGCCGCTATGCATCCAGCTCAGCCGCTCGCCGGCAAAGGTATGGTCGCGCGGCGCTGCGGCTTCCGGGTCGTCGAGACTGGCGGTGGCGATGTCGATTTCGTCGGGCTGGCGGCCATCCTGGTAGCTCAGGGTGGTGCCGCAGGCGGCGCAAAAGCCACGCAGCACCTGCTCGCTCGATCGATAGGTGGCGGGATTGCCTTTGGTAAAACGCACCTGCTCCATGCGTGCGCTGAACCAGGCCACCGCCGGCGCTCCGGCGCTGCGCCGGCAATCGCTGCAATGGCAGAGCGTACTATTGAAGGGTTCGCCGTCGACGACATAGCGCACCGCGCCGCAAAAACAGCCACCTTGCAACATGCTTGCCTCCCGATGTCCGTGAATGGGACCAGCATAAGCCAGGCTGCGGCGGCGTTCAAGCGCAGCACGAATTAGGAATTGTCTGGTTGGGGCGCGGCCCGATGAGACGCAATATGTAGGGTGGAGTCCTGACTCCACGCGGTACAACGCGTGAGGCGCCGATATTCAGGCAATATCGCGCGGCGCATGCATCTCAGGGCGTGGAGAAGACTCGATATGCCGGCCTTGCACCGCGTGGAGTCAGGAGCGGTGCGCCGCCCGCTCCACCCTACGTGTATGCCAGTGCCGGCACAGGTGATTTAAAGGAACCGGTCCAGGATCTTGCGGCTATGCTTGTCGATCTTGAACATGTCCCGTACCAGGAAGTTGATGCCGTGGCTGTCCGCGATCAGCAGCGAGGCCTCGCCCACGCGGCGGATGTCTTCGTCGACTTTCAGCACGAAAGCGGTCTCGCCGCGGTCGGTTTTGACGGTCCAGGTGCAGGGCGTGGCGAAGCTCGACACTTCGCGGATGTGCTCGATTTCGGGAATGAATTCGCGGCCTTCGAGTTCTTCCGTGACGAGATCCCGCACCTGAGCAGGCGCAGTCGCCAGGTCGTCGATCCAGGCCACTTCCTTGCCGCCGTCGCGCACCAGCGAGATGCCGCGCGTGGGCGCCTGGATCGGGAAAGCGCGCACCGGAATCACGCCGACGACGTCGACGCCGTCTTCGCCGGTGAACACCAGTTTGCCGAAGCTGTCGCGGCGCAGTGCAAAAGTGCTCATCTCAATCGTCCTTGTCGTCCATGTCCTGGTCCACGTTGCGCGCCTGCGCTTCGTAGAGGCGGTGGTAGGCGCCTTCGCGCGCCATCAGTTCGTCGTGGCTGCCCTCTTCCACCACCACGCCGCGGTCGAGCACGACCAGGCGGTCGGCGCGGTGCAGCGTGGAGAGCCTGTGCGCGATCGCGATCGTGGTGCGGCCCTGCACCAGGTTGTCGAGCGCCTTCTGGATTTCCTTTTCGGTTTCCGAGTCGACCGAGGACGTCGCTTCGTCCATGATCAGGATCGGCGGGTCGATCAGCAGCGCGCGCGCAATCGAGATGCGCTGGCGCTCGCCGCCCGACAAGCCCTGGCCGCGCTCGCCCACCATCGAATCGTAACCCTGCGGCAGGCGCAGGATGAATTCGTGGGCGTGGGCGGCGCGGGCGGCGGCGATGATCTCTTCGCGCGTCGCGTCCGGCTTGCCGTAGGCGATGTTTTCGGCGATGGTGCCGAAGAACAGGAACGGTTCCTGCAGCACCAGGCCGATGTTGCGGCGGTAGTCGGCCACGGCAAAGCTGCGGATGTCGACGCCGTCCAGCAAAATCGCACCTTCGGCCACGTCGTAGAAACGGCAGATCAGGTTGACCAGCGTGCTTTTACCGGAGCCGCTGTGGCCCACCAGGCCGACCATTTCGCCGGCCTTGATGTTGAGCGAAATGCCGCGGTTGACGGCCCGGTTACCGTAGCGGAAACCCACTTCGCGCAGTTCGATATTGCCCTGCACTTTCGGTACGTTCACCGGATTGACCGGGTCCGGCACGCTCGACACGTGGTCGAGGATGTCGAAGATGCGCTTCGCCGCCGAGGCCGATTTTTGCGTGACCGAGACGATGCGGCTCATCGAATCGAGCTTCACGTAGAAACGGCCGCTGTAGGCGATAAAGGCGGTCAGCGTGCCGACCGTGATGTCGCCCTGCGACACCTGCCAGATACCGAAGATCCAGATCACCAGCAGGCCCAGTTCGGTCAGCAGCGACACGGTGGGCGAGAACAGCGACCAGACCCGGTTCAGCTTGTCGTTGACGGCCAGGTTGTGCTTGTTCGCTTCGCGGAAGCGTGCGGCTTCGCGCTTTTCCTGGGCGAAGGCCTTGACCACGCGGATGCCGGGAATGGTATCGGCCAGCACGTTGGTGACCTCGCCCCAGACGCGGTCGATCTTTTCGAAGCCGGTGCGCAGCCTGTCGCGCACGACGTGGATCATCCAGGCAATGAAAGGCAGCGGCACCAGCGTCACCAGCGCCAGCCACGGGTTCATGCTGAACAGGATCACGCCGGTCATGATGATCAACAACACGTCCGACAGGAAGTCGAGCAGGTGCAGTGACAGGAAGACACTGATCCGGTCCGAGCCGCTGCCGATACGGCTCATCAGGTCGCCGGTGCGCTTGCCGCCGAAATATTCCAGCGACAGCCGCAGCAGGTGTTCATAGGTCGTCGAGCGCAGGTCGGCGCTGATGCGCTCGGACGCGAGCGCCAGCACATAGGTCTTGCCCCAGCCCAGTGCCCAGGCCAGCATCGATGCGCCGAACAGGCCACCCATGTATAGCCAGACGAGCGAGTCGTCGATGGTCTGGCCGTTCTGGTACGGAATCAGCACGTTGTCCATCAGCGGCTTGGTCAGGTAGGGCGGAATCATGTGCGCTGCCGTCGACCCCAGCATCAGCAGGAAACCCACCAGCAGCTGCACCTTGTACGGCCGGGCGAAACGCCACAAGCGGAACAGGGTCCAGGTGGACGGCGGCGTATGCACGACCTTGGCGCAGATCGGGCATTCTTCCTGGTTCGGCTCGAGCGGCGCCTTGCAGCTCGGGCAGGTGTGCTGTTCGGGCGCCAGCACCGGGTTGCCGGTCTCGACGCCTTTGATCTGGTCAGTAAACGCGTCGGCGACGCGGATCGCGTGCAGGTTCTGCCCCAGCGTGAAGCGCCAGGACGCCAGCAAGCCGTGCGGGTCGACCAGTTCGAGGTGGCCGACGCCGGCGTGGTCGTGGTGGCGCAGGACCAGGCCCGGCTTGAACGCCCAGTCGCGCCAGGCGGTTTCCCCGGGTGCGCGCGCCAGCAGGCGGCGGCTGGTGACCACCAGGATGCCCTTCGTGAAACGTAATTTCGTGTCGAGGTCAACCTCCACGCCAGTGAGAACGTTTTCCCCTGGCGCAAGCTGTTTCCGAACGTCATTGTCCCAACCGTCAGGCAGGAAGCCGGCGGCAGCCGCCAGCGAGGTCGGAAGAGCGAGTTGTTGAGTTGTCATTGATGGTGCCGCCCGTGACAGGCAAGTTCTGGATAAGGGAGGTAACGCGGTGACCGGCTCGGCGGTTTACATGGATCAGAGGAAAAGTTCCGCTGCGGGACCGGAGCGGCGCCATTCAGTGCCAATCGGTTGCTCTCAGTTCCTATTTGGCAGAAATCGGCACGGGGCTGTAAGCTTCGGCCCGCAAGTATACAACAAGTGCGCCGCTTCACCCGGATTGGGTGCGGTAACGCACAGGCAGGCAAACATAGGCAACGCCATCATGGTGAACCAGCGGACACTGTGGGCAAGAATCATTACATGACAAAGAAGAATGACATCAAGTTTCTCCGTGTAACTCACCTGCGCGGCCCGAATATCTGGACCTACCGTCCGGTACTCGAGGTCTGGCTCGACATTGGCGAGCTGGAAGACTTCCCTTCGAACACACTGCCCGGCTTTAACGAGCGTCTGACTAGCATGCTGCCCGGCCTGGTCGAGCACCGCTGCGGCATCGGCGAGCGCGGCGGCTTCCTCGAACGCCTGGAAGGCGGCACCTGGGCCGGCCACATCCTCGAACACGTCGTGCTCGAGTTGCAGAACATGGCCGGCATGAAGACCGGTTTCGGCAAGACCCGCTCGACCGGCCAGCACGGCGTCTACAAGATGGCCTTCCGCACGCGCGACGCCATCGTCGGCCGCGCCGCCCTCGAGGCCGGCCACCGCCTGATGATGGCCGCCATCAACGCTGAAGCCTTCGACATGGCAGGCACCGTGTCCGCCCTGACCGAACTGGTCGACCGCTACTGCCTGGGCCCGTCCACCGCCAACATCGTCGACGCCGCCACCGACCGCCGCATTCCCTCGATCCGCCTGACCGAAGGCAACCTGGTCCAGCTCGGCCACGGCGCCGCCCAGCGCCGCATCTGGACCGCCGAAACCGACCGCACCAGCGCCATCGGCGAATCGATCGCCAGCGACAAGGATCTGACCAAGACCCTGCTCGCCTCGTGTGGCGTGCCGGTGCCGGAAGGCGCCCTGGTGCGCAGTGCCGCAGCCGCATGGGAAGAAGCCCAGGACATCGGCCTGCCGGTGGTCGTGAAACCGGTCGACGGCAACCATGGCCGCGGCGTCACGCTCAACCTCATGACCGAGTCCGACGTCCACACCGCCTACGCCATCGCCTCGGAAGCCGGCGACAGCACTGCCGTGCTGGTCGAGCGCTTCATTCCCGGCAACGAGCACCGCGTGCTGGTGGTCGGCAAGCAGGTCGTGGCGGTGGCGCGCGGCGAATCGCTGTGGGTGACGGGCGACGGCGCCGCCAACGTGAGCGCACTCGTGGCCAGCCAGATCAACACCGACCCGCGCCGCGGCGAGACCGAGGAACATCCGCTCGGCACCGTCAACGTGCACGACAACGAGATCCTGCTCGACCTGAAGCGCCAGGGCCTGACGCCCGACTCGGTGCCGCAGGATGGCCAGAAGGTACTGATCCAGCCGAACGGCAACGTCTCCGACGACGTCACCGACCTGATCCACCCGGAAGTGGCGCACATGGCCGCCCTGGCCGCGCGCGTCGTCGGCCTCGACATCGCCGGCATCGACCTGGTCTGCGACGACATCTCGAAGCCGCTGGCCGAGCAGCGCGGCGCCATCATCGAAGTCAATGCCAGCCCGGGGCTGCTGGCCCACCTGAAACCGGGCAGCGGCCAGCCGCGCAACGTCGGCAAGGCGATCGTCGCGCACCTGTTTGCCGACGGCGAGAGCGGCCGCATTCCGGTGGTCGGCGTCACCGGCACCCTCGGCACCAGCCTGATCACGCGCCTGCTCGGCTGCCTGCTGAACGCCGCCGGCAAGCACGCGGGCGTGGCCAACGGCGAAGGCCTGTACCTCGACGGCCGCCAGGTCCACAAGGGCGACTGCACCGGCTTCGCCGCCGGCGAGCGCCTGCTCATCAACCGCAACGTCGAAGCGGCAGTGTTCGAATCGAACGCGCGCAGCATCCTGGCCGGCGGCCTGCCCTACGACCGCTGTTCGGTGGGCGTGGTGACCGACATGGGCAAGCTGGCCGACGTGGGCGAATTCCACATCAACGACGACGAGGCGCTGGCCAACGTGGTGCGCAGCCAGGTCGACGTGATCCTGTCGAACGGCGCCGCCGTGCTGAACGCGGCCGATCCGGAAGTAGTGAAACTGGCCGAATTGTCGGACGGACGCGTGATCTTCTACGCGATGGACGAATCGCATCCGGTCATGGCGCAGCACCGCGCCGGCGGCGAGCGGGTCGTGTTCGCGCGCGACAACCGCATCGTGCTGGCCGAAGGCGCCAACGAGACGGTCCTGCTCGACCTTGGCAAGATCAAGCCGGCCACCGTCAAGCATCCGGCCAGCGTGCTGGCGGCGACTGCCGCGGCCTGGGCGCTGGGTCTGGAGCACGACCTGATCTGCGGCGGCCTGCGCGCTTTCGACGCAACCAAGAAATCGACGTAACCGAGCAGCTTATTAATTGATTGGCAGTGCCGGTTCGCCGGACCGGGGACAGTCTCCCCACATTAAAGGAATCACGGTTTATGGAAGTATCTCGCGTACGGGCCTTGCGCGGCCCTAACCTCTGGAGCCACCACACCTCGGTCGAGGCGATCGTCGCCTGCACCCCGGAGGAAGAATCGATCGCCAGCCTGCCTGGCTTCGAGTCGCGCCTGCGTTCGCGCTTTCCCCAACTCGGGCCATTGCAGCCTTCCGGCCACGAAGAAGATGCGCTCGACCCGGTGCCGATGGCCGAAGTACTGGAAATCGTGGCCCTGGCCCTGCAGGCCGCGGCCGGCTGCCCGGTCACCTTCAGCCGCACCACTGCCACCCTCGAAACCGGCATCTACCAGGTCGTGGTCGAATACTCGGAAGAAGACGTCGGCCGCCTGGCGCTGGACCTGGCGCAGCAACTGATCGAGGCCGCGCGCCTGGACGCGCCTTTTGAGCTCGAAGCGGCGCTGACCCGGCTGCGCGACCTCGACGAAGACGTGCGCCTCGGCCCGTCCACCGGCTCGATCGTGCAGGCCGCTGTCGAACGCAACATCCCGTTCCGGCGCCTGACCGAGGGCAGCCTGGTGATGTTCGGCTGGGGCAGCAAGCAGCGCCGCATCCAGGCCGCCGAGATCGACGCCACCGGGGCGATCGCCGAAACCATCGCCCAGGACAAGGAATTGACCAAGCGCCTGCTCGACGCCGCCGGCGTGCCGGTGCCGCTCGGACGCACGGTGGTCGATCCCGACGATGCCTGGCTTGCAGCCCAGGAGATCGGCCTGCCGGTCGTCGTCAAGCCAAAGGATGGCAACCAGGGCAAGGGCGTGACGGTCAACATCACCACCAAGGAACAGATTGCGGCCGCCTTCCACTCGGCGTCCGAATTCCGCGACGACATCCTGGTCGAACGCTACCTGCCGGGCCACGACTACCGCCTGCTCGTCATCGGCGACAAGCTGGTCGCCGCCGCGCGGCGCGATCCGCCGATCGTGGTCGGCGACGGCGTGCACACTGTGCGCCAGCTGGTCGACGAGGTGAATCTCGATCCGCGCCGCGGCAACGGGCATTCGACCTCGCTCACCAAGATCCGCTTCGACGACATCGCGCTCGGCAGCCTGGCCAAGCAAGGCATGAACGCCGAATCGGTGCCCGCCAAGGGCCAGCGCGTGGTCTTGCGCAATAACGCCAACCTGTCGACCGGCGGCAGCGCCACCGACGTCACCGACGACGTCCATCCGGAAGTGGCCGAGCGCGCGATCGCCGCGGCGCACATGGTGGGCCTCGACATCTGCGGCGTCGACCTGGTCTGCGACAGCGTGCTCAAGCCCATTGAGGAACAAGGCGGCGGCATCGTCGAAGTCAATGCCGCGCCTGGCCTGCGCATGCACCTGTCGCCTTCCTTCGGCAAGGGCCGCGACGTCGGCGGCGCCATCATGGACACGCTGTTCAAGGATGGCGACGACGGCCGCATCCCGGTCGTCGCCGTCACCGGCACGAATGGCAAAACGACGACGGTGCGCCTGATCGCGCACTTGCTGGGCGCCTCGGGCCTGCGCACCGGCATGACCAATACCGACGGCGTCTACATCGAAGGGCGCCGCATCGACAGCGGCGACTGCAGCGGCCCGCGCAGCGCGCGCAACGTGCTGCTGCACCCGGACGTCGACGCCGCCGTGTTCGAAACCGCGCGCGGCGGCCTGCTGCGCGAAGGCCTCGCTTTCGACCGCTGCGAAGTGGCGGTGGTGACCAACATCGGCGCCGGCGACCACCTCGGGCTGAACTACATCACCACGCTGGAAGATCTCGCCGTGCTGAAACGCGTGATCGTCCAGAACGTCAAGGCCGGCGGCATGGCCGTGCTGAACGCGGCCGATCCGGTGGTGGCCGAGATGGCCGAACACACCCGCGGCGACGTCACCTTCTTCGCCCAGGACGGCGGCCACCCGTTGATGGCGATGCACCGCGCCCAGGGCCGGCGCGTCGTCTACGTCGAAGATGCGCACCTCGTCTGCGCCCAGGGCAAGCTTGAAACGAAGATCGACCTCAAGGACGTGCCGATCACCCGCGGCGGCGTCATCGGCTTCCAGGTCGAGAACGTGATGGCGTCCGTCGCCGCCGCCTGGGCGGTCGGGCTGGACTGGGACAAGATCCGCCTCGGCCTGAAGACCTTCGTCGGCGAGAGCGACAATGCGCCAGGCCGCTTCAATGTCTTCGACTACAAAGGCGCGACCCTGATCGCCGACTACGGCCACAACCCGGACGCGATCGCGGCGCTGGTGTCGGCGGTCGAGAACATGCCGGCCAAACGCCGCTCGGTCGTCATCAGCGGCGCCGGCGACCGGCGCGACCAGGACATCACCCAGCAGACCGAAATCCTCGGCCAGGCCTTCGACGACGTGCTGCTGTACCAGGACCAGTGCCAGCGCGGCCGGCCGGACGGCGAAGTCGTCGCCCTGCTGCGCCAGGGCCTGACTGGCGCCACCCGGACCAGCCACGTCGAGGAAATCAATGGCGAGTTCATCGCGATCGACCGCGCGCTGGCGCGGCTGAACGAGGGCGACTTGTGCCTGATCCTGATCGACCAGGTCGATGAGGCGCTGGCGCATATTGCGAAACGCGTGGCAGAATCCAAATAACCCGTAGGGTGGGCGCCCCGTGCCCACGCGTGACGCTTGCATGGTGTTGGCGCGGTTTTCCAACCCTGCCAACACGGTGCTTACTTCACGCGTGGGCACGGGGCGCCCACCCTACTGACATAAAATTCCATGCTCGCACCCGAACAATTTTTCGGCTTCCTGCTCGCCGCCCTCCTCCTCACCGCCTCCCCCGGCCCCGACAACCTGATGGTCCTGGGCCTGGGCATGTCGAAAGGCCGCAAGCAAGGCATGGTCTTCGGCCTGGGCTGCGCGCTCGGCTGCCTAAGCCACACTTTTCTCGCCGTGATCGGCGTCAGCGCGGTCATTGCCGCCTCCCCCACCGCGTTCACGCTGCTGCGCATCGGCGGCGGGCTGTACCTGGTCTACCTGGGGATCGGGGCGCTGCGCAGCCAGGGCGGCCAGGCAGCGAGCAAGGACACAGGCACGCAGTCGCTGCGCAGCCTGTTCATGAAGGGTTTATTGGCGAACGCCATCAACCCGAAAGTGGTGCTGTTCTTTCTCTCCCTGCTGCCGCAGTTCGTGATCGCGGCCAACGGCAACGTGCCCGGCCAGATGCTGGCGCTAGGCCTGACTTTCACGCTGCAGGCGGCGGTGCTGTTCGGGCTGCTGGGTTATTTCGCCGGCGCCGTGGGCGCCTGGCTCGAGCGCAAGCCCGGCGCCGGCAAATGGCTCGACCGCCTGGCCGGGACCGTGTTCGTCGCGCTCGGCGTCAAGCTGATCGTGTCGCGTTGAGGGGACATATCCCGGTCAGGATGCGTCCGGCGCCGGCCGCCGCGGCAGCAGTTCGGCCACGATCGCATGCAGGCGGTCGATCGATACCGGCTTGCCGAGATGGGCCGAGAAACCCGCGCCGCGCGTCCGTGCGACATCGTTGTCGCGCCGTACGCCGCTGACCGCGATCGCCGGCAAGGCGGCCAGCTTCGGATTGGCGCGGATGCGCTCGATGAACGCATAACCATCCATCCCGGGCATCGAGATATCCGAAATCAGCAGGTCAACCTGCTCGCACTCCAGGAAAGCGAGCCCTTGCTCGGCACTGGTGGCGCCGAACACGGTCGCCCCGCTCATCTCCAGCAGCGACTGGAACGCGCTCACCATCTCTTCCATGTCATCGACCACCAGCACGCGCAGGCCCGCCATGCAGTCTTCGGCGTTGCCCCCGCCGCCCGCCGCCAGGGCGCCGCCGCCGTGGAGCAGCGGCAGCCAGAAGCTGAAGCGGGCGCCCTTGCCGACGCCTTCCGAGAAGGCTTCCACACGCCCTCCGTGGAGCGTGACAATCTCGCGCACCAGCGCCAGGCCGATGCCCAGGCCGCCTGTCGAACGCGTGGTCACGGAGACGCTCTGGCCGTACATGTCGAATACGTGCGGCAGGAAACTCGGCGCGATGCCCTGGCCGGTGTCGGCCACGTCGACGCGCGCCAGGTCGGCATCGCGTTCGAGCCGTACTTCGATACGCCCGCCCCCCGGGGTGAACTTGACGGCATTGCTCAGCAGGTTCATGAGCACCTGTTCGATGCGCACCAGGTCGGCCTGCACGTACAGTCCCTCGGCCTGGTTGACGAGTTCGATCTGGATCTCGCGCGCGGCCGGGTCGGCACGCTGGACGTCGACGATCCCCTGCAGCATCGGCCCCAGCGCCACCGGCGCCATCGCCAGCGACAGCTTGCCGGTACGTATGCGCGACATGTCCATCAGGTCGTCGATGATCTTGGCCTGGCTGAGCACCGCGTTGCGGATGATGGTGGCGGCGCGCATGAACGGCGCCGACTTGCGGATTTCCGGCATGCGCGAGAGCAGCTCGACGTTAATGTTGATCATGTTCAGCGGATGGCGCAGTTCATGCGACATCACCGACAGGAACTCGTCCTTCATGGCCGCCGCGTTCTGCGCTTCCTCGCGCGCCGCCCGCTCGCGTTCCAGGCGCCCGGTGGTGGGGTGCTCATCGTTGAATTCGCGCTCGGTGACGTCGCGCGCAATCTTCACGTAGCCGTGGAAGCCGCCATTGCGCAGCGGGGTCGTCACGCCGCTGCAGAAGAAGCGGCTGCCATCCTTGCGCAGGTGCCAGCGTTCGTCCTCGGCGCGCCCGTCGTCGCGCGCACGCGCGAGTTCCCCGGCCGGCATGCCGGCGGCCACATCCTCTGGCACGAACAGGCGCGTCGTGTGGTGGCCTTCCATTTCCTCCAGCGTCCAGCCGAACAGGTGGGTCGCGCCGCTGTTCCAGCTGGTGACGCGGCCCTCTTCGTCCATCGTGATGATGGCGTAGTCGGCGGCGCTTTCGGCCACCATGCGCATGCGCGCCTCGCTGGCGCGCGCCTTTTCCTCGGCTTCGCGCCGGGCGGTGATGTCGAAGAAGGTCATCACGGCGCCTTCGATGCGGTCCTCGTTGGTGCGGTAGGGCAGCATGCGCACGATGTAATGGCGGCCGTCGATGCTGCGCACTTCGCGCTCGACCAGGCGCAGCGTGTCGAAGCTGGTATTGACGTCCTCGGCCAGCTGGTCGTAGTCGAGGCGGTGGGTCAGGTCGAGCAGCGAACGGCCGATGTCGGACCCGATGATCGAGAACAGCTCGGCCGCGCGCGGCGTGAAGCGCTTGATGCGCAAACCGCTGTCCACGAAGATCGTCGCGATGTCGGTCGAGGCGATCAGGTTGTTCAGGTCGTCGTTAGCCTTGCCGGTCTCCTCGACCTTCACCTTCAGCTCGTAGTTGACGGTGACGAGTTCCTCGTTCACAGACTGTAGCTCTTCCTTGCTGGTTTCCAGCTCTTCGGTGGCCGAGCGCAACTCTTCGTTGATGGCTTGCAGCTCCTCGTTCGAGGCGCGCAGCTCTTCGGTGGAGACTTCCGCGTTCTCGATCGTTTCCTGCAGCTGGATGCGCTTGCGCTGCAGTTCGGCCTCGAGCTGGGACAGCACGACGTCCTGGCTGCCGTTCGGCAGCAGCCCCGCCGCCTGGTCGGCCGTCTGCTCGACATGCTTGAACAGCACCAGCAGGAAATCGGTTTCGGCCTCCTCGTCGCGGAACGGGCGCACCGTCATGGCGACGGTACCGAGCTCCTTCCTGTCCGGCAGCTCGATCGGGCGGCATTCGACGCTGGCCACGTTCTGCGTCGCCTGGTAGATCCCCGAGCGCAATTCGAGCCGCAATTCCGGCAGCACCAGGGCCAGCAGGTTGCGCGAGGGCTCGCCGCCGCCCATGCGCAGGTAACGGCCGACCTCTTCCGACATGTGCACGATATTGCCCTCGCCGTCGATAACGGCCGAAGGCGGTGCGAACTGGGCCAGCGCGCGCTGGTGCAGCTCGGTGTACGAAAAGCGGCGCTTGCCCGGCAACTTCACGCGCATCGGGTCGACCAGGCGCGTAGTGGCCGCCGCCCCATGGTGGGGCTGGTACTGCAGGGTACGGGTACCGCCGCGGGCGCGGTAGATGCGGTTCTTCTTGTCGACCGGGATGAAGAATTCCGCGACCGACTCGGCCGACTCCGAGCTGCCCAGGAACAGGTAGCCGCCCGGCTTCAGCGCGAAGTGGAAGGTCTGCAGCACGCGGATCTGCACCTCGCGGTTCAGGTAGATCAGCAGGTTGCGGCACGAAATCAGGTCGAGGCGCGAGAACGGCGGATCGCGCAGCAGGTTGTGGGCGGCGAACAGGACCCGGTCGCGCAGCGTCTTGCGGATCCGGTAGCGGTCGTCTTCCTTGGTGAAATACTGGCGCAGGCGCGAGGGCGTTACGTCGGTGATGATCGATGCCGGGTAATTGCCCGCGCGCGCAGTGGTGATGGCGCGCTCGTCGATGTCCGAGGCGAACACCTGGAAAACGGGGGGATGTTCCGACAGCGCCGCCTGGTCGGCCAGCAGCATGGCCATCGAATACGCTTCCTCGCCGGTGGCGCAGGCCGCCACCCAGGCCCGCACCTCGTCGGTCGGCCCCTTGTCCTTGAACAGGTCGGGAAGGATCTCGCGTTCGAGCGACTCGAAGGCTTCGCGGTCGCGGAAGAAATTGGTCACCCCGATCAGCATGTCGGCCAGCAGCGACTTGTACTCGGCGCTGTTGGAGGCGAGCACGTCGCGGTATTCGGGCAGGGTGCGGACCCCGCATACCTGCAGGCGCCGTTCGATGCGGCGCAGTACGGTCGCGCGCTTGTAATGGCGGAAATCGTGGCCGGAGTGGTTCAGGAGCATGCCGATGATTTCCTGCAGCGCGCTTTCGGCGGCCACGGTATCGACCGGCTCGCTCACATGGGCGACCGGCTGCTCGCCGTCGCCCGCCGGCGGCAACTCGATGGCGCGCGCATTGTTCCACAGCTCAATCAGCTTTTGCGGCATCTCGACCACGGGCAGCACGAAGTCGACCGCGCCGGTCAGGATCGCCGCCGCCGGCATGCCGTCGTGCTCGGCATCCTCGGGCAATTGCACCAGGGTCACGCCGCCCTGCTCCTTGACCCGCGCCAGGCCGACGGCCCCATCGGCCCCGGTGCCCGACAACACGATCGCGATCGCGCGTTCGCGGTGGGTTTCGGCCAGGGTACGGAAGAACATGTCGATCGCGATGTGGCGGCCGCGCGGACGTTCGAGCTCGTCGACCAGCAGCAGGCCGTCCCGCATCGCCATCTGCTGGTTGGGCGCGATCACGTACACATGGCCGGATTCGATACGTACGCGCGAACTGACCTGGATGACGGGCATGCGCGTGGCGCGCTGCAGGATCGCGGCGGCGGAACTGGGGTGCTTGGGCGACAGGTGCAGGACGACCACGAAGGCCATTTCATGCACGGCCGGCATGTTCTCGAACAGCTGCAACAGCGCCGGCAGGCCGCCAGCCGAAGCGCCGATGCCGACCACGGGAAACGCGAGCGTACTGCGCACAGTGCCGGCGGACATGGGCATGCTGGGCGCGTTGGCGGATTCGGACATGTTTTCGGAGCAAAAGATGAAATGCCAAGTTTAGACTATCCGTTATGTATTTTGGCTGGAATGTGAAAAAGTTTATATCTTTTTCTGGCGCTGGCTACTGAAATCGGCCCCGTGCTCGCCCCGGCTACCGGCTCAGCTCCCGAAATACCGCAGTTCGAAGTCGAGCGCCCACTGCAGCTTCGAGGACGACAGCGGCGCCCGGATGATGGCGTCGCATTCGCCCATCCAGGCTTCGTTGGCGGCCTCGGGCGCCTGTTCGTTGAAGCCGACCACGGCGCTCCCGGGTGCGACCGCGCGCAGCTCCTGTACGAAACTGCGCTCACCCCCCGGCTGTATGGCGCCGATACTCGTGAGAATGACGTCGAAGCGCACCGTGCCAAGCGCCTTGAGCGCCGCGCGCCGGCCGGACGCGGTAACGGCCATGTGGCCCATGGCGCCGAGCAGACGGCGGATGTCGGCCGGATCGCGCGCCGAAGGGTGGATGACGAGGATGGTTTTGCGTTGGGTAGCCATACACATGGGTTTATGGCTGTTTTGCCGATATCAAGAGCGCATGCCCCCTTTATTTTGCCGAGGTGCCATCAGGCATGACCGTGCGGCAGCAAAACGTGTCGGAACGGCACGCCCGCTGGTCTATAATCGTTAGTCTGTTGATACATCATGGAGTCGCCGTGTACGGTACGCCGCATGTCCGCTGGTTGTCGAATGCCGTCCCACCCGGGACCATGGGTGCGCGGGCCGATGAAAAAGATGCCGGCGCCGGCGCCGGCGCAGGCCTGGTACGCAAGGTACTGGTCGTCGACGACGAAGCGGACCTGGCCGACTTGGCCGACGCGCTGCTCACCAGCCGCGGCCTCGACGTCGTGGTCGCCAACTCGGCCATGGAAGCGCTGCGCATCCTGGAAGGGGACAGCGATATCGACGCCGTCTTTTCCGACATCATGATGCCTGGCATGAACGGCCTGCAGCTGGCCGACGCCGTCAGCGAGTTCTTCCCGCGCATCAAGATCGTGCTGACCTCCGGCTTCACGGTGCCGGGCATGCTGGCCGACCGCGAGCGCAGCTACCTGTTCACCACCAAGCCCTACCGGATCGAGACCATCATGAAGCTGCTGCGCAGCTGAGCAGCCGAAGGTTGTAGAATGGCGGTCCTGGTACGGCGATCCGTTCCTGCCTTCCCGAATACAACCCACATGACCACCGTTCCCACCGAAATCAACGCCGCCGCGGCCCGCGCAACCTCCGAAAAAGTCACCCCGATGATGGCCCAGTACCTGGGCATCAAGGCCGATTACCCCACCATGCTGGTGTTCTACCGCATGGGCGACTTCTACGAGCTGTTCCACGACGACGCCGAAAAGGCGGCGCGCATCCTCGGCATCACCCTGACCGCGCGCGGCTCCTCCGGCGGCAACCCGATCAGGATGTGCGGCGTGCCCTTCCACTCGCTCGACGGCTACCTGGCCAAGCTGGTCAAGCTGGGCGAATCGTGCGCAATCTGCGAGCAGATCGGCGATCCGGCCACGAGTAAAGGTCCGGTCGAGCGCAAGGTGGTGCGCGTGGTCACGCCCGGTACCCTGACCGACTCCGACCTGCTGCCCGAAAAGGCCGAGCGCGCGCTGCTGGCGCTGTGCACTGTCTCCCAGCGCAAGTCGAGCACGGTCGGCCTGGCCTGGCTGTCGCTGGCCAGCGGCGCGCTGCGCCTGATGGAATTCAGTGGCGACGAGCGCACGGTGGCGGCGCGCCTGGCGCAGGAACTCGAGCGCATCTCTCCAGCCGAGATCCTGCGCGCCGACGATGGCGACATGTTCGAGGAAAATCCCTTCGCCCATACCCAGCGCGTGCCGGAATGGCATTTCGACGTGGTCAAGGGCCACAAGGCGCTGCTCGAGCAGCTGGGCGTGGCCACCCTCACCGGCTTCGGCGCCGATGGCCTGGGCGCGGCGTTCGGCGCCGCCGGCGCACTGCTGCGCTATGCGCAATCGACCCAGGGCCGCGGCCTGCAGCACGTCAACAGCCTGGCGGTCGAGAGCGAGAACGAGTTCATCGGCCTCGATGCCGCTACCCGCCGCAACCTGGAGCTCACCGAAACCATCCGCGGCCAGGAGTCGCCGACGCTGTTTTCGCTGCTCGACGGCTGCCGCACCCCGATGGGCTCGCGCCTGCTGCGCCACTGGCTGCACCATGCCAAACGCGACCAGGCCGTGGCGCGTTCGCGCCATGAAGCGATCGAGGCACTGGCCCAGGGCGATGCGACGGCCGACTTGTCCGCGACCCTGAACGACGTGCCCGACATCGAGCGCATCACGACGCGCATCGCGCTGCTGACGGTGCGTCCGCGCGACCTGGCCAGCCTGCGCGACGGCTTGAAGCAATTGCCGGCCTTGCGCCAACAGGTGGCGCGCTGCTTCATTCCGGGCGACTCCGGCCTCTTGCGCACGCTGCACGACGCCCTCGACACGCCCCTGCCTTGCCTCGACCTGCTGGCGCGCGCGGTGGCCGAGGAGCCGGCGGCGATGGTGCGCGACGGCGGCGTGTTCGCCAGCGGCTTCGATTCCGAACTGGACGAGTTGCGCGCGCTGTCGCAGAACGCCGGCCAGTTCCTGGTCGACCTCGAAACGCGCGAGCGTGCCCGTACCGGCATCGCCAACCTGCGCGTCGAGTACAACCGCGTGCACGGCTTTTATATCGAGGTCACCAACGGCCAGGCCGACAAGGTGCCGGACGACTACCGCCGCCGCCAGACGCTGAAGAACTGCGAGCGCTACATCACTCCCGAACTGAAAGCCTTCGAGGACAAGGCGCTGTCGGCCCAGGACAAGGCGCTGGTGCGCGAAAAGGCCTTGTACGACGAACTGCTGACCTGCCTGGCGCCGCACATCGGCGACCTGCAGCGTGTCGCCCAGGGCCTGGCCCAGATCGATACGCTGGTGGCGCTAACCAGCCATGCGCTGCCCCACAACTGGTGCGCGCCAGAGCTGGTCGATGCGCCTTGTCTCTCCATCGTCGAGGGCCGCCATCCGGTGGTGGAACGCCAGATCGAACGCTTCATCGCCAACGATTGCAAGCTGTCCAACGACAGGCGCCTGCTGCTCATTACCGGCCCCAACATGGGCGGTAAATCGACCTTCATGCGCCAGACCGCGCTGATCGTGCTGCTGGCCTACGTCGGCAGCTACGTGCCGGCGACGAGCGCGACGATCGGCCCGATCGACCGCATCTTCACCCGCATCGGCGCCAACGACGACCTGGCCGGCGGGCGCTCGACCTTCATGGTCGAGATGACCGAATCGGCCGCGATCCTCAACAGCGCCACCGAGCATTCGCTGGTGCTGATGGACGAAGTCGGGCGCGGCACCTCCACTTTCGACGGCCTGGCGCTGGCCTGGGCGATCGCGCGCCACCTGATCGACAACAGCCGCAGTTTTACCCTGTTTGCGACCCATTATTTCGAGCTGACCCAGCTGCCCGAGAGCCACCCGAGCGCGGCCAACGTGCACCTGTCGGCGGTCGAGCACAAGGACACCATCGTCTTCCTGCACGCGGTGCAGGAGGGCCCGGCCTCGCAGAGCTATGGCTTGCAGGTGGCGCAGCTGGCGGGCGTGCCCCCAAGCGTGATCAAGGCCGCGCGCAAGCACCTGGCGCGCCTCGAATCGCAGGCGGTCGGCACCACGCCGCAGCTCGACCTGTTCGCGCTGCCTTGCGACGAGGCCGAAGAGGAGCCGGCCGTGGCCGAAGCAGCCGTGCCATCCGCGCTGGCCGTCGCCCTGGACGAACTCGACCCGGACGCCCTCACCCCGCGCGAAGCGCTCGAACGGCTCTACGAGCTCAAGCGCCTGGCCGTCATGCGCGACCCGGTCTGATGCCGCGCCCGCGTTCCCTGCTGCTGTTGGCCGCGCTGGCGGCGGTGCTGTCGGCGCCGGCGGCCGGTGCCCAAGGTGGTGAAAATAAGGGCGACCGCAAGGGAAACGATGCGCACCGCTTCGCCGTCATCGGCCATAGCTTCGCGAAGCCGGGCGATGCGCGCTTCAAGGCGGCGCTGGCGGAGACGAGCGAGAAGTCGCTCGCCTTTGTCGTCGTCACCGGCATCAAGGCGGCAAGCGAGCCATGCGGCGACAAGCTGTACCAGGAGCGGCGCGACCTGCTCGACAAGGCGAAGCGTCCTGTCGTCGTGGTCCCCGCCGGCAGCGACTGGACCGAATGCCGCAACTCGGCTGGCCGCACCAACGCCGTCGAGCGCCTGAACCGGCTGCGCGAACTCTTCCACGGCGAATTGAATACCGCGGGCTCGAAGAAGCTGGAACTGACGCGCCTGTCGGCCAGCCCGCGTTTTCGCAGCTATGCCGAGAACGCCCACTGGAGCGTCGACTCGGTGCTGTACGCCACCGTCAACCTCCCGGCCAACAACAACCATTACCTGGCCGCGGC
Organism: Massilia sp. CFBP 13721; assembly: GCF_014842025.1. Classification (GTDB taxonomy): domain Bacteria; phylum Pseudomonadota; class Gammaproteobacteria; order Burkholderiales; family Burkholderiaceae_D; genus Telluria. Next base: position 226,672 of record NZ_JACYUY010000005.1, read on the forward strand.
CGGGCGCAACAGCGAATACGAAGACCGGCTGGTGGCGACGCGCTTCTGGCTCAACCGCCTGTTCACGCTGGCGCGGCGCGACAAGGTCGATGCGATCGTGCTGTTCTCGGAAGGCGACATGAAACCCCTGCAGCTCGAGCCGACCGGCCTGCGCGGCCTGCTGCGCCGGGCGCCGGTGGCGCAGGATGGTTTCGCCGCGGTACGCAAGCAGGTGCAATCGCTGGCACAGCGCTTCAAGGGCAAGGTGTTATTGGTGGACAGCGAGGCTTTGCCGAAGAAGGCGACACCGGCGATCGAGTGGCGCGACAATGTCGGGCACGTATCGGTGGGGAACGATGCGGTCGAGATCGACGTGACGCCGGGGGAGAAGGCGTTGTTCAGCGTGAAGGACGCGGCCGAGTGAGGTGAGCCGCGTGGCTAAAACGCGGTCAACGTGACCTTGCGTTCCGCGTGGGCTCGGGGTCCTGCGCGGCCCGGCCCACCCTACGATGCACCGCCGTGTAGGGTGGGGCAATTGAGGCCGGGGGCCTCAATTGCGAGCCCACGCGGACATATGCATCGTGATGGCGTCACCACAAACCACCGCGCCACATGCAAAACCGGGGACACTTGTCCCCGGCTATTCATCTATCAATGCAGCGGCTGGCTACGGAAGTGGTCACCCTCTTCGCCGTCGTCCGCGTCTTCACCGTGGTGGTGGCCGTGGGCGCCGTGCACGTGGCCGTGGGCGATCTCTTCATCGGTGGCGGCGCGCACGTCAACCACCGACAATTCGAAGCGCAGGGCCATGCCCGCCAGCGGGTGGTTACCGTCGAGCACGACCTTGTCGTCGGCGATTTCGGTGACGGTGAAAATCATCGGCTCGTCGTCGGGCGCGCCGTCGGCCATGCCTTCGAACTGCATGCCCACTTCCAGCGGCTCGGGCAGCAGCTTGCGGTCTTCGACCTTGACCAGTTCCGCATCGTAGTCGCCGAAGGCGTCGTCCGGTTCCACTTGCAGGGTCGACGAATAGCCAACTTCCTTGCCGTCGAGTTCTTCTTCGATCTTCGGCAGGGTGTTTTCGTAACCGCCGTGCAGGTAGACCATCGGCTGCGCGCCTTCTTCGATCAGGTTGTTCTGTGCATCCGACAGTTTGTAATTGACCGTCACGACCGTATTCTTGGCAATCTTCATCGCATTTCCTTTCGTTGTAAGGGGCAAATTATAACCCTTCGTCCGCTGCCGCTCCGATAGCGCTGGTTATAATGGCGCATGAAAAAATTACAGCTCCTGGGGAACATCACCCCCGCCCAGTTCCTGCGCGATTACTGGCACAAGAAGCCGCTGCTGATCCGCAACGCCATCCCCGGCTTCAAGCCGCTGCTGAAATTCGACAAGCTGGCCGAAGCGGCCCGCCTGAACCACGTCGAGTCGCGCCTGGTCACCAATGTCGACGGCCAGTGGGACATGCAGCATGGCCCGCTGCTTGAGGTGCCGCCGCGCACCCAGCGCGAATGGACCCTGCTGGTGCAGGGCGTGAACCTGCTCGACGAACGCGCCGATGCCTTGCTGCGCGAGTTTCGCTTCCTGCCCGATGCGCGCCTGGACGACCTGATGGTCAGCTACGCCACCGACGGCGGCGGCGTCGGCCCCCACTTCGATTCCTACGACGTGTTCCTGCTGCAGGCGCAGGGCAAGCGCCGCTGGAAGATCAGCGCCCAGCAAGACCTGTCGCTGGTCGACGGCATGCCGCTGAAGATCCTGTCGAACTTTACCCCGGAAGAAGAATTCGTGCTCGAACCGGGCGACATGCTGTACCTGCCCCCGCACTACGCCCACGACGGCGTGGCCGAGGGCGAATGCATGACCTATTCGATCGGTTTCCGCGCGCCTTCGTTCCAGGAACTGGGCGAAGCCTTCCTGCAGTTCATGGCCGACTCGATCGACCTGCCCGGCCGTTACGCCGACCCCGGCCTGCAGCCGGCGAAGAACCCGGCCGAGATCCCGCGCGAGATGCTGGCTTCGGTGACGGAAGAACTCAACAAGGTGCGCTGGGACGAGGAAGACGTGACGGTGTTCTTCGGCGAATACATGTCCGAGCCGAAGCACAATGTGTTCTTCACGCCGCCACCCAAGCCGCTGGTGGTCGGCCGCTTCATGGAGACGGCCGCCAAACGCGGCCTGAAACTGTCGGCCAAGTCGCTGATGCTGTACCGCGGCAAGCACGTCTTCATCAACGGCGAATCGTTCGCGGTCAACCGTGCGGACAAAATTGTCCTCGACGTGCTCGCCAACGAACGGCGCCTGACGGGCGAAGCGCTGGCGCAGGCATCGGACGACGTGCTCGAGGCCCTGTACACCTGGTACCAGGACGGCTGGGTCGAGCTGGGTTGAGGATGTCATGAGCGAGCCGGCCAGCGTCCGCTTCGATACGCGCCGCGAGCTGCAGGTGCAATGGCGCGCGCTGCTGGCGCGCGCCACTTTCCGGCTCGATCTGTTCGATCCCGATTTCGCCGCGTTTCCGCTGGGCGCGCCGGACGTCGAAGCGACGCTGCGCGCCTTCTTCCAGGGCGGCGGCCGATTGCGCCTGGCTTTGCACGACTTCACTTTTATTCAACAATCGTGTCCACGCTTTCTGGGTCTCGTGCGTTACTACAGCGAGCGCATCGAATGCCGCCAGAGTCCGCGCTCGTTGCGGCACCTGTCGGATTCGTTCGCACTGGCCGATGGCATGCATGTGGTGCGGCGTTTTCACTGCGACCACATGCGCGGCGAAGCAGTATTCGCCAGTCCGGCCGCGGTCGAACTGCCGGCGCACCGCTTCGAAGCGCTGTGGGAAGAGTCGAGTTTGACACTCTCACCGACCGTCACCGGACTGTAAATTTGATTTAAATCGATACGCAAATAGAAATCTTGATGTTTGTAGCATCTTGTAACAAAATGAAGCTTATCAAGTCACAAAATACTTCCATTTTGGCATTGGTTTTCTATTGCGATTCGGTAAATTTGGCTATAATATCGGGTTAGGAAGGTTCCGTTGTCTATCAAGCACTGTTACCAGTACGAAAGCCACGAGAATTCCAAAAGAGCGATAATTACCGGTAATTATTCATCGCAACACAAGTACTAAACTTAATTAAGGAAAAACCATGAAAAAATCCCTGCTGATCGTTTCGCTGATGGCTGTTGCTCTGGCTGCTTGCTCGAAAAAAGAAGAAACCACCACCACCACCACCCCAGCTGCTGTTGAAGCACCTGCAGCGACCACCACCACCGACGCTGCTGCTCCAGCCGCTGACGCGACCACCACGACGACCACCACCACCGACGCTGCTGCTACCCCAGCTGCTGACGCTGCTGCTGCTGCTGCAACCGCTTCGGCTGCTGCTGCTGACGCTGCTTCGGCCGCTTCGACCGCTGCTGACGTCGCTGCTGACGCTGCAAAGAAGTAATCAGCACCTCGCTGATGGAAAAACCGGCCTGCGGGCCGGTTTTTTTTCGTCTGGAGGTTTGGTAACGATGGCGCCCACCACTGGCCGTCGTGCACCGTAGGGTGGGCACTCGTGCCCACGCGGTCGAACGCATGCATATCGAAATGCCGCGCAATACCGCGGTGCATACGTCGAATGAGTTTTCACACGTTGCGGCACGCACCCGTACGACCGCGTGGGCACCAGTGCCCACCCTACGGTGCACCACTGATTCGACATAAAAAAAGCCGGCCACAGGGCCGGCTCTTCTAGTACCGAACAACGATTACTTCAGCTCGTCATTCAGCAGCGACAAGATCTTCTTGCCCGTCGCCGACGTATCCGGCGCGCCGGTGTTGTCCTGCACGGTGACGTTGCTGACGGCGGCGTTCGGCTCGGCCTTGACGATCACGCGGTAGCGCTGGGCTTCCTTGGCCTTGTCGGAATCGCCGAAGCTGAACAGGCGCTTGATGAAGCCTTCCTTGTTCGAGCCGTCCGGATCGACGTAGCGCACGAAGTACACGCCCTGCACGCGGTCGCGGTCTTCGACGGTGAAGCCGACGCGGTCGAGCGCCAGGCCGACGCGGCGCCAGGCGCGGTCGAAGCCCTCGTCGACTTCGACGCGGTCGCCCAGCAGTTTCGCATGCTGCGGCGCCACGGCGGCGTTCGCCAGCGTCGCTTCAGCCGTCTTGACGGCGGCCGGCTCGGTGGCGCCGGTCAGGCGGGCCACCAGGCGCGCCAGGAACTGGGCTTCGAGCGCCGGGTCGTTCGGACGCACGGTCCAGGTGGTCGTTTCCTTCTGGGCGCCGGTCAGCACTTCTTCGGCGCCGCGGTGGCTGATGTAGATCTCGGTCGAGCCGTCCGGCAGGCGCTCGAGGCGGGTGCGGAACTTGTCGCGCTCGCCGGTCGAATAGGCGCTGTCGAACACGCGGCCGAGCGTGCGGCGCACGATGTCTTGCGGGATCTTCGAGCGGTTTTCGTTCCACTCGGTTTCCATGATGCCGGTAGCAGCCGATTCCGACGCCAGCGGGAAGCCCGCGTCTTCCCAGAACTGGCGCACCTGCGGCCACAGCTGTTCAGGCGTCTGCTTGACCACCAGCCAGCGCTGGTCGCCGGCGCGCTCGACGCGCACGGCTTCGGTCGAGACCGGGCCGATGGCTGTACCGCTCGCCGCAGGAACTGCAACGCCAGCGGCAGCGCCAGGCTGCGCAGCCGCGCCCGCCTGCATGCCGGATGCGGTGGCAATGCCGCGTTCAGGCACGGCGTAACGATTGTCTTTCTGCAGCTGGGTCAGGTCGGGCGGCACGTCCAGCGGCGCGGCCTTTTTGGACGACTTGTAGTCCACCTTGTCGGACTCGAAAACGGTGGTGCATGCCGCCATGGAGAGCGCCACGGCGCCGATGGCGAGCACGCGCACAGGCGCGGAAACGGAGGTCGTCGTCTTGTTGCTTTTAGTCATATCGTTACGGTGTCAGATCTGTAATCAGGATTGCACGACGAGGCCGGCGGTGCGCAGGGCGCCGCGGACGGTGTCGTGGAAAGCGTTCGACAAGGGCGCGAGCGGCAGGCGCAGGCCGGATGGCATCTTGCCCATCTCGGCCAGTGCCCATTTCACCGGCACCGGATTCGGCTCGACGAACAGCTTGGCGTGCAGCTCGAGCACGCTGTTGTTGATGGCGATGGCGCGCTGGACGTCGCCGGCCATGGCCGCTTCGCACAGTTCGTGCATGGCGCGCGGCGCCACGTTGGCGGTGACGGAAATATTCCCGGCGCCGCCGCAGAACATCAGCGTCATCGCGGTCGGGTCATCGCCCGAGTACACGGCAAACGACTTGTCGACCAGCTTCAGCAATTCGATGCCGCGGCCGATGTTGCCGGTCGCATCTTTCACGCCGACGATGTTCGGGATCGTGGACAGGCGCAGGATGGTCTCGTTGCTCATGTCGGCCACCGTGCGGCCCGGCACGTTGTACAGGATGACCGGCAGGTCGACCGCTTCGGCGATCGCCTTGAAGTGGCGGTACATGCCTTCCTGGGTCGGACGGTTGTAATACGGCACCACCTGCAGCGAGGCGTCGGCGCCGACTTCCTTGGCCGCACGCGTCAGCGTGATGGCCTCAAGGGTCGAGTTGCCGCCGCTGCCGGCGATGACGGGGATACGGCCGGCGACGTGGTCCACGGCCAGCTTGATCAGTTCGACGTGCTCTTCCGGGGTGACGGTGGCCGATTCGCCGGTGGTGCCGACGATGACGATGCCGTCGGTGCCTTCGTCCACATGCCAGTCGATCAACTTGCGCAGGCCATCCTTGTCGAGGCTGCCGTCTTCGAACATCGGCGTGACGATTGCTACAATGCTGCCCTTAATCATAATCAGTGGTACGTGCGGTAAAGGAAAAATCTGATTGTAGCGGATCGTCCGCCAATATGGTTCATTCCCGACCAACTAAATGGTCGAGCTTGGCCTCGGTTCCGATAAAGGCGCGCCCCGCCGCGCACAGCCTTTGCACCCGCGCAGGCTTCGGATCGGCGACCACACCATCCTCGTAGGCGAGCACGGTCAAGCCGCCCAGCGCAGCCAGTTCCAGCAGTTCGCCGGGGCGCAGCAGGAAGGCTGGATTGCTCGGCTTGCCGAAGGCTTCGTTGCCGATTGCAAAGGTTTCATAGATCAGCACGCCGTCCGGCGCGAGGCTGTCCAGCAAGTGCTGGAACAGCGGCCGGTGCAGGTAATTCGTGACGACGATGCCGGCGAAGCGGCCCGCTGCGAATGGCCAGCACGCGCCTTCTTCCTCAAGGTCGACTTGCAGCGTTTCGATGCCGGCACAGGCTGCGGCGACGAGCGCCTGCGGGTCGCGGTCGGCGGCAAGCACCCGATGCCCGAGGCCGGCGAACAGGCGCGCGTGGCGACCGCTGCCGCAAGCCAGGTCGAGCACCTCGCCGGCCGGCACCAGGCCGGCGAAACGGCGTACCCAGGGGGAGGGATTGTCGGTTGGCGTCCGCATCAAATGCTATCCCTCAGCTCAGCAGGAAGGTAATCGGCGACGCGATCAATTCCACCGCCTGGGCGCCCAGCCACATCACCGGCTGCACCCAGAAGGAGAGCACGCCGAGCCACAGCAGCGCCAGCAGGATGAAGAAGCCGTACGGCTCGATCTTCGCGAATTTATAGGCCAGCGTATTCGGCAGCATGCTGGTCAGCACGCGCCCGCCGTCGAGCGGCGGCAACGGGAACAGGTTGAAGGCGAAGATCAGCAAATTCGTCACGATGCCGGCCTGGGCGACCTTGTGCGGGAAGTCCTCGGCCACCTCCATCGCGCCCAAGGCGACGCCGAAAATCAGCCACATCACCGCCATCACGAGGTTCGCCAGCGGACCGGCCAGCGCCACCCAGGCCATGTCGCGCTTCGGATTGCGCAGGTTGCCGAACTGGATCGGCACCGGCTTGGCATAGCCGAACACGAAGCCCGAAGTCACGTAGAGCGCGACCGGAATGATGATGGTGCCGAACAGATCGATGTGCGAGATGGGGTTGAGCGTCATGCGTCCCTGCGCATACGCCGTGTTGTCGCCGAAATAGCGGGCGACATAGGCGTGGGCGGCTTCGTGCAGGGTAATCGCGAACAGAACGGGCAGCGCATAGACTGCGATATTGCGAATGATTTCATCCATAAGGGAGCGATTCTAGCAGAGCCGGGCGCGCTGGCCCGGCTTGGGGGCGGTCTGTCAGAGACCGAAGGCGGCCGGATCGCCCCTGCCCTCGCGCACGAGGACGGGTTCGGAACCGGTGAGGTCGATGATGGTGGTGGCTTCCAGGGTGCCGGCGCCGCCGTCGATGACGAGCTCGATCTGTTTTTCGAGGCGCTCGCGCACTTCGTCCGGATCGGACAGCATGTGTTCGTCGCCCGGCAGCTGCAAGGTAGTGCCGATCAGCGGCTCGCCCAGTTCTTCCAGCAGCGCCAGCGTGATCGCGTTTTCCGGCACGCGCAGGCCGATGGTCTTGCGCGACGGGTGCGACAGGCGCCGCGGCACCTCTTTCGTCGCTTCCAGGATCACGGTATAGGGCCCCGGCATGGTGGCTTTCAGCAGGCGGTACTGGACGTTGTCGACGCGCGCGTACTGCGCGATTTCCGACAGGTCGCGGCACAGCATCGTCAGGTGGTGCTTGTCGTCAATGCCGCGCACGCGGCGCAGTTTTTCCACCGCCGCCTTGTCGTCCAGCTGGCATACCAGCGCGTAGGCCGAGTCGGTCGGCAGCGCGACCACGCCGCCGGCGCGGATGATCTGCGCCGCCTGCGCGATCAGGCGCTTTTGCGGATTTTCAGCATGAATATGGAAAAACTGGCCCATTCAATGTCCTCTCTCGGTGTCCTCTTATTAACGCAGTGCCTGCAATGCCGCGATGCGTTCTTCCATCGGCGGGTGCGTCGAAAACAGCGCACCCCAGCCGCCACCGCCGCCGGAAATGCCCGAGGCGCTCATCGACGACGGCAAGGCGCCAGGCTGGAAGCCGCCCAGGCGCGCCAGCGCGTTCTGCATCGGCACCGTGCTGCCCAGCAGTTTCGCCGAGCCGGCGTCGGCGCGGAATTCGCGTTTGCGCGAGAACCAGGCGACGATGATCGATGCTAGCAGACCGAACAGGATTTCGCACACGAACACGGCTGCCATGTAACCGATGCCGCGGCCGCCCTCGTTGCGCAGCAGGACCTTGTCGACGAAATAGCCGACCACGCGCGCGAAGAACACGACGAAAGTATTCACCACGCCCTGGATCAGGGTCAGCGTGATCATGTCGCCGTTGGCGATGTGCGCCACTTCGTGGCCGAGCACGGCTTCGACTTCGTCGCGGTTCATGCCTTGCAGCAGGCCGGTGGAAACGGCGACCAGCGCCGAATTCTTGAAGGCGCCGGTGGCGAAGGCGTTCGGCTCGCCATCGTAGACGGCCACTTCCGGCATGCCGATGCCGGCGCGCTCGGACAGCTGGCGCACCGTGTTCACCAGCCACAGCTCGGTGGAATTTTGCGGCTGCTCGATGACGCGCGCACCGGTCGACCACTTGGCCATCGGTTTGCTCATCAAGAGCGAAATGATGGAACCGGTAAAGCCCACCACCAGCGAAAACACGGCCAGCGCGCCGACATTGATCCCCTGCGCCGAAACCGCGCGCCCGACCCCGAGCAGGTTCAGGACGACCGTCAGCACCAGCACAACCGCGAGGTTGGTGGCGAGGAATAACACGATGCGCTTCATGGGGATGCCTCCGGGGCGATTGACATTAACAGGATGCCAAGATAGGGGTGCCCGAGGGGAAATGCAAGGGTGGGAGGCTTATGCTGGGCTTAAAGCGCCCGCAATCGGATCACGGTTTTGTAGGGTGGGCGCCCCGTGCCCACGCGTCAACCATGCGTCGTGTTGGCTCGTCATTTTGAGAACAAGGCCAACACCATGCGAACGTCACGCGTGGGCACGGGGCGCCCACCCCACGCGCAACACAACGATCAAAACCAGTCGTACCACACCGGCGTTACCCCGGCCGGCAACGGCGGCAGCGCATCGAACTCCACCCGCGCCTCCCCCGGCGCATGGAAATCCGTTCCGCGCGACGCCAAAAAGCCATAGCGCCGCGCCACCTCGGCATAGGTCGCGTACTGGTCCGGTGTATGGCTGCCGGTCACGACCTCGATTGCATTCCCGCCCAGCTGGCGGAATTCGTCGAACAGCGCGTCCTCGGCCGTCTGCGAGAATTTGTAGCGCCCCGGATGCGCGATCACGGGAATGCCGCCGGCGCCCTGGATCCAGCCCATGGCTTCCGGCAGCGAGGCCCAGCGGTGCGGCACGTAGCCCGGCTTGCCTTCGGTAAGGAAGCGGCGGAACACCTCGGTGGTGGTGTCGCACTTGCCGCATTCGACCAGGTAGCGCGCGAAATGGGTGCGCGAGAGCAGGTCCGGGTTGCCGACGAATTTCAGTGCGCCCTGGTAGGCGTCCGGGATGCCCGCTGCTTCCAGCTGAGCGGCAATTTCGCGTCCGCGCGCATCGCGTCCGTTGCGGGTCTGGGCCAGGCCGGCCAGCAGCGCCGGATTGTCTTCGTCGATCTGCAGGCCGACCAGGTGCACGGTCTGGTTGGCCCAGGTGACCGAGATTTCGACGCCGGGCACGAAGCGCATGCCCTGCTCTGTCGCCGCGGCGCGCGCCGGCTTGACGCCGCCCACTTCGTCGTGGTCGGTCAGGCCCCAGACCTCGACCCCGCCCTTGCGCGCGTAAGCGGCCAGGGCGGCGGGTGCGAGCACGCCGTCGGAGACATTGGAATGGCAGTGAAGATCGACTTTCAGCATGATGCGCGGGCGGTTTTCTGGACGAGCAAACATTGTACGCCGCATTGCGCGGGCCGGCGCGACGGCGTCCGCTTGCCGGGGTGGAAATGGTAGAGTGAGCGTTTCATTTCGGGAGCGCATGATGCGGACTTGCCACGGCAGCTGTCATTGCGGCGCGGTGCACTACGAAGCCGACCTCGCCGCCGGCACCGTCAAATGCAATTGCTCGGTCTGCACGAAGATGCGTTTCTGGGCGGTGCAGGTGCCGTCCAGCGCATTCCGGCTGCTGGCGGGCGAGAATGCCTTGAGCGAGTATCGCTTCGCTGCCAAGCGCGACGTTCATTGTTTTTGCCGGCATTGCGGGATCAATGTGTTTTCGACCGGGCATTCGGCGCGGCTGGGGGCGTTCCATGCGGTGACGGTGGCGAGCCTGGATGATGTGCCGGTGGAAGAATTGCTGGCGGCGCCGGTGCGTTACGTCGATGGGCGCAATGATGCGTGGGAGGTGCCGCCGGTGGAGGTGCGGCATTTGTAGGGGATGCAAATATTCTTTGCAGTTTGAGGCTGGGATGCAAATTTCCTTTGCATCGTGCTTACGCTAACTGAACGCGTGGACGGGGGACCCGTCCACCCTACATTATGCTCGTCGGGCGACGACCCTATCCCGTAGGATGGGCACTTGCGCCCATGCGGATTCGACTCACCATGAACAGGCAACAGCCCCAGAGTCTCCACATCACCGCGCCAAAAACGCTTCGATCAACCCCGCCAGCACCTCCGGCTGGTCATGGTGCACCATATGCCCCGCCCCCGGCACGATGTGCGGCTCCACCGACGCCATGTGCGCCAGCCGCCCATCGACTTCCGCCCGCATTCCGTCCTGCGGCCCCATCCACTTCCACATTTCTGTCTCGGCGCCCTCGATCCACAGCACCGGCGCGCTAATGCGCTTCCACATGGCGATCATCTCGTCGAGGTGGTACAGCAGCGGCCCCGGCATCTTGTGCGCCGGATCGCCCAGGATTTCGTACTCGCCGGCATCGTTGGGCGCCGACCAGTGTTCGGCCAGGAAGGCCGCGCGCGCGAACGGCAGGCGCGGGTTCGTCTTGCGCAACCGCCCTGCCACTTCGTCGAGGCTGGCGTAGCCGCGCATAGTCGGCGGCGTGCGCAGCTCGTCCAGCCACTTGGCCATGCGCTTCGGCGCCTGCTCCGGCCTGGCGCCCATCAGGCCGATGCCTTCCAGGTTGATCAGCTTTCGTACCCGCTCCGGCCGCACGCCCGCATACATGCTGACGATGTTGCCGCCCATGCTGTGGCCGAGCAGGTTCACCGGCGCGTCCGGCGAATAATGCTCGAGCAAGGCGTCGAGGTCGGCCACGTAGTCCGGGAACCAGTAGGTGTCGGAATGGCTGCGCTCGGAGAGCCCGAAGCCGCGCCAGTCGTTGGCGATCACGTGCCAGTCTCCGGCAAGGTGATCGACGATGAACTGGAACGAGGCCGACATGTCCATCCAGCCATGCGACATGAACAATGTCGGGGCGCCTTCGCGGCCCCAGTGGCGCACGTGGGTGCGCAGGCCGCGGATGGTGAGGAATTCGGAACGGGAAGGTGTCATGTCGGCCCTAAAAAAGTACGGTCGTTCGGATCAATGTTGATTATACGCATGCCCTTGGATTCTTGCCCACCGTCCCCATTTACGTACTCACCCAAAAATAAATGTGTTTTTGGCTGCCATAACCGGCGCGCTGCGGCGTTGGCTCGCGCTTGCAGTGCTCGCACTGCGGCGCACTCGCCGCCTTGCATCGCCTCCGGTTCTGTTTGCCAAAATTCACATTTATTTCTGGTCGAGTACTTAGCTGCAATCAGCGGACGCGAGCGCGTAAAATAGCGTCACTTCAACCTTCCGCGAGCACATCCATGGCGATTTACCAGCTGGGCGAGCATGCCCCCGAGATCGATGCGTCGGCCTTCGTTGCCGATTCGGCCAACCTGATCGGCAAGGTGACGCTCGAGGCGAATGCCTCGGTGTGGTTCGGGGTCACGATTCGCGGCGACAACGAGCGCATCACCATCGGGGAAAACAGCAACGTCCAGGAAGGCACGGTGATGCACACCGACATGGGCTACCCGCTCGTGATCGGCAAGGGCGTCACCATCGGCCACCAGGCCATGCTGCACGGCTGCACGGTGGGCGACGGTTCGCTCATCGGCATCCAGGCGGTGATTCTCAACGGCGCGAAGATCGGCAAGGGTTGCCTGGTCGGCGCCGGCGCCCTGGTGACCGAAGGGAAAGAGTTCCCGGATAACTCGCTGATATTGGGTTCGCCTGCGAAAGCGGTGCGAACGCTCACGGAAGAAGACCTGCTGCGTCTGCAAGGCAACGCCGCCAGTTACGTGGCGCGTGGCCAATTGTTCAAGGCGCAGCTCAAGCACATCGGATAGAGAATGACGACAGTAGACACCAAGGACACCCTGCAGAAATTTATCTTCGACAACGCCGCCGTGCGCGGCGAGCTGGTCGAGATTTCCGACACCTGGCGCGAGATCCAGGCCCGCCACGGTTACCCAAAAGCCGTGCGCTCGATGCTGGGCGAGATGGTGGCCGCCGCCGCCCTGCTGTCGGCCAACCTGAAATTCAACGGCTCGATCGTGATGCAGATCCACGGCGACGGTCCCGTGCGCCTGCTGGTGGTCGAGTGCGACGCCGACCTGCGCATCCGCGCCACGGCAAAATTGGCCCCGGACGCGCACATCGTCGACGACGCCGGCCTGACCGACCTGCTCAACGTGAACCGCCGCGGCCGCTTCGTGATCACGCTCGACCCGCTAGAAAAGATGCCGGGCCAGCAGCCCTACCAGGGCATCGTCCCGCTCGACGGCGACAGCGTGGCGACCGTCATCGAAAACTACATGCTGCGTTCGGAACAGATGGACACCAAACTGTGGCTGGCGGCCGACGACAAGGTCTCGCGCGGCTTGCTGCTGCAAAAACTGCCGCGCCACAGTGGCAAGGATGACCAGACGGTGCAGGCGAGCGAAGAGGAAGACCTGGAAACCTGGCACCGCGCGGTCATGCTCGGCCAGACGCTGAAGCAGGAAGAACTGCTCACGACCAACATCGAAACGCTCCTGAACCGCCTGTTCTGGGAAGAGACGATCCGCGTCTTCGATCCGCAGCACCCGCAATTCCACTGCAGCTGCACCCGCGAAAAGGTCGGCAACATGCTGAAAATGCTGGGCCAGCCGGAAGTCGAATCGGCGCTGGCGGACCTGGGCGAACTGGGCATCAACTGCGACTTCTGCGGCAAACACTACGCCTTCGACAAGGTCGATTGCGCGCAGCTGTTCGCCACCGCGACCACGGCCGACGCGCTGGTGCCGGCCCCCGATATCAAACATTGATTAGAGATAATTAACGATGCGCGACACGCCCCGCTCCGCCTTCCCCCACTTGTCGACGCTGCCGACGCGCTGGATGGACAACGACAGCTACGGGCATGTCAACAACGTCAATTACTACAGCTTCTTTGACACCGCGGTCAATCGCTTGCTGATCGACCGCGGCGTGCTCGACATCCACAAGAGCGAGGTGGTCGGCTTCGTGGTCGACACCGGCTGCTCCTACTTCAGTTCGATTTCCTTTCCCGACACCATCCATGTCGGCGTGCGCGTGGCAAAGCTCGGCACATCGAGCGTGCGCTATGAACTGGCTTTGTACCGCAACGACGAGCCCCTGCCCGCGGCGGCCGGGCATTTCGTGCACGTGTACGTGGACCGTCCCAGCGGCAAGTCGGTACCGATTCCGCCTGCGGTGCGCGCAGTCCTCGCGAGTCTGCAGGTCGCTTAGCCTCGCAGGTGCGCGATCTCGACCGAGCCGTTTTCGTCGAACACCGGTGATGATTGCGCGAGGCGCACGGCATCGTTGAAATCGCTTGCCGCGACGAGACAATAGCCGGACAAGGCGCTGCTGCTCAGCTTGGGGCCGATCAGGCGCGTCGGCACCTCGACGCTGCCATGGCTGAGCGCACCGCGGTCGACCAATGCCCCGCCCAGCGCGTTGAACCAGGCATCCCAGCGTGCCGGATCATGTTGCGGACCTTCGGCTTGCCCGATGGTCGCACCCCGAAAAACGATCAGAAACCTTTCCATGCCGTCTCCTCCGCGGTTGTTGCGCACGTGGCCATGCGCCAGTGGCTCGACGGTAGCACAAGCCTGCCGGCAGCGACGCACGACATTGCCGTGTCCCGCAATTGAAACGGGGCATCGTGCCGCACGATTTTCCAGCCGGTGCTAAGCTGTTGCATTGTTAGCAGTGTTGTAAATTTCACCAACACTAACACTTACTTATGGGAGAACTGCAATGCACATGGATACCGGAATCAACACTGAAGACCGCGCAAAAATCGTCGAATCGCTCTCGACTGTCCTGGCGGATGCTTTCATGTTGTACCTGAAGACGCACAATTTCCACTGGAACGTGACGGGCCCGATGTTTTCGACCTTGCACGTGATGTTTGAAGAACAATACACCGAGCAGTGGAATGCGCTGGACGAGATCGCCGAGCGCATCCGCGCGCTGGGTCATTTCGCACCGGCCACCTCCAAGCGTTATGTCGATCTGTCGAGCATCACCGAAGAACCGGAAGTGCTGTCGTCCAAGGACATGATCCGCCAACTGGTCGACGGCAACGAAGTCCTGGTGCGCACGATGCGCGCTGCTGTCAAGGTCGCCGACGAGCTCGACGACTTCCCGACCGCCGACATGCTGACCACCCGCATGGAAGTGCACGAGAAGAACGCGTGGATGCTGCGCTCCTTCCTCGAGCAGGGCGCCGGCGCGCAGCAGGGCGAAGCGTCGTCGAACTAAGGCAGTACCGCCGCGGCGCGCCCCGACAGGGAGCGCGCCCGGCTTTTATTCCCAGTTCTATTTCCACTTGAGCATTTTCATGACCTTGTCGGCGGCGTTCTTGCTCAGTTGGTCTTCACGGGCCTTTGCCTGCGCTGCCTGTTGAGCGCGTTCCTGCTCGGTATTGGCGCTCTCCCCGCACGCCTTGCGGTAGCTTGCGTATTGCAGGCAACGCGTCATTATGCCGGTCTGCGCCAGCGCGTCCCCGCTCTCCCGGTAGATCGCCACCATGTCCGGCATGGCGCTGGCCGGTTCGCCGAACATCTTGAACAGGGTATCGAGCCCCGCTTTCGCCTGTGCCGGTTGGGCCGGCATGTGGGCCAGGTAAACCGCCTGGCGCAAGGCGTTCCACGAGCGTTCCGGCCAGTCCCTGTTGCGAACGAGAACCTCCGCCTGCGCGAGAGACGATGCCCCGGTGCGCCGCATCGCGTCCTGCAGCGTCAGCAGCATGGTGGCGTCGCCCGCCGTCGCGCCGGAAGCCGCCTGTTGCGCCAGCTTTAGCGCCTCGCCCTGCTTGCCCTGCGCCTGCAGGGCGGCAATGCGCGGCAGCAGCGCAAAATGGGCCAGTACTTCGGCCGTGCCCGGCGCGCGCAGCGCCGCCTGCCACGGGGCCTTGCGCGGCGCCGGACGCGGACGCGGCAACAGCGGCGCGACGCGCTCGGTCAACAGCGTCTCGCGCTCTTGCGCACTGGCGTGGGTCTTGCGCGCAGTCGTGCCCGCCACGGCCGCGCCGCTGGCGTTCGCCGTATTCGTGGCTGCCGCGTCGCGCGCTTCGAGCGTGGCCAGGCGCTCGAGGAAGGTTTTAAAACCCGCCGGGTAGGAATAGCCGGCGCGCATGCTCAGGTGTACCCCGGCCATGTCGGCCTGCTGTTCGACGTCGCGCTGCCACACCGGAATCAGGGCGTCGTGCGCCAGGCTGTTGGCGGCGCCGATGGTGTCGCCCACGCCCCACTTGACGGCCCCACCCGTGCCACCGATCTTGCCTGCCAGGACACCGAGGATGGTACCGGCAAAGCGCAGGTTTTCCGCCGTGTTATGCGTTTCGTAGGTGGCCTGGTGGTTCAGGTACACGTGGGCGAACTCGTGCGCGAGCACGGAATAGATTTCGTCCTCAGATTCGGCCGACTGGATCAGCGCGATATGCAGGAACAGGTTGCCGGCGGCCGACGCGTGGGCATTGAGCGTGGTGTCGGCGGAGATGTACACCGATCCCGGCCAGTCGGGCACCCCGGCCGACGCCTTGAGCCTGGCGTACAGGCCGTCCAGGTACTGTTGCAGCGCCGGCATCGACACCAGTCCGTTGCCGTGGACGCGGTTATCGTCCAGGCTCGCCCGGGGGTCGGCCCACACATGCGGCGGTGGCGGCGGCAGCTCGGCGACACCGGCAACGGCCGGGATCTCGGCCGCCGCTGCCGCCGGGGCTGCCGCCATCCAGGCGAACGCGGCCAGCCATGCCGCGGCGCGCAAGCGGGGTGGCTGCATCCTCATTTGCAGCGCACGCGGCCAAGGCCAGGGGCGCCGGCGACCGGGACCGGCTGCACCTGGCCGACGCGCACCAGCTGCGGGCAAGCGTCGCTCGATGCCCGCGACACCGTGACCTGCATCGCGTCGACCCAGGCATCCTTGCCATTCAGGGCGACCCGGTAGAAGCTGTTCTTTTCTTCCTTGATTGCCCACGGCAGGCCAGCAACCGGCAACATGACGCCCGGCTCGGCATTGTCGGGGACTGCGAACACCTCGACCTGCTTGCCCTTGACGGCGACGACCTCGTCGGCGGCAAGCGCGGTGCCGGCTGCAAGGCCCAGGACGAGCAGCATGGCGGCCGGGCGCGCCAGCTGAGCCAGCTTAAGTAGCGGGGGTGGGAACATCATCGACAGGCTCCTCGGGAGAAACGGTTATTGGAACGGGTTGGATGGCGGATTGCGGTACCGCAGGCGGCAGCAGCAGGTGGCGGCGCAGTTTTTCGTTCAGGTCGAACCACTCGGCAAACAGGGTCATGAAGATCACGCCGACCACGGACAGCACGCCCAGGCCGAAGAAGCGCTGCCCGGCCCAGATCATCGTGTACCCGGCCACCAGCACGCCCGCCACACGGATCAGCCACACGGCGGGCAGCACCAGCAATGCGCCCCATTGCACGCCCTCCGTCCTGCGCAGGCGCAGGCGTGCCATCCAGAACTCGACCGGCTCCTCCAGCAGCTGCGTGCCGAAACGCGCCTCCACCCAGGGGCGCAGCAGCTTGGGTACGATGGTCACGAACAGGATCGACAGCCCCAGGAAGGCGACCAGCGGCGCCTGCTCGCGACCGGGCTGCATGGACATATGGCGCGCATGGTCGTCGCCGTCGACCAGCAGGTTGTCGAGCGCCATCGCGTGCAGGTAAATGCCCGGAATGCGCCCATGCAGGGGCGACTGGACGAAGTCGCCCGAATTCGTCGTGCCGAGTCCGACCAGGACGAGCTTGCCCTCGATCTGTCTGCGCAGCTGCGCCTCGCCTTCCGTGGTCGTGTTCGCAAGATCGCCGGCGTGCAAGGTTTCGTGATACACGCACAGGGGCTTGTCGGTGTCCTCGTACCAGAGGCCGCGTATGCCCGGGGGCAGCAGCTCTGCAAAGCCGCTCCATGGCCGGCAATACGAGGCGACGTTCGGGCCGGCATCCTGGCGCCAACCGGTGCCCTGCCCGGCCTGGTAGCTGCCCCAGGTCAGAGCCAGCGGATGCCGTACCGCCGCCAGTGCGCGGCCGCTGGCCGCCTCGTGCAAGGCCAGCGCCGCGCTCCTGAGCGGCGCGGCGCCCTGCCCGGCGCGCTCGGCGACAAGCGGATAATTCCAGGCAATGCGGTCGATATCGTCAGGGGTGTATTGAATCGCCACTTTGTCGAAGCATTTGCCGGCGAGTGCGTCGAGTTCCGGGCGCAATGGGTAATTCCCGCTGCCGTCGCGCGCGCTGGCCAGGAATACGGCAATGCCCTCGCGCCGCAATGCGCATAAGGCGCGGTTTAATGCGGCGAACGAAGGGTCGTCGCGCTGCGCACTGAAATAAATATCGACGAAGATCGCTTTCGGTTTGTAGTGGGCGATGGCGCCGAGCAGGCGCGCGGAATAGCCGTAACGGGCGGGCCAGACCTGGCCTGCCGCCGCCAGCGCGGCATCATCGATCAGCAATACCCGGATATCGTCGCGCCTGCCTTCCCCATACTGCGCGCCCGCGATCGGCGCATACACGCGAGCCTGCTCGCGCGTAGCGAACTCTTCGCCAAACAGCCATTGCAGGATGAACGCCAGAGAACAGCCGATGAGAAGCGCGAAAGCACACTCGTACAAACTATGCCGGAATGTTTTCTTTTCTGGAGCATTCACCTGTTCATTCCGGCTGGACGATAACAGGCGAAGCATGCCCGAAAATGGATTCCAAGACAATTATTAATTTAATATTAGAAATAATTTGCCTGAATCCTGATACGCATTTGTTCAAAATGTGCACTGGCTATTTATCGATACGTGCCTGGACGCATCTGGATCGCCGATCGCCCGCCAGTTTGCGTCGCTGACAATTCACCCTGCCTCAGGAATAATATAGTTCCCTTGGGCAACATATTGTAATAGGATATGGTCTCACTACCGCCTTCATAGAAAGGAAGTACGCCTCATGAAAACATTGCTCGTCCTATCCATGCTTGTTGCGCTGGCCGCCGTCGTTGGCGCGATGCTGGCGAAAGGCGCGAAAAAGACCGGACGTAGCGGCGCTTATCGGGCCCGCAAGCTGATGTCCGATAACGAACAGGAATTCTTCGGCCGGCTCGTCGCCGCCCTGCCCGACCATAATGTGTTTCCCCAAGTGGCAATGTCGGCCCTGATCGAAGCCGCCAGCGCGGATAAAAAGATGGCGCACGGCGACCGTCTGAGGATTGCCCAGCAGCGCGTCGATTACGTCGTTTGTACCGGGAACTGCGACGTCGTCGCCGTCATCGAACTCGATGACCGGACCCATTCCGCCGCAAAAGACGCCCTGCGCGATGCGCGGCTGGAGCAAGCGGGCATTCGTACTGTGCGCTTCCAGTCGCGCAAGAAGCCTGCAGTCGACGTGCTGCGTGCGGCGATTCTGGGTGTGATTCCCGTCACGCTGGCGACACCGTCCGCTTCAGTGCTCCATACGGTCCCTGCATCCGCAAGCCTGCTGACGCCATGAGTAATGCATAATGGCGGAAATGGCCAAGTTTCACGCAAATACCGGAGAGCGGCGAAGCCGCTTGCCGTGCAGGATGATGTCCTGCCTGTCGGTAATTTTTACACTGCATATGTAAAAAAGATCGCACTCCAATTGTCTCCATAGGACACATTTGTTGTGGAACGTTCCTTGCTTTAGAAAAGCTACCAAAAACAAAGGATCACCCATGAACATCAAGTCTGCCCTAGCCGCTGCCGCCTGTTCCCTGCTTCCCCTGCTGAGCCACGCCGGCATGGTCTACGAATGGACTGCGACCAACGACAAGACGCCGCTGGGCATCACGCTGGAACTCGAATTCGACCGCCAGACTGTCGAAGCCGGCACGTTCCAGTTTGCATTCGTCCAATATATCGGCAGCGCCCCGGCGCCTGTGCAAGGCCTGCTCGGCCTGCGCTACAGCTACCCGGGCATGGGCCAGCTTATGCATTATTCGTCCACCAACGGCCGTGGATTCAGTACCCGCTTCGGCTATCTCGACATGAACCTGTCCTTCGGCGCAGACGGGTTCCTCACCGGAGCGCTGTACGCCAACGATCAGTTCTCTCATATTAGGATGGGGTCGAGCGGCCAGGTGTTCACGGTAAGCGATGCCAACAGCGATGGCAGCATGGCGGGCGCAGGATGCGGAGGGCCAAGCGGCAACCAGTGCGCAGGTGCAACCGGCTACCTGAAACTCGTCCGCGACACCGAGGTTCCCGAACCGGCGAGCATCGCCCTGTTTGCCGCCGGACTGGCCGGGCTGGCCGGGCTGCGCCGCAAACGCGTCTAAGGACGCCATGGGGTCATACGACCCCATGCATGTGCTCAGCGCTGCGCGATGCGCGAAGAGAGGACAACGACCTGGGCCAGGCGCCCATCCGGCACAAAGCTCATCGTCATGCCGTCCGCGAATTCGCCTTGCCTGAAGCGCATGCTGACCTTGCCGTCGCGCGAGACGAAGGTATCGTTGCCGACCGAACGCAGCCGCATCGGTTTTTCGCTGTCGATGCGCGCCTCGATGTAGCGTCCCGACACCATGCTGACCTTGGTCCGCCAGCCGTTCGACATGCTGTACGAGCCGGCAATCTCGCGCGCCTGGTCGGGCGTGACGAAGGCGCTGGCGGCAGGCGCCGTCACCTGTACGGTCGACCCGGCCGTATCGTCGTCGACTTGTGGATAGGGCATGGTGCGGGCCGAGGCGGCACTGGCCAGGAGGAGCAGGCAGGCGGGGAGCAGGCGGTGCAGGCGATAAGCGTGACGCATGATGGTTCCTTTACGAAGCGGGATAGGTTCGGACCAGGCAGCGTATCGCCACCTGCTCCTTCGGAATTCCGCAATGCATTCCAAGTGGATTGCGGATGACCCAGTCTATGCCGGCGCTCGCCGGCAAAACAGCACTATCCAGCCCGTATCACGAAACAATCTCAAGCTGCATAAAAGCAGATCGCAACGAAATGAATCGAAATCCCGCATGCAGATGCCATTTTTCGAATCATATGGGGTCGATTCTGCCAAGCATCTCCCTAGCCTGCTTGTCGGCGTTCACGCTTGCGGCAGGATGTAGTCGAATTCGTAGAAATGCTTGCGCTCCTCGATACGGATGCGCATCGTGCCGGCGATCCCGGTCAGCTCGCCGGTGCCTGAATCCGGCACGACCGTGATCGACAAAGCCTGCGCCCCGCGCGCCATGGTGCCGCTGTGCTGGACGACGAAGCTGCCGCTACGGCCCTGCAGGGTGCCGGTCACGCGCTCGATGGCGACGTAGCCGGCCGAGCCTTCGGTGGTCGTCATGGCCGACAGCATCTCGCCTACGCCCGTAGCCTCGAGCTCGCCGTGGTAGCGCTTGTCGATGGCCATGCGGCCGGTGGTCATGCCATCGCGTACCTCGGGCTGGCCTTGCGGGGTGACGGTGACGTCGAATGGTCCTGCGACATGTTGCTGGCTCATGATCGGCTTCCTTGTGAATGTAGAGATGGCGAACATTCTAGGGCAATCAGGACGGCTTGCGGACGCTGATCTAGGCCTAATCGAGAGTGCGGGCTGTGCATGGGCCGGTTGAACGCGTGGGCGGGGGACCCGCCCACCCTACGGGTCAGATCAATTTGAATTGGTCGGGTTTGCGTCGGCAGATGGCATGCACCTCAACGCCAAAGGTCGTGGACGATGCACAGACCCGTAAGGTGGGCGGGTCTCCCGCCCACGCGTTCAAAGGACACGCGAGCAGCCGCGGTTAGTGCGCCGCCCCCGGCATATGCAAGTCGATCACCTTCATGATCGCCAGCGTGGTCCCCATGCTCATTTCGCCGCTAACGAAGGCATGGCGCAGTTCAAGCTGGGGCAAGCCTGCGGCGGCGGCCAGGTGGGCCGTGCCCTCGGCACGGGCGGCAGTGGCGAAGGCTTCGGCGAGGCTGGCGGCGTCGCCGCTCTCGAAGGCGGCGGCGAGGTAGGCGGCGAGCGCCTCGAGCGTCGTCAGGGACGCGGGGTCGGTAGAATGCATCTCAGTGGGTCGGTGCGTGGGCAGCGCCTTTGCCGGGCTTGGGCGCCGGCGGTGGCGGCGGCACCGTCATCGATTCGGTCGGCTGCTCGTCTTTCCTCAGCACCTGCACGAAGATTTCGTTTTGCTTGATCATGCCCAGCTCCAGGCGCGCGCGTTCCTCGACGGCGCCGGTGCCTTCGCGCAGGTCGCGCACTTCCGATTCGAGCTTGGCGTTGCGCGCCTTGAGCTGCTCGGTCTTGACCTGGGCCAGCTGGACCTGGTCGCGCATGTCGGCGACGGCGAGCATGCCGCCCTTCCCCAGCCACAGGGGGTATTGGATCAGGACCAGTAAAGCGGCGAGAACGAGCGTAATGATGCGCATGGCGGAATTCGGGAACGCGGGCCGCGCCAGGATGGGCGGCCCGCGGGGTACATCGATTTATTTCAGACGAATCACTTCAAATTATAGAAAGCATCACGGCCAGGATAGCTGGCGACGTCGCCGAGGTCTTCCTCGATGCGCAGCAGCTGGTTGTACTTGGCCATGCGGTCCGAACGCGACATCGAGCCGGTCTTGATCTGCAGGGCGTTCAGGCCCACCGCGATGTCGGCAATGGTCGAGTCCTCGGTTTCGCCCGAACGGTGCGAAATCACGGCCGTGTAGCCGGCGCGCTTGGCCATCTCGATGGCGGCGAAGGTCTCGGTCAGGGTACCGATCTGGTTGATCTTGATGAGGATCGAGTTGCCGATGCCCTTCTGGATGCCCTCTTTGAGGATCTTGGTGTTGGTGACGAACAGATCGTCGCCCACCAGCTGCACGCGCTTGCCCAGGGCTTCGGTCAGGATGCCCCAGCCTTCCCAGTCGCCTTCATGCATCGCGTCCTCGATCGAGATGATCGGGTATTTGTCGCACCAGGTCGAGAGCATGTTGGTGAAGTCGGTCGCGCTCAGTTCCAGGCCTTCGCCTTCCAGGTGGTACTTGCCGTCCTTGTAGAACTCGCTGGCGGCGCAGTCCAGGCCGATGGCGATTTGCGTGCCGGCTTCATAGCCTGCCTGCTCGATCGCCTGCATGATCAGCTTGATCGCTTCTTCGTGGCTCGACACCGATGGGGCGAAGCCGCCTTCGTCGCCGACCGCGGTCGACAGGCCCTTCGAATGCAGGATCTTCTTCAGGGTGTGGAACACCTCGGCGCCGTAGCGGATCGCTTCCTTGAAGCTGGGCGCACCGACCGGGATGATCATGAATTCCTGGATGTCCAGGTTGTTGTCGGCGTGGGCGCCGCCGTTAATCACGTTCATCATCGGCACCGGCATCTGCATCGCGCCCGAACCGCCGAAGTAGCGGTACAGCGGCAGGCCCGCTTCCTCGGCGGCGGCTTTCGCCACGGCCATCGACACGGCCAGCATGGCGTTGGCGCCCAGGCGGCTCTTGTTTTCGGTGCCGTCGAGGTCGATCAGGGTGCGGTCGAGGAAAGCCTGTTCGTTGGCGTCCAGGCCCATGATGGCTTCGCTGATTTCGGTGTTGATGTTCTCGCAGGCTTGCAGCACGCCCTTGCCGAAATAACGCTTCGGATCGCCGTCGCGCAGTTCGATCGCTTCGCGCGAACCGGTCGACGCGCCCGACGGCACGGCCGCGCGGCCCATCACGCCGGATTCGAGCAGGACGTCGCATTCGACGGTCGGATTGCCGCGCGAGTCAATGATCTCGCGGCCGATAATATCAACGATAGCACTCATGTTTTACATCTCCAAAGGGTAAAAATCGTCTCGCACATGAAAGACGAGGCGCCAAAGAGGCGCCTCGACTCGCTTGCTACATTAGCTCAGCAGTATTATGCCTTGAAGTCGTTCTCGAGGAAGCCCGCACGCTTGACCACGCGATCGATCTCGACCAGGGTGGTAAGCAGTTCCTTCATGCGGCCCAGCGGCACCGCGTTCGGGCCGTCGGACAGGGCGTTCTTCGGATCCGGATGGGTTTCCATGAACAGGCCGGCGATGCCCGCCGCGACCGCCGCGCGCGACAGCACCGGGATGTGTTCGCGCTGGCCGCCCGAGGACGTGCCCTGCCCGCCCGGCAGCTGCACCGAGTGGGTGGCGTCGAACACCACCGGGCAGTTCGATTCGCGCATGATGGCGAGCGAACGCATGTCCGAGACCAGGTTGTTGTAGCCGAACGAGGCGCCGCGTTCGCAGGCCATGAAGTTGTCTTCGTTCAGGCCGGCCGAACGTGCCGCATTGCGTGCCTTGTCGATCACGTTCTTCATGTCGCCCGGCGCCAGGAACTGCC
Organism: Massilia sp. CFBP 13721; assembly: GCF_014842025.1. Lineage (GTDB taxonomy): Bacteria > Pseudomonadota > Gammaproteobacteria > Burkholderiales > Burkholderiaceae_D > Telluria. The sequence continues at coordinate 250,299 of NZ_JACYUY010000005.1, forward strand.
CCTTCTTGATGTTCACCGGCAGGCCCGAACGGGCGCAGGCGTTGATGAAATCGGTCTGGCGGCACAGGAAGGCCGGGGTCTGCAGGACGTCGACGATGCTCGACACCTCAGGAATCTCTTCCTCGGTGTGGACGTCGGTCAGCACCGGCACGCCGATGGTCTTTTTGACGTCGGCGAGGATCTCCAGGCCCTTTTCGCGGCCAGGGCCGCGGAACGAAGTGCCCGACGAGCGGTTCGCTTTGTCGAACGAGGATTTGTAGATGAACGGGATGCCGAGTGCCGAGGTGATTTCCTTGAGCGTGCCGGCGACGTCGAGCGCCATCTGGCGCGATTCGATCACGCAGGTGCCGGCGATCAGGAAGATCGGCTGGTCCTGGCCTACTTCAAAGTCGCATAACTTCATGCTGCGTCTCCTTGCAAAGCGGTGGGGGCCGCATCTAAAGGCCCATTTGCGGCGGTGGCGGTGTTCGCCGACTGGTGCGCCAATGCGGCCTGGATGAACGACGTGAACAGCGGGTGGCCGCTGCGCGGGGTCGACTTGAATTCAGGGTGGAACTGCACGCCCATGTACCACGGGTGCGCGTTGTCGCCGCTGCGCGGCAGTTCCATGATTTCGCACAGGTTCTCGTTCGGGGTGCGCGCCGCGACCACGAGGCCGGCCGCTTCCACCTTCGGCAGGTAGAAGTTGTTGGCTTCGTAGCGATGGCGATGGCGCTCGGTGACTACGTTGCCGTAGATCTCGGCCGCCAGCGTGCCCGGATTGACTTCGCAAGTCTGCGCGCCCAGGCGCATGGTACCGCCCAGGTCCGAGTTCTCGTCGCGCTGTTCGACTTTGCCGTCGTGGTTCTGCCACTCGTTGATCAGGGCGACGACCGGCTGGTCGGTCTCGAGATCGAATTCGGTCGAGTTCGCATTCGGCAGGCCGGCCATGTGGCGCGCGTATTCGATCAGCGCGACCTGCATGCCCAGGCAGATGCCCAGGTACGGGATCTTGTTTTCGCGGGCATAGCGCGCGGCCATGATCTTGCCTTCCACGCCGCGCTTGCCGAAGCCGCCCGGCACGAGAATCGCGTCGTACTTGGCCAAATGCTCACAGCCTTTTGTTTCGATCTCTTCCGAGTCGAGATATTCGATGTTGACGCGGCTCTCGGTGTGGATGCCGGCGTGGCGCAGCGCTTCGGTGAGCGACTTGTACGATTCGGTCAGGTCGACGTACTTGCCGACCATGCCGATGGTGACTTCGCGCTTCGGGTTTTCCAGCGTGTAGATCAGCTTCGACCACATCGACAGGTCGGCCGGCGGCGCCTGCAGGTCGAGCGCTTCGAGGATGATGTCGTCCAGGCCCTGCTCGTTGAGCACTTGCGGCACTTTATAGATGGTATCGACGTCCCACACCGAAATCACGGCCTGCTCTTCGACGTTGGCGAACAGCGAGATCTTCGCGCGCTCGTCGTCGGGGATGCGGCGGTCGGCGCGGCACAGCAAGGCGTTCGGCGAAATGCCGATCTCGCGCAGCTTTTGCACGCTGTGCTGGGTCGGCTTGGTCTTCAGTTCGCCGGCGGACGCGATGTAGGGAACCAGGGTCAGGTGCACGAAAGCGGTCGACTTGCGGCCGGCGCGCAGCGACAGCTGGCGTGCGGCTTCGAGGAAAGGCAGCGACTCGATGTCGCCGACGGTGCCGCCGATTTCGACCAGCGCGACGTCGACGCCTTCGGCGCCGCGGCGGATGTAGTCCTGGATTTCGTTGGTGATGTGCGGGATCACCTGCACGGTCTTGCCGAGGTACTCGCCGCGGCGTTCCTTGCGGATCACCGATTCGTAGATCTGGCCGGTGGTGAAGTTGTTCACCTTCTTCATGCGGGTGCTGATGAAGCGCTCGTAGTGGCCGAGATCGAGGTCGGTCTCGGCGCCGTCGTCGGTGACGAAGACTTCGCCGTGCTGCATCGGGCTCATCGTGCCTGGATCCACGTTAATGTAGGGATCGAGCTTGAGCATGGTGACTTTGAGGCCGCGCGATTCGAGGATCGCGGCGAGAGAGGCGGCCGCGATTCCCTTGCCCAGGGAAGAGACGACGCCGCCAGTGACGAATACAAATTTGGTCATTGTGCTGAAGGTGCCGAATGGCACGCGCGGGAAATTGAAATTATACCTCAAACAGGCAAATACAGCTTCATCAACGGCCTCCTGCCGGGCTGGCGCGGCCGTTTCACCTTCCCGCAGGCCGCCTGTTTCGTAAAGACAACAACTCGCGCCATCACACATCCAAATGAGGGATATATATCCCAGTTGTAATTGAAATTGCCGTGAATCACGGTTAAATTCAGATTTTCCTTTTTATTAGGCAGCGGCGTCATGGGCTTTTTTAGCAACCTCAACATCGGCAAGCGCCTGGCGATCGGCTTCGCGCTGACCCTGGCCATGGCGGTCCTGATCGCCGTGGTCGGCATCTACCGCGTCAATGGCGGCGCCGCCAGCACGGCGCAAGTCCTGGCCGAGCCGCTGGCCAAGGAACGCATGATCACGGAGTGGTATATGCAGGTCTTCGGCGCCGTGCGCCGTACGGCGGCGATCGTCAAGAGCAGCGATGCCAGCCTCGGGCCCTTCTTCAAGGAAGACAGCGCCGCGACCGGCAAGCGCTCGGCCGAGCTGCTCAAGCAGATCGAAGCCCTAATCGTGCCTGGCGAAGAAAAAGCCCTGTTCGACCGCATCACCGAACAACGCAAGGCCTATTCGAGCGCGCGCGACGAAGCCGTCAAGGCCAAGGCCGACGGCGACCAGGAACTGGCCGCGCGCATCCTCGACGAGCGCTTCACGCCCACCGCCAAGGCCTACCAGGAATCGATGCAGCAGCTGGTCGCGATGCAGGCGGCGCACATCAGCGCCACCGCACGCGACATCGACGCCCGTGCACACGACAGCCAGACCCTGATCGCCACGCTGGCCCTGTTCTCGGTGCTGCTCGGCGCCCTCGCCTCCTGGCTGCTCACGCGCGGCATCGTGCGCCCGATCCAGCAAGCGGTGCAGCTGGCCGAGACGGTCGCCGGCGGCGACCTGACGCGCCGCATCGACGTCACCACGCGCGACGAAACCGGCGCGCTCCTGCGCGCACTCGGCCACATGAACGACAGCCTGGTGCGCATCGTCAGCGAAGTACGGGGCGGTACCGACACCATCGCCGGCGCCTCGAGCGAAATCGCCAGCGGCAACATGGACCTGTCCGCGCGCACTGAACAACAAGCCGCCTCGCTCGAAGAGACGGCGGCCTCGATGGAACAGCTGACCGGCACCGTGCGCCAGAACGCCGACAACGCGCGCCAGGCCAACCAGCTGGCCATCACCGCCTCGAACGTGGCGATCGAAGGCGGCGCCGTCGTCGGCCAGGTCATCACGACCATGGGGTCGATCAACGAATCGTCGCGCAAGATCGTCGACATCATCGGCGTCATCGACGGTATCGCCTTCCAGACCAACATCCTGGCGCTGAACGCCGCGGTGGAAGCGGCGCGTGCCGGCGAACAGGGACGCGGCTTCGCCGTCGTCGCTTCCGAAGTGCGCAACCTGGCCCAGCGTTCGGCCGCGGCGGCCAAGGAAATCAAGGTCCTGATCGGCGACTCGGTCGAGAAAGTCGATGTCGGCGCCAAGCTGGTCGACCAGGCCGGCGCCACGATGGAACAAGTGGTCGAATCGATCCGCCGCGTCACCGACATCATGGCCGAGATCACCCACGCGACCCAGGAACAGACCGGCGGCATCGAGCAGGTCAACCAGTCGATCGGCCTGATGGACGAAGCGACCCAGCAGAACGCCGCCCTGGTCGAGGAATCGGCGGCGGCGGCCGGCGCCATGCAGGAACAGGCGGCCAGGCTGGCGCAGGTGGTGGGGGTGTTCAAGCTCGATGTGCAGGCGGCGGCAGCGCCGGCGCCGGCGCCGGTGCGCGTGGTCACGGCGCGTCCGCAGTTGGCGCGTCCGCTGGCAAAGGCGGCGCCGGTTGCAGCGGCACCAGCCAAGCCGGCCGCGCGCGCCAAGGCCACGGCCGCGGCCGAAGAGTGGGAAGAATTCTGATCGCTACCGTTTGACGTGATCGATAGAGCCGCCCGCATGCCGGGCGGTTTTTATTTGTGCCGCGGGTAAGCGAACGGTGAAACGCGTGGAGTCGGGACTCCACCCTACAATTCGCGCGATACGTAGGGTGGAGTCCTGACTCCATGCGGTACGGCGCCCGCCCATCGCCGACGCATCCGCAAGACCAAAAAAAAACGCCGGCATCAAGCCGGCGTTTTCATGACTACCTGGTACCTTACTTCTTCTGCCCCGGCTTCAGCAGATCCAGCAGGATCGCCGTTTCCGCCGTGATGAACGAACGCACGGTCGGCTTGAAGTCCGGCGCCCACTGCGGCGAGTGCGTACCAGGCGGGTACTTGCCGGCCGCGCGGGCATCGGCCAGTTTCTTCGGTTCGACGGCGCCCACGTGCAGCAGCACGGCTTTCACACCGGCCTGGCCGTAATTCGCAAAATCTTCCGACGTCATCTTGGCCGGCATCTCGACCACGTTCTTGGCGCCCAGCGCGCCCTGCACCGCCGTCACGGCGCGTGCGGTCAGCTCGGGGTCGTTGTAGACCGAATCGGCGCCCGGCACGATGTCCACTTGCGGCTTCTTCGGCATGCCGGCGGCCATTGCCTCGCCTTCGACTTCACGCACGATGCTGGCCAGCACGCGCTTGCGCACTTCCGGGCGGAAGGTACGCACCGTCAGCTGCAGCTTGACCTGGTCGGGCACGATGTTGGCCTGGGTGCCGCCGTGGATGCTGCCGACGGTGATGACGACCGGGTCGGCCGGGTTGTTCTCGCGCGAGATCAGGGTCTGCAGCGCCAGCACGACGCGTGCCGACATGACGACCGGGTCGCGCGTTTCCTGTGGCGTGGCGCCGTGGCCGCCCTGGCCGTGCAGGGTGATGGTGACGGTGTCGGCCGACGCGCGGAAGTGGCCGGCGTGCCAGCCAAGCTGGCCTGCCGGCAGCGTGCCTTCGTCGTGCAGCGAGATCGCATAGTCAGGCTTCGGGAAGCGCGTGAACAGGCCATCCTTGAGCATCGCGGCGGAGCCGGTCAGCGGTTCTTCGGCCGGCTGGCCGACCAGCATCAGCGTGCCGCTCCAGGCCTTGCGGTTTTCCGCCATCAGCTTGGCGGTGGCATACCAGGCCGACATGTGGACGTCGTGGCCGCAGGCGTGCATGGTCGGGACGGTCTCGCCGGCGGCATTCTTGGCGGTGGCGGTACTGGCGAACGGCAGGCCGGTCTTTTCCAGCACCGGCAGCGCGTCGATTTCGGTACGCAGCATGGCGATCGGGCCAGGGCCGTTCTTCAGGATCGCGACGACGCCGGTGCCGCCGACGCCGGTGGTCACTTCAAAGCCCAGCGCTTTCACGCGTTCGGCCAGTTTTTTCGCGGTCTGGTGTTCCTGGAAGGCCAGCTCCGGGTTGCGGTGCAGGTCCTGGTAGAGGGCCTCGATGGCGGGGAAATCCTTGTCCAGCTGGGCGGTGAATTCGGGTGGCAATGCTGCTGCCGCATGGGCGGCGCCGGCGAAGGTGCTCGATACGGCAGTGGCCAGCAGCAGATATTTCAGGAGGCGGGAAGTTGGTTTCATGGTCTTGTTTAGGTATGGCGGGTGACCCGGAATCTAGTCCAGATTCCGGAAGGCCGCAAGACTAACAAATCCAATGTTGCATAGCAATATTTAACAATCAACCCGGTATGACTGTGATAAAGCTGTCAGCAAAAGTGTCGTAAAAATTTCCATACGTCACTTTTTTCTGGCGCCAATAGCCACATCGCCCGTAGAATCCGCTACCTCGAATGCGCCCATCCAGGGCGCTTCGGCTGCCCGTACCGCACGGCCGCTACCCAACTCCAACAATCACAAGGAATGCTGTAATGGGCTTCATCTCGAATATCAAGATCGGCAAGCGCCTCGGACTCGGCTTCGCGCTGATCCTGGCCATGACCGTGCTGATCGCTTGCGCCGGTATCTGGCGCCTCAGCGAAGTGGCCGACGCCACCCGCACCATGATGGCCGCGCCGCTGTCCAAGGAACGCCTGATCACCGACTGGTACAGCCTGAACTTCGCATCGATCCGCCGCACCGCCGCCATCGTCAAGAGCACCGATCCGGCGCTCGGCCCCTACTTCAAGGAAGACGCGGCCGCTTCGGTAAAAAAGGCCGCCGAACTGCTCAAGGGGATTGAGCCGCTGATCGCGGGCGACGCCGAAAAGGCCCTGTTCGCGAAGATCCTCGAGCAGCGCAAGCACTACAGCGCCTCGCGCGACGGCGCCGTCAAGGCCAAGGCCGACGGCAACGAAGCCGAAGCGGCGCGCCTGCTCGACGAGAAGTTCACTCCGGCCGCCAAGCTGTACCAGGACCTGCTGCAGGAACTGGTCGTCATGCAGCGCACCAGCATCGACGCGACCGCCAAGGCCATCGACGCCAGCGCCGCGCGCAGCACGACCATCATCGCCCTGCTGACCGCCGCCGCCGTCCTGCTCGGCGCGATCCTGTCGTGGCTGCTCACCAAAGGCATTACCCGTCCAATCCAGGATGCGCTCGAACTGGCCGAGACCGTGGCCGGCGGCGACCTGACGCGCGACATCAACGCCACCTCGAAAGACGAAACCGGCGCCCTGCTGCGCGCCCTGCGCCACATGAACGACAGCCTGGTCAAGATCGTGACCCAGGTCCGCAGCGGCACCGACACCATCGCCACCGCCTCGGCCGAAATCTCGGCCGGCAACCTCGACCTGTCGAGCCGCACCGAACAGCAGGCCGGCGCGCTGGAAGAAACCGCCGCCTCGATGGAAGAACTGACCACCACCGTGCGCCAGAACGCCGACAACGCGCGCCAGGCCAACCAGCTCTCGATCGCCGCGTCCGAAGTGGCGGCGCAAGGCGGCGCGGTGGTCGGCCAGGTCATCACGACCATGGGGTCGATCAACGAGTCCTCGCGCAAGATCGTCGACATCATCGGCGTCATCGACGGTATCGCCTTCCAGACCAACATCCTGGCGCTGAACGCCGCGGTGGAGGCGGCCCGTGCCGGCGAACAGGGCCGCGGCTTTGCGGTCGTCGCTTCCGAAGTGCGCAACCTGGCCCAGCGCTCGGCCGCGGCGGCCAAGGAAATCAAGGTCCTGATCGGCGACTCGGTCGACAAGGTCGACGTCGGCGCCAAGCTGGTCGACCAGGCCGGCGCCACGATGGAGCAGGTGGTGTCGTCGATTCGCCGCGTCACCGACATCATGGCCGAGATCACCCACGCCAGCACCGAACAGACCGGCGGCATCGAGCAGGTGAACCAGGCCATCGGCCAGATGGACCAGGTCACCCAGCAGAACGCCGCCCTGGTCGAGGAAGCCGCCGCCGCGGCCGCCTCGATGCAGGACCAGGCGGCAACGCTGGCGCAGGTCGTGGGCGTGTTCAAGCTGGCCGGCCCGGCCCTGCCGGCCCCTGCCGTCCGTGCCACCCCGGCCACGCCGGCAGCCCCGGTGCGCGCCATCGCCCGCCCTGCCCCGGCCCTGCGCGTCTCCAGGACGGCGCCGCTCAAGTCGCCGGCACGCGTCGATGCCGACGAATGGGAAACCTTCTGATTGCTCCTCAATCCCGTCAAAAACCGCCTTCACGGCGGTTTTTTTTCGCCTGCAGGAATTTATTGCACAAGCGCAAACAGGGATCTAAGATCGCGGGGTGACCAGCCAATGAAAGTTGATGATGATCCAGCGCTGTCTGTGCGCACTGTTCGCTGCAATCGCCATAGGGAACAGCCCTGCCCTCGCCGACACCACGCGCGGCGGATTCCAGCTCGACCAGGGGAAGCACACCCTGTCCGCCGACGCCATGGCCTCGCTCGAGGAACAATTGCGTATCGTGGAATCGGTCGGCCTTCCGCCGGCCATCCTCGCATCGATGAAAAAAACGGCGATCGTGGTCGACCCCGAGCTGACCGGCAATCCGGGCATCTTCGCGGTCCGTAACGGGACCGGCGCCGTGTATATCCGTCCCATCGTGTTTTCGGCGGATAAACCGATCCTGCTGCATGAACTGCTTCACGCATACCACTTCACGACCCTGGGACTGGACCGTCCCGAAATCCGCCAGGAATTCCAGCGCGTCCAGGGTACGGACCTTTTCCCGGCGCGCTTCCGGTCCGCGCATTTCCTTGAAAATCCAAAAGAGTTTTTCGCCGTCACGGCGACTTTGTACCTGTTCGGGGATATCCAGCAGCCGCCGTTCCGGTGCACGGCCCTGGCGAAACTCGATGGCGGATATCGGGGTTTTCTTAACGACTTGTTCGGCGAGCGCCATTGCCGGAACTCGCCTTGAGCGGATCACTGCCATTTCGCCGTCGAAGGGCTGCGACGCAGCTTTTCCGGACCCGGCGCGCCTGGGCAGCTTCACTCCCTATGGGTCCTACCGCAAGTGGCTAGGGCTTGACAATTAGGTGTTCGGTATCGCGATCAAGATACGCAGGTTGTTCATGATGATGTGCGATAAATTTTGTCGATACACTGCGGATGGGTCAATTCTTTATCTACGACGCATTCCAATGACAATTCTCTTCTACCATGACAAAAAATAACGACCTCCTTAAAGAATTCATCAGCCTGGTCGACGCGAAATATATGAACGTCGAGTCTGCGAATAAATTAAATTTGACGGACGAAGCCGTTGGCCTCGAAAGCTGGGCACGCGAAATTGCTGGGATTATTTGGAAAATAAAATTTACCAGTTCCAATCTGTTTGTCGCGAATGCTGACTCTTTCGACATGTCCGGCGGCGATATGGCAATTCAAGTAACGTCCGATTTGTCGTCGACAAAGATAAAGTCAAGTATCAAGACATTCGATGAGAAAGCCCATCACAAAAAATTTCCCAAGTTGTATTTTTTCCTGCTCGGAGAACGTCCAAAATATCAGGAAGAGACGTTTAAAGAGGTGTCGTTCCCTTTTGATAAAGACAAAAACATAATAGGCAAGACACAATTGTATCGTCACGTTCAAGCACTCGATAACGTTATCGAACTGGAAAATGTGCTGGAAATTACTCAAAATTACTTCTCGGACTATCGTAATGTAACGATGTTTGATCGGTACACACTAGCAAAAGATGCCACAGGTTACAAGCAGGAAATTATTGTAATGATGGAGCGTAGCCAGGAAGCGCTTCTGGAAGCTGAGCGTCATGCCATGAAATTCGAGATGTCAAACGACGATGCGGTCTTTCTTGATGGGTTGAAAAAGACTGTCGGCATATTCGCTTCTGCAAACCGGTCTTTCACACACTTGATAAATAAAATTCAATCGGCTTCACCTGCCGAGTTGTCGGCGTTATCTCGCTTGATGCTGGATACCTATGTGGCATGTCTCGACGGAGAAACCATTCTGAAGGCGCTTCTACCTCGCATACTCAGAACCTGGCATCTCGCCGGTACCATCGCCGGACTAGAAAAAAATCAGTTGGACATTCGGAATGGAGAGGCAGGGATCGCAAAAGTGCAACAGGAACTCGACACTGCCGAGTTCGCAATCAGGTTTCTTAGCCCCTGAGCAGGTCCCGTAACCACGTTTTTGCAGGCGTGCAGACCTTGCTACCTGCATGTCGTACCATGCCAGCATCAATGCGTGAACGTTCAAAGGATGACCAACCGCGCCATGCCGGTTGTTGTCTTCGCTTGATTGGAAGGAGCCTGAAAATGCTGAAGCTTGGACGGGACGACGCGCTGGTCGACAAACTGGGCGCACTGGCGGCAAACGTGGTCGAGGAAGCGCTGGCATCGGGCCTGGCCTGGGACCAGGCCATTGTCGCCTTCGGCATCGCCAGCAAGGCGATCGCGGCGCAAGCGGCCAACCAGGGCAATGGCACGCTCGAACAATGTACGGCGCACGCGCACGGGCGCCTACAGTTCGGCATGGAGCAGAGTGCGGACGTGCTCAAGGCGTGGCTGCGCTGAGCGAGCCTCAGTTTAAGCCGGATTTTTCCAGAAAAAATGCTCAGACCCGTAGGGTGGGCGGCTATACCTCTTCAGGTTGCGGGCCAGCGGCATACGCGCCGCCCACGCGTTCAACCAGCCGGTGATGCGTCGCGACGTTTCAGCGTGTGGTTGAACGCGTGGGCAGCATCCAGGCAGCAGGCAATCACGCGCCAAGGTATAGCCGCCCACCCTACAACATCAACAACCCGCCCTCAATCCGCCACCACGTGCCACACATCCTTCATCTTGTCCCCCTTGCGCTCGCCCGGCTTGGTATCGTTGGCGAACAGGTACAGGGGCTTGCCCTTGTAGGCCAGCTGCTTTGTGCCGTCGTCGCGCGTCACGGTCGAATACGGCGCGGCGACGCGTTCCTCGGTAACGGGCACCGGCGGCCACATCTTGGCGCAGCCTTCGTTGCAGGCGCTCTTGCCCGAGCCGGCGGTGTCCTTGTCGAAGGTGTAGACCGTCATCCCGGCGGCGTCGGCCAGCGCGCCGTTCGCCTTCTTGAAGCCCGATTGCGCCAGCGCGGCGCCGCTCGAGAACACCAGTGCAGTGGTCAGTGCTGCAAATACAGGGTGAATCGCAGGGTAAATCGCTTTCATGGCAACCTCCTGGATGACAGTGAGTCTGAAGTATAGGCCTTGAATGGCAGGAATGGCACTCATCAAAAAAAGTTGACAGACTTGCCAGCACAGGAGGATATTTCTTTCTGTTATGCCGCCGCGTTACCGGCATGCCAGATGAACGCAGTCCGATCGCCACTCCCTGATATCGCCCATATCGATGGCTCAAGATCCTGTTCACACCGCCCCGAGCCGCCCGGCCTGGTGGCGCGGCGTCGCCGCCGACCTGGGTATCGTCGCCCTCCTGACGATGCTTGCCTTCCTCTGCGCTACCCGATTCGAATTATCCGAGCGCATCGCCGCGTGGGAAGTGCGCCACGAATCCTGGCAGGTCGATGAATTGCCGGGGACGCTGGTCGTGCTGCTGGCCGGCCTGCTGTGGTTTTGCTGGCGCAGGACGGGACAAGCGCGGCAAGAGATGCACGAGCGGATGGCGGCGCAGCAGCAGGTCGTGACCCTGCTGGTGAGTAACCGCGACCTGGCGCGCCAGCTGATCGTGATGCAGGAAAACGAGCGGCGCACGCTGGCGCGCGAACTGCACGATGAACTCGGCCAGAACTGTACCGCGATCCGCGCCGACGCCACCTATATCCTGCATGCTCGGCCAGGCGACAGCGCCGGCGTCACGGCCAGCGCGCAGCGCATCGCCGCGACCTCGGAAGCGCTGTACGGGATTGTAAAAACGATGCTGCGCCGCCTGCGCCCGATGACGCTCGACAGCCTCGGCCTGGTGCCTGCCCTGCAGGAATTGTGCGAACTCTGGGAAGAGCAGACCGGTATCGGCTGCGCGTTTTTCCCCTCGTGCGTTCCCGACGACCTCGACGACCTGGTCAGCATTACCCTGTTCCGGCTGGTGCAGGAAAGCCTGACCAATGTGGCGCGCCATGCGCAGGCGAGCCAGGTCAGGATCGAACTGCGCCGCAGCGATTGCGGGGGCCAGCTGAAGCTGCGTATCGAGGACGATGGCCGCGGCATGGCCGCCGGTGGCGAACTCCAGGCCGGCTTTGGCCTGACCGGGATGCGCGAGCGCGTGGCCAGCCTGCAGGGCCGCTTGCAGATCGGCGCCGGAGCGGGCCAGGGCGTGCGCATCGAGGCGCTGCTGCCGCTCGCGGGGGCTGCATGAGTACGATCCAGGTGCTGCTGGTCGACGATCACCCGGTGGTGCGCTCAGGCTACCGCCGCCTGCTCGAGCAGGCCGGCGACATTGCCATCGCCGAAGCTGGCAGTGCCGAGCAGGCCTACCTCGATTTCGTGCGGCAGCCGGTCGACGTCTGCGTCACCGACCTCTCGCTGCCCGGCACGGGCGGGCTTGAACTGCTGCACCGCATTCGCGCGCGCGACGACCATGCCCGGGTGGTCGTCTTCAGCATGTACGACTCGGCGCACCTGGTGCGGCGCACCTTCGATGCCGGCGCCTGCGGTTTCGTCAGCAAGCAGGCTGCGCCCGACGACATGGTGGCCGCGGTGCGGGCGGCGCATGGCGGCCAGCGCTTCCTGAGCGCCAACCTGTCGCGCCACCTGCTGCAGGCGGGAAGCGACGACGAAAGCCGCTGCCTCGACTCGCTCAGCCCGCGCGAATTCGAGGTGTTCCGCCTGCTGGCCGAAGGCCGCTCCGCCGCCGACTGCGCACAGCTGCTCAACATCAGCCAGAAGACCGCCGCCAACATCCAGACGCGGGTCAAGGCCAAGCTGAACGTGTCGACCTCCGCGGCGCTGGTGCACCTGGCGCTGCGCCGCGGGATCATCGCGTCGAACTAGAACTTGTAGTTCATGCCGATGCTGAACGAACGCGGCGCGCCCGGCGCGACGAAGCGGGCATCCTCTGCCTCCCCGGTGCCGAGCGCCGGCTGCACCAGCTGGCCGTCCGGGAACATGTTCTCGGCCAGCACGCCATAGGTTTCGTAGCGCCGGTCCAGGGCGTTGTTGATGCGCGCATAGAATTCCAGCTGCCGCGTCGGCTTGTAGCTGGCGCGCAGGGCCAGCACGGCGTGGCCAGCGATGCCGGCGTCGCCCGTGGCGAGCGGCTCGTCGTCCTCGGGGTCTTCCAATAAACCGTCTTCGTTACCTTGCGTGACCAGGCTGGAGACGGCGACCAGGTCGGCGCCGAACATCCACTGCGCCGACGGCCGCCAGTCCAGTCCCAGCTTCAACGTGTGGCGCGGCAGGCCCGCGATGCGGGTGCCGGGCCGCACCTGCACGGTACGCTCGCCGGCGAACAGGCTGCCGTCGGCGTCGTAGGTCGCGTCCAGGTAACTGTAGCCGAGGCGGGCCGCAAACGGGCCGAGGTTGCGCTGTGCCGACAGGTCGACACCGCGGTGGCGGGTGCGTTCGAAATTATCGAAGTAACCCAGTTGCGTGGCGCCGGCGCGCAGGAACAGGATGTCGTCGCGGTTGACGCTCTGGTAGACGGAGACCGATACCCTGCCCCTGCCGTTGTCATCCAGGCGTGCACCCGCTTCGATCGTGCGCGAGGTCACCTGCTCCAGGAAGGGATCGGCCTGCAGGCCGGTGGGCAGCGCGCACGGTTGCTCGGGGTCGGCGCAGCCAAGTTCGATCACGGTCGGCACGCGCGTGTTCTGGGCCAGGTTGGCGAACAGGGTCCAGCCGCTCCCGATCTGGTGGGTAATGCCGAGCGCGGGATTGAGTTTGGTGTAGCGGAAGGACTCGGTCGGCTGCACGCCATTCTCGTTGGTCAGCGTATTCGTCACCTTGGCGACGTTGTAGCGGGCCGAAGCCGTCAGGTGGGTGGCGCCGGACAGGGACATGGTATTGGAGGCATACAGCGCCGCGTTCCAGGCGTGGCCACGCACCGCCGCGTCCAGTTCAGGCTCGGCGCCCGGGAAGGCGACGGCGCCGCGGCTGTCGTCGAAGCCGGCATCCTCGGTGGTCTGCTCGTAGCGCACCCTGCTGCGCTCGGCCGAGGCGCCGACACTGAACTTGTGGATGCCGACGTCGCGCGCCAGGTTCAACCCGAACCCGTACGAACGCTGGCGGGTGTGGGTCTGGTTCAGCACACCCGGCGCCATGCCGAGCGCGGCGGCGCGGGTCAGCGGATTGCCATCATTGTCGACGCACTCGTCGTCCTCGACCGGTGCGCCGCCGGCGTCGAACCCGCCCTCGCAGGCTTCGGCATAGGATTCGTAAGCGGGATTGATGTCGCCATTCACGGTACTGCGCCGGCTGTTGCGGCCATAGACCAGCGCGGCGACGACGGTGCTGCTGTCGAGCCAGTGCTCGGCATTGAAGGCAAGTTGATGGACCCGGTTGCGGCTGCGGTCTGGGTGCGTATAGACGGTACGGCGATCGTCCTCGTACAGTTCGTCCGGCAGCAAGCCGTTGCCGACCAGGGTGCTGGAACCGTGCAGCAGCGACAGGTCCCAATTGTCGCGCCCGCTGCTGCGGCCGAACTTGGCGAAGACGTTGCCGAGCCGGCCGTTCGAATAGTCGCGCCAGCCGTCTTCGATAAAGCGGGTGCCGGCGACGAAGGCATGCCAGCCATCCTCGAACTGCGCCCCGTAGCCGAGATCGATGCGCTTGCGACCAAAACTGCCCAGCGAGACGTCGGCCTCGAAGCCGGGGTCGGTGCGGCCCGACTTGGTGCGGAACGCCAGCGCCCCGCCCAGCGAATTCAGGCCATAAGTCGGGTTCGCGCCCGGCACCAGCGTCACGCTGGCGATCGCCGCTTCCGGCAGCATGTCCCAGTTGATGACGTCGCCGAAGCCCTCGTTGATGCGCACGCCGTCGAGAAACACGGAGATGCCCTGCGGCGCGCCCAGCAGCGGCGAGGCCCGATAGCCGCGGAAGGTCAGGTCGTTCTGGAACGGACTGCCCTGCACCTCGTTGACGTTCACGCCGGTCAGGTTCTGCGCCATGTACTCGCTCAGGTTCCCCGCCCGCGCGCCCTTGCGCTCGCGCTCGCCGGCGGTCTGCACCGGATAGGGAAGCAGGTTCCGGTCGATGCCGATGCCGGGGAGCGGCGTGGTGCCGATGACCTCGACGACCGGCATGGGGGGATCGGTTTGCGTTTGCGCCTGCGCCTGGGCTGCCAGTGCGGCGCCGGCGCAGGCCAGGCCCAGCAGGGAGACGCAGGTGGCGGTGGGTTTTGTTGGTGGGAGGTTGCGTGGATCAGGCAAGACTGGCGAGTGCATGTTCTGTCTCCATTGACGATTTGTTATTGTCAATGAAGGTTACGGCAAATGCATGGGTTCGGGGATGGGAAAAATTCCCGACTTGTCTCGCAGGCAGCTCAGGGCAGCTCGGGAAAAAGTGGCGCAATCAGGAAAATGAGCGTGGCGTTCTGTATCGCGTGCGCAGTAGCGGAAGCGATGAATGCCGGGCGGACGCCCAGCGCGCGGAACATGACATACCTGAAGGAGAAGATAGCGCCACTAAAGAATGAGCAAAGTCCGTGAATGACTCCGCCATTCAAGAAATGGCCGAGCCCGGAAGCGACTCCGCCCAACAGGAGCGGACTGCCCCCATTCTGCCATTGACAGAAATCGATGAACCGTCAGCAGAAATAATCAGGAAAACAAGGTACTGAAAACCCCCAGCATCATGCCTGTCCTGGCTGCTGCGATACCAGGACGCTTTTCGCTCGATAGTGGCAAGAAAGCAAAGGGAAGTGCTTTAAAAGGAGCACTTTCCATGCTTTCCAAATGCTGCTATCGGATTACATTATTTTTGTAAAGTCTGATTATCAGCTTTGACCGACAGCGCTCGCCAAGAAAATGATGGCTGCTACAAACTGGGAAACTGCGAGAATGCTCCAGATGACCAAAAGAATGGGACATAATATCGTCGCTGCCGAGTTGCCGGATTTGTGGGCCAGCGAATCCCCGAACGGCCGTGGCAAGTAAAGATAGGATTCAAAGAGATTCTTGTCGTCGATGAGTGTACGGTAATAATAATATTTCAAATACGATAACTGATGGATTGCCGCCTTCACCGCAGCCTGGCAGCGTAGGCTGGCATAAGCTGCAGCGATGGACAACACAGTCATCAGCGTGCAGGCCATGCATTGCATGATGAAGACATCATTCGATTCCTTGCGACGGGCAAGATTATCCTGGTGCGCTCCTGAATCCACTAACATGCAGACATTGCCTGAAGGCGTACTCGACAGCGTGCAGCTCGAACTGTCCCCCATGCCGGATATGATGCTACCAGCGATGAATGCCTGTGCAGTAATAAAGGCTGCGGAAATAACGATCGCCCACATAATCCGATTGTTAATCAAATCGTTTTCGCGCTGCATATTTTGCCAAATGGCATTGTAGATAGCGACCAGATCCTTTTTCACAAGTTCTGCAACAGTCAGGCAAAATCCATTGATGGTAACGCGCCGCTCATCCTCTGATTCGCACAAGGTCGCCTCCGGACATGTAAGTAGAACTCTTCACGTGCACATCGAAAACTACGCATAGGGCTTGCGCAGCAAGTGCCTATCATAACAAGCGCAAAATTTGGCAAAAAGATATAAATGACTCTATGAAAGCTTCGCACATTCCGGCAGAGATCGACAAGAAGAAGTGAAGTGGCTGCTATTAAAACAACACTACTGCTCACTTGGTACGCAATAGCGAACCCTATGAAGTCATTATCGGATTCGTTTGAGCGCGGGGTTGGCAAAGCGGAGTTTCTACTAAAATTGTCCGTTTGCCGACATGATGTGCAGATCAGATGCAGGGCTTCGCTATAAATTCAACAGAGTTTGCCAATAGGGAATCTCTGTTTTCATACAACCATTTATCGTTCATAGTCCGCTGGGTTTCAATATTGGCTTCCTGCGCCTATATCAGCATTTTGTTGCGGTATCAGGTGACCAGTAAGCCCGCGACCAAGCGCGTCGCGGCAGCGACAATGTCGTTGCGCGCCTTGCTGTCCTGTGCATACTGCACCGTATACACCGACAGCACGATCGGCGCACGGCCGGTGGGCCAGATCACGCCGATGTCGTTCGCGCTGCCGTAACCGCCTGTTCCGGTTTTATCGGCCACTTTCCAGTCGGCCGGCACGCCTGCACGGATACGCGTCGCACCGGTGGCGCAGTCGCGCATCCACTGGGTCAGCTGGGCGCGCTCATGCGCGGGCAGTGCTGCGCCGAGCAGGAGGACATTCAGCGTGGCAGTCATCGCTGCGGGCGTGGTCGTGTCGCGCGGATCGCCGGCGTAGGCCGTATTGAGTTCGGTTTCCCAGCGGTCGAGCCGGAACTGGGTGTCGCCGATCTTGCGGACAAACCGTGTCAGCCCTTCGGGACCGCCGAGCTCGCGCAGGATCAGGTTGCCGGCGCTGTTATCGCTATGAATGACGGTCGCGGCGCAGAGCTGTTCCAGCGTCATACCATCCTGCAGGTGCTGTTCAGTGACCGTAGAATACGTGACCAGGTCGTCCTTGGAATAACGGATGCGCTTCTGCAGCAGCCCTGGCGCTTCGACATCGCGTGCAAGGATCGCAGCAGCGGCGATCGCCTTGAAGGTGCTGCACATGGCGAAGCGCTCATGCTCGCGGTAGCCGATGCTGCGGCCGCTACCGGTATCGAGTGCCGAGACGCCCAGGCGACCGCCCAGGTCTTTTTCGAGTGCTGCGAAACCTGCGTCCGTTGCGGCTGCCGAGGAATGCGCGCAACCGGAGAGGTAATACACGGGAACTGCTGCCAGGGCCGCGAGCATCCTGCGGCGTGAAGTGAAGTTGTTCATGGAGTCGTCTATCTGAGGATCACGCATTCGTTTTCAGTTCAATTTTTTTTGTTGGGCCGAGCCGGTAAGATGTTCTCGCGGGCCAAAAAATTTGGCATTCCGTCGATTAGTCCACCTGGATTCCTTCGGTTTGTTAGTTCTCTCCTGGCCGATTGCTGATCGATTGCAAACTCCGCTTACACGAAGCAGACCTTCCAGTGAGGCCGGCGTCATATCAAGATTTCGATGGGCACTTTGCCAAAACCATATATATTTCCCGTCCCACAACATCAGTTCGACGGCCCGCACGAAGCCGTGCTGTTAAGCCCATCCAGCCAGTAATATCTGGGTCGGCACCGGCCTCAAGCAGAAGGTTTACTATCCCAAGGTGTTCGCCCTGAACAGCAAGCGCCAATGGCGTCTCACCAATCGTTGCGTCGTCGTTTGCATTGACGAGCGCACCGTGTCGAAGTAGCACCCCTATTGCTTCAATCTGCTTGCCTTCAACAGCGTAATGCAATGGCGCGTAACCCATGTCATCGAACAGGTTAACGTCGTATCCAGACAGGATAAGGCGCTCGGTCTCTTGAATGTCACCATCGCTCGCAGCTCGATGCAAACGCTCAGCTTCGTACCAATTTTCGTGATTGTAGGTCGTCATCGGTATAAGACTTGGAAAAATACCCTAAAGCAGTAGGCATTGCCCGAAACCTGCTTAGAGACTTGGACGTCCGCTTCTGGCTAAAAGCAGGCCTATCGTAGCGTCCGCCAACGGCCGTTGCAGATCTTTACCTGTACCTCTCGTCTCAACTGCTTCGCCGCCGTGCAAACACCATAAACTCAACATCCTTCGGATCAGCGAGCCACCTTGCTGCAATCATCGTCCCAGGGTTTTCTGCGTACAGTAGATCCGCATCTGTTTGCCATGTCTTGCCATCCGGATCACCAAAGCCAACCGTGCATCCTGACCTGATAAGTGCAGTCGTAACGCGCGCGATTACCAAGGGAAGCACTTCGCTTGGGTAAGCCGGTCCATTGAACTTCGCGGCAGCGATATGCCAGAGGAAAACGAGGTCGCGCTCCGCTTCGCAAATCAAGAACCTGATCCACTCTTGTTCAAGCCGGTCTGTTTCACTCATAAAGAATACCCGCCCACGACATCTCAGGAAAGACCACAATATTCAATGTCTGCCTCTGGACGATCACAGCCACATTAAAGACTTAGTGTACGGTTCTGTTACCAGCAGAACAAGCTGAACTTTTCAGACAAAAAAGCACGACAGTTTCATCAAGCCGGATGCCCTTTCCATCGCAGGCAAGTACCTCAACAAAAATCCCTGCTCCCCGTCGTCAACCTCCCCAGCAAATGCGACAAATCCACCAGCCGCTTCGCCACCAGATGCTTTACAAGCCCCTGGCTCTGCCAGATCCCATACACGCCGAGCAAATTCGCGCCCAATACTTCGCGGCGCTGGTGCTCGACCAGGTCGGGCCAGACGATCACGTTGACGTTGCCGGTCTCGTCTTCCAGCGTCAGGAACAGCACGCCCTTGGCGGTGCCGGGGCGCTGGCGCACGGTGACCAGGCCGCAGCCGCGCGCGAGCTGGCCGTCGGCGTAGTCGTTCAGGACGGACGAGGGCATGAAGCGCTGCGCCAGCAGCTGCTTGCGCAGCAGCGCCAGCGGGTGGCGGCCCAGGGTGAGGCCCTGGGCGCGGTAGTCGCCGACGATCTCGTCGCCTTCCGAGGGTGCGGCCAGCACCGGCATCTCCTCGTCGACTGTGGTCGGGCGCAGCAGGTCTTTGTCGGGCACGCCGCCGACCGCCTGCCAAAGCGCTTCGCGGCGGTGCCCGGCCAGCGAGCGCAGGGCGTTGGCGCCGGCCAGCACCTGCAGGTCGGCGCGGTCGAGTCCTGCCCTGCGCGCCAGGTCAGCCACGTTGTCGAAGGGACGGATTGCGCGCGCGTCCTCGATGCGCGCCGCCGCCTCGCGGCTCATGCTGCGCTGGAGCGATAGCCCCAGACGCACCGCCGGCTGGCGCGTGAGATCGTGCAGCTCTTCCAACGTGGACTCCCAGCCGCTGATCGCGATGTCGACCGGCCGCACTTCGATGCCGTGGCGCTGGGCGTCCTGTACCAGTTGCGAGGGAGAATAGAAGCCCATGGGTTGGCTGTTGAGCAGTGCGCATAAAAACGCCGCCGGCTCGTGGCACTTCAGCCAGGAACTGGCATAGGCCAGCAAGGCAAAACTGGCCGCGTGCGATTCGGGGAAGCCATATTCGCCGAAGCCCTGGATCTGGCTGAAGATCGCTTCGGCAAACTCCAGTTCATAACCGCGTTCGAGCATGCCGCGCACGATGCGGTCGTAATACTGTTCGAGGCCGCCCTTTCGCTTCCAGGCCGCCATCGCACGGCGCAGCTGGTCCGCTTCGCCCGGCGTAAAACCGGCGCCGAGGATCGCCACCTGCATCACCTGCTCCTGGAAGATCGGCACGCCCAGCGTGCGCCCGAGCGCGGCGCGCATCTCCTCGCTCGGGTAGCGCACCGGTTCCAGTCCCTGCCGGCGGCGCAGGTACGGATGCACCATGCCGCCCTGGATCGGCCCCGGCCGCACCACCGCCACCTCGATCACGAGGTCGTAGAACACGCGCGGCTTCATCCGCGGCAGCATGCTCATTTGCGCGCGCGACTCGATCTGGAAGACGCCCACCGTGTCGGCCGCGCAGATCATGTCGTAGGTCGCCTTGTCGTCGGGCGGGATGTCCTGCATTTCGAAGAGACTGCCGTGGCGCAGGCTGACCAGCTCCAGGGCACGCCGCAGCATCGACAGCATGCCCAGCGCCAGCACGTCGACCTTCATCAGGCCGAGTTCCTCGAGGTCGTTCTTGTCCCACTGGATGACGCTGCGATCGGCCATCGCCGCGTTCTCGATCGGCACCAGGCGCGACAGCTTGCCCCGGGCGATGACGAAGCCGCCCGGATGCTGCGACAGGTGGCGCGGGAAGTTCAGCAATTGCGTGGCCAGGATCGCCCACTGGCGCGACAGCGGCGCTTCCGGGTCGAGGCCACTCTCGGCCAGGCGATTGAGCAGGTCGGCCTTGCTGTCGAACCAGCGGTGGCTTTTACACACCTTTTCGATGATGCCGAGATCGACGCCGAGCGCGCGCCCGCTGTCGCGCAACGCGCTTTTCGGGCGGTAGCTGATGACGACCGCCGCCAGCGCGGCGCGGGTGCGGCCGTACTTGTTGTAGATGTACTGGATCACCTCTTCGCGGCGCTGGTGCTCGAAGTCGACGTCGATGTCGGGCGGCTCGTTGCGCTCCTTTGAAATAAACCGTTCGAACAGCAGATTGGCGCGCGCCGGATCCACCTCGGTGATGCCGAGGCAATAGCACACCGCCGAATTGGCGGCCGAACCGCGGCCCTGGCACAGGATGTTGTTCGCGCGCGCGAAGTGGACGATGTCGTAGACCGTGAGGAAGTAGTGTTCGTAGCCCATCTCGGCGATGAGGCCCAGTTCGTGCTCGACCTGCGCCTGCACCTTGGCCGGGATCCCTTCTTTAAAACGCCGGTGCGCGCCGATGTAGGTCTCGGCGCGCAGGAAGCTCGATGCCGTGTGCCCCTTGGGGACGACTTCGTTCGGGTATTCGTAGCGCAGCTCGTCGAGCGAGAAGGTGCACAGCGAAGCGATACGGAGTGTCTCGTTCAGCGCCGCGCGCGAATAGATGTTCGCCAGGCGCAGGCGCGCGCGCAGGTGCTGTTCGGCGTTCTGCGCCAGGCCGTAGCCGCATTCGTCCACCGGCTTGTTCAGGCGCGTGGCGGTGAGCGTGTCCTGCAGCGGTTTGCGCGAACGCACGTGCATCACCACGTGGCCGAGGGCGACGATGGGCAAACGGTGCTGCCAGCCGACTTCCTCGACCGTCGCCTGGTGCGCTTCGTCGAAGGCGCGGTGCAGCAGCACCAGGCCGAGCCAGGCGCGTCCCGGAAATTGGGTCGCTACCCACTTGGCCTGCTCGTGCAGGCGGTCGACGTCTTTCGGTTCGTGGCCGGGATACGCGGGAAGCAGGATCGCCAGGCAGTCGGGCATGCCCTGCAGGTGCGCGAACTCCGGCGGCGGGTTGGCGATGTCGTCCGGCGTGAGGAAATAGGTGCCCTTCTCGGCCCGCGTGCGGCCCAGCGTGATGAACTCGGACAGGTTGCCATAGCCATTGCGGTTCTGTGCCAGCAGGATCAGCGACAGTGCGGGGTCGCCGCCCGGATGGCGTAAATGAAAATGGGCGCCGACGATGAAGGGCAGCGCCGCCTTCTTGGCTTCGGCATGGGCGCGCACCACACCAGCCAGCGAACATTCGTCGGTCAGCGCCAGCGCCGAATAGCCCAGCCGCACTGCCCGCTCCACCAGTTCCTCGGCGTGCGATGCGCCTTGCAGGAAGGAGAAATTCGACAGGCAGAACAGCTCAGCATAATCAGGCAAATGAGCGGGCAAATCCTGCGTCGGCAGCAAGGGCGGCGGTGACGGCATCGGCGAATGAAGATTGTGAGTTCACAAACTACTGTACAAAAACACAGTATAACCGACGAGATCAACTTGGCAATTGATTTCCGTGCGGATAGGAACGTTGGCACGCCCCTGCCGAACAGCCTGTTTCATGCGGATGGCTTAGCATGACGAACAGACAATATCCCTACATGACCACGACACGCATGGCATCCGACCGCAAAACTCTGTTCCTCGAAGGCTCCATCCCGCGCGCACTGACCACGCTCGCCATCCCCATCATCCTGGCCAACCTGCTGCAAACCGGCTACCAGCTGACCGACGCCTTCTGGGTCGGCCGCCTGGGCGCGGCGGCGGTGGCGGCGATTTCGGTCAGCTTTCCCGTCACCTTCCTGGTCATTGCGCTCGGCTCGGGCCTGGCCATGGCCGGCGCCACCATGACGGCGCAATACGTCGGCGCCGGGCGCCAGGACATGGTAAACCACGTCGCCGCGCAGACCATGCTGATGGTCGTGATCACATCGGTGCTGTTCGGCGCCCTCGGCTTCATGCTGGCGCCAACACTCCTGCGCCTGCTCGGCGTGGCGCCGGAAGTGTATGCCGGCGCGCTCGGCTTCCTGCGCGTCTCGTTCGCCGGCATCATTTTCGTGTTCATGTACGCCATGTTCCAGGCGCTGATGCGCGGCGTCGGCCAGACGAAGATCCCGCTGATGATCGTCGCCGGCACGGTGCTGCTGAATTTCATTCTCGACCCGCTGTTCATCTTCGGCTGGGGGCCGATTCCGGCACAGGGCGTCATGGGCGCGGCCTACGCCACCTTGGTCACGCAGGCGCTGGCGGCCGGGCTGGGCATGATGATCTTCCTGCGCGGGCGCCATGGCATCGCGCTCAGCTGGAAAGGATTCATCCCGGACGCGCCCTATTTGAAACGCGCGTTCTTCCTCGGCCTGCCGGGGTCGGTCGAACTGTCCACGCGCGCGCTCGGCCTGATGGTGATGTCCTTCCTGGTGGCGAGCTTCGGCACGCTGGCGATCGCCACCTACGGCGTCGGCTCCAACATCCTGCAGGTGATTACCATCCCGGTGATGGGCGTGGCGATGGCGGTGGCGACGCTGGTCGGCCAGAACATCGGCGCCGGCAATGTCGAGCGCGCCGAACGCATCACCTGGCTCGGCACCGTGGTCAGCTTCGTCATCCTCACGCTGCTGGGCGGCTTCGCCTGGCTGTGCGCGCCCTGGCTGGTGCGCTTTTTCATTCCGGACGATCCGGCGGTGATCGCCGGCGGCGCCCATTTCATCCGCATCATGTGCCTGGCCTGGGGCGGCATCGGCATCCAGCTGTGCATCGTGTCGGCCTTCCGCGCGTCCGGCAACATGCTCGGTGCGATGATCATCGCGATGGTGTCGCAGTGGATGATCCAGTTTCCCATCGCCTATGTGTTGGGCAAGCACACGAGCCTGGGCGCGGACGGGCTCTGGTGGTCGTTTCCGGTCACCAACGTGGCGGTGGCGCTGATCTCGGTGGCCTGGTTCGCGCGCGGCAGCTGGAAAACGACGCGCCTGACCGCGGACGACGCGCAGGTCGCCGAGGTGAGCAAGGAAACGGCGATCGAGGAAGCGACGCTACGCTAGATACTTCATCACCATGAACAGCACCGCCTGCACGCTGGCGAACACGACGCCCGACACCAGCACCGCCGACGCCGCGGCCACCGCCAGGCCGCCGACGACCCAGTAGCCGTCGCGCTCCAGGATGCCCAGCGCCAGCATGCTGATCGCCAGCGCCGGCAGCATGTTCCCGAGCGGGATCGGCAGCAGCACCACGATCGCCAGCAGCAGGCAGACCAGCCCCACCAGGTATTCCATCGGCGGCAGCGCCAGGGCGCTGGCGCGCGGGCGCAGCATGCGTTCGGCGCGTTGCAGCCAGGGGCAGATGCGGGCAATCAGTGCCTGGAAGTCGGCGCGCGCCATCGAACGGCGGGCGATGAAGCCGGGCAGCCACGGCTGGCGTTTAAAGGCCAGTTGCGCCGCCAGCAGCACCAGCGGCGCGCCCAGGATCACCGAAGTGCCGGGCAGCGCCGGCAGCGCGTTCGGGCAGGCGAACACGAACAGCAAGGCGCCGAGCGCGCGGTCGGACAGCGCCGCCAGCAAGTCGCCGACCGCGATGCGCTCGCGCGCGTCGTCCTCGGCCAGCCCCTGCAGGATGCTGGATAACGCCTGACCACCCGCCCGCTCCATCATCGTGTCCCCTCCACTCCTGCATGCGCCTCTTCCATCTCGACCGGGGCGAGTCGGCGGATCGCCACCCTGGCGATGCGGCGCTCTTCCACCGCCAGGATTTCATAATGCAAGCCATTCAGCTCGACACTTTGTCCGACCTCGGGGAAGCGCTCGAAATGCGCCAGCAGGAAGCCGGCCAGCGACGTGTAGTCGGCATGATCGCCCACCAGCCCATCGGTGTCCAGCACCTGCTCGAGCTGGCGCAGGTCGGCGGTGCCGATGACTTCCCACGCGCCGGGACCGCGCGCCTGGATCGCCAGTTGCTCGTCCTCGTCCGGGAACTCGCCGGCGATCGCTTCCAGGATGTCGACTGGACTTAACAGGCCTTGCACGCTGCCGTATTCGTCGGTTACCAGCACCAGCTGGCCGTGCGAGCGCTTGAGCGTATCCATCGCCTTGAGCACGCCGGCGGTGTCGGGCAGGAAGGTCGGCGCGCGCAGGGGGCTGTCCGCGCCCGTTTCCTGGACGCGCCCGTGCAGCAGCAGCGCGCCGATCAGGTCCTTGGTGCGGGCGATGCCGACAATGTTGTCCAGTTCGCCCCGGGACACCGGCATCAGGCCGTGCGGCGTGTCCTGCAGCTGGCGCAGGATGTCCTCGACGCTGTTGCCGAGGTCGACCCAGGACACTTCCGAACGCGGCGTCATCACCGAGCGGATCGAACGGTCGGCCAGCGTCAGCACGCCGCTGACCATGTTGCGCTCCTCGGCGGCGAAGGCGGCTTCTTCCTCGGTCTTTTCGTCCTCCACTGCATGCGCGGCGTCGACCCGGTTGCGCCCGCCCATCAGGCGCAGCACGCGGTCGGCGGTGCGCGCGCGCAGCGGCAGGCGCGCCTCGTTCCGGATCGAGTTACGGCGCGCGAACTGGTTCAGCGCCTCGATCACGATCGAAAAGCCGATGGCGGCGTACAGGTAGCCTTTCGGAATATGGAAGCCCAGGCCCTCGGCCACCAGCGACAGGCCGATCATCAACAGGAAGCTCAGGCACAGCACGACCACGGTCGGATGCGCGTTGACGAAACGCGTCAGCGCCTTCGAGGCCAGGATCATGACGCCGATCGAGATGACCACGGCCGCCATCATGACGCCCAGTTCGTCGACCATGCCGACCGCGGTGATGACGGCGTCGAGCGAGAACACGGCGTCGAGCACGACGATCTGCGCGACGACGACGCCAAAGGCGGCATAGGCCTTCGAGCTGGTATGCGCATGCGTCACGCCTTCGAGGCGTTCATGCAGTTCGGTGGTGGCCTTGAACAGCAGGAACACGCCGCCGCCGAGCAGGATCAGGTCGCGTCCGGAAAAGCTGAAGCTTCCCAGCGCAAACAGAGGTTCGGTGAGCGTGACCAGCCAGGACACGATGGTCAGCAGGCCCAAGCGCATCAGCATCGCCAGCGACAGGCCGATCAGGCGCGCCTTGTCGCGCTGGTGCGGCGGCAGCTTGTCGGCCAGGATGGCGATGAAAATCAGGTTGTCGATGCCCAGGACAATTTCCAGGACGACGAGTGTGAGCAGACCCGCCCAGATTGCCGGGTCGAATAGCCATTCCATGTGATACCTCGTTAATATAAAAACAATGTCGCTCCCGGCTGAACGGAGTGCCTGGTCGGCACGTGCTTACAGCGGGAAGGCGTGTGCGGACGGCGGCCTTGCCGGATGAACGGCAGGACCGCAGTTACACGGGAGGCGGCTTTATAGGCGGGAAAGGCGCGAGGCCGCGCCGCGCGGGGGAAGGCGGGCTGACGAGACGGCCAGGAAGCACGGCGGCCTGCAGGCGGCCCTCTTCGTTCATGGAATCGTGGAAATCGTAGCCGGCCGGGGGTTCGTCGGCATCGGGGTCGCCCAGCGTCTGCAGATCGACGCTGTTCGTGAAAGCGCTGGCCTCATGCGTGACAGCGGTGTGCTGTAGCGATGCGACCGAGGTCGACAGCGCAAGGACGTTCAGGGGAAACAGCAGGATCAGGAAGATGACGAATACTCGTCGCATGGCAGCGTGGTTGGACAGGACGGGTCGAGTATATCAGCTATCCTCCCAAGCGGTTTTCACGGAACTGGGCAGCAACTTTTTGGGCGCATATGAACATCAGAAAATTCAACTGCTTCGGCAACGGCGACGGCGGCGGCAATCCCGCGCTGGTGATCGAGGACGGTCCGGCCGACCAGGCGCAGCGCGCCCGGCTGGCGCATGAACACGCACTGACCTGCGTCTTCATCGACGAAGCGACCGAGCCCTGCGTGACCGCCACCCTCGACTTCGTCTATCCGCACATGCGCAGTCCATTGTGCCTGCACGCGACGCTGGCGGCGGCGCAGGTGCTGTTCGAGCGGGAGCAACACGCGGCGCCGCTCACGGTGAAGACGGCGATGCACGGACAACCCCTGGCCCTGTCGCGCGATGCGCAGACGGTGTTCGTGCGGCTGGCGCGCCAGGCGGCACCGCGGGTAGCGGTCGACGGGGCATTGGCCGCGCGCCTGCTGGCGGCGCCGGGGTTACGTCTGGCAAGCGCGCCGGGGATTGCCTCGGTCGGCAGTCCGAAGCTGTTGATCGAAGTGGCGAACGCCCATACCCTGCACGGCTTGCGGCCCGACCTGGCGGTGATCCAGGCGTGGGGCAAGGCGCATGGCGTGAGCGGCTGCTACGCCTGGTGCCGTCTTGGCGGGAATGAAGTGGAAGGCCGTAACTTCAATCACCTCGATCCCCTGCTCGAAGACAGTGCGACCGGCGTCGCGGCCGGTGCGCTGGCCGCCCTGCTCGGCCATGGCCTGCTGCTGCGCCAGGGCCGCGCGCGCGGCAACGATTGCCTCATCCGCACGGCGCTCGAGGGCGACGCCGTATTGGTCGGTGGCCGGGTAAGCAGCGCCGACAGGTGACGCTGAGGTGAGGCCCACTTCGCTTGCATACCGCCCGCGTTTTTCTATCCTGAAGTCTGGTCAACCAACCAACGCGGAGGCACACGATGGATACCAAAGTGGTGGACGAGGCTGCGGGGCTGCGGGCCAGTCTCAGGGGCAGCCTGCTCCTGCCGGACGAGCCCGGATACGACGAGGCGCGCACGATCTGGAATGCGATGATCGACAAGCGCCCCGGCATGATCGTGCGCTGTGCCGGCGCGGCCGACGTGCGTACGGCGGTGAACTTCGCACGCGAGCACGGCCTGGCGCTGGCGGTGCGCGGCGGCGGCCACAACATCGCCGGCAGCGCGCTGGTCGACGACGGCCTGGTGATCGACCTGTCCATGATGCGTTCGGTGCGGATCGATCCCCGGGTCCGGCGTGCCTGGGTCGAAGGCGGCGCCCTCCTGCGCGACGTCGACCACGAAGCGCAGGCCTATGGACTGGCGACGCCGCTGGGCATCAATTCGACCACCGGCGTGGCCGGGCTCACGCTTGGCGGCGGCTTCGGCTGGCTCACGCGCAAGTACGGCATGGCGGTCGACAACCTGGTCGCGGCCGATATCGTCACCGCCGATGGCGAGCGCATGCATATCGACAGCGGCAACTACCCCGACCTGTTCTGGGCCATCCGCGGGGGCGGCGGCAATTTCGGCGTCGTCACCGGCTTCGAATTCGCGCTGCACGAGGTCGGTCCGATGGTGACCGCGGGCCTGATCGTGTTCCCGTTCGCGCAGGCGCGCACGGTGCTGCGCCACTACCGCGATTATGTCGCAACCCTTGGCGACGATATCTCGCTGTGGGGCGTGTTGCGCGGCGCGCCGCCACTGCCCTTCCTGCCGACAGAAGTGCATGGCACCGGCATCGTGGCCCTGGTCTTTTTCTCGCCTGCTGCGCAGGAGGAGGTGCAGGGCGCCATCGATACGGTGCGCTCCTTCGGCACGCCGCTGGGCGAACACGTGGGCGCGGTGCCCTACACCGCATGGCAGCAGGTGTTCGACCCACTGCTGGTGCCGCCGGCGCGCAACTACTGGAAGTCGCATAATTTCAATACGCTCGGCGACGCCGCCCTCGACATCGTGGCCGACTACGCCGGCAGGCTGCCGTCCGCCGACAGCGAGATCTTCCTCGGCCTGATCGGCGGCGCGGCCAACACCCATGCGCCGGACGAGACGGCCTATCCGCACCGCCAGGCGCTGTGGGCGATGAACGTGCACACGCGCTGGCAGGAGCCGTCCCAGGATGCCGCCTGCCTGGCCTGGGCGCGGGCCTTCTTCCAGGCCGCCGCGCCCCATGCCGCCGGCGGTGTCTACATCAACTTCCTCAATGAAGACGAAGTCGACCGGATTGCCGACGCCTACGGGCCGAACTACCAGCGGATGCGGCAGATCAAGGCGAAGTACGATCCCGACAACCTGTTCCGCGCCAATCAAAACATCCGGCCGGAGGCGTGAAGAGGCTATGCGGCCGGGCTTTTCAGCAGCCGTGGCAGCGGCTTGCCGCGCGCGCCATGCGGGAACAAGGTGCGCGCGGTGCGCTCCGGGTCCTGGCCGAACAGTTCGGCGCAGGTCTGGGCGATGAGCGTGTCCAGCGCCAGCGTCGGTTGCAGGTCGCGGCCGTCGAGCAGGCTGGCCGGGGCCAGGCCGGGCCAGTCCGCCACGACACGCCCGCCCTCGACCGCGCCGCCGATCAGCATGGCCGCCGCCCCGGTACCGTGGTCGGTGCCGCCGGTGCCGTTCACGGCCACGGTGCGGCCGAACTCGGTCGCGACCAGGATCGCGGTCTGGCCCCAGGCCTTGTCCAAGCCCGTCCCCAAGCCCTCGCGCAGGCCGCCGACGAGCTGGTCGAGGTTGCCGAGTTGGGCCGCCAGGCGGTTGTTCTGGCCGCTGTGCGTATCCCAGCCATTGGTTTCGATCATGGCGATGCGCGGACCGTCGGGACGGGCCAGGAAGCCGGCCGCCATGCGCCCGAGTTCGGCCGGGTTCTGGCGCTTGGTTGCCCCTGCGCCTGCGCCGGCACCGTCGGCCATGCGGCGCGCGTCGAGCGCCGCCGACCACAGCGCATGCAGCTGCGCATCCTGCGCATACAGCTGCCCGGCACGCAGCAGCAGGTCCTCGTTCGGCTGGGCCAGGGCGGAAGGCGCATAGGAAGCCACCTCGACGCCGCCGCGCAGCGCCAGCGGCAGCGTCGGCGCAAAGGCGATCGCGTCATGAGCACTATGGACACCACGGGCACCACGGGCACCACGGGGCAGCATGCCCGCCAGCCGGTTCATCCAGCCGTCCTTCAGTGCGAAAGGCGCCGCGGCACCGGTCTCCAGCACGTTCTGGCCATCGAAGTGGGAGCGGTCGCGATACGGGGAAGCCACCGCATGAAAGAAGCTCGCCTGGCGGGCGCGGTACAGCTCCCCGATGACGGACAGGGCCGGATGCAGCGCGAACATCGCATCGAGCCTGAGCGCCGCTTCGGGTTCGATCGCCAGCGCGCCGCGCAGTCCGGCATAGGCCGGCTCCGCATAGGGAATCACGGTACCCAGGCCATCGGCCGCGCCGCGCTGGATGATGAAGACGAAGCGCCGCTCGCCGCCAGCCCCCGCGAATGCCAGGCCCGGCGCCGCCAGCACGGCGGCGCCGGCGGACAGGAAATGCCGTCGGTTCAGTCCCATCGTTATCTCCTCAGGAATTCGGGTGAGGCCAGCAGCAGCGCCAGCGCGGTGGCGGGACTGTCGGCGGCGGCGATCGCCTTGCGCGTCGGCTCGCCCAGCGTCCCGGGCAGCACGCGCGGCGCCAATGCGCGCGCATCGACGACGGCGCCCAGCGGCGCGGCCAGGCGCTGCGCCATCTCGACGCGGCGTACCAGCGCGTCGGGCGCGGCCCAGGCGGCGGCGACGTCGCCGAAACCGGCCGGCGAACCGGGGTTCCATACTGGCTGGCCCAGCTGGTTCATCAGGTTGACAGCCTGCTGGCCGGGCAGTTCGCGCCGGCCCAGCGCACGCAGGCTCGACACGGCCCAGTCCCAGGGCGACTTGAATTTGAGCGCCTCGGCGGCCCAGGCTTCGGGCGCCGCCGCCAGTTCGCGGTAAACGGCGGGCAGGTCGCCGCCGCTCGCGCGGAAGGTTTCAGCCAGGCGCCGCACGAGCGCCGGCGGCGGATCGTCGGCGACGAAATGGCGCGCCAGCTTGGTGGCGATGTGCCGCGCGGTCGCCGGCGCCACGGCCAGGTCGCGCAGGATGGCGCGCGCCTGGTCCTCTCCGCCTTCAGCGTAGCTGCGCCCAAGCACCGTGCGGCTGCCCGGTTCGTGCATGGCGGCGTCGAAGCGGAAGCTTGCCGGTGCCTCCCCTTGCGCCTCCCCTTGCGCGGCGGCGTCGGGCAGCGTCCAGCCGGTCAGCGCGCGGGCGAATTCCGTCACGTCGCCTTGCGTATAGCCGCTGCGCACGCCGAGCGTATGCAGTTCGAGGATTTCGCGCGCCAGGTTCTCGTTGAGCCCCTTGCGATTATTCCGGCGCAGGGCGGCGCGGCGGCCGGCGCGGCTGTCCGGCCCGGTCGACTGGACCTGGTCCAGGTACAGCAGCATGGCCGGATGGCGCACTGCCGCCAGCAGCAGGTCGTCGAAGCGGCCCAGCACCTGCGGGCGGATGGCGTCGGCCTCGAAGGCGCCGGCCAGGCCCATCGCCTGCACCTTGTCGACGGAAACGGCGAAATGATTCGACCAGAAGTGCACCAGCCGTTCCACGAACGGGGCCGGCGTCTGCAGGGCGAGCGTGGCGCGCACGCCGGCGCCGGCGAGATAGGCTTCGCGTTCCGTGCGGCGCCAGGCTGCGCGCAGGGCCTCGCGTTCGCTCTCGGGCGCCTGGCGCAACGCACGCTGGTGCGCGGCAAAATCGCGTACCCGCGATGCCGTCGACCCCAGCGCCTGCCATGCCGCGGGACGCGCTTCGTAGGCCTCGAACTGGGACACCAGCCAGCGCCGCGGCGCCGGCGGCAGCGCTTCGTCGGGCCGGACGCCGAGTCCGAACCGGTTCATTGCGATGGCTTCAGTGTGCATGTCGTTCCATTCCTCGTGCTGGGGCAAGCGTCCGGCTTGATCCTAGTCCTGTATTGCGCCGAGAGGGCAATAAAGTTCCCATTTTTTTCAGGCGCCGGCAGCCGCGCCGCGCCATGCTACAGTTTATGAACAAAACAACGAGGAATGGAGACGGCATGAACTTCTGGACGACCACACGGCGCCGCATGGCTGCCATCGCGCTGGCCTTGCCTGTCACGGCATTCGCCTTTCCGAACGGCCCCATCGAATGGGTCGTGCCCTACGCGGCCGGCGGCGGGTCCGACGTCGTGGCGCGCGTGGTCGCATCGGAAATGACGAAGACGCTGGGCCAGCCGATCATCATCAACAACAAGCCCGGCGCCGGCACCAACATCGGCGCGGCCTATGCCGCCAAGGCGAAAGCCGACGGCCACGTGGTCCTGACGGCCGATACCGCCACCCTGGCCACCAACCAGTTTTTATATGCGAAGCCGGGCTACAGCGCGGAACAGGATTTCGTGCCGGTCGGACTCATCGCCCGCTTCCCGATGATCCTGGTCGTCAATCCGCAGGTGCCGGTGAAGAACCTGCAGGAGTTCCTGGCCTGGGCCAGGGCACAGCCGAATCCGGTGGCCTACGGCAGCCCCGGCGCCGGCAGCCCGCATCACCTGGCAACCGAACTGTTTTCCGACCTCGCCAGGGTCACGCTGCTGCACGCGCCCTATAAAGGCGCGGCGCCGGCGGTGCAGGACGTGATCGGCGGCCAGGTGCCCTTCATGTTCGTCGACACCGCCGCCGGCGGCGCCCACATCCGCGCCGGCAAACTCAAGGCGATCGGCGTCGCCAGCCTGAAGCGGGTGCAGAATTTCGAGACCATCCCGACGCTCAATGAACAGGGACTGGGCGGATTCGAAGCCTACGCCTGGCAGGGCATGGTGGCGCCGGCGAAGACGCCCGCCGCCGCCGTTGGGGCGCTCAATCAGGCCCTGCGCAAGGCGATCGCTACCGAAGCGGTGCAAGCGCGCTTCCAGGCGCTGGGACTCGAAGCCATTCCGGGCAGCCCGAACGAGATGGCCGCCTACGCCAGGGCCGAGCGCGAAAAATGGGGCAAGGTGATCAAGGCAAAAGAGATCAGGCTCGATTGAGTTTTTCGAGTAATGGCTGGTCGCCGGGATGGGTCAGAAATGCTGCAAGTTGCGCGCGCGGCACCAGATGCACCGCCTGCGTCTCCCAGCCCATGTCCGCCGGCGTGCCGCCGCTGCGCTGCGCCCGGTAATAACGGGTATAGCTCAGGGTCCGGTTCGAATCGGCCAACCAGCCGGTGATCCGCACCTGTAGCCCCGATTCCTCGAAGGCTTCGCGGATTGCGCAAGCCTGCAGGTTGACGCCGCCATCGATGCGGCCTTTCGGGAAGGTCGCCGCGTGGCCGCCGAAGCGGTTCGATGGCGCCACCAGCCAGATCCTGCCGTCGGCTTCCTCGACGACGACGCCGGCCGCCGCCATCTTGCCCGGCACGACGGCGAACGGCGGCTCCTCGAAGTCCAGCTGGCCGGGAACGCCGTTCCAGCCCGCGTCGTCGGTGGGCACGTCGTGCCATGACGCGAAGGCGATGCCGTTCAAGGCGGACGGCATATCGCCGCCCGGGATAACGGTTGCGGCTGTGGCGGGATCGGTCCAGGCGGCGAGCGGCGTCGGGGTGCTGGGGTGGCGCAACAGGACGGGTTGGCCATGGTCGTCGGGATAGGGATGGTAGGTCGGCATGCAGGTTTTCATCGGGAAAGTATTATTGAACGCGCCACGTTAAAATACATTCTCAAAAGGCAACGCGAAACTCCCCCTCACACTACCATGGCCGACCTGAAAACAAGCGCCATCAAGCATCTCAGGAACGTTGGCATCACGATCACTGTGTTTCTCGCAGTGAACTGGGTGAATGAAGCCGCGTTCATCTGGCTCGAGCAAAGTAACGGCATCAATTGGGTCTTCCTGCCGGCCGGCATCCGCCTCCTGTCCACCCTGCTGTTTGGATTCGCCGGCTTCGTCGGCTTGCTGCTGGTCGGCCTCTACCTCAACTTCCATCACTTCGTCTTCCAGGATGAAGTGCGTGCACTCAGTGGTGCATTGGCGGGCGCCGGTGGCCCCTATCTTGCCTATCTTTTTGCGAAACACTGGTTCGACCTGGGTCCGCGCCTCGCGAACCTGACGGCGCAGCGGCTCTTGTTCACCGGCGTGCTATGCGGCCTCATGAGCCCTGTTTCCCACCATGCGTTCATGTGGGTGCAGACCGGGCTGGTCGACTGGACCGCGTTGCTGGCCATGGCCACCGGCGACATCGTCGGCATCCTGGTCGTGCTGTACATCGCCAAGGGCTTGCTTACGCTGACCGATCCGCGCGATGTGGATGCCCATCTTCGTTAGCTGCCTGCACGAAGTCGATGAACGCCCGCAGCGGCGCCGGCAAATGGCGCCGCCCCGCGTAATACAGATACGGCCCCGGAAACCGCGGCCACCATTCGCGCAGCACCGGCTGCAGCTGGCCCGACGCCATGAACGGCGCCAGCCAGTCCTCGAACAAGTAGACCAGGCCGTGCCCGGCCACCGCGGCCTGCACCGCCATGTCGGCGACGGTCGGCGTCACGATCAGCGGGCCGCTGGGGTCGACCGTCAGGCGCTGGCCGTCGCGCTCGAACTCCCATGGGAACACCAGGCCGCTGAGGAATTTGCCGCGCAGGCAGGCGTGCTGCAGCAGTTCGCGCGGATGCTGCGGCACGCCGCGCCGCGCCAGGTAGGCCGGCGCTGCAGCCAGTGCGAAGCGTTCGGTACGCGGTCCGATTGGCAGCGCGATCATGTCCTGTTCCAGGCGTTCGCCGTAGCGGATGCCGGCGTCGCAGCCGCTGGCGACGAGGTCGACGAAGTTGTTGTCGACGACGATGTCGAGCACGATGTCCGGATAACGCGTCAGGAAGCGTTCGACGACGGGCTGCAGGAAGGAGCGCGCCGC
Organism: Massilia sp. CFBP 13721; assembly: GCF_014842025.1. Lineage (GTDB taxonomy): Bacteria > Pseudomonadota > Gammaproteobacteria > Burkholderiales > Burkholderiaceae_D > Telluria. The sequence continues at coordinate 284,295 of NZ_JACYUY010000005.1, forward strand.
GCTCACCGGCACGTTCAGGCGCAGGGTGCCGCGCGGGCTGTCGCGTAGCTCGTTGAGTACGTCGAGCGCGCCGGCGACCTGGTCGAGCGCGGGACGCAGCCGCGCCAGCAGCAAGGCGCCCGCTTCGGTCGGCGCCACGCTGCGCGTGGTACGCAGCAGCAGGCGGATGCCGAGCTGCTTTTCCAGGCGGCGCACGGCTTCGCTCAGGCTCGAGGCCGACTGGCCGCTGGCGCGCGCGGCCTGGCGAAAGCCGCGGTGCTCGGCCACCAGGGCAAACAGCGGCAGGTCGGCCAGCGCAGGCAGGTCGGTCGTCATGGTGTCCTCATTGTGCGGATTTCGGCACGGCCCGTGCGCGATTACCCGGATTATCACATGCAATGATCCTCGTTAGTATGCAGATACTTACCCAACGAGGAACGCCATGACTACCATCGACAGCTTCACCCCCGCCGGCACCAATCTCCACTTCAAACGCATCGGCTACGGCGCCATGCAACTGGCCGGCCCGCACGTGTGGGGGCCGCCGCGAGACCGCGCCGCAGCGCTGGCCGTACTGCGCGAGGCGGTCGCTCTCGGCATCAACCACATCGATACGTCGGATTTCTACGGTCCCTACGTCACCAACCAGCTGATCCGCGAGGCGCTGCATCCCTACCCCGCCGGCCTGCACCTGGTGACCAAGATCGGCTTCCTGCGCGCACCCGATGGCGCCTGGGTGCCGGCAGCCGCGCCCCAGCAATTGCGCGACGCCGTGCACAGCAACCTGATCAACCTCGGCGTGGAAGCGCTCGACCTCGTCAACCTGCGCGCGCCGGGGCTGGACGGCGCCGACGGTTCCTCGATCGGCGCGGCGCTGGAAGTGCTGGCCGGCCTGCAGCGCGAAGGACTGGTGCGCCATATCGGCCTGAGTAACGTCGACGCCGATCAAGTGGCCGAGGCGCAGCGCATCGTGCCGATCGCCTGCGTCCAGAACCACTACAACCTGGCCCACCGCGGCGACGATGCGCTGATCGACACGCTGGCCGCGCAAGGCATCGCCTACGTGCCCTTCTTCCCGCTGGGCGGCTTCTCGCCGCTGCAATCGACCACTCTGAACGAGGTGGCCGCCGCCGCGGGCGCGACGCCGATGCAGGTGGCGCTGGCCTGGCTGCTGCAGCGTTCTCCGAATATCCTGGTCATTCCGGGTACGTCGTCGCTGGCGCACCTGCGCGAGAACGTGGCGGCGGGCCGCCTGCGCCTCGACGCGGCCGCGGTGGCGGCGCTGAACAGGATCGGCGAATCGACTACAGTAGTTTGATCCCCGGCAGCGCCAGCAGCGACGTCTCGCGCATCACCTGCACGAAGTCGGCCAGGTAGGCATTCCCCGCCAGCCGTTTCGGGATCACCGCATACAGGCGCGCGGTCAGTCCCTCCGGGCCGATGCGCTGGCGCGCCACGTAGCCGCGCTCCAGATAGCCGTTCACGGCCCACAGCGGCAGCGCGGCGAAACCGCGGCCGCTCGCCACCAGTTGCAGCATGCCGACGGTGAGCTCGGTGGTGCGGCGCGGCGGCTCGACACCGGCCGGGCGCAAGACCTGGCGCACCAGGTCGAGCATGTCGTCCGGGACCGGGTAGGTGATCAATGCCTGGCCGGCGAAATCCTGCGCCACCAGGTGCGGCCTGGCCAGGCATGGGTGCCCGAGCGGCACGATGGCGACCATCTCGAATTCGAACAGCGGATGGAACACCATCTCGGTTTCGTTCTCGTCGAATTCGGAGACGATCGCCACTTCGGCGCGGTCCTGGTGCAGCAAGCCGACCGGGTCGGCCTGGAAGCCGGAGACGATGTCCTGCTCGACTTCCGGCCAGCGCTCGCGCAGCGCATCCATCGACGGCATCAGCCAATCGAAACAGGTATGGCATTCGACGGCGATGCGCAGCTTGCCGCTGCCGTCGCTGGCGATCCTCGCCAGGTCGCGTTCGGCGGCGCCAACCAGCGGCAAGACCTGGCGCGCCAGGTCGAGCAGGCGCTGGCCCGCCGCCGTAAATGCCACCGGCGCCGACTTGCGCTCGAACAGGACGGCGTCGTACTGGCGTTCCAGTGCCAGCACCTGGTGCGACAGCGCCGATTGCGTCACGTTCAGCAGCTGGGCCGCGCGCGAGATGGTGCCGGCCTCTTTCAGGGCCAGTAGGGTGCGCAGGTGGCGCAATTCGAGAAGAGAGATGGCCATGAATATTTTTCAGGTGATCAGCAAAATTTGTCGTTTGAATTATGCACCAGCTCTGCCGATAATCGATAGCATTCTTCATACACATTGCGATTATCATGATCAAAATTCATACCCTGGGTTATCCGCGCATTGGCCTGCAACGCGAACTGAAGGTGGCGCTCGAACGCCACTGGTGCGGCGAATTGACGGAAGCTGAACTGGAAGCGACCGCCGCCACCCTGCGCGAACGCCATTGGGACGAGCAGCGCGCCGCCGGCCTCGACTTCGTCACCGTCGGCGACTTTGCCCTGTACGACCACGTGGCCAACCACGTCCAGCTGTTCGGCTGCGAGCCGGCCCGCTTCGGCTTCGACGGCAGCGAAACGCCGCTGGCGCGCTATTTCACGCTGGCGCGCGGCGTCGCCCGCGACCATACGGATGCCTGCTGCGGCGGCGCCCACGGTGCTGCAACAGCGGCGCTGGAGATGACCAAGTGGTTCGATACCAACTACCACTATCTGGTGCCGGAATTCGATGCCGCCACCCGTTTTACGCTCGCTTCGGAACGCCTGCTGGCCGAGGTGGCGCAGGCGCGCGCGCTCGGCCATCGTGTGAAAGTGGCGCTGATCGGTCCCCTCACCTTCCTCTGGCTGGGCAAAGGTAGGAGCAAGAGCGGCGCCGACAGCATCGACAAGCTCGACCTGCTCGACGCCCTGCTGCCGGCCTATGTGCAGCTGCTGGTGCAGTTGAAGGAAGCCGGCGCCGACTGGGTGCAGGTCGACGAACCGATCCTCGGCCTCGACCTGCCCGGCGCCTGGATCCTCGCCTTCGAACGCACCTACCAGGCCTTGAATACGGCCCAGCTGCCGCTGCTGCTGGCGACCTATTTTTCGCCGCTCGAGGAAAACCTGAGCATGGCCTGCAAGCTGCCGGTCGCCGGACTGCACGTGGATGCGGTGCGCGCTGGCCACGAGCTGCAATCGATCGCCGACTGGCTGCCCGAGACCAAGGTGCTGTCGGTCGGGATCGTCGACGGCCGCAACATCTGGCGCGCGGACCTCGACGCCGCGCTGGCGCGCCTGCGGCCGCTGGCCATGCGCCGCCGCGGCGAACTGTGGCTGGCGCCATCGTGCTCGCTGCTGCACGTGCCGTTCAGTCTGCGCGACGACGCCGCCATCGACCTCGAACTGCGCGGCTGGCTGTCCGGCGCCCGCGAAAAGCTCGACGAATTGCAGTTGCTGCGCCGGGCGCTGGTCGAGGGCGAAGGCAGCATCTATCTCGAATTGCGCGCCGCCCGCGCCGCACTCGACGGTCGCCGCAACAGCGAGCGCGTACGCAATCCGCTTGTCGCCGCCCGTGCCGCCGCGCTGCCGCCCGGCGCCGACCGCCGCGCCAGTCCCTTCACGGTGCGCCAGGCTGCGCAACAGGGGCGTTTCAATCTGCCGCTGTACCCGACCACGACCATCGGCTCCTTCCCGCAAACCGCGGCGATCCGCGCGGCACGCGCCTCGTTCAAACGCGGCGAACTGGCGGCGGGCGAATACGAAGCGGCGATGCGGCGCGAGATCGAACATGCGGTGCGCGAACAGGAAGCCCTCGGCCTGGATGTGCTGGTGCATGGCGAAGCCGAGCGCAACGACATGGTCGAATACTTCGGCGAACAGCTCGACGGCTTCGCCTTCAGCGCCAACGGCTGGGTGCAGTCGTATGGTTCGCGCTGCGTGAAGCCGCCGGTGCTGTTCGGCGACGTCGCCCGCGGCGCGCCGATGACGGTGGCCTGGAGCGCCTATGCGCAGAGTCTCACCGCGCGTCCGGTAAAGGGCATGCTGACCGGACCGGTGACGATCCTGCAGTGGTCCTTCGTGCGCGACGACCAGCCGCGCGCGCAGACCGCGCTGCAGATCGCGCTCGCCATCCGCGACGAAGCAGCCGACCTGGAAGCGGCCGGCATCGGCATCATCCAGATCGACGAGCCGGCGCTGCGCGAAGGCCTGCCCCTGCGCCGCGCCGCCTGGGACGGCTACCTGGACTGGTCCACCTACGCCTTCCGCGTCGCCGCCTGCGGCGTGGCCGACACCACTCAGCTGCACACCCACATGTGCTACGCCGAGTTCAACGACATCCTGCCGCAGATCGCCGCGCTCGACGCCGACGTCATCACCATCGAGACCAGCCGCTCCGACATGGAACTGCTGCGCGGCTTCGGCGAATTCGCCTACCCGAACGCGATCGGACCGGGCGTGTACGACATCCACTCGCCGCGCGTGCCGACGGTCGACGCCATCCTGCGCCTGATGGGCAAGGCGGCCGAGGTGATCGCGCCGGCACAGCTGTGGGTGAATCCGGATTGCGGTCTCAAGACGCGGGCGTGGCCGGAAACGCGCGCGGCCCTGCAGAACATGGTGGCGGCGGCGCGCGTGTTGCGCGGTGAGGAGGCGTTGAAGCAGGCGGCGTAAGCGATTGGTCGGGTGTGCATGGGCACGAAACGGCGGGCATGCCCGCCCTACGTTACGCCGTCGTTGCATGAACTTGCTACCGGCGGTGGATACCCTACCGCACGAAAACGCGTGGGCTCGAGAGCCCACCCTGTAAAGGCAAATTAGAAATGTCCGCTTTTGGCAAAGTTAAAATG
>NZ_JACYUY010000006.1 GCF_014842025.1 Massilia sp. CFBP 13721
GACTTTTAGAAAGCGGACATTTTAACTTTGCCAAAAGCGGACATTTCTAATTTGCCTTTACAGGGTGGGCACTCGTGCCCACGCGGTACCACGGGTGATTGTCGAAACGTCCTAACGATGCCGAAGCAATGTGCAAGCGCCGAACGCGTGGACTCGGGAGTCCACCCTACGTTACGCCGCCGCTGCGGGGAAATCACCCGAACAGGCTCGGCCGCGCCAGCTGCAGTAACAGCTTCTTCACCGGCGCCGGCAGCGCCGCATCCCCGATCGCATCGAGCGCAACCCACACATGCCCTTCCGGTGTCGCGCCACGCCCGGCCAGCGTCACCTTGTGCGGATAGACGTGCAGCTTGTAGTGCGTGAACACGTGCACCAGCGGCAGCAGCGCCTGCACTTCCTCGACTGCGCCGAAGCGTCCCAGGGCAGCGGCCAGCGCGATGCCGCCGTCGCGCGCGGTCTCGATGGCGACGTGGCCGTCGACTTCCGGCAGCGACAGCAAACCGCCCCAGATGCCGCTGCCGGGCCGCTGTTCGAGCAGCACGTCACCGTCGTGCACGACCACCAGCATCTCGGCGCGTTTTTCCGGCGTGGTCTTTTTCGGTTTGCGCACCGGCAGTTCCTCGGTGCGATTGGTGGCGTAGGCCACGCAGCGCGCCTGCAGCGGGCAGCGCGGGCAATCGGGTTTCGAGCGCGTGCACAGCGTCGCGCCCAGGTCCATCAAGCCTTGCGTGTATGCCTCCATACCGTCGTCCGGCAGCAGCGCATCGGCGCGGCGCCACAAGGCGTCTTCGATACGTTTTTCGCCCGGATAGCCGTCGACCCCGAACACGCGCGCGAACACGCGTTTGACGTTACCGTCGAGGATGGCGGCGCGGGTGCCGTTCGAAAACGCGGTGATGGCGGCGGCGGTCGAGCGGCCGATGCCGGGCAGGTCGGCCAGCAGCGCCGGGTCGGCCGGGAATTCGCCGCCATACTCGCGCACCACGCGCACCGCGCAGGCGTGCAGGTTGCGTGCGCGCGTGTAGTAACCGAGTCCGCTCCAGTGCGCCATCACGTCTTCGATCGGCGCGGCGGCGAGGTCGTGCACGGTCGGGAAGCGCTCCAGGAAGCGCGCGTAGTAGCCGAGCACCGCGGCCACCTGCGTCTGTTGCAGCATGATTTCGGACAGCCAGACGCGGTAGGCGTCGCGCGTGTTTTGCCAGGGCAGGGCGTGGCGTCCATGCACGCGCTGCCAGGTGATGACGGCGTGCGAAAAGGTAGGGTCAACCAGTTCGTCGAATTCGGTCAGGCGTTTCAAGCGGCTTCCTTCAGGGATGTGTCGTCCAGCGCCGCCACGACGGCGCTGTTCAGCGCCAGCAGGCGCTGGCGCTGGCGTTCGAGTTCTTGCTGGTTCGATTCGAAGGCGGCGATCTTCTGCTCCAGGCTGTCGGTGGCGTCGTGGATGCGCTGGATCGACGACAGGCGGTGGCGCAGTTGCTCCTTGTGCTGGCGGATCTGCGTCTCCAACGGCACCATCAGCACCTTCAGCCAGGCCTCGACATCGGCATTCGCGGCGCGGAAGGTGCGGCGCACGCTGGAGACGATGGAATCGAAAAAGCGCTCGAGCAGGGTGTTGCGGCTGGTCATGAACAGGATCGCGGTGCCGAACTGTTTGACGTACAGCGCCTCGACCGCCGCGATCTCATCGACGTAGCGGTCCAGCGAAAGCGGCACGGGCGGCGGCAGCGTCAGGCCGTGTTCGGCCGCGAAGCCGCGCAGCAGCGTCTCCATCAGCGTGCCGATCTCCGCTACCTGCTCGCCCGCGGATTCCAGGCTGACGCGGGCATTCTCGAAAAACGCCCGCACCGGCGCGCGCATGCCGGTCGCAAAACGCGAGGCCTGCAGCGCCAGGCGCACGGTCTCGGCCTGGCGCGCGACCGCATCCATGTCGAGCGTCGAATACAGTTCGGTCGACAGGCCGGCAAAGCGCATGCGCGCATCCTGCAGGCGCAGCAGGCCGGCGTCGAAATCCTTCCGTTCGGCCTCGATGCGGCGCATCATGTGCGCCAGCACGTTCTGGTTCTTGCCGCGCAGGCTTTTGAGTTCCTGCATCTGCTCGACCAGGCCGCGTGCGCGCGCCGCCAGTGCGCTCGCCTGCGCCGCATCGAGGGCCGCCAGGTCGTCGCGCAGGGCGCTGCCGAGGATCGCCTTTTTTTGCGGGATCAGGCCATGCAGCAGCGCCGCTTCCAACGCTCCCAGGCGGCTGCGCTCGAACAGGGCCATGTCGCCCTGGATGCGCCCGACCAGCGCCTTGTGCGCCGATACCGGATACACCTGCTCCGGAGCGAGCCCGAGCTGCTGCGCCACGCCGGCCTGCTGGCGCGCGATCTCGGCGTCGTTCTCGGCATCGCTTTTGAGCGCATCCCACATCGCATCGATCTTGTTGAGGACCACGATGCGGCCGGGACCGGCGCCGATATGGGTGCGCCAGACCTCGATGTCGCTGCGCGTGACCCCGGTTTCGGCGGCCAGCACGAACAGCACCGCGTGCGCGTTCGGGATCAGGTTCAGCGTCAGTTCGGGCTCGGTGCCGATCGCGTTCAGGCCGGGTGTATCGAGGATCACCAGGCCCTGTTTCAGCAGCGGGTGCGGCAGGTTGATGATCGCGTGGCGCCACTGCGAAATCTCGATCAAACCGTCGGGGCCGAGCGCGTCCGCCAGCGCGGCGTCTTCCGGATCGTACAGGCCGTAGCGCTGCGCTTCCTCGGGAGGCACGCGGCGCGTCATGCTGACTTGCCGGAAGCTGTCCACCATGCGGTCCGGCGCATCGAGGTCGAGCGGCAGCACGGTCCAGGCGGCTGCATCGTCGCGGTAATCGCTGGTCGACAGCTGGCCCGCGCGCGTTTCGATCGGCAGCAGGCGGATGCAGGGTGCCCAGGCGGCGTCATACAGCAGCTCGGTCGGGCACATGGTGGTGCGGCCGGCCGCGGAGGGGAGGATGCGCTGGCCGTAATCGGCGAAGAAAATCGCGTTGATCAGCTCGGATTTACCGCGCGAGAATTCGGCGACGAAGGCGACCGAGAGGCGGTCATCGCGTACGCGCGTGGCAGCCTGCGCCATGCGCTGCAGCGTTGCGGCATCGGACACGTCGGCGCCGGCGAGTGCGGCGCGGTAGCTCTCCAGCGCGGCAGCAATCGATGCGCGCCAGGCGCCGTAGTCTTGAATGTCTTGCATTGGGTCCGCCTGACGGTTAGTTTGCCTAGCGCTGGCAGGTGGCGCAGTAAAACGTCGACCGCTGCCCCTGCTTGATCTGGCGCACCGGCGCGCCACAGTTTCTGCAAGGCACTCCCGCACGATCATAGACGAAATACGTCTGCTGGAAATAGCCGGATTGACCATTCACGGCAATAAAGTCTTTCAAGGTGCTGCCGCCCTGCACGATGGCCGCCGCCAGGATCTCGCGGATCGCCGCCGCCAGCTTTTCGTAGCGGGCGCGGCTGATGCGGCCGGCCGGCGTCGTCGGGCTGATGCCGGCCTTGAACAGGCTTTCGCAGGCGTAGATATTGCCGACGCCAACGACGATATCGCCCGAGAGCAGCACCTGCTTGATCGGCGCGCTGCGCTTGCGCGTTGCCTTGTACAGCAGCTCGGCCGAGAATTTGTCTTCGAGCGGCTCGACGCCGAGGCCGCGCAGCAGGACGTGGCCGTCGATCTCGCCAGCGTCGACGGCATGCCAGAGCACGGCGCCGAAGCGGCGTGGGTCGTGCAGGCGCAGCACCTGCGACTGGACGCCGTCATTGACGACGAGGTCGAAGTGGTCGTGCTTCTTCAACTCGATACCCGGCGGCAGTACGCGCAAATGGCCCGACATGCCGAGGTGGACGATGAGGGTGCCGCTCTCGAAACCGATGAGCAGATACTTGCCGCGCCGGCCGACCTGCGTGATGCGCTGGCCGACGAGGTCGGTGGCGAGATGGGCCGGAAACGGCCAGCGCAGACCCTCGCGGCGGAACACCACCTGTTCGACCACGCGGCCTTCGAGGTGCGGCGCGACACCGCGCCGGGTCACTTCTACTTCGGGGAGTTCAGGCATGAAAATCTGACAAAATTCTTGTAAATTCGTGTTGGGCTCGCGCACGCGCAACGGGGCTTGGGCGTAGAATCGAACATCATTCCACACATGGACTTGCCTTGAAAAACGCTTTCGTCATTGTAACCCTCTCCGGCTTGCTGTCGGCGTGCGCCGTGGCGCCGCCGGCGCAGCCTGTTGCAGAATCGGCGCAGCTGTCGGCTGAGGCACGAGAGCAGGCGCAAGCCAAGGCCGAACTCGATGCGAAAGCCGAGGCCGGCGCCGAACAGGCACGCCTGCCGAAGGTCGAACTGACGAGCACCTTGCTGAACCAGTTGCTCAAAGCCGAATTCGCCTTCCGCGGCGGCGACTGGCAAGGGCCGTATCTCACCATGCTCAGCCTGGCGCAGCAGACGCGCGACCCGCGCCTGGCACGCCGCGCCGCCGAGATGGCGCTGGCCGCGCGCCAGCCGGAAGACACCCTGGCCGCTGTGCGCCAATGGCGCCAGCTCGACCCGCAATCGGACGAAGCGACGCAGTACTACCTGGGGATGGTTATCCTGTCCGACAATATCTCGGACGCAGAAGAAATTTTCCGCAAGCGCCTCGAAGGCGCGCCGGCGGGGGTGCGCGGCATCGTCCTGTACCAAGTGCAGCAATTGCTCGCGCGGGCCAAGGACAAGGAAGCGGCCGCTGCCATGCTGGAGCGCCTGGTGGCGCCCTACCGCGGCACGCTCGAGGGCCACGTGGTGCTGGCCCAGGGCGCGCTGGCGCGTGGCGACAAGGCCGGTGCCTCCCGCGAGGCACGTGCCGCACTGGCCCTGAAACCCGACTCGGAAATTGCCGTCCTCACGCTGGCCCAGGCCGGCGAAAACGAAGGGCAGGTACGCGAACTGCTGGCGACATTCGTGGCCGCCAATCCGAACGCGCGCGAAGTGCGCGCCGCCCACGCGCGCCTGCTGGTCAACGACAAGCAGTTCGAAGCCGCGCGCAGCGAATTCCTGCTGCTCGACAAGCAGCAGCCGGACAACGTGACCACCCTGTACGCGCTCGGCGTGCTCTCGACCCAGCTGAACGACCCGGGCGGCGCCGAAACCTATTTCACGCGCTTTATCGACGTGCTCGGACGCAACCCGGAAGACGAACGCGATCCCTCGAAAGCTTTATTAATCCTGTCGCAACTGGCCGAGGAGCGCGGCGACATCAAGGCCGCCGTCGGCTGGCTGGATAAACTGCCTGAGGGCGACGAAAAGGCGCTGTTCGGCACCCAGCTGCGCCGCGCCCAATTGCTGGGAAAGGGCGGCGACGTGCCCGCCGCGCGGCGCCTGCTCGCTTCGCTGAAGCCGGGCGAGCCGGCTGCCCAGGCGCAAGTGGCCGCCGCCGAAGCACAAGTGCTGCGCGACGCCGGCCAGGCCGAGCAGGCATTCATCCTGATGCAGGACGCCGCCAAGCGCTTCCCGACCAATCCGGATTTGCTGTACGACTTCGCGCTGCTGGCCGAAAAGACCGGCCACATGGAGGTAATGGAGCAAACCCTGCGCGACGTGATGCGCCTGGCGCCGGATAACCATCACGCCTACAACGCTCTCGGTTATTCGCTGGCCGAGCGCAACGTGCGCCTGGAAGAAGCGCGCGCGCTGATCGAAAAGGCATTGTCCATGGCGCCGGAAGACCCATTCATCATGGACAGCATGGGCTGGGTGCAGTATCGCCTCGGTAACCTCGATGCCGCCGAAGCCCACCTGCGCCGCGCGTATGGCTTGCGCCGCGATCCCGAGATCGCCGTCCACCTGGGCGAGGTGCTGTGGCAGAAGGGCAAGCAGGCCGATGCCCAGAAGCTCTGGCGCGAAGCGCGCGCCAAGGATCCGCAGAACGACACGCTGCGCAGCACGCTGGCGCGCCTGCGACTGTCGCTGTGAAATAATGCAGGATTCACACGGCGGGCGATGCTGCCCGCTGTTTTCATTTTTCAAAGCTGACCAACCGATGCCGATAATCCGCCGTCTTTCCCTCATCGTTCTCGCCGCCGCGCTTTCCGGCTGCGCCACCACCGCCACGCAACCGGGCAGCGCCCCTGGCGCCGCTTCGCCGGTGGCGAGTGTTCCCTACCGCGAGACCATCGAACTGAGCGGCCGCCTGCAAGTGACGTACCAGAAGGATGGCCAGCCGGGCAGCATGAACGGCCCCTTCGAATGGTCGCAGCGCCCGGGCCAGCTCGACGTCGTCTTCCTGAATCCGCTGAAGCAGATCGCCGCCACGATCAATGTGACGCCGCAACAGGCGACCTTTACCGAAGCCGGACGCGCACCGCGCAGCGCCGCCGACCTCGAGTCGCTCACCAAGCAGACGCTCGGCTGGTCGCTGCCCGTCTCCGGCCTGCGCGACTGGCTGCAGGGTTACGCTACCGACGCCTCCGGCCAGCGCGTCGCCGCCTCGTCCGCCAACAACAGCATCTTCACGCAGGATGGCTGGCGCCTGCGCTTCGTCTCCTGGCAGAACGCGAAGGAGGGCGGGCAAATGCCGCGCGAAATCGCCGCCGAGCGCAGCGCCACGGCCGCGGCCGACGAGCTGGCGATCCGCATCATCCTCGATCCTGCAGCATGAGCACAATGAGCACTGCGTCGCTCCACAATTGCCCGGCCCCGGCCAAGCTGAACCTGTTCCTGCACGTGGTCGGCCGCCGCGCCGATGGCTATCACTTGCTGCAAAGCGTCTTTCAACTGATCGAGCGCGGCGATACGCTGCATTTCGACCTGCGCGACGACGGCCGCATCCGCCGCACCAACGACGTGCCCGGCGTGCCGGAAGCATCCGACCTGATCGTGCGCGCGCTGGGGCGCCTGGCCGATGCGTATCAAAGGCGCCACGGCCGCGCCGCTCCCGGCATCGACGTTACGATCGACAAAATCCTGCCGATGGGAGGCGGGCTCGGCGGCGGTTCGTCGGATGCGGCCACCGCCCTGATGGCGGCGAATCATTTGTGGCAAGCCGGCTTCAGCGATGCCGAGCTGATGGAAATCGGCCTGCCGCTGGGGGCCGACATTCCCTTTTTTATTTATGGCCAGACGGCCTTCGTCGAGGGCGTGGGGGAGGCGATGCAGCCGATTGCCGGGCCCGATTGCTGGTACGTCGTGATCGAACCGGGCGTCTCGGTACCGACGCCTGCAATTTTTACTGCTGAGGATTTGACGCGCGACACGAAGCCCATTACAATAGCGGACTTTCCTGCAGCACATTTAATAAATGAGTTCGGGAAAAATGATTTGCAAGCAGTGGCGTCCCGTTTGTTTCCGCCGGTAGCACAGGCGATCGAATGGCTGGGGCAATACGGAGCGGCAAGGATGACTGGTTCGGGAGCGTGCGTATTTTGCGCGGTACCGGATGAAGCGCAGGCGGATCGGGTGGTTGGACAAGTTCCTTCAATCTGGCGCGCGTGGAAAGCCCGGTCCCTGCAGCGACATCCGATGAAATCGCTCTTGCAAAACACTGAGTTGTAGAATAAAATTTTGCCTGTTGCAGGATTTGACGATGAGTTGAATGCTTCAGCAAGCTGTAAGTTGCGTAGGGGAATCGCCAAGCTGGTTAAGGCACCGGATTTTGATTCCGGCATACCAAGGTTCGAATCCTTGTTCCCCTGCCATTCGTTTTGTCCGGTCTGTCGATGCCAGTGCGTCCAGCGGATAATCCGGGCGAACCGCTCTCGCGGTCGAGCCTTTTAAGCGCATAATCAGCCGGTACACCCGGCTGATTGTTTTTCAAAGTATCAACGCTCTTCTCTCAGGACTCCCATGGCTTACGAAAACCTGATGGTTTTTACCGGCAACGCTAATCCGGCGCTGGCAGAAGGGGTCGCAAAAAGCCTCGGTATTCCCCTCGGTAAAGCAGTCGTCTCGAAATTCTCGGACGGCGAAGTCATGGTCGAAATCAACGAGAACGTGCGCGGCAAGGATGTCTTCGTCCTGCAGTCGACCTGTGCTCCGACCAACGACAGCCTGATGGAAATCATGCTGATGGTCGACGCCCTCAAGCGCGCATCGGCAGGCCGCATCACCGCCGCCATTCCTTATTTCGGTTACGCCCGCCAGGACCGCCGCCCACGCTCGGCGCGTGTCGCGATCTCGGCCAAGGTCGTTGCCAACATGCTCGAAGAAGCCGGCGTCGAGCGAGTCCTGATCATGGACTTGCACGCCGACCAGATCCAGGGTTTCTTCGACATCCCGGTCGACAACATCTACGCGTCGCCGCTGCTGCTGGGTGACCTGCAAAAGCGCAACTACGACGACCTGCTGGTCGTCTCGCCGGACGTCGGCGGCGTGGTGCGTGCCCGTGCGCTGGCCAAGCGCCTCGGCTGCGACCTGGCGATCATCGACAAGCGCCGCCCAAAGGCGAACGTGTCGGAAGTCATGAACATCATCGGCGAAGTCGAAGGCCGTAACTGCGTCATCATGGATGACATGGTCGACACCGCCGGCACCCTGACCAAGGCTGCCGAAGTGCTCAAGGAGCGCGGCGCCAAGAAAGTGGTCGCGTATTGCACGCACCCGGTGTTGTCGGGTCCTGCGATCGAGCGCATTTCGAATTCTCCGCTGGACGAGCTGGTCGTGACCGACACGATTCCGCTGAGCGAAGCCGGCCGTGCCTGCGGCAAGATCCGCCAGCTGACCTGTGCGCCGCTGCTGGCCGAAACCTTTAAGCGTATCGTCAAGGGCGACTCGGTCATGTCGCTGTTCGTCGACTGATCAGAAGCTGTCCTGACAACGGCGCGTGGGGCTCTCAGCCCGACGCGCCGTTGTGCCGTTTCAAGCCGTTTTTAGCTGTAAATGGATTTTTCTTGAGTGCGTAATCAGCGCTCAGCCAAGCCAGCCCCTGGTCGCGGGGGCGGCACAAACCGGGAAATCGGGCGGATATCTTCCGCATGCGATCCCAAACTTATGGAGTTTCACATGAAAGTAGTTGCATTCAACCGCACCCTGCAGGGCACCGGAGCGAGCCGCCGCCTGCGCAAGGCTGGCCAGACCCCAGGCATCATCTACGGTGGCGCCGCTGCCCCGGTCCTGATCGCCCTGGACGGCAACGCCCTGTGGCACGCGCTCAAGAAAGAAGCTTTCCACGGTTCCGTGCTGGACCTCGAAATCGAAGGCCAGACCCAGCAAGTCCTGCTGCGCGACTTCCAGATGCACGCATACAAGCAACTGGTTCTGCACGCTGACTTCCAGCGCGTCGATGCATCGCAGCCGATCCACACCAAGGTCGCCCTGCACTTCATCAACGCCGAGACCTCGCCAGCCGTCAAGCTGAGCAGCGCTGTCATCTCGCACGTGCTGAACGAGTTGGACGTGTCCTGCCTGCCAGGCCAGCTGCCAGAGTTCATCGAAGTCGACCTGGGCAACCTGGAAGCCGGTGGCTCGATCCACGTCAACGACCTGCAGCTGCCAGCCGGCGTGACCGCACTGACCCATGGCCAGAACCTGACCATCGTCACCTCGTCGATCCCACGCGGCGCCGTTGCCGCTGAAGCGACCGAAGAGAAGAAGTAATTTGGATGAGGAAAAGTATCTCAGCCCCCGCTCGCGCGGTTGCTGAGAGACCGCCTGTCCAGAACCCGCCGCGCGCAAGCCGGCGGGTTTTTTCATTTCCGCCGCCCGCGCATTTCCGTATAAGCGATAATCCTCCTTTTCCTGACGCGACCGCTATGTCCATCCGCCTCATCGTCGGCCTCGGCAACCCTGGCCCCGACTACGAACAAACCCGCCACAATGCCGGCTTCTGGCTGGTCGACAACCTCGCCAACAGTCTGCCGGGGTGCCGCCTGCAGCGCGAAAGCCGTTTCAACGCCATGATGGCGAAGACGAGCATCGCCGGCAACGAAGTCTGGCTGCTCGAGCCGCTGACCTTCATGAACCGTTCCGGCCAGTCGGTCGGCGCGCTGGCGCGCTTTTATAAAATCAATTCGGACGAAGTGCTGGTCGTGCACGACGAACTCGACCTGATGCCGGGCGTGGCCAAACTCAAAAAGGGCGGTTCCTCGGGCGGTCACAACGGGCTGAAGGACATCACCGCGGCGCTGGGCACCCAGGAATACTGGCGCCTGCGCCTCGGCATCGGCCACCCGCGCACCCTGGGCCTGAACCAGGGCGTGGCCGACTTCGTGCTGCACCGCCCGCGCAAGGACGAACAAAGCCTGATCGAGGAATCGATCGACAAGGCCCTGCGCATCATTCCGCTCGCCGTCGACGGCAAGCTCGACACGGCGACGATGCAGCTGCATACCGCCTGAGCATTTGCAGCCTTACCGCGCGCCCGGACGCACCAGCCCGCGCGCGAACACGTCATCGGCGATCCGGCGTGCCAGCGCAGTGCCTTCTTCCTTGTCGAAGCGCCAGTGCACGCCGAGATAGATGCGGCTTTGTCCGTTTTCCTCTTCCGCCTGCGAGAGCGACGCGAAGCTGCGCGGCAGGCGTGGCCGTACGTGTCCGCTGCTGTCGCGCGTGATGCCGCTGAATTCGTCGGATACAAACGTAAACGGGACGGCGTCGCCGTACAGCCGGCGCAGCATGTGGAAGGTTGCACTGCCCAGGGCGGCATGACCTGATACATAGGCGGGGAAGGGCGGCGTGAAATCCGGCCCGGTGAGGTTGCTGGCCGGTGAACCCAGCGGCGTCCAGTGCGGGTCGCCCAGCGTGGCGGGATTGCCGTCCCCGAGCCCGGTCGGGCCGGTGCCGGGATCGGCTTCGCGGATCGCCGTGACCGGGCGCCAGAAATCGTAGGTGTACTTGCTCTGCCAGACGGCGATGGTGGTGTCGGCGATCGCCACGTTCACCAGCGCCAGCACGCGCGCCAGCTCGAGCGGATCGGCGCAGCGCGCCAGCGCCAGTTGCATGGCGATCTGGTTGTACAGGCGCGGCCGCGTACCGACCCAGGCAGTGCCGTCGTAGCCCCAATAAATGCCGGCGACAGTTTGCTCGCGCGTACGCCTGGTCGGCGTGCGCACGCCGTCGCCGCCGAGCGCTTTTACTTCGGCGAAGGCGCGCGCATAGGCCTCGCTGGCCAGTGCGGGTGGCGGGGGTGCCTGGTAGCGGATCGGCGAGGGCAGGACGAACGGCCTGGCGTCGCCCCAGTAGGCGCCGAGCGCGATCGGAACCCGGCTGACCGGATCGGGACGCCAGGCGCCTGGTGCATTCGAGACCTGGTAGTCGACCCCCACCACCGGCTCGCCATAATAAACGCCGTCCGCGGCGCGCAATGCCAGGATGGCCGCCGCGGCACGGCGCCCGATGTCGATGCCGTCGCGCCTGGCCCGGTCGTCCGGCAGGCGCGCCAGGTCGGCCTGCAGCCAGGCGCTGAACCGGGCGGCCTGGCGCGGATAGAGCGCAACGAGCGTGTCGTGCGCCGCCTGCGCGATGGCGGCGTCTTGCGAGCTGCTCCCGAATGCGGGCAAGGCG
This sequence comes from Massilia sp. CFBP 13721, assembly GCF_014842025.1. Classification (GTDB taxonomy): domain Bacteria; phylum Pseudomonadota; class Gammaproteobacteria; order Burkholderiales; family Burkholderiaceae_D; genus Telluria. The sequence goes on from NZ_JACYUY010000006.1 coordinate 11,491, forward strand.
CCGCTGTAGCCCGGGTAACGTTTCACGATGGCGTTGAGCGCGTCGTAGACGGCGAGCTGGACGATGGCGAGGACGCGGCTGGTGCGCGTTGGACCAAGCTGTTCCGGCATGAGGGCAGGGCCGGCGCCGGCGTAGGGCGGCGTGTGGTCGACGGCAATCGCGCGCAGGGCCACCTCGTTCCAGTAGGCCAGCCGCGCCTTGGCGTTCGGCCCCGCCGGCGGCTGATAGCGCGGCGGGAGTTCACGCGTGCCCGGCTGGGTGAGGTATTCAGCCATGCCTGCAGGCGGGCGCGGGCCCGGGCGATACGGCTGGGCTGCGGCGATACTCATGAACAAGGGAACGAACAGACTGCAGAACAACAGCGCAATGCGGGGCTTCATGGTGATCCTCCAGTCGACGAATGCAGGTTCGATATTGCTGCGCCCGGCTCGAAGCGGCGCCTACACTGCAGTGCAGCAGCCATCTCATCCAGCGTAAGAATGGCTGAGTAAAAAGACAAGCACGACGGCGCCAAGGTTTGATATCGCCCAGCCTGGATTCTGTGCTGCATTAAAGTGCTCGGCGCCATTCTTTCTGCTGGGTTACTACTTGCGGACGGATAGCCCCTGCACGCCCCCAAGCCTCCTGCGATAATGGAACGCATGAGTGCACTTTCCTTTCACGCCGGCCCGCGCGCGCTGGCCCGGATCCGCGCGCACGGCTTGCGCGCCGCCGACGTCGCCGTCATTCCCGCCGCCGCCGGCGGTCCCAAGGGCCTGATCTTCCAGGCGCTCGACCAATACGTGTTCGGCGAATGGCTGCCCCAGAGTCCACGCGAGCGCACCCTGATCGGTTCCTCGATCGGCGCCTGGCGCATGGCGGCCGCGTGCCAGCGCGACCCGGTGCGCGCTTTCGCCCGCCTGGGCGAGCTGTACGCTGGCCAGCGCTACACCAGCACCAAGCCAAGCACCCAGCAGATCAACGAGGTGGTGCAGGGCTTGCTGCACGCTTTCGTGAGCGGCCACGAGGACGATATTTTGAGCCACCCGCAGCACCGCCTGCACCTGCTGGCCGTGCGCGGCAAGGGAGCGCTTGCCGAACCCGCGCACCGGCGCGCCGAGATGCGCGGTTTCGCGGCGGCGGCGCTGACCAATTTTGCATCACGCGCGCGCCTGGGGCGCCTGCTGGAACGGGTCGTGATCGGCGACGCCCGTGCGCCCGCTGCTTGGTTGCGCGAGGAATTCGACGGTTTTACCACGCACTTCTCCACGCTCACGAGAAATAACCTGGCCGCCAGCCTGCTCGCCTCGGGCACGCTGCCGCTGATCATGCAGCCCGTCACCGGCATCACGGGCGTGCCGCCCGGACACTACTGGGATGGCGGCATCATCGACTACCACCTGGCGCTGCCCTACGCCCGTCTCGAGCAAGACGAGCCGGACGCGATCGTGCTGTATCCGCATTTTAACGAGCACATCGTGCCGGGCTGGCTCGACAAGGCGATGCCGTGGCGCCGCTGCGCGCGCGGACCGAACCGCGGCTGGCTCGACAACGTACTGATCGTCGCGCCCACGCCCGCCTTCATTAAAACGCTGCCGCGCGCCAAGCTGCCGGACCGTAGCGACTTTAAATTTTATGGGCTCGACCACGATGCGCGCATCCGCGCCTGGTCGCAGGCGATGGGGGAGGGGCAGCGCCTGCGCGACGAGCTGGCGGCGTTTATTGCGAAGCCGGACCTGGCGCGCCTGCGCGCGATCTGAGGCCGAGCGGGACGGCGCCGCGACTGTTGCGCTGCGCCTGTTTTTGCGGCATGCGGCGGCATCCGCGGTTACAATACGGGGTTACGAGCTGCGCTACCGCGCTCACCACCATCGAATGAAAGAATTCCCATGAGTCTCCAATGCGGCATCGTCGGCCTGCCCAACGTCGGTAAGTCCACCCTGTTCAATGCGCTGACCAAGGCCGGCATTCCGGCCGAAAACTATCCGTTCTGCACCATCGAACCGAACGTCGGCGTGGTCGAAGTACCGGACCCGCGCATGCAGGCGCTGGCCGACATCGTCAAGCCGGAGCGCGTGGTGCCGGCGATCGTCGAATTCGTCGACATCGCGGGCCTGGTGGCCGGCGCCTCGAAAGGCGAGGGCCTGGGCAACCAGTTCCTGTCGCACATCCGCGAAACCGACGCCATCGTCAACGTGGTGCGCTGCTTTGAAGACGACAACGTGATCCACGTGGCCGGCAAGGTCAGCCCGATCGACGACATCGAAGTCATCCAGACCGAGCTCGCCTTGGCCGACATGGGCGCCGTCGAAAAGGCGATCCACCGCGAAAACAAGAAGGCGCGTTCGGGCGACAAGGATGCAGCGAAACTGGTCGCCATCTGCGAACGCCTGCTGCCGCATCTGAACGAAGGCCAGCCAGTGCGCACGATGGGCCTGGACGCCGACGAGATGGCACTGATCAAACAACTGTACCTGATCACGGCCAAGCCGGCGATGTACGTGGCCAACGTCTCGGACACGGGTTTTACCAACAACCCGATGCTCGACCAGCTGACCGAGTTCGCGAAGAAGCAGAACGCCCCGATCGTCGCGATCAGCGCCTCGATCGAGTCGGAAATCGCCGACCTCGACGACGCCGACAAGGCCGCCTTCCTGGGCGACATGGGCATGGAAGAACCGGGCCTCGACCGCCTGATCCGCGCCGCCTACAAGCTGCTCGGCCTGCAGACCTATTTCACCGCCGGCGTCAAGGAAGTACGCGCCTGGACGGTAAAAGTCGGCGCCACTGCCCCGCAAGCGGCCGGCGTGATCCACACCGACTTTGAACGCGGCTTCATTCGCGCGCAGACCATTTCGTATGACGATTACATCGCGTACAAGGGCGAGGCGGGTGCGAAGGAAGCGGGCAAGATGCGGGCTGAGGGCAAGGAATACGTCGTCAAGGATGGGGATGTGTTGAATTTCTTGTTCAACGTCTAATCGCATTCCGCCGGCGCCGTTGTTCCGCGCCAGCATCGACAAAGCCCGCCGCGTGCGGGCTTTTTTTGCGTCTGTAGTGGCGGTGGCGCGAACACCGTGCGTCATCAAGGTGACATACTGCCCCGCTATTCTGCGCCTCCATGAACGCGGCATTTGCCGCGGCACGAACTTGCAACCATGGAGAAATACATGACCCCGACCCCCGAACTGTCCCGCCGCCGCCTGCTGCGCATGCTCGGCGCCGCCCCGATGCTGCCATTGGGAAGCGTGGCTGCCGCCTCGCTGTTGACCGCCTGCGGCGGCGGCAACGACGATCCAGCCCCGGCGGCGCCAGTCGCCACCCTCGGCTCGGTCACCTTCAGCTCGATGGCCGCACCGAACCTGGCGAATGCCGCCGCGATGGCGACCAACACGGTCGGCTCGACGATGAGCGTGAATTTCAGCGACAGCAGCAAGCTCGATTTCAAGCTCGCCTACCAACCCTTCTTCATCACCGGTGACATGGTCCCCAACGGCAGCGGCGGCACGACCCTGGCCGGCGGCTACTACGACATCCGCAACCAGCCGATCGTCGACACTACCGTGCCGGGCAAGGAACGCCACTTCTTCTCGGACGCGCCGGACGGCACCTCGCTGCTCACCGTGCCGAACGCCAGCGTGGCGGGCGTGAAGGGCAAGCCGGTGTTCGCGGTGGTCCAGTTCGAGTACACGACCTTCGCCCAGGACGGCAAGACCGGCATGTACGGCCGCCTGCCGTCGCCGATCGGCGTACTCACGCTCGACCAGGACCAGGCCACCGGCAAGCTCACCTTGGTGAAATACCATAACGTCGACACCTCGAGCGTCGAGGGCCTGTGGATCACCTGCGGCGCCAGCCTTTCGCCGTGGGGCACGCACCTGTCGAGCGAGGAATACGAGCCGAACGCGTTCACCGCCGCCAGTGATGCCCAGTTCAAGGCCTTCAGCAAGAATTTGTATGGCAGCGAGACGACGGCCAACCCCTACCACTACGGCCACCTGCCGGAAGTGACGGTCAACCCGGACGGTACCGCCTCGATCAAGAAGCACTACTGCCTGGGCCGCATCTCGCACGAGCTGGTGCAGGTGATGCCGGACCAGCGCACGGTGCTGATGGGCGATGACGCCACCAACAGCGGCTATTTCGTGTTTGTCGCCGACCGGGAAAAGGACCTGTCGAGCGGCACCCTGTACGTGGCCAAGGTCGGCGCCGGCTTCTCGCTTGATCCGGCAGCCACGGCCGCGCCGCTCACCTGGATCAAGCTCGGTTCCGCCACCAGCGCCGAGATCCGCGCGCTGGCCGTGTCGATCAAACCGCTCGACATCATGGACGTGCGCACCACCGACCCGCAAGACCCGACTTTTACCAAAGTGGCGGCAAATGGCGCCATCGAATGGATCAAGCTGAAACCGGGCATGGAAAAGGCGGCCGCCTTCCTCGAAACCCACCGCTACGCAGTCCTGGTAGGCGCGTCGATGGGCTTTACCAAGATGGAAGGCACGACCGTCAACGCCAAGGACAAGATCGCCTACTCGGCGCTGCAGAACTGCCAGAGCTCGATGGTGGCGGGGAATGCGCTGAACGTGGCCGGCAACGGCGTCTCGATTCCGAAGGCGCTGAATGCCGGCGCGGTGATGGCCCTGAAACTGGCCGGCGGCCAGAAGGATCTGGCGGGTGCGGCGATCAACAGCGAGTGGATGCCGGTCGATTTGAAGGCCCTCCTGACCGGTGAGGACATCACGGCCGACGCCCTCGGCAACACGGCGAACCCGGACCGCATCGGCAATCCGGACAACCTGAAATTCTCGGAAAAGATGCGCACGCTGTTCATCGGCGAAGACAGCGGCCAGCACGTCAACAACTTCCTGTGGGCCTATAACGTCGACACCAAGGTGCTGGCGCGCGTGATGTCGATTCCGGCCGGCGGCGAATCGACCGGGCTGCATGCGGTCGATGAGCTCAATGGCTGGACCTACATCATGAGCAACTTCCAGCATGCGGGCGATTGGGGCGGGATCCACAACGTGGTCAAGGGCACGCTCGATCCGCTGGTGCGGGCGAATTACAAGGACAAGTTCGGGGCGGCCGTCGGGTATCTGACGGCGGAGTTGAGCCAGACGAAGTTGGCCAAAGCGTGATGTCCGACCACGCGTCATCGTTGTCGGCGAGGGCGCGTGGTCATTGATGGTGTAACGCGTGGAGTCGGGACTCCACCCTACGTATACCTGAGTTCGTAGGGTGGAGGGGGGCGCCGAGCCTCCTGACTCCACGTGTTTTAAGAGTGGCATCCACGCGGCCCATGCGATACTGTCGCCCTCATGCCCACGCTCACCCACCTCATCCTCTACCCGATCAAATCCTGCGCCGCCATGCCGGTCGACGAGGCCATCGCCACCGTCTCCGGCCTGTCCGCGCTGGGCGTACACGACCGCGAATGGATGCTGGTCACACCTGACGGCCAGTTCCTGACCCAGCGCGAATTCCCGCGCATGGCGACGATTGTGCCGCGCGTCGACGGCGATGCCCTCGTCGTCAGCGCGCCCGCCATGGCGCCGCTGCGCCTGCCGCTGGCGCAGGCTGCAAACCGCACGCTGCGCGTGCAGATCTGGGACGACCTAATCGACGCCATCGACTGCGGCGATGCAGCGTCCGCCTGGTTCGGGCAAGTGTTGCACACCACCTGCCGCCTGGTACGCTTCCGCCCCGATGCGGCGCGTCCGACCAGCGAAAAGTGGACCGGCGGCGCGCCATCGGCGGCCCGTTTCGCCGATGCCTACCCGCTGCTGCTGATCGGCCAGGCCGCGCTCGACGACATCAACGCGCGCATGTTTGCCGCCGGCCGTGACGCGCTGCCGATGGACCGCTTCCGCCCGAACCTGGTGGTCGACGGCACCGATCCGTTCGAGGAGGATTACACCGAATCCTTCGCGGCGGACGGCATCGTCATCCAACCCGTCAAACCCTGCGCGCGCTGTCCGATTCCGGCGATCGACCAGGCGACAGGTATTCCCGGCCCGGACCCGCTCGACATCCTGCAAAGCTGGCGCACCAAGGCCGTGCTCGACGGCGCCGTGTGCGTCGGCATGAACTGCATCGTGGCGGATGGGGCAGGGCGCCGCTTGCGCCGCGGGCAGCAACTCGCCGTCAGCCTGTCGTTTTAAGGCAGCGCCGAGGGCGGCGCTGGCGAAAAAATCGGCAATCCCGTTCTCAAGCGTGGGAAAGTCACGTAATGTAACGGGTATTGCTGAAAGGAATTCCCATGCACCCGCCGGATGCCGCTGTGTCGCCCCATACCTATGACCAGCGCGACCTCGTCGCCGAGAACGAAGCCCTGCGTGCGCAGGTCGGCTATGTCATGGAGCAGGCGCAGCGCAACCACGAGATCATGTGCCGCCACCAGGCCTTCGACCTGGAAATCGTCGGGGCATCGAACTTTCCGCAACTGGTCGGCACCATCTTCCGCCTGCTGCCCGTCATTTCCGACCTCGACAGCGTGACCCTGGTGCTGGTCGACACCGACGCCGACATCTATACCGTCATGCACAAGCTGGGCATCGACTTCGAGACGCTGCCCGACCTGCTGTTCTGCGAGCATGCGGTGGAACTCGGCTTCGACCTCGAGCGCGCGCGGCCGCGCCTGGAACCCTACGCGCATGCCGAACACCGCTCGATGTTCCCGCACCCGCCCGCGGGGCTGCAAAGCGTGGCTCTGGTGCCGCTGCTGCGTAATAAACGCCTGATCGGCAGCCTGAACCTGGGCAGCCGCGACATCGAGCGCTTCACGCCGGCGCTGGGCACCGACTTCGTCGAGCACATGGCCTCGATCATCGCAATCTGCCTGGAAAACGTGATCAGCAACGAGATGCTGAAATACATCGGGCTGACCGATCCGCTGACCGGCATCTATAACCGCCGCTACATCGACCGCCGCCTGGTCGAGGAGATCGCACGGGCGCGGCGCCAGGACTACCGCATCTCCTTCATGTTCATCGACGTCGACCACTTCAAGCAGGTCAACGACAGCATCGGACACCAGGCCGGCGACGACGTGCTGCGCGAAGTGGCGGCGCGCATCAAGATGGAATTGCGCCTGTCCGATGCCCTGGCGCGTTTTGGTGGCGAAGAATTCGTGGTGCTGCTGATCGACGCCGACCTGGCGGCGGCGGCCATCGTCGCCGACCGCATCCGCGCGGGCGTGGCCGATAAGCCGTTCGACCTGGCGGGCGGGCAGTGCCTGGACGTGTCGGTGTCGATCGGTGTCGCCGTGCTCGATGACTATGCGCGTGACCATGCGATCGAAGGTGTGGCACAGCAGCTGGTGGCGTCGGCGGATGCGGCGCTGTACCAGGCGAAGGAAACGGGACGGAACCGGGTCGTGACGGCAGAGTGAAATAAAATTTCATTCTTTACACGCTAGTGAAATATTCTTTCATGTAGGAACGTCGTGTCATCGGCGGCGGCCAACACAGATCATGCATTCGCGTGGGCACAGGGGCGCCCACCCTACAACACCGTTCGCGCAGACCCGTAGGGCGGACGGCTCCACCCGGATACCTGAATAGCGCTAACTGTGACGCCGCCCACGCGTTCAAGCGGCAGGGGCATACCGTGCAGCTGTTCTGGCGCACGTTGAACGCGTGGGCGGCGTCGTCGCCAGCTCGCAGGTGGAGCCGTCCACCCTACGGCCCTCCGGCACATTTCACATCACCGCACCTATCACAACAACCGTCCCTCCGCCCGCGTCACCGCATCACCCGACCCGCGCAGCACCACCACGTCCCCCGCCTGCAGCACCGTCCCCGGCACCGGCTCGATACGCACCCGCGCGCGCCGGATGCCGCTCACTTCCGCTTCCAGTTCGTCCAGCCCGAGTTCGTCGATGCGGCGGCCGACTGCCTGCGCTTCTTCGTTGAGCACCACCGAATGCAGGCGCACGTACATGTGCTCGGGGTCGTCGACGACGTCGCTGGCGCCGTGAAAATAGCCGCGTAGCGATGCATAGCGTTCGTCGCGTGCGCTCTGCACGCGGTGCACCACGCGCCGCAGCGGCACCCCGACCACGACCAGCGCGTGCGAGGCCAGCATCAGGCTGCTCTCGAGCGCTTCCGGCACCACCTCCGTTGCCCCGGCCTGGCGCAGCAGTTCCAGGTCGCTGTCGTCGTGGCTGCGCACGATCACCGGCAGCGAAGGCGCCAGCTCGTGCACCAGGTGCAGCACTTTCAAGGCCGCGCGTGTGTCGGCAAACGTAATGACCAGGGCACTGGCGCGGTTGATGCCGGCCGCGATCAGCGCTTCGCGGCGGCCGGCGTCGCCGTAACTCACGCTCGATCCGGCCGCCTGCGCTTCCTGCACCCGCTCCGGGTCCAGGTCGAGCGCGTACCAGGGCAGCTTTTCGTCGGAGAGCAGGGTGGCCACGCTTTGCCCGCTGCGCCCGAAGCCGGCGATGATCACGTGCTTTTGCGCCGCCATCGTGCGGCTCGCCAGTTGCGTCAATTGCAGCGACTGCATCATCCATTCGTTGGCCGCGATCTTCATCACGATCTGGTCCGACTTGGCGATGACGAAAGGCGCCACCAGCATCGACAGCACCATCGACGCCAGTACCAGCTGCATCAGGAACGGATCGATCAGGTTCGAACCCGAGGCCATGTTCAGCAGCACGAAGCCGAATTCGCCCGCCTGCGCCAGGGCCAGGCCGGTGCGCATCGCCACGCCGTCGCTTGATCCGAACATCTTCGCCAGCGCAGCGATCAGCGCGAACTTCAGCAGCACCGGCACGGCCAGCAGCAGGAGCACCAGCCACCAGTTCTGCAGCACCAGCCGCATGTTGAGCAGCATGCCGATGGTGATGAAGAACAGCCCGAGCAGCACGTCGCGGAAGGGCTTGATGTCTTCCTCGACCTGGTGCTTGAACTGGGTTTCCGAGATCAGCATGCCGGCGACAAAGGCGCCCAGCGCCAGCGACAGGCCGGCGCGCTCGGTGATCCAGGCCGCGCCCAGCGTCACCAGCAGCAGGTTCAGCATGAACAGCTCTTGCGAGCGCCGCTTGGCCACCAGCGTGAACCAGCTGCGCATCAGCTTCTGGCCGAAGAACAGCAGCAGCGCCAGCACCGCCGCCGCTTTGACGCCGGCCCAGGCCAGTGTCTTGACCAGGTTTTCCGGGTCTTTCGCCAGCGCCGGAATCAGGATCAGCAGCGGCACCACGGCCAGGTCCTGGAACAGCAGGATGCCGATGATGCGCCGTCCGTGTTCGCTTTCCAGTTCCAGCCGTTCGGTCAGCAATTTGACGACAATCGCCGTGGACGACATGGCCAGCGCGCCGCCCAGCGCAAAGGCAGCCTGCCAGCCGATGTGCAACTGCGGCGCCCACATGGCGAGCACCAGGCCGCCGATGACTGTCGCGACGATTGTCAGCACCACCTGCGCCAGCCCCAGGCCGAACACGATGCGCCGCATCGCGCGCAATTGCGCCAGCGAGAACTCGAGGCCGATCGAGAACATCAGGAACACCACGCCGAATTCGGCCAGCGCGTGGGTCGAATGGGTTTCGGCCGCCAGGCCCAGCGCGTGCGGGCCGATCAGCACGCCGACGGCGAGGTAGCCCAGCATCGGCGGCAGGTGCAGGCTGCGGAATACGACCACGCCGAGAACGGCGCTGCCGAGCAACAAAAGGGTCAGTTCGAGGCCGGATGCCATACGATGAAGGTACTTTCTACGAACGGAGCGTTGTTCGATACGTCTGGCAAGTTTTTTGCTTTCGCAATTCGTTTATACTTCTGGAATGAGTGTAACCGATGAAAAAACAATGCTGAACAGTTTTGACGAGAACCAGGCGGGGCGCATATTGACGCTGGCCCGCGAGACCCTCGCGATCGAAGCCGAGGCCATTCAAGCGCTGCACGCACGGCTCGATGCCGACGACAGCCTGGTGCGGGCAGTGGCCGTGCTGTACGCCTGTACCGGCCGCGTGGTCGTGTCGGGCATGGGCAAGTCGGGCCATATCGCGCGCAAGATCGCGGCCACGCTGGCCTCGACCGGCACGCCGGCGATGTTCGTGCACCCGGGCGAAGCCGCGCACGGCGACCTCGGCATGGTGACCGCGCAGGACGTTTTCATCGCCATCTCGAATTCGGGCGAATCGTCGGAGCTGATGGACATCCTGCCTGTGGTGAAGCGCATGGGCGCGCCGCTGATCGCCATGACCGGCAAGCCGCAATCGCGCCTGGCGCTGCTGGCCGACGTCCACCTCGACATCTCGGTTGCCAAGGAAGCCTGCCCGATGAACCTGGCGCCGACCGCCAGCACCACCGTGACGCTCGCCATGGGCGACGCCCTGGCCGTGGCCCTGCTCGATGCGCGCGGTTTTCGCGAAGAAGACTTCGCGCGTTCGCATCCGGGCGGCGCGCTGGGACGGCGCCTGCTGACCCACGTGCGCGACGTGATGCGTAGCGGCGACGCGATTCCCGCCGTGACCCCGGACACCCCGCTGACGCGCGCGCTGCTGGAGATCAGCCAGAAAGGCATGGGCATGACCGCCGTGGTCGACCCGGACTTCAAGCCGCTCGGCGTGTTCACCGACGGCGACTTGCGCCGCCTGATCGAGCGCGTGCAGGATTTTTCCAATCTCACCATCCGCGACGTCATGCACGTCGGCGCGCGCACCGTCCACCCCGAGCAGCTGGCGGTCGACGCGGTGGCGATCATGGAAGAATTCCGCATCAACCAGATGCTCGCGATCGACGAGAAAGGCGTGCTGGTCGGCGCCCTGCACATCCATGACCTGACCCGGGCAAAGGTGATCTGATGAACCCTTCACTTACCCCACTGGCCCACGTCGAACGCGCCGCGCGCGTCAAGGTCATGATCTTCGACGTCGACGGCATCCTTACCGACGGCAGCCTGACCTACGGTCCGGACGGCGAGATTACCAAGACCTTCCACGTCCTCGATGGCCTCGGCATTCAGCTGCTGCAAAAGACCGGCGTGGAAACCGCCATCATCAGCGCCCGTAAGTCGCCGATCGTGCTCGCGCGTGCGAAAGACCTGGGCATCACCCATGTGTGGCAGGGCTTCCACGACAAGCGCATCGCGTTCGCCGAGTTGCTGGCGCAGCTGAACCTCACGGCCGAGCAGTGCGGCTACATCGGCGACGACGTGATCGACATGCCGCTGCTCAGTAAAGTCGGCTTTGCCGTGACGGTGCCGAGCGGGCATCCGGAAGTGCAGCACCGCGCGCACTACGTGACCAAAGCTGGCGGCGGGCGCGGCGCGGTGCGCGAAGTATGCGACCTGGTGATGCGTGCCCAGGGTACCTACGAGCAGGCGCTTGCGCCGTATTTTGCTTGAAGCGAGCAAGGGCATGGCGACCTACGTGAACAAACGCACCGCGCACCGCTGGCGTACGCTGGCGCTGATGCTGACGGCGGTGTTCTTCGCCTTCGGCAGCTTCTGGCTGCTGCAGGCATTCGATTCCGACGACGGGCCGGGTGTGGCAGCCAACCTGAGCGAGCCGGACTACATCGTCGAGAACTTCAGTTTCGTGCGCATGACGGAAAACGGCGTGCCGCGCTACGTCATGTCCGGCGCACGCCTGGCGCACCATCCGGACACCGACGTCTCGGAAGTCACGCGGCCGGTCGTCGAGAGCATGGCGCCGGAGCGTCCGCGCATGACCATGCATGCCGACCGCGGCCAGGTCTACCATGGCGAAAATCGCGTCGAGCTGATGGGCAAGGTCGACATCAAGCGCCCGGCCACGCCGAAGAGCGAGGCGCTGCACGCGCGCACCGAAGCACTGACCGTGCTGGTCGACGACGAGATCGTCAAGACCAGCCGTCCGGTCCAGATGACGCTGGGCGCCGCCACGGCGCACGGGGTCGGCCTGGTGGCGGAGAATCCAACCCAGAAGCTGCACCTCGGCGGACGCGGCCAGATCGTCTATCCGCCGCGCCAGGCGCGCGCACCCAACCGCGCACCCAACCAATAACAGGAACGAGCACCTATGAAAAAACGCATTCACAACATGCTTGCCGCCGCCTTCGTTGCGCTGCTGTCGCTGGTGCCGGCCCATGCCGAGCGCGCGGATTCGCTCAAGCAGGCCGTCATCAATTTCGATTCGCTCGACGTCGACGAAGTCACGCAGACGCGCATCCTGACCGGCAACGTGATCCTCACGCGCGGCACGCTGACCCTGAAGTCGGACCGTGCGCTGGTCAAGGAAACGCCGGAAGGGTACATGAATGTGACCCTGACCTCGGGTGCGGGCCGGGTCGCCACCTTCCGCCAGAAGCGCGACGGCGGCCCCGACCTGTGGATGGAAGGGCAGGGCGAGCGCATCGAATACGACGAGCGCCAGGAAGTAGTAAAACTGTTCTCGAAAGCGATCGTGCGCCAGCTCGAAAACGGCCGCCTGACCAACGAACTCGATGGCGCCTACATCTCCTACGACAGCCGCCGCGAAGTGGCGACCGTGCGCAACGACGCCAGCGGCGAGAGCAAGGTGGGCGGCGGGCGCGGCACCCTGATCATCGCGCCGCGGCGCGCACCGGCAGCGGCCGCTGGTTCTACCCCGGCGACGCCGGCAGCAGGAAAGAAATAATGAAAGATGCACCTGACAGCCGCAGCACCCTCGTCGTCCGGGGCCTGCAGAAAAGCTACGGCAAGCGCCTGGTCGTGCGCGACGTCTCGCTCCAGGTGGGCTGCGGCGAAGTCGTCGGCCTGCTCGGGCCCAACGGCGCCGGCAAGACCACCTCGTTCTACATGATCGTCGGCCTGGTGCCGTCCGACGCCGGCACCATCGAGATCAACGGTGCCGACATTTCGAGCTTGCCGATCCACCGCCGCGCGGTGATGGGCCTGTCGTACCTGCCGCAGGAAGCCTCGGTCTTCCGCAAGCTGACGGTGGAAGACAATATCCGCGCCGTGCTCGAGCTGCAGCACGACGAGAACGGCAAGTCGCTCACCAAGGCGGCGATCAACGAGCGCCTGGACTCCCTGCTGGCCGAACTGCAGATCGAGAAGCTGCGCGAAAACCCTGCGCTGTCGCTGTCGGGCGGCGAACGGCGCCGCGTCGAGATCGCGCGCGCACTGGCGACCAATCCGCGCTTCGTGCTGCTCGACGAACCGTTTGCCGGCGTCGACCCGATCGCGGTGATCGAGATCCAGCGCATCGTGCGCTTCCTGAAGGAGCGCGGCATCGGCGTCCTGATCACCGACCACAATGTGCGCGAGACGCTCGGCATCTGCGACCGCGCCTACATCATCAACCAGGGCGCCGTGCTGGCGTCGGGACGCCCCGACGACATCATCGCCGACGAGTCGGTACGGCGCGTCTACCTGGGCGAACACTTCCGCATGTAAGAAGAACCACACCGCGCCATGAAACAATCCCTGCAACTCCGGACCTCGCAGCACCTGGCGCTCACGCCGCAGCTGCAGCAGTCGATCCGCCTGCTGCAGCTGTCCACGCTCGAACTGCACCAGGAGATCGAGCAGATCCTGTCCGACAATCCCCTGCTCGAACGGCTCGACGATCCGCTCGACCACTCGGTGCGTCTGCTGGCGGACGGCGCCATCAACGATGCGCCGGCACAGGCGCCCGACGCGCCGGCGCCAAACGGCGAAGACGCGCCCGCGCCTCTTGAGGCGGGCGATGGCGGCGAAGGCGGCGACGTCGAACGCGGCGAACCCGATGCCGACTGGGGAGAAGGCGCACGCACCTCCAGCGGCGAGAACGACGACGACGGCCGTCCGCAGCTGGGCGCCATCGGCGTCACCTTGCGCGAACACCTGACGGAACAGATCCGCGTCACCGGCGTGACGGCGCGCGACCGCGCCCTGGCCGAACTGGTGATCGACGCCATCGACGACAACGGCTACCTGGAAGAGCAGCTCGACGAGATCCACGCGCGCTTGCCGGAAGAGCTCGAAGTCGAGATCGACGAACTGCGCTGCGCGCTGGCGCTGGTGCAAAGCCTCGACCCGGTCGGCGTCGGTGCGCGCAGCGCGGCCGAATGCCTGGCGCTGCAAATTCGCAGCATGCCCGGCGTGCCGCTGGTGACGCGGCGCATGGCGCTGAAAATCGTCGAGGGCTACCTGACCTGGTTCGCGCAGCGCGAATTCAACAAGCTGAAAAAGGCGCTCGACTGCGACGACGAAGACCTGCGCGAAGCGCAAGCCGTGATCCGCCAGTGCAATCCGCACCCCGGCGCGGCCTTTGCGTCGAGCACCTCGGACTATGTCGTTCCGGACGTTATTGTCCGCAAGACGGCATCCGGCTGGAGCGTCGCGCTGAACAATGAAGTGATGCCGCGCCTGCGCGTGAACAACGTCTACGCCAACCTGCTCAAGGGCGGCAAGGGCGAGGGGCAGATGAGCGCGCAGCTGCAGGAAGCGAAGTGGCTCATCAAGAACATGCGCCAGCGCTTCGATACGATCCTGCGTGTGTCACAGGCAATTGTGGAGCGCCAGAAGAACTTTTTCAGCCATGGCGCGGTTGCCATGCGTCCCCTTGTGCTTCGCGAGATTGCTGATACACTGGGTCTGCACGAGAGCACCATTTCTCGCGTAACAACTCAGAAATTCATGCTGACCCCGCACGGCATGTTTGAGTTGAAGTATTTCTTCGGAAGCCATGTTGCCACCGAAGCGGGGGGCGAAGCATCGTCGACGGCGATACGGGCGCTCATTGCGCAGCTGACAGGAGCAGAGGACCCAAAGAACCCATTATCCGATAGCAAGATCGCGGAAATGCTCGGTGAACAAGGCATGGTCATTGCGCGTCGCACGGTAGCAAAATACCGCGAGGCGCTCAAGATACCTCCCGTCAGTCTCCGCAAATCCTTGTAACAGCGGCTCCCGCGTGCGACCCAAGCGCCGAGCGGTGCCGCGCATTTATCAAAGGAGTGTGTATGAATCTCACCATCAGTGGCCACCACCTCGATGTCACCCCCGCCATCCGTGAATACGTACAGAACAAGCTCGAACGCATCACCCGCCATTTCGATCAAGTGATCGATTCCCATGTCATCCTCGCGATCGACAATCTCACCGAAAAAGACAAAAGACAGAAAGCCGAGATCAACCTGCGCCTGTCGGGCAAGACAGTGCACGTGGAGAGTGTGGCGCAAGACCTGTATGCCGCGATCGACCTGTTGATGGACAGGCTGGACCGCCAGGTGTTGAAGTACAAGACCATGATGAAGGACCATAGTCGCGAGGCGCTCAAGCGCCTGCCTGAAGGCGGAGAGGCCGCTGCTGCGACGTAATCGCGCACCGAGCACCGTCTGAACGAGGGCGCCGCGAGGCGCCCTTTTCAGTTTTTTCACATCCTCAATGTGTGGGAGCGTGAGCGTGTCTTGGGTAAAATGCACGTCTCTCCCATCATCCTGCTGACCATGACCGACCATGTCCTGACCCGCGTTGCCAACGGCACCGGCATCATCACGCTCGACCGTCCGAAAGCCCTGAACTCCCTGTCGCTGGCCATGGTGCGGCGCCTGACCGACATCCTGCTGGCCTGGCGCGACGACGCCGCAGTCGACGCGGTGGTACTCGCCAGCAGCAGCGAAAAAGCCCTGTGCGCCGGCGGCGACATCCGCTTTTTCCACGAAGCCGGCCACGCCACCCCGACCGCCAACAGCGCGCTGCTGGAAGATTTTTTTACCGAAGAATACGCGCTGAACCACCTGATCCATTTTTATCCGAAGCCGTACATTGCGATCATGGATGGCGTGGTGATGGGCGGCGGCATGGGCATCGCCCAGGGCGGTCCGGACAGCGGCCTGCGCATCGTGACCGAGCGCACCAAGATGGCCATGCCGGAAGTGAACATCGGCCTGTTCCCGGACGTCGGCGGCAGCCATTTCCTGTCGCATGCACCCGGGCAGCTGGGCAATTACCTCGGCTTGACGGGACTGACGATCGGCGCGGCCGACGCGCTCTACGTCGGCCTGGCCGACGTGTTCGTGCCAGGCGCGCAGCTGGGTGAATTGAACGCGCTGATCTCCGCGACGCCGGGGGCGCAGCTGGCCGAGGCGATCCGCACTTTCGCTGCGCGCTTTACCGATGATGCCGGGGCCAGCACGCTGGAAACGCAGCGCAGCGCCATCGACCGCCACTTCGGCGCCGGTTCGGTAACCGCGATCATGAATTCGCTGGCAGGAGACGAGGAGCCGTTCGCGCAAAAAGCATTGGCTGCGATGCGCCAGCGCTCGCCGCTGATGATGTGCGTAACGCACCAGATGCTGGTGCGCGGCGCGACGCTGTCGGTGGCCGACTGCCTGCGCATGGAGCGTTCGCTGGTGCGCCGCAATTTCGAGCACGGCGAAGTGCTGGAAGGCGTGCGCGCGCTGGTGATCGACAAGGACAATGCGCCGCAATGGAATCCGCCGACGCTCGACGCCGTGACGCCGGAGATGGTGGACCAGTTCTTCGCGCCGGTGTGGCCGGATCACGCGCATCCGTTGCGCCATTTAAGCTGATATCGGTGATGCACCGTAGGGTGGGCTCTCGAGCCCACGCGGTCGTACTTTCGCGGGCCGTACCGTGTGAGACATAACGCGACCGAGGCATCTTAAGCGATTTTTACCGCTGATCAACCGGTGCGTCCGCGTGGGCACAAGTGCCCACCCTACGAGAATCGACAACCGGTTTACGACTGCTCGCGGTGCCTCACCACCACGCGCTCGGTCTCGTTGAAGTAGGCCGCCAGCCGCTCCGCCATGTACACCGAGCGATGCTGCCCGCCCGTGCAGCCCACCGCCACCGTCAGGTAGCTGCGGTTATCCGTCTTGAACGAGGGCAGCCACTTTTCCACGAATTTGCAGATGTCGTGCAACATCTCGGTGGCGCTGGGCTGGGCGTCGAGGAAGGCGATCACGGGGGCGTCCTTGCCGGTCAGCGGGCGCAGCGCCAGGTCGTAATACGGATTCGGGACGGCGCGCACGTCGAACACGAAGTCGGCGTCGAGCGGCACGCCGACCTTGAAGGCGAAGGATTCGAAGAACAGCGTCAGCGGCGCATGCTGGACCTCGGCCAGCTCCTTGATCCAGGCGCGCAGTTTATTGGCCGAGGCCTCCGACGTATCGATCACGTGGCCGAGCTGCTCGATGGCGCCCAGGCGCTCGCGCTCTTCGGCGATGCACTCGATCAGGGTACGGCGCGCGGCCGGGTTCTGGCCCGGCATCAGGGTATGCGACAGCGGGTGGCTGCGCCGCGTTTCGGAAAAGCGCGCGACCAGCGAATGGGTGCTCGCGGTCAGGAACAGCACCTTGACCTGGTGTCCTTCTTCCTTGAGCGTGCGCACCGTGAGGGGCAAGCCGGCCAGCGATTCGGCGCTGCGGGCATCGACCGCCACCGCCAGTTTGATCGTGCTCGTCGAGACAGAATCGACCAGCTGCGGCAGCAGGGGCGGCGGCAGGTTGTCGACGCAGTAATAACCCGCGTCTTCCAGGACATTCAGGGCAACCGATTTGCCCGAGCCGGAAATACCGGTGATGAGAACGATGTGCATGGCGCGATGATACCGCAAGCGCCCCCCATTTGTCGTCTCAATCCCCGCTCATGGCTTGACGTTGGTGGAGCAGGGGTTTCGCGGGACATGTCCCGCGCCTGCGCAACGGTCTGCCCTTGCAAGGGCAGACTCCTTGGCAACACTCAATCCCCGCTCATGGCTTGACGTTGCCGCTCCATGAACTCCTGCAGCGTATCGATCCCGCGCAGCTGCAGGATCGTATTGCGCACCGCGGCCTCGAGCAGCACCGCGATGTTGCGGCCGGCCGCGACCGGGATGACGACCTTGCGGATCGGCAGACCCAGCACTTCTTCGGTCGGAAAGTGGAAGGGCAGGCGCTCGACTTCTTCGTCGAGCACGCCGCGTTTCACGAGGTGCACGATCAGTTTCAGGCGCATCTTGCGGCGCACGGCGGTCTCGCCGAAGATCGCCTTGATGTCGAGCAGGCCAAGGCCGCGCACTTCCAGCAGGTTCTGCAGCAGCGGCGGGCAGCGGCCCTCGATCATGTTGGGCGCGATGCGCGAGAATTCGACGGCGTCGTCGGCGACCAGGCCGTGCGAGCGCGAGATCAGTTCCAGGCCGAGCTCGCTTTTACCGAGGCCCGAGTCGCCGGTGATCAGCACGCCCACGCCGAGCACGTCCATGAAGACGCCGTGCATGATCACGCGCTGGGCCAGCTTCTTCGACAGGTAGACCCGCAGGAAGTCGATCACCTGGGCGGCCGGCAGCGGCGTCGAGAACAGGGGAATGTTCTGCTCGTCGCAAATGGCAAGGATGTCGGGCGGGGTTTCCAGGCCTTGCGCGATGATCAGCGCCGGCGGTCCGCCGCCGATCAGTTCGCCGATGACGTGGCTGCGCGAACTCGATTTCAGGCGGTGGTAGTAATTCAGTTCCTGGTGCCCGAAGACCTGGATGCGGCCCGGGTGGATCAGGTTCAGGTGGCCGACCTGGTCGGCGGCCGAGGCGACGTCGCCGGAAATGAGTCGCTCGCCGCCGGGAAAGCCGGCGAACCAGCCCAGTTGCAGGCTGTCGCGGTTGTCGTCGTACAGCCGTTGGATGGTGAGCGGAGTCTGCAGCATGGCGAGAGAAAATAAGGGGAGGGAACTCCCCCGAGTTTAACCCAAGGCCTGCAAGCTAGGTTGCCAGTTGATAATACGTTCGTGGATCGCGCGCGGATCGGACTCGGTGGCCAGCGCCGTGCGGATCGCTTCGTCCGAGAACAGTTCGGCGATCTCGGACAGGATTTCCAGGTGCTGCTGGGTCACGTGGTCCGGAATCAGCAGGAAAAACAGCAGGCTGACCGGCTGGCCGTCGGGCGACTCGAACGGAATCGGCGCCGCCAGGCGCACGAAGGCGGCGATCGGTTGCTTCAAGCTCTTGCTGCCCTTAATGCGTCCGTGCGGCACGGCCACGCCATGGCCAAGGCCGGTGGAACCGAGGCGCTCGCGCGCGAACAGGTTTTCCGACACGGTCGAGCGG
The DNA here is from genome assembly GCF_014842025.1 of Massilia sp. CFBP 13721. Classification (GTDB taxonomy): domain Bacteria; phylum Pseudomonadota; class Gammaproteobacteria; order Burkholderiales; family Burkholderiaceae_D; genus Telluria. The sequence goes on from NZ_JACYUY010000006.1 coordinate 30,461, forward strand.
GCAATCCCGCAGTTGTTCTCGAAAATCAGTCCGGCCTGTTCAAAGGCGCGCTTCTTGCTGGATACCTCGATGTCGAGCTGGACGTTTTCGAGAGAAAGGATTTTGCTCAGATTGGTCATTTCACGCTTTTCATGTTGCGGCGCACAATAGCAGACTTGCGGAGCAGAATTATAGGCCGGTTTTTCGACCATGTAATTCGATTTCGCGTCGGTATCGTACGCCTGTCGCCCACCGATTTCAGGCTTTTAGCCAGCAGTGCGATGAGCGCTGTTTGCGCTTCCACAAGGTCCACGCAATTTCCGTATCGAAAATTGATACGTACCGAATGAAACGGCAGAGACAGGCCGCATCGACCGTAGTTTCCCCGTATTTGCTTAAAAAGTGTTTAAGCGGACGCACCGTGCCGGCTGTTGTTTTTCCGTCAGTTTCTGTGGCTGGAAAGGTACAGGCCGAAGACGCAGCATCCTACTGGCGCGCGCCGCGCAGGTTGTGCGGTCGTCCGGTACTGAAATTGGCGCGCCATGGATTGATGTCGAGGCCACCTCGGCGCGTATAGCGCGCGTAGACCGCCAGCTTGGTCGGCTTGCACTGACGCAGGATGTCCATGAAGATGCGCTCGACACATTGTTCGTGAAATTCGTTGTGCTCGCGGAAACCGATCAGGTAGCGCAACAGCCCTTCCTGGTCGATTTGCGGACCGACGTAGTCGATCTGCACGCTGCCCCAGTCCGGCTGGCCGGTGACCAGGCAATTCGATTTCAGCAAGTTCGACACCAGGGTTTCTTCGACCGGCGCCTCGTTGAAATTGGCCGTCAGCAGGTGCGGCGCCGGCGAATAATCGTCGACCTCGATGTCCATGCGGTCCAGCGACAAGCCCTCGAGTTCGCCCATTTTCAGCTTGCCGAAGTTTTCCGGTTCGGTAATCGTGATGTGCACCGGCGCGCCGAAAGCGTTCGACAGGTCCTCGCGCAGCAGCGCCACCAGCGCCTCGACGCCGGCCACGCGGGTCTGGTTGAAGGAATTCAGGTACAGCTTGAACGATTTCGATTCGACGATGTTCGGCGAATCGGCCGGCGCGCTGATGGTCGCGATCGCCACCTGCGGCTTGCCGCGCATGTTCAGCCACGACAATTCGTAGGCATTCCAGATGTCGAGGCCGAAGAACGGCATCGTGCCCTGGATGGCCAGTTCGTCGCGCTTTTGCTGGCGCGGAATCGGGAACAGCAACTCGGGCGCGTACTGGGTCTGGTAGGCGGAGGATTTGCCAAGTGGCGATTGATCGGGGGTATTGTTCATGATCTCGTCTGGAAGCGCCGGCGCTGCGCGACAGCGGGTAACTATCGCAATCCATGCCGGCCCGGCGGCGGCAAAGCGGCGTATCGTACACCTTTCCGGGGTGGCTTGCGCGCCGTGTCCGCTTGGCGGCAGTTGAACGCGTGGGCGGCGTCAGCGTCAACAATGATCAAGCAGCTGGGTAGAGCCGCCCACCTTACGCGTATGCCTGACGCTTGCTTAGCCGAGCAGCGTGCAGCAAGCCGTAGGGTGGGCGGCTCCACCCAGCAATATGAACAAACGCTGCATGTGCGCCGCCCACGCGTTCAACGCACAGTCGATACGACGCGAGGTTTCTGGAGCCGGTTGAACGCGTGGGCGGCGCCAGCGTCAACAATGTTCGGTCAGCCGGGTGGAGCCGTCCGGTGAATCCGTCATTGATGCCATTGGCATCAATGACCCCTACGTTCTGCTGCATACACATGCAAGGTGGTCGGCTCCACCCGAACGAATCACAAAAACAGTTTATAGACCGGATTCGCCGTCTCATCCCAATACCGGTACCCCAGCGTCGCCAGGAACTGCCGGAAGTCGTCCATCTCCCCGCCCGGCACCTGCAGCCCCACCAGGATCCGGCCGACGTCGCCGCCCTGGTTCCGATAGTGGAACAGCGAGATATTCCAGTTCGGCGCCATGCTGTCCAGGAAGCGCATCAGCGCGCCGGGACGTTCGGGGAATTCGAAGCGGTACAGCAGCTCGTCGCGCGCCAGCGCGCTTTTGCCGCCGACCAGGTGGCGGATGTGCAGCTTGGCCAGTTCGTCGTGGGTGAGGTCGAGGGTGGCGAAATCGTGCTGCTCGAACGTGTGGGCCAGCAGGCCCGATTCGCCGCGGCTGCTCACCTGCACGCCGACGAACACGTGCGCCTGGCGCGCGTCGCTGATGCGGTACGTGAACTCGGTGACGTTGCGCGCGCCGACCAGCGCACAGAAACGTTTGAAACTGCCGCGCTGCTCGGGAATCGTCACCGCGAACACGGCTTCGCGCGCCTCGCCCAGTTCGGCGCGTTCGGCCACAAAACGCAGGCGGTCGAAATTCATGTTGGCGCCGCAGGCGACCGCCACCAGGGTTTCGTTCTTGATCGGCTGGCGCGCCATCTGCGAGCGTTCCACATACGCCTTGGCGCCAGCGACCGCCAGCGCGCCGGCCGGCTCGAGGATGCTGCGCGTGTCCTGGAACACGTCCTGGATCGCCGCGCAGATGGCATCGGTATCGACCAGGATGATCTCGTCGACCACCTCCTTCGCCACACGGAAGGTCTCTTCTCCGACCAGGCGCACGGCGATGCCGTCGGCGAACAGGCCGACGTCCGCCAGCGTGACGCGCTCGCCCGCCTTGAGGCTCCTGGCCATCGCATCCGAGTCGATCGACTGCACGCCGATGATGCGGATGTCCGGCCGCACCGCTTTCACATAGGCGCCGATGCCCGAGACCAGGCCGCCGCCGCCGATGGCGACAAAGATCGCGTGGATCGGTCCCGAGTGCTGGCGCAGGATCTCCATGCCGATCGTGCCTTGGCCGGCGATCACGTCGGGGTCGTCGAACGGATGGACGAAGGTCAGCTTCTGTTCGCGCTCGAGCAGGATCGCGTGGTTGTAGGCGTCGGTGTAGGAGTCGCCATGCAGCACGACCTCGACCGCATTGCCGCCACGCGCCTTGACCGCGTCGATTTTCACTTGCGGGGTCGTGGTCGGCATCACGATCAGCGCGCGGCAGCCGAGCTTCGCGGCCGACAGCGCCACGCCTTGCGCATGGTTGCCGGCCGAGGCGCAGATCACGCCGCGTTTTAACGCTTCGGGCGACAGGTGCGCCATCTTGTTGTAGGCGCCGCGCAGTTTGAAACTGAACACGCTCTGCATGTCTTCGCGCTTGAAATAGATGCGGTTATTGAAGCGCTGCGAGAGGGTGGGCGCGAGTTCGAGCGGCGTTTCCTCGGCGACGTCGTAGACGCGCGCGGTGAGGATTTTTTTCAGGTAGTCGGTGGTCATGGTCAGCTTGAAAGCGTGGAAAGGAGGATGGTTGGCCAGTGTCCTGGTTCCTGTGACGCGAGACTGTTTACCGTGGCGGGTGACCTGGCTGCAGTGCGAGACGAAGGCCCGGGTAGCGGGCGCGTCGTATCGTGTCGGGGCGATGTGTTTTCCTCATTATAATGGACGCCTCCCACTGCCGAACCTCAACCGATGATCGAAACCGCTGTCCTCTGGCTGCTCAAGGTTCTCGCCGCTCCCACAGTCGGGCTCACGTCGGTCTTCGTCATCGCATTCGTCTCCGCCACCCTGGTCCCGCTCGGCTCCGAGCCGGCCGTGTTCGCCGTCATCAAGGCCAACGAGGCCATGTTCTGGCCGGCGATCCTGGTCGCCACCCTCGGCAACACGCTCGGCGGCGCGGTCGACTACCTGCTCGGCTACCGCGCCAAGATCGCCTTCGCGCGCGAGCGCCAGAGCCGCTGGTTCGGCTGGCTGGCGAAGTACGGCGCCAAGACCATGCTGCTGTCCTGGCTGCCGGGAATCGGCGATCCGCTGTGCACGCTGGCGGGGTGGCTGCACTTGCCGTTCTGGCCGAGCGTGATGTACATGGCGATCGGGAAGTTCGGGCGGTATCTGACCATGACGCTGGTGCTGCTTTATGTGCCGGATGATTTCTGGAGGAATCTGGGCACAATGATCACGCGAATCACAGGCTGATTTTGGTGTGGTAGGGTGGACTCGTAGGGTGGACTCTTGAGTCCACGCGGTGATACGCGACGGCTCCGCTTCCGTGCACGATGATCTCGCCGCCGCGTATCACCGCGTGGGGCAATTCACGGCATTGCCGTGAATTGCCCCGCCCACCCTACGTCCCTGCGATTTGGGTTAACGAGATCTCAGTCATATTTTTGATGCCTGCAGGCTGTTTTTTGCAAATCTAATTTGCACGGCGGGCCGTTGTTGCACATTTTCTTGCTTACCAGCTCTGCATGAAAACGTCCCGGCTCTGCGTTGTGCGGCGCAATAAGCTAGAATGGTTGTCCTTCGGGCCAGTCCAAACGTCGATCATCCATGAACGCCCCAGTACACATCCAGACCCTGCTCGCCGATAACGCACCGGCGCGCCTGCGCGAAATTCCCTATAACTACACCTCGTTCTCGGACCGCGAAATCGTGATCCGCCTGCTCGGCGAGTCGTCCTGGCAGCTGCTCGACCAGCTGCGCGGCGCGCGCCAGACCGGGCGGTCGGCGCGCATGCTGTACGAGGTGCTGGGCGATATCTGGGTGGTGCGCAGGAACCCGTACCTGCAGGACGACATGCTGGACAACCCGAAGCGGCGCCAGAAACTGATCGACGCCTTGCATCATCGCCTGGCCGAAGTTGACAAGCGCCGCCTGACCGTGGACACCGCCGACGGTGGCGACGCCGACACCGTGGCCGCACGCAGCAGCGCGGTGGAGCAGCTGCTGGCCGCAGCAACCCAGGCCGTCGACGACTTCGGCCGCGAATTCCGCGACATGTACGACCTGCGCAAAAAGGCGCGCGCCGTGCTCGGCGCCTATACCGATAAACGCAACATCCGCTTCGACGGCATGCACCGCGTCTCGCACGTGACCGACGCCACCGACTGGCGCGTCGAATACCCGTTCCTGGTGCTAGTGCCCGACAGCGAAGAAGAGATGGCCGGTCTGGTCAAAGGCTGCATCGAACTCGGGCTGACCATCATCCCGCGCGGCGGCGGCACCGGCTACACGGGCGGCGCGATTCCGCTGACCGCGATGTCGGCCGTGATCAACACCGAGAAACTGATCGGCCTGGGCGAAGTCGAAATGACGCGCCTGCCAGGTGTCGACCGCGACTACGCCACCATCCACACCGGCGCCGGCGTCGTCACCCAGCGTGTCTCGCAAGCGGCGGAAAAGGCCGGCTTCGTGTTCGCGGTCGACCCGACCTCGGCGCACGCTTCCTGCATCGGCGGGAACATCGCCATGAACGCGGGCGGCAAGAAGGCGGTCTTGTGGGGCACGGCGCTCGACAACCTCGCTTCCTGGCGCATGGTCGACCCGAACGGCGACTGGCTCGAAGTCACGCGCCTCGAGCACAATCTCGGCAAGATCCACGACGCGCCGACCGCTGTTTTCAAACTCGAATGGACACACCCGGCCGTGAAAGGCGCCCCCAAAGGCGCGCCCTTCCGCACCGAGACGCTGACCATCGAGGGCCGCAAGTTCCGCAAGGAGGGGCTCGGTAAAGACGTCACCGACAAATTCCTCTCCGGCCTGCCGGGCATCCAGAAAGAGGGCACCGATGGCTTGATCACCTCGGGCCGCTGGATCCTCCATAAAATGCCGAAGTTTACGCGCACCGTGGCGCTGGAATTCTTCGGCCAGGCGCGCGATGCGATTCCGTCGATCGTCGAGATCAAGGATTACCTCGATTCGCTGCCGAAAAACGGCAAGCCCGAATTCGAGACACTGCGTCTCGCCGGCCTCGAACACCTCGATGAACGCTACCTGCGCGCGGTCGGCTACGCCACTAAATCCAAGCGCGGCTCGCTGCCGAAAATGGCGCTGTTCGGCGACATCGTCGGCGACGACGAAAATGCCGTCGCCATGGCCGCCTCGGAAGTGGTGCGCATCGCGAACACGCGCGTCGGCGAAGGGTTTGTGGCCGTCAGCGCCGAAGCGCGCAAGAAATTCTGGCTGGACCGCGCCCGTACCGCGGCCATCGCGCGCCATACCAATGCCTTTAAAATCAACGAAGACGTCGTCATTCCGCTGAACCGGATGGGCGAGTACACCGACGGTATCGAGCGCATCAACGTCGAGCTGTCGATCAAAAATAAACTGCAGCTGGCCGGCGAACTGCACACCTATCTGTCGGGCGGCCACCTGCCGCTGGAAAAGAGCGACGACGCCAGCGGCGACACGGTCGCGCGCGACGAGATCATGGGAGACCGGCCGGAGCAGGCCGTGGCCCTGGTCGAGGCCGTGCAGGCGCGCTGGACTTATGTGCTGGCGAACCTGGACCGCAAGCTGGTCGACGTCCACCACCAGCTCGACGAACTCGGCCTGGGGCACCTTTCCAGCACCTTCGATCTGCGCATCGGCAACCAGCGGGAGGCGACCCTGTTCGACGTGGTGCAGGACCATACCCTGCGCATCTCGTGGAAGCACGACCTGCGCGCGCCGCTGCGCCAGATTTTCAATGGCGCCGCCTACAAATGCATCCTCGACGAGACCGTCGCGATCCACAAGCGCGTCTTGCGCTCGCGCGTCTTTGTCGCGCTGCACATGCACGCCGGCGACGGCAACGTCCACACGAATCTGCCGGTGAACTCGGACGATTACGCGATGCTGCAGGATGCGCATAAGGCGGTCGAGCGCATCATGAAGCTGGCGCGCTCGCTCGACGGCGTGATCTCGGGCGAACACGGCATCGGCATCACGAAACTCGAATTTTTGCTTGATTCCGAAATCCAGGACTTCCGCGACTACAAGCTGCGCGTCGATCCGGAAGGGCGCTTCAACAAGGGCAAGCTGCTGAACCTGAAGGAAGCCCACGCCGACCTGCGCAATGCCTATACGCCGTCGTTCGGCCTGATGGGCCACGAATCGCTGATCATGCAGCAAAGCGATATCGGCGAAATCGCCAATTCGATCAAGGATTGCCTGCGCTGTGGTAAATGCAAGCCGGTCTGCACCACCCACGTGCCGCAATCGAATTTGCTGTATTCGCCGCGCGACAAGATCCTGGCCACCTCGGCCCTGATCGAAGCTTTCCTCTACGAAGAGCAGACCCGCCGCGGCGTCTCGATCCGCCACTGGGAAGAATTCGAAGACGTCTCCGACCACTGCACCGTGTGCCACAAGTGCGTCACGCCATGCCCGGTCAACATCGACTTCGGCGATGTCTCGATGAACATGCGGAATTTGCTGCGCAAGATGGACAAGCGCAGCTTCAAACCGGCGAACCGCGCGGCCATGTTCTTCCTGAACGCGACCGACCCGACCACCATCAACGCCACCCGCAAGGCGATGGTCGGCGTCGGTTTCAAGGCGCAGCGGCTCGGCAACCAGCTGCTGCGCAAGTTCGCGAAAGAGCAGACCGCCGCACCGCCACCGACCACGGGTAAAGCGCCGGTGCGCGAGCAGGTGATCCATTTTATTAACAAGAAAATGCCGGGTAATCTGCCGAAGAAGACGGCGCGCGCGCTGCTCGACATCGAGGACGACAAGGTGATCCCGATCATCCGCAACCCGAAGGCGACCAATGCCGACAGCGAAGCGGTGTTCTACTTCCCCGGCTGCGGTTCCGAGCGCCTGTTCTCGCAGGTCGGCCTGGCCACGCAAGCGATGCTGTGGGAAGTCGGTGTGCAAACCGTGCTGCCGCCGGGTTACCTGTGCTGCGGCTATCCGCAACGCGGCGCCGGCCAGTACGACAAGGCCGACAAGATGATGACGGATAACCGCGTGCTGTTCCACCGCATGGCAAATACCCTGAACTACCTCGACATCAAGACGGTGCTGGTTTCGTGCGGCACCTGCTACGACCAGCTGGCGACCTATGAATTCGAAAAGATCTTCCCTGGCTGCCGCATCATGGACATCCATGAATACCTGCTTGAAAAAGGGGTGAAGCTCGAAGGCGTGGAAGGCACGCGCTACATGTACCACGACCCTTGCCACACGCCGATGAAGATGCAGGATTCGATCAAGACCGTGAACGAATTGGTGAGCACGTTCGACAACGTGAAAATCGAAAAGAACGACCGCTGCTGCGGCGAGTCCGGCACCTTTGCCGTGACGCGTCCGGACATCGCGACCCAGGTACGCTACCGCAAGGAAGCCGAGATGGAGAAGGGCGCGGCCAAGCTGCGCGCGGATGGTTTCGAGGGCGAAGTCAAGGTGCTGACCAGCTGCCCATCCTGCCTGCAAGGCCTGTCGCGCTACAACGGCGACGCGAACACCTCGGCCGACTACATCGTCGTCGAGATCGCCAAACACCTGCTGGGCGAGAACTGGCTGCCCGATTACGTGGCGCGCGCCAACAATGGCGGGATCGAGCGGGTACTGGTATGACGAGTCTCCCGAACTGCGAGCTGTGCCAGTTCGCCGCATCGACGGTGCACGCCAACGAAAAATTTTCGGTGATCCTGGTCGACGATACGAATTATCCCGGCTTTTGCCGCGTCATCTGGCGCGACCACGTGCGCGAAATGAGCGACCTCGCGCTTGCGGATCGCTTGCTGCTGAACGAAGCGGTGTACGAGGTCGAGCAGGCGATTCGCGAGACCATGGCGCCGGTTAAAATCAACGTGGCGAGCCTGGGCAACGTCGTGCCGCACCTGCACTGGCACGTCATCCCGCGCTACACTGACGACGCGCACTTCCCGGCGCCCGTGTGGGCCGCAGCGGTACGCGAAACGGACGCCGCCGTGCTCGATGCACGCCGCGCCATGTTGCCGCACCTTGCCGACGCCATCGCGCGCCGCATGAACCGAACAGACAAGTAAATAGTAAAAACTGACCATGCCGATTCCAACCGAACTGACCGTCCACCAGAAATCCCGCCTGCTCGACATCGCTTTCAACGACGGCCGCGCCTTTTCCATTCCTTTCGAGCTGCTGCGCGTGTATTCGCCTTCGGCCGAAGTGAAAGGCCACGGGCCGGGCCAGGAAACCCTGCAAGTAGGCAAGCGCGAGGTTGGCATCAGCGGCGTCGAGCCGGTGGGGAATTACGCGGTGAAACCGCTGTTTACCGATGGGCACGATAGCGGGATCTTTACCTGGGATTATCTTTATAAACTGGGCAGCGAGCATGCGGCGCTGTGGCAGGAGTATCTCGGACGCTTGCAGGCGGCGGGGTTCGAAGGCGATAGCGGACGCGAGCCGGGCACGGTGTTGCCGGGAGCACTGGTGCGTGGGGGTGTTTGCGGGAGTGGCCATAACCACTGAGCTGGGTCGCATACGGTGATCCGCGTGGGCACAAGTGCCCACCCTACGGTGCACCACCGCCTATAGCAAGTTCATGGAACAGTCGCATAATGTAGGGTGGGCTCTCGAGCCCACGCGGTACGGCAGCGCCTGATCCACCACCGCATCCGGCAACCTGCCCAATCAATTACCCATAAAAAAAGCGCCCCGAAAGGCGCTTTTTCATTTATTCAAACCGCGTCAGCCACCGCAGCGGCCACGCGATCCAAATATCACTGCGGCTGGATATTGGCAGCCTGTTTGCCCTTCGGGCCAGTGGTGATCTCGAAGCTCACGCGCTGATTCTCCGACAGGGATTTGAAGCCCGGTGCGTTGATTGCCGAGAAGTGCGCGAACAGGTCTTCACCGCCGCCGTCAGGCGTGATGAAACCAAAACCTTTTGCATCGTTGAACCACTTAACAGTGCCAGTCGTCATTTTAATTCCCCAAAAGTTTATTTTAATGTGCCTTGTTTCGGCCTGTCGGTGAAGAAAACGAATGACGCCAGCGACTGTCTTAACAAAGCGAAATTATTATAGGCAGAAATTTGCGTTCGTGAAGGAAAATTTGGCGACGTATTTATTGCCGAGTTGGGGCGAAACGACAGCTGAGCCGCCTTATCGCCTTATCTCGTTCTCGGTTGCAATGAACGTTGTTGAGCGCTAAGCATGTCCTGCAAGAATGCCGCTCAGAAGCCTCTTTTTCGGATGGGGTATTGAACAGCTAGTCCTGCACCACCGCCTGCGACAGCACCGCCACCAGCTGCTCGATCGCATACGGCTTGGCCAGTACCTGCACGTCGGGCACGGCGACTTGCTGTTCGGTATAGCCGGTCGCCAGGATCACCGGCAAGCCGGGATAGCGCTCGCGCAGGATGCCGGCCAGGTCGATGCCGCTCACCTGGCCCGGCATGACGACGTCGGAAAACACGACGTCGGGCCGGCGCGCATCGCTTTCCAGCAGGCGCAAGGCGGCTTCGCCGTCTTCGGCAACCATTACCTCGAAGCCGCTTTCCTGCAGCGCGCGCAGCACGGCTTCGCGTACCAGGGCGTCGTCTTCGACGAACAGGACGGTGCCGCTGCCGTGCGCCGGCGCGGCGCCATCGGCGATCCCGGGGGTAGCCGTGACGGCGTCGCGGGCGCGCGCCAGGTACAGGTCGACCCGGGTGCCGATGCCGGGAATGCTGTCGAGCACCAGCGTGCCGCCGGCCTGGGTCGCGAAGGCATAGGCTTGCGGCAAGCCCAGGCCCGTGCCCTGGCCCGGCGGCTTCGTGGTGAAGAATGGGTCGAGTGCGCGTGCCATGACCTCGGGCGTCATGCCGCTGCCACTGTCGACCATGCTTACCAGCACGTAGTCGCCGCGCGCCAGGGCGGGGCCGGAGCCGGCGTCGCCAGCGTCGATCGTGATATTCCTCGCTTCCAGGCGCAGCACGCCGCCATCCGGCATGGCATCGTGCGCATTCATGGCCAGGTTCAGCAGCGCCACGTCGAACTGCAGCGGCTCGAGCGTGACCGGCCAGACCTCGTCCGTGCAATGCACCTCGACCGCGACCTTGCCGCCCAGCGAACCTTTCATCAGCTGCACGGCGCTGCGCAGCTGCGCACACAGGTCAACCGTGGTGCGGCGCGCTTCCTGCATGCGCCCAAATGCGCCGAGCTGGCCGGTGAGGGTGGTGGCGCGCGCCACCGTGCGCTGGCAAGTCTGGATCAGGCTTTTGACCTTGTCGTCGCGCGTGGTGAAGGCCGCCAGTTGCAGCGCCGTGGTCAGCGTCTGCAGCAGGTTGTTGTATTCGTGGGCGATGCCGCCGGTAAGGCGCCCCAGGGATTCGAGTTTCTGGTTCTTCAGCAGCGCGCTCTGGGCGCGTTCGGTGGCGGCGATCGCGGCGGCGACACGCGCCTCCATCTCGGCCCGGCCCTGGCGGATGCGGGTGCTGGCATCGGCCAGGTGATGCGCCACGCTGTCGAGTTCGGCCCAGCCGGCGGGTTGGTAGCGCACTTCGGCGCCGGTGCCGAGCGCCACGGCGCTGCGGCCGAGCGCGTCGATCGGCGCGATGGCGCGGTTGGCGAAGCGACGCGCCGCCACCAGGCCGATGACCAGCAGCAGCGTCATCATGCCGCCGAGCAGGGCGGCGGCGCGCAGCGGCGCCTGGCGCAATTCGCTGCGCGGAATGCTGAGCAGGATCTTCCAGTCGGCGCCGGGCACCGTGCTGGCATACACGCGCGAATCGATGCCGTCCAGGGTGCGCGATTCAACCATCGTTTCCTGCACGCCGCGCACCATGGCGCGAGTGGTGTCGCGCACGGGTTTGCCCAAGTACAGTTCCGGCGCCCGGGTGCGCGCCACGACCAGCCCGTTGCGGTCCATCAGCGTCGCCAGCCAGGCGGCGGGCAGGCGCTGGCGTTCCAGCAACTGCTGCAGGGAACCGACGTTTATGCCCAGGGACAGCAGGTAACGCACCGGCCTGCCGCCGGGAGTGCCATCGCCGGTCGCGCCGTACACCGGCACCTGCAGCGCAATGTCGTGGCCCCCGGTCGTGCGCGAGACGAACAGGTCGGACACGAAGGTATCGGTCGGGCTCTGATGCTGCATCAGCTGCGCGATATTCGAACTGCCGCGCGGCGGCAGGTCGCTGCCGTAGGCGCGCCGGGTATTGAGCAGGGGGCGGCCATCCAGGTCGAACAGGACAATGACCGATTCCGGCGGCGGCGCGGCGCGGCGGGCGTGCTGGTAGAACTCGACCAGGTCGCCGCGCTCGAGCGAAGGGGCGCCGGCCAGCGCGCGCAGCAGTTCTTCCTTTTTTTCGAGCTCGTTATCGACGAGCAGCGCGATGGCCCGCGCCGTCTCGGCCATGCTGCGATCCTGCGCCTGCTGGGCATCGCGGTAGACAAAAGCGACCGCCAGCGCCGCTGCGATGAACGAAGGCACCAGCACGGACAGCACCAGCAGCAGGAAACGGGTCCTCGTTCGCATGCAGATTGAATATTGCAAAGAAGGAAATGAAGGGTGACCAGAAATTATACAAGAGTTAACAATCTGGTGCTGCAGCGACGGGCTTTCCCCGGCGGCGGCAAGTGCGTTGCGGGCTTGCCCGGCCGCACAGGCGCTGCCACGCGCCCCGCATGCATGTCGCTTGTATAATGCGGCAAGATCAACCGGCAGAGCACTATGACCAACACCACCCATTTCGGCTATAAAACCGTTTCCGAGGACGAGAAGGTCCACGAGGTCGCCAAGGTTTTCCATTCCGTCGCCGCCAAGTACGACGTCATGAACGACCTCATGTCCGGCGGCCTGCACCGCATCTGGAAGACTTTTACCATTGCCCAGGCCGGTGTCCGTCCAGGCTTCAAGGTGCTCGACATTGCCGGTGGTACCGGCGACCTGTCGAAAGCCTTTGCCAAACAGGCGGGGCCGAGCGGGGAAGTCTGGCTGACCGACATCAACGAGTCGATGCTGCGCGTCGGCCGCGATCGGCTATTGAATAAGGGTCTGGTGACCCCCACCTTGCTTTGTGATGCCGAAAAGTTACCATTTCCGGACAATTATTTTGACCGGGTCAGCGTCGCCTTTGGTTTGCGCAACATGACGCACAAGGACCAGGCGCTGGCGGAAATGCGCCGCGTGCTGAAACCGGGCGGCAAGCTGCTGGTGCTGGAGTTTTCGAAAGTCGCGGCGCCGCTGCAAAAGCCGTACGACGTGTATTCGTTCTCGGTGCTGCCATGGCTGGGCCAGCGCATCGCCAACGATTCAGAGAGCTACCGTTACCTGGCCGAATCGATCCGCATGCACCCGGACCAGGAAACGCTGAAAGGCATGATGGAAACGGCGGGTTTGGAACGCGTCCAGTATTTCAACCTGACGGCGGGCGTGGCGGCGCTGCATACCGGCATCAAGCTCTAAACACGCGCTAAGGGAGCGTTAAGCTTTAGGCATTAAGCTAAGCTCAAATTTTAAGGGGGCATGTGAAATGAAAAAATTCCTGGTTACGATGGTACTGGCCTTGAGCACCACGGCAATGGTTGCCGAAGCTTTCGCCCGTCCAATGGGCGGCAAGCGCTCCTTCGGGCGCCAGTCGCAGACGGTGCGCCAGATGCCTGCCCCCGCACCGGCCCCGGCCGCGCCGATTAACCGCCAGGCGGCGACGCCAGGCCCGGCCGCGCCGGTTGCCGGCGCTGCTGCCGGCGCCGCCGGCGCCCGTGCCGCGCAGGCGGCCAAGCCGAGCATGTGGAAAGGCTTGTTGGGTGGCGCACTGCTCGGCCTGGGCCTGGGCGCCCTGTTCTCGCACCTGGGCATCGGCGGCGCCATGGCGTCGTTCCTGTCCTCGGTCCTGATGATCGCGCTGCTGGCGTTGGCCGTCATGTTCATCGTGCGCATGTTCCGCCGCAAGGATACCCCGGCGAATGCCCAGTTCAAGGGCGGTTTCAATCAGCAGCCGCTGCCGGCTGGTGCAGTTCCCGTTGGTACGCCTGAAATCGGTTCGGGCCTGCAGCAACCGCAATCGTTCCAGGGAACCGCTGCTGGCGTGTCGCTGAACAAGGGTGCAGCTGCACCGGCGCAGCACGTGCAATGGGGCGTGCCGGCCGACTTCGACGACGAGGCCTTCCTGCGTCATGCGAAATCCTCGTTCATCCGCATGCAGGCTGCCTGGGATAAAGGCGACGTGGCCGACCTGCGCGAATTCACGACGCCGGAAGTGTTTGCTGAACTGAAAATGCAGATCGCCGAACGCGGCGCGAATGCCGATTTCACCGACGTCGTCTCGATCGACGCCCAGCTGCTCGGCATCGAAACCACCGCCAGCGATTACCTCGCCAGCGTCCAGTTCAATGGCATGATCCGTACCGCCCAGAATGCACCGGCCGAGCCATTTACCGAAGTCTGGAACATGGAAAAGCCGTTGTCGGGCAATACGGGTTGGGTACTCGCGGGTATTCAGCAACTGGCTTAATGTTTTTTACAAACTTTCCTGTGCGCCCGGGTTTGTGCCCGGCAAACTGGTAAGATCAAAACCGCCCGCCTCAACCCGGGCGGTTTTGTTTTTTTCGCGACCCATTCCATGTTCCCGAGCCCTCTATTCCTGGCGCCGCAACGCGCCCTGACGGTGTCTGCCGTTGCCACGATCAACCACTTGCTGGCGGACGAGTCCTGGGCGCGCGCTTCTCTGCAGCGTCACGCCGGCAAGATCGCCGTCATCGATACCGGCCACCTGGCGCTGCGCCTGCGCGTAGGGGCCGACGGCTTGCTGGAAGCGGCGGCGCCCGAGGCGATTGCCAGCGTCACCATCCACGTCAAGCTGACCGACCTGCCGCTGATCGCGCAAAACCGCGAGCGAGCGTTTTCCTATGTGCGCATCGAAGGCGACGCCGAATTTGCCAACACGATCTCGCAGCTGAGCCGCGGCCTGCGCTGGGAACCCGAGCACGACCTCGAGCGCCTGTTCGGGCCGATCGGCGCCAGCCGCCTGGCCGGCGGCGCGCGCAGTGTCTTTGCCAATGTGAATGCCGGCGGCCGGCGCCTGGCCGAGAACCTGGCCGAATTCCTGGTCGAGGAGCGCCCGGTGCTGACGCGACCGACCGACGTCGACGCGTTCGGCGCCGACGTGGTGCGCCTGCGCGACGACGTCGAACGCACCGCCAAGCGCATCGCCCGGCTGGAACAGCTGGCCGCGCAAAAGCCGGCGCAGCAACCGGCACAGCAACCGGTGCAGCAACTTAGCGTGCAAGTGGCGCCGCCCAGCGCCCTCATTCCGACAACCCGCCCGAGCGGGGATTCCACCCTGGATAGCTGATGATATTGAAATTCCTGCGCCTGCTTAAAATCTTCACGGTCGCAACCAAGTACGGCCTCGATGAAATCGCAATGTCCGGCTTCAATGCCCCTCGTACGGCACGTTTTGTCAGCGGCATGTTTTTCTGGCGTGGCCACATCACCACTCCGCGCGCGATCCGCCTGCGCCTGGCCCTGGAAGAACTGGGGCCGATCTTCATCAAATTCGGCCAGGTGCTGTCGACCCGGCGCGACCTGATGCCGCCCGACATCGCCGACGAACTGGCGCTGCTGCAAGACCGCGTGCCGCCATTTCCGTCCGACCAGGCGATTGCCCAGATCACGGCCGCGCTCGGCGCCCATCCCGACGAATTGTTCGCCAGTTTCGATCCGGTGCCGGTGGCGTCGGCCTCGATCGCGCAAGTGCACTTCGCGACGCTGAAAAACGGCAAGCAGGTTGCCGTCAAGGTGCTGCGTCCTGGCATGAAGAAAACGATCGACGAAGACGTCGCCCTGATGCACCTGGCGACCGGCCTGCTCGAACGCGTCTGGGCCGAAAGCCGGCGCCTGAAGCCGCGCGAAGTCGTGGCCGAGTTCGACAAATACCTGCACGACGAACTCGACCTGATGCGCGAGGCGGCGAATGCGAGCCAGCTGCGCCGGAATTTTGCGGACTCTGAATTGCTGATGGTTCCGGAAATGTATTGGGACTATTGCTCCAACAGCGTGATCGTCATGGAACGCATGAACGGCATTCCAGTCTCGCAGATCGACCGCCTGGCGGCCGAAGGCGTCGACCTGAAAAAGCTCTCCAGCGACGGCGTCGAAATCTTCTTTACCCAGGTCTTCCGCGACGGCTTTTTCCATGCCGATATGCACCCCGGTAACATCCTGGTCTCGGTCGAGCCGGAAACCTTTGGCCGCTACATCGCCCTCGATTTCGGCATCGTCGGTACCCTCAACGACTTCGACAAGGATTACCTGTCGCAGAACTTCCTCGCCTTTTTCCGGCGCGACTACAAGCGCGTGGCCGAAGCCCACATCGAATCGGGCTGGGCGCCGAGCACTACCCGCGTCGACGAACTCGAATCGGCGGTGCGCGCCTGCTGCGAGCCGATTTTCGATCGTCCATTGAAAGACATTTCCTTCGGCCAGATCCTGCTGCGCCTGTTCCAGACTTCGCGCCGTTTCAATGTCGAGGTGCAGCCGCAACTGGTGCTGCTGCAAAAGACCCTGCTGAATATCGAGGGACTCGGACGCCAGCTCGATCCTGACCTCGATCTGTGGAAAACGGCGAAGCCGTACCTCGAGCGCTGGATGGGCGAGCAGGTCGGCTGGCGCGGCCTGGTCGAGCGATTGAAAGCCGAGGCGCCGCGCTACGCCCATATTTTCCCGCAACTGCCGCGCCTGGCGCATCGCGCGCTCGAGCAGCAGGCGCAACCACATGCGGCGACGCAGGATTTGCTGGCCCTGCTGGTGGTCGAACAGCGCCGCACCAATCGCCTGATCGGTTTCGTTGCCTGGCTGGCCGGCGGCATCGCCTCGGGCATCATCTTCGCGGCCGTGCTGGCGCGTTATGGCACGACCTTCTGACATGCCTGAATTCAGCCGCCGCGATCCGAATACCCCGCAATTCTGGGACGAGCGCTTCGAGCAGGACTTTACGCCCTGGGACCTGGGCGGCGTGCCGCAGGCGTTGCGCGATTTCGTTGCACGCGACAGCGCCCCGCGCACGGTGCTGATTCCGGGATGCGGCAACGGCTACGAATTGCAGTTTTTGTCCGACGCCGGATGGGATGCCACCGCCATCGATTTTTCGACTGCGGCCGTCAGCCGTGCGCGGGCGCTGGTCGGGCCGTGGGCAGCGCGTGTAGTCGAGGCGGACTTTTTCAGCTGGCAACCGGATCAAGCCCTGGGCCTGATTTACGAACGCGCCTTCCTGTGCGCCTTGCCGCCTGCCATGCGCCCGCAGGTGGCGGCGCGCTATGCCGCGCTGCTGCCGCCCGGCGCACTGCTGGCCGGCTTCTTTTTCTTTGGCAGTACGCCCAAGGGGCCGCCGTTCGGCATTGCGCGGGCGGAACTGGAGGCGTTGCTGACGCCGCATTTCGCGCTGGTGGAAGAGGGGGATGTGGTCGATTCGCTGCCTGTCTTTGCTGGCCAGGAACGCTGGATGGTGTGGGAAAGGCTGGGCGACGCAAACTGAGTTCTTCCGGGAACGAACGCACAGACCCGTAAGGTGGGCGGCTAAACCGAGGCATCTGCCTGTCCGCTGCTTGAATGCCGCCCACGCGTTCAACCGCAACCTGAAACCTCGCGACGACGCATCTGCCTGTTGAACGCGTGGGCGGCTCACATGCCGGTGGTCAGCATGCCTAAGGGTGTAGCCGCCCGCCTTACAGGTTAGTGCTTCCCTGTACTCAGCCAAAAAAAAGCCCGCATCGCGGGCTTTTAACTGCAGCATTCTTGTACGGCCATGCGGCGATGAGACATCGCGCCAACTTCTGTTTCTTTGACCTGGTTCCAGCAAGCCGGAACCTGCCGGCAGCATCTGCTGTCGAGAATGCTATTTAAGCAGCTAAGTTGATTTTCGGCAAATGGTACGGTTGAAATGCTGATTAAAAACAACACTTCCCGGCGCTGCCGCTTTCGCAGGCAATCGCTGCCGGCACCGCCCGGTCCATCAGTCCGTCAGAGCCCGCTAAAACCTTTATAATTCAGGGTTTTGAAGATTTTTGCGGAGTATCACAATGCCGATTTACGCTTACCGCTGCGATGAATGCGGTTTTTCCAAAGATGTACTGCAAAAAATTTCCGACCCGGTCTTGACGACCTGCCTGTCGTGCGGCAAAGACGCGTTCAAGAAACAGGTCACCGCCGCCGGCTTCCAGCTCAAGGGTTCGGGCTGGTACGTCACCGATTTCCGTGGCGGCAAAGCGCCGGCAACGGGGACCGCGTCTGCCACCAGTGCGGCGGCGCCTGCCGCGGCTGAAGCCAGCAGTAGCAGCGAGAGCAGCACGGCCGCCAGCCCGGCGCCGGCGGCCAAGAGCGACACGAGCGCATCCTGATGCTGCTCCCTGCGGCCTCCAGGCCGCAGCAATAAGAACAATGAGAACTTGATGCGCAAATACTTCCTGACCGGCTTGCTGATCCTCGTACCGCTGGCCATCACGGCCTGGGTGCTGAGCATGATCATCGGCACGCTCGACCAGTCGCTGCTGTTCGTGCCCGAACGCTGGCAGCCGCGCCGGCTGATCGGCGTCGACATCCCGGGCATCGGCGCGATCCTGACGATCGCCATCGTCTTCATCACCGGCCTGCTGACCAACAACCTGGTCGGCGGCTACATCGTGCGCGTCGGTGAACGGCTGCTGAAACGCATCCCGGTCGTCAGCTCGCTGTACGGCAGCGTCAAGCAAGTGTCCGACACGCTGTTTTCGTCGTCCGGCAATGCCTTTCGCCAGGCGGTGCTGATTCCTTACCCGCATGCCGATTCCTATACCATCGCCTTCCTGACCGGCGTACCCGGCGGCGACGTGAAGAATCACCTGGTCGGCGAATACGTCAGCGTGTACGTGCCGACCACCCCGAACCCGACCTCGGGCTTTTTCCTGATGATGGAGCGCAGCAAGGTCGTCGAGCTGGACATGACGGTCGATGCGGCCCTGAAGTACATCGTGTCGATGGGCGTCGTGGCACCGGAATAAGCTCCCCGAGCGGACTACAATAGCAAGCATCAAAGCCGCTGCAGGCGGCACCGATACACCAACCTGGAATAGAGAAAATATGTCCTCCATGCGTACTCACTACTGCGGCCTCGTGACCGAAGAATTGCTGGGCCAAACCGTCAGCCTGTGCGGCTGGGTGCATCGCCGCCGCGACCACGGCGGGGTCATCTTCATCGACCTGCGCGACCGCGAAGGCCTGGTGCAGGTCGTCTGCCATCCGGACAATGCGGATGTGTTCAAGGCCGCCGAGCACGTGCGTAACGAGTACTGCCTGCGCATCACCGGCACCGTGACCAACCGCCTGGAAGGCACGGCCAACGCCAACCTGAAGTCGGGCAAGATCGAAATCAACGCCAGCGCGGTCGAAGTGCTGAACGCATCGGTGCCGGTGCCGTTCCAGCTGGACGACGACAACCTGTCGGAAACCACCCGCCTGACGCACCGCGTGCTCGACCTGCGCCGCGGCCAGATGCAGCGCAACCTGCGCCTGCGCTACAAAGTGTCGATGGAAGTGCGCAAGTACCTCGACAACCTCGGCTTCATCGACATCGAAACCCCGATGCTGACCAAGTCGACCCCGGAAGGCGCACGTGATTACCTGGTCCCATCGCGCGTCAATCCAGGCAACTTCTTCGCGCTGCCGCAATCGCCACAGCTGTTCAAGCAGCTGCTGATGGTCGCCAACTTCGACCGTTACTACCAGATCACCAAGTGCTTCCGCGACGAAGACCTGCGCGCCGACCGCCAGCCTGAGTTCACCCAGATCGACTGCGAAACCTCGTTCCTGACCGAACAGGAAATCCGCGACCTGTTCGAAGACATGATGCGCGTCGTCTTCAAGAACGCCGCCGGCATCGACCTGCCGAACCCGTTCCCGGTGATGGATTTTGCTACCGCCATGGGTTCCTACGGTTCGGACAAGCCGGACATGCGCGTCAAGCTGGAATTCACCGAACTCACCGAGCTGATGAAGTCGGTCGAATTCAAGGTCTTCAACAGCGCCGCCAACATGACGGGCGGCCGTGTGGTCGGCCTGCGCGTGCCGCAGGGCGCCTCGATGCCGCGTTCGGAAATCGATGCCTACACCCAGTTCGTCGCCATCTACGGCGCCAAGGGCCTGGCCTACATCAAGGTCAACGAAAAGGCCAAGGGCCGCGAAGGCTTACAGTCGCCGATCGTGAAGAACATCTCGGACGAGGTCCTGGCCCAGATCCTGGAACTGACCGGCGCGCAGGACGGCGACCTGATCTTCTTCGGTGCGGACAAAGCCAAGGTCGTCAACGACGCCATCGGCGCGCTGCGCGTGAAAATCGGCCACTCGGAATTCGGCAAGAAGGCCGGCCTGTTCGACGACACCTGGTCGCCGCTGTGGGTCATCGACTTCCCGATGTTCGAGCACGACGAAGAAAACGACCGCTGGACCGCGACCCACCACCCGTTCACGGCCCCGAAAGACGGCCACGAAGACATGCTGGAAACCAATCCAGGCGCCTGCATCGCCAAGGCTTACGACATGGTCTTGAACGGCTGGGAAATGGGCGGCGGTTCGATCCGTATCCACCGCGAAGACGTACAGAGCAAAGTGTTCCGTGCCCTCAAAATCGACGCCGAAGAAGCGCAGCTGAAATTCGGCTTCCTGCTCGACGCCCTGCAATACGGCGCGCCGCCGCACGGTGGCCTGGCGTTTGGTTTGGACCGCCTGGTCACGCTGATGACCGGCTCGGAATCGATCCGCGACGTGATCGCCTTCCCGAAAACCCAGCGCGCACAAGATCTGCTGACCAATGCACCGTCGGAAGTCGACGAGAAGCAACTCAAGGAACTGCACATCCGCCTGCGCAATGAAGCGCCGAAAGTTGCTTAAAAGCGCTCGGCCTTAGGGCTGGGTAGAATAGGGGCCGGCGCATCCAACGATGCGCCGGCCTTTTTATTTTGTTTCGGAGAAGCGCGCGTGCACAAGATTCCTGAGTCGGTCCTGGTCGTCATCCACACTGTGGAGTTGCAGGTGCTGCTGATCGAGCGCGCCGACCGGCCCGGGTTCTGGCAATCGGTGACGGGCTCGCTCGACGCGCCGGACGAACCGCTGCTGGCGACGGCCACGCGCGAACTGTTCGAGGAAACGGGGATCGTCGCCGACGGCGAACGCATCCGACTGCGCGACTGGAACTTGTCGAATGTCTACGAAATCTATCCGACCTGGCGCCACCGCTACGCGCCCGGCGTGACCCACAACACCGAGCACGTGTTCTCGGTGTGCGTGCCGCGCGATATCCCGATCACTTTGAGTCCGCGCGAGCACCTGCAGTACGCCTGGCTGCCGCTGCTGGAAGCGGCGGATAGATGCTTTTCGTCGTCGAATGCGGAGGCGGTGTTGCAATTGCCGCGGCACGTCGACGTCGAACAAGCCCAGGGCCGCGTTCAGCGGTAGCAGCTCAGGCGCAGGGTGTCGTCTTCGCGCGCGACGATGCGCTGCGGCTGGCTGTCGCCGCAACGGTAGACGATGTTCAGGCGTTTCTCGACGTTGCGTGCCGGATCGCCGCACAGGTGATTGCCGGCGACGACGACGCCGCCATTGCGCTCGGCTTCCTGGCGCACCGCCTGGCGCGCATCGCACATGGCGCCGCGCGCACCGTAGCTCGCTTCTTCGATCCGCAGGCGATCCCGGCCCGGGCCACCACGGCGGTCGTCCTGGGCGGCGCGCTGGCCGGCGGCAAAACCGGCGTCGTAGCCGCGGCGATACTCGGCACTCTGGGCAAACGCGGATGTGGAAGCGGCGGTCAGGGCCAGGACGGCGGCAAGGCGCAGGATGGTGTGGTTAGCAAATCGCATGATGGTCTCCGAATTCAGATATTGATAAATGCACGCCTCCATTTTGTCAGTAAATACGGACAAATTTGTCGGTTGCACTGTAAGAAAAGTGTCAATCTGTAAGCTGCGCGCCTTTTGGAAGGTATTCAGAGCCTATCCCAGTAGACCGGGGGAAGCTGCGAGTGACATGCGCGTAGGCGATGCATGGCAAGCGTGGGCAAGGCGCGAGGATGGCGCATGGCGGGCCATGCAACTGACGAGCAACGCAGCACCCGCTTGTCAGGCGCGCTCGCGGCGACTCCGGGCCACTGGGATAGGCTCTAAGCAATCACTGCCGATTGCGTCGGCATATCGATGGCATCGACCGTGCAGCCCCGGCCCAGTGCCTTGGCGCGGTACAGGGCCTGGTCGGCACGGCGCAGGATGTCGGCAATGCGCGCTTCTCCAAGGCCACGCAGCGCGACGCCGGCGCTGTAGTCGAGCCGATGGCCCAGTTCGAGGAGGGAGGCATCGAGCAGGTAGGCGCGCAGGGGCTGGTCGAAGGCGCGCGCCGCATCCGCTTCGGCGCTCATCAAGAGCACGCAAAATTCTTCGCCGCCGTAGCGGCAGACCGAATCGCCCGTGCGGCAGGTCGCGCGCAGCGCTTGCGCGAAGAACTGCAGGGCATGGTCGCCGGCTTCATGGCCACGCGTGTCGTTGATGTGCTTGAAGTGGTCGAGGTCGATCATCAGCACGCCGATCGGCCTTTGATAACGTATGCTGTTGGCCAGTTCGACGTCGGCTTGCAGTAGCCAGGCGCGCCGGTTCAGCGCACCGGTCAGGCTGTCGGTGGTGGCCAGCCGCTCGAGCGCGCGGGCCGCTTCGTCGCGGTGTGCCAGCAGGATGCTCACCATGCTCAGCACCGCCGTCACGTTGGTCACCATGGCGAAGGCAAGGTTCACCGGATGCGGGGTAAGGAAGGCTGGAAACTGCTCGGTGAAAAAGGCGCCCAGCACGCCACGCCAGACCGTGACGATCATCTGCGCCGTCAGGCCGGCCACCAGCAGCCAGCGCCAGCGCCCAACCGGCACGGATGGCCTGCATGCGAGCGTTGCGATCGTCAGCGCCATCTGTACCGCCAGCCAGCCATTGGCCCAGCCGACCCGAAACGCGTAATGGGAAAAGCCGGCGGCATAGCCGGCTGTCATCAGGAAGGCAGCGATGGCGGGGGCGCGGGCGGGAGCCGTACGCCCGCACCACAATTCGAAGGCGGCCGCGTTGCAGGCAAAACTGCTGGAGAGGCAGGCCATCGACAAGACCGACAGCGCGAAGTCGGCGGCGCCGCCCGGGAACATCGCGCCTGATGCCAGCAGCAGGCTCCAGCCGACCGCCTGCAGCACGGCGCCCGCCTGAGCCAGCCGGGCTGCGCGATTGACCTTGCCCATGATCGTCGTCAATGCCAGCGCCATCGTCGACACGCTAAGCGTCATGGCAACGAGCAGTGAGGCAATATCAAAGGACATTGAAGGCGAGGCCTGAGGGCGGTGGGCGAGGGGGGGGGCGTCGAGCAGTGCCAGTATAGCCCAGCAGTCCAGGCACTAGTACCGCGGTGTTTCCAGTTCACGAATGTCACAATTGCATGCGCTGGATGCAAGACAAGCCTTCGCGCTTAGAATGCCCGATAACGTTGCTCGCGATACAGCAGCGACGGCAGCATCACGTGGGCCATGGCTTTCGACACGCGCGCATCGTCGGGCAGGCCGGCCTTGAGGTCGAGCGTGCCGGTGGCGGCATCGTAGCGCGCGTTCAGCGGCGTTTGGCCAGGGCGCAGGATGGTGGCCGAACTGCCTTCGAGCCAGGCAAAATAATTATCGAACTGCATCATGGCGCGGCCCGGGCTGGTGCTGTCGCGCGCGAAATCGCGTCCGATCATCGGGTGGGTGCTGGAGACGCCGAGCAGCGACAGCAAGGTCGGGCCGAGGTCGATCTGGCTGGCGATGGTGGCGATGCGCTTCGGTTCGATGTCGGCGCCGAGGATCAGTGCCGGGATATGGAATTTCTTGATCGGCACCAGGCTGTTGCCGTATACCCGGTTGTCGTGGTCGGCTACGATCAGGAACACCGTGTCCTTCCAGTAGGCCTGCTGTTTCGCTGCGCGGATGAACTTGCCGAGCGCGAAATCGGCGTACTTGACGGCGTTGTTGACGGTCTGCTTGGCCGGGTCGTGCAGCTTGATTTTCCCGTCCGGGAATTCGAAGGGTTCGTGGTTCGATGAGGTAAAAATCAGGCTGAAGAACGGTTTATCTTGCGCGTGCAGGGAAGCCAGGCGTTGCAGCGATTTGTCGAACAGGTCTTCGTCCGATGCGCCCCAGCTGCCGACAAAAGCCGGCTGCATTTGCGCCCGGTCGACGATCTTCTTGAAACCGTTACCGGAAAAGAAACTGCGCATGTTGTCGAAATGGGCTTCGCCGCCATACACGAATTCGGTGTGATAACCCTGCTGGCCGAGACCGGCTGCCAGCGTGTAGAAATTTTGCTGGGCCAGCGACAGTTTGACGACGCTGCGCGCCGGCGTCGGCGCATAGCCGGCGACCACGGCCTCGATGCCACGCACCGAGCGAGTGCCGGTGGCATACATCTGCTCGAACCACCATCCTTCGCCCTTGAGCTTTTCCAGCTCGGGCGTCACCGGCAAGCCGCCGAGCGATTCGACGAACGTCGCGCCCAGGCTTTCCTGCAGGACGATCACCAGGTTGAGCGGCCTGGCGCGGGCGATCGCGGCTTGCTGGTGGTGCAGCGTCGGCAAGGCGGGGGTGTCGAAACGGGCGTCGCGCAGCCAGGGCGCGGAGCGTACTTCGGCCAGCACCCGGCTGCGCGGGATGGCGCCGTAGATTTCGGACGAGACGCTCTCGTTGCGCATCGAACCGAGGGCCGTCAGCACCGACCATCCCGAATTGATGATCAGGGAATTGACCATGGCGTCGGCGGTGAGGGCGAACATGGCCGGGTTCGCGGGCCGATGCGCCGTCGTCGAGCGCACCTGCATGAACACGAGCACGCAGCACAGCGGCCAGAGCAACAGCAGCTTGCGCGACGGCCACATGACGCTGGCGGCGGACGCATGGCGCAGCAGGCGATACAGCACCGTGCCGATCAGCAGGGTGGCGGCCAGGCCGGCGACGAGCGCAATACGAAAGCCGTTCCAGAGGGTGGCGAACACTTCGCGCGGATAGGCCAGGTACTCGACGAACAGCCGGTTCGGGCGAATATCGTATTGCATGATGAACTGTGGCGACGACAGTTCCATGAACAGGATGAAGACGAGCGCGAAGGTGCCCCAGCTGGCCATCGCGCTTTTCCAGAAGCGGGAGAAACGCCGGTGCGCCAGGAGCGGCGCCAGCAGCAGGGGAATGGCCAGGAAGTAGCCGAGCAGGATCAAGTCGGCGCGCACGCCCTGGACCAGAATCGGCAGCAGCCTGCCGGTGGGCTGGACCCGCTCCCACTGCCAGGCCACCAGCGCGGCGCGCGAGAACGACAGCAGGGCCAGGCCGATGAGCAGGATCTGGAACAGTGGAGCATACGGTCCGGCCCACTGGGTACTGCGTGCCAGCTTGTTTCCGATTGAATGCAGTTTGATGCCAAGGCCTGATGCTCGAATCACCGTCATGTTCCTGTTTTTACTTTGTGTATCGGGACTGGCGATGCGGTTGATCCGAACATGGCCATGGGCCAGCTTACGGGAGGCGGTATCGTTGCAATGTGAAGTGGGCGTTAAGAAGGCGTTAAATCGCCCTGGCAGCAATGCAGTCAACTGAGCCGATTTTTTTGAGGAAGAATGCTTGGACCCGTAAGGTGGGCGGCTCCATCTCTTCGGCTTGCGGATCAGCGGTGCGTGCGCCGCCCACGCGTTCAACCAGCCGGTGATGCGTCGCGACGGTTCTGAGTGTGGTGAACGCGTGGGCGGCGTTCAGGCAGCGGGCAGGCGCGCGCTTAGGTATAGCCGCCCACCTTACGGGTCTATGCATCCGTCACGGCTGCGGTGTTGGCGCTAGCAATCAATGTTGGAGAGAAATTTCTTACTCTCAAGAGGTACTAACGGCATTGTTGATGAATAAAGAAGTGTGATCTAAATCGTTCATTTTTGACTCGCCTTGGAGTAGGCTGGGTGCATGAACGACAACTTCCACGACCAGGGCGGCGCCAATCACTGGCACCTCGGCCCCATTATCGACGCGCTGCGTACGTCGCGCGAATCGACCCATAACATCCGCCACCAGGGACGCGTACGCGAACTGCCGTCGCGCACGGTGCTGAGGCAGGTGATCGAAGGCGTTTGCGCGGCGCTGTTTCCCACGCATTACGGCCGTCCCGACCTGAACGACGAGAGCATCGATTATTTCGTCGGCGATACCTTGAACGTGACCCTCGACCAGCTGGTCGAGCAGGTACGGCGCGGCTTGCGCTTCAATCCGGAGCTGGAAAACATCGCCGAGCCGGAGCTGGCCGAGCGCGCGCGGGCGATCACGCGCTCGTTTGCCGCCAGCCTGCCCGAGATCCGCGCCCTGATCGTCTCCGACGTGCAGGCAGCGCTCGCCGGCGACCCGGCCGCCAGTTCGGTCGCCGAAATCATGCTGTGCTACCCCGGCACGATCGCGGTGCTGTACCACCGCATCGCGCACCGCCTGCACCGCCTCGGCGTGCCCTTCCTGGCACGGCTGGGCGCCGACATCGCGCACACGCTGACCGGCATCGACATCCACCCGGCGGCGCAGATCGGCGCCAGCTTCTTCATCGACCACGGCACCGGTGTCGTCATCGGCGAAACGGCCGTCATCGGCCGCCACGTGCGCCTGTACCAGGCCGTCACCCTGGGCGCGCGCCGCTTCCCGACGGACGAGAGCGGGGCCCTGGTCAAAGGGGCGCCGCGCCATCCGATCGTCGAGGACGACGTCGTCATCTATGCCGGCGCCACCATCCTCGGGCGCATCACGGTGGGGGCGGGGTCGACCATCGGCGGCAATGTCTGGCTGACGCAGAGCGTCGCGCCGGGCAGCAACGTCACCCAGGCGCAGATGCGCGGCGCGTAAGGTCGCTTAAGGACTGACTAAGCCTCGGAGCGCGTGCGCCGCGTGCGGGCGGTCGAGGATGCCGCAGGATCAGGCTGCAGGACGGAGCGGAGAATGCGCGCCGGACGCGGCGATCCGTACCTGGCTGCCGGGGTGATTGCTGACCAGGCGCGGCCCGGCGCCAAGCAGGCCTTCGCGCAGCGTGACAGCGCCGGCATCGGCGGCTGCAGCGTGCCGGTAGCGGCCGCGCCGCTGCAATTCCGGCACAATTAACTCCACGACGGCGCCCATGTCGTCGTGCGGCAGCGCGTACGCGAGGTTGAATCCGTCGATGCCGGTCGACTCCATCCACGCTTCGAGCTGGTCGGCCACCTGCGCCGGATCGCCCACCAGCACCGGCCCGCGCCCGCCCAGGCCGATGAACTGCGCCGCTTCGCGCACCGTCCAGCGCTTGTTCGGATCGGCCACGCTGAGCGAGGCCAGCGCCGAACGGCCGGCGTCGGTGTCGATGTAGTCGATGGTGTCGTCGAGCCGGTAGCGCGCGAAGTCGACCCCGGTCCAGCCGGAGAGCAGGGCCAAGGATGCGTCGATGTCGATGTGCTGCTGGTAGTCGCGCAGGCGTGCCTGCGCTGCATCGTTGGTGGCGCCAGTAACGATCAGCGCCTGCGCATACACCAGCAGGGCGTCGCCGTCGCGCCCGGCCGCACGGGTGGCGGCGCGCGCGCCGTCGACATAGCGTTTGACGATGCCCGGCGTCGGGCCGCTGACGAAGGTCGCTTCCGCATGGCGCGCCGCGAAGGCCAGCCCGCGCGGCGAGGCGCCGGCCTGGTACAGGAAGGGCGTGCGCTGCGGCGACGGTTCGCACAGGTGGATGCCGGGCACCGTGTAGTGCGTGCCGCGGTGATTGATCGGATGGACGCGGGCCGGGTCGGTGTAGATGCCGCGCGCGCGGTCGCGCAGCACGGCGCCGTCTTCCCAGCTCTTCTCCCACAGCTTGTAGACGACTTCCAGGAATTCGTCGGCCAGGTCGTAGCGCGCATCATGCCCGAGCTGGCGCTCCTGGCCGAGGTTGCGCGCGGCGCTGTCGAGATAGCCGGTGACGATATTCCAGCCGACGCGCCCGCTGCTCAGGTGGTCGAGCGTCGACATGCGCCGCGCGAACGTGTAAGGATGCTCGTAGCTGACGGCGGCGGTGACGCCGATGCCGAGGCGCGTGGTGGCCTGGGCGATCAGTGGCACCAGCGCCAGCGGATCGTTCAGCGGCAGCTGCACGCCGTGTCGTAACGCCGCATCCGCGCTGCCGCCATACACGTCGTAGGCGCCCAGCACGTCGGCCAGGAAGATCGCATCGAAGCCGCCCGCATCGAGCACCTGCGCCAGTTCGACCCAGTAGGCGGCGTCCAGGTACAGCGCCGTGTTGCGCGGATGGCGCCACAATCCAGGCGACTGGTGGCTCGCCGTGTTCATCTGGAAGGCGTTGAAGCGGATCGGCTTGAAGACACTCATTTGGCGCTCTTCACCAACGCCAGCTGGTAGTCGGTCTTGGCGTAGTCGGCGAACAGGCGGTTCGTCACCTCCAAAAATTCGCGCGAGCGGTAGGCGGCGGCGATATCACGCGCAAACGGTTTCTCGCGGTCGGCGCTGCGCACGGCAACCAGGTTGGCATAGCTCGGCGAGATGGTTTCGCGGCGCAGCGCGTCGCGCAGTTTCAGGCCCGAGGCGAGCGTGAAATTGCCGTTCACGAAAGCATAGTCGGCGTCCTGCAGCGAGCGTGGCAGCTGGGCCGCTTCCAGAGGCAGCAGTTTTATCTGGCGCAGGTTGGCGGCGACATCCTTTTCCGAGGCCTTGATCGGGTCGATGCCGGGTTTTAGTTTGATCCAGCCAAGCTGGTCGAGCATCACCAGCGCGCGCGCCTGGTTGGTGGGGTCGTTCGGCAGCGCCACCGTGGTGCCGGGACGCACCGCGTCGAGCGATGTATGTTTGTGGCTGTAGATGGCGATCGGCGCCGTCGGAATCTTGACCAGTTCCGCCAGGGCCAGCTTGTGCTGCTCGGCGAAGCGCGTCAGGTAGATGATGTGCTGGAAGACGTTGGCATCGAGCGCGCCTTCCGCCAGGACGAAATTGGGCTGGATGTAGTCGTTGAATTCGACCAGTTTGACCTTATAACCCTGGCGTTCGAGGATCGGCTTGATGCCGAGGCGGACCTGGTCGGCATACGGGCCGGCGCTGGTGCCGATGACGAGTTCTTTCGGGTCGCGCGCCTGGGCGCTGCCGATCATGGTCGAGGCAAGGGTCAGGCCGAGCAGGGCGGCGAGCAGGGAACGGCGGGGGTGGCGCATGCGGCAGTCCTTTCAGGGATAAATACAATGTCAGCGTTTGTCGAGGCGGCGCGCGAGGCGGCTGCCGCTCAGCTGGATCAGCTGCACCAGGGCGACCAGGATCACGACCGTGAACACCATGACGTCGGTCTCGAAGCGGTAGTAGCCGTAGCGGATGGCGAGGTCGCCGATGCCGCCGCCGCCGACCACGCCGGCCACCGCCGAATACGAGAGGAAGCTGATCGCCAGCACGGTGAGCGAGAGCACGAGGGCGGCGCGCGCTTCGGGCAGCAGCACGCGCAGGACGATCTGCAGTTCGGAGGCGCCCATCGACTGCGCCGCCTCGATCACGCCGCGCGGCACCTCGCGCAGGTTCTGCTCGACCAGCCGCGCGAAATACGGAATCGCGGCGAACGACAGGGGGACGGCGGCCGCCAGCGGCCCGATCGAGGTGCCGGCCAGGCTGCGCGTAACCGGTACCAGCGCCACCATCAGGATGATGAAGGGGAAGGAGCGCACCGTGTTCACGATCCAGCCCAGCACCAGCGCCAGCGTGCGGTTCTGCAGCGCCTGGCCGTCGGCGACCAGGAACAGCAGGATCCCGAGCGGGCCGCCGATCAGCAATGCGCTCGTCAAGCCGATGCCGAGCATCAGCGCGGTCTGCAGAAAGGCCGTCCATAGGTCCGGAAGAACGACGAGAATCGATTCAGGCATGTGCATCTCCCCATGCGGCCGCGGCGAAGACCTCGGTACCGTAATACGCCAGTTCGCGCCCAAGGGCGGTCTTGCGCGGCGCGCTGTGGTCGGCCAGCGCGAATTCCTCGGCCACCAGGCCATGTTCGATGACGGCGACGCGGTCGCACAAGGTGCCGAGCACCTGCAATTCGTGGCTGACGATCACGATCGTCACGCCCAGCTGGCGGTTGATGTCGCGCAGGGTCTCGAGCAGGCCGCGCGTGGTTTCCGGGTCAAGCGCAGAGGTGGGTTCGTCGCACAGCAGCACCGCCGGCTGGCTGGCCAGTGCGCGCGCGATCGCCACGCGCTGCTTCTGGCCGCCCGAGAGCTGGGCCGGATAGCTGGCCGCGCGGTCGCCCAGGCCGACCAGCGCCAGGCATTCCTCGACCCGCGCTTTCAGGCGCGGCGCATTCATCGCATCGTGGATGCGCAGCGGGAAGGCGACGTTGTCGAACACGGTCGCGTTCTGCAGCAGGTTGAACTGCTGGAAGATCATGCCGATGCGGCGCCGCGCATTGCGCAGCGCGCGCTTGTCGAGGCGGGTCAGTTCGGCGCCGTCGACCAGCACGCGGCCGCGCTCGGGGCGCTCCAATAGATTCATCAGGCGCAGCAGGGTCGACTTGCCGGCGCCGCTGCGGCCGACCAGGCCATAGATTTCGCCGGCGCGGATCGCCAGCGTCACGCCGCGCACGGCCTCGAAGCGGCTGCCGTCGGGCAGGACGAAGCTGCGCGCCACGTCGTCGAGGCGGATCGCGATGTCCGCGGTGGAAGAGGGCGCGTTCATCACGAATACGGGGTCGGATCGGGCAGGCGGCCTTCGAGCGCATAGCGCCCGAGGTCGCGCAGCTTGTAGTCGACCGGGTCGTGCAGCGTGTGCACGCGGGCGTTGCGCCAGTAGCGGTCGAAACCGAAGCGCGCCGAGGTCGAACGGGCGCCGGTCAGTTCGAACATCTCGTTGCCGATGTCGATGGCCGCGCGGTGCGCCAGCACCTTGGCTTCGGCGCCGGCCACGGCGACTTCACCGCGTTCGCGCGCGCTCAGGGCCGCCCCTCGGGCATAGGCGGCGTCGAGCAGCTGCGCGGCGTGGTCGGCCAGCAGCGTCGCCGGACGCACTTTCAGCCACAATTCACCATAGCGGTGCTGCACGAAAGGGTCGGCAGTCGCCTCGTTGACGCCGGAAGCGAACCAGGGCCGCGCCTGTTCCAGCGTGTAGTCGCGCGCCGCCTCGAAGGCGCCCTCGGCGATGCCGAGATACAGGTTGGTCATCACCAGTTGCGCCACCTGCGAACGCAGCGTGGATTGCGCGGTCGGCACCTGGCCGGGCGCCTGCAGCACCAGCGCCGAGGGCAGGTACACCTTGTCGAAACTGACGTTGCCGCTGTCGGTCTGGCGCTGGCCGAAGGCATCCCAGTCGGCCTCGACCCGCACGCCCGGCTGGCGCGTCGGCAGCACCCCGATCAGGGCGGCGCCGGCCGCCGCATCCCAGGCCGATACCGTCAGCCAGTCCGAACCGACCGAGCCCGAAGCGAAACTTTTGACGCCGTCGAGGACATAGCCGCCGGGCGTGGCGCGCGCCGTGGTGCGCCGGTCGAGCGGGTTCAGGGCATTACCCCAGAACAGGCGCTGCTGCACGCTGGCGCTGTACAGGTTGCGCTGCTGGACGGCGGAACCGTACAGCGCCAGGCCGGCCAGTTGCAGGTGGTGGAAGCCGAACAGGTGGGCCAGCGCGCTGTCGGCGCGCGCCAGGATGCGGATGACTTGATAGACGGTCGACCAGGGCGCGCCCTGGCCGCCGAATTCGGTTGGAATCGACAGCGTCAGCAAGCCGCTGTCGCGGATCAGCGCGCGTTCGTGAGCGGCATGGCCGCCGGCGCGGTCGCGTTCGACGGCGGTGGCGGCGAATTGCGCGGCCAGCCGGGTGGCGATGGCCAGCGCACCGGCGTCGGCGCTGGATTCTGCGCCGGATTCTGGAACGCGTAAAGCTTGCACGGAAGAAGACATCGGGACTGGCCTTGATGAGTAAGTGGCAACTAGTGTGCAACGCCGTTTGGCGCGCGTGAACGAAGAAATCCGGCCATCGATATGCGCCAAACCTTAAAACGCCGGGCGCATATGGATGTGCAAAACGATTCGTGTTCTTTTGTCCGGGGCGGCTCTAGGCTGTACTCATCTGTGAACGATTGGACAACAACATGAGTGTCATCTTGCTGGGCGGAAGCCCATCCCCGAATGCGTCGACCACGCGCCTGCTGCTGCACGTCGGCGACAAGCTGGCGCTGCACGGCCAGCGATTGATCCGCATCGAAGCGCGCGAACTCGATCCCCAGGCCCTGCTGGCAGCCGACTGCGGTGAGCCCGGCATTGCGCGCATGCTGGCGCAGATTGCCGCGGCCGATGCGCTGGTGATCGCCACGCCGGTCTACAAGGCGGCCTACAGCGGCTTGCTGAAAGCCGTGCTCGACCTGCTGCCGCAGGACGGCCTGGCGGGCAAGCTGGTGCTGCCGCTGGCCAGCGGCGGCAGCCAGTCGCACATGCTCGCGCTCGACTACGCGCTGCACCCGGTGCTGGCGTCGATGGCGCCGCGCTCGATCTTGCCGAGCATCTACGCCACCGCCGACCAGCTCGGCCGCAATGCCGACGGCAGCCTGGCGCCGGCGCCGGCGATTGCCGCGCGCGTGGCGCAGGGCGTCGAACAGCTGGCCTTTGAACTGCGCGCCCTCGAATTGCGCACCTCTGAGCTGCGCGCCACGGCCCACGGCGCCGAAGCGGCACTGGCCGCCTGACACCCATCCATATCGAGAAGAGAGAGCACATGCATTCCGACCATCCATCGCGCCCCGGCCGCCGCCGCAACCTCGGCCTGCTGGCCGCCGGCGCAGTTGCAAGCGCAGCTGCAGGCCTGCACGGCGTCGCTGCTGCGCAGCCGCGTACCCCATTAAAAGAAGTGCGCATCGGCTATCAGAAATACGGCACCCTGACCCTGCTCAAGGGGCGCGGCACGCTGGAAAAACGCCTGGCGGCGCACAACATCGCCGTCAAATGGACCGAGTTCCCGGCCGGGCCGGTGCTGCTCGAAGGCCTGAACGTCGGCAGCATCGACTTCGGCACCGTCGGCGAGGCACCGCCGATCTTCGCCCAGGCCGCCGGCGCGCGCCTGGTGTATGTCGGCCACGAGCCGGCCTCGCCGTCGAGCGAAGCGATCGTGGTGCCAAAAGGGTCCACCTTGCGCACGGTGGCCGAGTTGCGCGGCAAGAAGGTCGCGCTGAACAAGGGCTCGAACGTGCACTTTCTGCTGGTGCGGGCGCTGGAAAAGGCCGGCGTGCCCTGGAACGCGATCCAGCCGATTTATTTGCCGCCGGCCGACGCCAGGGCCGCCTTCGAGCGTGGCAGCGTCGACGCCTGGGTGATCTGGGACCCGTTCCTGGCCGCCGCCGAACAGCAGCTGGGTGCGCGCGTGCTGGCCGACGGCCGCGGCCTGGTGTCGAACCACCAGTTTTATCTGGCCGCGCGCAGCTTCGCCGAACAGCACGCGGATATCACGCGCATCCTGCTCGACGAGATCGCCAAGGTCGACGACTGGGGCCGCGCCAATCCGGCCGAAGTCGCGCAAATCCTGGCGGTGCAGACCGGCCTGCCGCGCAACGTGGTCGAGCTGGCGGGGAGCCGCTATGCCTATGGCGTCAAGCCGATGTCGCACGAAGTGCTGCGCGAGCAGCAGCGCATTGCCGACGCTTTCCACAACCTGAAACTGATCCCGAAACCGATCATCGTGGCCGACGCCTTGCTGACCGCGTCGCTCTGAACGCCCTGAAAGAAGCCCTATCATGACTACCCCGAACGTCTTCTGGTTCCTCCCCACCCACGGCGACAGCCGCTACCTTGGCACCACCAAGGGCGCGCGCTCGGTCGATGCCGATTACCTGCGCCAGATCGCGGTCGCAGCGGACACCCTCGGCTACGACGGCGTCCTGCTGCCCACCGGCCGCTCCTGCGAAGACCCATGGATCACGGCCGCGTCGCTGATCGGCGCCACGCGCCAGCTGAAGTTTTTAGTCGCGATCCGCCCCGGCCTGTCCACGCCCGGCATGGCCGTGCGCCAGGCGGCTACCTTCGACCGGCTGTCGAACGGGCGCCTGTTGATCAACGTCGTCACCGGCGGCGACCAGGGAGAACTGGAGGCCGACGGCCTGTTCGCCGACCACGCCAAGCGCTACGAGATCTCGGATGAATTCATCCGCGTCTGGCGCGCCAGCCTGGCCGGGGAGGGCGGGGCGGCCGGCTATGATTTCGAGGGCAAGCATATCCAGGTCAAAGGGGCGAAGACGCTGTACCCGCCGATCCAGAAACCGCATCCGCCGCTGTACTTCGGCGGCTCCTCGGAACCGGCGCACGAGCTGGCGGCCGGGCAGATGGACGTCTACCTGACCTGGGGCGAACCGCCGGCGGCGGTGGCGGAAAAGCTGGCCGACATCCGCGCCCGCGCCGCGCAACACGGGCGCACGCTGCGCTTCGGCATCCGCCTGCACGTGATCGTGCGCGAGACCAGCGAAGAAGCCTGGCGCGCGGCTGATGAACTGATCAGCCACCTGGACGACGACGTCATCGCCAAGGCGCAGGCGGCCTTCGCCAAGATGGATTCGGTCGGCCAGCAGCGCATGGCGGCATTGCACGGCGGCCGCCGCGACAAGCTCGAGGTGTCGCCGAACCTGTGGGCCGGCGTCGGCCTGGTGCGCGGCGGCGCCGGCACGGCGCTGGTGGGCGACCCGGAAACGGTGGCGGCGCGCATGCGCGAGTACCAGGACCTCGGCATCGAGACGTTTATCTTGTCCGGCTACCCGCACCTGGAAGAGTCCTACCGCTTCGCCGAACTGGTGTTTCCGCTGCTCGGGAAGGGGAAAGAAGGCGGCGAACAGTCGATCACCGGACCCTTCGGCGAAATGATGGCCAGCGACATCGTGCCGAAGAAGGCGGCCTGAGATGGCGGCCGGCACCCTCCCGGCGCAAGGGCCGCAGCGTGCAAAAGCGCTGCTGGCGCCCTGGGCCTTGCCGGCGCTGCTGGTGCTCGGTTGGCAAGTAGCGGCCCAGGCCGGCTGGCTGTCGAGCCGCATCCTGCCCGAGCCATTGGCGGTCTTGAAAGCCTTTTGGGCGCTGGCGGTGTCGGGCGAACTCTGGTCGCACCTGCGCACCAGCCTGTGGCGTGCCGGGGTCGGGTTTGCCATCGGCGCCGGCGCCGGTCTGCTGCTCGGTTTGCTGAACGGCAGTTCACGCCGCGCCGAGACGCTGCTCGACACGACCCTGCAGATGATCCGGAATATCCCGGCGCTGGCCCTGATTCCGCTGGTGATCCTCTGGTTCGGCATCGACGAAACGGCGAAACTGTTCCTGCTTGCCGTCGGTGTGTTCTTCCCGGTCTACCTGAATACCTTCCACGGCATCCGCTCGGCCGACCAGGGCCTGATCGAGATGGCGCGCAGCTACGGCTTGTCCGGCTGGGCGCTGCACCGCGACGTGATCCTGCCGGCGGCCACGCCCTCGATCCTGGTCGGCATCCGCTTTTCGCTGGGCCTGGTCTGGGTGCTGCTGATCGTCGCCGAAACCATTTCCGCGCAGTCGGGCATCGGCTACATGACCATGAATGCGCGCGAATTCCTGCAGACCGACGTGGTACTGGTCGGCATCCTGCTGTACGCCCTGCTGGGCAAGGCTGCCGACCTGGCTGCTCGCCTGCTGGAACGGCGCTTCCTGCGCTGGAATCCCGCCTACCGTTGAGAAAGACCGCAATGCAGATCGCTTTTGAAGCAACCCACCGCGTCGCCGCCGTCGATAGCGCACAGTCTGCCGCCCCACAGTTGCCCGCCGTCGAACTGCGCACGCTGACCAAGACCTATGGCGCGCGGGTCGTGCTCGACGGCATCGACTTGCGGATCGCGCCGGGCGAGTTCGTGGCGCTGGTCGGGCGCAGCGGCTGCGGCAAGAGTACCTTGCTGCGCCTGGTCGCCGGGTTGGAACAGGCCGATGGCGGCACCATCGCCATCGACGGCGCCGGCCGCAGCGATGCGCTGCGGCTGATGTTCCAGGAAGCGCGCCTGCTGCCATGGAAAACGGTGCTCGAGAACGTGGCGCTCGGCCGTGTCGACCTCCATGCGGCGCGTGCGGCGCTGGCGCAGGTGGGCCTGGCCGAACGGGCCGGCGAATGGCCGGCGGTGCTCTCCGGCGGACAACGCCAGCGCGTGGCCCTGGCGCGGGCGCTGGTGCATGCGCCCGGCCTGCTGCTGCTCGACGAGCCGCTCGGCGCGCTCGACGCGCTGACCCGGATCGGCATGCAGCAATTGATCGAATCGCTGTGGCGGCGCCAGGGGTTCAGTGCCGTGCTGGTCACCCATGACGTGCAGGAAGCGCTGGTGCTGGCGGACCGGGTGCTGGTGATCGAAGACGGAAAGATTGCTTGCGATTTGCGCGTGGACCTGGCGCGGCCACGCCAGCGTGGCAGCGCGGCCTTTGCGGCCCTCGAGCGTGAATTGCTGGCGACCGTGCTCGACGGCTACACCGCTTGAGATCATGTCGGTTTGATCATGAACCGCTTTATATGACATATTGAAAAGCTGTGAATAAAGATATGTGAAATGTCAAATAAAATTTATTTGTAGGCGTAGATACAACGCAGACCTTCCTTTTGTCCTACAAGCTCATCTCTCCAAGGCGTACAAATGCCACGCGTCAAGCATAAATTTGGCAGTTTTCGCACGCATGTTCATTAATGTCTTGGTGAAAGTTCGGCGGATTGCCGTTAAAAACCGGCTAACTTGCATACAATTTGATACAAATCTATGAAACCTCAAACAAATTATCTACGGCAACTTTCGTTGTAACAACTTGAAACAAGTTCTTTGCGGCAAAATTACTTGAGGAAATTCGTTATGTTAGCTAGCGCACAGTAGAAACTGCGTTTGACAATCGGAAACCGGTCCCCTATTGTCAGCAGTTCGCGTCGAGCGAATTTTTGAACTGCAACAGTCCAACCAACGGATTCTGGGGGAATACAAGCATGGAACAATTCGAACCGAAGCATGAGGAAAAAGTGAAAGCAGTGAGCGTGGACGATGATTGTTTTTATATCGACCTGCTCTGCGGCCTGCGCCTGTCTGGCCCGCGCCTGATTTCCGTTCCCTTGTCCGAGGCAGAGAACCTGGCGTCGCCCCGCAATGCGGCATTGCGTCAGCATTGGGAAGCGGCCCCTGCGTTCGAATAAGCGGTACATAACGTGTACGGGGTCGCGGCTCCCAGAAAGCGGCACCCCGTACCGCACGATTGGAAACCTTATAAAAATGAACACGGACTGATGGGGTTAGAATATTCCCATGAAGATTCGTGTCGCGACCTACAATATCCACAAGGGTGTCACCTCTTTGCGCAGTACCCCGCGGGTGCTGGCGCTCAAAAAGGCGATTGCCGAGTTCCATGCCGATATCGTCTTCCTGCAGGAAGTGCAGGGGAGGCATGACCGCCATCACGCGCGCTATGGCCAGCACAAGCGCGAGACCCGCATCTGGCCGGAAACGGCGCAGTACGAGTACTTTGCCGGCGAATCGCACTACCACCATTCCGCCTATGGCATGAACGCGGTCTACGACCACGGCCACCACGGCAACGCCTTGCTCAGCTGCTTCCCGATCGAAAACAGCCATAACCACGACGTCTCGGACCACGCCTATGAGCAGCGCGGCATCCTGCACTGCGTACTGGAAACGCCCGCCGGCAAGATCCATTGCTACGTTGTGCACCTGGGCCTGTTCGAGGGCGGGCGCGGGCGCCAGACCGAGCAATTGATCGAGGCCGTCAACAAGTCGGCGCCGAACGGCGAGCCGGTGATCATCGCCGGCGACTTCAACGACTGGCGCAATACCCTCAGCGACCGCCTGCGCAATGCCCTCGGCGTGACCGAGGTCTTCGATGAGCTAGGACCGAAATCGGCGCTGGGCGACATGGTGCGCAGCTGGGCCGGGCGCCAGCCGCGCCTGGCGCCGGCACGCACCTTCCCGGCCGCGCTGCCGTGGTTCCGCCTCGACCGCATTTATGTGCGTGGTTTCAAGATCGACAACGCCCAGGTGATGGCCGGTCCGATCTGGGCCAAGCTGTCCGACCACGCGCCCATCGTCGCCGAATTGCAGCTGGCCTGACGCCATGCGCAGCGTGACGTATGTAGCGAACAACGACATCGTCTTGCTCGAAACCGGGCAGCAACTGTTCCCGGCGATGATCGCCGCCATCGACGCTGCGCAGCATGAGGTGCTGTTCGAAACCTATATCTTTGCCGAGGACGAGGTCGCCCGCGGCATCGAGGCGGCGCTGATCCGTGCGGCCGGGCGCGGCGTCAAGGTGCGGGTGCTGGTTGACTGGTTCGGCACCGGCCACCGCACCTGCTGCCGCCGCGCCGAAGCCTTCGCCACGGCCGGGGTGCATTACCGCGTATTCAATCCCTGGTTCAAGCGCGGCATTGCCCGCACCCACCGCAAGATCACGGTCGTCGATGCCGAGGTCGCCTTTGTCGGCGGCATCAACATCAACGACGACATGAAGCACGATTACGAACCCTACCTGCCGCTGCCGGCGCCGCGCTGGGATTTCGCCGTGCGCGTGCGCGGACCGCTGGTCGCCCACATCCACTTCGAGGCAAGGGCGCAATGGATGCGCGCCGGGCGCCTCGACCTGCTCAGCCGCATCGGCCTGTACCGCGAAACGCGGCGCCCGCCGCCGACCGAAGGCGCCCGCCCGATGCGCGCCGCCTTTGTCGTGCGCGACAACCTGCGCAACCGCAGGACGATCCAGCGTGCCTACCTGCAGGCGATCGGCCAGGCCCGCAAAAGCGTGCTGCTGGCCAATCCATATTTTGCGCCCGGCCGCAAATTCCGCGAAGCGCTGGCGCGTGCGGCGCGGCGCGGCGTGCAGGTTACGCTCCTGATCGGCGTCGGCGAATTCCGCATGCAGGATGCGGTCGCCCGTTCCTTCTATCCGAAGCTGCTGGCGGCCGGGATCCAGGTCGTCGAATACCGCAAAACCCAGCTACATGCGAAGATCGCCGTGGTCGACGACGACTGGTCGACGGTGGGCTCGAGCAATTGCGACGGCCTGTCGCTGTTCCTCAACCAGGAAGCGAATATCGTCGTGCGCAACACCGCTTTTGCACGCGCCGTGCGCGCCCACATCGAGCGCGGCATTGCCGATGGCGAAGTCGTGCGCATGGAGGATTTCGAGGGCATCGGTTGGGTGCGCCGCGTGCGCTATGAAATGGCTTACCTTCTCTATAAACTGACCATGCGCATTTTCGCCATAGGTTATGCATAAGGAAGAGTAAAACATGGACAACGTACGGATCGACAAGTGGCTGTGGGCGGCGCGCTTTTTCAAAACCCGTTCGATGGCGGCCGATGCGGTCGAGCGCGGGCGGGTGCGCATTGCCGGCGAGCCAGTAAAACCGGCGCGCGCGGTGAAGGTGAACGACCAGATCGTGATCGACAATGGCTCGGATCGCTGGGAAGTGATCGTTGCCGCGATCTCGGACAAGCGCGGCCCGGCGCCAGTGGCGCGCGAGCTTTACTTTGAAACCGACGAGAGCATCGCCAAGCGCGAGAACGACAAGACGGCACGCCGGCTGTTCCCGGAGCCGAGCCTGGACATCAAGGGGCGGCCGACCAAGCGCGACCGGCGCGCGATAGCGAAGGCGGCGGGGTGAGGTCGTTCGTGCGTCGCGGCTGTGCTGGGGCTGGTTGAACGCGTGGGCGGCGCATCGGCCTCATAGGCGCTTGCCGTCGGGTATAGCCACCCACCCTACGGCCCTCCGAATCAAGGTGTCGTTCCGCGAGCCAACGTAGGGTGGCCTCGGCGGCCCCGGCGGTTTCCTGCCCACGCGTTCAACTAGCGTCAGCACAGCCCCACACACTAGAACTGCACCTCTAGATTCCCGTTTGACATTCACCGTCCGATAGATAATAGTACGCTCGTTCGGATTTTTCGATTCACGCAGGGGAAACGTATCAATACTTCAGCAAAATTCATGCGCAAGGGCGAACAGACGCGGGCGGCGATTCTCGACGTCGCGCTCGAACTGGCCAGCCGTAACGGGCTGGAAGGCTTGACCATCGGCTTGCTCGCGGACCGCATGAACATGAGCAAATCGGGTGTGTTCGCCCACTTCGGCTCGCGCGAAGATTTGCAGATGGAAGTCTTGAAGCTCTACCACCACCGTTTCGAGCAGGAAGTGTTCTTTCCCAGCGTAAAAGAGCCACGCGGTTTGCCGCGCCTGGAGTCGATGTTTGCGCGCTGGGTCAAGCGGGTATCGGTTGAAATTGCGTCGGGCTGCATCTATATCAGCGGCGCGGTGGAGTACGATGACCGGCCGGGCCCGATCCGCGAATCGCTGGTGGCGATGGTGCGTGCCTGGCAGGGCGCGCTGCTGCGCGCCGTGCAGCAGAGCATCGATTGCGGCGCGCTGAAAGCGGGCACCGACCCGCAGCAGCTGGTCTACGAGATGTACGGGCTGATCCTGGCCTTGCACCACGACGCACGTTTCCTGCGCGTCCCGGGCGCGATCGACCGCGCCAACCGCGGCTTCGCGCGGCTGATCGAGAATTACCGCAATCCCGTTCAAAACACCTGAGCCGGCCCTATCGCCCGCTCGTCAGCTTTAAAAACTCAGTTTCAAAAATACTTTACCTTCGTCAGGAGAAAACCATGGGTCAGTACGTCGCGCCAATCCGGGATATGCAGTTTGTGCTGCACGAATTCCTCAACGTCACCGAAGAGTTCAAGAACCTGCCTGCCTATCAGGAAATCGACGCCGACATCATCAACCAGGTGCTGGAAGAAGGTGCGAAGTTCACCCAGGAAGTGCTGTTCCCGCTGAACCATTCGGGCGACCGCGAAGGCTGCCACTTCGACGCCGCCACCAAGACCGTGACCACGCCAAAGGGTTTCAAGGAAGCGTATAAACAGTATGTCGACGGCGGCTGGGCGGCGCTGGGCTGCGATCCGGAATATGGCGGCCAGGGCTTGCCGGTCTCGCTGAACAATTCGTTCTACGAGATGCTGAACTCGGCCAACCAGGCCTGGACCATGTACCCGGGCCTGTCGCACGGCGCCTACGAGTGCTTGAAGGAACACGGCAGCGACGAGCAGAAGGCGCAATACCTGCCGAAGCTGGTCTCGGGCGAGTGGACCGGCACCATGTGCCTGACCGAAGCGCATTGCGGCACCGACCTGGGCCTGCTGCGCTCGAAGGCCGAGCCGCAGGGCGACGGCACCTATAAAATTTCCGGCTCGAAGATCTTCATCTCGGCCGGCGAACACGACGTGGCCGAAAACATCATCCACCTGGTGCTGGCGCGCTTGCCGGATGCACCGGAAGGCTCGAAAGGCATCTCGCTGTTCCTGGTGCCGAAATTCCTGCCGAACGCGGATGGCTCGCTGGGCGAACGCAACCCGATCTTCTGCGGCGCCATCGAAGAAAAGATGGGCATCCACGGTAACGCCACCTGCCAGATGAACCTGGACGGCGCCGTCGGCACCCTGATCGGCCAGCCGCACAAAGGTCTGAATGCGATGTTCGTGTTCATGAACGCGGCCCGCCTGGGCGTCGGCATGCAGTCGCTCGGCCTGACCGAAGTGGCGTACCAGAACGCGCTGGTGTACGCGAAAGACCGCATCCAGATGCGCAGCCTGTCGGGCCCGAAGGCGCCGGACAAGCCAGCCGACCCGATCATCGTGCACCCGGACGTGCGGCGCATGCTGCTCACTGCTAAAGCCTATGCCGAAGGCGCGCGCGCCGTCTGCTCGTACGTCGCGCTGCAGATCGACCGCGAACTGAACCACCCGGACGAAGACGTGCGCAAGGAAGCCGCCGGCGAAGTCGCGCTGCTCACCCCGATCGTCAAGGCCTTCATCACCGACAACGGCTGGATCGCGACCTCGGAAGCGATGCAGGTCTACGGCGGCCACGGCTACATCAGCGAGTGGGGCATGGAGCAGTACGTGCGCGATGCGCGCATCAACATGATCTACGAAGGCACCAATACCATCCAGTCGCTGGATCTGTTGGGCCGCAAGATTTTGATGGACAACGGCGCCAAGCTGCGCGCCTTCGGCGAGAAGATCAAGGCCTTCGTGGAAGAGAACGGCCTGGATGAATCGATGTCCGAATTCGTGACCCCGCTGGGCGAACTCGGCGAGAAGGTCGGCAAGATGACCATGGAAATCGGCATGAAGGCCTTCACCAACCAGGACGAAGTCGGCGCCGCCGCCGTGCCTTACCTGCGCGTGGTGGGCCACCTGGTGTTCTCGTACTTCTTCGCGCAGATGGCGAAGATCGCGCTGGAGAAGAAGGACTCGGACGACAAGTTCTACGAGTCGAAGCTGGCCACCGCACGCTTCTACTTTGCACGCCTGTACCCGGAAACCGCGATGCTGATCCGCCAGGCTCGTTCGGGTTCCGCCAACCTGATGGCGCTCGACGCCGACCTGTTCTAACCGCTTCCAGGGATATATAACCATGACCAATTTCACCGTCAAGAAAGTCGCCGT
The DNA here is from genome assembly GCF_014842025.1 of Massilia sp. CFBP 13721. Classification (GTDB taxonomy): domain Bacteria; phylum Pseudomonadota; class Gammaproteobacteria; order Burkholderiales; family Burkholderiaceae_D; genus Telluria. Next base: position 72,703 of record NZ_JACYUY010000006.1, read on the forward strand.
GCTGGGCGCGGGCGTGATGGGCGCGCAGATCGCTGCGCACTGCGTCAACGCCAAGGTGCCTGTCGTGCTGTTCGACCTGCCTGCAAAGGAAGGTCCAAAGAACGGCATCGTCCTGCGCGCCATCGAGAACCTGAAAAAACTGTCGCCTGCGCCGCTCGGCAACAAGGACGACGCAGCGCTGATCGAAGTCGCCAACTACGAAGACAACCTCGACGTACTGGCCGGCTGCGACCTGATCATCGAAGCGATCGCCGAGCGCATGGACTGGAAGCACGACCTGTACGCCAAGGTCGCGCCGCACATCGCGCCGAACGCGATTTTTGCGTCGAACACTTCGGGTCTGTCGATCAATACGTTGGCCGAAGGTTTTGATGACAACCTGAAGGCGCGCTTCTGCGGCGTCCACTTCTTCAACCCGCCGCGCTACATGCACCTGGTAGAGCTGATCCCGACCACCAGCACCAATCCGGAGATCCTCGACCAGCTCGAGACCTTCCTGACCTCCGTGCTGGGCAAGGGCGTCGTGCGCGCGAAAGACACGCCGAACTTCATCGCCAACCGCGTCGGCATCTTCGGCATGCTGGCCACCATCCACGAAGCCGAGAAGTTCGGCCTGTCGGTGGACGTGGTCGACGACCTGACCGGCGCCAAGCTGGGTCGCGCCAAATCCGGTACCTTCCGTACCGCCGACGTCGTCGGCCTGGACACGATGGGCCACGTCATCAAGACCATGCAGGACACCCTGCAGGACGATCCATTCTTCGCCCTGTACAAGACGCCGGACGTGCTGGCCAAGCTGATCGAGAAGGGCGCACTGGGCCAGAAGACCGGCGGCGGCTTCTACAAAAAGGTCGGCAAGGACATCCAGCGCCTCGACTTCGCCACCGGCGAGTATGTGGCCGGCGGCGGCAAGGCGGCCGACATCATTGCGCGCATCCTGAAGGAAAAGGATCCGGTCAAGAAGTTCAAGGCCCTGCGCGATTCGACCAACCCGCAGGCGCAGTTCCTGTGGGCGATCTACCGCGATGCCTTCCACTACATCGCCGTGCACCTCGACACCATCGCCGACAACGCGCGCGACATCGACTTCGCCATGCGCTGGGGTTTTGGATGGAGCGTTGGCCCGTTCGAGACCTGGCAAGCCGCAGGCTGGACCCAGATCGCCCAGTGGGTCAAGGAAGACATCGAGGCCGGCAAGGCGCTGACCGACACCCCGCTGCCAGCATGGGTGTTCGAGGGACAAGTCGCCGAGAAGGGCGTGCACACTCCTGAGGGTTCGTACTCGGCGAGCTCGAACAGCTACGTGCCGCGCTCGACCCTGGCCGTGTATGAACGCCAGGCCTTCCGCGCGCAGGTAGCAGGCGCCGGCGGCAATGACGCCAAGACCTTCGGCACCACCGTGTTCGAAGACGACTCGGTACGCCTGTGGCACTCGGGCGACGAGGTGCTCGTCATCTCGCTGAAGACCAAGATGCACGTCATCGGCGACGGCGTGATCCAGGGCCTGAAGCGCGGCCTGGCGGAAGCCGAGAAGAACTTCAAGGGCCTGGTGATCTGGAATACCGACGCCACCGAAGGCGGCGCCTTCTCGGCCGGCGCCGACCTGCAATCGGCCCTGCCTGCCTTCATGGCCGGCGGCGCCAAGGCGATGGACCCGATCGTCAAGGAACTGCAAGACACCTTCATGCAGATGAAGTATTCGAACGTGCCGGTCGTCGCCGCGGTGGCCGGCCTGGCGCTGGGCGGCGGCTGCGAGCTGGCGCTGCACGCGTCGAAGCGCGTGGCCTCGATCGAATCGTACATCGGCCTGGTCGAAGTCGGCGTCGGCCTGGTGCCGGCCGGTGGCGGCCTGAAGGAAGCGGCGGTGCGCGCCTTCACGGAAGCCAAGGGCAACGACATCCTGCAATTCCTGAAGACCGGTTTCACCAATGCCGCCACCGCGCAAGTGTCGAAGTCGGCGCTCGAAGCCAAGGCGATGGGTTACCTGAAAGAAGACGACATCATCGTCTTCAACGCCTACGAGCTGCTGCACGTGGCCAAGGTGCAGGCGCGCGCGATGTTCGACGCCGGCTACCGCGCGCCAGCGCAGCGCCCGGTGACCGTTACCGGCCGCTACGGCTGGGCGACGATCCGCGGCCAGCTGGTCAACATGCGTGACGGCGGCTTCATCTCGGCCCACGACTACAAACTGGGCGACATGATCGCCGAGATCGTGACCGGCGGCGACGTCGACCAGGGCAGCGTGGTGTCCGAGCAGTGGCTGCTCGACATGGAACGCAAGGCCTTCATCGAACTGCTGAACAACCCGAAGACGCAAGAGCGGATCATGGGCATGATGCAGACCGGCAAGCCAGTCCGTAACTAAGCCGCGCGGAACATATAACAGGACGAATGACATGAGCAAACAACTTCAAGACGCATACATCGTCGCAGCGACCCGCACCCCGATCGGCAAGGCACCACGCGGCATGTTCAAGACGACCCGCCCGGACGACCTGCTGGTGCACGCGATCCGCGGCGCCATGGCCGCCGTGCCCAACCTGGATCCGGCACTGATCGTCGACGCCATCGTCGGCTGCTCGTTCCCGGAAGCGGAGCAGGGTTTTAATATCGCTCGTAACGCGGTGGTGCTGGCCGGCCTGCCGCACACGGTCGGCGGCGTGACCGTCAACCGTTACTGCGCCTCGGGCATCACGGCCCTGGCGATGGCGGCCGACCGCATCCGCGTCGGCGAAGCCGACGTCATGATCGCCGGCGGCGTCGAATCGATGTCGATGGTGCCGATGATGGGCCACCACCCCTCCATCAACATGGAGACGTTTAAAGACGAAAACGTCGGCCTGGCCTACGGCATGGGTTTGACCGCCGAGAAGGTCGCGCAGCAGTGGAAAGTATCGCGCGAAGACCAGGACGCCTTTGGCCTGGAATCGCACCGCCGGGCGATTGCCGCCCAGCAGGCGGGCTACTTCAAGGACGAGATTACCCCGGTCGAGATCGTTACCCGCACGCCGAACCTGGCGACTGGTGAAATCTCGGTCAAGCGCCGCACCGTGGACCTGGACGAAGGCCCGCGCGCCGACGCCAGCCCTGAGGGCATGGCCAAGCTGAAGCCGGTCTTCGCGGCAAAAGGCACCGTCACCGCCGCGACCTCGTCGCAGATGTCGGACGGCGCCGGCGCCCTGATCGTCGTCAGCGAAAAGATCCTGCGCGAGCACAACCTGACCCCGCTGGCGAAATTCTCCTCGTTCGCCGTGCGCGGCGTGCCGCCGGAAATCATGGGCATCGGCCCGAAAGAGGCGATTCCTGCCGCCTTGAAGGCAGTCGGCATCACCCAGGACCAGCTCGACTGGATCGAGCTGAACGAAGCGTTTGCAGCGCAGGCGCTGGCCGTGATCCGCGACCTGGGCCTGGACACCAGCAAGGTTAACCCGATGGGCGGCGCGATCGCGCTGGGCCACCCGCTGGGCGCCACCGGCGCCATCCGCGCCGCGACCGTCGTGCACGCACTGCGCCGTAACAACCTGAAGTACGGCATGGTGACGATGTGCGTCGGCGCCGGCATGGGCGCGGCCGGTATCATCGAGCGCGTTTAATTTTGGATAGCGGCCGTGCCAACGTGTGCGTTGATGCGGCTTGTACCTATCACCGCGTGGGCGGGGGACCCGCCCACCCTACGAGTTGCTGCATATTGTGCGGTTGACCCGTAGCGTGGGCGGGTCCCCCGCCCACGCGTCCAACCAGCTTCAGAATATCCGGGAAACCTGACATGACGATCCAGACCAACAAACAAAACGGCATCCTCAGCATCGAATTCAACCGCCTCGAGCGCAAGAACGCCATCACCGGCGTCATGTACCAGACCATGGCCGATGCGCTTCTGGATGCCGAACAGGACCCGCAAGTGCGCGCCGTCCTCATCACCGGCAAACCCGAAATCTTCACCGCCGGTAACGACCTCGACGACTTCCTGAACAACGCCGGCGAAGGCGCCATGACCGAAGACCGTCCCGTGTTCCAGTTCATGAAAGCCCTGGAAGGCTGCACCAAGCCGGTGGTCGCGGCGGTCGCCGGCGCCGCGGTCGGCATCGGCACCACGATGCTGATGCACTGCGACCTGGTGTATGCCGCCGACAATGCGAAATTCTCGATGCCGTTTACCCAACTTGGCCTGTGCCCGGAATTCGCCTCTTCGCTGCTGGTCGCGCAAAGCGCCGGCTACACCCGCGCCGCCGAAAAGCTGATGCTGGGCGAATCGTTCAATGCCCAGGAAGCCTTCGAGATGGGCATCGTCGCGCGCGTGGTCCCAAGCGTCGAGCTGCTCGAATTCGCCCAAGGCCAGGCCGCCAAACTGGTCGCCCTGCCGGCCGCCTCGATCCGCGCCACCAAGGCCCTGATGCGCCGCCCGCGCGCGGCGATCGTCGCCGAGACGATGGGCGTCGAGAACAAGCAGTTCAGCGCCATGCTGACCGGCGCCGAAGCCAAGGAAGCGTTTACGGCCTTCTTCCAGAAGCGTAAACCCGACTTCTCGAAGTTCGACTGAGCGGCTTTTCTTCTGTCGCGGTCAGCGCTTCGCGACGGGGGAGGTCAGGCGCTCGGCGACGACTGCCGTCACCACCGCCTGCAGCACGTGGATCGCCCAGCGCTCGCCGGCTTTACGGGGGCCGGCCGCGATTTCGCCCTTGGTGATGCCGAGTACCGGCGCGATGGCGCCGATGTTGACGGCGTACAGCGCGGTGCCGTAGAGCGTACCGAGCACGACCGGCGACAGTGAGGGTGCAAGCTGCCTGAGTGTCGGCAGCGCCGACGCGAATGCGGCCGAGGCGCCGAGGTGATTGGTGAATTCGACCATGCTGGTGCCGGTGTCGCCGATCACCGCGCGCGAACCCGTCACATCGTCGATCCAGTCGACCGCATCCCGGTCGAGCGTCTTGGTCATCAGGCCGCTCTTGCGTCCTGCCCACATGACCGCGCTCGTCACCACCCCAGCAACCAGTCCGCCGATCACTGCCGCTTGTTGTCGTTGCATGAAACCTCCCTGTCAAAATAATGAATCGGCGCCAGACATGCGCTTGATAACCCCGTTCTGCCTGGCGCCGCCGATCCGCTGACATTACGCCTCTGCAGGGTTCGCTTCGGTTCGATATCGTACGGAGTGCGGCGCAAGGGCAAAACAGGAGCAGGGCGGGCCATGCAGGGTGTGCCTCCCTCAAACCGGCAGCCGGCTCGCCACTGCCAGCAGCGGCGCCATGGCCAGGGCGATCCACCCGGCGCGGACCGCGCTGCGCGGCGTGTACTGCAGCAGCAAGGTCAGGGCAATGGCCGCTGCCGTCAGCATGCCGCACCACAGCACCGGGCCGGTGTGCCAGCCGCTGGCGGCCACGCAGGCGGCCAGCGCGGCCAGGATGCCGAACCAGCCGCAGGTACGGCACAGGCGGCGCACGATGACGCCCGGTTCCTTGCCGCGACCGTGGATGTCGGCGTAATGGCGCTCCATCGCCTGGCTGTTGGCGGCCAGGCCGCCGTAGGCCAGGGTCGCGCCAATCAGGAGCAGCAGCGTCATGCGGCCTCCTTGCGCGTGGCGTCTTCCGTGCCGGCCGCCGCGGCGGGCAGCGCGCGCGGCCCTGCCGCGACGCGTGCATCCCTGCGCTTGAGCCACCAGGCTGCATAGGCCAGCAGTGCGCCCAGCGCCAGCGTCACCAGGTCGAACGCGGCCACCGGACGCAGGCCGGGTGCGCCAAACAGGGTGGCGCCCAGGTGCGTCGCTGTCGTCAATGCGTTCAAGAGCGGCAGGCCGGCCAGCAGGGCGGCGCCGGCCAGCAACTGCAGGCGCCACATGGCGCGCGTCGGACGGCACTGCGCCAGCAGCAGCGCGAGGCCCCAGGCGATGAAGAAGCAGTGCGCTTCCGCTGCCGCGCGTTCTTCCAGTCCGGGCGGCAGCAGGCGGTTGCTCCAGAAGTAGGCGCCGAACGCGATCGGCAGGCCGGCAATGGTGCCGATGTTCAGCGCGTCGACCAGGCGCACGCCGAAGCCCGCCTTGCCGCCCCTGGCAAGCGCCTTGGCTGCTTTCTGGCGCTCCTTGACGCCCCACAGCAGGGCGCCGGTGGCGACCATCGCGCAGCCGGCCAGGCCGCACATGAAGAACAGCGCGCGCAGCACGCCGTCGGCGAAATGCGCCACGTGCAGCCCATACACGGCGCGCCGCATCGCAGATACGCCGCCCGGTTCGGTACTCGCGGCGATCAGGGCGCCGCTCACGCCGCTGAAGGTGAGCGAGGGTTCGATGTTCGACAGCTGCGCGCCCGATTGCCGCACCAGCTGCACCGTCGCGTTGGCGTCGTTCGGATGCGCCACCACGATGCGCGTGGGCGCCACGCCCCAGCGCGCCTCGGCCTGCGCCAGCATCGGCCCGATGTCGGCCAGCGGCGCCGCCGACCGCGCCGGCTTGCTGCGCTCGTTGCCGGGGAAAACCTCGGCGAACATGGCTTGCTGGTCGCCCTTGTACAGCGCCTGGGTCGGCGCCTGCATGTACATGAACATCAGCGTGACGATGCCGGTGTAGGTGATCATCAGGTGGAAGGGCAGCGCCAGCACGGCGGCCGCGTTGTGCGCGTCGAGCCAGGAGCGCTGGCCCTTCTTCGGCCTGAAGGTAAAGAAATCCTTGAAGATGCGTTTATGGGTGATCACGCCGCTGACGATCGCCACCAGCATCGCCATCGCGCAGATGCCGACGATCCAGCGGCCCCAGATGGCCGACATGTAGTACAGATCGAAGTGCATGCGGTACAGGAATTCGCCGCCGCGGGTGTCGCGTGGCGTCACCACCGCGCCGCCGGCCGGGTCGAGCGCGAGCATCTGCTTGCGGAAGGCCGCGCGCCGTTCGGCCATGCTCATGCCCTTCTTGGGCGGCATGGTCCAGCTGGCGTTGATCAGGGGGGTGCGCCCGTCGGGCAGGTTGATGAACCAGCGCGTGGCCTGCGGCGCGCGCGCCTGCAGCGCGGCCACCGCGTGCGTGGCGGCGACGGCGGGCGTGGACGTGGGCGCCGCCGCATGCAGCTCGGGTTTCATCCAGAGCGTGATCTCGTCGCGGTAATAGGCCGAGGTGCCGGCCATGAAGATCAGCAGCAGCAGCCAGCACACGAGCAGGCCCGACCAGGTGTGCAGCCAGGCCATCGACTGGCGAAATCCCTCCTTCATGCCGCACCTCGCGCAAGCCACAGCAGCACGGTGCACAGGCCGCAGGCGGCCAGCAGGCCGGTCCAGGCACGCGCCGCGCTCGCCGTGGCGAACACCCACAGGATGGCGCAGGTGTACACCACGAAGGCGAGCATGGTGGCGATGATGACGGCGTCGGCGCGCGCCAGCGGCAGCACCAGCGCGAGCAGGGTCGAGGCCAGGGCCGCCAGCAGGTAGCCGCCGCCGATGGCAGCCACGGCGCGCGCCGCGATGCCGACGCGGTAGCCGGCGCTAGCGCGGCGCTCCAGGGTTGAGGACATGGTGCGCTCTTTCTTTTTATGTGGACGAAGGTGGTTTATTTGCCGGGCGTTGCCGCCGGACCGGGCGGCAGGGCGGGGCTGCCTTGCGCCTGCACGAACGAGAGCGAGGTCACGAAGCTGGCGCTGTCGTAGGGCCGGCCATTGCGCTCGCCCGCCGCCTTGTCGCTGTGATGGGCTTCGAGCACATAGGCGCCGCGCCACGGCAGGTCGAAACGCACCAGGCCGGCGGCGTCGGACACCACTTCCTTCGACCAGCCGTTCGGAATCACGGCCTTGACGGTGACTTTCGGCGCGGGCTGGCCCTTGTAGAACACCTTGAACCGGCCCGCTTCCCCAGTGGGCACGATGTCGAAGGTCAGCAGCGGAGACTGCGCGGCGAAATCCGTCACGAAGCGCGCCGCCGGGGTCCAGGCCAGGCGCCGGGTCGCGCCGTTTTCCTGGTTCTCGAAATACGGATAGCTCGCTTCCTCGACCACGATCGCTTCGCCGGCGCCGGCGCCGCGCGACAGGACGAAGCCATCCGCTGTTTTGTCGAGTTGCAGCGGCTGCTTGCCGGTCCGCGTGACCAGGGTTGCCGTGGGTGTGACGAACTTGTCGAGCAGGCCGGGCGAGGTTTCGCGCAGGTTGTCGCCGAACTCGCCGAAGCGGAGGATGGCGCGGGTACCGGTCTGCTCGATCCATACCTGATGGGCCTGGGCGCCCGCTGCGAACAGGGCAAGAAGGGCGGGGAGCAGCAGTTTTTTCATGGTGGCTTTCGATGGGTGGCGTGGCGGGAACGAGTCGGGACGAACGGCGGCGCTGCAAAAATGGTCATTGCGGCAATTCGATAATGAGAATTATAATGCGAATCATTCTCATTTACAAACCGTTCAAGGATTCACCGCATGTCACGTACCCAGCCTCGCCGTTCTTCTTCTTCCATTCCCGGCATGCGCCGCGCCGGTGCCCTGTGCGCAAGCGCACTGCTGCTGGCGCCGGCCACCGTGCTGGCGGCCGAGCCCGCTGCCCCCGGGGCCGACGCCGCGGTAGTCGCCGAGGCAGCGGAAACAGCGGAAACGGCGCCGGCAGTGGTGACGGTGGTCGGCCGCACTGAACCGCTGAAGGGCTCGTTTGCCGCCCGCTCGGCCACGCTGTTCAAGGGCGAGAGCGACTTGCGCGACATTCCGCAGCCGGTCACCGTGCTGACGCGCGAGTTCCTCGACGCCCGCAAGCTGCTCGACCTGCACGACGTGCTGCAGAACACGCCCGGCATCGCGGTCGACTACACCGACAGCGAACGCGTGTCGTACAACGCGCGCGGCTTCGGCATCGACGCGCTGCAGATCGACGGGCTGACCATCAACCAGAGCGGCTCGGCCTTCATCCAGCCCGATACCGCCGTGCTGGAGCGGGTGGAAGTGCTGCGCGGCGCCTCGGGCATGCTGCGCGGCGCCGGCAATCCCTCGGCCACCGTCAACATGGTGAGGAAGCGGCCGACGCGCGCTTTCCAGGCAGCGGCAGCGCTGACCCTCGGTTCCTGGGACCGGCGCCGCATCGAGGCCGACGTGGCCGGTGCGCTCAACGCCAGCGGCTCGCTGCGCGCTCGCCTGGTGGCGGTCAAGGACAAGAAGGAATTCTTCCAGGATGCCAAGCAGGAAGACCGGCAAGTGCTGTACGGTGTACTGGAAGCGGACCTGGGCGCGCGCACGCTGTTCACCGCCAGCCTGCAGCAGACCGACCTGGATGCCACCGGCGCCTGGGGCGGCCTGCCCGGCAATCTCGACGGGACGCCGCTGGGCCTGCCGCGCAATACCTATCTCGGATCGGACTGGAACCGCTGGAACCGCTCCAATCGCCAGGGCTTCGCCGAGCTGGCGCACCGCTTCGAGAATGGCTGGTCGGTGAAACTGAGCGCGGCGCATACCCGCCTGCAGCTCGACGACGACGGCTTCAAGCAGACCTATTTCGCGCGCCCGGCAGGCGCCACCAATCCCTACCTGATGACGGTCACCACCGCCCAGTACACGGGCGCCGGCGGCAAACAGGGCGCCCTGGCCGCCACCGCCGATGGTCCGTTCACCCTGTTCGGGCGCAAGCACGAACTGGTCGTGGGCATCGAGCGCGTACGCAACAGCGCGACCGAGAGCTGGGGCCTGGGCAACCTGTATCCGCTCACGGTCGATATTCGCAACTGGAACCCGGCAACCAGCTACCCCGAGCAAGCGGTGCCGATGCCGGCCGTGCCGAACACCCCCAACGTCACCACCCAGCAGGGCGCATTCGCGACGGCGCGCTTCTCGCTGACGGGTGCGTTGAACGCCATCCTCGGCACGCGCCTGAGCTGGTGGGACTATGCGTCGACGGCAAGCCCGGCCAGCAATTACAAGGTGACGCGCGAAGTCACGCCCTACGCCGGCCTGGTGTACGACCTGTCGGATGCGCTCAGCGCCTATGCCAGCTACACCGAGATCTTCACGCCGCAGAATGTGCGCGGCGCATCTGGCGCCATCCTGGAACCGATCCACGGCGCGGACTACGAACTGGGGCTGAAAGGCGAATTCTTTGGCCGGCGTTTGAACGCCTCGGCCGGCCTGTTCCGCATCGATAACGAAGGGCGCGCGGTTGAAGATGCATCGTCGATCAATCCCTGCCTGCCGTATTTCACGAGCGGCTATTGCCGCATCGCCGGCGGCAAGCAGCGCAGCGAAGGCTGGGAAGCGGAAGTATCGGGCCAGCTGCTGCCGGGCTGGCAGGTAATGGGCGGCTACACGAACACGCGCACGAAATACCTGCGCGACACGGCCGCGAATACCGGCCAGCCGCTGCGCAGCATCGACCCCAAGCACCAGCTGCGCCTGTTCACGACCTATGCGCTGGAAGCCCTGGCGCCAGGCCTTACCGTGGGCGGCGGTGTACAGGTGCAGAGCGATTCCTGGGTGCGTTCCGGCGCGGTCACGTCGCGCCAGGGCGGCTATACGGTGGCGAATGCGATGCTGTCCTACCGCCTCACCGATGGGCTGGCCTTGCAACTGAACGCCAACAATCTGTTCGATAAAAACTACTACAAGAAATTCGGGCCGACCGGTGTCAGCTATTACTATGGCGACCCGCGCAATGTGGCGCTGACCCTGCGCGGCAACTTGTAAATGTGACAGTTGGCAGAAGGCCGCGCTGCCGGGCACCCGGCAGCGCGGCTGCGACTTCCTTCATTCGGCAAGCTTTCACGGACTCACTTAGCGGGAGCCGAACGCGAACGTCCCTTCGCCGATGACCACGCTGCCCTGGGTATCCGCTGCCGCCTTTTGCGCGATTCCTCCGGCGGCCCCTCCCGCCGGCGCGCCATTGTCGTAGTCCACGACCTCGGCTTTCGACACTGGATCGGTGTGCGCGATGCGCACATGGATGCGGTCCTTGCCGCCCGTCTTGGCGCCGCTGGCGGCCGTCACCGTGAAGCGGTAACCGCCCTTGCCGTTGACGGTGCCTTGTCCGCTGTACTGGACACGCGTGGCATCAAGCGCCACGGCATCGACCTGGCTGCTGCGCAGCGCCATGCCGGCCACGTTGACCTGCACGGCGGCACCGCGTGCGTCCGCGCCTTCGGACAGGAAGGCGAAACTGCCGATCGCGCCGCGCGCAGCGACCGACCTGGCGGCGCTGGCCGGCGCGGCGAACAGGCCTTCGCCGCGCAGGGCGGCGCCCGTGGCGGAGACGACGACCGACCGCTCCACCGTGCTGCGCCGGCTGCTGCTGTCGGTGACCGTCAGCCGCACCGGGTAGATGCCGGGGCTGCGCCAGGCGTGCTGGCCGCTGACCGTGCCCTTGCCCCTGGACCCGCTCACGGCGCCGGCGCTCGTGCTGCCGTCACCCCATGACCAGGCAGCCTTGTGCGTGTCATTCGGGTCGACGTCGGTGAAGCCGGCCGCGAAGGACAACAAGGCACCGACGCGCGCCGCACCCGGGAACTTGACCGGGCCGGTGACGGGCGGCTGGCTGTGGGCCGCTTGCGGTACCAGCAGCACCAGGCCAGTGTTGCCGAAGGCGACGATCGCTCCGTTGTCGGAAATGGCCTCGGCCCGGAACAGTTCCAGTTCCGGCGGTGCGCCCACGACACGCGTATTCAGGTCGGTAAAACCCGCGCCCCGTGTCCACATGATGGCCCGGTCGTTCAGGCTGCCGACGACTTGTCCGCGCTGGTTGACACCGTTGGTGTCGGAGATGTCCACGAAGGGCGTCCCGACCACGAGCAAACCGTTTTCGCGGCTCCAGACAAACCCGTTTCTCTCGCCTGGAGCGATGTCCAGTTCGCCGATCCCCAGGCCCTTGTCGTTGATCGCCTTGCCGAAGGCATGATACGAGGGCGCGGTGCCCAGGCCCTGCAGTCCGCCGCTGCGCGTCCACAGGAAAGCCTGGTTGCTGAGCCCTTCGTCGAATGCGGCGCCGCCGACGATCTGGCCGGCATTGTTGATGTCGGTGGCGACCGATGCCAGGCTCGGGAAAGCATTCAGCGCCGTCGTGGCGCCGCCGACGCGCCACTTGGCTGCCAGGATCAGGGTGCCGGTGTCGATGCCCTCGGTGTAGCCGACGGCTGTTCCCGCGTCGTTGAGCGCAATGGCGACCGATCCGCCGCCCAGCGTGCCGAGATCGACCATGCCGGTGCGCGGGCTCCAGCGGAACGCGTGGTAGCTCACTTGCTCGCCCGGAAAAACGGCGGCGCCGGCCACCTGGCCCCTGGCGTTGATGTCGTTGGCGCTCGAGTTCCCGCCGCCCGGCCGGTTCAGGTCGACCAGCCCGCTGTGCCTGCTCCAGCGGAAGGCGTGAAACACCGTGCCGGCGGCATCGAGCGTCGCATCGCCGACCACCTGCCCGGCATCGTTGATCCCCCTGGCGCTGGCGCTCGGCCCGCCGAAGGTGCCGAGGTCGCGCACGCCCGTGCCATCGTAGAAGCGGGCGCGGGTGGCGGGGCCGAGGAATTCCGTGAACGCCACCTGGCCTCGCGCATTGATGCCGGCCGTGAACCCGTTCGGCGCCAGCGGAATGACGCGGAAGGTGGTGGCCGGCGCCCTGGCGGGCGAAGCCAGGGGAGCGGCGGCCGAGGCAGCGCCGAGTGTCACCGTGGCACATGCCGCGGCGATAAGGGACACCAGCCGCCGGCGCTGTTGTCCACGCCCCGCACCCCTTGCAGTTCTTGTTTGCATGAGTTCCTCCTGATCCAGTTATGCGCCCGATCAACATGCCACGCAGGAATACGTGGTAGTCGGCACGCAGTCCAGATTAGGCAGGGCCCATGCGTGGAGTACTGGTGCAGGTCAACGGTGCTGCGGGTCGAACCGCTGCGTTGCCGGTGAGCCGGCGAGGCAGCGGCTTTTTACCAACGCCTAGCGGAGCACAATCGCTCCTTCACCGAGCACTACGCTACCCTCGGCGCCGGCTGCCGTCGCTCCTTTCGCAGCGGCATTCACCCCCGCGCGGGCACCGTTGTCGTAATCGACCACTTCCGCCTTCGATACCGCGTCGGTGTGCGTGATGCGCACACGGACGCGGTCCTTGCCGCCAGCGTTGCTACCCGTTCCTGCGCCAGCCGTTGCGGTGAGTGCGAACCGGTAGCCGCCCTTGCCGTTGACGGTGCCCTGTCCGCTGTACTGGACGCGGGCGCCGTCGAGGGCCACTGATTCGACCCGGCTGCTGCGCAGCGCCAGGCCGGCTACGTTGACCTCGACGGCGGCCGTGCCGGCGTCACCCTCGGACAGGAAGGCGAAGCTGCCAATCGACGCCCGATGCGCGCCGGCGCTCGCTGCATTGGCCGGCGACGCAAAGGCGCCGACGCCGGTGGTGGCCGTCCTGCCGCCGACGACCACCTTGCGTTCGACCGCGCTGTCCTTGGCGCTGCTGTCGGTGATCGTGAGCCGTAACGTATAGATGCCGGCGGTGCGGTAGGCATGCTGGCCGCTGACGCTACCGCTGCCGCTCTTCTCGTTGACGGTGCCAGTCGTCTTGCTGCCGTCGCCCCAGGACCAGACGGCCTTGTGCGTGTCGCGTACATCGACGTCCTGGAAGCCCGCCGAGAACGAGAGCAGGGCCCCCGCGTGCGCCGCGCCTGTGTACTTGACCGGGCCCGCCACCGGCGGCAGGGCATGGCAGGCCGACGGCACCAGCAGCACCAGGGTGCCGGCATTGGTGTTGGCGACGATGGTGCCGCTGTCGTTCAGGACCAGGCCGCCGAACAGCGTCAGACCGGCCGGCGCGCCGACGACGCGGGAGGTGAGGTCGACGAAGCCGCTAGTGCGCGTCCAGATGTAGCCGCGGCCGTTCAGGGAGCCGACCACTTGCCCGCGGTTGTTGACGTCGGCCGTATCCGAGAAGTCCGTGAGCGGCGTCCCGACCGTGAGCAGGCCGTCGTCGCGGCTCCAGATGAAGCCGTTCCTGTCGCCCGGGGTGGAATACAGCTGACCGATCACGAGTCCCTTTTCGTTGACCTGGTCGGCCCAGGACAGGTAGGAAGGCTCGGTACCGAGGCCCTGCAAGCCGCCTGCCTGCGTCCAGATGAAAGCCTGGTCGCTGAGCCTGGTGTCGAAGGCGGCGCTGCCGACGATCTGACCGGCATTGTTGATGTCTTCCGCGACCGACGCGATGCTGGGGAAATCGTTGAGCGGAATCGGCCCGCCGCCCCCGTCCGGCCACTTGGTGACCTGGGTCAGCCTGGGACCTGAAGCCTCGTCCGACCAGCCGACCGCCGTTCCCGCATCGTTGATCGCAGTGGCGACCGAGGTCGACTGGGGCCCCAGGGCGCCGAGATCGACCATGCCGGTGGAGGGACTCCAGCGGAAGGCGCGGGACAGCGGCGATGGCGGGGTGAAGCGGGCCGTGCCGGCGACCTGGCCCTTGTTGTTGATGTCGAGACCGGTCGCGTTGCCGACGCCGGGCGGGTTCAGGTCGACCAGCCCGGTCGGCCGGCTCCAGCGGAAGGCGTGGAAGGTTCCATCCGTCGTCGCGGCGGTACCGGCCACCTGCCCGAGTTCGTTCAGCGCGTTGGCGACGGCGGCCGAGCCGCCGAAGGTGCCCAGGTTGCGCACGGTCGATCCGTCGTAGAACCAGGCGCGCGGCGCGTCGCCGTCGAACGACGTAAACGCCACCTGGCCCTTGCTGTTGATGCCCGCCGGAAAGCCGTTGGGCGCCAGTGGGACGACCCGGTAGGTGGTAGCCACGGGTGGCGCGGCCGGGGCAGCGGTCGAGGCGCCGCCCAGCGTCATCGAGGCACAGGCTACGGCGACGAGGGAAGCGAGCCGCCAGCGTTGGGGAGCGCGCGCGGGGCCATGAGCCGTCGTACCGGTCACATTTCTCGTTTGCATTTATTCCTCCTGATCCAGTTTGTGCGCTCGGTCAACATGCCACACGGGAATGCGTGGTAGGCGGGCACACTGACTCAGCTTATGCAGCAGTGCTGAGCCAAATACTGGGACAGGTCAAGGAATGCGCACGCGCGCCGGGAACCCGGGCGCCGCGTGCGATGAGGAATTGGTGCCAGTATGTTTCCCGACCGCTGGCGCCGGTAGGGCAGCGAAGCTGCCGTGTTCGTTCGAACAGGACTATCTTCGCTCGGGATTGTGACAGCTTGTTGACTTACCCCCGCTGAGGGACGGGGCTGGTGCCGGCAGCGTGTGCGGGGCGCCCTCGCACAAGGTCAGCACCGCGCGCGCCAGCTCCACCGGCGCCACCGGTTTCGACAGGTATTCGTCGAAACCCGCTTCCAGCGAACGCAGGCGGTCCTCGTGGCGCGAAAAGGCGGTCAGGGCGAGGGCGCGCACGCCGGCAACCTGCGCATTGCCGGAGGCGCGCACGCGGCGCATCAGTTCCAGCCCGTCCATGCCCGGCATGCCGATGTCGCTCACCATCAGGTCGGGTTTCAGCTGGTCGATCAGATGCAGCGCCTCGTAGGCGGTGGCGGCGGTGACGATGGTGGCGGCCATGTCGGCCAGCACGTAATGGACGATGTCGAGCGAATCGCGTTCGTCGTCGACCACCAGGATCGTGCGGCCCGCCAGCGCGCCGCTGCCGGCGCGCACCGGGTCAGGGTCGTCTGCTTTGAGCAGGCAGTCGGGGGCGGCGGGAACATCGCCCTCCAGGTTCGGCAGCGGCATGGTCAGCGTAAACGTCGACCCGGCGCCGGCGCCGGCGCTCGCCACCGTGAGCTGGCCGCCCTGCAGTTCGACCAGCTGGCGCGCGATCGACAGGCCGAGGCCCAGGCCGCCATGGCGCCGCGTCGACGAGGCATCGGCCTGGCGGAAGCGGTCGAACACATGGGGCAGGAATTCCGGCGCGATGCCGATGCCGGTGTCGCTCACGGCGATCGCGATGGCGTCGCCGACGCGCTGCGCGCTGACGCGCACGCTGCCGCCGGCAGGCGTGAATTTGATGGCGTTCGACAGCAGGTTAGTCATCACCTGCTGCAGGCGGGCGGCATCCGCCGCCAGCGGTCCGGCGTGGCTGTCGATCAGCATCTCGAGGCGCACGTTCTTCGCCATGGCGCCAGGGCGCACCGTTTCGACGGCGGCGGCAATGAAATCCGCCGGCCAGGTGCGGTCGACCTCGATGCGTAGTTGGCCGGCGATCAGGCGGCTCATGTCGAGCATGTCTTCGATCAGTTGCGACTGCGCGCGCGCGTTGCGTTCGATCGTCTGCAAGCCGCGTTTGAGCATTTTTTCATCCTTGCCGCCATCCATCAGCAACTGCGCCCAGCCAAGCATGGCGTTGAGCGGGGTGCGCAGTTCGTGCGACAGGGTGGAGAGGAATTCGTCCTTCATGTCGGACAGGCGCTCGGCCTCGACGCGCGCCTTTTGTTCGTCCAGGTACAGGGCTTGCCGTTCGGCCAGGATGCGCGCGCGCTCTTCCAGGCGCGAATCGTAGACGGCGACCAGGGTGGCAATCGTCAGCAGCAGCAGGGCGGTGACCGTCACCATGCCCGCCAATAAATCCTGGCTGATGCCGACGTTCGCTTCCAGGCAGATGCTGCCCGGATCGAAGTGGGCCGCCTCCATGCCGGTGTAGTGCATGCCGACGATGGCGCCACCCATGACGACGGCGGCCGCGAGCTGCGTCAACTTGCCGTGCTGCATGCGGTGGCGCAGGTGAAACGCCAGCCACAGGGCGCCGGCCGAGGCGCCGATCGCGATCAGCACCGACAGCGCGAACAGCAGCGGATCGTAGTCGATCCCGGGACGCATGCGCATGGCCGCCATGCCGGTGTAGTGCATGGCATTGATGCCGAGCCCCATCAGCAGCGCGCTGACGGCGAAATGGCTGGCGCGCGGCGTCGGCCGGCTGATCTGCGACAGCGCCAGCGCCGAGGCCAGCACCGGCAACAACCAGGAGACGAGGGTGATCGCGGTGTCGTAGCCGACCGCGAAGGGCAGGCGGAAGGCCTGCATGCCGATGAAATGCATGGCCCAGATGCCGCTGCCCATGGCAAAGGCGCCGCCGCCCATCCACCACCAGGTGGCGCGGCCATGCGAGTGGCGCACGCGTTCGGCCAGGCTCAGCGCGGTATGGGAAGCATAGACCGCGACCAGGATCGAGACCACGACAAGGGACGGTTCGTAATGGCCGATCGACATGGCAAATCCGCTAGCTTGCCGGGAAGCCTCCCGGGCAGGTTGGAAAAAAATGCAGGTGAACCAGTCTACACGGCACTGGTCCAGCCTGCATTAAATTTTCCGTATGGCAATTTCGGCATGACACGGCGAAGCAACAGTGCCATGCGGATAAGCGCTTATATGGCCTTGCGCGTATTCGGCAAAAAGGCGGTTGCCAGGCCCAGCAGCGGCAAGAAGGAAATCACGCTGTAGACCTGGACGATGCCGTGGCTGTCGGCCAGCTTGCCGAGGCAGGCCGCGCCGATGCCGCCGATGCCGAACATGAGGCCGAACATCAGGCCCGAGACCATGCCGACCCGTCCCGGCACGGCTTCCTGGGCATAGACCACGAGCGCGGAAAAAGCCGACGACATGATCAGGCCGATGGCAATCGCCAGCACGCCCGTCCACCACAGGTTCGCGTACGGCAAAGCGAGCGCGAACGGCGCCACGCCGAGGAAGGAAATCCAGATGACGGCCTTGCGTCCGATGCGGTCGCCGACGGGTCCGCCGGCAAAGGTGCCGGCCGCCACCGCCGCCAGGAACATGAAGAGAAACATCTGGCTGTGCTGGACGCCCAGGCCGAAGCGTTCCATCAGGTAGAACGTGAAGTAATTGGTGAACGAGGCGATGTAGACGAATTTGGCGAACATCAGGATGCAGATGACGATCACCGCGCGGATCACGCCGGCGCGGTCGAGCCCTTCGCGATGGCCGCTCATGAGGCTTTTCGCCTTGGCGCTGCCGTTGTGCGTGACCCACAGCGTCAGCCGGTACAGCACGAAGATGGCGGCCAGGGCGACCACGATGAACCAGGCCACGGCGCCCTGGCCGTACGGAATGACGATCGCGGCCGTCAGCAGCGGGCCGATGGCGCTGCCGCTGTTGCCGCCGACCTGGAAGGTCGATTGCGCGGTGCCGAAGCGGCCGCCCGAGGCCAGGCGCGCGATGCGCGACGCCTCCGGGTGGAAGGCGGCGGAACCGACGCCGATGACGGCCGCCGCCACCAATAGCATGTTGTAGCTGCCGGCCGTGGCCAGCAGCGCCACGCCGATCAGGGTCATTACCATCCCCATCGGCAGCAGCCAGGGTTTCGGATGTTTATCGGTGTACATGCCGATCCAGGGCTGCAGCAGCGAAGCGGTCACCTGGTAGACCAGGGCGATGATGCCGATCTGGCCGAAGTTCAGCGAAAAATTCGTCTTCAGCAGCGGGAAGATCGCCGGCACCATCGCCTGGATCATGTCGTTGAGCAGGTGCGCGACCGCGGCGCCGCCGACGATGGGCAGCAGGAATTTCTGCGCTACAGGAGCGGAGGGCGCCGCGGTGTCCGCTGAGGTGTTCGCTACAGTAGGGGAGGCGGCAGGTGTGGTCATGGGAAGGCGAAAGGTGGGAGCGAAAGCGGCGCTGGACCGCCGAGCATAACGTACCTGCCGGTGACGGTCTCGCGCTAGCCTGCCAGCGACTGTAGAATTCCTGCCATGGCGTCGCATCCCTCCCACAAGCACCAGCTGTTCGATAACCTGCCGCGCCCGCTCGTGGTGATGGAAAACCGCTGGCCGGCCGGCAGCGCGACCGGCTGGCATTCCCATCCGAAAGGGCAGCTCCTGTACGCCACCGCGGGCGTCATGGCCGTGCACACCGAGGCCGGCGCCTGGGTCGTCACGCCCAACCGGGCGCTCTGGATGACCACCGGCCTGCGCCACAACGTCACCATGTCCGGCGAGGTAGTGCTGCGCACCGCCTATATCGACGTCGCGCGGGTGGCGGCGCTGCCGGCCGAAAGCTGTGTCATCAACATTTCGCCGCTGCTGCGGGAACTGTTGATCGAGGCGGCGCGCATCTCGCCGGTCGTAGAACCGGCAGGGCGCGATGCGCGCCTGATCGCGCTGCTGATCGACGAAATCCGGCTGGCGGTGGCATTGCCGCTGCACCTGCCGCTGCCGCAGGATGAACGGCTCAGGTCGATGTGTGCTGCCTTGAATGCACGGCCGGCGGCGTCGGCGAGCGCGGCGGCCTGGGCGGCGTCGATCGGCGTGGCCGAACGCACCCTGCACCGTTTATTCGTCAGGGAAACCGGGATGACCTTCGCCAAGTGGCGCGAGCAGGCGCGCCTGCTGTACGCACTGCAGCGGATCGGCAATGGCGACAAGGTCATCGAAGTCGCGCTCGACTGCGGCTATGCCAGTCCGAGCGCGTTCGCCGCCATGTTCAAGCGCCATTTCGGGGTCACGCCGTCAAGCTTTTACCGCTGAAATCGGAGGCGGCTAGCGGCGCAGGATGAAGGTGGCCATGGCCGCGACGGCGCCGGCCGCCGCTAGTGCCCAGGGGCCGATGCGCATGATCTCTCCGGAGTGTCCGGCCTGCACGGCAAGCGGCCCGGAAATCGGGCGCCATTCGTCGCGCCTGGCGGCCGCGGCGCGCGCGGCGGCCGCTTCCTGTTCGTAGAAGGTGGAGAAGCGTTCGAGGTCGAGCGGATTGAGCGTGGCCATGTAGGCGACGATCTGGTCGTGCTGGTCGAGCCGCACCTGGTAACGGTTGCGTCCGGCGGCCACCGCCTTGCGCAGGTGCTCGGCTTCGGTCTCGACCAGTTCGCGCACGCTCTCGCGCGTGATGGCGGCCAGCGCGATCCTGGGTCGTTCAACGCTTCGTCTGTCGGCTTGCACTTGCGGTCTCTCTTGGCATTGCATCTGACAGGCAGTCTACGCCCCTGTGCGGCCGTTTGCCAACACACTTGGCTCCGGTGGCGGAATCAAACTGACAACAAGCGCCTCGGGAAGCGTCTCAAAATTTCTACAAGGCAAAATATATTTCCATATGATTGTTAGAACGCCATTTAGTTTGCGCCGCCAGGTACGATAACCTGAGCAGCGCATCGCATTGAGCGCACCGGTTGGCAGGCGAAACACAGGCATTGCCTGCGCGCGCAGCGGCACATGGAAACTGATTTGAACGACATGACAAATACGGCGGACCTGGCGCGGCTGGCCGAGCAAAATACCGCCCTCATCGAAAATTCGCTCGACCTGATCGCCCTGATCGATGACGACGGCCGCTTCCTGCGCCTGAACGCGGCGACCTTCGATCTCCTCGGCTACCGGCCCGACGAGCTGGTGGGGCGGCATTACTGGGAACTGGTAGGCGCAGAAGAGATCGCGCGCTTCCGCTCCCTGCGCGCCGAACTGCGCAATGGCGTGTCGGTGCGGCGCGACCTGCGCCACCGCTGGTTGCGCAAGGACGGCAGGGAGGTGATCGTGTCGATCTCGGTGCGCTGGTGCGCGCTCAGCCGGGTGACCTATGCCACCGCGCGCGACGTGACCGAGCAGCATACCGCGCGCGAAGCGCTGGCCAAGCTGCAGCAACAGCAGCAGCTGATGCTGGAAAGTATCGGCGACGCCTTTTTTGCCGTCGATCGCAACTGGTGCGTGACCTATGCGAATCGCAAGGCCGGCGCCTTTGTCAATATCGACGCCACCTTGGCCATCGGCCGCAACCTGCTCGAGGTCGCGCCCGACCTGCACGGTTCTCCGACGCTCGCCTGCTACCAGCGCGCCATGGCAAGCGGCGAAGCCTGCACCTTCGAGACTTACTGGGAACCCTCGGGCGTCTGGCTGGAAGTGCGCGCCTATCCGAGCGAGGATGGCCTGTCCGTGTATTTCCACGACATCAGTTTTAAACGCCAGGCCGAGCAGGCGCTGAAGAAGAGCGAGCAGCGCTACCGCAGCCTGTTCCAGCAGGCGGCCGACAGCATCGTCATCGCCGACCGCGAGCTGTTCATCGTCGCCGCCAACGGCCGCGCCTGCAGTAACTTCCGCTACACCGAAGAAGAATTCTTGCGCCTGCGCGTGCCCGACATCGACAGCGGCTACGCCTACACGGCGGAGCTGGCGCTGGCGCTGCAAGATGGGCACACGCGGCTGCTGCGCATCCAGAAGCGGCGCAAGGACGGCAGCACCTTCCCGGCCGACGTGCACATCTCGCGCTTCGAAGACAACGGCGGCGAGTACTACCAGGCCATCATCCGCGACGTTACAGAGCGCGAAGAGACGCAGAACCGCCTGCGCGAGCTGGCCACCCACGACACGCTCACCGGTTTGCCGAACCGCGCGCTGCTGAACGACCGGGTGCAGCGCCTACTCGATACCTGCCCGCACGAGGGGACGGTGGCGACCATGTTCCTCGACCTCGACCGCTTCAAGGAAATCAACGACTCCTTCGGGCACGAATTCGGCGACGTGCTGCTGTGCGACGTGGCGGCGCGCCTGCGCCGCGTGCTGCGCCCAAGCGACGTCATCGCCCGTCTCGGCGGCGACGAATTCGTGATCGCCGCTCATTGCACGAGCGGCAAGGGTGCGGCCGAACGCATCGGCGAGAAACTGCTCGACGTGCTGACCGCGCCGATCACGATCGCCGGGCAGGACGTGATCATCGGCGCCTCGATCGGCATCAGCCTGTTCCCCTGCGACGGCCAGACCAAGGAGCAGCTGTTCCAGGCCGCCGACACGGCGATGTACCGCGCCAAGGCCGCCGGGCGCAATCGCTACCGCTTCTTCGAGCCCGAGATGGCCGTCGCCACGCGCGAACGCATGGCGCTGGAAACCTCGCTGCGCCCGGCGCTGGCGCGCGCCGAGTTCGAACTGCACTACCAGCCGCGCATCGACCTGCGCAGCATGGCCATGGTCGGCATGGAAGCGCTGATCCGCTGGAACCATCCCGAGCGCGGCATGGTCTCGCCCTGCCAGTTCATTCCAATCGCCGAAGAGACCGGCCTGATCGTGCCGATCGGGCGCTGGGTGCTGTTCGAGGCCTGCCGCCAGACGCGCCGCCTGATGAGCGAATTCGGGCGCGAGATCTGCGTATCGGTGAACGTCTCGGCGCGCCAGCTGGCGCACCAGACCTTTGTCGGCGAGGTGCGGCAAGCCCTGGCCGAGTCCGGCATCCCGCCGCACTGCCTGGAACTGGAACTGACGGAAAGCGCGCTGATCGCCGACGTCGAGCGCACCGCGCAGATGCTGCGCGAACTGCACGAACTCGGCGTGAAACTGGCGGTCGACGATTTCGGCACCGGTTATTCGGGCCTGGCCTACCTGCGCAAGTTTCCGATCGACGTCCTGAAACTCGACCGCTCCTTCGTGCTGCAGGAAGACGAGCGCATCAGCGCCTTCGATTTCGTCAAGGCCTTCGTCGACATGGCGCACGCCCTGAAACTGGCGGTGGTGGCCGAAGGCGTCGAGACCGCCGAGGTGGTCGACTTCCTGCGCTCGGCCGCGTGCGACGAGGCGCAAGGCTATCACTTTGCGCGTCCCTTGCCGCTGGCCGACTTGCGCGCGCGGCTGGCGTCCGAGTAACCTGCAATGGCGGGGCAACGTAGGGTGGGCACTTGTGCCCACGCGGTACGGCACAAGCATGTCGAGACGCATGCAAAGCCCCGGAACGCATGCGTATTCGTTTCCATTCGCCCGCGCGAAACGCAACGGTTCGACCGCGTGGGCACGAGTGCCCACCCTACGGTACACAACAGTAGCGGCTACGGGAGCAGTATCACCGCGCCGTATTACCGCAACGATTCCCGCATCCACGCAAACGCCGCCGCCTGCGCGGGGCCGATGTCGTCCGGATCGATGCCGATGGCGGCCGCCAGCGCCGCGGCACGGAGGCTGTCTCCGCCCTCGACCACCAGCGCCAGCCTCAGGTAAGGGCCATACTTGCCCGCGCTGCGCAGCAGCACGTCGTGGATGTCCTGCGACAGGTGCATGTGATCGAGCAGGCGCGCCATCGGCATGCCCAGCATGACGTCGAACAGGGACAGGATCCCGGCCAGGAACAGCTCGTCGCGTTCTACCGTCGTCAGCGCCGGATCGACCAGTTCCATAAAGCGGGCGCGGCGCAAGGCCACTTCGAGCAAGGCCGCGTCGCGCTCGCGCTGGCGGCCGAGCTTGAAGATGGCGACCGCCAGCCAGCGGTACACCACGTTGCGGCCCAGGACCAAAATAGCCTGGCCCAGGCCGGTCACCGCCGTCGCCCGGGCGTGGGCGGAGGCATTCGCCCATTTCAATAATTGCAGGGTAATGGCGGGGTCCTGCTTGGCCACTTCCGCCAGCTGCGCCAGGTCGGCATCCGAGCGCAGCAGGTTGAGCAGCTTGAGCGCCGTCACCCGGCTCTGGTCGAGGCTGCCGTCTTCGTCGGCCAGGTCGGGCTTGAACAGGAAACTGCCGAGGCAATAGTCGACGCCCCAGGTGAGGCACATGCGCTGCTCTTCCCAGCCGGTTACGGACTCGACCGCCAGTTCCAGGTGCGGATGGTTGGACCGTAATTTTTCTACCAGGTCATGAACATCGGCCAGGTCGATGCCGGCAAGGTCGAGGAACAGGACGTCGCAGGCGGCGAGCAGGGCGGCCCGGTTAGCCTGGGCCGACAAGCCGCGCAAGCCGCAACGGGCGCCGTCACGCTTGAGCGCGCGCAGGTGCGCCACGCCATCCTGTCCCGCCAGCGCGGCGGCATCCAGCACGAACACCGTGTGCGCGCCTGCGCATTTACGCAGCAATGGCGAGCCGGCCCCTGCCGGCGTGACGGGAACGACCGCCATGCGGCGCGTGGCGAACCCGGCGACATCTTCCGCCGCCAGCGCTTCGAACAACAGCGTCTCGTCGCCCCCGCGCGCCAGGCTGAAACGATAGCCGTACAGGCGGTTATGGCGGTCGACCACTTCTTCGCGGCGCAGCGGCGCCGGCGCGGGCGCGGGCGGTGCTGTCGGAAGCGGAGGCGGAGGCAGCGGCATTGGCGCCGGTGTCTCCTGCGCGCGTGACCAGCGCCGGGTCAGGAACGAAAACAAGCCCATGAGGAAGCGTAACGAGATGGTGGATCGGATGTAGCTTGACTGGATGGTAACGCAAGTTTCTTCATGGCAGGAAATTGCCGCTGGCTTGGCATTTTCACTGAGCAAGAAACCAGCGATAATCATCGTTTCCTCATCCGGCAACGAACCCACCATGCACGACCACGATCCCCATGCGCCCCTGGCGCCAGCGCCTGAAAGCCCGTCACGCCGCCGCATCTTCCAGGCTGCCGCAGCCGTCGGCCTCGGCGCCAGCCTGCCCGCCGCTAGCCAGGCCGGGCCGCGTCAGGCGGCGCCGCGTCCGGCGAACAAGCCGGCATCCTCGCTCGATGCCAAGCTCAAGGCGCACGTGAAAAACGTGGTCGTGATCTATCTCGAAAACCGCAGTTTCAATAACCTGTTCGCCAATTTCCCCGGCCTGGCGAGCCCGCTGCCGGCCAGCGCGCCGCAACTGGACCGCGACGGCTCGGTATTACCCGTGCTGCCGAAGATCTGGGGCGGCATGGTGCCCGGGCGCCAGGACGTCGGCGGCAAGGAATACCTGATCGGCGAAGACAAGATCGCCAACCTGCCGAACGGCCCGTTCGCACTGAAGGATATCGAGGGCAAGCCCTTGCCGGAAGCGCTGGTCACGCGCGACCTGGTGCACAATTTTTATCACAACCAGATGCAGATCAACGGCGGCAAGAACGACGGCTTCGTCGCCTGGGGCGATTCCGGCGCGCTGGTGATGGGGCATTACGGCGAGACGGGCAAGAACCTGGGCCTGTGGCAGATCGCGCGCGAATTCACCCTGTGCGACAATTTTTTCATGGGCGCTTTTGGCGGTTCTTACCTGAACCACCAGTTCCTGATCAGCGGCCGCACGCCCGAATACTTCCATGCACCGCAAACCCCCGCGAAGAAAAAGATCGCCGTGCTGGAAGACGGTCCGCTCGGGCGGCGCCTGGCGGTGGCGCCGGACTCGCCGCAGTCGGCCCTGGACGGCAAACCGAAATTCGTCAATGCCGGCGCCATCACGCCCGATGGTTATGCGGTGAACACGATGGCGCCGCCGTTCCAGCCAAGCTGGGTGCGTCCGGCGGCCGGCGGCGACGCCAACGCCGCCGACCCGCAGGACGCTTCGGTGCTGCCGCCGCAAAGCTACGACACCATCGGCGACCTGCTGTCGCGCGCCAACGTGAGCTGGGCCTGGTATGGCGGCGCCTGGCAGGCGGCGCTGGATGGACGTGGCGCCGGCCAGCGCCCGAACTTCCAGCATCACCATCAGCCGTTTAACTATTTCACCCAGTTCGCGCCCGGCACGGCGGCGCGCGCCGCGCACCTGCGCGACGGCGGCCTGGGCGACAGCCCGATCTCGAACCGCTTCATTGCCGACGTCGTTGCCGGCAAGCTGCCGGCCGTTGCCTTCTACAAGCCGCAGGGCAACCTGAACCTGCATGCCGGCTATTCCGACATCGAATCGGGCGACGCCCACATCGCCAACGTAATCGAGCACCTGAAAAAGTCGCCGCAGTGGAAGGATATGGTGGTCGTGATTACCTTCGATGAAAACGGCGGCTGGTGGGACCACGTGGCGCCGCCCGAGGGCGACCGCTGGGGGCCGGGTTCGCGCATTCCGGCGCTCGTCGTCTCGCCGCATGCGAAGCGGGGCGCGGTCGACCACAATTTCTACGACACGACCTCGATCCTGCGCTTCATCACGCGCCTGCACGGCTTGCCGCGCCTGGAAGGCCTGGCCACCCGCGACGCCGCCTTTGCCGCACGCGGCGCGCGCAGTCCCGGCGACCTGACGGCGACGCTCGGCTTCCGCTGATTTCAGTCTCCATCCGTCCTGCGAAGCCGGCTTGCATGCCGGCTTTTTTGCGTCTGCAAAGCCCGTCTTCATACTGAAGTGTTGCTAAAAGGCTACCGCGCGCGGGGTTTCGGAACGCGGCGATACACTGGGCATTGGATCAGGAATGCGCAGCTCGCTGCTGCCGTAAAACGCGGCGCGGCTGGGGCGCAGGACGATCGAAACCACTTGAACAGGCGTGGCGCATGGGAGACATGCGCGCCCTTATCCAACCCCCAGGAGAGCATTATGCAAAAAAATAAAGCCTTGAAAGGACTGCTCGCCGTTTCGGCCGCAGCCGCCATGTTCGCCAGCTTCGGCGTGCAAGCACAATCCGCCACCACCCAGAGTGCGCAAGGCCAGCCGAACATGACCGGCAAGACCGCGCATGACGGCACCGTCAACAACACCAACAGCCAGGGCATGGAAGACCGCAGCGGCCAGGTCGGCGCCAGCACCGCCGGCTCCACCACCACCGGTTCCGGCACTGGTTCCGCAATGGCAGGCCATACCGGCCACGGCCAGAGCGGCGCCGGCATGAGCGGCAGCACCGGCACCGGCGCCACCGGCATGTCGGACGCCACCTCCGGCCAGTCGGGCACTGCAGGCGCTACCGCCGCCGGCGGCGCCAAGATGAGCAAGGCCGACAACAAGGCCATCATGGACATGGCAATGGTGAACATGGCCGAAGTCGAAATGGGCAAGATGGCGCAAAGCAAGAGCCAGAATGCGGAAGTGAAAACCTTCGCCCAGCAGATGATCGACGACCACACCAAGGGCCTGGCCGAAGTGCAAGCCGTGGCACAAGCCAAGGGCGTCACCCTGCCGACCGAACTCGACGCCAAGCACAAGGCTATGGCGGCCAAGCTGGCCAAGCTGGAAGGCGAAAAGTTCGACCGCGAGTACATGAAGACGGGCGGTACCGGCGGCCACAAGGAAGCGCTGGCCATGCTGAACAAGAATGAAAAGAACGCCAAGGATGCCGACGTCAAGGGCCTGGCAACGAAGATGAAGCCGACGGTGGAACAGCACCTGAAGGCGGCCCAGCAGATGCCGGCGAACGCAAAGTCGGGCACCAAGTCGGGCCAGTAATGATCGCTTGATCGCGGGCGCTGACAGACGGCGCCGATGACAGTGAAGCGCGTCCCGGGAGCGATCCCGGGGCGCGCTTTTGTTTATTGGCCATGGCGCGCGTAGGGTGGTCGGCTCCACCCTGCACTGTGCACGGACGCGGCTTCTGCGCCGCCCACGCGTAACGCATGCATCTCAGCTGCTGGGCTGCAGGCCGTTCATGCGTTACGCGTGGGCGGCGTTCAAGCCGCGTTTCAATCATTCGCCCGGGTGAAGCCGACCACCCTACGCCGCAAGCCGGCGCGCTGACGTATACTTGTCTCCATGACGATCCACCGCTGCAGCTGGGCCAACCCGGCCAATCCCCGCTACCTCGACTACCACGACCACGAATGGGGCGTTCCTTGCCATGACGAGCGGCGCCTGTTCGAAATGCTCAACCTCGAGGGCGCCCAGGCCGGCCTGTCCTGGGAAACCATCCTCAACAAGCGGGAATCCTATCGCGCCGCCTTCGACGACTGGGACGCGGAAAAGATCGCGCGCTACGACGATGCCAAAGTGGCGCAATTGCTGGCCAATCCCGGTATCGTGCGCAACCGCCTGAAAGTGGCGGCGGCGATCACGAATGCGCGCGCCTACCTGGCGCTGCGTGCGGAAGGCCAGACGCTCGACGCTTATCTGTGGGCCTACGTCGACGGCCAGCCGCTGGTGGCGCAGTGGCCGGACGGCGCCCGGCCGACGAAGACCGCACTGTCGGACCGCCTCTCGAAAGACCTGGCCAAGCGCGGCTTCAAGTTCGTCGGCTCGACCATCGTGTATGCCTACATGCAGGGTATCGGCATGGTCGACGACCACGATCCGCACTGCTTCCGCCACGGTTGCGGCGGCGCAGGTGCGGTGTGAACCCGGCGCGCTTCTGGCAGGGCCGCAAACGCTATACGGTGTTCGACACCGCTTACGGCAATGGCGCGCGCGCCGCCGCCCTGATCGAGTCCTGGCGCCATGACCCGGAGCGACCCGCGCGGCTGCACATCGTGGCCCTGGCTGATGGCATGCTGCCGGGCTTTCACCGCATCCCGCAGGCCGACGACGCCGTCACGCTCGACCTGGTGAGCGCGCCGTTGGACGCGGCGCTGGCCCAGCTGGCCGCGCGCATCGACTTCGTGCAGCTGCACGGCCTGCGCGGACCGAACACCGGCTTTGCGCGCGCGCTGGCGCGCCTCGCCGCCGGCGACGCCCGTCTTGCCTTCGACTGGCTCGAGCAGGAGCAGGTGGCCGCGCTGATGGCGCAGGGTTTCGTGTTCGACAAGGGCGGGGCGCGCTTCGCCAGCCTCAAGCCGCGCCAGCCCTTGCCGGCGGTGCCGCAACGCCATGCGATCGTCATCGGCGCCGGCCTGGCCGGCTGCGCGGCGGCCGAGCGCCTGTGCGCACGCGGCTGGGAGGTGACATTGGTCGAACGCCATGCGGGGCCGGCTGGCGAGGCGTCGGGCAACCTGGCCGGCATCTTCATGCCGCTGCTGTCGAAGGACGACAACATCCCGACCCGCCTGACGCGCGCCGCCTACCTGTATGCGCTGCGCTATTGGGACACGCTGGGCGGCATCGGCAACACCATCGAGGGCGCCGCCTGCGGTGTGATGCAGCTGGCGCGCGACGCCGGCCACGCGGCGGCGTCGCGCGCGATCGCCTCCGGCGGCACGCTGCCGCGCGCGTTCGCCGAATGGCTGGAAGCGGAGAAGGCGAGCGAACTGCTCGGCTTGCCGGTAGACGATGGCGCCTGGCTGTTCCGCCAGGGTGGTTGGGCGCGCCCGGGAAGCGTGTGCGAGGCGATGCTGGCCGCGTGCGGCGCGCGCCTGACGCGGCGTTTCGGCGCCGGCAGCGTGACCCTGGTGCGTGCCGGGGACGAATGGGAAGTGCGAGGAGCGGGCGGCACGATCGCGCGCGCGGCCACCGTGGTGCTGGCGGGCGGCGCCGGCTCGACCCGGTTCGCGCAGGCGGCGCGCCTGCCGCTGTCGCAGCTGCGCGGCCAGGTGACCCACCTCGACGCCGCCACGCTGCCGCAACTGCCGTTCGTGCTGTGCCGCGAAGCCTACCTGACGCCGGCCGCCGGTGGCGTCGCCTGCGCCGGCGCCACCTACGACCTCGACGCCGATCCGCAGCTGCGCGCGGCCAGCCAGCAGGAAAACCTGGAACGCCTGCGCGCGCTGGTCGCCCGGCCGGAAGCGGGCGCGGGTGCGCCGCTGGCCGGGCGCGTCGGTTTCCGCAGCGTCGCGCCCGACCGCCTGCCGCTGGTCGGCGCGCTGCCCGACTTCGAGACCGCCGGCGCCACCGAACGCCTGCGCGACGTGCCGCGCCATCCGGGGCTATATGGCCTGCTCGGTTATGCCTCGCGCGGGCTGATCTGGGCGCCGCTGTGCGCCGAACTCCTGGTCTCGCGCCTGGAAAACGCACCGCTGCCGCTCGAAGCAGCCTTGGTCGATGCCCTCGATCCGGCGCGCTTCGTGTTGCGTGCACGCCGCACCGGACGGGGCCCGGCGCCATTTGCGCCGGATTAAACGCCTTCATGCTGGCGCAAGCCAAGCCGCCGCGCCGGACCTGCGTATAATTAACGTACGGCAACTTTCCTGCGCTATTTTCCATGGCGCCCCGCAGCGATCCCGCGTATGGACGACACATCCCCTTCCCAGGACTTGCTCCTGTTCCTGGCCTCGACCGCCCACGACATGAAAAATTCGATCAGCGTGCTCTCCGGAACCCTGGAGCGGCTGCTGGTCGATGGTGCGCCGCAGACCGACGCAGCGTATCCGCAGATGGTGCAGATGCTGTACCAGACACGGCGCCTGAACGACAACCTGATGCAGCTGCTGGCTTTATATAAACGGGTCGGCACGCTCGACTATCCGTTGGACGTGCAGCCGATCGAGGCGGGCCAGCTGGTCGAGCAGGTGGTCGCCCTTGGCCGCGTGCTGCTCGACGCCAGGAGGATCGTGCTCGACGTCGCGCTCGAGCCTGGCCTGATCTGGCACCTCGACGAAGACCTGATCGTCGGCGTCGTTTCTCACGCCGTCAACAACGCCGTCCACTACACGCGCGACCGCATCCGCCTGTCGTTGCGTACGGTCGACGGCCTGCTCGAGATCCGCGTCGAGGACAACGGCGCCGGCTATCCGCAGGCGCTGCTCGCCGCCGGCGCGGCGGGCCTGTCGCAGGTCGCCAGCGGCATCGACTTTCGCAGCAACAGCGCCGGCCTGGGCCTGTATTTTTCGCGCGAAGTGGCGCGCATGCACCGCCACCGCGGGCGTGAGGGGAGCGTGCGCCTGGAGAATGGCGGGCTGCTGGGTGGCGGCTGCTTCGTTTTGAGCCTGCCATGAACGCCGTCATCCCAACGAAAGCCGAGCCGATCGACTGGGCCAGTAAAAATTACCTGGTGGTCGACGATTTCATCGGCGTGCGCCAGCTGTTGCGCGAAAGCCTGCGCAGCCTGGGCGCGAAGAGCATTGACCAGGCGGCCAGCGGCGGCGAAGCGATCGCCCTGCTGGCCAAGCTGCGCTACGACGTGGTGCTGTGCGATTTCAATCTCGGCGACGGCAAGAACGGCCAGCAGGTGCTGGAAGAAGCGCGCGTGCGCAACTTCCTGCTGCCGTCGAGCGTGTGGATGATGGTCTCGGCCGAAAAGAGCGTCGAATCGGTGATGGGCGCGGCCGAGCACCAGCCCGACGCCTACCTGGTCAAACCGATCACCGAGGGGGTGCTGCTCACGCGCCTGAACCGCGCCTGGCACCGCAAGCAGGTGTTCCGCCCGATCGACCAGGCCTATGCCGAAAAGGATTACCTGCGCGCGGCGCGCCTGTGCGACGAGCGGATCGAAGCCAGTCCGGTGCATGAAGTCGAACTGCTGCGCATGAAGGCGCGCCTGATGGAAAAGAGCGGCGAGCCGGACAAGGCGCGGGAAGCCTACGAGCGCGTGTTGAACGGGCGCGAATACCAGTGGGCGCGCGCGGGCCTGGCCAAGATCCGCCTCGCCAACGGCGAATTCGAGCAGGCGCGCCAGATGTTCCAGGGCGTGATCGCCGAGAACCGCTACTACATCGACGCCTACGACCAGCTGGCGCTGGCCTACCAGGGCATGGGCAAGCTCGAAGAAGCCTGCTCGATCCTCGAACGCGCCGCCAAGCTGTCGCCGAACTCGGTGCCGCGCCAGCGCAACCTGGGGCAGATCTGCCTCAAGCTGGGCAATGTCGGCATGGCCGAAAAGGCGTTCAGGAAGTGCATCGCCATCGGCGAATATTCGGTGCGGCGCACCCCCGACGCCTACCTCGGGCTGGCGCGCGTGTGCGGCCTGAAAAACGATCCGAAGGAAGCGCAGGTCTTGCTGCTGGCGGCGCAACGCGAGTTCGGCGAAACGCACCCGGACATCGAACTGCGCGCCAAGATCACCGAGGGCCTGGTGTACCACGAGAGCGGCGACTACCGCCGTGCGCGCAAGGCCGGCGACGAGCTGGAAGCCTTGCTGGGCGCCCGCGAGGAACGTCCCGATACGGCCACTTGCCTCGAGATGGCGACCCTGCTGTTCGCGGTCGGCGTCAAGGAAGCGCCCGTCGAGCTGCTGTGCTACGTCATCCGCAACAACCACGACAACGCGCTGCTGCTGGACGAGGTGCAGGCGATCTTCGACAAGGCGCGATTGACCGACGAGGGCGAAGCGTTGATCCGCTCCTCGAAAAAGGAAGCGGCCGATCTGATGAACCAGGGCGTGCTGCTCTGGAAGACCGGCAAGCTGCAGGAAGCCGTCGACTGGATGCGCGAAGCGCGCGCCCGCCTGCCGAACAACCAGCGCATCCTGTTCAACGCCGCCCAGGTGCTGGTGTCGCACATGCGCGAGCGCGGCCACGACGAAGCCCTGGCGCTGGAAGCGCACGCCGTACTCGCCCACGTCGACCGCCTGCAGCCGGGGCAGCAACGCTTTGCGCAGTTGATGGAGCAGCTGGCGGCGCTGGCTCTGAAGGCGGAGACACCTGCAGTCGATACAACGGCTTGAATCGTATCTATCTTGCGTTGGTGCCGGTGCGTTATTCCGGGTTGAGGTACGGCTCCGCGAGTCGACGTAGGGTGGGCAAGTTCCTTGCCCACGCGTTCAACAAGCGCCAGAGCTCGCGCAGTGTATGCAGCAAGTCGAACGGGTGATCTCGCGCTTGTTGAACGCGTGGGCGGGAAAACAGTCCCCCGGACTGTTTTCCCGCGCCCACCCTACGTCCCTAACGAAACTCGTTGCGTACTTCGGGCGCGCCGCGCACGGCCGCCGGCGGCGTTGCCGGCGCCGGTACTGTCTCGTGCCCACCCCGTAAAGCTTCGCACAGCTTGACCACGTCGTGCCCGCCGGTCGCCCTGGCCGACAGCGCCGCCGCCCTGGCCAGCGCCGCCTTGGTGATGTGGTAGCCGAGCGCCCGGTAGCTTTCGAACTGGGCTTCGTCGAACCACTGGTCGGCCGTGCTTTGATGCGGGTAGGCGGGATTCGCCTTGCGGTAGTTGAGCACGTCCGCGTTTTCCGAGCCGACAATGGCCGGCTTGATGTACAGCAGCGTGCCGTCGACGCCGTCGGCGTCGACGTGGCTGTAGCGGATCGCGCCCACGGCGCAGCTGCAGCCGCACAGGCCGGTGTCGGGAGAGACCGCCATTTTCGAGACGTCGAGGTCGATGCCGATGTGCAGGTCGGTGGCGCATTTGCGAATCGCGTTGCCCAGGTCCTCGAAAGACATCGCCTTGTCGCTGGCGACGTCCACCGCGATGACCAGGCGGCAGCGCCGTCGCACCAGTTCGTAGATGCCGAGGTTTTCGAAGTGGCCGCCATCGGACAGGTAGACGTAGTTGGCGTCGGCATTGGTCATGCCGAACAGTTCGGCGATGAGGCTGAACAGGCCGATGCCGGGCGAGGAGCGGGTCCAGCTCGACTTCAGCGGGTTGGGGCACCAGCGTCCCAGGCGCACGTTAAACATCGTCATCAAGAAATTCAGCGGCGGCGACGAGTGGGTGCCCATGTTCGGGCTGGCCGCCGCGCCCGACAGGGCGACGGCCATGCCGAGGCGCACGGTGGCGTCGTCGTCGCCGCTGCCGGGCCCCGAGGCGTATTCGCGCGTGGGCCGGTAGACGCCGCGCTGGGCGTCGCGCAGGCCGCCGTTGGCGCCGGGCGTTGGCGTCAGCGGCATCTCGAAGCCGCAAAAGCGCGGCGTGAAGGCGAACGAGGCGGCTTTCCTGGTCTGCCAGG
Organism: Massilia sp. CFBP 13721; assembly: GCF_014842025.1. Taxonomy (GTDB): domain Bacteria; phylum Pseudomonadota; class Gammaproteobacteria; order Burkholderiales; family Burkholderiaceae_D; genus Telluria. The sequence goes on from NZ_JACYUY010000006.1 coordinate 105,803, forward strand.
CCAGTTCCTCGCCGCTGACCAGGTTCAGTGCCGTGTTGACGATGTGGTAGGGGCGCTGGTTTTCCATGTCGGCCAGTTGCGGGTCGTCGCCGGGGTCGAAGCCGGTAAACGGGTGCGGCTTGCGGCGCGTGCTGCTGGCGCCGAAGTAGGCGCGCACCAGGCGGTTGCGGTACAGCATGTAGAGCGAGAACTTGTTGATGTCGACGCGCCAGCCGAGCAGCAGGGCGGCGCCCAGGAAGCAGCAAAAGGCGATGACCAGGGTGCTGCCGTCGCTGGCCAGGGTGGCGTTGGCGTGGGCGGCATACACGCAGGGCAGCGAGACCGGCGACGGACAGGCGACGTTTGGCATGGCGACCACCGCTTGCACCAGGCTCGACAGCAGCGCGAAGATGCCGACCGTGAAAAAATACGGCGCCAGGCGCGCGGCGATTTCGCGCTTGGCGCAGTTGCCTTCGCGCGAGCCGGTGGCGCTGCCGCTGCCGGCTTTTAACCCGATCACGGTCATCACCAGCCAGCCGAGCGCGGTGCCGGCGTTGGCGATCGGCTCATAGGTCAGCCAGGCCCAGTGCAGCAGTGGCGCACAAAAGAAGGCGACCCCGAACATGATCAGCCAGGCCAGCGAAAAGATCGACGACCAGGCGCCTTGCCGGCTCCACCATTCGCGGCTGGCGTCGCTGTACAGGGGGCCGATCAGGCCGATCATCAGCGTCATCGTCACCGAGAACAGCGTCATCATCAGCGGCATGCCGAAGATGCCCAGCGCGATCGCATTGTTCAGGATCGGGTGTTCCTTTGGATTGGGCAGCAGCGCCAGGCCGGTCAGCAGCAGCAGGGTGCCGGCCGCCAGCGCGCCGATCGCACAGACGAAGTGGCTCATGCCTTCTTTCAGTTCGCTGCGCGAGATGTCCGGGATCGGGCGGTGGCGGCGCAGGCGCTGTTCGAGCGCGAGCGCGGCGCCGTACAGGATCAGCAAGCCTGTCACGGCCGGGCAGACGCGCCAGGCCAGCAATTGCGCGAGTTCGATCGAGGCCAGGTGGGCGACCGCGCCCGGTGCGAATTCGAGCGCCGCCGACAGCGTCAGGCTGGCAACAAACGCCGCGCCGGCGCCGCACAGCACATAGCCGGCGCCGCGGTAGGGGCTGGTGCGGTCGTGCGCCAGGTACCAGCCGCTGGCCCAGACGATGAAATACACCAGCCCCGGCACCAGCAGCCAGGCCGCACCCCAGCCGTGAAAGCGTACCGGTAATCCTTCTTCCCACAGGATCGGCAAGGCGCCGCCGTGGCGCCACAGGCCGATGCTGACCAGGAAGCCCGCCAGCAGCAGCGGCAGATTGATGCAGCGCAGGACCGCGCCTTGCTCCAGCGGAAAGCGGCGCAGGCCGGTCGAACTTTCCGGCTTGCTCGAGATACTCAGTGCTATGCAGAAGACGGCGAATAAAAACAGCACCGTGCCCGCCAGCCAGATCGCGTCCGACCAGGCCGCCCAGGGCGCGCCCGGGCCAATCACGCGGTGCACGGCCCAGACGGCGAAGCGCGGCAAGATCAGCAATGCGCACAGCCAGGCCACCAGCATGGTCAAATTCAGGCAGGTGTTGCGCACATAGGTGCCGATCAGGGTCCAGGTATCGGCGCTGAAGGTGCCGCTGCGCGGCGACAGGTAATTGCTGTACTGGCGCAGGAACTGGATCTCGACCGGTTCGCTGGCGACCGCCTGGCCGGCCGCGCCGGGCGTGAGCAGGGCTTCGACGGCGGCCACGTCGCCACGCCGTTCGCGGATGCATTTCGACAGCCAGCCGCCAATGAAACCGCCGCCCGAGACGGTCGACAGGTAATCGACATCGCGCAGCAGGCGCAGTTCGGCGATCGCCTGCAGGGCGCCGAGATTGAAGGTGGCGCTGCGCACGCCGCCGCCGGACAGGGCCAGGCCGGCCAGCTGCGCCTCGTGGGCCTGGGTAAGCAGGGCGCAGGCGGCGGCCGGCTGCACGTCTTCCGGGCCGCCGCTGGGGGCGTTCGGCCCGGGGCGCAGCAAACCGAGTTCGTTCTGGAACACCTCGCTGAAGACGCTGCCGCTGCTGGCGTTCAGGCGGCGCCAGGTGGCTTCGTCGAGCGGGCCGCCGGCGCCGGGCAGGTTGTGCTGCTTGCGGAATGCAGCGATCGCCGCGGCCAGTTCTTCGAGGCGGTGGGCGCTCGGCGGCACCGGGCAGCCGGCGCTCTCGAGCTTGCGCCGCACGTCGGCGACCTGTTCGGCAGTCAAACGCGAGAAATTGATAGTGGGCATGCCGTTCTCCAACAGGGGAATACGGCGGCCGGAGGCCCCGGCCGTGTTGTCAAGTTCAACACGACAGGGGCGGCTGTGATGCCCGTCAAATCAATACATGGGCTTGCCAGCGCAACTTGTTTGCGCGGGAATCAGGCTTTATCGGATTTTGTCCGGGAAGGTTTCTGCGAGGAAGTGCCGGGCGTGCCGCCGACGTCGCCGCCGGTGGTCGCGCGTTGCGCAGGATCGGGCACGTCGCCCGGTTTCGCGTCGGCCGTGTTGCCGGACCGGTTGTCACCGGCCCCCTTGGCGGCGGACCCCTGGTCAGGGTTCGCCTTGTCGCCGGCCTGCTTGGCAGCCATCCCGCCATCGGCCGGCATGGTGCTGGCGACCGCCTGGCGGAACTGATCCTGCAACAAATTCCACCAGGCGACGGCAGGCTGCATCGCGGCATCCGCCGTCGCGCCGCCTAGGGCGGCCTGGGCAGTCGCCTGCGGTGATGGCGTCGGCGTGCCGGCTTGCTGCGTACCCGCGGCATTGAAGAAGGCGGAGAAGGGCGGCAGCGAGGACGTTTGCTCGCCCTGCTGGCCCATGGCCTGGGCCATGCTATCGCTCATCGATTTCAGGGCGGCGATGGTGCCGCGCTGCACCTCCAGCGCCTGGATCGAGGTGCGCAGCATCGACAGGTTCAGGTTGAGCCAGCTTTCGACGGCCTTCAGGTCGGTGATCCGCTTGTCGAGGTCCTCGGTCGAGAGCGCCGGGGTGCCCAGGCCGGGCGTATTCAGCGCGCCCATGCCGGGCACGCCCATGCCGCCCCAGAGGTTCTTTACGAACTCGAGCGTATCCGTCATGCCGGGCATATTCTGCGAGGGTGGTTTATGCATGGTCGTCTCCGTGAAGTGGTCGGCCTAGCGTAGCAGATAAATAACACACGGATCAATCGAAGTCGGGCCAGCCGGACAGCGGGGGCGGACATCGACAGGTACACTAGCGCGATGGCTATCGTCTCCGCTATCTACCGGCAGCGCCGCGCCGTGTTGCTCGGCGCCCTGGTCGTTTTGCTGCACGCCGTGCTGTTCTCCTTCATCTCCGGCTCGGTGGCGCTGCCGCGCCTGCCGACGTCCGGCGGCGTGGATGTCATGCAGGCGCAGTTGCTGCCCGCGCCAGCGCCAACCGTGAGCGAACCCGTTCCCCTGCCACCGCCCACACTCGCGTCCTTGCCGCTGCCACCGCTGCCGACACTGGCGCAGGAGAGTGCGCCCTTCCTGGACGAGGAAGCGGTCGGGCCCACGGTCACGCCGGGCAGCGGCGGCAGCGGCGAGGACCCGGCGCCGCCTGCGCCGGTGCCGGCCGCGCTGGCCGCTGTCGAACCGCCCGCGCCTGTGCCGGCCGAACCCGTTCCGCCGCCCGCGCCCGAAGCGCGCCGCTACAAGGTCGCCATGCCGCCGCCGGCAACGATCATGATGGACGTGGCCCGGGTCGATGCCGACGGCACGCGCTGGAGCGGCGAAGCGCAGCTGGCCTGGTCCTTTCGCGACGACAGCTACCGCATCGACTTCGAGGCCGGCATCCGCATCCTGGTGACGCGCGTGAACCTGGCCGTGCTGACCAGCGAAGGGGCATGGGCGGCCACCGGTTTCGCCCCCGTCAAAATGACGGAAAAGCGGCGCGGGCGCGCGCTGACCGCCACCCATTTCGACTGGCAGCACGACCGGATTACCTTTTCTGCCTCGCAAAAAGCAGTACCGCTGATGGCCGGCGCCCAGGACAAGGCCAGCGTGCCGCTGCAACTGGCGGCGATCGCGCGCGGCGACCCGGATCAGCTGAGTGGCGACATCGACCTGCAGGTCGGCGAAGACCGCGACGCCGTCGTGTTCCGCTTCGTCGTGGTCGGGCAGGAAGAGATCGACACCAAGCTCGGCAAGCTGCAGGCGATTCACCTGTCGCGTCCGCCAAAAGAAGGGTCGTACCGTTCGCGCCTGGACGTCTGGCTGGCCCCGGGCCGGGGCTGGTATCCGGTGCAGATTCGCAATACGGAAGCCAACGGTGCAGTGACCACGCAAACCGTGAATAATATAGCCCTTACCGATACAGGAAAATGATAATGCGAAGCAATCTTTTGAAGGGCACTGTTCTTGCCATGGCGCTGGCCCTGGCTGGCGCCGCGCAGGCTGCGGCGCCCCTGAAACGCGCGGTCGATCTGCCGCCATCGGCCGACCTGGCCTACGAACTGCACGCCCAGCAGCGCGGTATCGCCCTGAAGGGCGATGCGACCATCGCCTGGCGCGCCGGCGCCGGCAACTACGATGTGAACGTCGAAGCGCGGGTCCAGTTGCTCGGCAAGCTGACCGAATACCGCAGCCACGGCACGGTCGACAGCTTCGGCCTGGCGCCCGCGGAGTTTTATGAAAAGCGCTACCGCAAGGATGCCACCACGACGGTATTCGATCGCGCCGCCAAGGCCATCAACCTGACCGAGGCGAAAACACCCTATGCGATGCAGGGCGGCGAGCAGGACCGCGCCTCGGTCACCTGGCAACTGGCCTCGGTCGCACGCGCCGCCGGCGAGGCGAAGTTCAAGCCGGGCAGCGAGTGGAGTTTTGTTGTCGCCTCCCGGCGCGATACCGAACCCTGGACTTTCAAGGTGGTCAAGCGCGAAAAGATCCAGACCGCCATGGGCGAACTCGATACGGTACTGGTGACGCGCGAGCCGCGCGCCGGCAAGAGCGAGGGCGTCGACGTCTGGCTGGCGCCGGGGCAGGAGTGGTATCCGGTCAAATTGCGCTTCCGTGACAGCGACCGCGAGACGATCGAGCAGACCGTCACCAAGATCACGAAGAAGTAAATGTAACGGTCACCGCGTGGACGGCAGAGCCGTCCACCTACGGTAGCGTCGGCTGTAGGGTGAACCGGGCCGCGAAAGGCGGCTCTGCCGTCCACGCGTCGATACGCGACATCGGCCAATCGAGTGTGTCATTCCTGCCAACAGGCAACATCCGCGCCGCTTTCCCCTCCTAGTTGCCCGACCTTAACTGTTATACTGTTCCCCCCGCGGAAAATTGGCTGCTGACCGGCTGTCCGACGTTCCGCGCTCGCAAAACTGGTATCCCACATGATCGACATACAGGCAGGCGCGGCCCTCGCCGCGGAACCCCATGGATTGGCGCAGGACGAGCCCGACCCGCTCGCCGCCCACTTCCAGGAAGGCATCGCACCCGACGAAATCGAGCAGGTCTTCCACCTGAAACGCGCGCAGCCGATGCTGTCCGCGTTCACGGCGCTGTTCCACGGCACCCAGGACGGCGTCCTGGTGCGCCTCCTGGTGCTGCGCGAACTGGCGGCCGACACCGGCAGTGCGGCGTTTTCGCGCGCCGACATCAACCAGAAGCTCGCTTACCTGATCCCGGAAAGCCTGGAAACGGTGCTGAACCGCCTGCGCACCCACGGCTTGCTGGCCTGGGATGCGCCCGCCGCCGTCTACCGCATCACGCCGCTGGCAAGGAATGTCCTGTCCGCGCTGGACACCCTCATCGCATTGGCCAAGCCGGACGAAGACGACGCCGAGATGGGCTTCCTGCTGTCGCAGGTGGCCGGCGCGCAAGCCGTGGGCGGCGTCACGGTCGAGCAGCTGCGGCATTTGCTGGGGCGCCTGATCGAACTCACCGAGGAGTTCCGCGACGCCATCGCCTCGGGTTCCGAATTCAAGCTGCGCAATTCGCAGGCGAAGTGGCACATGGCCTGCGACTGGGTCGAGAAGGGTTCCGTGATCCTGCGCGCGATCACGTCCGACGAACGCGCCGATTCGGCTACCCACAAGGCGGCGCAGGCGATCGGCCGCGCGCAAAGCGCCTTGCTCAACATGCAGGGCATGTTCTCGCGCGCGCTGAACCAGATCGAACGCCAGCGCGTGCACCTGGGCCAGTCCGGGCTGTCGACGACGGATGTGAAACGCTGGCTGCTGGCGCACGACGACCTGGCCAGCCTGGCGGCAGATGCGATCGACCGCCCGGTGGTGCCGTTGTTCGGCACGCCGGCCGAGATGATCGACGTCGCCGAAACCGAACTGCTGGCCGAACGCACCATCGTTAGCGGTCCGAAAGGCTTGCCGAACGGCGAAGATGCGCCGCTGACGATCAACGACAATCCGGCGATGCAGGCCGAACTGAACGACTGGATCAATAAACTGGCCGACTTCGCCAACCTCGGCAACTTCCCGGAATTCTCGGAGACCGGGCCGAAGAAGGTGCAGCTGCACGAATCGCTGCTGCCGGCCGGCTTCGCGCTGGCGTCGTACCGCGCTTCTCTGCTGCCGCTGCTGGGCGACGCCAGCGAAGCGAGCCTGCAGGGCGCCACGGCGGAACTGGCGCGCCTGCCGATCCGCTTCGAGCCAACCGACGAGATGGTCCAGCTGGACGATCCGGAAGTGGCCGCCATGTCCTTTGCAACCCTTTCACTCGACCTCGAAAACGGTACCCCCGATGAATGACGACGCACAAATCCTGATCGCGCGCCTGCTGACGCACCAGACGCTGCGCCGCGACGACAAGATGGTCAAGCGCGCGCTGTCGGACGAACAGTTCCGCATCGAAGTCGACAAGCGCCTGCTTGACGCTGGCCTGAAACTGCTCGACAACGTGTATGCCGACCATGTGACGATCGCGCTGCACCGCAATGTCGAGCCGAAGATCTTCGGGGCCAAGGACATCTGGCAAAACAATAATTTCGGCCTGACGCGCGACGGCGTGGCCTTGTTGGTGGTGCTGTGGGCGCAGATCATCCTGCCCAAGCGCGAGCGCCAGGAAACCCACGTCACGGTGGCGGACGACCAGAACGACCTGTTCGACAAGGACAACCCGATCCCGCGCGCGGAAGACACCTCGATCGGCATCTCCTATACGGCGCTGCTGTCGGACTTCGGCGACAAGCTCGGCAAGAAAACGCGCATGGACATGAACCTGGGCCAGCTGTCGAAGCTCGGCTTCATCGAACGGCGCGGCGACGTGATCCTGGAAGGCCCGCTGCTCGACCTGATGATGGATACCGACGTGCTCAAGGAGCGCATCATCAATGGCGCCCTGTCCGACGTGTTCAAGCGCGCACCGCTGGCCGCGGTGCCGCGCAAGGTCGCAGCTGCCAACGACTCCGCGAACGACGCGGATGCCGTAGAACCTCTCGAACCATCGAACTGAGACACTATGTTCCACATCAAATCACTCGAGCTGGTCCACTGGGATTACTGGCAGCGGATTAAAAACATCCCGCTCGACGCCAAGATCATCACCATCGCCGGCCAGAACGGTTCCGGCAAGACGACCCTGCTCGACGCCTTGCGCACCCTGTTCGGCCTCGACTGCTCGATGGGCCGCACGTATAAGCACTATGCGCGCCACTCGGGCCAGCAAAGCGCCTGGATTCGCGCCGTGGTCGACAACAAGGCGGTCGGCAAGCAGCTGTCGAACCGGCCGTTCCGCCATTCCGGCTTCTTCGCCGACGACGAAGTCACGCTGTTCTGCCAGGTGCAGAAAAACGGCGGCGACTGGAAGCGCCAGTACCTGATGCGTCCCGGGAACGTCAACATCGAAGAAGTGACCGAAGCGACCGACTGGCTCGGCGTCGAGAACTATCGCAAGCGGCTGGCGTCGGCGGGGCTGTCGCCGGCGATGTCCAAGGTGCTGGCGCTGGAGCAGGGCGAGACCGATAAACTGTGCGAATACGCGCCGCGTCAGCTGCTGGATCTGGTATTCCAGGTTTTCGGCGACAAGGAGGTGCTGGACGCCTACGACGAAGCCAAGCGCCACCAGCGCGACACCGAGACGGAGTTGAAACGCTTCGAAGCCGAACTGGAAACCTCGCGCGTCAATCTCGAGGGCTTGCGCCTGCGCGTGGCGAATTACCATCAGTGGGAAGGTCTGCACAAGGAACGGCGCGAGCTGAAAGAAGAAGTGCTGCCCAGCCTCGAATACCACGAGGCACGCGAAAAGGCGGCCAACATCAGCCGCGCGCTGCACGAGCAACGCAAGCCGCTGGCGCAGGTCGACAGCGTGCTGGCCGAAAAGCGCCAGTCGCTGGCGGCCCAGCAGCGCGCGCTGACCGAAGCGCAGCAGCAGGAAACCCTGCTGGAGCAGGAAGGCACGGCGCTGGCCAGCCGGCTTACGCAGATCAACAGCCGCATCAAGCCGATCGAGAACCTGCTCGAGCAAAAGGAACGCCTGCAAAAGCTGGCGGCCGAAGCCGGCGCCGACATGGCGGAAGTGGCTTCGCAGCTGGAAGAAAAGGAAGCCGAGCTGGCGCGCCAGCGCGCCGCGCGCGAAGCGCTGGGTACGAAGATCGCCGCCGAGATGGCGACCATCTCCGCGCTGCAGGGCAAGAGCGCGATGCCGGAGCCGGAAGCCCAGAGATTGATGCGCCGCGCGCTGCGCGACGAGGGTATTCCGCATGCGATGCTGTCGGATATCGTCGAAGTGACCGATCCGAAATGGCAGGGCGCGGTCGAGGGTGTGCTGGGCGGTTACGCCTCGGTGGTGCTGCTCGAGCGCGCCAAGGATGCGCCGGCGGCGTACCGGTTGGCCGAGAAGGAGCGCTATCGCCACTTCATCGTCCCCGACTGCGTCGAAGCACCGAAGATGAAGGACGACAGCCTGCTGTCGGTGGTGAATTTCTCGGCGCTGGCCCCAAGCTGGCTGATCGACCAGTTGGCGCGCATCGACCGCGTCGATTCGGTCGATGCCGGCTTCAAATCCGGTAGCGACGAATGGATCACGCCGGACGCCTACCACCGCGAACGCCGCGGCGGCCGCTCGCTGTTCGTCGAACCGTCGCGCTACCGCTTCGGCGCCGCCGGCAAAACCCAGCGTCTCGAGGCGATCCAGAAGTCCCTGCCGGCGTTGGAAGCGAAGGAAGATGCGCTGACGCTCGCCATCAGCAAGCTGGCCGCCGAAGTCGGGGCGCTGAAGGCGCGTATCGCCGGCGTCGACGCCGCCAAGGAACTGGCGGCGCGCCAGGCCGAGTTCGAGGAAGCGGCGCGCAGCATCGCCCCGATCAAGGCCGAGCGCCTGGAAGTGGGCGCGCGCCTGGGCGAACTGCAGGCGCTGACCAAGAACGCGACGGTCGCGCGCACCCGCGCCGACACCGTCTGGCAAAACGCGCGCATGGCGCTGTCGGAAGCGGAAGCGGGCCTGCGCCTGAACAGCCGGCGCCAGATCGAGCAACGCGGCGAGCATGCGAAAGCGCTGCTGGCGCTGCGCGGCGGCTGGAAGAACATCCCGGCGGCGTGGAAGCGTGCGGCGCGCCGTGCGGCGCTGGTGTCGCAGCACCAGAACGCGCACCAGGTCAACCTGCGCATCTCTTCGCTCGAACACGCGCTGGCGCGCGACGACTGGGAACTCGACGCCACGGTGATCGACCAGTACGCGCGCCTGAACGACCAGCTCTCCGGGCGCCAGGTCGAGACCGAGGAACGCCGCTACCAGAACAACCGCGCGATCGAGGCGACGGGCAACGCGCGCGGCGCCTACATCGAGCGCCTGCGCTACACGATCAAGACCTATTCGAAGAACATCAAGGACTTGGGAGAACTGGCCGGCATCGACGTGCAAGCCGACCCGGTGCGCCTCGAGAACGACGACGTGCAACTGGCGCAGGCCGGCCTGCACGTGCGTTTCAAGTTCGACGGCAAGGACCAGATCGGCATGAACGACGGCGAAGCCTCGGGCGGCCAGCAGGTGATGAAGTCGCTGGTGCTGTTGATCGGGCTGTTGAAATCGGAAGAGGGTTCCGGCGGCTTTGTGTTCATCGACGAACCGTTCGCGCACCTGGACATCCGCAACATCCAGCTGGTCGGCGAGTTCCTCAAGAACACCGACGCCCAATACCTGATGACGACGCCGCTGACGCACAACACCGACGTCTACGACCCTTCGGAACTGACGCTCATCACGAGCAAGAAGAAGAAGGACACGCAGTGGGCGCAGCCGATTTTCGTGCTGCAGCGGCGGAAGGAAGAGGCGCAAGCCGCGTAAAGCAAAGGGACCTCAGGGTCCCGTTTTTATTGGCCGTGTCCTTTCAAACCTACGGATGAATTTTCTATACGTAGGGTGGACTCCTGAGTCCACGCGGTACAGAGTGTGCAAGTCGAAATACATTTTCGATCGGGAAGCGTTGCACCGCGTGGACTCAGGAGTCCACCCTACGAACTAACTCGATCGAAACATCACGCCTTCTCGATCGCTTGACGAAGGCGCCTGCGCCACAGCAGCAGCCCCACCGAATACGCCGCGAAATACGCACCGGTCAGGCCCACGCACAGCATGGTCAACGGACTGTCCGTGAACCGCGGCGCCGCTGCGCCGTTGCCTTGCTGGCTGGCGTAGATCTCGACGCCGAGGTACAGCACGCGCGCCACCAGCACCATCGCCATCACGATCCCGAGCCGCATCGGCGGCGTGAAAAAATAACCGAGCTCGGTGTCTTCGTACACCGTGCGCTTGAGCGCGAACACGCCCCAGAACACGCCCAGCGCGGTGCCGGCGGCGAGCGCACCAAGGGCGTAGGGCCGCGTCATCACTTCCGACAGCGACACCAGCACCATCCCGGCAAACACCAGCACGCCGGTGTAGTGGCGCGACATGATCGAGCGCTGGCGCGCCATCTGCGTTTTCAGGCGCGTATAAACGCGCCAGACGAGGATCGGCGTCAGCAGGAGCAGGGCGAGAGTGGTGATGGTCATCGAAGTCGAATGCGTGGATGGGTCGGAGCGGGCATTGTAACCGGGCGTCGGATGCGCACGGCTCATGGTAAGGTGACAACACCGCTTTCAGGAGACCAGAACATGTTCCCAGCCATTCCATTGCCGGTGCGAGCGCACCGCGCGCCCGACCCGGTACCGGCCGACGATCCGCTGCCGGAACCGTTCGACACGCCACACCCGCACCATGCGCCGCTGCATACGCCGCAAAACGAAGACCCGGTGCCCGATCCGAAGCCGAGCCTGCATTAAAAAAGAGAGGTCCCCGCGGGGACCTCTCTTTTTTACGCTTTACTGACGATTAATCCCACGCCCACGAGTACAGCACGTCGAGCGCCGTATTCGTCCCCGCCTGGAACTGCAGCGTGAACTTCGGCGTCAGTTTATAACGCAGGTTCACCAGGCTCGAAGCCGACGACGCACCCTGTTCGAAACTGATGTAGGCGCGCGAGGAAATGCGCTTGCCGATCGTGACCACCGTATTGGCCAGGCCCTCGGCGTCGCCGTTGCGGCCCTGGCCGATGCCCAGTTCGTCCACGCCGAGCGAATTGGCCAGCTTCGACTGGATGCCGCCGGTACCGCCTTTGCCGCCCAGCAGGGCGCCGGCGGCGGCGCTCAGAACATCCTTCTCGTTGCCGCTGGTGCCTTCCATGCCGTGGCCCAGCACCAGCCAGGACAGCTTTTCGCTGTCCGGCACGTTCGGCGTCGACACCAGTTTCGCTTGCGGCGCGCGCGCCGTGCCGCGCACCTGTACGCCGGCTTCGACGTTGGTCTCGCTCAGCTGCGTGCCTTCGGGCTGCTTGCGCACCGCCAGCACGTCCAGCGTCGGATTGTCGTAGGGGCCGGCAAAGGTGATGACGCCACGATCGATCGCCAGCTTCTGGCCGTAGGCGGCGTAGTTGCCGCTGGCGACCCGGATCGTGCCATTCACGCGCGGGGCGGCATTGCCGGTCATGCGCACGCGCGCACTGCCTTCGAGCATGGCGTCGATGCCGAGGCCGCGCAGGTGGAAGTTGTCGCCCAGGTCGGCCGCGAGGTCGATCATCAAGGGCACTTCCTTTTCCTTTTTCTGCGGCGGCATCGGTTTACCGCGGCCGAGCACGATGACATCGTCGGAGATCGTCGGCCGGCCCTGCGGCGCGAACTCGATCAGCGCGCGGTCAGCCTTGAAACGGCCCTCGAGCGAGAAGCGCGTCGCATCGCGCACCAACGCCGCATTGCCCGACACGATCACGGTGCGGTCCGGGCGCGACAGCGCTTCGAGCTTGTCCGCCACCAGGTTCAGCTGCATGGCCGGGGTGTCGCCGAAGCGGATCGAACCGTCGGCGGTGGCGCTGCCCGTCCTGCCCTGCAAATACAGGCGCTGCAGCACCAGGCGGTCGCCCGCGAGCTGGGCGCGCAGCTGGCCGCCCTGCAGGCGCACGCCCTGTTCCGGCCAGCGCACGGCAATCGCGTCGCCGTTCACGGTGCCGTTCAGGGAAGGCGTGCCGATGGTGCCGCCTGCGGTGATCGCCAGCTTCATGCTGCCGCCCAGTTCGAGGTCGCGCTGGCCGGCCAGTGGCGCCAGCCATGCGATCGAGGCCATGTCGGCATTCGCCGTCATGCGCAGCGGGCTGTCGCGGTTGACCTTACCGCCGATCATCTGGACGGTGCCGTCGACGCGCGCGGTGCCGGTACGGGCGCCATCGAGCGCCAGCTGGGTGCGCAGCGAACTGCCCTGCACGTCGGCGCGCACGTCGAAGGTACGCAGGCCGAGTGCGACCGGCGTATTCGCGCCGACCAGGGCGTCGCCGCCTTCGCGGAATACGTGCACGCTGCCGGCCAGGGCAGGGGCGCCGCCGGTGACCATGCGCATGTCCAGGCTCCAGTCGGCGCCGAGGGTCAGGTTGCCCTGCACGTTGTCGCGCAGCGCTTCCGAGAACTGGCCGAGATAGTTCAGCGGCACGCCGGCGGCGGCGCCGCGGCTGTTCCAGCGCGAACCCGTCTTGGTCAGCGTATCGATGCGCACCGTGCCCGAAGGCAGGCGGATCAGCGCGCCGTTAAAGGCGAGCGATTCGGGTTTGGCCAGGCCGGCCACGCCCGCGCCGGGCGCGACGCCGATGCGCAGCGGTACCGGCTGCGCCAGGGTCATCGCATAGCGTCCCTTGTTCTGCAGCGCGGCCAGGGTGCCGGCCCAGGCGTTGCCGCTCCAGCCGCCGCGCACCTCGGTGAAGGCGTCGAAGTCGTCGCTGCGTGCCGCCGCGCGCAGCGTGTGCGACGCGCGCGTGCCGCTGCTTTGCAGGCTGGCGGCGGCGATGCGGGTGTCGCCATTGGAATACTCGGCCACCTGGATGTCGGCCACCAGCGGATCGGCGCCGCCGCGGCCCGAACCGAGATTCGCGTTGGCGCGCAAGGACTTCACGTTATGGGTGCCGAGCAGGCGCAGGTTCTGGCCTTCCAGGTTGGCGGCGAGCGACGGCGTTTGCATCGTGCCGCTGACGCTGCCGGCGCCGCGCAGGGCGCCGCCGAAGTCGGGGCCGAGCGCCGCCAGTTGCGGCGCATCGATGCGCCAGTCGAGGCGGTCGCCGCCGGCGCCGAAGCTGCCTTTTGCTGCCAGCACGTTGGCGCCGATGTGCAGGTCGACGTCGGCGCCGGAGACGTGGCGTTTATCGGCCGCCAGGCGCGCATGGCCCCAGAACGGCGACTTGGCCAGCGTCGATTCCGCCAGCCGCAGGTTGAGCGCGCCACGCCAGTCGGCGCCGGAGCGGCCGCTGGCGTCAAAGGCGCCGTTGATCGAGCCCGGCAGCGGGCTGCCGAAAGCGGCCGGATTGAAGCGCGCCATGTTGCCGCTGCCCTTGGCTTCGACAAAGCGCGCGCCGTCGGCGCCGGCCAGCCAGGCTTCGCCGCTGACGTGCAGGTTGCTGTTGTTGGCCTTGCGCTGGGCCGCGACCCAGCCGAGGCCATTCGCGTCCGCGTTGAACGTGGTGCGCGGGTTGGCCATGGTGCCGGTGACGACGCCATTCGCGCTGACCGCGCCATACAGGTCGCTCTTCAACGTGGCCAGGTTGCGTCCTTCGACGCGCCAGGCCATGCGTTCGCCCGGGGCGCCAAAGGCGCCGTTCAGGTTGACCGTGTTCTGGCCCAGCGCCAGGCTGGCGTCGACGCCGCTGACATGCTTGGCGTCGGCCATCAGCTTGCCCTTGCCGGACAGCGGCTGGTCGAACAGGCGGCTCGGGCGCAGCGCGAAGTCGGTGTTCACGCGCCAGGTTGGCGCCAGCACGCCGCTGGCATTGACGAGGGCGTTGATGTCGGCCTGCGGATAGTCACCCAGCGCCGCCGGATTGAAGCGGCTGGCATTCGCGCTGACTTTAAAGTCCTTGTCGCCATCGAGTTTCATGTTGCCGTTGACGACCACCGTGCCCTTGCCGGCGGCCAGGCGCGCATCCTGCACGTCGACGACGTTGTCTTCGAGTTTGGCCTTGGCCGTCAGGCGCAGGCCGCTCTCCACCAGGCGCACGTCGAGCGTCTGCACCTTGCCGACATTCGCCACCGCGATGTCGCCGGCGATCTTGGTCGGCTTCATGCTGCCGTGGATGCCTTTCAAGTCGAAACTGTCGGTATGCAGGGCGAAGTTGGCGGTGCCCAGGCCCTCGTCGCTTTGCTCCTTGACGTTGTCCTTGTCGCCGCCGCGCTGCACGCTGCCGCTGCCGGTGAAGCGGCCGGCGGCGCCGAAGTCGAGCAGCACATCGCTGATGCGCATGGCATCGAGGTTGCCGCCGAGCTGGCCGCGGAAGGCGCGCAGCGGCAGGCGTTGCTGGTCGATGGTACCGGCCGGGCCGTCGTTGACCAGGTTGACGTTGCCGGAAATGGCGCGCGCGTCGTCGAGTTTGGCGGCAATCGTCAGGCTCAGGTCGGCCGTCGGCAGCGAAGGATTGAAGAAGCCGGGATCGATGTTGCGCGCCTTCAGGTCCATCGTGCGCAGCGGGATTTCTGCAAACGGCGACAGGGTCATGCGCGCTTCGCCGCCGGCGCGGCCGGCGTTGCCGGTCGCGTCCAGCGTGGTCACGTTCAGGTCGCCGCCGGCGCGCAGTGTCAGGGCCGCGGGCGTGGCGCCCGGACCGACCTTGCCCTGCGACAGGCTGGCGTTCGCCGCCAGTTTGAAGGGTTTCTGGGAGCCGATCTGGCCGTCGGCCGCGACCTGGCCCCAGGGGGTGGTCGCCGCCGCGTCGCGCAGCTGCCATTGCACCTTGTCGCCCAGCAGGCGCATGCGGATGTTGGTGATCTCAGTGCTGGCGCCTTTATTGACAAAGGTCGCTTTCGCCAGCCGTGCATCGTCCAGCGCAATTTTGAAGGGCGGGGCGAGCGAGGCCGGCATCGTGGTCTTTTCCTCGCTTTCCTTCAGCGTTTCCAGGCGCAGGTCGGCCGCGTGCAGCTTGTTGACCTCGATGCCTCTCGAGAGCAGCTGGCGCGGCGACCATTCGAGGTCGATGTTGGTGGCGATCGCCAGCTGCTCGTCGGTGCGCCAGACGATGCGGTCGATGTGCATGGCGCCATAGATCGAGCCGCGCACACCGGTCAAGGTGAGCTTGCCGCCGGTGGAACGGGCAACGCGCTCGGCGATCATTTGCAGCGTCGTTTCGCGGCCCAGGTACCAGGCGGTGCCGCCGACGACGACGCCGGTGATGGCCAGGCCGATGGCGACGCGGCGCGGCCAGCGCCGCACTTTCGGCGGCTTGTCGGCCGCTGCGGAGGGGGTAGAGGTATGGTCGTCCATCAGAACGTGAATCCAAGTGAGAAGTGCAGGCGCGCCTTGCGCACCGCCTGGCCATAGGCGAGGTCGACGTTGATCGGGCCGACCGGGCTGCGCCAGCGCGCGCCGACGCCGTAGCCGTATTCGGGTTTGAGGTCCTTGAATTTGTCGGCGGCGTTACCCGCATCGACGAAGAAGGCGACGCCCCATGGCGGCCGGAACCAGTACTGGTACTCGGCGCCGCCGGTCAGCAGGTAGCGCGCGCCGACGATCGCTTCACCTTCGCGCACGCCCAGCTGCTGGTAGCCGTAGCCGCGCACCGACTGGTCGCCGCCGGCACGGAACAGGAAGCTGCTCGGCACGCCGACCTTGTCTTTCGAGAACACGGCGCCGGCTTCGGCCTTCAGGATCAGGGTGCCGCTGCTGCCCACCGGGCGGTAATACACGCCGCGCGAATAGCCGCGGATGAATTTTTCGTCGGTGAACAGGGGCAGCGGCGCGATGCCCAGCTGCCAGTTGAGCGCATAGCCGCGGGTCGGCTGCAGCAGGTCGTCGAGCTTGCGGCGGGTGACGCTGTAGGTGACGGGAATACTCTTGCTGTATTCGGTGTCGATGCCGCCCGCGACCTGGCGCCGTTCGGCCAGGGCCTCGATATTCACGCTGCGCTCGAGTTCCGGCGTGCCCCAGGAGCGGCGTGCGCTGACGCTGGCGGTGGTCGTGATTTCGCCGCGCAGGTCGGTACGTTCGAAGCCGCCGCCGACGCTGTCGTTGTAGCCGTTCGGCGTGGTCGGCCAATAGAAATCGGCACGCGCCAGCTGGTGCTTCTGTTCGTAGATCAGGTCGCTCTTCATGCGCTTGCCGAACACGTTCAGGTCGTCGTAGCTGAGCGACGCACGGCCGCCGGTATTGGTCGAGAAACCGACACCGACCTCGACGTTTTTCTGCTTGTTTTCGGTAACGCGCACCAGCACCGGCAAGACGGTCGGGCCGGGCGCGGTGGGCGGCTTGACGCCGGTGGTGGCCGCGCCCGCAACGGCGTCTCCGGTGGCGGCTTGCGCAGTGGCGGCCGCAGGCGCGGGTGGCGCCGTGCCGTCCTGGCCGGCCGGGGCATCTTCGTCGTCCTTGAGTTCCTGGATCTCGGCGGCGAGCACGGCGCGCATGTCGGCGCTGACTTCGACGGTGGCGAAATAGCCGGTTTCCTGCAGCCGCGCCTGTAAAGCCTGGAGCGCGGCTTCGGTGTACATGTCGCCCGGCTTGATCTTGTTCAGGTTCGTAATCACTTCGCGCGGATAGCGTTTCAGGCCGCGGATGCGCAGTTCGCCGAAACGCATTTCCGGACCGCTGTCGATTACCACGCGCAGGGACGCCTTGTTGGCCTCGGGGTCGACCGTGGCGCTGGTTTCGACCAGCTGGGCACGGGGGAAGCGCGACTGCATCACTTCGCGCAGCAAGTCGCGCTTGGCCGCTTCCCAGTCGCCCTGGCGGAAACGCGCGCCGACCGGCAGCGACCAGCGGTTGCGCAGCGCGGACGCGTCATATGGCGCCCCGCCTTGTTCGAAGGGAACGAAACCCTGCAGCACGAGGTCGAGGTCGCTTACCAGCGTCGGCTGGCCGGGATCGACGACGATGCGCGCCACGGGCGTGCCGCCGCTGGTGTCCAGCCCGGCGGTAATCTTGGGCGAATAATAGCCCTCGGTGGCGATCAGGGTGCGTGCCTCTTCCGGCGCCGCCTTGACCAGGCGCTGCAGCTGGTCGAGGTCGACGCGCGGGTTGCCGCGCCAGCGCAGCAGGTCGAGGTTGTCTTCAAGCAAATCGTCAAGCTTGCCCGGCGCATCGATGCGGACCGTGTACTTGATCCCTTGGGCCGCTTGGGCCTCTGGGGCATTCGGCGCCGGCACGCCTGCCTCTGCTTCCTGGGCATACGCGCCTTGCGCGCCCAGTACGGCATACACGGATAGCATGATTTGTGCCAAAATCCGTGATTGCCTTGGCGCCGCCTGCGCGCTCCGGTTGGATGGTGCGAGAACCATGGGTCTCCGTCTCAGTGTAAAAGCTGAGCAAATCTTAACGGAATTGCAAAAATGGTGGCGGACGTTTAACTTCCGGAATACAACACATGCACCTTCCCGATACCGCCCTCGTTCTCTTCAGTGGAGGACAGGATTCGACCACCTGCCTGGCCTGGGCGCTGCAGCGTTATGCGCGCGTCGAAACCATCGGCTTCGATTATGGCCAGCGCCATGCGATCGAGCTGGCAGTGCGGCCAACCGTGCTCGAGAAAATGCGCGGCTTGTCGCCCGAATGGGACACGCGCCTGGGCGAGGACCACATGATCGACCTGTCGCTGCTCGGCCGTATTTCCGATACGGCGCTGACCAGCAATGTCGCCATCGAAATGCAGGCGAATGGTTTACCAAACACCTTCGTGCCAGGGCGCAATTTGATGTTCATGATGGTGGCGGCGACGGTGGCTTACCGGCGCGGCCTGACCGTGCTGGTGGGCGGCATGTGCGAGACCGATTTCTCGGGCTATCCGGATTGCCGCGACGATACGATGAAGGCGCTGCAAGTGGCCCTGAACCTGGGCATGGCGACGCGCCTGAAAGTCGAAACGCCGCTGATGTGGATCGACAAGAAACAGACCTGGCAACTGGCCGAACAGGCCGGCGGCACGGCGCTGGTCGACCTGGTGCGTTTCGAGACCCACACCTGCTACCTGGGCGAGCGCGGAGAACGCCACGACTGGGGCTATGGCTGCGGCAGCTGCCCGGCCTGCGAACTGCGCGCCCGTGGCTACGCCCAGTTCGCCGCAGAGAAGACCGCTTAAACGGCTACCTTGTGTACGGTGCGGTTGCGCCGTGCACGGCTGACCAGGTACCAGACCAGGGCCAGCGGCAACAGCAGCGGCAGCAGGAAGGGCACGATCGTCGCCGTCACGGCCAGGCCGGCAATCGCCAGCGCACCGACGATGACGACCCCGACGCCGGTCAGCACCACCGCCAGCACCGCGCCCACCACCACCGTCACCAGCAAGCCGATCAGCGTGCCGCCGCCGGCCAGCAGGAGGCCGAACAGGGCGCCGAGCGGACCATCGAATTCCTCGCCGTCGATGTGGAAGCTGGCGTCCCCAAAGCTGAACAGCATGTCCCACAGCAGCAGGGCGCACAGGAATAAAACGAGGTAGGGAACGATCTTTTTCATGGCAGCTTCCTCTGAAGTGGGATGGGATGGCTTCACTGTAGGTAGGTGAAGCGTGCCGGGCCAGCGCTCTGCGACGGGCGGCGTTTTTGACGGGCCGGAGCGCAGAGGACGCCGACGAACATCGCGCGAGAACCTATCCCAGTGGGGAGGAGGAAGTTGATGGCGACATGCGCGTAGGCGATGCATGGCAAGTGGGGGCAAGGCGCGAGGAGGCCGCGTGGCGGCGCCACGCAACGACGAGCAACGCAGCACCCGCTTGTCAGGCGCGTCAGCAACGACTCATCCCCATTGGGATAGGTTCTTTAACCTTGCAAAGCGCAGAGCGCCGCCTATACTGACAGCCTGCTCTGTTGTAGGAGGGATCCTCATGCATATCGTCAGCTCAACGATGAAGGTGCATCGCACTGCGCCGCCAGTCCTGGCGGGGGGAGGACCGAAGGGTCCGCCATCGGCCCCGCCTACCATCCCGCCCATCATCATCAACCCGTTCAATCGGGAAGCACCGAAACAGCGGATCATCGACCCGTTCCGCACGCCGCCGCCACCGCCAGTGCGCCCGCCAGGGCTGCCAGGCATGCGCATCTGAAGCCGGCGGCGCAATCGTGCAAAACAATGCCCGGTTTTATTCGTTTGCTATCGCATCGTCCCTGCTATTTCCTCTATGATCTTGTCTTTGGGCGAAAGCCTGGCAGAGGAACTAGAGAGCGATGAACGACGACGTAAACGACCTGGAATCGGGCGACGAAGATGGCCCGGTGCAGGAACCGCGCCTGTGGCAAGGCAATGGCTGGACCGCACGCGTGATCAAGAACGATGACGACGAAGGCTGGGCCGTCGCCATGTACAAGGATGGCGAACCGGAACCGGCGCTGGTCGGTCCGTGGACGATGGGCCGCGACAAGAAGAATCCCAAGCCGCTTGACGTGAACGCCTTCAACACGCTGATCAAGACGGCTTCGGAAGTCATCCGCCGCCACGAGCAGCACCTGCACGCGATCCTGCATAAAAGCCTGTACGTCTGGACCGAAGGCACCGGCGAACTGAAGGTAACGCTCGACATCAAGCCCGACGACGACGACCCCTACGCGATCCTCACCGCGACCGACCAGATGAGCGAGCAGGTGGCGCAAGTGCGTGTATCCGCGAACTTCAAGCTTACGCCAAGTACGGCGCAGGCCTGGATCGAGAACGAATTCAAGGCGCCGCGCGGCTGAGGCGTGTCGCACGTGCACGCGTCATGCGTGCCCTGTCCCGGAACTAGCAGCCCAGCGCGACGTAACGCGTGCGCAGCACGAACAGGTCACGCTGCACCGCCGGCTTGCCTGCTTTGTCAGCTGCTGCTTCCAGCGCTTCGGTCTGCATTAGCACCGGATCGAGATGGCGGCACTCGTTCTGGGCTGCCGAGCTGAGACGAATGCGGCGACTGTAGACTTCAAATTGCGCTGCTTTCATACCGCTGATTGGCCGCAGTGCTTCCGCGAACTGCTCACGGTGGTGCTCTTGCTGCACGTCACGCCCGATCCTTTCCTTACCGCTGAGCTTGTTCACTCCGCGCGTCGGTACGACAACGAGCCGTTCCGCACCCAGGCAAGGCTTGTCCGAGTACGAGACGACGTTATTGTCCGTGCATTTGTACATCGTGCGTGATGGCGGCGGCAACTGTTGCGCCGCCGCCGGCAGCGCGCACCAGGCCAGCACAAGGGGCGCGAGTACCCGGTAATTCACGCGTGCCCTCCATCCGGCCACTTGCGGGTGCGCAATCTTGGGTGTGGCCGGAGAAAGAAAAGACATGCTGCTTAAATACCCTAGGGAGTCGATCCAGGCGAAATGAAGCACTTAATCTTCATGCTTGAAAGCGATTGTAGTACGGGCACGCAACATTAACAACAAGCAATACATTTGGGCGTAACGCAGCGGACAAAGGCTATCCGGCGGATGCGTCAGCCTTCGTTGGTATAGCGTTTCTGGCAGCGCTCGCAAAAGAAACTGCGCCGGTTGGTGCGGCCAAGATGGGCCTTGGTAAACGGGATGTCGCAGCGCGGACAGATCTTCTTGGCGTGCGCCAGCCAGTGCTGCTTGAGGACGTACTGCCGTTTCCATTCCAAGAAATCGAAACTGTATTGGCGCGCTTCCTCGACCAGCGCGCGCAGCTTTGGCGCGGGCAGGGCGCCGACCGTCGAGGCGGGATGGACGCGAATGCGGAACAGCACCTCGTTCTTGATGATGTTGCCGACGCCCGAAAAGATGTCCTGGTCCAGCAGGGCGTCGCAGGCCAGCATGTCGGGACAGGCGCGCAGCTTCTTGCGTGCCTGCGCCGGGTTCCAGGCTTCGCTCATCACGTCGGCGCTCCAGTCGTACTGGCTGTCGAGGTCGGGATCGATCTCGCGCACCGCGCAGGCATAAAAATTCAATACATCTCCCGTCGCGGTACGCAGGTACAGGCGCGGCGTCTTGCCCTCGCGCTCCTCGTTGACGCGATAGGTGCCGAACAGCAAAAAATGGATGCGGATCGCCATGTTCGGCAATTCGATAAGGAAGTGCTTGCCCCAGGTGCGCAGCGAGACGATGCTCTGGCCGAGCAGGCGCGTGGGATCGATGGCGCGTACGTTGCCACCGGCCTCGACGATCTGCTGGCCGACGAAGCGGGCCGTTTCTTCTTTCAAAATGAAAAGCGATGGTCCTTCGGGCACGGTCGATCCTCCTTGCCGGCAAGTGTGCGCTTGCCGCCCGAGAACGGCTGTGCGGGGACTAACAATCGGATACAGAATTTACTTACCGTAGACGTCGCTGTTTTACAAAGGAGCGTATATTTGAACGGTAAAAATCAGGATAACGAATAGAGAGGAAACATCATGAAGAACGTGATTCGCACACTGGCCGTCAGCGGCCTGCTGGCATTGGCGGCGGGTAGCGCTTCAGCCGACGTGACCGTCAACTACATCGAACAGGAACGCTTCTCCGACCTGCCTTTTACCCCATGGGAACGCGAGAGCGTGTTGAAGGAACTGACCGGACATTTCGCCAAACTCGGCGCGAAGCTGCCGCCGGGCCAGAATCTGCGCATCGACGTGCGCGACGTCGACCTGGCCGGACGCGAGTATCCGGGCCGCGGCGCGCGTGACCTGCGCATCGTCAAGAATGGTGCCGAGTGGCCGCGCATCGACCTGCGTTACACGATCGAAAGCAATGGCCAGGTCGTGCGCAGCGGCGACGCGCAGCTGCGCGACATGAGCTTCATGGACCGCAGCAACCGCTCGACCGGCAGCGATTTCCTGCGCTTCGAAAAGCGCATGATCGACGACTGGTTCTATTCGGAGATCATGCCGCGCGAGCGCGCCGCCCAGCGCTGATCGCGCGCATCAAGTCCTTCCAATGCCGGCAGCCGCCGGCATTTTTTTCGGGTTCCGTTTATTCCGCATTCCGGCCAGGCGCGCGCTTGCCGATCTCGCGCACCTGGTAGTCCGGCGGCACGGCGAACAGCGCCGCATCCGGTTCGCCGCGTTTGATGCCTTCCAGGCGGTAGACGTAGTCGCCGCTGCGCGGGTCGCTGTGTTTCGAATACACCGTGACCTGCAGCTCCGGCGCATACCAGGTTTCGTCGGCCACCACGATCGGGTTGCGGTTGCCCACTTCGCCTGCCGGGATGTCGTAGCTGCGCAATTTTCCTTCCGCCTTGACGCCGTCGAACTCGCGCGTACCGAGATCGCGGCTGACCGATTTATGGGACCACTTCACGTCGGCAAAGGCGTTGCTGACCGCGCCGGCGATCATGGGACCCATCTGCGGACCCGGACCGATGGCGCCGCGGTCGGCGTCCGGTCCGCGCGGCGCCCGGATCACGCGCACGGTTTCACGCACATTCGTGCGCTGGCCATCGCGCAGACGGCCATTCTCGCGTTCCACGTCGACCAGCACCCGGTCGCCGCCCTGGCGTTCCAGCGCGGGCAGGCGGCCCTCCTTGCGCATGCGCTCGATCTGCACGCGCGCAGTTTCGCGTGCAGTGCGGGCGATGCGTTCGACGTCCACGCGCGACGGCAGGCGCCGGGCGCTGCGTTCCTGCGGATTGAGGATCCAGACCTGGCCTGCCACCGGGTCGTCGATGGTCACGGTACGCAATTCTCCCTTGTCGTTGCGCACCTCATGGCGCGTGCGGCCTGCGCTGTCGCGGTAGCTGGCCGAGCGCGTGCGCCGCTCGATCTGGTTGCCGTCCGCCAGTTGCTGCAGCCGTTCGGTGACGGCCTGGGCGCTGTAGGGCGCATTTTTCACCGGCTGGTTGTGGCCGCCGTGGATGATGCGCAAGCCTTCGAGGTCGTGGTGCATGGCGATGCGCGGGGCAGGCGCAGGTTCGGGTGCCGGCGCCGGCGCTTCCTCGGCCAGGGCGGGAGGCAACAGGCAGGCGAGCAGGGCGGCGAGCAGCAGGCGGTTCGGTTTCATGGTGTCCTCGTGGTGGGTGGCGAATCGGTCAATCGATGGAACTCAGGCGTAGCGCAAGCGGTTCGCCGCCTGCGCCGACGAGCATTTCGGCGCGCACGTCGCCGCCGGCGTTTTCTGGCGTCAGCGGCAGGCCGAACGCGGCCAGCATCGTGCGCGGCACGGCGGTTTCGACCAGGCGCGGCGCCGGTTCCGCTTCGATGCGCTCGAAGGAATCGAGCGCGATGAATGCGGCGCCATTGTCGATGCGCACCAGCGCACCCGTCTCGGGCAAGCCATCGACCAGGTGCGGCGGCACCAGCAGCAGTCCGAGTACGCCGGCGGTCAGCGCGGCGCAGACGCCGGCCGCGCTCCACTCGAGGAGGCCGAGGCGCCGGTACCAAGGCCGATGCGAGGGCCGGCGGCGCGCGAACTGGCTGGCAAACGCCTGCATCAGTTCCTTTTCCACGCAGCGCGGGGCGTCAAGGTGCGTGGTCGCCATACGCAGCTGCGCCAGGCGCTGATCAAGCTCGGGGAGGTCGGGAAGGTCGTCGTGCATGGTCGTGTCCATCTCAGTTGGCGTCCAGTGCATGGGTGCGCAAGAACTTGGCCAGTGCGGCGCGCCCACGGGACAGGCGCGAGCGCACGGTGCCGATGTCGACCGCGCAGATGGTGGCGATCTCGCCATAGGACAGGTCGTGCATTTCATACAGGATGACGGCGTCGCGGTAATGCGGCGCCAGGCGGGCCAGTGCGCGCCGCACGTCTTCGGCCGCTTCGTCGGCCAGCACGCGGGTCAAGGGGCAGGCGTCGTCGCAGCAAAGCGCGGGCGCGTCGTCGTCGGCTTCCGGCAAGGGCGACTCGCGCCGGCGCGGCGCCTCGTGTTTCAGGATCAGCAGGCGCACCACGCCGAACAGGAAATTCGGCAGCGAACCGCGCAGGGGATCGAAGGCGAGGCGCCCGCTTAATAAACCCATGAACGCTTCCTGCACCGTGTCGGCGGCGGTGTCGGGCGAACCGCAGCGTAGCAGGGCGAAGCGGTAGAGCGGGCCCTGGTGGCGCCGGTAGAGCGCCGCAAAGGCTTGCGCCTCGCCGGCGCGCATGCGGCGCAGTAACTCGTCGTCGGAAGTGGTCGGGGTGATGGTCATGGTCGGCTCTCAACCATATTCCGCCGGGAGCCCTGGAAAGTTCCAGCTATTTTTTGCAGCCTGTGGATGGCCGGCTGCGCAGTGGACTAACTTAGTCGATCCAGTTCACCCGGTCGAATTTATTCCGGAACTCGTCGGACATGGCCACGACCTGGCTGGTCTTGTAGTTGTAGAACACGAAGCCGGACTTGGCCATGGCGACCAGGGCCTTGTCTTTCGGGCGCGTGATGCGGAAGGTGATGTCGCCGCCGTACTTGTTGAAATCCATGACGCCCACTTCGAACAGCAGCTGGTCGCGCGCGTGCGCTTCGGCGCGGTAAGTCGTGGCCAGGTCGGTGACGATGATGCCGGTGCCGTCGCGCTCGGTTTCGGCGACGCCGAACTCGAACAGGAAACGGGCGCGCGCCTCGGAGATCATCGAGATCATCGAGTCGTTGCCGAGGTGGTTTGCACCGTTGATGTCGGTCACGCGCACCGTCAGGGGCGTGGAATAGTAGTACTGGTCTTCAGGGAAGTGGAGGTGTAGGCGTGCCATCCTTTTATTCTAACCCGGACCTCTGGAACCCTGCTGCGCGACGATTCCAGAGGTCGGGTCAGCGGACATTGCCCCGCACCAATTTATGAATGCGTCCCGTGGCGCTGACCACATACAGTTCGCCCGCGCCATCGCGTCCGAACGACAGGATCTGGCCCACGTTGCCCAGGTTCCAGTCGCGCTGCTCGGTAATGGCCGATTGGCTGGCGACCAGGCTTTTCACGAAGCCGCGGCAGTAATCGGAGTAGAAATAGCGGCCGGCCAGTTCCGGCATGGCCGTGCCGCGGTACACATAGCCGCCCGTGATCGAGCAGCCATTGACGTTGCTGGCGCCGTGCTCGTATTCGAACACGGGCAAGGTCAGCCCGGTGCGGTTGCAGGTGGCCGCATCGTAGCAGGCGGTGCCTTCCATGATGTCCCAGCCGTAGTTGAGCCCGCCCTGGCCGGTGCCGGCCAGGTTGACTTCCTCGCGCGCACCCTGGCCGACGTCGGCGATATACAGCTGCTCGCCATCGAAGGCAAAGCGCCATGGGTTGCGCAGGCCCAGGGCCCAGATTTCGGGCAGGCCGGCGCCCGGCCGGATCTCGTAGGGATTGGTCGGCGGAATCGTGTACGGCCGCAGTGGCGTTGCCGTGCGCACGTCGACGCGCAGCAGTTTGCCAAGCAGGGAATTCGGGTTCTGGGCATTGCCGGCCGGATCGCCGGCGCCGCCGCCATCGCCCGTGCCCGCATACAGCATGCCGTCCGGCCCGAACGTGACCAGGCCGCCGAAATGGTTGGTGAATTGCGGGTGCGGAATGCGCAGGATGGGCAGGCTCGAGGTTCCGTCAGCCACGTCCGGCGTGGGCGAACGGCCATAACGCTCGACGACGATGTTCTGCGAGGGGTCCGTGTAATACACGTAGAAATAGCCATTGGTGGCGAAATTCGGATCGAAGGCCATCGACAGCAGGCCGCCCTCGCCGCCGGTGAACACGTTCGCGCTGATGTCGAGCCAGGGCTGGGTCAGCGTCACGCCGTTGCGCACGACGCGGATCACGCCGCGCCGCTCGAGCACGAACAGGCGGTCGTCGCCTGGCGGGGCGGTAACAAAAGTAGGGTTGGTGAAGGTCGGCCCGATATCGGCCAGCGCCAGCGTGAACGTGGAGCTCGCATAGGCAATCGTGGCCGTAATGGTGGCGCCGGCCGTGACCGTCACGCTCTGGGTGGCCGGCGTCGGGGTGTAGGTGGTGTTCCCTGAGGTAACGGTAGTGGCGGTGACGGTATAGCTGCCGGGCGCGAGATTGCCGAGTGTTTGCGAGCCGGTCAGGTCTTGCGAAAAATTGTTGGGCCCGGTGACGCGCACACTGGCGTTCACGCCAGCCGGCACGGCGTTGACCGTGACTTGCAGCGAGCCGGTCGTAACTGCGGGCGGGGCGGGCGGTGCCGGCGTGCCGGGATCGCCGCCACCGCCGCCGCAACCGGCGAGCATCAGGGGAAGCAGCAGCAGGGAAAGAACGAAACTCCGTACGCGATCGACCAGCATGGTGGGCCCCCACAGGAAACGGAACGTCTGTACAGCAGACTGTGTAGCGGATTCTGCCAGTCTTGTTGAACGGGCCGCGCACGCTTGCGCGCGGGTGCCGGACTCCTGCCTGTTCCCGGTAAGCCAAGCCCAGGCTTCATGTCGAGAAGATGCACAGACCCGTAGGGTGAGCGGCTCCACCTCGTCAGTTTGCAGACCGCCGGCGTTTGCGCCGCCCACGCGTTCAAGCGGCAGGTGATTGGTCGCGAAGTTTCAGGGAGCAGTTGAACGCGTGGGCGGCGTTCAGGCAGCAAGCAAACACGCGCCCGGGTATGGCCGCCCACCTTACGGGTCTCAGCATTCTTCCATGGGAACAAAGGCTTTATTGACCGCCCTGGCTCAGGGTGCGGCCGGTGCGCGCTGGCGCGTCTTGGCGACGACCCCGGACGGGTCGATCAGGACGACGAATTCGGCGAAGCGGCCGCCACCCGCGGGCGACTGGTAGAGCCAGGCCTCATAACCGCTGTCGAAGACGACGCTCTTGGTCTTGCCGAAGGCCGCGAGCAGCTCGGCCTTGGTCGTGCGGCCGGGCACGATCGCGGCGGCCAGGCGCTCGGCGGCCACCTGGGTGCCGGGCGTGGCGGGGACGGTGGCGCAGCCGGCCAGGAGAAGGGTCGTCAGAAGGAGGGCACGAATCGTCATGGAAGCGCCTGCGCGGCCGGAGCCGCATCCGTCATGTACGCGAATTCGACCAGGGTATCGTCGGGCCAGGTCTTGTCCCACAGCGGCGCATAATAAGTGCGGTCGAGCAGCACCTGGCAGTCGCAGAAGCGCAGCATCTCGGGCGTCTGGTCGCCGCCGGCATACAGCATCTTGAAAGGAAGGTCCTCGACGCGGTCGCCAGCGCGCAGGCGCACGCCGAACAGCGGCCGGTCGGCAAAGAACAGGTAGTTACCCTCCGGGCTGTTGCAGACGTGCTCGGCGCTCAGCAGCGCATTCGAGAGCCAGGCAAACATTTGCGAATTGTTCGACACCAGCCCGGCTTCGGTGCCGACGCGGCATTCGAGGCGCAGGTCGCCGAGGCGGCGCGTATCGGGCGGCAAGCCCGGCGTGCGGATCAGGGCGCGCCAGGTCATGCTGACCGTCTTGCGATTGGCGAGCACGGCGGCGTCTTCGCGCAGGGCCTGCTCGTTGCGGGGGAGGATAAAACTGTTGTCGGGGCCGATCGGTACCGGCACCGACACCGTGTCGCCGGCCACCCGCAAGGTGATGCCATCCATCCTGACGTCGGGGGTGCGCGGCAGCAGCTGGAAGCGCAGCGGCGCCTGCGGGGCGAAGGCATGCTCGCGTTCGAAGCGATCCATGCCTTGGATCATCTTGCGGTAGGACTTGTCGACCGGGTCGCGTGTCGTCGAGACATTGACCTTAGCAATTGGCTCCTGCGCCGCTACCCCACCCGCTGCCGCCAGGACGGCGAAGACGAGGGGGAGCAGGGGCAGGAAGCGGCGCATGCTGAATAGCTTACCAGTAACGGACCCGGCCGGTATCCATGTGCACGAACTGCGAGTCGGGGTAGTAACCGACACCGCCGGCCTTCATCGACATGGCGGCCTTGTGCAGCTGGGCCAGGTTCTTGCCCGGCATGCGGATGTCGATCGCCTTGCCGTCCATGTGCATGCTGTGCTTGGCCACGCCGTTCGACGCGGCAGCCAGCTTGGCGTTCGATTCCGGCGAGCGGTAGCCGGAAATGATGTGCAGCACCTGGTTGTCGCCGAATTTGTCGCTGACGTCGTTGAGCAGGACGATCAGCTTCGGATCCATCTCGGCGATCTTGTCGTTGCGGTGGTCGCGCAGCAGTTTATTGATGTCTTTCAGTGCATCGGGAATGAACTGGCCTTCAGCCCAGAACACGCTGCGCAGGCTTTCACCAGTATGGGTGTTGTACAGGCGCAGGGTACGTTCGGCAGGAGCGGGCTGCGCAGCTTTTGCCAGCGCCGGCATGCCGATGGCGGATGCGAGCACAACAGAGCTTTTGAGGAAAGAGCGTCGCTGGTTCATGAACATCCTTAGGCAAGGTCACAAACAAAGATGATACGCCGATTTCGCTATCTTTGCAGTGAATGCGCTGTTTTTGCGCCACGATGACGGTTAATTAACAACTTTTAGCGGAGGTTTGCATGCAATTCAGTCAACAGCAGTGCGTATCGTTAACTCTTGCGTTGCTGTCAGGGGCAGCCTGGCCGGCATGGACCTGCGCCGCGTCGAACTCGACAAGGAGGGCAAGGTCGTACGCCAGGGGCCGGACGGGCAGCTGTATGTGCTGACCGACGAGGGCAATTCGCACATCCTGCGGATTGTTCCGGATAAATCGTCGCCGATTGCTGGCCTGCCGCGGCCGTGCGCCGCAGCGCCGGCGTTTCGCCGATACTCGCTCGAAAGGAGGATGCAATGGACGACTTTTCGATCGATCTGGCCGGCACGGCCCTCGTGCTGATTGACCTACAAAATGGCAATATGGCGCGCGAGTTGGCGCCGTATTCCGCCGAGAGCGTACTCGGCAACTGCGTTTCGCTGGCACAGGAGATGCGCAACCGCGGCGGCATGGTGGTGTTCGTTCGCGTACTGCTGAACGAATTGCAGTCGCCGCCCGCGGACGCCCCGCTGCGCGCACCGGGCGCGCCGCCACCGCCGCCGGACGCCTCGCAGTTCGCACCGGACGCCGGCGTGGAAGCAACCGACGTCGTGATCGTCAAACGCCAATGGGGGGCGTTTTATGGCACCGAGCTCGACCAATTGCTACGGCGCCGGGGCATCCGGACGCTGGTGTTGGGCGGCATTGTCACGAATATCGGCGTCGAGTCGACCGCGCGCGCGGCATATGACCTTGGATACAGCCTGGTGTTTGCCGAGGACGCGATGAGCGGGATCACGGCCGAGGCGCATGATTTTGCGTGCACGAACACGTTCAGGGTGATGGGGCGGGTGCGCAAGACGGCGCAGTTGATCGATGCCTTGCAGGCGGGGACTGGCGAGGCGTAGGGCGCGTCCATGAAGTGATGCCGCGTTTGTTCCGGCGATGCACGGCGGGCATGCCCACCGTACGTGCGCGCGCATGCCCGAACACGACCGCCAACCCGTTGTTTACGCCGCTTCTCGCACCTGCGCCGTAATTTCGTACGAGCGCAACCTGGCCGCGTGATCGAAAATCTGCGACGTGATCATCAGCTCGTCCGGGCGCGTGTGCGCAATAAAGGCCTTCAGTTGCGCCGCCACCGTCGCGGGCGAACCGATCGCCGAGCACGACAGCACCGCGTCGAGCATCATCCGCTCCGACGGCGCCAGCGCCTCCAGGTAGCCGCGTACCGGCGGCTGCAGGCGCGTCGGGCGGCCGCTGCGCAGGTTCACGAACGCCTGCTGCATCGAGGTCGCCTGGAACTGCGCTTCCTCGTCGGTGTCGGCGGCGAACACGTTAAAGCCGAGCATGACGTAGGGCTTGTCCAATTGTGCCGACGGCTTGAAATTGGCACGGTACAGTTCGATCGCCTGCATCATCATCTGCGGCGCGAAGTGCGATGCGAACGCATACGGCAGGCCGAGGTGGGCCGCGAGCTGGGCGCCGAACAGGCTGGAACCGAGAATCCACA
The DNA here is from genome assembly GCF_014842025.1 of Massilia sp. CFBP 13721. Classification (GTDB taxonomy): domain Bacteria; phylum Pseudomonadota; class Gammaproteobacteria; order Burkholderiales; family Burkholderiaceae_D; genus Telluria. Next base: position 135,974 of record NZ_JACYUY010000006.1, read on the forward strand.
GGGGCACGTTCAGGCCGGCGCCGGGAACGGCGCGCACCTGGCGCCGCGGCGAGTCGGCGAAATAATCCTGCAGCTCGAGCACGTCCTGCGGGAATTCGTCGGCATCCGACGCCAGGTTGCGGTGCAGGGCGCGCGCGGTGACGTGGTCGGAACCGGGCGCGCGGCCCAGGCCCAGGTCGATGCGGCCCGGGAACAGCGACTCCAGTGTGCCGAACTGTTCGGCAATGACCAGCGGCGAGTGGTTCGGCAGCATGATGCCGCCGGCGCCGACCCGGATGGTCGAGGTGCCGGCCGCGACATAGCCCATCAGCACCGAGGTGGCGGCGCTGGCGATGCCCGGCATGCCGTGGTGTTCGGCCAGCCAGAAACGGTTGAAACCCCAGCGTTCGCCATGCTGGGCGAGGTCGAGGGAATGGTGGAAAGAAGCACGTGCGTCGCTGCCTTCGGCAATGGGCGACAGGTCGAGTATGGAGAATGGAATCATGGTTTTCATGATACGCCGAAGGATTTTTTTTCGCTGGCCGCGCCCGGTTTTCGGTGCGCGCCGGAGTGCAGCCGTAAAGATTGACCGTCAAAAATTGCCTGTCTATCATGGCCGGCCCGGCCGTATCCAGACCGTCCGCCATCTCCTTCTGTCCGGATTTTCCATGCAACCAAACTTGTTCCACCGTCTGAAACGCCAGGGTGCGCTCGGCGCCGCCTGCCTCGGCCTGTTGGCCGGTTGCGGCGCGCTGCCAACACCGCACAAACCCGCCCTCGACAGTGCGCAGTTCACGCCCATCGACGCCGCGCTCGAACGCGCGATTGCTGAGCGGCGCCTGCCGGGCGCGGTGTTCCACCTAGAGCGGGATGGCGCCGAATTCGCGCGCGCTCATGGCCGCTTTAGCTACGACGCCGACGCCGCGTCGGTCACGACAGCCACTGTTTTTGACGTCGCCTCGCTCACCAAGGTGCTGGCAACGGCGCCGTCGATCCTGCTGCTGGCCGAGAACGGCAAGCTCGACCTGGAAGGCAGGCTGGTCGATTATTTCCCGGAATGCGCCGGCGGCGGCAAGGACGCGATCACGGTTCGCCACCTGCTGACCCATACCTCGGGGCTGGCCGCCGGACTGGCCGGGAAACCGGCCTGGGAGGGCGATGCGACCGCCCACGATAAAGCCTGCGCGCAGACGGTGACCCACGTGCCGGGGACCTTCTTCCGCTATTCCGACATCAACTACATCCTGCTCGGCCAGCTGGTGCGCAAGTTGTCGGGCATGGAGCTCGACGCTTTTGCCCGCCAGCGCATTTTTATGCCGCTGGGCATGAAGGACACCGGTTATTTACCGCTGCGGCGCATGGCAGCGACAGCGATTGCGCCGACCCATCTGGTACCCGCCGGCACCGACGGCGGCCCAGGCGAATTGCTGCAAGGCGTGGTCCACGATCCGACCGTGCGCCGCATCGGCGGCGTGGCGGGTTCGGCGGGCGTGTTCAGCACCGCCGCCGACATTGCCCGCTATGCGCGCATGCTGCTCGGCGGCGGCCAGTTGGAGGGCGTGCAGGTGCTGTCTCCTGACAGCGTGCGCCTGCTGACCACCGTGCAGAGTCCGCCCGGCATTGTCGCACTGCGCGGCCTCGGCATGGACATCGATTCGCCGTTTGCCCAGCGTCCACGCGGCAGCCTGTTTCCGCTCGGCAGCTACGGCCACACGGGCTTTACCGGCTGCGTGCTGTGGATCGATCCCCGCACGCGCAGCTTCTATGTGCTGCTGTCGAACCGGGTGTATCCGGACGACAAGGCCAATGTGCTGGCGCTGTATTCCGAGCTGGGCACGCTGGCCGCGCGGGCCGCTGGGGTGGAAGCAAATGCGGGGTCGAATCCGGTGGCAAACAAGCATTAAACCGTGTCCGATATCTTTCCGGCAGGCTAACGTGCGCTGCATTCAAAATGACCTCTCTACACTTGGGCACCTCGAATCACTCAATATGTCATTGATATTGTTGAGCTTTTCTAGAGCCCCCAATCATAGGAGATAAACATGACAATGCATAAACTGTTGAAAGGCCTGCTGGGCGCCTCGGTTGCTGCTGCAATGGCAATGTCGGTCAACGCGACTGCACAAACCTCCGGTTCCTCGGGCCAGTCCGGCTCCCAAAGCGGTTCGCAGGCGAGCGACCAGACCTCCGGCAGCTCGACCAGCGGCAGCACCAGCAGCTCCAGCAAGAAGCAGAAGAAAGACAAGAAATCGCACAGCAGCAGCGGCACCAGCGGCTCGAGCGGCGCATCGAGCACCGGCTCGATGGGTACCAGCGGTAGCGGCAGCGCCAGCGGCACCAGCGGCAGCGGCACCACCGGCGGCTCGGGCAGCAGCAGCGGCACCTCGGGTTCGGGCAGCACCAGCGGCAGCTCCGGCACCAGCGGTACCTCGGGTTCGAGCGGTTCGATGGACAGGGGCACGACGGGCGCCACCGGCACCAGCGGTTCGATGGGCAGCGGCGCCAGCGGCACCTCGGGCACCAGCGGTTCGATGGGCACCGGCATCAGCGGCTCCTCGGGCACGAGCGGTTCGATGGGCACCGGCACCAGCGGGACCTCGGGCACCAGCGGCTCGATGGGCACCGGGACCTCGGGCACCTCGGGTACGAGCGGCTCAATGGGTAACGGCACCTCTGGCAGCTCGGGCACCGGCACCGGCACAACCACCACCGGCACCACCGGCCGCTGATTCATTCGGCACCACGGTCATGCACGAATCAGTGCATGGCACCAGACAACACCAGCGCGCGCGCTGGTGTTGTCGTTCATGGGCACCCCATGACATAGCCAGCCCGTTCTATTTGTTTTTCTGCCAAGACCTGTGGTTTCCCAGTCACACACACCAAAAGTTTCCGTAAGGTATCTTCAGTTTGCGACAGGCATCCCGTAGAATCCGAGCCTGTTCTTCTGTGCGTTCCCCCACTTTCCCAACCAGGCCGGTGCGGCTGTTGCCAGCGCCCGGGCTCGGTGTTGCCTTTTTTTATACGACATGTCCAGCCTCCCTCGTACTTCGTCCGCCTCCCGAAAACTGACCACATTGAGCGCCATTGCGGCGGCGGCCATGCTGCTCAGTGCCTGCGGTACCGTCAAGGTGCAGCCGCTGACCGACACCGAGGTGCGCCAGCAGGCGGCGCTCGACCGCCAGGCCGCCTTTGCCAACGTCCCGCCGGTGACCGGCAAGCTGACGATGGACGAAGCCGTCGCGCGCGCCCTGAAGTACAACCTGGACCGCCGCACGCGCCTGATGGAAGAAGCGCTGGCGATGAACCAGCTCGACACGGCCAACCTCGACATGCTGCCGCGCGTGATGGCCAATGCCGGCTACACCTGGCGCGATTCCGACCTGATCACCCGCAGCGTCGATTCCGTTACCGGCCAGCCTTCGCTCGCCAATCCGTACATTTCGTCCGAGCGCAGCCGTCCGGCGTATAACCTCGGCACCACCTGGAACCTGCTCGACTTCGGCCTGTCGTACTACGGCGCCAAGCAGTCGGCCAGCCGCGTCGGCATCGCCGCCGAACGCCGCCGCAAGGCGATGCACGTACTGATCCAGGACGTGCGCTCGGCCTTCTGGCGCACGGTCAGCGCGCAGACGCTGCGCGACGACGTGCGCAGCACCATCGCGCTGGCCGAGGCGGCCCTGAGCGACGCGCGCAAGGTCGAAGCCGAACGCCTGCGCTCGCCCGTCGACACGCTGCGCTACCAGCGCCAGCTGCTGGAAAACCTGCGCCTGCTCGAGAGCATCGAACAGGAACTGGCCAGCGGCCGGGTCGAACTGGCCGCGCTGATCAACGTGCCCCAGGACGCGCAGTTCGAGGTGCAGGAGCCGGCCGACAGCGCCGATCCGAGCCTGCTCGAAGTGACCGGCCAGCAGCTCGAAGAAATGGCGGTGACGCGGAACGCCGACCTGCGCGAGCATTTCTACAACACCCGCATCGCGCTCGATGAAACCCGGCGCACGATGGCGCGCTTGTTTCCGAACCTGTCGTTCAACTACGACCTGCGCTACGACGCCGACAAATACCTGATCAACAACCACTGGAACGAGGCCGGGCTGCATCTGTCGTACAACCTGATGAACCTGTTTACGGGTCCAGCCGCCAAGCGCCTGGCCGACGCCGGCGTGAAGCTGGCCGACCAGCGCCGCGTCGCCGCCCAGATGACCGTCGTGACCCAGGTGCATCTGTCGCGCCTGCAGTACCAGATCGCCTACCGCCAGTACCTGCGCGCCGACCAGATCTGGCAGGCCGACGCCAAAATCGCCGAGCACGTCAAGAACCGCGAAGCGGCCGAAGCCCAGAGCAAGCTCGAACAGGTGGCCAACAGCACCACCGCGATCCTCTCTCTGCTGCGCCGCTACCAGTCGCTGGCCCAGCTGCAGGGCGCGGGCAGCCGCATGCAGGCGACGATCGGCCTCGAGCCGACGCTCGGCAGCGTGACCGAACTCTCGCTCGAGCAGCTCACGCGCGAAGTCGGCACCTCGCTGCGCAACTGGAACAAGGCGCTCAACCAGCCGGCCGAGTCGGCTGCACCAGCGGCCGCACCCGCCGCCAAATGACCCACCCGGAGAATGCAATGCACCTCATGACCCGCCTGTTCGCGCTCGGCGCGCTGCTGGCCGCCAGCGCCACCGCGGGCGCCGCCCCGGCCCCGGCGCCGGCCCGCGCCGCCTTGGAAAAGCAGGACATCCGCGCCCAGCTGTCGCCGCGCCGCTTCACCACCATCGGTGCCGAAATCGGCGCCAAGGTCAGCCGCGTGACGGTGGCCGAAGGCGCGCGTTTCCGGGCTGGCCAGACCCTGGTCGCTTTCGATTGCTCGCTGCAGCAGGCGCAACTCCAAAAGGCGAAGGCCGTCTTGTCCGGCGCCGAACGCACCTTCAGCGCCAACAAGCGCCTCGAGGAATTGCGTTCAGTCGGCAAGGTCGAACTGGAGGTGTCGGAAGCCGAAGTCGCCAAGGCCAAGGCCGAACTCGCCGCCAACGGCGTGCTGCTGTCGAAATGCGCGATCGCCGCGCCGTTCTCCGGCCGTGTGGCCGAACAAAAGGTGCGCGAGCAGCAGTTCGTGCAGCCGGGCCAGGCGCTGCTAGACATCCTCGACGATTCCGTCCTCGAACTCGAGTTCATCGTTCCCTCGCGCTGGCTGGCCTGGCTGAAAGCCGGCTACGCCTTCCAGGTCCAGATCGACGAGACCGGCAAGACCTACCCGGCCAAGGTGCAGCGCATCGGCGCGCGCGTCGACCCGGTCAGCCAGTCGGTCAAGCTGTCCGGCGCGATCGCCGGCAGCTTCCCCGAACTGATCGCCGGCATGAGCGGCCGGGTCTTCCTGGCGCCGCCGGCCGGCCAGTAGCAGGGTAGATCAACAAGCCATCAGCAGCATCCCAGAACAATTCAATCGAACCGATTCATGAACAATCCACGCCTGCCCGCCGCCATCCTCGACTCGAACCTTCAGCATGAGGCGGCGCCGGCGCCGGTTCAGCGCCAACGCCGCCTGCAACGGCGTGCACCGGCGCCGCTGGCGCTGGAACAGCGCGTGATGTTCGACGGCGCGGCGGTCGATGCGGTCGTGCGCGGCGCGATGGATGCCGCCGCCGCTGCCTCAGCTGCCGCGGGCGCCGACACCGCCACGCGCGGCGGCGAGGATGCCACCGTTCATACGCCGGTGGCGCTGGCCCCGGCCGCGCGCGCCATCCACGCCGATGCGCGCCGCGAGATCGTCTTCGTCGAAGACAACCTACCCGACTACCTGCGCCTGGCCGCGGGTGCTTCCGCCGGCGCCGAAGTCGTCGTGCTCGACCATACCGGCGACGGCCTGCAGCAAATAATCGCGGCCCTGCAAGGGCGCGAAGTCGATGCCATCCACCTGGTGACCCACGGCGCCAACGGCCAGATCGACCTCGGCAGCCAACGCCTGTCGGTCACCAACGTGGATGCCGCCGCCGCCCAGCTGGCGCAGCTGGGGCAATCGCTCGCCGCCGGCGGCGACCTGCTGCTGTATGGCTGCGACGTCGCCGGCGGCGCCGGCGAACAGTTCGTCGCGCGCCTGGCGCAGCTGACCGGCGCCGACGTCGCCGCTTCGACCGACACCACCGGCTCGGCCGGCTTCGGCAACTGGACGCTGGAAGAGGCCAGCGGCAGCATCGACACCGACGTGCAGCGGCTCGATACCGCCGGCTGGCAAGGCGCGATGGTGACGACCGTGTTCGATGCCCAGCAGCGCCAGCTGAGCTTCTCGGGCGCGGTCAAGGAGAACCCGGCATCGACCGCCACCGGCATCAACAATGGCGACGTGATGCGGTTCACGAACATCATCGAGATCGACGGCCAGAAAATCGATGCGATCGTGACCACCGCCACCGATCGCCTGACCATCAATACCTACGACTCGCCCAACCAGCCCGGCGCCACGCCGGAAGCGGCCAAGTTCTTCCAGCCGCTCACCACCGTCCGCAGCGCCGGCGGCAGCGCCAGCTTCCGTTTCGATTTCGTCCTGTCCGGCACAACGACCCAAGTCACGCTGCAGAATTTCGTCGTCAATTCGTACGACATCGACAGCTCGGGCGACAACAAGGTCGATCGCCAGTTCCAGGAATTCAAGGGCTTCGCGCGCTACGAACTGGCCAAGAGCACGCAGCTCAAGGCCGATGTGCGCGAGGACGGCTCGGTGACCTTCCAGTACAACGCCGCCGTCTCCACCAACTACCAGGGCGACCTCTACACCGACCCCTACCGCGTGCAGGTGTACTACGATTCGGCCAGCTCGATCCAGATCCGCAGCGGCGCCAACGGCTACAACAACGGCACCTTCACCGACGCCGCCGCGCACTTCGCGCTCGAATTCAAGTTCCGCGCCTGGCAAGGCGAAACCAACATCATCGGCAGCCCCGCGCCGGGCCTGCGCTACAGCACGACCACCTTCACCGAAGCAGCCGCGAACGACGGCAGCATCACGGCCACCTCGACCATCACCCTGGACAATGGCAGCTTCAGCGGCGCCGATGGTCAGACGCTGTCCGGCGTCAGCTTCGCCAGGCTGCCGGCAGGCCTGAGCGCCAGCGTCGTGCGCATCAGCGCCAACACGGCCGAATTGCGTTTCAGCGGCGCCGCACTCGCACACACCAACGCGGACGACGTCACGAACTTCGGCGTGACGTTCGCCAACGCCGCGTTCGCCAGCAACAACGCCGGCGCGGTGACTGGCGCCGCGCGCGGCGATCTGGTGCTCGACTTCATCAACGACACGACGGCGCCGGTGCTGGGCGCAGGCCAGGCATTCAACTATGCCGAGAACAGCGCCGCCGGTACGCTGGTCGGCACCGTCAGTGCCAGCGACGCGGGCGGCGTGACCGGTTTCCGTTTCGCCGCGACCGCCAACGGTACCAGCGCCGACGGCCGCTTCGCCATCGGCGCGGACGGCGCGATCCGCCTGACGGCCGCCGGCGCCCTTGGCGCCAGCAACGATTACGAGACGGCGCCGAACGCCTTTATCTACGGCGTGCAGGCCGGCGACGCCGCCGGCAACTGGTCGACGGCGCAGAACGTCACCCTGAACGTCACCAACCTCGACGACACCGCGCCGGTCTTCACCTCCGGCGCCGGCGCCCCCGTGCTTGAAAACCAGGCCTTGCTGTACACGGCCCAGGCGAACGACAGCGTCGACTACACCGACCGCGTCGTTCACTATGCACTGCAGGCGAGCGGCGACGCCGGCCTGCTGCACATCGACAGCACTACCGGCGCCGTGCGCCTGGCCACGGGCACGCTCGACTTCGAGACCAAACGCAGCTACAGCTTCACCGTCATCGCCACCGATGCCAGCGCCAATGCAAGCGTGCAGGCCGTCACCGTCGCCGTGACCGATCTCGACGAAATCGCACCGCAGGTGACGATCGGCGGCGACCGCGCGGCCGTCAAGGCGGGCGAGCACGTCGTGCTGTCGTTCACGTTCAGCGAAGACATCGGCGCCAGCTTCACGCTGGACGACGTCGTGGCCGCCAGCGGCACGGTCGACAGCCTGGTGCGCGTGAACGCCACCCAGTACACGGCGCGCTATACCCCGGCCGCCGGCTTTACCGGCAGTGTCGAGATCGGCGTCGCGCCGGGCAGGGTGCGCGACCTTGCCGGCAACGACAATGCCGTCGGCGCCGCGCTGAGCCTGAACATCGACACCGCCGCGCCCGTCATCACCGGCCCCGGCAACGCAATCACCGTCCCCGAAAACCAGACGGCAGTATTCGGCTTCAGCGCCGACCAGCCCGTGACCTGGTCGATCGCCGGCGGCGCCGATGCGGCGCAGTTCCGCATCGACGCGCTCGGCAACCTGCGCTTCAATGCCGCGCCCGATTACGAGCAACCCCGCGATGCCGGCGCCGACAACGTCTACCAGGTGCAGGTGCAAGCCCTCGACAGCGCCGGCAACGCCACGCTGCAGACGCTGAACATCATCGTCGCCAATGTCAACGAAGCGCCGACCGCGGCGCATGCCGCCGTCGTCACGCCTGAAGACACGCCGCTCAGCGGCCAGCTGCCGGCTTATGCCGACCCCGATGGCGACAGCGCCGCCTATTACGCCGTGGCGCAGCCGCTGCACGGCAGCGTGCAGGTGGCCACCGACGGCAGCTATACCTACACCCCGGCCGCCGACTACTTCGGCAGCGACAGTTTTACCTATGCGATCGAGGATGGCCACGGCGGCCGTAACCTGTACCGTGTCGACGTCACCGTCACGCCTGTCAACGACGCGCCGGTCGCCGCCGACGTCACGGTCGGCACGGTCGAGGACACGCCGGTCAGCGGCAACTTGCCGGCCGCGCGCGACGCCGAAGGCCAACCGGTCCACTACGTGCTTGGCACCGGCCCGGCCCACGGCAACCTGGTGCTCGGCACCGACGGCCGCTACACCTACACCCCGCTCCCCGACTTCCACGGCAGCGACAGTTTTACCTATGTCGTCAGCGACGGCGGCGCGGGCACGACCCACACCGTGACGATCGAGGTCGCAGCCAGCAACGACAACCCGGTCGCCGCCGACGCCGCCATCGTGACGCGCGAGGACACGGTCCATACCGGCCAGCTGCCGGCCGCGGTCGACGCCGACGGCGACGCTGTCGCCTACGCGCTGGCCAGCGGTCCGGCCCACGGCCAGGTCGCCATCGCCGCCGACGGCAGCTATGTCTATACGCCGGCCGCCGATTTCAACGGCGCCGACAGCTTCGTCTACCGCGTCAGTGATGGCCAGGGCGGGTCGAACCTGCACACGGTGAATGTCACCGTCACCCCGGTCAACGACGCCCCGACGGCCGGCGACTCCACGATTTCAACGCGCGAGGACGAAGCCGTCGGCGGCTCGCTGCCGCAGGCGCACGACATCGACGGCGATGCGGTCGTCTATACGCTGGACGCCACGCCGGCGCACGGCAGCGTCGTGATCGAGGTCGACGGCCGCTATACCTACACGCCGAATGCCGACTACCATGGCGCCGACAGCTTTACGTATCGCGTCGGCGACGGTAGCGCCGGCACGACCTATACGGTGACGATCGGCATTGCATCGGTCAACGACAACCCGGTTGCCGCCAACACTGCCATCGTCACCGCAGAGGACACGGCCCACGCCGGCCAGCTGCCGGGCGCATCCGACGTCGATGGCGATGCCGTCGCCTATGCGCTGGCCACCGGCCCGGCCCACGGCCAGGTCGCGATTCATGCGGACGGCAGTTACGTCTACACGCCGGTCGCCGACTTCAACGGTGCGGACAGCTTCACGTATGAAATCAGCGACGGGCAGGGCGGTGCGAACCTGTACACCGTGCAGGTCACCGTCACCCCGGTCAACGATGCCCCGACTGCCGCCGATACCGTCATCGCGACGCGCGAGGACGAAGCCGTCAGCGGCAGCCTGCCGCAGGCGCACGATATCGATGGCGACGCGGTCGTCTACGCACTGGCCGAAGCACCAACCCATGGCAGCGTGCGCATCGACACCGATGGCCGCTTCACCTATACGCCGGATGCCGATTACCACGGCGCCGACAGCTTTACCTATCGCGTCGGCGACGGCAGCACCGGCACGGTCTATACCGTGACGATCGGTGTTGGGGCGGTCAACGACAACCCGGTTGCCGCCAACATGGCCATCGACACCCGTGAAGACACGGCCCACGCCGGCCAGCTGCCGGTTGCATCCGACGTCGACGGCGACGCCGTGGCTTACGAACTGGCGACCGGTCCGTCGCACGGCCAGGTCAGCATTACGGCCGACGGCGGCTATGTCTACACGCCGGCCGCCGACTTCAATGGCGCCGACAGCTTCACCTATCAAATCAGCGACGGCCAGGGCGGCGCCAACCTGTACACGGTGAACGTCACCGTCACACCCGTCAACGATGCGCCTGTTGCCGCCAACGCCAGCGTCACCACACGCGAAGACGCGGCGGTCAGCGGCAGCCTGCCGCAGGCGCAGGACATCGACGGCGACGCCGTCACGTATGCGCTGGCCGATGGGCCGGCGCACGGCAGCGTACGCATCGGCGCCGATGGTGCTTATACCTATACTCCGGACGCCGATTACAACGGCGCCGACCGCTTCGGCTACACCGTGGCCGACGGCAAGGGCGGCAGCAACGCCTATACGGTCGATGTCACGGTCACGCCGGTGAACGATGCGCCGGTCGCCAGCGGCGGCGCCAGCGGCACCGCCACGCTCGGCGAACCGATGGCGCCGCTGGCAGTGGCGCCATTTACCGATATCGACAGCGCCAGCATCGGCTACAGCGCCACGCTGGCCGGTGGCGCCGAATTGCCGGCCTGGCTGCGCTTCGATCCGGCCACCTTGACCCTGACCGGCACGCCGCCTGCGGGCAGCCTCGGCCGCCTGGAGATTGTTGTTGCCGGCACCGACGGCGCACTCACGGCCACGACCGGCGTGACGCTCGCCATCGGCAATCCGGCCACGCCCGGCCAGCGCCTGACGATCGACGCCATGACGCGCGACAGCGGCAGTTCGGCGACCGATTTCATCACTGCCGACGGCGGCGCCGGACGCAGCGTCAGCGGTACGCTCAGCGCGCCGCTGGGGCGTAACGAAATCGTGCAAGTGTCGTTCGACGGCGGCGCCAGCTGGCAGGCGGCCAGCGTCGACGGCGCCGGCTGGCGCGCGCTCGACAGCAACGCGCACGATAGCGGCTGGACCATCGCCGCGCGCGTGACCAACAGCGTCGCCGGCCTGTCCGGTCCCGAGGCGGTGCGCGCCGTCGTCCTCGACCGCGAAGCGCCGGCCGCGCCCACCGCCGACGACATCAATACCGGCAGCACCGCACCCGTATTGACCGGCACCGCGACGGTCGCGCCGGGCGAGACGCTGCGCGTCAGCGTGAACGGCAAGACCTACACGGTGGCGGCGCAGGACGGGCGCTGGTCGCTCGACCTGGCCGTGGCCGATCCGGCCGCGCCGCTGGTGCCGGGCCAGACCTACGACGTGGTCGCCACCGTCACCGACACCGCCGGCAACAGCCGCAGCGGCGCCAGCGCCGGCCGCGTCAGCATCAGCGCACCGGTGCTGGCCCCGGCCCCGGCCGCGGCGCCCGCGCCTGTGGTGGCGGCGCCCGAGCCGGCGCCATTGGCGGCCTCGCCTGTGGCCGCGCCGGCGCCGTTGCCGGCCGTGCGCGAGAGCGTCGTGCCGGGCAGCGTGGTCGGCGGCGATACGCTGGTGCTGAGCAGCGGCTTCGGCACCCGCGCCGGTTCGATGGACTTCGCCAACGTGCTGCGCGGCGCCGAACTGTCGGACGTGTACACCCGTTCGGAAGGCTTCCGCACCGTGGTCGCCAAGGCCGACGAGCCGGCGCTGGTGCTGTTCCAGGGCGTGCCCGACCAGTTCGTCGACAGCGGCGCGCGCCTGGCGGTGACGATGCCGGCCGACGCCTTCGTGCACACGCAGCCGAAAGCCACCGTGCGCCTGGCCGCCGTGCTGCAGGACGGCCGTCCGCTGCCGGGCTGGGTCACCTTCAATGGCCAGACCGGCCAGTTCAGCGGTGACGTGCCGAAGGGTCTCGCGGGCGAACTCAAGATCAAGCTCATTGCGCGCGACCTGAACGGCCGCGAAGCGGTAGCCTTGTTCCGCCTCAACGTGGGACAAGTGCGCGGCGAGGCAGGGGGAGCCGATGCAGGCAAGGCGGTCGCCACCGGCAAGGCCGGCCTGAGCGAACGCCTGGGCCAGGCCGGCCAGGGCGGCAAGTCGGCGGCCCTGCGCGGCCGTCCGTAACGAGAACAAGGAATGAAGACAGACGTGGATATCGACACCGGCACAGGCAAGGCGCACGACCCGCTCGCGACCCTGCTCGACCTGGCCCAGCGCGCGCGCCACGTCGCCGATCCGGTCGAACTCGACTTCCTGGCCGTGAACGGCAGCCACGCGCTGGCGCCGTACCGGCAGGCGGCGCTGTGGTTCGCCGACCGCGGCGTGTGCGCGCTCTCGGGCGTGGTGCAGATCGAAGCGAACGCCCCCTATGTCCAATGGCTCGAGAAGCTGTGCAAAGCTTTAGGCGATGCGGGTCCGGCGCAGGTGAGCGCGCTCGATGCGCCGGACGGCTTCGGCGCCGAATGGGCCGAGTGGCTGCCGGCGCACGCGCTGTGGCTGCCGCTGGCGGCCGTGGCCGGGCAGCAGGCGGCCGCCGGCGGCCTGCTGCTGGCGCGCGAACAGCCGTGGAGCGCCGACGAACAAGCCTTGCTGGCCGAATGGGCCGACATCCTGCGCCACGCCTGGCTGATCCGTCCGCCGGCGCCGCGCTACACGCCGGGCGCACTGCTGGCGCGCCTGCGCCTGCGCCGCGCCCACGAACGCGCCGCGCGCCTGCCCTGGTGGCGCCGGCGCATGGTGCAGGCCGGCGTGGCGGCCTTGCTGCTGTTGTGCTGTCCGGTGCGCCTGACGATCCTGGCGCCGGGCGAACTGGTGCCGGCCAATCCGGCCGCCGTGCGCGCCCCACTCGAAGGTGTGATCGAACGCTTCCACGTGCGCCCGAACCAGGCGGTCAAGGCCGGCGATCCACTGTTCGATTTCGACCAGGCGCAGCTGGCCAGCCGGGCGGCGGTGGCCGCGCAAGCGCTGGCGACGGCCGAAGCCGAATACCGCCAAGCGCTGCAGCAAGCCCTGAACGACGGCAAATCGAAGGGCATGCTCGCCACCCTGCAGGGCAAGATCGAGGAACGGCGCGCCGAAACCGGTTTCTTGCGCGGCCAGGAAGAGCGCGCCCGCGTGCTGGCGCCACGTGACGGCATCGCCCTGTTCGACGACCCCAGCGAATGGATCGGCCGCCCGGTCGCCACCGGCGAGCGCGTGATGCGCATCGCCGCGCCGGGCGACGTCGAGATCGAAGCCTGGCTGCCGCTGGGCGACGCCATTCCGCTGACGCCGGGCGCCGGCGTCACGCTGTACCTGGCCTCGGACCCGCTGGCGCCGGTGACGGCGGCGGTGCGCTATGTCGGCTACGAAGCGCAGCAGCGGCCCGACGGCAGCTACGCCTACCGCGTGCGCGCCAGGCTGGACGGCGCCTCCCAGGCCCGCGTCGGCCTGAAGGGCACGGCGAAACTGTCCGGCCCCTGGGTGCCGATGGCTTACTGGATGCTGCGCCGGCCGCTGGCGGCGATCCGCCAGACGCTCGGCTGGTGACGATGGCGGCACAGCCATCCCCGCAGTTACACCCTGCCTTGCCGGCCCTGCGCGAGGAACTCGGCCTGCATGCCGGTCCCGCGCTCGCCAGCGGTGAACCCAGCTGGACGCTCGAAGACCCGGTGCGTAACCAGTTCTTCCGCATCGACTGGATGACCTTCGAGATCCTGCGCCGCTGGACCCTCGGCACGCCCGAGGCCGTGGCGCGCGCGGTGAACGCCGCCACGCCGCTGGACGCGGGCGGCGAAGACGTCGGCGCGGTGCTGCGCTTCCTGCAGGAGAACCAGCTGGTGCGTCCCGATCCGCTGGCCTCGAACCGCGCACTGGCGGCGCGCCACAAGGCCGCCGCCGGCTCGTTCACCACGCGCCTGCTGCACCATTACCTGTTCTTTCGTATCCCGCTAGTGAAACCCGATGCCTGGCTGACGCGCGTGGCTCCCGCGTTCGAATGGCTGTTCGGGCGCGGCTTCCTGCGCCTGACGCTGCTCGCGCTGCTGCTGGGCGCGACCCTGGTCTGGCGCCAGTGGGACGCGTTCCGCACCACGCTGGCCGACTCGTTCACGCCGGGCGGCATGCTGGCGTATGCGCTGGCGCTGACCTTCGTGAAATGCGCGCACGAACTCGGGCATGCGCTCACCGCGAAGCGCTTCGGTTGCCGGGTGCCGACCATGGGCCTGGCCTTTCTGGTCCTGTGGCCGGTGCCCTACACCGACACCAACGACGTCTGGCGCCTGGCCGACCGCCGCCGGCGCCTGGCGGTGGCCGCGGCCGGGGTGCGCACCGAACTCCTGATCGCGGTGTGGGCCACGCTGGCCTGGACCCTGCTGCCCGACGGCCTGCTGCGCTCGATGGCTTTTCCATTGGCGACCACGACCTGGATCGCGACGCTGGCGATCAACGCCAGCCCGTTCATGCGCTTCGACGGCTATTTCGTGCTGTCGGACTGGCTCGAGATGCCGAACCTGCACGCGCGCGCCTTTGCGCTGGCGCGCTGGGATTTGCGCGAGCGGCTGTTCGCCCTGGGCGACCCGCCGCCGGAATATTTTCCGCGCCGTCGCCACTGGGGCCTGATCCTGTTCGCCTGGGCAGTGTGGATCTACCGCCTGGTGCTGTTCCTCGGTATCGCGGTCCTCGTGTACCACTTCTTCATTAAACTGGTTGGCATTCTTTTATTCTGTGTCGAAATGAGCTGGTTCGTCCTCCGTCCGATCCGCGCCGAGCTGCAAGCCTGGCGCAGCCTGGGGCCACGCCTCAAACGCAGCCGGCGCGCGCGCCGCAGCGCCGGCCTCGCCCTGGTGCTGCTGGTGCTGTGCGTCGTGCCCTGGCCGACGCGGGTCCAGTCCGGCGCCATGCTGCGCCCGAGCCAGGTATTCCCGGTGCACGCGCCCGAACATGCGCAGGTGACCGCGGTGCCGCTGCGCGAGGGCCAGCGCGTGGCCGCGGGGGCGCCGTTGGTGGAATTCGCCTCGCTGGATATCGGCAGCCGCCGCGAAGCCGTGCAGGCGCAAGCGGAACGGCTGCGCTGGCAGCTGGGCGCCTCCGGCTTCGACGCCGAACAGCGCGCCCAGAGCGGGGTGCTGCGCGAGCAGCTGGCCACGCTGGAAGCGCAACTGGCGCTGTTGACGGAGGAAGAGGCGCGCTACCATCCGCGCGCGCCCTTCGCCGGCGTGCTGCGCGACGTCGAGCCGGAACTGGCGCCCGGCGTCTGGGTCGGCAAGAACGAGAAGGTGGCGGTGCTGGTGGGCGAGAATGCCCACGAAGCGGGCAGCTACCTCGATGAAGAGACGGTGCGCCGCGTCGCCGTCGGCGACAGCGCGCGCTTCTATCCAGACGGGCAGTCGGGTCCGGTGCTGCGCCTGCGTGTGAGCGGCATCGACCGCGACGCCACCCGCGTGCTGCCGGGCGGCCAGTGGGCCGCGCCCCAGGGCGGGACGGTGCAGGCACGCGAGAAAAATGGCGCCTGGTATCCGGAGCAGGCCGTGTACCGCGTCAGTTTCTCGGTCGACGAGCCGGCCGGCGCGCTGGCCGGGCGCGCCTGGCGCGGCAAGGTGGTGGTCGATGGACGCTGGGAAGCGCCGGGCGCGCGCTTCGTGCGCAGCGCGGCGGCGCTGCTGCGGCGCGAAGGAGGGTTTTAAAGCGCCGAATCAGACCTTGCGCACGAACTCCGTCTTGAGGCTCATCGCCCCGAAGCCGTCGATCTTGCAATCGATGTCGTGGTCGCTGTCGACCAGGCGGATGTTCTTGACCTTGGTTCCCTGCTTGATGACGCCGCCGGAACCCTTCGGTTTCAGGTCCTTGATGACGGTGACGGTATCGCCGTCCTGCAGGATGGTGCCGGACGCGTCGCGGTAGACGCGCGCCGTCTCGGCGGCGGCCGCTTGCGCCGACCATTCGTGGCCGCATTCGGGACAGACCAGGTTGGCGCCGTCTTCGTAGGTGTAGGTGGAGTGGCAGGTGGGGCAGGGAGGAAGGGACATGGCGGACTCCGACGAAACCGTGGAGTATACCGGTACGGGCCACAATTCGCGGCGCCGATGTTCAACAGGTGATCCGCGTGGGCTCGAGAGCCCACCCTACGTTACACAGCGTTTGCAGGTTCAATCACGCGGCGGAGGTGCACCGTAGGGTGGGCTCCCGAGCCCACGCGTTACGTACCCTGCGCACACCACCTCAGCTCAGGCCGCGTGCTGCAACGCCAGATGACGCGCCGCCGGCACCGCCGGCCGCACCGCACGCTCATCGAAGCGGAACGTCGACACCACCTGCGCCAGCGCCTGCGCCTGTTCGCGCATGGCGTCCGACGCCGCCGCCGCTTCCTCGACCAGGGCGGCGTTCTGCTGGGTCACCTGGTCCATCTGCGCAATGGCGCCATTCACCTGCTCGATGCCGGCCGATTGCTCCTGGCTGGCCAGGGCGATCTGCGCCATGATCGTGGTCACGCGGCCGATGCTGTCGACGATCTCGTGCATCGTGGCGCCGGCGCTGGCGACCAGGCGGCTGCCTTCCTCGACCTTGCCGACCGAGTCGCCGATCAGTTCCTTGATTTCCTTGGCGGCGCCGGCCGAACGCTGCGCCAGGTTGCGCACCTCGGAGGCGACGACGGCAAAGCCGCGTCCCTGTTCGCCGGCACGTGCCGCCTCGACCGCCGCGTTCAGGGCCAGGATGTTGGTCTGGAATGCGATGCCGTCGATGACGCCGATGATGTCGGCGATCTTCTTCGACGATTGCGTAATCGCTTCCATCGTGTCGACCACGCGGCCGACGGTGTCGCCGCCGCGGCCGGCGACCTGCGAGGCCGACTGCGCCAGGGCGTTCGCTTCGCGCGCATTGTCCGCGTTCTGGCGCACGGTCGAGGTCAACTCTTCCATTGAGGAGGCGGTTTCTTCGAGCGAACCGGCCTGCTGTTCGGTACGCGCCGACAGTTCCAGGTTGCCGGCCGAAATCTGGTCGGCTGCTTCGGCGATGGCGCCGGTACCGCTGCGCACCTGGCTGACGATGTCGACCAGGTTGGCGTTCATGTCGCGCAATGCGCCCATCAGCGCGCCGGTTTCGTTGGCGCCCTGTACCTCGATGCGGCTGGTGAGATCGCCGCGGGCGACGGTCTGCGCGACCGACACCGCTTGCGTCAGCGGCGCGCTGATGCGGCGGCCGATCCACCATGCGAAGCCGACGCCGGCCAGCAGCGCCGCGACGGTCAACGCGATCTGCAGGCGCTTGCTGGCGGCGAATTCGTCTTGCAGCAGGGTCGCATCCTTGGCCACGGCGCCTTGCTGGTAGCTCACCATCGCGCCGACCGCTTCGTTATAGGACTGCACGCGCGGCACCATCTCGGTGTCGAGGAACTTGCGCACGCCTTCCAGGTCTCCGGCGGCCTTTTTCGCCATCACGGCCTTGCGCGCGCTGCGATAGGCTTCGCGCTGCTGGTTGACGGCCTCGAACAGCGTCATGGCCTGCCCGTCGCCCGCGATGCTCTCCTTGATCGCCTTGTGCAGCACGTCGGAACGCTTGGACGCGGTGGCGATCGCATCGAGGAAGAATTTCTCGTCGCCGGGGTCGGCCACCTTGATGGCGGCCAGGGTGCGCGCCGCATTGGTTTCGATGATCGCCTGCCATTCCTGCAGCATCGATGCGCGGTGGAAGCTTTCGCTGGTGAGCTTTGCGGTGAGCACGTCCGCCTTGTGCATCTGGCCCAGGGCGAGGGCAACCAGCAATACCATCACCGTCAGGATCATGCCGAAGCCGGCCAGGAGGAGCGTGCGTATCTTGAGGTTATCGAATTTCATGAGTGTAGAAAGATCTGGAAAAGGACAGCCATGCGAGCAAACGGTATTGCCGTTCGGAAATAACTCATTTTCGCAGAATTTCTGTAGGACAACTCCTATACTTATATTTCTTCTAAAACCTTTTTCGTCTTCTGTGGCGTGAGACGCACGGTTTTCGGGATATGGCACCGAGGCGGCACGGCCTCCCGCCACCCGACAGGCAGCGGGAGACCCGATGTATCTTTACGCGCCATCCTCCAGCATCGATCCCGTCCGGCGATAACGCGCATGCCAGGCAAACGCCTCTTCCAGCACGTGCGGCGTCTGCCCGCCGCGCTCCTGCGCCGCGCGCACGTAGGCGCGCAGCATGTCCTGGTAGGGCGCGGCCACGCAGTTGGCGATGATGACCTCGGCGCGTTCGCGCGGGGCCAGCGCGCGCAGGTCGGCCAGGCCGTGCTCAGTGACGATGATGTCGACGTCGTGCTCGGTGTGGTCGACGTGGGTCACCATCGGCACGATCGACGATACCTTGCCGCTCTTGGCGGTCGCCTTGGTGGCGAAGATCGACAAATACGCGTTGCGCGCGAAATCGCCTGAGCCGCCGATACCGTTCATCATGTGGGTGCCGCTGACGTGGGTCGAATTCACATTGCCGTAGATGTCGGCTTCGAGCGCGGTATTGATGGCGATGATGCCGAGGCGGCGGATCACTTCCGGATGGTTCGA
The DNA here is from genome assembly GCF_014842025.1 of Massilia sp. CFBP 13721. Taxonomy (GTDB): domain Bacteria; phylum Pseudomonadota; class Gammaproteobacteria; order Burkholderiales; family Burkholderiaceae_D; genus Telluria. Next base: position 154,643 of record NZ_JACYUY010000006.1, read on the forward strand.
TACCTCTTGCGGGCGCAGCACCAGGCGTTGCTTGTAGCGGCCGAAATCGCCGAACACCTGCGCGCTCTTTTCGGGCGAGAGCGTGATCGAGGAGCCCGAGGCGAAATCGAGCTTGCCGGCGTCGAACAGGTCGAAGGTCGAGTCCTGCAGCACTTCCGAATACATCGTCAGGCCCGCAAACGGGCTGTCGCAAAAGCCGGCCATGACGGCATTCGCGATCGTGCCGATGCCCGCCTGCAGCGGCAGCAGGCGCCGCGTCAGGCGGCCGGCTTCGATTTCTCCTTCGAAGAAGCGCACCAGGTGGGCGGCGATGGCGGCGGTGTCCTCGTCCGGCGGCAGGATCGACGAAGTGCTGTCGGGCTGGTCGGTAATGACGATGGCCGCGATTTTCTCCGGCGGGATCTCGATCGCGACGGTGCCGACCCGGCCCTCGGCCGACATCAGCGGGATCGGTTCGCGCATCGGGCGCTTCTTCGGGATCCAGATGTCGTGCACGCCCTCGAGCGCGCGCACCTGCGCCAGGTTGATCTCGACGATCACCTTGTCGGCCAGGATGGCGAAGCTGGCGCTGTTACCGACCGAGGTGGTGGGCACGATGGCGCCGGTCTCGGTAATGCGCACCGCCTCGATGACGGCGATGTCGACCGGTTTCATGTGGCCGGCGCGCAGCACTTCGACGGTTTCGGACAGATGCTGGTCGATGTACATCACCTCGCCGCGGTTGATGGCCGCGCGTAGCACCGGATCGACCTGGAAGGGCATGCGCCGCGCCAGGGCGTTCGCTTCGGTGAGCAGCTTGTCGGTGTCGTTGCCGAGCGAGGCGCCGGTGACGAGGGTGATGCGCAGCGGTTCGCGCCGCGCCCGTTCGGCCAGCGCGGCCGGCACCAGCTTGACATCGCCGGCGCGGGTAAAGCCGCTCATGCCGACGGTCATGCCGTCGCGGATCAGGGATGCCGCCTCGGCGGCGCTGGTGACACGGTCGCGCAGCTGCGCGCAGCCGATGCGGTCCTGGTAGCTTTCAGTAGTCATGGTTCGATTCGCTTCTGTGGGCCGCGCGGGCCCGGGGTTGCGGCCGCGTCAGCGCAGCCAGTAATTGACGGGGAGGAGTGGTGGCGGCAGGTCGGTTTCGCCGAGTGCGTCGCGCAGGTCGATCTCGATGGCGCGGCAGATGGCGTCGAGCGGCAAGTCGTTGGGCGACAGGCCGAACGGTTCCTCGATCTCGTCGCCGAGCGCGTCGAGGCCATAAAACGTGTAGGCGACGATGGCCACCACCAGCGGCGTCATGAAACCGATCGCATCGACCAGGCCAAAGGGCAGCAGGAAGCAGTACAGGTAGGCGGTACGGTGCAGCAGCAGCGTGTACGAAAACGGGATCGGCGTGTTCTTGATGCGCTCGCAGGACGCGGCGGTGGCGACCATCGCGCACATGGTGTTGTCGAGGGCGGTGGCGCGCACGCTGTCGACCAGGCCGGCCTTGCGGCAGCGCGCCAGGTCGGCGCCCATTTCCAGCATCAGCGCCTGGCTCAGGTTGACGCGGCCCTGCAGCGCGGCCCATTCGATCGGCTGCAGGTGCGCGCCGACGTCGGCGGCGGCGTCGCTGCGGCGCAGCTGGTGGCGCAGCGCATGCGAAAACGCGATGGCGCGCCGGATCATGCGCGTGCGCAGGTGGTCGGCGGTGGATGTGGATGGATCGTCGTCAATCAGGCTCAGGCACTGGCGCGCGAAGTTCCGGTTGCGCAGCACGAGTTCGCCCCACAGCTTGCGGCCTTCCCAGAAGCGGTCGTAGGCGGAGTTGTTGCGAAAGCCGAGAAAGATCGCCAGCGGCAATCCCATCAGCGTGAACGGAATGATGGTCAACTGGATCTTGGTGTGCCACAGCTGGCCATGGCTCCAGGTGACGACCACCGCCAGCAGCGTGGTGATGGCGAGGCTTTTCCAGATGCTCGGCAGGACCGAGCCGCGCATGGTCAGGAACAGGCGCAGGCCGTTGGGGCGGTCGCGCACGATCATGACGCGCCTCCGGGTGAGGTATCAGGGACGCGTGCGATCGGGAGATTCATGCTGGCCATTCTGGCGCCTGCATTGAAAAATGCCCAATTCACATTCCCGATTGCGGTTATTAACAATGTGAATGCTTATCTCCAAATTAACACGGCGATGAATAATGGTGCCTCATTCCTGCGGCGTGCGCACCAGTTTGCGTACATCGAATCCCTGGCCCGACAGGCGCGCCACCAGCGCGTCGTAGGCGGGTTTGCTGACCGTCGGCGTGCGCGACAGGATCCAGAGGTACTCGCGCTTCGGTTCGCTGACGGCCACCAGGCTGTAATCACGGTCGAGGTCAATCACCCAATAGTCGCCCCAGACCATCGGGATGAACGACACGATGGCGGGCGCAAAGCGCACCTTGAGCCGCGGCGAATCGGCGGCGCCGATCTGGCGCGCTACCCCGACCACCACATTGTCGCTGCCATCTGCGAGCCGGCAGCGGTTTTCCACCTGCACCCGGTTATCGGGCAGGGCGCTGTAGATCGCCTTCGTGTTGCCGGTGCACTTGCGCTGGAAGCGGTTGGGGAATTTGGCAATCTCGTACCATTCGCCCAGGTAGCGCGGCAGGTCGAGCGCGGGAATCGTCGCCAGGTCGCTGCGCGGGTTGGCCTCGTTGCTGGCCGCCCAGGCCTTCATGCCGACCAGGACCACGGAGGCCAGCAGCGTTCCCTTGATCAGGGTTGGGGTCAAGCGCTTGTTCATGGAGTGTCCTCGTTCGTCGATACCGTCATGGTAGGGCGCAAGCGAGAATTTGGCCGCACAGATGGGAGCGCATAAAAAAAACGCCAACCGCGAAGGGTTGGCGTGACACGCATCAAGGCGATAAGCGCCTTATTCTACGGACTTGGCGTGTGCCGCCTGCAGCTGTTCGCGCAGCTGGTGGACGGGCACTTGCGTGTAGTCCTTGTTGAATTCCTGCTTGATCACCGCCTTGACGTGCGAGTCGAGGTTATTGCGCAGCGTGCCGAGGAATTGTGGCGAGGCCGAGATCACCAGGTGCTGGTAGCGGCCTTCCTGCTGCGCCTTGAGCAGGTATTGCGACAGGTCCTTGGCGAACAGTTCGGTTTCGTGCTCGGCCGGCGTCTGGTTCGGTTCGTACTGGCTGTTCGGTGCGCCGGCAGCGGCGTTATGCTGCGCCGGACTGCCTTGTGCGCCACCGATGGCGTGGCCGGTCTTGCCCGCTGCCAGGATGCCGGCGCGGTCGGTGTTGACGTCCACGTCGCGCAAGCGCGCGCCGTTGTTGACCATGTCTTCCAATTCCTGCAGCGGCTCCGATGGACCTGCCTCGGAGAAGAAGCGTGCGCGGCCGGCGTTGGCCGTGATAATCCAGGTTGTTGGCATGCTACCCCCTGTCAATAATGAATCGTGGATGATGTGAGATCCCGCAGCCAGGCGATGTTCGGCCCGGCCCGGGCGCAAACGCGAAAGACCGGCGATCGCATACAGATGAGCCTTGTCGGGGTCCGCCGATGCCTGCGCACGCCCGTCCTGGGCACTACGCACACCATCGGCCGGCCGCCGTGAAGGAGGGCGGAACACGGATTCCCAATCAGCGCGACCCGATCCATCTGCATTCGATCGTCGCGTAAATTCAGTATAGCACCGGGGTTCGCTACCCCGCCGCACCCCATGCATGCCCCGTGCGCACCCTGTTTGCGGAGGTTTTCGTCCGCGTGCGGGAAACGCAACGCGCGCCTACGCTCAGCAAGATTTGACAAACATGGCCACAAAAATAACAACACAATGCGCTGCATACGAACAGAGAGGTGCCGCCAGCACCCATGGATTCGAACCCGAACCACAATGGAGACGACATGAACCAATCGATGGCAGGGCAGGGATACCGGGTGACGGCGATTGCCGCGGCGGTGACGGTGCTGACGATGACCACGGCGCCCGACGTGCGCGCCCAGCAGGCCGCGGACGTGGACGGCGCCGGCATGCAGCAGGTGGTCGTCACCGGCGTGCGCGCCGCGCTCGAGCAGTCGCTGCGCCAGAAGAGGAATGCCGATGCGGTCGTCGAGGTCGTCACCGCCGAAGACATCGGCAAGATGCCCGATAAAAACGTGGCCGACGCCATCCAGCGCCTGCCGGGCGTGAACACGCAATCTTCGGCCGGCGGCGAGGGCGGCTTCGGCGAGAACGACCGCGTCAGCCTGCGCGGCACCAGTCCCAGCCTGCAGCAGACCCTGTTCAACGGCCACGCCATCAGCACCGGCGACTGGTTCCTGCTGAACCAGATCGGCGGCAACGTCGGCCGCTCCAGCAGCTTCTCCCTGCTGCCGTCCGAACTGGTGGGCTCGATCGTGGTCCAGAAAAGCCCGACCGCGGATTTGGTCGAAGGCGGCGTCTCCGGCGCCATCAACGTCATCACGCGCCGCCCGCTCGACTTTCGCCAGGCGCTGACGGTCGAAGGCTCGATCCAGGCCAATTACAACGACTTGTCCGGCAAGACCGAGCCGCATCTGTCCGGCCTGGTGGCCTGGAAGAACCCGGCCAGTACGGTCGGCTTCCTGCTGCAGGGCTTTTCCGAAAAGGCGGCCGTGCGCCGCGACGGCCAGGAAATCCTCGGCTACACGCCGATCAACGCCGGCAGCGCCGCGGCGCTGGCCAATCCGTCGCTGGCCGGCGTGCTGGTGCCGACCTTCATCGGCGCCACCCTGTTCGAGCAGACCAAGAAGCGCAGCGGCGGCGCCTTCGACGTCGAGGTACGGCCGATGCGCGGCCTGAGCCTCGACCTCAACGGCTTCTATTCCGAACTCAAGGCGCCGCACCAGAACACCAACTGGCTCGCCGCGCCCGCCAACTCGATCAACAGCGCCAACCAGGTGCCGCAAAATCCGGTGGTGCGCAATAACACCCTGGTCGGCGCCGGCTTCGCCGTCAACAACGGCGAAGTCGACAACATCTATCGCCCCAACGCCGGCGGCGAATCCTGGTACCTCGACTTCAACGGCAAGTTCAAGGTCAACGACGACCTGACCGTGTCGGGCAAGCTCGGCAAGACCCATGGCGTCGGCTACGACCGCGACGACGTTTTTTACCAGAACAACGTCGATGGCGGCATGGTGTATGCCCTGAATGGCTTGTCGCCGGCCAGCGTCAGCTACCCCGGCGGTAACACCACCGCGCCCGGCAGCACCGCCTGGGCCGGCGGCGGCGAAGCGCAGTCGGTCGACCAGGAAAAGTATGCGCAAGTCGATGCCGACTGGCGCGTGCGCGATTCTCTGGTCACCGCGTTGCGCTTCGGCGCGCGCTTCACCGACCACCGGCGCACGGCGGAACACCCGCTGGAGACGCGCCCCGGTCCGCTCGGCTTCAGCAACCCTGGCCCGGTCTGGAGCGGGCAGATGTACCCGTCCGACTTCGCCAATGATTTGGGCGGCAACCTGTCGTCGAATTATTTCAAATACGACGGCGCGGCGCTCGGCGCCTGGGGCGCGCTGCCGGGCAACCGCCTGCTCGACTACACGGTGCGCCACAACTGGATGGACGAATTCCGGGTCGGCGAAAAGACCTCGGCCCTGTACGGCATGATCAAAGCCGGCGGCGAACGCTGGAGCGGCAACCTCGGTGTGCGCGCGGTGGAAACGCGCCAGACCACGGTGGTGAACCTGCCGGGCGGACCGAACCCGATCACCGGCTCCGCCTTCGGCCCCTATACGCCGACCACCTTTAAACGCACCTACCGCGATTACCTGCCGAGCGTGAACGTCAAGTTCGATGCGCGCGACGACCTGGTGCTGCGCGCCGCGGTGGCGAAGACCATCGCCCGTCCCGACTACTCGGCGCTGGGCGGCTCGGTCTCGCTCAACGACGACGCCCTCAGCGGCAGCGGCGGCAACGTCAATCTCGACCCGGTGCGCTCGACCAACGTCGACGTCTCGGCCGAATGGTATTTCGCACCCAAGGCGCTGCTTTCGGCCGGCCTGTTCTACATGGACCTGCGCTCGATCGTGGCGCAGGGCACCAGCACCGGCACCTACTACAACAACAAGCGCAGTGCCCCCGCCGTCTACCAGATCACCTCGCCTTACAACACCACCGGCAGCAACAAGGGCGTCGAGTTGAGCTGGCAGCAGCCGCTGATGGACAACTTCGGCTTCCTCGCCAACTACACCTTCGCCGACGGCGAACTGGATGACGGCGGCGACTTGCTGAACTCCTCGCAGCGCACCTGGAACCTGACCGGCTACTTCGAGAACGAGCGCTTCAGCGCGCGCCTGGCCTATAACTTCCGCTCGGCCTACAAAGCGGGCGTGGACCGCGGCGCCAGCCAGTTCGTCGACGACATGCCGTCGCTGGCGGCCTCGGTCAACGTCAAGCTCACCGACCAGCTGACGCTGACCTTCGACGCCCTCAATTTGACGAACGAGACCATCAAGATGTACGCCGAAAACAAGGACCGGCCACGCGCGTTCTACTCGAATGGCCGCACGTTTTATGTGGGGTTGCGCGGCAAGCTGTGATGCAGGTCTTCGTTTCGAGAGCGATGTACTGACGCGTAAGGTGGGCGGCTGTACCTCTTCAGATTGCGGGTCAGCGACGTTTAAGCCGCCTACGCGTTCAGCCAGCCGGTGATTCGTCGCGAAGTTCAGAGTGTGGTTGAACGCGTGGGCGGCATCCAGGCAGCCGCCAGGCATACGGCCAGGTGTAGCCGCCCACCTTACATATCTGCGCTTCTTTCCTGGACATTTTTACGCGTAACTGAGGATGACGATGCCGACAACGCCAGTCGCGATCGAATGGGAATGCCTGGCCAACGGCCTCGACGACGAACGTTTCGCCGCCAGGCTGGTGCTGCGCAATGTGTCGGACATGGTCATCGCGCCCGGCTGGACGCTGTACTTCAACACCTGCCGCAAGGTCGTGCCGGAGACGGTCAGCGCCGGTTTCGCGATGGCGCATGTGAATGGCGACCTGTTTCGCCTGCGCGCTGCGGCGGCCGCGCCATGGCCGCCGGGCGACACCTACGAGATCACGTACCAGTCGCGCTTCTGGGCAATCAGCCGCACCGATGCGCCGCTGGGCTTCTACCTGGTCACGGCGGACGGCCAGGCGCGCGACCTGGGCGACCCGCACATCCTGCCTTTTATACGGCCGGCCCAGTTGCAGCGCCGGCGCGATGACCAGGTGCCGCCGATGGATGCGGCGCGCCGCTTTGCCGAGAACGGCGCCGTGTTCCTGCTGCCGCCGGAGGCGGTCGGGCGCATCACGCCGCGTCCACTCGCCGCCGGCTTTACGGAGGAGCGCTGCCGCATCGGCGCCGATACGCTGTTCCATGCTGCGCCCGGCCTTGAGAACGAAGCCGCCTCGCTGCGGGCACTGCTGGCCACCTTGCCACCGGCGCACGGGGCCACCACGATCGTGCTGGAGCTTGGCGCGGTCGACGCCGGCACGCCGGCCCCCCTGGAGGCCTACCTGCTCGAGATCGATCCGGAACGGGTGCGTTTGCGCGGCGCCTCGGCGCACGGCGTCTTCAACGGCATCCAGACCCTGCGCCAACTGGCGGGCCTCGCAGGCAGCCTGCCGTGCGGGCATGTGCGCGATGCGCCGCGCTTCGCCTACCGCGGCATGATGCTCGACGCCGCGCGCCATTTCGCCGATGTGGACACGGTGCTGCGCCTGCTCGACTGCATGGCCCTGTATAAGCTGAACCGCTTCCACTTTCATCTCACCGACGACGAAGGCTGGCGCCTGCCGATCACGGCGCTGCCCGAACTGACCGAGGTCGGCGCCCGGCGCGGCGTGCCGGACGACGGCGACGGTGATGGCAATGCGTGCCTGCCGCCGTCGTTCGGTTCCGGCGCACGCGTCGATGCTTCCGCCGGCAGCGGCCATTACAGCCACGACGATTTCATCGCCATCCTGCGCCATGCGCAGGCGCGCCACATCGAGGTGATCCCCGAGTTCAACATGCCGGGCCACGCGCGCGCCGCGGTGCAGGCGATGCGGGTGCGCCACGCGCGCCTGCTGGCGGCCGGCGATACCGCGGGCGCCGACGCCTGCCGCCTCGACGATCCGGATGACGCCTCCGTCTACGAATCGGTGCAGCTCTGGCACGACAACGTGATCTGCATCGCGCGCGATTCGGCCGACCGCTTTGTCGACACGGTCGTGGCCGAAGTGGCGGCGCTGTTCCGCCAGGCCGGGGTGCTGCTCCGCACGGTCCACCTGGGCGGCGACGAAGTCCCGGCCGGCGCCTGGCTCGGCTCACCCATCTGCCGCGCACGCATGGCGCGCCATGGCTGGACGAGCGTGCACGAACTGCGTGCCGATTTCACCGCGCGCTGCCGCGCGATCCTGGCGCGCCATGGCCTGGCCTTTGCCGGCTGGGACGACAACGCCCTGGTGGCAAGCGGGGAGGGCGTGCATGCCGATCCGCGCTTCGTGGGGCCGGGCTTCCAGGTCTACGTCTGGAACAATGCCACCGGCTCCGGCCAGGAGGATTGCGCCTGGCGCCTGGCGAATGCCGGCTACGACGTCGTGCTGGCGAATGCCGCGCACCTGTATTTCGATCTCGCCCACGCCAAGGACCCGCAGGAGCCGGGCTATTACTGGGCCGGTTTCATCGACACCCGCACCGCATTCACCTTTTGCCCGCTCGACCTGGAGACGGTGCCCGGCCGCGACCAGATGGGACGCCCGCTAGGCGCGGATGCCGCGGCGCGGCTGGTGCGCTTGGCGGCGCCGGCGCGCATCCTTGGCCTGCAAGGGCAGCTGTGGGGAGAGAATGCGATTTCTCGCGCGCGCATCGAATATCTCGCCGCGCCGCGCCTGTTGGCGCTGGCGGAACGGGCCTGGAGCCCGGACCCGTGCTGGTCCGCTCTCGCTGACGAAGCCGAACGCGCACGCCGCATCGACGCCGACTGGAACGAATTCGCCAACCGCCTCGGGCGCCATGCGCTGCCCCAGCTCGACCGCGCCCTGGCCTATGGCTACCGCCTGCCGCCACCGGGCGTGCTGCTGCACGCCGGCCGCATCCACGCGAACGTGGCGCTGCCCGGACTGGTGCTGCGCTACCGCCTCGATGGCGCTGCGCCCGACGCCGACAGTCCTCGCTATGGCGTGCCGCTGGCGCTACCATCGGGTGGGGCGAGCTTCACCATCGCCAGTTTCGACACGCGCGGACGCAGCAGCCGCGTGATTACCCTCGACCTGAAGGATGGAACCGATGCATGATGTCTCCGCTTCTGCACCCGTCACCACCGCGCCGCTCGTCGTCACGCGCCATCCGTTGGCCTGGGTGCCGACCCTGTACCTGGCGCAGGGATTGCCGTTCTATGCGGTGGCGCTGGTGGCTGGGCTGATGTTCAAGAGCATGGGCGTGCCGAACGAGCAGATCGCGCGCTGGACCGGGGTGCTCGGCCTGGCCTGGGTGTTCAAGGCGCTGTGGAGCCCCTTCCTGGAACTGGCGCCCAGCAAGAAGCGCTTAGTCGTAACCTTCCAGCTGGTCGGCGGCGGCGCGCTGGCCGCGGTCGCGCTGGCGCTGCAGCTGCCCGCCTGGTTCACGCTCGCGCTTGCGCTGCTGGCCGTGGTGGCGCTGGCCTCGAGCACGCACGACATCGCCGCCGACGGCCTGTATATCGCCAGCCTGTCGGCGCGCCAGCAGGCGGCGTATGCAGGCTGGCAGGGCGCGTTTTTCAATGCCGCCAAATTCCTTTCGCTCGGCGGCCTGGTGATCCTGGCCGGCTTCCTGGAAGCGCGCATCGGCACCGCCGGCGCCTGGACCGTGGTGTTCGCGCTGCTCGGGGCAGGGCTGGCCGGGCTGGGGCTGTACCACGGCTGGGCGCTGCCGGGCACCCTCAACGTGGCTTCCACGACGGTCACCGCGCGCGGCGTCGCACGTACCCTGGCCGACGTCATCAAAGCCTTCTTTGCGAAAGAGGGCATCTGGACCGCGATCCTGTTCATCATCCTGTTTCGCGCCGCCGAAGGGCAGATCCAGACCATCGGCCCGCTGTTCCTGCGCGACGCGCGCGCCGTCGGCGGCCTGGGACTGAGCACGGCGGAGGTGGGCGCCGTGTACGGCACCGCGGGCACGGTCGCCTTCCTGGCCGGTTCCATCGCCGGCGGCTATTTCACAGCCTGGGCCGGCTTGAAACGCGCGATGCCGCTCCTGATCCTGGCGATGAACCTGCCCAACCTGGTCTTTTACTACCTCAGCGCGGCGCAGCCCGATTCGCTGCCGCTCATCGCCGGCGCGCTCGGTGTCGAGATGTTCGGCTATGGCTTCGGCTTCGTCGGCATCATCCTGTTCATCATGCAGGTGGTCGCCAGCGGCAGGTACCAGACCGCCCACTATGCGCTCGGCACCGGCTTCATGCAGCTCGGCTTCGTGCTGTTCAAGGTGGTCAGCGGCGACATCCAGCAGGCGTTGGGCTACCGCGCGTTTTTCCTGTGGGTGCTGGCGTGCGCGCTGCCGGTGCTGGTGCTGAGCTGCTTCATCCGCATGGAGTCCAAGACTACGGCTAGCGCTTCTTGACCGGCAGCGCCAGCCAGCCGCGCCAGCGCCCATCCGGTCCGCGTTCGACCATCTGGATGTGCGGGCGCGTGCTGTCGAGGCGCCAGGCGGCCTGGCGGTCGAGCCAATCCTCGTACATCGAGCGAAAGCGCGGCCACTCGCCGCAGAAATCGAGCACGCCATAGGTGCCGGCGGGGAGCAGGCGCAAGCCCAGGCCGGGGTCGGGTGTGGCATCGCCGGCAAAACCGAAGTCGTAACAATATTCCCGTTCGCCGGTAAAACCCGGGTCTTCGTCGAACACGCCGTACCAGGGCGTGGCGGCATTCGTGTCGCCGCAGCGCTCGCGCTCGCACAAGAACAGGTTGCAGGCGATCGACAGGGCAGCGCCGGACTGGCCGAAGAAGCGCTGGTAGCGCAGGTTCAGCGCCGGCAGCACCTGCACCCGGATGCGTGCAGCGACGCTGCCCGGCTCGGGCGGGCAGTAGGGCGCGAGGATCACCGCCAGGTTGTCCGGCTCGGCCACGAAAAAGCTGACGTCGCTCTCGCGCCCGACTTGCTGGTCCATGTAGGTGCGCCAGCCGCCTTCGCGCCAGACCTTGGCCGACATCGCGAATTGCTGCTTGAACGCCTTGGCGAAGGCGGCATTCGAGGGGAAGCCGCAATCCTGGGCGATGCGCAGGATCGACACGTCCGGTTCGTGGCGCAGCAGGTGGGCGGCGCGGCGCAGGCGACGTTTTCGCTGGTACTCGACGGCCGAGAAACCGGTGAGCTCGCGGAAGATGCGGTCGAAGTGAAACGACGAATAGCTTGCCGAGGCGGCCAGGTTTTTCAGGGCCAGCGGGTCGCCCACCGAGTCGAGCATCAGGTCCATGACTTCGTACAGGCGGGAGACGCGCGAGGTCGGTTTCATGCTCGTCATTATGGCTGAAGTCGCGGCCAGTGGCGATCATGCCGTCAATACGTTGGCTGCGGATCGCGTCCATTATCGATAGCGCCTGTACTGACAGGCGTTGTACGAACTACCCATGCATATGCGATTGCTCCGGCCATCCCTTGGCAGGGTCCGTCTTTTCCTTTAGGATCGTTTGATTACAACACTGAAATACGGAGCAACTATGAAGCGCACCCTGTGCAGCACTTTGATCGCGGGGCTGTTCGCCGTCGCCTCCCACGCGGGGGCCGCCGACGATCATCCGAAGGCAGCCGCAGCCGCTGCCACCGCGGCCGCGTCGGGCGTCGACGTCAAGGCGATCGACAACGGCGTGCGCGCACAGGACGACTTCTTCCGTTACAGCCAGGGCAAGTGGCTCAAGGATGTCGAGATCCCGGCCGACCGCGCCAGCTGGGGCGCCTTCAACGACGCCCAGGACAAGGTCGAGGGCCAGGTGCAAGACATCATCGCGGGCGCCGCGGCGGACAAGAAGGCGAAAGCCGGCTCGGGCGCGCAGAAGATGGGCGACTACTACGCCAGCTATGTCGACCAAGCGCGCCGCGACGCGCTCGGCATCCAGCCGCTGAACGCCGAACTGGCGCGCGTCAAAGCGTTAAAGGACAAGCGCGGCATCGCATCGCTGGCGGCGCACTTCTCGCGCATCGGCGCCGGCGCTCCGCTCGACATGTACGTGGGCCAGGACAACCGCGACTCGACCCGCCTGGTGGTCTCGGTCAGCCAGTCGGGCCTGGGCCTGCCGAACCGCGACTACTACCTGCAGGATGAAGCGCGCCTGAAGGATATCCGCGACAAGTACCAGGTCCACGTCGAAAAGATGCTGGCGCTGGCCGGCCATACCGACGCCGCCGCCAAGGCGGCCCAGGTCGTGGCCCTGGAAACGGAGATCGCGCGCGTGCAGTGGAGCGCGGTCGAGAACCGCGATCCGGTCAAGCGCTACAACAAGCGCTCGCTGGCCGAGTTGAAGGAGCTGATGCCGGGCTTCGACTGGAGCGCCTGGATGAAGGGCACCGGCGTGCAGGGCAAGGTCGACTCGCTGATCGTCAGCCAGCCGAGCTACCTGGCCGGGCTGGATAAACTCATCGCCGGCACGCCGCTCGAAGTCTGGAAACCCTACTTCGAATTCCGCCTGCTGAGCAGCTACGCGCCGTATCTCTCGAAGCCGTTTGTCGACGAAAGCTTCGCCTTCCGCGGCGCCGTGCTGGCCGGGACCAAGGAAAACCGCGCCATCGACAAGCTGGCCATCGCCCAGGTCAACCGCGACCTCGCCGAAATCGTCGGCAAGGAATACGTCGCGCGCCACTTCCCGGCCGAGCGCAAGCAGCAGGTCGAAACGATGGTGAAGAATTTCGTGATCGCCTTCCGCGAAGGGATCGAGACACTCGACTGGATGAGCCCGGAGACCAAGAAGCAGGCGCAAGTGAAACTGTCGAAGATGAATGCCAAGATCGGTTATCCGGACAAGTGGCGCGATTACTCGTCGCTGAAGATCGCCAAGGGCGACCTGGTCGGCAACGTCATGCGCGCGCGCGAATTTGGCCACCAGTATGGCATCGACAAGCTGGGCAAACCGGTGGATCGCCTCGCCTGGAGCATGTCGCCGCAGACGGTGAACGCGTATTACAGCCCGACTCTGAACGAAGTCGTGTTCCCGGCCGCGCGCCTGCAGTATCCGCTGTACGACGCGAATGCCGAACCGGCCATCAATTATGGCGCGGTCGGCATTTCGATCGGCCACGAGATCAGCCACGCGTTCGACGACAAGGGTTCGCAGTTCGACGGCGACGGCAACCTGCGCAACTGGTGGACCAAAGAGGACGCGGAAAAATTCGCCGCGCGCGGCAAGGTGCTGGTGGCCCAGTACGGCGCCTACAGCCCGCTGGCCGGCTACAACGTGAACGGCGAACTGACGCTGGGCGAGAACATCGCCGACAATGCCGGCGCCATCATGGCCAGCCGCGCCTATGCCATTTCGCTGAACGGCAAACCGGCGCCGGTGATCGACGGCTTCACCGCCGAACAGCGCCTGTTCATGGGCCTGGCCCAGGCCCGGCGCGGCAAGGCGCGCGACGCCGCCCTGATCTCGCAAGTGAAGTCGGACCCGCACTCGCCGTCGGAATTCCGCGTCAACGGCAGCATGCGCAACCACCCGGGTTTTTATGAAGCCTACGACGTCAAGGCCGGCGACAAGATGTACCTGAAGCCGGAAGAGCGTGTGATTTTCTGGTAAAGGCGTAGGGTGGGCGCCCCTGTGCCCACGCGTGACGTATGCACTACGTTGGCCCTATCGAGAGCCGCGTCTGCTCATCGTTCACGCGTGGGCTCGTCATTGCGGCCCCACCCTACATGCCTTCGTTTCGAGACAGATGAGCACACACGTAAGGTGGGCGGCTATACCTGCGAGCCTGCCTGCCCGCTGCCTGGACGCCGCCCACGCGTTCAACCGCACGCTGAAACCTCGCGACAAATCATCAGATGGTTGAACGCGTGGGCGGCGCAAACGCCATTGGCCCGCAAACTGAAGAGGTGGAGCCGCCCACCTTACAGGTCTGTGCGTTGTTCTTGAACGAAGAATGCCCCATCCTACTTGCGCACCCCGAACACCTGGGTCCAATACACAAACCCCGGCATTTTCGCGCGGCTGATCGCATAGCCCGCGCCCATCTCGGTAAAGCGCGGATTCATCAGGTTGGCGCAGTGGCCCGGACTTTCGATCCAGCCATCGACCGCTTCCTGGGCCGAGGTCTGTCCGGCGGCGATGTTCTCGCCGACCAGGCGCCAGTTGTAGCCGGCGCGCGTGGCGCGCGTGGCTGCCTGGCTGCCGTCCGATCCTTCGTGCGCCATGTGGCGCCGCGCCGCCATGTCGCGGCTGTGCGCCAGCGCGGCCGCGCCCAGCGCCTTGTCCCAGGCAAGCGGCGGCGCGGCGCCGTAGGTAGATTCACCGCAGGTGCGCACGACGGCACGCGCGGCGTTGACGGCGTCCAGGATCGCGCGCCCCACCACCTCCTGCTCGGGCAGGTTAATCGGCAGCAGCGGCCGTGCCAGCACGATGGTCCATTCGTCGCCCTGGCGGCTGGCGCCGATGTCGCGCCAGGCGGCGCTGGCCAGCACGCGGCAGTAGGGCTGGCGGATCGTCTCCATCACGCTGGCCGCATCCGGCGCGCCGCGGGTATGGATGATCTCGACCTGGGCCGCGTCGTAGCCCACGCGTTCGAGTTCGTATTCGGGAAACGAGCCGGTGCCGATGCGCACCCGTCCCAGCGCCGCATCTTCCTTCAGGCCCGGCACGGGCGCGTCACGGGCGCCGCCGCAGTCGCCGGGCGCCGCGCGGTAGGCGTTGACCAGGGCAATCAGGCGGGGTTCGTTCTGGGCGTGGGCGCCGCCGCCAGGGAGCAGGGCGGCAGCGGCGAGGAGGGACGTGAAATGGAGGCGAAGCATCAGCGGCATGGCGGAAAGTCGATTCGCGACAGCATACCCCGCGCGCCGGAACACGTGCAGTCCCGGTTGCCATTGCTAACAACTTGATGCGCTGCGGACTACGCGCCGGGATCGTCCGCGAACGCGTCTTCCAGTTCCTTCTCCAGCATCTTGCGATCCTTCGAATTAACGCGGAGCATCCAGCCAAGCAACAGCAGCGTCAGGACCGCACAGGCAAGGGGAGCGATCATGGCGCCGCCGGACCGTGCGCTTACCCGACCAGCACGTCGCTGATCTGGATCACCGGCGTCTGGTTGGTGTAGTTGGGAATGTCGCCCATGATCTGCTTCGTATGCGGACCGAAGCCGGCCTGGAAGGCATCAACCGAATCGCAGAACAGGTGGCCCATGGCGATGTAGGGTGCATTCGAATCCGGCGTGCCGGACGCGATCGCGCGGTCGACCGTGTAGTACTTGCAATGCTCGCCCATCAGCTCCTTCACCATCGGCATGTGCCGGTCGCAGTAATACACTTCGTCGAAACGGGCGTCGGGGCCATTCGGATACATCACGCTCACCTTGATCATGCTGGTCTCCTTCGTATGGTTGGCTTAATAATCGTGCGCCGATGTGCGGCGCTTTGCAAGTGCTGTGTTGATTTTCGCGCCGTGGCTGGCGTGACGAGCAGGCCCGGACCTGTCCGGGCTACTCTACGCGCCGATATGTTGTCGTTCCCGGAATCTTTTCGAACGCGCATGGGGCAGCGGTTGCAACATAAGGAATGATGTCGGGATCATAATTGGCCACTGTGTTGACGGCATAGATTCCGGTATGGCGCAGGTCGTCGAGATAGGCCTGATCCTCATCGCCGGAAAAGAAGCGCCAGCCGGTATCTTGCGGGTTGGCCGGCTTTTCCCGGTACATATAGCCGACTTTCTGCGCATCGACCATGATTCTGTCTGTCGCGAGTGCACCACCGAACATGGGAACGAGGTCGCGGATCGCCTCGCCCGGCAAGGCGAATTTCTTCGGCGCCGGTGTGGCGGATGGCTTTGGCTCTTCCGAAGACAAAGCAGGACGGGACACGAACAGGGCGCGCAAGGCGCAAGCTAACAAAAGAAGGCGTCGGCGCATGAGATTGATTGATCCTGGCTTTTGTCGATGATCGGACTATTTTTCCGGCTGATTCGCATCGAGCAGTGTAGAAGCATTATTGTTGTGATGGCAAGCCCCATGTGGTAGACAACTGTGGACGACTGTCACGGCATCACGTGCGTCGATTCGGGCACGTCAGGTTTTAAATGGTGCGGAATAGCCGGCACTGAGCTTGCCCAGCGCATCGTGCGGCGCCTCATCCGCCGCCAGCATCGGCGAAATGTCCGGATCGCGCGCAAATTCTTCTGCGAAGAACGAAACGAAATGGCTGATTTTTAGGGAAGGCCGCCGTGCAGGTTGGAACACCACGTTCAGCGGCAGCGGCGGTAGCCGGTAGCGCGTCAGGATCGGTTTTACGCGGCCGGCGCGGATATCGTCGCCATAGACCCATTGCGGCGTGTAGCAGATGCCCAGGCCTTCGACCACGGCCTGGCGGATCGCCTCCGAACTGTTCGACTGCAAATGGCCGCCCACGCGCACCGTGTGCTGGGCGCCGTCCTCGTCCTGGAAACTCCACTCGTTGACGTTGGCGAGACCGGTGTAGACGATGCACTGGTGATTGCGCAGCGCATCCGGCGTCTGCGGTTCGCCGTGGCGCGCCAGGTAGGCGGGCGCGGCGAGGGCGGCGCGGTGGGCGGTGCCGATGCGGCGTGCGATCAGGCGGCTGTCCTTCAGTTCGCCAACGCGGAAGGCGACGTCGATGCCGCCCACGACCAGGTCGACGAAACTGTCATCCAGCTGCAGGTCGATTTTCAACCGTGGATAGCGCTCGAAAAACGCGTTCAGGCGCGGCACGATGTGCAGGCGCCCGAACGACACCGGCGCCGCCACGCGCAGCACGCCCGAGATCTCGTTTTCGGTGCGTTGCACTTCGACCCGCGCATCCTCGATCGTGTCAAGCACTTGCCGGCAGCGCTCGTAATAGCGCTTGCCCGCTTCAGTGAGCGCATGGCTGCGCGTCGAGCGCACCAGCAGTTTGGCGCCGAGCATGGTTTCCAGCGCCTGCACCTGCTTGCTGATGGCCGATTGCGTGCTGCGCTCCTCGCGCGCGACGGCTGAGAAGTTGCCGGTTTCGACCACCCGGACAAAGGTTTCCATCAAGCGCAAACGGTCCATGTTGATCCTTTCTATTCCTGTCAGGAATAAATCATATCATTCGTGCGGTCTACCCGCAGGTGCCAGGAATATCTATAGTAGCAACTGTAGTGGCCGCCGGCGATGGCTCATTGAAAGCTCAGCGACCGGCGGCCCGATAATGCCAATCAGAAATGGACCCATCATGACCCACAAACTTTTCGAGCCCACCCGTATCGGCGACATCGAAGTTGCCAACCGCGTCGTGATGGCCCCGTTGACCCGCAGCCGCGCCGACGAAGCCGCCGGCGACATCCCGGGCAGCCCGATGAACGTCGAGTACTACCGCCAGCGCAGCAACGCCGGCCTGATCATCAGCGAAGGCACGCAAGTCTCGCCGCTCGGCAAAGGCTACATGGCCACGCCCGGCATTTATTCCGACGAGCAGGTCGAAGGCTGGAAGCCGATCACCCAGGCCGTGCACGAAGCCGGCTCGAAGATCGTCGCCCAGATCTGGCACGTGGGCCGCGTGACGCACCCGAATCTCACCGGCGGCGTGCAGCCGATTGCTCCCTCGGCCGTGACGCCGAAAGTGACCGCCTACACCCACGCCGGCAAGGTCGAGGCGCCGCAGCCGCGCGCCCTGGCGACTGAGGAAATCAAGGAAATCGTCGCCGAATACCGCCGCGGCGCCGCGAATGCGATCCGTGCCGGCTTCGACGGCATCGAGCTGCATGGCGCCAACGGTTACCTGATCGACCAGTTCCTGCGCGACGGCGCCAACCAGCGCACCGACGAATACGGCGGCTCGATCGAGAACCGCGCCCGCTTTGCGTTGGAGGTGGTGGACGCGGTGGTGGCCGAGATTGGCGCCGGCCGCGTCGGTATCCGCCTGTCGCCGGTCACGCCCGCCAACGATCTCGCGGACAGCAACCCGCAAGCCGTGTTCGGCTATCTGGTCGAAGAATTGGACAAGCGCGGCATCGCCTTTATCCACTTCGTCGAGGGCGCCACCGGCGGCCCGCGCGACATTCCCGGCTTCGATTTCGCCTGGGCGCGCCAGGCATTCAAGGGTACGTATATCGCGAACAATGGCTATACCCGCGAGATGGCGCTTGATGCCGTCGAATCGGGCCGTGCCGATGCGGTCGCCTTTGGCCGCGCCTATATCGCCAACCCGGACCTGGTGCAGCGCCTGAAACTGAATGCGCCATTCAATACACCGAACCCGCAGACGTTCTATGTGCCGGGCGCAGCAGGGTATATCGATTATCCGACGCTGGACCAGGCGGCTTGAATAGCCTGAGCTGGAATAAGGAAAACGCCAACCCGAGGGTTGGCGTTTTTTATGTATTGACGTTATTTCGCTGGAACCAACGCTGCGACATGCCACGCGGATGATCGTTATGATTTAAATATCAAACCACCATCAAGGACCTTTCCATGTCTTCCGCCACCATTGGCAACCCGACCTACCGGAACCCACCAGGCCCGCTCCATGCGATCCTGCTTGGCGGCTCCGTTCCCCTGTTCCTTGGCGCCCTGCTGAGCGATATGGCCTATAACGACTCATACCAGATCCAGTGGAGCAATTTTGCTTCCTGGCTGATTGCCGGCGGTTTACTCTGCAGCGGGCTCGCGCTGTTGTTCGCGCTGGTTAACCTGATCCGTGCCCGCCACAAGGCGGGACAGCCGCTGACCTATTTCCTGGCGCTGCTGGTGACCTGGGTGCTGGGCCTGGTCAATGCTTTTCAACATGCGAAGGATGCCTGGGCCGTCATGCCGTCGGGCCTGGTGTTGTCCGCCATCGTCTTCCTGCTGATCTGCCTGTCGGCCTGGGTGGGACTGAGCGGCCGCAAGGGAGGTGTGCAATGAAGCGCTCGACCACATTGGCATTATTGGGCATGACACTGCTGCTCGGCGCGTGCAGCGAAGACGGCGTCGCCATCCAGGCGCGCGGACCCGACCCCAAACTGCCGGAACCGCAACGCGGCCTGCTGCCGAGCATGAAGATCGCCGAACCGACGGCCTGGGGCGATCAAAAGCCGACCGTCCCCGAAGGCTACAGCGTCACGGCCATCGCGACCGATCTGCTGATTCCGCGCCAGACCCTGGTGCTGCCGAATGGCGACATCCTGGTGGCGGAAGGGCGCGGCGGCAGCGCGGCCAAGCTCAAGCCGAAGGACGTGATCGCCGGCTACATCAAGGCCAAGGGCAACACCAAGGTCAAGAGCGGCAACCGCCTGACCTTGCTGCGCGATGCCGACGGCGACGGCAAGTACGAGCTGCAAACCGTGTTTGCCGAGAACCTGAACGCTCCTTACGGCCTGGCGTTTGCGAACAATAAACTGTACGTGGCCAACCAGGATGAGCTGGTCAGCTTCGACTACCAGGAAGGGCAAACGAAAGCCGGCGGCGCGCCGACCAGCATCGCCAAACTGCCGTCCGAAATCAATCACCACTGGACCAAGTCGCTGACCGTCAGTCCCGATGGCCGCTTCCTGTACGTCGGTATCGGCTCGAACAGCAACATCACCGAGCGCGGCATGGAAGCCGAACTGAATCGCGCCGAGGTCTGGCAAATCGACGCGGCCACCGGCGCGCACAAGCCATACGCGACCGGCATCCGCAATCCGACCGCGCTGGCGATGCATCCGCAAACCGGACAGTTGTGGTCGGTGGTCAACGAACGCGACGAACTGGGCCCGGATCTGGTGCCCGACTATCTGACCTCGGTGCGCGAAGGCGGCTTCTACGGCTGGCCTTACAGCTATTGGGGCCAGAACGTCGATCCGCGTGTCAAACCGGAGAATCCGAAAAAGGTCGCGTCCGCCATCAAGCCCGACTACAGCCTGGGTTCGCACGTCGCCGCGCTTGGGTTGCATTTCTCGCAGCCGGCCATGGGGGACAAATTTGCCAATGGTGCCTTCGTCGGCGAGCACGGCAGCTGGAACCGTTCCAATCCGGTGGGTTACAAGGTGATCTTCGTACCGTTCGCCGATGGACGTCCTGCTGGCGAGCCAGTCGATTTCGTTACCGGCTTCCGCGATGGCGACGGCAAGACGCGCGGGCGCCCGGTCGGTGTAACGGTCGATCCGCGCGGGGCGCTGATTGTGGCGGATGATCTGGCGAATACGGTGTGGAGGGTGACGCGGAATCGGTGAATGTCGCTTGATCGGACTCTGCTTCCAACGGATAGCAATGAAAACGCCAACCCGAGGGTTGGCGTTTTTTTTTGTAATGTCCAATAATCGCCGAGTTGGTATCAGCTTACGACCCAAACAATGCCATGATACTGATCAGAAAAACAAAACCAGTATTGGCAGTGCTGTTCGCCGGACTAGCCTGACTAGAAGCCGAGTCCAAACGAGAGCAGTATGACAAGCGCGTTATTAGCCGCATGGGCAGTTCCTGTGAATAGAAAGGCGCGCCCCGGCCCCGGACGTGCATTTGCAGCAAATAAACTGGCCATGAGCAGACCTGCTACGAAAGTCACTAAGCCCTGTCCAATGCCCCCACCATAAGCCACATGTCCGGCGGAAAACAGCACCGCGCTACCTAACACCGCTATCGATGGCCGCGCACCAAACCTCATAAAAAGGCTGATCGGGACCAGTTGAGCTATCAATGTTTCCCAAAGTGGCGCCCAGATAACCGCAGCAAAAAAGGTGAATATCCAGCCACCCTCGAAGATTCCAGTTCCTGCCAGACCGCCGATGTTGGCGAGGTCCATCAATGCAAACAGCAGAGCAGACAACAGGGAAAGTAACGCCGCAGTGCATGCGCCAACACCAACAGAGCGCCAAAGGCCTGCCACCAATGATTTGTCGTCCCAGCACAGATACTTGGCGATCATGGCGAAGTTCATATTCACATTATTTTTGTGGACCACGCTATTCCAGCAGGCATGCCTATTCTGCTTCGGGCCCAGCCTGAGTAAAGTCATTCATCACTGGGATGCCAAATGAGGTGCTTTATCAAAGGAGAACCAAAGAAAAGGCAGGTCGAACATTCAGACCTGCCCATAGCACTACCTGAAGTCAGCCGTGGACTCAAGGGTTCTTGCCGTCATTCCTAACTGTACGGTTGAGGTTATGTCCAGATGTTGAAAATGCTAATCCGGGCAATGGGCGTCCTTCGCGAAATCCGGAATGCTTATTTCGATCCGCCGGTCACCGCCGCCGCAGGCAATGCGGTCGCAACGGCAGTGCTGATGCTGTCGTTCATCATGATCTGGAGCAGCGCTGGATAATCATAGGCTGCACCGGACGCAGCGTCGACCCCCGCGCCAATCACGCCGCCGAACAGGAGATTACCGGCCATCATGCCTTTGGTCGAGGATTTGAAGCTTGCCACACCCGAGCCCATGCCAGCCTTGTCACAGGTAACGTTCATATCGCCGTAAGCGCGATGCACCGTGACCGTACCGGGCGTAGTAACGTAGTACACGCCTTTGTCATTTTGCAGTTTGCAGGTGGCGCCGTCGAGTTTTCCCGCAGGGCTGATTGTTTCGACAGAAACGACTTGGTTGGTGCCACTGACGATCGAAGCGCAACCAGTCAGGCTTGCCAATAGCGCGGTCGTCGCCAATACACAAGCAGTGCGTACGATATTCTCTTTGTTCATTTCCATCCCCTTGTCAATGCCGGCGGCGCCAGCTAATTGTTATAAATAAATTATTGCACAAAAGAATTTAGAAAAAACAGAATATTTTTGACCGCATATTCAGTAACGGGGATTAATTAAACAATGACGCACGATTGCCTGCGAGGTCGCAAGCGGCCCGGCAGTACAATCAACCGCACCGTCCACGGAAAACCCGCCATGCATCGCTCTGCCATCGCCGCCGCCTCCCTGTTCGCCCTCGCTGCCGCATCCCACGCCCAACCACCCGCCAAGCTCCTGCAAGTCAAAATCGGCACCGCTTCGCCGCTGTCCGGCACCGGCGCCCACCAGGGCAAGGACATCGAAAACGGCGCGCGCATGGCGATCGACGAGCTCAACGCGAAGGGGATCGTGCTGGGCGGCCGCAAGGTGCAGTGGGTGCTGCAGCCCGAGGACGATGCGGCCGACCCGAAGACCGGCGCGGCGGTGGCGCAAAAGCTGGTCGATGCGAAGGTGGCGGCCGTGGTCGGGCACCTGAATTCGGGCACCACGGTGCCGGCCTCGAAGATTTATTCGAACGCGGGCATCCCGCAAATTTCGCCGGCCGCCACCACGCCGCTGTACACCAACCAGGGTTTTAAAACGGCTTTCCGCGTGGTCGCCAATGACAATTTGGTAGGGCGCACGCTGGCCACGTATGCGATCGGCACATTGAAGGCGAAAAAGATCGCCGTGATCGATGACCGCACCGCCTTTGGCCAAGGGCTGGCTGATGAATTCGTCAAGGGCGTCAAGAAGGCGGGACCGGCGGCCACGGTCGTCAGCCGCCAGTTCACGAACGACAAGGCAACCGATTTCAATGCGATTCTTACCCAGATCCGCGCGCGCGATCCGGACGTGATTTTTTATGGCGGCATGGATGCGGTGGCTGGCCCGATGCTGAAACAAATGAAGGCGCTCGGGCTGCGCGCGAAGCTGGTGTCGGGCGACGGCGTCTGCTCGGAAAAGATGCCGCTACTGGCCGGCGACGCGCTGGTCGACGACAAGGTGTTTTGCGTGGTGGCAGGCGGGGTCGATGCCGCGCAGGAAGCGGGCCTGAATGCATTTAACCAGCGCTACCAGCAGCGCTTCAAACTGCCGGTGCAGACCTATGCGCCCTACGCCTACGATGCGGTGATGGTGTTCGCGCAGGCGATGGCGGCGGCAAATTCGAGCGACCCCGCGAAATACCTGCCGGCGCTGGCCGCGGTAAAACACGAGGGGGTCACCGGCAGTATCGCCTTCGATCCGAAGGGCGATTTGAAAAATGCCGCGCTGACGCTGTACACCTATCGCAAGGGAAAGAAGACCAAATTGCAAGTGCTGCGTTAGCAGGAACGGCCTGGGCAATTACCTGCAATTGCACAGGCAGATCGAAACAACAACGCCACCGCAAGGTGGCGTTGTCGTTCAAGCTCGGTCACTCCGAAATCGGAGTCAGCATACTCCAATTCTGGAGTATGTCCTCAGGCACGCTTCTGACGGCGCGCCAGGGCCGCGCCCAGCGCAGCCAGCGGCAGCAGGGCCAGCGTGCTCGGTTCCGGCACCTGGTTGGTGACGAGCGTGCCAAGGCTTACTTGGCCGCCGCCGCTCACCGTATCGAAGCGTCCGGTATAGGTGCCGAAATCATTGTTGTAATACGCGGCAAACACCAGAAAATACTGGTTGCCGGCTTGCAGTGCCTGGTTGATCAGCGACAGGGAGCCGACGCCGGAGTCGTCGTCGTAGGCCAGCAGGTTGGTCAGGGGCGAGGACGCATTGAAAGCGCCTTGGTACACGTAAAGGAAAGTATCGGAACCTTGGGCGCTGAACGAGGTCGATTCAATCGAATAGGTACCGTTCGCGCTCACGTAGAAACCAAACACGTCGTAGGCAACGTTGGTGCCGACGCCACTGAGCAAAGTCGCCGAGAGCGGACGGTTGAACTTCGGGTCCGATACGGTCAGTTCACCGGAAATCGTTACCGGTGCTGCGAATGCAGCCTGGGAAGCCAGTACGACGCCTGCAATGGCGAATTTCAGGAATTTGGAAATCTGGAAAGAAAACATGGTACCCCCGTGTGATTGTGTTCTCAGCTTAGAGCAATTGCTGTGCCAGAGAAATATATTGTTTAGTATCAATGCCTTGGCATACATACTGCTGGGCGATGTGACTTCTTGTAAATAAAGTCGACATACTGTCCTATGTTTACCTGAGCAACATTAAAGCGATAACGCCAGCCGACGGTGGCATTATCGTTTAGCTTAGTTACTCTAGAATCGGAGTTAATTTACTCCGCTTCCGGAGTGCGGCCTCAAGCGCGCTTGCGGCGGCGCGCCAGGGCCGCGCCCAGCGCAGCCAGCGGCAGCAGCGCCAGCGTGCCCGGTTCCGGCACCTGGTTGACGACGAGCGCGCCGAGAGTTACCTGGCCGCCGCCGCTCACCGTATCGAAGCGTCCGGTATAGGTGCCGAACTGGTTGTTGTTATACGAGGTCACTACCAGGAAGTACTGGTTGTTGGCTTGCAGTGCCTGGTTGATCAACGAGAGCGAGCCGGCGCCGCTGTCGTCATCCACGGTCAGCAGGTTGGCCAGCGGCGACGCCGCGTTGAAAGCACCCTGGTACAAGGCCAGGAAGGTATCGGAAGGGGACGAGTTGAACGAGGTCGTTTCCATCGAATAGATACCGTTGGCGCTCACATGAAAACTGTACAAGTCATAGGCCACATTGGTACCGGCGCCGCTGAGAGCATTCGTCGTGAACGGACGGTTGAACTTGGGGTCCGATGCGGTCAGTTCGCCGGAAAACGATACCGGCGCTGCGAAGGCGGCCTGGGAAGCGAGTGCAATCCCCGCGATGGCGAGTTTCAGGAATTTGGAAGCCTGGAAGGAAAACATGGAACACCCCTGTGTGATTGTATTCCTGCATATGAGCAATTGCTGTGCCAGAGAAATATATTGTTTAGTATCAATACCTTGGCGTCAATACTGCTG
This sequence comes from Massilia sp. CFBP 13721, assembly GCF_014842025.1. Lineage (GTDB taxonomy): Bacteria > Pseudomonadota > Gammaproteobacteria > Burkholderiales > Burkholderiaceae_D > Telluria. The sequence goes on from NZ_JACYUY010000006.1 coordinate 179,365, forward strand.
GGCGTGGTGACTTGTTGTAAAGAAAATCGACATACCGGCCTGGCTTTGTCCTGCGCCGTGGCTTGGCACGAGGACGCAATCGCGCTATCGGCGATAATTCCTTATTTCGATTTTTGCCTTGTCGACCATGGATTTTTCCTTCACGGATATCGCGCGTCAGTTTGATGCAGGAACCTTCGCCCGGGGCGAGGCGTATAACCGCGATGGCATGGTGCTCGGGGTGCGCCGCGAGGGCGACAGGATCGATGGCAGGGTAGCCGGCAGCGGCCACAGCGTCTATCAGCAGCGCGTCCATCTCGTCGCCGGCGCCCGTGGCGTCAGGTTCGACGGCGACTGTAGTTGTCCGATGGACCATAACTGCAAGCATGTCGTGGCGGTGCTGCTGCACAGCCTAGAGCAGTCCGCACTGGCCGCAAGCACCTTGCCCGCACAGGCCGAGCGCTGGCTGGAGCGAGTAGCGCAGGTAAATGCGCTGGCGCCGGGGAGTGCGGTCCGGGTGGCGGATGCGGGCGTCGCCGTGCGCTACGCGCTCGTTCCCGACACGCGTGACGGATTGCTGCGCCTGCTCGTATGCAAGGCACGCCTGCGCAAGGATGGCAGTATCGGCGGCCTTGCCACTGTGGACAACATCGCTTCCCTGCTGGTCGTGCCCCTAGCCTATGTCGGGCCTGACGAGGAAGAGCTGCTGCGCATGGCGGTTGGCCTGGGAACAGGCACCTACATCAACGAGGTCAAGCCGGCAGGCCGCCTCGGCGCCCGCCTGCTGGAAGCATTGTGCGCAAGCGAGCGGCTGCTGTGGTCACCTGCCGCTCCCGACCTGCACCGCGGCCGTTTCATTGAACTGCGTCCCGGCGCGTCGCGCAGCGCCCGGCTCGACTGGCATGCGCGGGAGGATGCCGGCGCGTCGGTGGCGCTGGGCTGGTGCTTCGACGAGGGCGACCCGGTCGATTATGTGCTGCCGACCGAACCGGTGTTGTATGTCGCTGAAAACATGCTGGGCGAACTGACGCTGCCCGCGCAGCTCGCAGCCTTGCCCCCGGCTGCGCTGCTGGGCCTGGTGGCGCAGGCGCCGCACCTGCGTGCCGAGCAACGCGGGGAGATCGCGCGCCGCATGGTCGAGGCAGGCATGGACCGGCTGCTGCCCCCGCCGCAAGCACTACCGACGCAACATCGCACCGGCATCGCGCCGACGCCCTGCCTGCTGCTCGACAGCTACCCGGCCCGCCTGCGCCATGGCGGCCGGCACTGGCACGATCACGTGGTACTGAGCTTCGATTACGACGGTATGGAGACCGGCGACAGCGACGAAGCGGTGCTGCGCAGGATGGTGGGCGACACGGTCGAACTGGTCGAGCGCGACATGCACGCGGAAGCGGCGGCCATGGCCATGCTTGCCGGCCTCGGCTTTACGACGCCGGCGCCAGGCTCCGCCCTCGATGAGTGGGAAGATACGCTGGTATTACCTGATGAGGCGGCCTGGCTCGCCTTTGCACGGCACGAACTGCCGCGCCTGGAGGCCGCCGGCTGGCGCATCGAAAAGGACGGTAATTATCGCTACGACGTCGCCGAGGCCGAGGACTGGTATGCCGAATTGAACGAAGAAGGCGAGGGCAAGGGGGAGGGCGAAGGCGCCTGGTTCGCCCTCGAACTCGGCATCCTGGTCGACGGCCGGCGCCATGCCCTGCTGCCCCTGCTGGTGGAGATGATCCGCAATGCACCGCGGGATTTCAGCCCGGCCACGCTGGCCGCGCGCGCCGACGATAGCGAAGTCATCGTCGACTTGACTGCCATGACGCGCGTTGCCTTGCCCTGGCAACGGATCAAGCCGATCCTCGCCACCCTGGGCGAATTGTATTTCAGCGAACACTGCGGCAATGCCTTGCGCCTGCCCGTCACCGACGCCGCGCGCCTGGCCGAGCTGGAACAGGCGGCGCAGCTGCGCTGGCTGGGCGGCGAACGCTTGCGCGAACTGGGCCGCAAACTCGATGGTTTTGCCGGCATCACGCCGGTCGCGGCGCCGGCCGGCTTGCAGGCCACGCTGCGCGCCTACCAGCAGGATGGACTGGCGTGGATGCAGTTCCTGCGCGAATACGGCTTCGCAGGCATCCTAGCCGACGACATGGGGCTCGGCAAGACCGTCCAGACCCTGGCGCACATCCTGGTGGAGAAGGAGGCCGGCCGGCTCGACGCGCCGGCGCTGGTGGTGGCGCCGACCAGCCTGATGGGCAACTGGCAGGCCGAGGCGGCGCGCTTCGCACCGGGTTTGCGCGTGCTGCTGTTGCATGGCAAGGAGCGGGCGGCGCTGTTCGACCAGGTTGCCGGCGCCGATCTGGTGCTGACCAGCTATGCCCTGCTGTGCCGCGACGAAGAGGCGCTGCGCAAGCAGCGTTTCCACTTGCTGATCCTGGACGAAGCACAGTACATCAAGAACAGCCGCGCCCGGGCGGCGCAGGTGGCGTGTTTGCTGTCCGCCCGCCACCGGCTGTGCCTGACCGGAACCCCGGTACAGAACCACCTCGGCGAATTGTGGTCGCAATTCCATTTCCTCATGCCGGGGTTGCTGGGCGACGAAAAGGCCTTCAATACGCAGTTTCGCAAGCCGATCGAGAAGCACGGCGACAGCGCGCGCGCCAACCTGCTGACGCGGCGCCTGAAACCGTTCATGTTACGGCGCACCAAGGACAAGGTCGCCACCGAATTGCCGCCCAAAACCGAGATCGTGTTGCCGATCGACCTGGGCGGCACCCAGCGCGACTTCTACGAGACGGTGCGGGTGGCGATGGACCGCAAGGTGCGCGACGAAATCGGCCGCAAGGGGCTGGCCGCCAGCCAGATCGTGATCCTCTCGGCCTTGCTCAAGCTGCGCCAGGTCTGTTGCGATCCACGCCTGCTGCGCCCGTCCAGCGAAGCCGGCTCGGCCAAGCTGGACACGCTGATGGATCTGCTCGATACCCTGCTCAGCGAGGGACGCAAGGTGCTGGTGTTTTCGCAGTTCACCAGCATGCTGGCGCTGGTCGAAGACGAATTGCGCAAGCGCGGCGTCGAATACGCGCTGCTGACCGGCTCGACGGTCGACCGCGCCGCGCCGGTGGCGGCATTCCAGGGCGGCCAGGTCGCGGTATTCCTGATCAGCCTGAAGGCGGGCGGCGTCGGCCTGAACCTGACGGCGGCCGACACCGTCATCCATTACGATCCGTGGTGGAACCCGGCCAGCGAAAACCAGGCCACCGACCGCGCCTGGCGCATCGGCCAGGCGCAGCCCGTGTTCGTGTATAAATTGATCGCACGGGGCACGCTCGAGGAAAAGATCCAGGAGCTGCAGCGCCGCAAGGGCGCCCTGGCCGACGCCTTGCTGGCGCCCGAGGGCGGCCTGGCATCCACCCTCGATGCGGACGACCTGCAGGCGATCCTCAGCCTGTCGCTGTCGTGAGCTTCACCCTTACGCCAGTAACTTGAGCAAGGCCTGCGCCGCCGCTTCCGACGAGGCCGGATTCTGGCCCGTCACCAGCAAGCCGTCGGTGATGGCGTAGGGCTGCCAGTCGTCCACTTTCGAATAGAGGCCGCCGCTTTCCTCCAGCACGTCTTCGACCAGGAAGGGAACGACCTGGGTCAATCCAACCGCTTCTTCCTCGGTATTGGTGAAGCCGGTCACGCGCTTGCCATTCACCAGCGGCTTGCCGTCGGCGCCTTTTACGTGGCGCAGCACGCCCGGCGCATGGCAGACGGCCGCGACCGGTTTGCCGGCGGCGATCATCGCTTCGATCAGCGCGATCGAGTCCCGGTCCTCGGCCAGGTCCCAGAGCGGACCGTGGCCGCCGGGATAAAACACGGCGTCGAAGCTGGCGGCGTCGACGTCGGCCAGCTTGCCGGTGGCCGCCAGCACCGCCTGCGCCGCGGGATCGGCCTTGAAGCGCTGCGTCGCTTCCGTTTGCGCATCGGGCGCGTCGCTTTTCGGGTCCAGCGGCGGCTGGCCACCCTGGGGCGAGACCAGCGTCAGCTGCGCGCCCGCATCCTTGAGCAGGTAGTAGGGCGCGGCAAACTCTTCCAGCCAGAAGCCGGTCTTCTTGCCGGTGTCGCCGAGGCGGTCGTGCGAGGTCAGTACCATCAGGATGTTCATGTCGGTTCCTCCTTTGCGAGGTGAGCGTTTTGCCTACTCTAGCAAAGCTGCGCGTTCCCGAACGCGCGGCAGGTGCCCGGTATAATCGCCGGCCAATCAATGCAGCCCTCGGGCTCGCCTGCCTTTTCAAAGAACCGTTTCAATGACGATCGACTGGTTTTCTCCCGCGCAATTGGTCGGCTACGCCGCCTTCGTGCTCGGCGTAAGTTCCTTCATGCAAAAGGATGATCGCCGCTTCAAACTGTATATGGCGGCCGAGTGTTTCGCCTACATCGTCCATTTCTACCTGCTCGGCCGCCCGACCGCCGTCGCCAGCTCGACCATGTCGCTGCTGCGCTCGGTGCTGGCGCTGTACACGCGCTCGACATGGGTGGCCTTCCTCGTCATCGCCGCCAACCTGGCCTTGGGAGCGACCCTGGCGACACGCGCCTCCGACTGGCTGCCGCTGGGCGCGTCCTGCATCGGCACACTGGCCCTGTTCCTGATGGAGGGTGTGCGTATGCGCCTGGCCATGCTGTGCGGGACCGGGTTGTGGATCGTGAATAATGTGATCGCGGGCTCGGTCGGCGGCACCGCCCTGGAGGTGGTGATTGCGCTGGTGAATATCGTGACGATCCGGCGCATGATGCGTGATGCGCGGGCAGTGGCGGCGGTGTGAGGGCGGCTGCGTATGCCACCCGATCGCACCAGCCGCCACGATTGGAATCAAGCGCCCGGTGCCTGTAGCAGCTTGCGCTGAACCAGTGCGGTTACGCCTGCATGCGCGTGCCGTTACCAAACCAGCCGGGAGCGCTCAGGGCTCGCGCTGCACGGTGCCTTGGTCGTACTGGTCGTCATCGGTCTGGCTGGGGGGCATTGCGCCTTGCTGGCTGTCCTGCTGAACGGGCTGCTGGCCGTCTTTGCCCGCAACCGATCCCCCGATGGCGCCAGGGTCGCCGGTGCTGACGCTATCGGCGCTACCCGTATCAGTACGAGCGCCCTGGTGATCATCAGGCCCCTTGACGTCCGCGCCTTTATTTTGCATCGACATGCTGGTCCCCTTGCCATGAAATGTGGCTCCATGTTAGACCTGGCGCGCACGAATAGTCCTTTGGCGGCCAGCGATGTAGGACAACACTGTCCATATTACCCATGCGGATTGCCGCGGTATGGAGATTTGCACCGTGAGTCACCGTACTGAACCTTCCTGAGAGAAGGCGTATGGTGAAGGTTCAATGAGATCGCATGTCGGATCACCTGAGAGCCATACAGGAACCTGAATGCGCCATTACGCCGTCACGCCAGGCAACCCGGCACGAATGCCACCATACGAGGACAACATGACCGCTACCGCTCACGAAAAGCATGAAGCCGATACCTACCTAGCTGCTGCCGAGTCGCGAACGAATGCGCAATGCAACGCGTTCACATCGAAAGCGTCAGACGTGCTTTCTTCCCGGTATGTGCGTGGCGCCGCTGTACTGGGCATCGCAGCGGCGGGCTATGCGCTCGTCAGGCGCAAAAAGACCGCTAAAAAGACCGGTATATCTTATAGAGCGCTAGAACGCAGCGACGGTACTGGCGACCTCGTGAAGACGGGTAGTTTTCTTCTACCCCTGCTGGCGTCGTTTGCCTCGGCCATGAGCAATGCCGGCGTCGCCGCACCCGCCGCACCCGCCGCACCCGCCCCGGTCCAGGAACGAACAACCTATCCTCCGAAGCGTTCGGAGGACGGCAAATCCGATGCGAAGAAAGTGGAAACTGCCACGAGCGCGCCGCCGCGTCCACGGTTCGAGCACACCTCGGCGAGCTGGATTGGCAGGCAATGGCAAATCATCTCGGCGGCGGCAAACGCATGGATGGACGATTACGCGCCGAGTATGGGGGCGGCGCTGTCGTATTACACGCTGTTTTCATTGGCACCGCTGCTGGTGCTCATCATCGCGATTGCCGGGATGGTATTCGGACAGGATGCTGCGCAAGGAGCCATTATCGCGCAGCTTCAAGGCATCATGGGCGAGGACGGAGCGACGGCCGTGCAGGACTTGCTGCAAGCGGCGCGTGAACCGTCCACCGGGATTGTCGCCAGTATCGTTGGCGGTGTTCTGTTGCTGCTCGGCGCAACTGCCATTTTCGCCGAGCTGCAAACTGATCTGGATCGTATTTGGGAGGTGCCGGAGAAAGCGAAACCGTCTGGCCTGTGGGGTTGGTTGCGCAGCCGCGTATTATCGTTCGGACTGGTTCTCGGACTTGCTTTCATGCTGATGATTTCACTCGTCGTCAGCGCAGCGCTCGCTGCGACGAGCGAATGGTTGGGTGGCGGGGCAGCGGAAAGCGTTTTGGCAAACGTGTTGAATTTCATCGCGTCGTTCGCCCTCTTTACAGTGCTGTTTGCGATGATCTACAAGCTCATGCCAACCGCAAAGATATCCTGGCACGATGTCTGGATGGGGGCCGCGGTAACAGCCTTGCTGTTCAACGTAGGCAAATCGTTGATCGGCTTGTACCTTGCGAAATCGAGCGTGGACTCGGGCTTTGGCGCCGCCGGCTCGTTTGTGATCCTGGTCGCGTGGTTCTATTATTCTGCGCAAATTTTCCTGTTCGGCGCTGAATACACGTGGGTGTACGCAAACAGCAAAGTAAAGAACGGGAGCGCGGACCGCCACTAGTTGCGAGGAGATGGCGGTGTGCGAGAAACTGCCGGAGACCATGGCGCGGCACGTGCGCGCCGTCGATCCCGGCCAGCGGTTTCCGGCAAACCCCGATCAGTCGATCTCGCTCACGAACTGCCCGAGCGGGCGGCGCACTTTCGGCAGGTCGACCAGCCAATCCTGCTCGGACTTGCGGTAGCCCAGCGGCAGCATGACCGCGCTGCGCAGGCCGCGTTCGCCCAGGTGCAGGATGCGGTCGACGGCGGCCGGATCGAAGCCTTCCATCGGCGTGCAATCGACTTCCTCGAAGGCGGCCGCGATGACCGCCGCACCGAAGCCGATATAGGCTTGACGCGCAGCGTGCTCGAAGTTCACCTGGGCGCCGCGGCTCGGGTAGGTCGCGAGCAATTGCTGGCGGTAGGCTTCCCAGCCTTCGTTGCGGAAACCGCGTACCTCGTTGGTGAGGTCGAACATGTGGTTGATGCGCTCCGGCGTGTAGTCGTCCCAGGCGGCGAACACCAGCAGGTGCGAGGCGTCGACGACCTGCGCCTGGTTCCAGGCGACCTCGCGGATCTGGGCGCGCAGCGCCGGATTGTTCACGATCAGGATTTCAAAGGGCTGCAGGCCGGACGAGGTCGGCGCCAGGCGCGCCGCTTCGATGATGCGGTCGAGCTTATCCTGCGGCACCTTGCGCGTCGGGTCCATCGCCTTGGTGGCATAGCGCCATTTCAATTTGTCGAGCAATTCCATGTAGTTCCTTTCGAATAGAAGTGCGTCATTGTATTTGTTCACGTCCGATCGACGGCGCAATCGAGCGGCAAGATAGGCATGGGCGTGTCCGCCGGCGATGGCCTGCGGCGCGGGACGATTGGGGCAGGAAGTAGTGTGCCCGGCATCTTCGGCGCGATCGCGCAGCCGCATGCGCAGAGAACGATCGGCTTTGTTGTCGAGCGGTAACGAAAATCCTCACTCATGCATTTCTCGATGTAAATATATCGACTTGTATATTCCTCTTCGGTAAAGTTTGACCCGTCCGTTTGCAATGCTTTCGCCAGTTCCACCGGGACGGCGGCCACACTTCGACCACGATGACGTATCCGACTTTTCACGACGCCACGCATGCATTGCCGCAGATGCGCATCCCTTTCACCGGGGTCTCCGCTTGAGCATGCTGCGGCGGATTGCCGATCTGCTGTGCGGGTCCGACGCCGGCCTGCACCGCATGCTTCAGTACTGGGCCGCCACCTGCGTGCTGTATGTGGTCTGCATCCTGCTGTTGCTGCTGCAGGTGGGGCAGGGCCTGAGCAATGCCGGTGCGGCGCATGGCCTGATCGTGTTCGGCGCCTGCGGCGCCTGCGTGTTTTATGTGCTGATCCGCGCTAACGCGCGCCTCCGGCTGGCGCCTGACCAGCTGGCGGTGGCGCAGGCGGTATTCTCGCTGGTCTGCAGCGTCTGGGCCTATGCCATTGCCGGACCCTTGCGTGCGGCCATGCTGGCCATGGCGGTGGTGATCATCGTGTTCTGCATGTTCGCCCTGCGTCCGCGCCAGACCCTGATGCTGTCGGCCGCCGCGATCGTCGGCATGGGGGCGGTCATGTGGTGGCTGCAGGCGCGCGATCCGCTGCGCTTTCCGCCGATGACCGAACTGGCGACCTTCGGCTACCTGGCCGGCGCGCTGATGTCGACCGCGCTCCTGAGCGGCGAAATGCATAAACTGCGCGCGCGCCTGAAGCGCCAGAAGAAAGAATTGTCCGACGCACTGGCGACCATCCGCGTGCTGGCGACGGTCGACGAACTCACCTCGCTGGTCAACCGCCGCCACATGAACGACGTGCTCGCGGCCGAGGAGCGCCGCAAGACTGGTTCCCTAACCACCTGCATCGCCCTGCTCGACATCGACTTTTTCAAGCAGGTCAACGACGGTTACGGCCACGCCGCCGGCGACGCCGTGCTGCGCTGCTTCTCGGCGGCGGCGCGCACCTCGCTGCGCGCCAACGACGTGCTGGCGCGCTGGGGTGGCGAGGAATTCCTGTTGCTGCTGCCCGACGCCGCCCCCCACGATGCGCGCGCGGTGCTGGAACGCATGGCCGAGCGCGTGCACGCCATGGTGGTGCCGGGCCTCGACGGCAAGCGCATCAGCTTCTCGGCCGGCCTGGCCACGCGCCGCGCCGGCGAGCCGTTTGCCGAGGTCATCAGCCGCGCCGACCACGCGCTGTACCAGGCCAAGGAGGCGGGGCGCGACCGTATCGTGCTGGCTTAGCGCGTCGGACGAAATTAATACGGAGGCGCACGTCGAAAATGATGCGCAGACCCGTAAGGTGGGCGGCTGCACCTCTTCAGTTTGCGAACCAGCGGCGCTGGCGCCGCCCACGCGTTCAACCAGTCGGAGATTCGTCGCGAAGTTTCAGCGTGTAGTTGAACGCGTGGACGGCATTTACGCAGCAAGAATGCACGCGCTCAGGTATAGCCGCCCACCCTACGGGTCTGAGCATTCTTCCTTGGAAAACTCAGCGTCACCGAATGGTATTCAACCCCGTCAGATCCGCGCCCCTGCCACTCCTCCCACCTTGCGGCGGCGCACCGCAAACATCAGCCCGCCAAGCGTCGCGAACATGGCCAGCGTGCCCGGCTCGGGTACTTCCGCCTGCAGTTGCGCGGCGGCGAATCCTTGCAGGGCGATCGCGGTGGCGGCGTCGATGCCGAGGTCGCGTGCCACGTACTCGTTGCCGCCGAGCGAGCGCGGATCGAGTCCGGTCACGTTGCCGAAGATGGTCAGCGCTTCCAGGTAATAGCCATACACGCTGCCGTGGTAGGAATCCGGCGCCCACAGGTTGATCTGGCCGGGGCCAATGCCGTCGTACGGGTTGGCGTCGGCCAGGCCGCCCGCGATCGCCCGATTCCAGGCTTCGCCGACGGGGATGACGTCGCTGATGTTGGCGGATGCCGCATCGGCCGCGTCGTAGCCCGCGCGCACGTCCTGCGCCATCGCGTAGATCGAGTCGCCGTACCAGGGGCTGCTGGTATTCCGGTAGGTCAGGTCGGCGCGCGACCAGGTGGCGGTCAGGCGCACGTCGACGTTCGGGTTCTGTCCGCGCAAGGCGTCGGCCAGCAGGCCGGAATAACGGATCAGCGTTGCCGGATTGCCCGGATTGGCGGCGTCGAGTGTGCTGTAGCTTTGCAGCAGCACCATGTCGAAGGGCTTGACGATGGTGTTGTAGCGGTTGTTGTAGTGGAAATCGAGGCCAGAGCCGCCCTGGGTTTCCAGGCTGACGTCATAGTTCAGTCCAGCCTGCAGCGTCATGGCCTTGAACAGGGCCGGCACGCCGCCGATGTTCGAGCCGTTCAGGTCGGTGACCGTGTTGGGACGGTAACTCTGGACGTGGGGCGGCTGGGCGCCGGCGGGGTCGCCGTAGGTAAAGCTGTTGCCGACGAAAAGGATGGTGGTGGCCGACGCCGGCAGGGCCAGGCCGCCCAGCGCAATGGCGGCGAGGACGGTGGCGCTTGAACGGCGCAAGCTGCGGGGGATGTGCATGTCGTCTCCAGTCTGTTGTGGTTGGCATGCAGGCGCGGGCGCGCCTGCCGACATGGAACTTAGCAAATCATGTGCCTGAAAATTACATTGTTGAATAATCAGTCAGTTACGCTACCCGGAATGGATGAGCTGTAAAAGGCGCCGACAGGCGTCAGGACTGGGCGATCAGTTCGATGCGGTTGCCGAACGGGTCTTCGATGCCCGCACGGCGCCGGCCCGCGACCGTGGCTTCCTCGCGCACGGCGACCTGGCACGCACGCAGCAAGGCGCAGTAGCCGGCGAAGTCGTCGATGATGAAGGCGGGGTGCGCCTTCTTTGCGGGCACGAAGTCGGTCTGGCTGCCGATGTGCAGCTGGGTCGCGCCGGTGAGGAACCACATGCCGCCGGAGGCGTTCAAGGGCGCCGGTTTCGGGATTTCCACCAGGCCGAGCACGCCGCCGTAGAAGGCGCGCGCGGCGGCGTCGGCGCCTGGTGGAATGGCGACCTGGACGTGGTCGAGACCGGCAATGTGGGGCATGGATTCTCCGCTGGGTTGGAAGGGGCAATGGACCTCATTATTGCATCCCGCCATGCGCAGCGCTCAAGCGGCGAGCGCGAGCGGGACGTCCAGCCCGGCGAGCACCTGCGCCAGCGGCTGCGGCCGCGCGAACAGGTAGCCCTGCATGCTCGGGCAGCCGTTAGCGGCCAGGAAATCGGCTTGTTCCCGCGTCTCGACGCCTTCGGCCACCACGCGCAGGCGCAGGTGCGCGGCCATCGCCAGGATCGAGCAGACGATGGCGTCGCCGTCGGCGCCGTCCGGTGTGTCGCGCACAAAACTTTTATCGATCTTCAGCTCATATAGCGGCATGCGCTTCAGGTATCCCAGGTTCGAGTAGCCGGTGCCGAAATCGTCGATCGAAAAGCGGATGCCGGTCGCGGCCAGCGCATGCATGCGCGCGATGGTCCCCTCGCGGTCCTGGATCAGCAGGCCCTCGGTCAGTTCCAGGATCAGTCCATCGGCAGGCACGCCGGTACGCGCCAGCACGCCGTGCACCTGCTCGACGAAATCGGCCTGGCCGAACTGCAGTGGGCTGACATTTACCGACAGGGGCATTCGGTGGCCGGCGGCGTCCAGGCGGCGCCAGGCCAGGCAGGTCTGGTGCAGCGCCCATTGGCCCAGCGGCACGATCAGGCCGCTTGCCTCGGCGATCGGAATGAACACGTCCGGCGGCACGAAGCTGCCGTCGGCACGCTGCCAGCGCATCAGCATTTCCGCGCCCACCGGCACGCCGGCGGTGTCGCATTGCAACTGCAGGTACAGCGCCAGTTCGCCGCGGTCGATGGCGCCGGCCAGGTCGCGCTCCAGGGTCAGGCGCTGTTCGACCTCGGCGCGCATGGTCGCTTCGAACAGGGCCACGCCGTTACGCCCGCGCGCCTTGGCCTGGTACATGGCGGTGTCGGCCTCGCGCAGCAGGTCGTGCGCGCTTTGCCCGCCTGGGGACAGCAGCGTCACGCCCAGGCTGGCCGAGGCCTTGTACCGGTTGCCGTCCACTTCGACCGCATCGAGCAGCGCATGGCGCAGGCGGTTGGCGCCGGCCAGGGCGGCCGTGGCGGCGCTGTCGTGATCATGGCCGATGCGCGGCAGCAGCACCACGAACTCGTCGCCGCCGATGCGCGCCACCGTGTCGCCGTCGCGCATCAGGTGCGACAGGCGCGCCGCGACGCTGCGCAGCAGGGCGTCGCCGGTGGCATGCCCGCGCGCGTCGTTGACGTATTTAAAATGGTCGAGGTCGATGAAGATGACCGCGCCCCAGTCCGCGCCCTGGGCCGTGCCGGTAGCCGCGCGCGCCTCGGCCAGCAGCAGGTCGAGCCGTTCGAGCAGGTAGCGCCGGTTCGGCAGCTCGGTCAGTACGTCGTAGTAGGCGAGGCGGTGAATGGCGTCCCTGCTTTCTTCCATCGACTCCGCGACCGCGTGCAGTTCGCCGAACGACGTGGCCAGCTTCTGCAGCAGGGTGCTGCACGACACCGTGATGAGGGCGCCGATGAACAGGAAGTTGAGTGCAACCATCAGCGACGGCACCAGCGCCCGGGTTGGCAGGGCGCCGAGTTCCGCCCTGACGTGGCCAGCGAGCGAGAGGCCGAAGACCAGCAAGGCGGCAAGACCAAGCGCGGCGAGCGCTGGCCGCCGTCCGAGCAGGATCGCCGCGAACACGGGCGGCGCGACCAAATAGATCTGCGCCACCTGGCCGACATTGACGATCATGCCGGTCGAGACGAGGAAGACGATCGCGATGAAATTGAACACGCGGGTTCGGTAGGACCAGCCGCGCAGTCGCCAGATCGCGACCAGCCAGCCGATGGCGACCAGGTCGACCGCGATCAGCGCCCACAGTCCCTCCTGGAAGGCGAGGGCCATGCTGGGAATCGCCGTGCCGATGCCGAGCACCAGCACGATCGACAGCAGACGGGAGAAAATGTGGGCGCGCCAGTGCGCAATATCGGTGAGGGGAGCCACGCAATGCCTTTGGAAGCAGATGCGTGATGTTGTTCACTTGCATCTAAAATTGCTGCAACGCATCACTATATCGCACTGACACGCGCTTGTCGTGGATTCGGAACACACCTGTTGTGAAGCAACATCGTCCGCTTTTCAGCTTGCGTCACCTTCTCCCGCCGCCGGCCTGGCGGCGCGCCGGCAGCGTTCCGAGCAGTATTTCACGCCTCCCCAGTCGCGTTCCCACTTCTTGCGCCACGTAAAAGGCAGCGTGCAGTGCGCGCACTGTTTCACTGGCAGCTCGGATTTCTTGCGCATTTTCATGCGAGGATTGTAGCGGTCCCCTGCGCGTTTGCGCTCACTGCTATGTCTGTTTCCGCACTGAACGGCCCGGTGCCGCGTCGTATGCTGGGGTGTACGTACTGAACATAGTTTCCCGGGGAAAGACCATGAACACCGCCACCAGCACCAATGCCGCCACCGATGCAGTCCCGGCGGACCCCGACGAAAAACCGCGCGCCGCGCCCTTGTCGCTCGACGCCTGGAAACAGTTCGTGAATGTCGCCAAGCCGTACTGGCTGGGGGAAGAAAAGCGGCAGGCCTGGCTGCTGTTGCTGCTCCTGATCGTGCTGATGCTGGCCGAGACCAAGTTCGCCGTCATGCTCAACGACCAGGCCGGCGAAATGACCTCGGCGCTGGCCGGCAAGAACGGCGACCGCTTCTGGACCTCGGTACGCGCCTGCCTGTTCATTCTCGCCTTCGCGGTGCCGATCTACGCCTTTTATTACTACATGCGCGACCGCTTCGCCAACCACTGGCGGCGCTGGCTCACCAGCCGTTTCCTCGACAGTTACCTGAAAGGGCGCAAGTACTACGCGCTCGGCGCCGACAAGGAGATCGACAACCCGGACCAGCGCATCAGCGAAGACATCAACACGTTTACGGGCAGGTCGATCCACTTCCTGCTGATTTTCCTGGGTTCGCTGATGCAGCTGGTCGCCTTCAGCGCCGTGCTGTGGTCGATTTCGAGCGTGCTGGTCGGCGTGCTGGCGCTGTACGCCTTTATCGGCACCGTGGTTGCCCTCTACGTCTTCGGCAATCCATTGATCCACCTGAATTTCTGGCAGCTGCGGCTCGAGGCCGATTTCCGCTTCAGCCTGATGCGCCTGCGCGAGAATGCCGAATCGATCGCCTTTTACCGCGGCGAAGCGCAGGAGCGCGCGCACATCGACAACAAGTTCGGCAAGGTGATCCGCAACTATGCAAAGCTGATCCGCAAGCAGCGCTCGCTGAACCTGTTCCAGCGCACCTTCAGCCAATTGACGCTGGTGCTGCCGGGTGTGATCCTGGCTGACGGCGTGCTGTCGGGCCAGCTGGAAGTGGGACGCGCGATCCAGGCGGCCGGCGCATTCACGGCGGTGCTCGGCGCCGTAGGGATGATTGTCGATAACTTCGAGAGCCTGAGCCGCTTCGTGGCCGGCATCGACCGCCTGCAAGGCTTGTCGACGCTGCTGCTGCCGGATCCGGATGCGCCGCAGGCGGGTGCCGACAGCCAGCCGCCGCGCATCCGGACGCGTCCCGGCGCCCATCTCGCACTGGAAGCGCTGACCTTGTACCCGCCGCAATCCGAGCGGGTGCTGATCAAGGAACTGAGCCTGGTGCTGAAACCGGGTGATGCGCTATTGATCACCGGCGACAGCGGCTGCGGCAAGAGTTCGCTGCTGCGCGCGATCGCGGGCTTGTGGGACCGCGGCAGCGGCACGATCCAGCATCCGCCGCTAGACCATTTCTTCTTCCTGCCGCAGCAACCCTACCTGCAGTCCGGCACGCTGCGCAGCCAGCTGATCTACCCCAGCGCGCACTCGGATTTGAGCGATGCCGAATTGCTCGACATCCTCGCGCAAGTCCACCTGCCGCGTCTGGCCGAGCGCGTGGGCGGGCTCGATGCCGTGCATGACTGGGAAAAATTGCTGTCGGTCGGCGAGCAGCAGCGCCTGGCGTTCGGCCGGGTGCTGGTGCACCAGCCGCGCATCGTCATCCTCGACGAAGCGACCAGCGCGCTCGACAGCGCCAACGAAACGGCGCTGTATGCGCGCCTGCGTGCGAGCGGCACCACTTTGATCAGCATCGCCCATCGCGCCGCCGTGCTGCGCCACCATACCCACGTGCTGCGCCTGAAGGGCGAAGGGGAATGGGAACTGCATGATGCGGACGGGTACCGGTTTGAAGGGCAGGGAGCCGGCGCCGAGGTCAAGCAGGCGGTCGCGGTGGCGGTACCGGTTCCGGTGCTGGTCGTGGCCGCTGCGGCCTAGCACTGGCTGAAAGGGGAGCTAGCTCAGCCGAGTTGTCCGGTGGTAAGCTATTCATATTGTCACTTCACACTTGAAGGAACCTTATGAAACCGCTGTTTTCCTCCGACGAAGAAGCGAAGGCAACTTCCGCGGCGCCTGCGCCGGCATTGCCGCCGCTCTTGGATCCTGTCCTGAATCCTGCTCCTGTGCAGGGTGCGCTGCCTGCCTTGCGTCCGGAGGCGAGCGTGGCGCCGCAAGTGCGTGTCGATATCTCCGGTATCGACGACAAGGCGATCGAGTCGCTTGGCGGCAACACCGGCGCCGGCGTGGCCAAGGTCTCGGCCAAGCTGCTCGGCACCGTGCGCGCGTCGGATGCGGACGTGTTCGGCACCCAGTTGAACGAACTGATCGCCACCTCCAAGGGCCTGGACCCGGCCAAGCTGCGCTCGGGCGGGCTGATGTCGCGCGTGACCAACATGTTCGGCTCGGTGAAGGAAAAGATGCTGTCGCAGTACCAGGTGGTCGAGTCGCGCATGGACACGCTGGTGGCGGAAATGACGCGCCATGCCAACGTGCACCGGGCGCGCATCCACGATTTCGACGAAATGTACAAGGGCCTGGAAGGCTACTACCAGGGCCTCGCTGCCGACGTGCAGAAGGGCGAAGCCTGGGCGGAAAAACTGCGCCAGGCGGTGGCGCAGCAAGCCGCGCCGACGAATGCTTTCGAGGCCCAGCAGGCGACCGAACTCAAGCGCCGTCTCGAACGCCTCGAAAAGCGCATCGACGATCTGAAACGCGCCATGCTGATGGCCACGCAGATGGTGCCGCAAATCCGCCTGTCGCAAGACAATGCGCGCGCCCTGACCGACACGTTTACCGATATCGTCAACGTCTCGATTCCGGCCTGGCGCAACGTGTTTTCGCTGTACCTGCTGCAACTGGAGGCCAAGCAGAGCGCGGCGGTCGCGAATGCCGCCTACGACGCCACCGACGCCGCTTTCCGCGCCCAGGCCGACATGCTGCTGGAAAATACCGAGACGGTGGCGCGCGCCAAGCAGCGTTCGCTGGTCAGCCTGGAAACCGCCCAGCACGTGCAGACGCAGCTGATTACCGCCTTCGACAAGCTCGAACAGATCTCGAACGAAGGCCAGCAGCGCCGCAAGGATGAACTGCCGAAGCTGCAGGAACTCGAGCGCGAGTTGATTACGCGGTTTTCGCCGACCATGGCCTAATCAGCGAAAATAAGCATTCACACCATCGTAAACATAAAGGGAAAGTCATGGCGACGACGCTTGAAACCGGCCACCGCATCAACCTCGAAAAAACCGCACCGGGCCTGAAACGCGTTCGGATCGGCCTCGGCTGGAAGGTCAACGCGGCCGCGGGCCAGGCCTTCGACCTCGATTCGTCGGTCTTCCTGTGCAAGAAGGATGCGAACGACGACCCGGTCATGCTCAGCAACGCCCACTTCGTCTACTACAACCACACCACGTCTCCGGATGGCGCGGTGGTGCACTCGGGCGACAACCGCACCGGCGACAAGGATGGCGACGACGAAGTCATCACCGTCGACCTGGCCCGGGTCGATCCGACGATTGTCGAAATGCCGATCGTGGTCACCATCCACGACGCCGAGGTGCGCAAGCAGACCTTCGGCAGCGTGAACGACGCCTATATCAAGGTCTACAACGACGACACCGGCGAAACGATCGCGGAATACGACCTCGACGCCGACTACTCGGACAAGACCGCGCTGCAGTTCGGCTCGCTGTACCGCAGGGATGGCGAATGGCGCTTCCAGGCCGTCGGCGCCGGTTTCAAGTTGAACCTGGCGACGTTCATCCGCAAGCTCGGCGGCACCGTCTGAGGACCATCCTTGACGCCGGGTGAGCGATGACGCCCAAGGCATTCGACTTCGGCGAAGAGCCGGCGCCTGACTCCGCTCCGGCCGAACCTCCGGCCGTGCAGGCGTTCGACTTCGGCGACGTGCAGGATGCGGCGCCTGCTCCCGCCGGTCCGCCCAAGGCGCTGTCGTTCGACGACCTTCCGGCGGCGCCGGCCTCGTCCAGCCTGATGCGCAAGGCCGCGCCCGCGGCGCTGTTCGACAGCGAAGACCATCCAGCGGTGCGCGACGCGCTGGCCACCGTCCGCACCGACTATCCCGCCGTGTTCGCGCAGGCCGAAGGGCGCCTGGCCGCGCTGTTCCGCCGCATCCTGCCGGTGCAGCTCTCTCTGGTCACGCAATGGGGAGAGGAGCCGTTGGCGCAGCACGCCGCGCTGCTCCAGCCGGTGACGGAACTGGTCCTCAAATTCGCGCAAATGGGGGTGCCCGCCCAGATCGAGGCCGCGCTCGAGAGCACCAGGGCGCCGAGCGGCATGTTCGGCCGGCTGCTGCGCCGCCCGACGTCGCCTGCCCAGCACAAGCCGGCGCTGACGGCAAGCCGCGCCCAGCTCCTGCAACTGCTGGCCGACAGCGAAGTCGCCATGCGTGACCTGGAAGCGTCGGCGCAGCACCTGAACCTGCATCTGGTGGCGCTTGCCGTCGTCTCGACACTTGCCGGTAATTCGCCCGATGCGGCCTTGCTCGACGCGCTGGTCCAGCGTCGCACGCTGATCCAGCAGGCGGTGCGCCAGGCCGAGCTGTCGATGCTGCAGATGGGGCAGGTACGCCAGCAGGCCGCCGACCTGATCGGGCAAGTATCCTCCTTTTTGACGGTGACCTTGCCTGCGCTCGAGATGGCGCAGGCGCAGGGTGGCAAATAATTGACTTCAAAGCGCGGGCGGGCGGCCGGGACGGCCGGATTGCCACTCCAGGGGCCATGAATGTCGCCATTAGAGGCCCAACTCACCCTCAAGGTTCGCCGAAGGAAGCCAGGGCTGCGCAAGATCGCGCTTTCTGTGCAAAGTGGTCAATGGACCTTGATCTTGAGTAGTCCAGCAGCAGCCCCGATTGATAAATCTCAAACCCTGTCCCGAAGCCGCGGCGATGCTGCGTGCCGCGACTAGACTGAGTTACCGATTCCTGCAATCGCTTGCGGGTAATCTCCAGTCCGGCTAAGGGGTGAACAATGAAAAATCCTTTGAGAACGCAGCGGCGCGTCTTGCTGGCGGCCGCGCTGATTGCATCGGTCGCATTGTCCGTGACGGCAGGTGCCGACAGCCTGCGCGATTTCCTCGACAGCGAAAATCCCGTCAAGCGCGGCTACGCCATCGTGCCGCCTGGAGTCGTGTTGAACCTGGCGGACAAGGATCGCCAGCTGGTGGGCCTGGGAAGCTACGCCATCAACACCAACGGTTGTGCCGACTGCCACAGCCGCCCGACCTATTCACCCGGCGGCGACCCGTTCCGCGGCGAACCGGAACGACTCAATGCCGAAGAATACCTGTCCGGCGGCCGCCAGTTCGGGCCGCAAATCACGGCACCGAACATCACCCCGGACAATGCGGGACGGCCGGCGGGGCTGACACGCAGCGAGTTCATCCAGCTGATGCGCACCGGGCGCAATCCCAGGGATCCGACCGGCGCCATCCTCCAGGTCATGCCCTGGCCGGCGTATGGCAAGAAGACGGAACTGGAGCTGATCGCCATGTACGAATACCTGCGTGCGATTCCCTCCTTGCCGGACAATCCGAATCCCGGGCCTTGAGTCGAAAAGCCTGGGCCAGCATGCAGCGGTCGTTTGAAGGACCGGCGATGTTGGCCCGGCTACGCGACTGTTTTTTGTCCAAAGGTCCTGCGCCAATCCCTCGGGCTCACCTGGAACCGTTTTTTGAAGTGCTGCCGCAACGACAGCGGCGTCTGGAAGCCGGTCAGTTCCGAGATTCGTTCGATTGGTATCGAGGTCGTTTCAAGCAATTCGCGCGTTTGCTGCAAGCGCTCGTTCACCAGCCAGTCGACCAGCGTCATGCCCGTCGCTTTGTGAAAATGACGCGTAAATGTGCGTCGGCTCGTTGCTGCCCTCGACGCCAGGTCATCGATGCTGTGCTGCTTGCCGATATTTTCACGCAAGTAGTCGAGCAGCCGGTTGACTTGCGAATCCTGCGTGGAGGCGGCCACGGGTTGTTCGATGAACTGCGCCTGACCACCTTCGCGATGGGGTGGAATAACCATGGTTCGCGCAACTTTATTAGCGATCTTCGGCCCATGGTAGGCACGTACCAGATACAAGCAACAATCGAGTCCCGCACCCGTGCCTGCCGAGGTAATCAAGCGGTCCTCGTCGACATAGAGTGCGTTCATATCGAGCCGCACGCGCGGGAAACGCAAGCAGAAATCTTTTTCGGCCATCCAATGGGTGGACGCGCGCTTGTCGTCGAGTAATCCCGAATAGGCAAGTACATAGGCGCCGTAGCAAAGTCCGACAACGTGGGCACCCCTCGCATGTGCGCGCGTCAGCGCAGCCGCCAGCTCTGGAGCAGGGCGCGCGTCCAGGTCGTGCCACCCTGGGATAACCAGGATATCCGCTGTTTCCGCCAGTTCCAGACCACCGTCCGGCTGTACCGTCATGGCACGCTCGGCAGTCAGGGGCTGGGCACCTGGAGAAATAATCTTCAGGTCGAATAAACGGTTTTCGGCCATTTCCATGCTGAACACCAGATAGGGCACGGAGAAATGAAACGGGCTGAAATTGGGATACATGATCAGGGCGACAACTGGTGGTTTCGTATTCATGGCTGCAAACTCATGTGGTGGCCCGAAAGCATCGGTATTTGGCATGCGGGTCAATATTACTGCGGGCGCTGCGCCGCCACAATGCTGCTACCAACCACACTCATGGAGCAACAACATGCAACGACTGAAAGCGCTGGTTCTCGTCCTGTCCCTGACCCTGGGGGCAGCAAGCCTGCCGGCCCATGCGGCCCCCCTGGCCGGTCCAGCGGCGACGAAGCACATGGTCCAGGTTCAACAGATCCGCAACGCGACGGCGAAGATTGCCTACGCAGGAAAGACGTTTCTTCTTGATCCCTTCCTGGCGAAAAAGGGCACGTATCCAGGCTTTGAGGGGACTTTCAACAGCCAACTGCGCAACCCGCTCATCGAACTGCCAATGCCTGCGCAGGAAGTCGTCAAGGGCGTGGATGCGGTGATTGTGAGCCATACCCACCTCGACCATTGGGACGGTGGCGATCATCGCTTCATTCCGAAGGCGATTCCTTTGTTCGTACAGCATGAAGCCGATGCCAAACTCATTCGCGGCCAGGGTTTCACCAATGTCCGCATCATGGATGAGAATACCGTCTTCGACGGTGTGCAACTGACCCGGACCGGCGGCCAGCACGGTACCGATGACATGTACGCGAAAAAACCGTTGGCCGAGGCGCTGGGCAAGGCCATGGGCATCGTCTTCCGGGCACCGGGGACGAAAACCATGTACGTCGTCGGCGATACGGTCTGGCGTAGCGACGTCGACCAGGCACTGGCAAAGTTCAAGCCCGAGGTCATCATCCTGAATGCCGGGGATGCGCGCATGGTCGGGTACGCAGGTTCCATCATCATGGGAAAGGACGATGTACTTCATGCGTACCAGCTCATGCCGGAGGCGATCATCGTTGCCACGCATATGGATGCCATCAACCATATGACGCTCAGCCGCAAGGAATTGAAGGAGCATGTCAAACAACATGGCATCGGGGATCGCGTACGCATTCCGGCGGATGGGGAAATCCTGAAGTTCTGAACGTTTTTGGATTGCTTCAATGATCGCGGCCGGCTTTGCTCCTCGCAAGAGCCAAGGCGACATGGTCGTCAGCATCCGCCACGAATCCGCGGATCCGGACGTGCCGTTCTTTACGCAAGGGACGGACGGCGTCCAGATCCACGGATTCGTGACGGTCGTTGGCGCCATGAGCCATATGTGCATCGACGCGACGACACGCGCCGCCTCGGATTTCGCCTACAAGACGATGGGGCGAGGCATGGGCTACTTGCGAGCCGATGCCTTGCCGCGCAGCCGGTCGCGCGCCGGAATGCCGGCCTTGGCCTTTTCCTGCACCGTCTCCTCCGCCTCTTCCTTGGCAGGATCTTCCAGCGTTGCCAGGATGGGGCAGTCCGGCCGATCGTCGCCGGCACAACAACTGATCAGCTCTTGCAAGGTATCCGCCATCTCGCGCAGATGCCGGATCCTGTCCTCGAGTTCAACGATATGCGCCTGGGCCAGGCGTTTGACGTCGGCGCTCTGGCGCGACCGGTCGTCCCACAACCCAAGCAGTTCACTGATTTCCGCCACCGAAAACCCAAGGTCGCGCGCGCGCCGGATGAAGCGCAAGCGATGCACGTCGTTGCGGGCATAGGCGCGGTAGCCCGATTCGCTGCGCGCCACGGGCGGAATGAGTGCGATGTCCTCGTAGTAGCGAATCATCTTTGCCGAGACGCCTGACGCTTTCGATGCTTCACCAATGTTCATGCCGGTCTCCTTATGAGCTACTGGGTGGGGGTACAAAGCCGCGCAGGCGCAGTGCGTTACCAAGCACGAATACGCTGGACAGCGCCATTGCGCCCGCAGCAAAAGCGGGCGACATCAGCAGGCCCCAGGCCGGGTAGAGCACCCCGGCGGCGACCGGGATGAGCGCCGTGTTGTAGGCGAAGGCCCAGAACAGGTTTTGCCGGATGTTGCCAATAGTGGCCTTCGATAGTGCGATCGCATTCGGGACGCCCTGCAGGTTGCCGGACATTAGCACCACGTCGGCTGCTTCCATCGCGATATCGGTACCGGTGCCGATCGCCAGGCCAACGTCGGCCTCGGCCAGCGCCGGCGCGTCATTGATGCCGTCGCCGACAAACGCAACGGCACCATGTTCGGCCCGGAGCCGCTGGATCGCCTTTACTTTCCCCTCGGGCAGCACCTCGGCGACGACCTCGTCGATACCGAGGCTGGCCGCGATTGCCTTCGCCGTGCATTCGTGATCGCCGGTGATCATTGCCACCTTCAAGCCCAGCTGGTGGAGGGCAGCGATGGCGGCCGGTGTCGTCGCCTTGATCGGATCGGCAACGGCAACGATCGCTGCCAAGCGTCCATCGATCGCGGCATACAGCGGAGACTTGCCTTCCCGGCCCAGCTTCTCGGCCGTTTGCCCGAAACGATCGACATCGATGCCCAGCGAGCGCATGTAGCGGTCAGCCCCCACCTCCACACGTGCGCCGTCGACGATGGCGCGAATACCCATGCCCGTCACGGAGTCGAATCCCGTTATCGCAGGGAGATCGATGCCTTCCCGCTCGGCGGCCAGCACGATTGCGCGGGCGATCGGATGCTCGGAACGCGACTCTGCCGCTGCAATCATTGCCAATACCGGCCTGCGTTCGAATCCAGCAGCCACTTCCAGGTCGGTCAGCGCTGGCCGGCCCTCGGTCAGGGTACCGGTCTTGTCGACCGCCACAACCCGGGCGTCCTTCAGGAGCTGCAGGGCTTCGCCTTTGCGGAACAGCACACCGAGCTCCGCACCGCGCCCGGTCCCGACCATGATCGAGGTCGGCGTCGCCAGTCCCATCGCGCAGGGGCAGGCGATAATCAGCACCGCTACGGCATTGACCAGGGCAAAGCTGAGCGCCGGCGAGGGTCCGAAGACGAGCCAAATCAGGAAAGTGATGAGCGCGGCAAGCATCACCGCCGGCACGAACCACATGGTGATCTTGTCGACGACCGCCTGGATCGGCAGCTTCGAGCCCTGCGCTTGCTCGACCAGGCGGATGATCTGGGCGAGGACGGTTTGCCCGCCGACGGCCGTGGCGCGCAGGGTCAACGCACCTTTCTGGTTGACGGTCCCGCCCACGACCGCGCTTCCCTGATTTTTCCTGACCGGCACCGGTTCGCCGCTGATCATGGATTCGTCGACGTAGCTGTCCCCCTCCGTCACTTCGCCATCGACCGGAATGCGCTCGCCCGGACGCACCTCGACCAGGTCGCCGGCAGCGACATCGCCGATCGGGATATCGCTCGTGCGTCCATCGCGCACCACGTGGGCTACCTTGGCCTGCAGGCCCACCAGTCTTTGGATGGCTTGTGAGGTACGGCCTTTCGCCTGGACTTCCAGGAAGCGTCCGAGCAGGATCAGCGCAACGATCACGGCGGCCGCCTCGTAATAGACGTTGACCGTACCTGCCGGCAGCAGGCGAGGGGCGAAGGTGGCGACGACCGAGTACCCGTATGCGGCCAGCGTACCGACCGCGACGAGCGAATTCATGTCCGGCGCGAGCCGCAGCAGTGCCGGGAAACCCTTGGTGTAAAAGCGACGGCCAGGAATCAGGAGCACCAATGTGGTTAGGACGAACTGGATGGTCCAGCTGGGTCCTTTGCCGATGGTGTCCATCACCCAGTGGTGCATGGCCGGAATCAGGTGCGAGCCCATTTCGAGGATGAAGACGGGCAGGGCCAGCGCCGTTGCGAGCAGCAGATCGCGCTTGAGCGCCAGCCGCTCCGCATCCTTCCTTGCCGAGGTGTCCTCTTCAGGAGCGCCCGCAACCGCGTCGAGCAACCGGGCTTCATAACCGGCCTTGTCGATTGCCGCCAGCAGCGCGTCAGGCGCCGCCATGCCGCGAACCGTAGCGCGTTCAGTTGCCAGGTTGACCGTGGCCTGGGCAACGCCAGGGACGGCCTGGAGCGCACGCTCGACCCGCCCGACGCAAGAAGCGCAGGTCATGCCTTCGACAGACAGCTCGACCGTCTGCGCGGGGACATCATATCCGGCCTTCTCGATTGCCTGCACCAGCGCCACGCGGTCGACTGTACCGTTCCCGCTCGGCCGGACTTCGGCGCGTTCTGTTGCAAGGTTGACTGTAACGCTCCCAACGCCCTCGACTTTCCGAAGCGCCGCTTCCACCCGTCCGACGCAGGAAGCGCAGGTCATGCCCTCGATCGGCAGGCTCAGGGCTGGCCCACCAGTACCTGGCAACTGTTTGCTTGTGACGCTCATGCTTCGATCCTGTATATGTGTTCGACTGACTGCCAGCGTACACATTCCCATCGTGGGAAGGTCAAGCGGAAGTATGGCGACATCACGAGATGAGTGCTGCGCTGCGTCACGTACTGAAGGTGCGTGCTATCTTGTTAACACCTTGGTTCGCGGGCCTGGCAATCGGGCCGGGCACACCGCGGCGGCACATTCAACTTCAGGAAGACGAGCATGCAACAACTTTCCCCAGCCGGGCAGCAGATCATCGACGGCATCGCCCAACGCTATGGGTACAGCACGGAGGCGGTCCTGAGCATGCTGCAATCGGTCATCAACGGCAATGGCAGCATGGCGCAGTTCAACCATCCGGAATTTGCCGGCTCCGGCCAGTGGATGCGTGGCGGCATGACGATGGTGTCGGACATGTTCAACAACAATCTCAAGAACACCATCAACAACCTGTGTTCCGAACTGGCGCAGCTGGTGGCGACGCAACCGGACCTGATCCGGAGCGGCAGCTTTCAGTCGCAAAGCCAGGGCGGCCAGCAGCAGAACAACTATTCGGGTGGTGCGCCGAACACCGGCGCGTCCGGCAGCGGCGCGAGCCTGTTCGTCGCGCCGGCATCCGGCAGCGGCGACTGGTGGGGACCCGATCTGCGCTGGCCGAACAGCACGGGCGCGCAAAACGGTGTGCGCTACGCGTACTTTGCCCAGGCGCGGCGCCTGGCGATTGAGGTCAATGGCCGGGTCACAATTTACGACACGCAAGACCACCAGATCGGCGGCTTTTCGCAGCAACAATCGTATGGCGGCTCGCTCAGTTTTAATAGCCAATATGGGCTGATCGATGTGGCGCGCCTGCCGGTCGTGTCGGTCGACGGCGTGGCGCAAGTTCCGGAAGCGAGCCAGGCCACACCTCCAGCACCAGCCCCGGCCGCTGCCGCCGCGCAGCCGTCCAATCCGGGCATGGTCGGCGACATGGATATTTTCGCGACGATCGACAAGCTGGCCGAACTGCGCAGCCGGAACATCCTGACCGAAGCGGAATTCGAGACCAAGAAGGCCGAGTTGTTGGCGCGGTTGTAGTCTGTAACGCGATTTAGAGCGCGCCGGGCAGCGGCAGCGGCGTCACCGTCACCTGCACGTCGAGTTCCTGCTGGCCGCCGCCGAGCACGATGCCGCGCATCGGCGTGACGTCGCTGAAATCGCGTCCCCAGCCCAGCGTGATGTGTTCGTGCTGCACCAGGCAGCGGTTGGTCGGGTCGAAATCGACCCAGCCCAGCGCCGGGGAATACACCGACACCCAGGCGTGCGAGGCGTCGGCGCCGACAAGGCGCGGCTTGCCGGCCGGCGGGTGGGTCAGGATGTAGCCGCTGATGTAGCGCGCCGGCAGGCCGAGGCTGCGCAGGCAGCCGATCATCAGCTGGGCGAAATCCTGGCAAACGCCGCGCCGGATGCGCAGCACCTGTTCCAGCGGGGTCGAGATGTCGGTCGCCTTGTCGTCGAATTCGAAGTCGTCGAAGATCCGCCGTGTCAGGTCGAGCGCCGCGTCGAGTTGCGGCCGGCCGGGCGTGTAGCTCAGGCGCGCATAGGCTTGCAGCGCCGGGAAGCAGGTGACGTGGGGCGAGGCGTACAGGTAGCGGCAGGCTTCCAGCGTGGCCGCGCTTTTTTCCTTGCCCATCATGTCGCGCACGCTTTCCCACGGCAGCGTCCCGGCGATCTGCGCCAGGCCGGGACGCGCGCGCAGGGCGACCGTCGATTCGGCATGCACCAGCAGGCTGTCGTGCGGCACGGTGATCGACACGTGCCGGGTGCCATTGCCGAAGTAATCGACGCCCTCCCTGTTCTCGTTGACGGCCGGGTCGAGCCAGACCAGGTGCGATTCGGTCTGCTGGAACGCGAACGAGCGCGGCGCCAGGTGCAGGTATTGCTGCGACAGGCTGACCGTGCTCTGGTAGTGGTAGCGTGTTTCATGCACCACGCGATAGCGCGCGCACACTGCAGCGCCCGCCGCAAAATCGGTCATGATGCGCGCTTCCTTTGCTGGCCCTGGTCGGTATAGCTGAAAAATTGTACGCTGATCTGCTCGGACAGGGCCGCGCTGGCCAGCTCGATCCGGCTCAACAAGTCGCCCAGCCTGGCATTGCCATGCTTCAGGTCGGCGTCGGGCCGTAGCGCGAGCACCTCTTCCTTGAGCGGCGCTAGTAGTTCTTCGCCGCAGGGACCGTGGGTTTGTGCGACCTTGTTCAGGGTCCCCAGGATGCCGCCCATCTGGAACAGGACCGAGCGCGGATTGGATTCGTCGCACAGCAGCAGGTCGAGCACCGGCAGCCACTCGGGCTGGGCGCGGTAACGCACGCGGTAGGTGATGCTGCTGTCGGACAGGTCGAGCAGCCAGTCGAGGCTGCCGTTGGCGTCCATGGCCAGCGCGCGCTGCAGCACCAGGCACTGGAATTGCAGGCGCTCCAGGCGGCGCCCGAGCGACATGAAGCGCCAGCCGAGATCGCGCGTCATCCCGTCGAGCGCGAACCCGGCCAGCGTCATCAGCGCGCTGGCGGCGTCGTCGAGGATCGTCATCACTTCCGACTGCGACGGCCGCTTGCCTGGCGCGGCGGCGGGCTGCGCCATCCGGTGCAGTGCGCGCCAGTTGTCGGCCGAGAAGCGTTCGTGCAGCTGCCCGGCGATCCGGTGCAACTGCTGCTGTTGCCTGGCCAGGCCGGGAACGGCGGGGGACACCACCGCCTGCAGCAGGGCCGACTCGATCTCGGCATCGGTCGGGGGGATGGCGGGCGGAGCGCCGGGCGCGTCCGGCGCCGGCTCCGTATCGACAAGCTGGAACCAGCCGCACAGCGCCTCGACCGTCGCCCATTCCGCGCCGCGCTGGTCGACCGGCACGTTGAACAGGATCGTGAGCGCGACCCGCAGCAGGCGGCAGATATTGTCGCAGCGTTCGGTATGGCGCCCGAACCAGAGCAGGTCTTCCGCTACCCGGCTCGACAGGCTGGTGTCTTCGCGTACCAGGTCTTCGCCGCGGATGCTGTGTTTTTGCAGGCGCTGCTGCTCGGCCCCGGCACGCGCCTGGACCCAGGTATCCTTGCTGGCGCCGCCGCGCTGGATCGTCAGCACACGCGCATCCGGCCCGGTGGCAACGCGGGTCAGGCCGCCCGGCATCACCACATAGCCGTTCGGGGTGGCGCAGGCGAACACGCGCAGGCCGATGGCGCGCGCCTGCAGGCCCGGTGCTACACCAGTTCCCGCGCCAGGTGACGCGCCAGACGCCGTGCCCAATGCGGCAGCATCGGTCCACACCGGCGCCTGCGACAGCCGCACCACTTCCTGGGCGATGTAATTGTTCGGGTTGGCGCGCAGGTCGGCGATGAAGGCGGCGCGCGCATCGCCGGTCAAATCCTGGCCGAACACGGAAAACGGCC
Organism: Massilia sp. CFBP 13721; assembly: GCF_014842025.1. Classification (GTDB taxonomy): domain Bacteria; phylum Pseudomonadota; class Gammaproteobacteria; order Burkholderiales; family Burkholderiaceae_D; genus Telluria. Next base: position 206,728 of record NZ_JACYUY010000006.1, read on the forward strand.
GCAGCTGGGAAAAGCTGGGCTTGATCACCAGCCGGTCCAGCCTGGCGATCACCGCTTCCAGTGCCGGTGGCTCGCCGCACCACCAGGTGGCCACCGACGGCATTTTCAGCGGTTCGCCCAGCAGCCGCCGCGACAGCGCCGGCAGGAAGCCGAACAGCGCGCCCGATTCGAGCAGGCTCGAACCGAGGCTGTTGGCGACCAGCACATTGCCGCGCCGGGCGGCCTGGGTCAGGCCGGCCACGCCCAGCATCGAACTTTGCAGTTCCAACGGATCGCAGTCTTCGTCGTCGACCCGGCGCATGATCACGTGGACCCGGTGCAGGCCAGCCAGGGTCTTCAGGTAGACCACGCCGTCGCGCACGGTGAGGTCCTCGCCTTCGACCAGCGGCAAGCCGAGATAGCGTGCCAGATAGGCCTGTTCGTAATAGGTTTCGGTACTCGGGCCTGGGGTCAGCACCACGATCAGCGGCATCTCTCCTTCGCGCAGCGGGCTCGGGGCGTCGCCCCTGGCCGCGCACAGGCGCCCCCAGTGCACCAGGCTGTCGTGCATGGTGCGGAAGAACCCGGCGGGCGAGCGCACCTTCAGTTCGCGCAGCAGGTCGGGGAAGATCGGCGTGAGGATCGACCGGTTTTCCAGGGCGTAGCCGGCGCCCGACGGCGCCTGGGTGCGGTCGGCCACCACCCACCAGCGGCCGTCGGGCGCACGCGCCAGGTCGACCGCATAAAAATGCAGGGCGACGTCGTCATGGTGGCGCATGCCGTGGCAGGGGCGCAGGAAGCCCGCGTGGCCGTGGATCAGCGCCGGCGGCAGCAAGCCTTCGCGCAGCATGTCCTGCTTGCCATAGACGTCGCCGAGGATTTTATTAAGCAAGGTGGCGCGCTGGATCACGGCCGCCTCGATGCCGCTCCACTCCTCATGCGGCAGGATCAGCGGCAGCGGGTTCAGGTCCCACGGCCGTTGCGTGCCCACGGCGTCGACCTGGACGTTGTAGGTCACGCCGTTTTCGCGGATCTGGCGCTGCACCATCTCCGTGCGCTGGCGCATCACGTCGGGCGTTTCGTGCTCCAGGCTGGCGAGCAGGGCGCGCCAGTGCGCGCGCGGCACCCTGGCCGCGTCGAGCATTTCATCGTAGCCATCCGGCGCGGCCAAATAGCGGGCGAGTAGTTGGTTGAGCATGAAGCGCGGCTGGGCAGTGGGAACCGAACGATACGTCAATACGGCTGCCAGCGCAAATCGAGCGTCATCGGGAAGCTCGGGTTATGCTCTTCCTTGTACACCGTCATCGGACCCGGCGTATGGCCATGCGGCCAGAAACGCGCGAAGCGGCGTGCCTCGGCGGCATTCGCATTCACCGGCGAACCCGTCTCGTTGCGCCCGCCCGGATGCACCACGTGGTAGGTGCAGCCGCCGATCGAACGGCCGTTCCAGGTGTCGACCAGGTCGAACACCAGCGGCGCCTGCACGCCGATGCTCGGGTGCAGGGCCGACCACGGGCTCCAGGCACGGAAGCGCACGCCGGCCACGTATTCGCCCGGGATGCCGGTCGGATGCAGCGGCAGCATGCGGCCGTTGCAGGCAACGACGTGGCGGCCATCGGTCAGCCCGCGCACCCGCAACTGCATTCGTTCGACCGACGAATCGACGTAGCGCGCGGTGCCGCCGCCGGTGACTTCCTCGCCGAGCACGTTCCACGGCTCGATCGCCTGGCGCAGCTCCATCTCGACGCCTTCGTAGACGACGGTGCCGAAACGCGGGAAGCGGAATTCGATGAAGGGCTCGAACCAGTGGTCCTCGAAGGCATAGCCGGCAGCACGTAAATCCTTGGCCACGTCGCGGATATCCTGGGCGACGAAATGCGGCAGCATCCAGCGGTCGTGCAGCGCGGTGCCCCAGTGCACCAGCTTGGCCTGGAACGGCTGGTTCCAGAAGCGCGCCACCAGCGCGCGCAGCAGCAGCATTTGTAGCAAGCTCATGCGTTCGTGCGGCGGCATCTCGAAGGCGCGGAATTCGACCAGGCCAAGACGGCCGGTCGGGCCGTCCGGCGAATACAGTTTGTCGATCGAAAACTCGGAGCGGTGCGTGTTGCCGGTCAGATCGACCAGCAGGTTGCGCAGCAGGCGATCGACCATCCACGGCTTGTCGCCCGGGTACATGGTCGGCAGCACCTTGTCCATTTGCTGAAAGGCGATCGCCAGTTCGTACAGGTTGTCGTCGCGCGCTTCGTCGACCCGCGGCGCCTGGCTGGTCGGCCCGATGAAGGTGCCCGAGAACAGGTACGACAGCGCCGGATGCACCTGCCAGTAGGTGATCAGGCTTTTCAGGAGGTCCGGCCGGCGCAGCATCGGGCTGTCTTCGGGCGTGGCGCCGCCCAGGGTGGCGTGGTTGCCGCCGCCGGTGCCGGTATGGCGGCCATCGTGCATGAATTTCTCGGTGCCCAGGCGGGTCAGGCGCGCCTCCTGGTACAGGGTCGTCATGTTGGAGACCAGCTCGGACCAAGACGCCGCCGGATGGATGTTCACCTCGATCACGCCAGGGTCGGGCGTGACGCTGAGCAGCTTGATGCGCGGGTCGCGCGGCGGCGCATAGCCTTCGAGGCGCAGCTTCATCTGCAGCTTGGCGGCGGTGTTTTCGATCGCCGTCACCAGCGCCAGGTAATCCTCGATGCGTTTCAATGGCGGCATGAAGATGTACAGGCGGCCTGCGCGCACTTCAGCGCACAGCGCGGTATGGATGACTTCGCGCGCGCTCGGGTCGACGGGTGCTTTCACCTTGGCGACTGCGCTTTTGGCTGCATTAGTCGCTGCTTTGGCCGCCATCTCGGCCGCTGCGGCGGCCGCCGGGTTGGCCGGTGGCTTGGCCGCCGCCTTGCCGCCCACGCCCAGGACCGGGCGCCTGTTCTTTTTCTCTTCCTCCNTCTTTTCCGCGGCCGGCAGCGCGCCGCGCGGCGCGAACGGGTCGACGTCGAACTCGGGATCGCGTTCTTCCGGCAGCACCCAGGGCAGCGTGGACAGCGGCAGGCGCAGGCCGATCGGCGAATCGCCCTCGAGCAGGTACAGGTGCTCGCGCCGGATCGGCCAGGTGGAGGTTTGCCAGTTGGTGCCGAGCATGACGCTCGGGTCGTAGTCCTTGGCTTTCAAAGGCAGCACGTAGCCAGCCACCGTGCCCAGGCCACGCCCGAGCAGGCGCGCCAGGCGGCGCCGTTCTTCCGGCGCCTTCAGGTCGGCCTGCAAAGGATCCAGGTTGCGTGGCAGCGCCTCTTCGCGCCGCGCCTGCTGCAGCACGTCCTCGTAGGCGGGAATGGCGCTGCCGTCGGGCAGGCCGAGCATTTTCACCAGTTCCGTGATGAAGCGGCCGGCATCATCTGGGCCATAGCCGTCGGCGACGTGTTCGTCCGAGAACAGGTTCGAGTCGAACCACATCGGCTGGCCGTCGACACGCCAGAAAATGTTCAGCGCCCAGCGCGGCAGCGGCTCGCCCGGATACCATTTTCCCTGGCCGTAGTGCAGCATGCCGCCCGGCGCGAAGTGGTTTTTCAGGCGGTGCATCAGGTTGCCGGCCAGCTCGCGCTTCTTGTCGCCATGGGCGAGGGTGTTCCATTCGGGGCCGTCCATATCGTCGATCGAGACGAAGGTCGGCTCGCCGCCCTGGGTCAGGCGCACGTCCTGGCGCTGCAGGTCGGCGTCGACCTGCTGGCCGAGGCGGTCGATTTTCTGCCAGTCCTCTTCCGTGTACGGCTTGGTCACACGCGGGTCTTCGTGGATGCGGGTGACCGTCATCTCGTGGAAGAATTCGACCTCGGCCTTGTCGGTGTAGCCCGTGACCGGCGCCGCCGACGACGGCATCGCCGTGCAGGCGAGCGGAATATGGCCTTCGCCGGTCAGCATGCCCGAGGTCGGGTCGAGCCCGATCCAGCCGGCGCCGGGCACGTACACCTCGGTCCACGCATGCAGGTCGGTAAAATCGACGGCGGTGCCGCTGGGGCCGTCGAGCGCTTCCTGGTCGGCACGCAATTGAATCAGGTAACCGGACACGAAGCGCGCCGCCAGTCCGAATTCGCGCAGGATCTGCACCAGCAGCCAGCCGCTGTCGCGGCAGGAGCCCGAGCGCAACTGCAAGGTTTCTTCCGGCGTCTGTACGCCCGGCTCCATGCGCAGCAGGTAGCCGATGTCGCGCTGCAGGCGCTGGTTGATGGCCACCAGGAAGTCGTTCGTTCCCATCGAATACTCGAGCAGATCACGGCGTGCCGCCGCCACCCATTCGGTGAGCAGCGGGCCGGGCGGCTCCATTTTCAGGTAGGGGCTCAGTTCCGTCGTGAGTTGCTTTGGGTACCCGAACGGAAAAGTTTGCGCATATTCCTCGACGAAGAAATCGAAGGGATTAATGACCGTCATGTCGGCCACCAGGTCGACCGTGAACTCGAGCTTGTCCGCTTTTTCCGGGAACACGAAACGGCCGATGTAGTTGCCGTACGGGTCTTGCTGCCAGTTGATGAAGTGCTGCTCTGGCTCGACCGTCAGCGAATACGACAGGATCGGGGTACGTGCATGCGGTGCCGGGCGCAGGCGTACCTCATGCGGCGATAGCGTGACCTGCCGGTCGTACCGGTAGCTGGTTTTGTGATGGAGCGCGATACGGATAGCCATGCGGTACTGCCTTTCGATAGGGGCGCAATCAGGTAGAGCAATAAATGGTCCAACGGTGCGGGCCCAATTTTGTGGGAGCAATTGTAAGGATGTAATACTGCTATTTAAACATGATTACCCGCGTTCCGATTGAATTGCCATTTCGACCATAGGTTGGCACGTTTCTTGATACTATTCCTCCATGGAGGAGACGATGCCGAACTTTTACGACGAAATGTATTCCAATGGGGAAACTGTACGGCCTCATTACACCGCGTTTGCCAAGTGGCTCGCGCAACAGCCGCCGAATTTGATCGAACAAAAAAGGGCGGAAGCCGAGCTGAACTTCCAACGCGTCGGGATCACGTTCGCTGTGTACGGCGACAATGCCGGCAAGGAACGCCTGATCCCCTTCGATATCATTCCGCGCGTGATCAACGCCGCCGAATGGGCCAAGCTGCGCGCCGGCCTGGTGCAGCGTGTCACTGCGCTGAACCGCTTCCTGCACGACGTCTACCATGACCAGGCCATCCTGAAGGCCGGCGTCATCCCGCGCGAACAGGTGCTGAACAATGCGCAGTACCGGCCCGCCATGCATGGCATCAAGGTCCCGTCCGACATTTACGCCCACATCGCCGGGGTCGATATCGTGCGCGCGGGCGAGGGCGAGTTCTACGTGCTGGAAGACAATCTGCGCGTGCCGTCCGGCGTCTCCTACATGCTGGAAAACCGCAAGATGATGATGCGCCTGTTCCCCGAACTGTTCGCGCGCAACCGCGTGGCGCCGGTCGACCACTATCCCGACATGCTGCTCGACAATCTGCGCTCGGCGGCGCCGCAAGGCATTGACGATCCGACCGTGGTCGTCCTGACGCCCGGCATGTACAACTCGGCCTATTTCGAGCACGCCTTCCTGGCCCAGCAGATGGGCGTGGCGCTGGTGCAGGGGCAGGACTTGTACGTCGACGACGACACCGTCTACATGCGCACCACGCGCGGACCGCAGCGGGTCGATGTCATCTATCGCCGCATCGACGACGATTATCTCGATCCGCAAGCCTTCCGTCCGGAATCCACCCTGGGCGTGCCGGGGCTGCTGCGCGCGGTGCAGGCCGGCCGGGTCGGCCTGGCCAATGCCATTGGCACCGGCGTCGCCGACGACAAGTCGATCTACCCGTTCGTACCCGACATGATCGAGTTTTATCTGGGCGAAAAGCCGATCCTGAACAACGTGCCGACCTACCAGTGCAGGAAAAAGGAGCAGCTCGACTATACGCTGGCCAACCTGTCCGAACTGGTCGTGAAGGAAGTCCACGGCGCCGGCGGCTACGGCATGCTGATTGGCCCGGCCTCGACCCAGGCCGAGATCGAGGCCTTCCGCGCGCGCCTGCTGGCCAACCCGGAAGGCTATATCGCCCAGCCGACGCTGGCGCTGTCGGCGTGCCCCACCTTTGTGGAAGCGGGCATCGCGCCGCGCCATATCGACCTGCGCCCGTTCGTTTTGTCGGGCAAGACCGTGTCGATGGTGCCGGGTGGACTGACGCGGGTGGCGCTGAACGAAGGGTCGCTGGTGGTCAACTCGTCCCAGGGCGGCGGGACAAAAGATACCTGGATATTGGAGAATTAGTATGTTGAGCCGCACCGCAGATCATTTGTTCTGGATGGCCCGCTATACCGAACGGGCCGAAAACACCGCGCGCATGCTCGACGTGCGCGTCCAGTACTCGCTGATGCCGCAATCGGCACAGGCCGAGCAGCAGGGCTGGCGCACGATGCTGGGCGTGTCCGAACTGCAGTCGCAATTCGATGCCAAATATGCCTCGCTGACCCAGAAGGAAGTGCTCGACTTCATGGTGCGCGATCCGGACAACCCGTCCTCGATCGCCAGTTGCCTGCGCGCCGCGCGCGAGAATGCGCGCGCCGTGCGCGGCACCCTGACCACGGAAGTGTGGGAAATCGTCAACACGACCTGGCTGGCGCTGCAGCAGCACCTGAAAAGCCGTACGTTCGAACACAATCCGGGCCAGTTCCTGGAATGGGTCAAGTACCGCTCGCATATGTCGCGCGGCGTTACGCTGGGCACCATGTTCCAGGACGAAGCATTCAACTTCATTCGCCTCGGCACCTTCCTGGAACGGGCCGACAATACGGCGCGCATCCTCGACGTGAAGTTCCGGTTCTTCGGTTCCGGCACCTTCCAGGATGAGGCGCAGGGCGAATTTTATTACCTGGGCGCGCTGCTGCGCTCGGTGTCTGCATTCGAGACTTATCGCAAGGTCTACCGGGACGCCATCACGCCGAACCGGGTGGCCGAGCTGCTGATCCTCGACCCGAAGATGCCGCGTTCGCTGGTCGCCTGCCTGTGCGGCGTTGTCTCCAACCTGCAGGAAGTGCGCAACGACCTGTCGCACGAGACCGAGCGCCTCGCCGAGGAGCTGTATGCGCGGCTGCAATCGGCGCAGATCGAGGACATCCTCAGCGAGGGCCTGCATCAGTTCCTGACGCGCTTCCTGGCCTCGATTGCGGAACTGGGCAATGGCATCGGCCGTGACTTCCTGCTGCCGGTGGCGCCGGAACTGCCTGAAGAATCGACCGACACCGCACCGGTCGAAACGGCGCCGGCCGTATCTCAGGCTCAGACTCAGACGCAAAGCCAGACCCAGACCCAGACCCAAACGCAAGTGCAGGCGGGTTGAACAGCCGACGCACCAAACGATGGCGCAGCGCACCGCAATGATGAACGGCGGCCGCGTGTGCGTCAGCGTGGTGCACCTACCCGGACATGGAAAGCGAGCCTGCCATGTGGCTGCGTACCAGTTGTAAGCTCACGTTTACCGTCCCCAGGCCGACGCCGTTCATCCTGATGCTGCGTCCGCGCAGCGGTGCGCAGCAATAGGTGGGGCGCGAAACCTATACCCTGAGCCCGAGCGTGCCGGTGCTCGAATTCACCGATGCCTACGGCAACCTGTGCCAGCGCCTGGTTGCGCCGCCGGGCGAATTCTCGATCCACACCTCGGCCGACGTGATGACGGCGGACGCCATCGACGTCGCCCCCGGCGCACCCTTCGACGAGGTGCAGCACCTGCCCGATGGGGTACTGACCTATCTGCTGCCCAGCCGCTATTGCGAATCCGAGCGGTTTTTGGACATGGCCAGCGCCATCGTCGCCAGCGCCGCCCCCGGATACGACCAGGTCGCCGCGATCTGCGACTGGGTCCGGCGTGAGGTACGTTTTGACTGCGCGTCGAGCCAGGGCCACATGGCGGCGACCGAGATCAATGCGCGCCGCGAAGGCGTCTGCCGCGACCTGGCGCACCTGGGCATCGCCCTGTGCCGCGCCCTGTGCATTCCGGCACGCATGGTGGTGGGTTACCTGCACGAATTGGCGCCGATGGACCTGCATGCCTGGTTCGAGGCCTGGGTGGGCGGACGCTGGTACACTTTCGACCCGACCCAGGACGCGCCGCGCGGCGGCCGCGTGACCGTCGCCTATGGACACGATGCCGCCGACGTGGCGATTTTTAACCAGTTCGGGCCGGCACTGGCGCCGCATGCGATGCAAGTGACGGTCGAATTGCTCGAGGCAGCGCCAGGCTGATTGCCCAATACCAGTCAGTCAAGCCGATTTTTCCAGGAAGAATGCGCAGACCCGTAAGGTGGGCGGCTATACCTGGGCGCATGCTTGTCCGCTGCTTGGATGCCGCCCACGCGTTCAACAGCACGCTGAAACGTCGCGATCCAGCGCCGGTTGGTTGAACGCGTGGGCGGCGCAAACGTCACTGGTTCGTATGACTGAAGCGGTGGAGCCGCCCACCTTACGGGTTTGCGCTTCGTTCTCCGGCTGAAACGTGATGTAACTGCCTGGCATCAGGCGGATTGCTTCACTTTGCCGCCGGCGCCTTCATCTGCGCGCGCACGATCTTGTGCACGAATCCCAGCTTCTCCAGCACCGGTGTGCTGAGCGTGAACGGATACGAGTCCGGCATGCCGATGCTGCGGTTCAGGCTATTGAGCACGTAGGTCAGCGCAAACCAGTCGCTCAGGATGTCGTCCAGCGCATCGGTTTTCGTGGGCAGGGTCACGCTGTCGAGCGCCGGTTCATCCTTCTTGCGTGGATGCAGTGCCAGGCCGCAGGAATTCGCCGTTTCCAGCGTATCGAGCATGTGCAGGTAATGGGCCCAGGTTTCGGCCCAGTCTTCCCACGAGTGCGAACTGGCGTAGGTGCTCACGAAGCGCGACTCCCAGTCGGCTGGCGGACCTTCCTTGTAGTGGCGCTGCAGGGCATCGCCGTAATCCTCGCGCTCGTCGCCGAACAGGGTGCGGTATTCGTCGATCCATTCGCTGTCGGCCACCAGCCGGTCGAAATAATAATGCCCGCTTTCGTGGCGGAAGTGCCCCAGCAGCGTGCGATAGCGCTCATGCATCTGCTCGCGCGTGCGTTCGCGCTCGGCCGGGTCGGCTTCGGCAATGTTCAGGGTGATCAGGCCGTTGTCGTGGCCGGTCATGACGCATTGGTCCGACACGCCGTCTTCCAGGAACTGGAAGGCCAGGCCCGTTTCCGGCTCTGTTTCCTTCGACTTCGGCGTTAGGTTCAGCGTCGCCAGCGAAAACAGCAGGCGGCGCTTGGCCGCTTCCAGGCGCGACCAGAGGATGTGGTTTTTTTCCGACGTCAGCGCTGGAATGACGACGGTCAGCTGGCACGACTCGCACAAGTCGTGCGGGTCGTCCGCCGGCAGCATCCAGTTGCAGACGTTGTGCTGGACATAATTGGCGCACTGTTTATAGAGCTTGCCCTCGGCGTTGCGGTGCAGGCTGCGCCATTGACCCGTTTCGGTCTGCTCGAAGGCATTGACGCTGCGCGTGGCAGGCTGGTAGCCGAGCGTACTCTGGCAGTTGAAACAGAGGGTATTTTCAAAAAATATCTGGTGTGAGCACTTGTCGCAGTGGAAGGTTTTCATGGTGATGCGCTGGTCAATAAAGGGTTGTAAGTGTTGAGCTATTAATAATCTAACAGCAAATCCAAACACGAAACGCGCGTGTCGGACAACGCCTCATATCGTGCGCGTGTTTGTCCTGCCCAGGAAAAAGGTCACCCAAAGGTGGCGCCGTTGTTGGCAGCCCCAGGGAACGGAGGCGAGGGCGGAAAGCGTGGCGCTACTGGTCGAGCGAAGTTGTGCGGGGTGCGTCCTGTTAGAATTTGCGACATCTTTCCAATGCCATTTGCAGGAGTACACAAATTCTACGTTTTATGATCAGAGCGGTAACCGGCAAGCCAAAGCTGACGCTCGCTGTCTTCTTGTTGGTGCTGGCGGCCCTGGCCAGCACGCTGACCTACGTCGGCTTCCTGGTCGTCGGGGTGCTGGCCGATTATCTCGGCACAGGCCGGTTCGCGGCCGGCTTGCTTCTCGGCATGGTGTTCGCCAGGTTCCCCTCGGTACGCAATGGCAAGCTGCGCCTTGTCGGCCTGTTGCCGAAACCTGCCCGTCGACCACTCGTCCTATGCCTGCTCGCACTCTGCCTGGTGACCCTGCTGTCGCGCGGCGACACCGTGCCGGCGCTATTCACAGGTTTCGCTACGGTGTTTCTGCTGACTTTCCCCTGGCTGAGGAAGGCGCTATTCGATCGGATGCTATCGTCTGTGTTCAATTTTACGGGTGGACAACGTCCTCGTAAAAGTAGCGATGACATGGTGATCGAGGGTGATTTTACAGAAAAGAAGGAGTGAGGTTGTTCGGCTGGCGGTTGCCGGACATTGCCAAACCGGTGCTCTGTACTTGCGCTACGCTGTCCGAAACAGGTTGTTGGTAATGATCGCCTCCTCCTTCTTCTCGTTCAATAACACGAGATTTTGATTCTAGAAGCAAAGCGCCAACCTATATGTGTGGGCTTTTTGTTTGCTACTGTTCTTAGCGACTGGGTAAGAATCGGACCTTCGGGATAAAATTTTTTGAGCTCATGTTGAAAAAAGCTGTTTGACGCCAAGCGTAAAACGTGCTTGACAGCTTAGTATGCCAGGACAATACTGATGTCAGGTATGAACTTTCATACCATCAGCTACCAACTTTTGCACTTAAAGTCTGCCATGCCGCAACGATGGAAGATTAAGCCGGTATCCGCTCGATGTGCATCTACCTTGTTTGAAGCCAGCAAGTTCAGAGGAGAACGATGATGGAGTTTATTCCGTGGGGTTTACAGATTGTCCTTGCAATGTTTCCTGAATCCAGTTCTCAAAAAAATGTAGTCAAGTATTACCCATTAGTTGAGCAAGCGTTGAATGATGCCGGACTGATCGACGTAAAAATGAAATTGGTCGCTTACGCAACTATCCGTGCAGAGACGGCAGGCTTTAGACCGATTGAAGAAGACGAGTCCCGGTTAAACACCTTACGACCCGTCGATGTGTCAAATATTTCAGATTCACAATTGCGCGATATCGGAAATGTCATGACTACATTGGTCAGTCAATATCGCCTTGACAATAAGTTCGGTTTATACGATTACCGGAATCGGGGGAGTCTGGGGAATAATGCGCATGGCGATGGAGAGAAATACAAAGGGCGCGGTTTTATTCAGTTAACTGGAAAAGGAAATTACACTGATTTTAGCAAGTTATTATCGCTTCCCGATCTGTTGACAAATCCCGACAGGGCCCTTGAACCTGAGATTGCAGCGCGCATCCTAGCAGCGTTCATCAAAAAAGCGCGAACGAAAATTCAAAAAGCAATTCTCCTCGACGATCTGAAAGCGGCGAGGCGTGCCGTGAACGGTGGCGAGCATGGGCTTGACCGTTTCCTGGAAGCCTACAATAGGGGAAATCAGCTTGTGTTTCCCAGTGATCGCCGTCAAGGAATGACCGCTTGAATGATTTGTCGGCGACCGAGTGTTCGCGCGATAGGAATATCGTTGTAGAAGCGAAAAACAACAACATGACCTTGCAAGATCATTGTTGGCTTATTTCGAAACTGCAAATAACAACGCCACCCGAAGGTGGCGTTTTGCTTACTGCTGAATTCTTGGTGGCCCGGGGCGGAATCGAACCACCGACACAAGGATTTTCAAAACACGGCTCTACCTCAGGCATCAGCGTGAGCCCTAGGCCGTTAGGTAGATACTAAGTCTGAGCCCGGTGAGCAGCTGCGTCAAGGAAAACCTTACAGTATCGGCTTTGGAGGTTCCGTCCGATAAGTCCGCGCCGCAACACTTTGCGTCGTCGCGGATATGCCACGGCTGGCGGAGTTTTTTTAGACCGGCGGACCGGAGATGGACAGGCGAAGTTTTGGACCGGAAAAAGGGCGCTGGGCGGACTTCGTTCAGGCAACGGCGGACTACAGGACAGCCAGGTCATAGGAATCCAGCACCGGGACAGGTGGGAGACAGGCAACCGGAGCGCGGGCCAGTATTCTAACGCCGCCAAGTCATCCTTTCATTCCTTGATTCCTGTGAAATCCACGGAGCTGCGGATTACGAAATGCATTTTTGCACCTAGAACTTGGTTTTCGGACAAAATCAGAAATTAGTTCCACCACTTTTATGTAAAAGTCCAATGATTGGTGTAGAATATGGAGAACTAATCTTCTTAGGGAACATATGACATCGCAAATTAACACCATCATCGCGCGCCAGAACGATATTTCTGTCGGTAATGCCGTGGCTCTGAACCTGCCGAAGTTTGATAGCTATGCGATGTGCAACTTGCGCGGAGGCATCGGTAAGACATCTTTATCTTTCAACATTTCATTTCTTACCGATAATTTACTAGCGGTTGATACGTGCCCCCAAGGAAATTTATCGTATTTTTACGATAATAATTATTACCAGAATGTATCCACTACGGTCAACGATATGCTACTCCCGTATTTTTTTAACGGTCTTGGGAGGGCAAGTCGTGTTGCACAGAATATATCAGCTACCAATCCATTTTTTAGAGGGAAAAACAGCTTTTTCATGCCATCGTCTAGCGAGTTGTACACGCTCCCGTCGCAGATGGCGAACGCTGTAGCAGGGGCGAATCAATTGACGGGTCCCCAGAAAGTAACAGTTATCGATACGCTTCTTTATTCATTAAAAACAGAAATATTGCGTGAGAAGCAAGAAACGGGCACTGATAAAGTTATCATCGATACCTCACCGTTCTTTTCTGGTTGTACACATCTAGCGTGGCACGCGGTTGACGCATTAGTGGTTCCGGTAAGGACAGATAAGCAGTCTATTAACTCGTTATCACTGTTGCTAAAGACATTGAGCAATCCTTCTAGCGAGTTCCGCCGGGTGATGCCCGCAGACCAGCATGCTCCCAAAATTCAGATGATTGTACTCACGGGATGCGGTTGGACGACACGGGCAGGAGCTAGGAACGAGCCAAATCAGCAGACAAAAGTCTTTTTGGAAGAAGTTAGAGATATCGTTAGCAGAAATATCGCTCATTTCACGACAGCGAATCCTGATAATCACATCGTGCTGTCAGATGATTACCTGGGATCGGGACGCATGTCGTCGGCACTTTCAAAACCGATTGCACTGATGAATCCAGGCGACTCGGCGCGTATAAACCGAATTAAAACTGATGTGAACCCGTCTGTGGACAAGATCAAGAATCAACTGAATCATATTGCGCAAAATCTTTGGTAGGTCTTCGGGTAACACCTCATCTTCACGAGGAGGCCCGCAACGATTGAGTAGCAATAAAAAAAGGGCTGCGGCATTTAGCCGCAGCCCTTTAGGTTTTCAAGGAGATCAAGCTTCGTTGACGAGATTCGAGACAAGCTGCGACGTATTACGCAGCGTGCTCGACGCGAGGTGGGCATAGCGCTGAGTCGTAGCGCTGGATGCATGTCCTAAAAGCAACTGCACTTGATACAACGATGCACCTTCGTTCACGAGCATGCTTGCAAAAGCATGACGGCAGTCGTGCAGCCTGCAGCGTTCAACCTTCGCCGCAGTAAGGATACGATGCCACGCCTTGGTCGGATTGTTGAGTGGCTTCGCCGGGTTCTTGCCTGGGAAGATCCACGGCGAGTCCGCCACACGTGGCGCATTCTTAAAGACGGCGATGGCAGCATCGTTGAGGACCACATGGCGCGAGCGCCCATTCTTCGTCTTGGGCAGAAACAGGGAACCCTTTTCCAAGTCCAAGTGCTCATGGCGGCTCTGCAGGATTTCTTCACGACGCAGGCCGGTGAGAATCAAGGCGGAGATCGCACTGGCGGCTACTGGGTTCATGTCCAAGGGGGCCGCCGCCAGGATGCGCCGAATGTCGCTCGGCGACATGAAGTGATCTTTACGGTTTGCCTCTTTGAGCTTTTTCAGATTGGCGCAGGGCGAATGCGCGATACGTTTCCACGACACGGCCAGATTGAAGAATACGCTCAGCAGCGCGTGAACGCGGTTGACGGTCGCTGGCGATAGGTTGCCCTTCAGGCCTCCCAGCAGCAGTTGGATATCACGGGGGGAGACATCGGAAAGACGGAGATCGCCAATCACAGGCAGGACGTGGTCGCGGAACTTTGCGATATCGTTCTTGTACGTGATCTTGGTCAGTTTTGCCTGCTCGATATACTCGTCAGCGAACTCGCGCACGAGCGGCATAGATTTCTGCTGCATTCTGGCGTCCTGAGGATTGCCGCCGAGATCAAGCGTGGCGCGGTGCTGCTGCGCCGCTGAACGCGCTTGCTCGATACTGATGGGACCAAACTCGCCAATGCGTACAGCAAGCTTTTCGCCACGGTACGTATAGCGGAACCAGAAAAACTTTCGACCCGTCGTGCCGATTTGAAGTTTCAGGCCTGCGGTCTGCGGGTCAGTGATTTCGTAGTTGCTGGACTTTGCGCCCTGGACGTGCGCTGCCAGCTTCTCCAGTGCCGCCTTGGTCCATTTGATGGATACTGCCATGTTGATGCCTTTCTGGATGCGTTTTCGTAAGGAATTAGTGCCGATCAGGTGTTGCTGAGACCGACTTTACGGGCTAGGGTGGAATAGTGCAGGCCAAAAAATACTAACGAAATCAATGGGTTGAAGTCGATTTCTATTGCTGTGGATTTGGGTCAGGAGAGTCACTTGCGAAACCGATTGCCGCATTACGAATTTGTCTAACTTTGCGTGCAGAAATTACGTCGGTGATGGTTTGGCGGGCGAACCTAGTCTTCCAAGTCCCTAGAACCGGGCAAGGTTTCGCCGGGGCTGAACTTGTATTCTTCTAGCGCTGGCGTGGTTCAATGCAAAGTGAGGTGTTTGCGGCCGAGGCTGTCGCGCTTACGTTTCGGTCCATTCCCGGGCTTTGTCGCCGTGTCGCCTGTCGCCACTTCGGAATTAATCGGGTCGGTGAGTGATGCCAACCAGCTGCGGTTTGGCGTGTGGCGGAATTGGCGACACGGCGACACGGCGACAACAATGCTGGCCGCTCGAAAAGCGCAGGCCGCATTTTCGGCGGCGATCCGGTTAATAGTCCGACGGGAGCAGTACGGTCGTGACCGAGCGGTCGGCCTCGGATATCACCCAAATTCTGACGCCTTCAGTCAGCCGGTAGCGTGATAGAAGGCGCGCGCCAAAGCGCAACGCATCGGCGTTGGTCTTGGCGTCGTCTAGTCCGATATCACCCCAGTCCCCGATGGCATGCCGCGCCAGCAATCGCAAAGGCGTGATGCCGTGCTTTTCGAGTACCTTGAGTGCGCCGGGCGTGGCGGCGAGTTGGCCCATGGGGAACAATGCTGGTTTGGGTAAAGTGGGTTTATTCATGATTCGCTTTGGTGTTGTCTAGCATGGGAAAGTGGTCGGTGCTTGTAGGGCGATCAAAGCCGTTCGGATATGGTCCGCGACTGTCGGCCTGCGATGGCGCATGGCTGCGGTTGGTTCATAGGAGAAAGTGAAGGTGTGCAGCTTGGCCCTGGGTGGCCCTGGGGAGGCTGGATGCGCGACCAGAGTGTCGGACTACGGTGCAAAACGGCGCGTACCCGGCTTTCGGCGCTACCGACCTCAGTCGCTCACTGTGCGGTGTGGCGACCTTGGCGACATGGCGACATCAACCCAAAATTTTGTGTTTTGGCGATGGCGCCGGGGTGCATTCTCTTAGGGGGACAAGGTGCCGGATTTAGACCACGCGGAACCTTGTCATTTCGAGGAAGACGGCTACAGTCCGGTCACGGCGTAGTTTTCGTTCGAGCGTTTGTTATCCGAGCCGTACACGATAGTTTTGTCGCACTTGCTGATCTCACCACGGGACTCAAGGAGGTCCAGCAATGCCTTGGTACGCTTTTGAGGACGTGCGCAACGAGGGCCAACCCTGTACATCATGCGGACTGGGATGCCAGCGATGCCGAGCTCTTCCTGCTTACTGCGGATCCAGTCCAGCAGGGTGCCCGCATCCAGTTCATCCTTGTTGGCTGGCGCGACGTTGAAGGCGCTCATGGCGGAATCCATGTAGTAGCTACCAATCTCAATCGCATTCAGCATGGTTTCTTCGCCGATGGTAACTACATTGGGATCGTCCGCGATCGCGAGCAGGGCAGCCAGCCGCAAGATCTGTTCCGAGTAGCGACCGGCGTATCCGGCGTGTGTCGCCATGTCGCCACCGGGCGCTATCGCCAATTCCATCTCATCGTAGTATTTGACCCATGCGGCTTTAGCGTCGTCGCTCAAGCGCACGGTTCTAGCATCGACACCACCGGTGTGCGGATTGATCTTCCACTGCTGGTTTGCCAGCTTCGTGATTTTCTCGCAGTACTCCTTGTAGACTGGCTCCTCATCCAGTTCGATATCATCAAACTTGCGTGTCCCGACCAGTGACTGCGGCTGGCTGTACAGAAAGCGATTTCCCAGACCCTGCTGCATCACCAACGGCGAACTCAAGAAGTCCATAGCGATCACTGGCTGGACAAATACCAGCAAGCTCAGACGGCGATCTTCCGCATAGCTGTGTTCTTTAGCCCGCGTACGAGTGAGCGCTTCACCTGAGAACAGGGAGGACACGTTTCCCATAAACCTGCCCAAATTGTCAGGGCTCATTGCGTGCCCGCCGAAGAGGGAGGCCCCCTCAGGAGCGATCAACAACTGGGAATGGCATCGATCGATAAGGCCGATGACCATGCCATCGACAGTGACGTCTTGGATCAGCATGTGGCGACGGCAATCTGTCGCACGGCTGATCGCCGCCAGAATGGGTTTGATGACGGCGGAAATCGTAGAGGACTTACGATCAGCCGACAGGGCAATGATGAGTAGATTGATCGTAACGGGGCAGCCCACGCCAGATTTTTTTGGCGAGACATTGATGAGGGCTTGGGCGAGCGCAGAAATCGCGCCAATCATTGCCGAGGCGACCATCTCTGCGCTTACCTGGACTGCTCTCGCCATCAGCATGATTACGGGGGCCAGGCTACCGAAAGCGCCGACGGGGAAGGGCTTTTTCTGAACCGGTGCGATTGCTGTCGAAGCAGCTGGACGTGGCGCTTTTTTCCCGGTGGAACGGTGCGGAGTTTCTGCTATATCCATCTCTTCGATCGGCTCAGCGGGTTCGTCATCATCCTCGTCCTGTTGCGACGACTGTTCGGCCTTCGCTTCGGTAGCCTCGATAGGCTCATCCTGATGTTCCCGGTGTTGCGCTGTTCGCGCGAGCGCAACTGCGCGGTGCTGCTTGCTTGCGTTTTTGGCATTCAGCAGTTCCTTCATGGTCAGCGATTTCTTCTTCGCTATCGACGCTTCGGGCTGGACTTCGGCATCGCTCTTGGTGACATAGAGATGATCTTCAGATTGATCTTTCGCAGTATCGACATTGGGATCGTTCGCAGCGTCCTGTTCGCAGCTCGTCTCGTTTTTGGCATTGGTCTGTTCTTGATTGGCGCGCCGTGCTTTGCTCTTTTCCAGCGCTTCCTTCATACTCATCTTTCGATTCATTTTTCGCTCCATTTAGTGTCAAGAAAAGCCTTGGTGAAACGGACTTTAAGGGCAATGGTAAAGTATTTCATTGGAAAAAAGATGAATACAATCAGTGAGTTATATTCTATGATCGCGGCTCTTAGCATGCGTCAGGTAAGTCGTTCAGGGGATAGATTTGAGCGTTACGAAATCGTCTAATTCAGACGAAAAAATTAATCGCGATCTCGTCGTTGCGTTTGCCAGGGAGCTTTCCGAACTCACGGGTGAGACGCCTTCATGCCTTTACCAGTGGGGCGAAGGGTTGGGGCTACCTGTGCGCGCGCGCCAGACCTTCTATTCGGATCTGGCGCGCGGTGAGTGGGTGAGGGGGAGCGAAAAGACATTGACGCAAGATTGCCGTATGGGTAGCTATCCTATGGCGTGCCAGTTGCGCTTACGTGCTGTGTCGCTGGTGACCCAATTTAGTCGCGACAAGCGAGAAGGCAAGAAGCGTCAGCTGATCATATTAGTGGGCTACGAAGTCTGCTCGAAACTGCTGAATTTTCAGGTTTATCGAGGCAATGATGTTGAGACCGGAAAGCATGAAGATGTCCACGGCATTGAACTCTGTACAAGGCTTCCAACGACGACCGTCGCCGCGTTTGTGGAGAAATGTGGTCGTATGGTCGGCCTGCCATTGCAAAGTGTCCTGTTCACGCATGACCTGATGGGTTTTTCGGTGCCAAAAAGCGGAGTAGCGCTGCTGTCCTTGACGTCGGGCGAAGTGACCGTCAGGAAGCAAAAGGAAGACGCAGACGACAACGAGGTACTTTGCAATTACGGAACTAAGCTTCCGAGCCAGATAATTCCCTACTCCACACTTGCTGGTGAGCATCCGTTCATTGAATGGTGCGGAACGACAAACGCGACTGCGTTAACAGCCACGTTGTCTGAATTGGTAAAGCGGCACAACAAAGCGACCGCCTTGCCGCGTCTGGAATCTGCCCAGCAGGTATTGGATTCGCTCTTGACGAAATTCCATGAAGCTGCCGAAGCACGGCACGCGCGGTCACAGTGGACGACTACAGTGCCGCCGTCTCCCTTTCAGACACGGTTGATGAAGCATGACTATGCGCTGGAGCGTCTTTCATTGCGAGAGGTACGTTTCCATAAGTGGATTTACGAGGACTTCAAAAAATCGCCCGGTGATCGTCCTTCGGTAGTTGAAATACCGGGCGACACGGCGACACGGCGACCTTAATTGGTCACAGATCTGCGGCATGGTGAGACTGGCGTGTCGCCGTGTCGCCGTGTCGCCGTGTCGCCATGTCGCCGCGACAGTGTTTTGTTGCGGTGCAGTTTCGGTCCGGCATCGGTTACGGCGCCGCTATTGCCAATAGTAGGAAGCTCAATTTCAGTACCGACTTCGGAGCGCAAATGAAAATCCCCATGACATCTCTATCATGGGGATTTTGAGGTATAGATGCCATGTGTTAGATGATCCCCCCGACTCCGGGTCAGCCCGCTGGAGTTACTTTTTTCGGACCGGAGCCCAATCGCCTGGGAAGACGCCGTCTCTTTCGTTACTCGGTGCTGGTCTTGGCGTTCCGCTTACAGAACGTTGAGGCGTTATGCAAATTTTTGATTTCGTCATGGTCGATCCCTGGAAATGGTTCTGGAAAGCAATGCAGCTGAATGTTAGCATTATTTAAGATTCCCTGCGGCAACTATAGAGCGGTCGGAGCGGTTGCAGTGTGTTCATCTTGTCAGCCTTGGTCTTGCACATGATCGTGAGGTACTTTGTCCTGATTTGTTGAACGAACCTCCCGCCCGCTGAGAAGATGTCCGAAGCGACCGTGCGTCCATTGCCTCGCTGTGCTGTCCGTCAGAGGGTGAAGGCGTTAGCACGTGCAGTCAGGACTGTGCGGTACTGCTGGAAGCGTCCTGAAGGAAGTACCATGCGGATAGTTTGCTCAGCACCTGCTTGCCCCAAGATATGGGGAGGTGCCATGGGACGCGACGTTCGCAGCGTGTGCGATGTTGCTGATCTGCCAAGCTAGTAATAAAAACCATAGTCCAATTCCTCGTAGCGCAAGATGTCAATGTAAAGACATTGCGGATTGGGTGAACGCCTAATGTCGGCCACTCGCAGGAAGATTCGTTCGACACGCGCCGAGGTCACGTCGTAGGGCTTCTCAGCGAGGAAGCCGCCGTTGTCCAGCCCGAGCAGGTCGTCATCGATAGGCAGCTCGACGGAGACGAAATCGTCGTCCGCAGCCTCCACAATCAGCGCGCCCAGACCGGCGATGGAAACCACGACGCCTTCGGAAAGGAGGGCGTCGATAAGCGGTGTACCGTCCCGCCTGCCAATTAACTCCGGACTGGCTTTCAGCGCTGCGAGGGACACTTCGTAGCGCTGGGCCGGGCATTGGTAGTACACGGCGCAGTCCGAGTTCGCGTTGATCGGTGAACCAGACCAATACGCAATGATGCGCTGGTAGTCGGGAGGCAGGTGCGGCGCGCGCTCGAATATGCAGCCGCGCAGCTCAGTCGGGAACGTCACTTCGGCAGCGTCGGCATCGAGCCGCAAGGCGATGTGCGCGGCGTCGGGCAGGACGGAAACGGGCAGGAATGAAAGGTCCTTGAGATAGTATCCTTCCCGGTGGGTCGGATCGGTTGCGGGGTCGTCCGAGAGGGTGCAGCGGTCGTAGTAGTCGAGCGGGGCGATCAAGAGCATTGTGGCAAGGGACGCCGGGGTAACGTAAATGGTGGCGGGCAAGATGGTTCCTGTTTTGTTATCGTGGTTGAGGAAATCAGTCGATCACGGTGTACCCCTTGCGTCGCAAGCGTACCTCGTAGTGATGCTCGATCTGCGGCCGGTTTTTTGCAAAGAGGGTCATGTCGCGCGTGCCCTGGACGCGGGTCGCGCGCTTCGCTCGGATCGCGTCGCACAGCGCGCCGAGGTCAAAATTTGGATCATAGAAAATGTGATGGTTCGACAAGGCGAGGCGATCGATATCCAGCTGATTGTTCATCACGTATCGCAACGCTTGCTCGTGCGAGCGAAGCAGTGCGAGGTGAACGATCTTGGCGTCACCGTGCCCTGCCTTTCCGATGAAGTAGGGCGTGCGGGTAATGGTCGTGTTCACCCGCCTGAAGACGATACCGAACCGTTCGGTCATGACCTCCATGACCTTGGCGTCGAGCGCGATCACGTCCACGTCACCGAGGGGGACGGTGGAGGCCGGATCGATGATCCTCTTGAGCAGCCCCCCGTAGATGTAGAGGCCGTGAACGCCAAGCATCCAGTGCAGCAGCCCTTGTGGCAGCCGTTCGGCAGCGGCGAGCGAGGCAAGATCCGGCCCTGTAGTCACCAAACCGCTTGCCATTATTGAGGCTTTTTCGTGGCGATTTCGAGCGTTTTCCTGTGTTGCTTATCTCCCAGTACGGCATCGCTCTCAACCGGTTTTGTGCCATCAAGTTCGCTTGGCAGTTCGATGCACGTGCCAGTTTCAGCGAGCATGGCCTGTTCCCATGAGGCCCAGTCGCCGGTAACGACGTGCTGAGTCTTAGCCTGGGGTGCCGATGCGAGCAAGCCGAGCGCGTGCAACACGGCGGACATGAAACCTGAGTTGTTGGCCGACTTTGATACGAAGACATCCTTCAGTACCTTTGACACGAAGGGCGTGCCCGACTTGTACTTTTCTAGGCACGTCACGATGGTGCGGAAGGGAACCCGTTCACGACTGAAGTAGCCGCCACCTTCGTTTCGCGTTACTGCGATGAGGAGGCCACGGCGGTCGTTGTCCGCGAGGACGTGATAATTGAGAACGCCAGCGCTGTGCTGGCCCAGCTTCTTGGCCGTTCCAGCATTGAGAAGCCAGAATGGAGTAAGCGCGACCTCGACACTCGCGCTTGTGGGGCTGGACGGTTGGACGCTCTCGGATAATTTACTTGGGGGAGTGTTCTTGCTCATTTTTCTCTCCAGTTGTTCGATGTAGTTACTACGAATAAGAAAAGGCCCATGACATGTTGATGTCATGGGCCTTTGTGGCTGAAGCTGGGCAAGCGCCGCCTATGCGGCACTGTCAGCGGTAGCGGATATGCAGTTGGATTAGCGCCGATACTTCAGCGAGAAGTTCAGGTCCAGGCTACGTGGCATCAACGCGTGCTTAAGGGCCGAGGTGCTCGAGCTGCTGGTTCGTGCGCTGAGCGAACGTGCTGAGGTGTTCTTGCCTGACCATTGCCAGGTGGGTTTTGCGGTGATGTTAATCATTAGTGCGATTCCCTTTTTGTAGAATGAAAAAAGCCCAAGACCTTTTTAGGGCTTGGGCTTTGGCTGGGTTCAACCATCAAAATTATATATACACGAAATCTGTCTAGATTCAGGATCGGCTCGCGTGGGAACTACATTTTCGGGTTTTTGCCCAATCGCCAGGGAAGACTCCATCCCTTGGGTCGCTTGGTGCAAGCGCTGGCTTTACTAAGTCTTGGTCCATAGTGCTCTCTTGTGGAAGTAAATGCTGTAAATTTAGTTGCATTATAGCACTATTTTTTTGATGTCGTCGTGAAGTATTAGTTGTCGGTCCTATTTCCTCATGGTCACAAAAATGCTGGTCTGCTAGACTTCAAGGCGCTCTAAGAGGAGTGTGAACACAGACCGTGGGAATGATCAAACCCTCAAGGAAACCCTCGCTCTCAGCGCTTTACGGACCAGGTATTGACACGAAAATGTAAGGCTCGCGTACAGCCATACGGGAGCAAGGTCAAACGAAGAAACCAAATCGCTTTCGGAATTATTGATGCAAAACATACAACACCAAGACCTAGTCGGCTTCATCTGGAGCATCGCCAACAAGCTACGCGGCCCCTACCGTCCGCCGCAGTACCGCCGCGTGATGCTGCCGCTGATTGTTCTGCGTCGCTTCGATCTGGTGCTGGCCGAAAACAAGCAGAAGGTGCTGGACGAAAAGAAGCGCCTGGAAGACAAAGGTATCACCGGCCCTGCGCTGGAAAAGGCGCTGTCCCGCATCGCCGCCACCGATCGCAAGCAGGAGCTGTTCAACACCAGCGGCTTCACGTTTGAGAAGCTGCTGGGCGATGCTCCCAACATTGCTGGCAATTTGATCGCCTATATCCAGGGCTTCTCGCCGCGTGCCCGCGACATCTTCGACAAATTCGAGTTTGAAACCGAGATCGCCAAGCTGGACGAGGCGAACCGGCTTTTCCTGATCATCAAAGAGTTCTGCTCCGCAGACATCAACCTCTCGCCCAAGGCCATTAGCAATTTGCAGATGGGCTACCTGTTCGAAGAGCTGGTTCGTAAGTTCAATGAGCAGGCCAACGAAGAGGCCGGGGATCACTTCACCCCGCGTGAAGTCATTCGCCTGATGGTGCAGTTGCTGTTCACCGGAGAGGACGGCATCTACGAGAAAGGCATCTACCGTAGTGTGTATGACCCCACAGCGGGTACCGGCGGTATGTTGTCCGAATCGGAGAAGTTTATCTGTGGCGACGGCTTCACACACGGGTTGAACCCGGATGCACACATCGAGTTGTTTGGGCAGGAATACAACCCCGAGTCCTACGCCATCTGCTGCTCCGACCTGCTCATCAAGGACGAGCCGATCAACAACCTGATCTATGGCGACACCCTGGGCATCAAGGACGCCAAGAACAAGACCAATGGCTTTGTGCCGCATGACGGCCACCCTAACAAGAAATTCCACTACATGCTGGCCAACCCACCCTTTGGTGTGGAGTGGAAGCCCGAAGAAGATTTCGTACGCGAGGAGTATGAAGGCCAAGGCTTCTCCGGTCGTTTTGGCGCGGGCCTGCCACGCATCAACGATGGATCACTGCTTTTCCTGCAGCACATGATTTCGAAAATGCACCAGCCGCCCAAAATGATCGATGGCAAGAACGTCCGTGGCGACGGCTCCAAGATCGCCATCGTGTTCAATGGCTCACCCCTGTTCACCGGTGACGCCGGGTCAGGAGAGTCCAATATCCGCCGCTGGATCATCGAGCGCGACATGCTGGATGCTGTCGTGGCCCTGCCAGACCAGATGTTCTACAACACCGGAATCTATACCTACGTTTGGATCGTTACCAACAAGAAGCCAGTTCATCGCCAGGGCAAGGTGCAGCTAATCGATGGCACGCGCCATTTCAAGAAAATGGATAAGAGCCTGGGCAACAAGCGCAATGAACTTTCGGATGACCACATCAAAGAGTTGGTGCGCCTGTACGCCGAGCACGACCACGATGCAGACAGTGAAGTGCTGGTGGCGGGTAAGCCCGAGCGTCGGATTTGCAGCAAGCTCTTCGATAACCGCGAGTTTGGCTTCGTTAAGATCACCGTCGAGCGCCCGCTGCGCTTGAACTTCCAAGCCAGCGCCACGCGCATCGCCAAGCTGGATGAGCAAAGTGCCTTCGCCAATCTGGCGAGCAGCAAGAAGCGCAAGGACGAGGCGGCATATCGCGCCGAAATTGCAGCGGGGCAGGAAACGCAAGCAACGATTAAGGCCGCCCTTCAAGGCATGGATGGTGAAACGCTCTATCGCAATCGTCCTGCATTCGAGTCGGTGTGTGACGTCGCTTTGAAAAAGGCTGGCATCAAGGTCGGTGCGCCGATCAAAAAGGCCATCCTGGCTGCGCTGTCCGAGCGTGACCCCAAGGCCGACATTTGCCTAGATGCCAAAGGGAATCCAGAGCCTGATGCTGACCTGCGCGACACCGAAATCGTAGCATTGCCGGAAGACATTGACCTGCCGCTGCCGCTGGGCTATGACAACGAAACCGGCCACGAAAAACTGTTGGTACTGGTCGAAGACCACTGCGAAGAGTATCTCAAGGCCGAAGTACTCCCACACGTTGCCGATGCGTGGATCGACCATAGCAAGACAAAAGTTGGCTATGAAATTCCACTCACCCGACACTTCTACGTTTATCAGCCGCCGCGGCCGTTGGAAGAGATTGCAGGCGAAATCAGCCAGTTGGAAAAAGACATCATGGCCATGCTGAGCGAGGTGGTGTAATGATTCGCTATGACCAATATCCACACCGCATACCGTCAAAAATTGATTGGCTGGGTGATGTGCCATCTCACTGGAATGTAATTCGGATTAAGCATCTAACGTCAGTGAAGCGTGGCGCCTCACCTCGTCCGATAGACGACCCCAAATACTTCGATGATGAAGGGGAGTTTGCGTGGGTGCGAATTGCTGATGTATCCGCAAGTGAGCGCTACTTAGAAGCAACGACACAGCGGCTATCCGAGATTGGGGAAAATCTAAGTGTTAAACGATGGCCTGGCGATTTATTTCTGAGTATCGCTGGAACAGTCGGTAAACCGATCATCACGAAAATTAAATGCTGTATACATGACGGATTTGTATACTTTCCTGACTTCAAGGAGCGCAACGAGTTTCTCTATTACGTTTTTGCCTGTGGTCAGCCCTATTTGGGTTTAGGGAAAATGGGAACCCAGCTCAATTTGAATACGGATACGGTTGGGAGCATCTTGATTGGGCTGCCACCTGTCGACGAGCAAAATGCAATAGTAAAGTTCCTTGATTTCAAAACCGCGCAAATCGATGCGCTCATCGCCAAGCAGAAAACATTGCTCGACAAGTTGGCCGAAAAGCGCGCAGCGTTAATCAGCCATGCCGTCACAAAGGGCTTAGATCCTTCCGTGCCCATGAAGGATTCGGAGGTGGCGTGGTTGGGGGAAATCCCGGTGCATTGGGCGCCTAAGCGGTTGCGCTTTTGCATGAAAACTAACCCTAGCAAAGGCGAAATCAAGCTTGACGATAATGAATTGGTCTCATTTGTGCCAATGGAAGCGGTTGGTGAATTTGGTGGCCTTAATCTCGATGCTGAAAAAGAGCTTGGCGATATTGGCGGTGGATACACGTACTTTGCGGATAACGATGTCGTCGTAGCAAAAATCACCCCGTGCTTTGAAAACGGTAAAGGTGCAATTGCTCGCGGACTGAAAAATGGGATTGCGTTTGGCACGACCGAGCTACATGTAATGCGCGTGTGTGATGCACTCCTGGCGGATTATCTGTTCCACCTCACGATGTCACACCCATTTCGATGCATTGGAGAGTCGGAGATGTATGGCGCTGGGGGGCAAAAGCGCGTTCCAGAAACATTCCTCAAAGACTTTTGCATTGGGTTGCCACCGACAAACGAGCAGCACGACATTGTCGAATACATCAACAAGCTAAATAAAAAGCTTGATTCACAGATGCAAAAGGCCACCGATGTAATTAGCCGATTGGTGGAATACCGTTCGACTCTGATCACCAATGCCGTCACCGGGAAAATCGACGTACGTGGTTTTCAGATTCCGCATTATGCCTTAGGTATAGCCGCATGAATGGAGGCCAGTCTAAATGGCGTTGAATGCACAGGGTTACTTCAATTGTCTGAAGTCCTATCTTAATATTAACCACTACGGCGAGCCGCAGGCGAGTAGCAGCGAGGCTGTGTTAAAGGAGAAAGTGTTTGGCCAAAGCGGCAGCAAGCCCATTGAATACAAGGTGAGCCTGCAGACTACGGGCGAGACGTTAGTGATCAGGCTGGACGCCAAGAACAAAAAAGGCTCTACCTTGCCGCTATTCCACTTTCTGGACGATACCGCCAAGCCCTGGTCGAAGCGCTGTGACTTCATTGTATTCAACCTGCGCAAAAGTAAGCTGTATGTGTACTGCCTTGAGTTCAAGTCAGAGAGCATTCCACACGACGTGCCGGATCAGTTGAAAGCGAGTGTGGATTGGCTCAAGGCTCTGCACGCCACCATCAATGCCTACACCACCAAGCGCAGCGTCGTTCAGGCCACCAAGTACGTGCTGAGTAATCATCCAGACCCGACTCCCTATCTGGATGCGGATGGCAAGTATCTGCAGCGCGATCACACGATTCGCCACTATCGGTATGCCGACCTCAATGGCATGGCACTTGCGGATCTGGATAACAACAACATCGAGATTATTCGTTAAGGAAAATCATGACAGAAGGTTCGCGAAAACTGCCCGTGCAACATCTGACCATCCGCGTACCTTGGCATGACTCCGGCTGGCGGGGCAATATCTGCCAGCAGTGTTGCGCCAATACGAGTTGTACAATTCTGCCGCGCATCGCGACTGGGCGGGATGATGTGTTTGAGACCGCACACTCAGGCGAAAGCATAGAAGATTTAGCTCACGAAAAACGCCCGCCTTGCGTGGATGAGCACGGTACATTCATGGCTCCGTTCCCGCTCTCGATGCACAAGAAACACCCTTACGCAGAAAGCGCGACAGTCACCCACGGCCACTTTGCGGGAACGCCCTACACGATTCGCCCCTTTTCAGCGGCTGCGATCCCTTTTCGCTGGATGTTGCGCGAGCAAGTGGAAGGGAATAAATGGGTTGGAAGAGGCTTCAAAGAATCCTTGCAGTTTGACTATCAAGCTGATCGTGAGCCGGACCTGACACTGAATCCGTCGTACAAAAAAGACGCAAAAACCTGGGTGCAGGCAGGCAATAATCAACGCGCCATTCTGGATACGTTCTTCAGTGCCACCAAGCCCGATGAATCGCTGGTGTTTTTCTACGCCAAGCGTACGCCACTAGTTGAAGATGCTGGCCGAATCATCGTTGGGGTTGGGCGCATCAAGTCGGTGAGTGCGCCAATCGAATATCACTATGTCGGTGGCGAGCGACCGAAAGGCAAAATAAGCGGATTTTTGTGGGAACGGAATATTGAACATTCAATTCGCCCGCAAGGCGGGGAGGGTTTTCTCCTGCCTTACCAACAATTGCTGCTGGCTGCAGAAAACGACGAGTCAATCGACCTTGCGGCATGTACAGCGTTTGCACCTAATGAATACTTTGGTAGCTACTCCTACGGCACGGAACACCTCGCGCATGACGGTGCGATTGCATCACTGCTGAGCATTGAAAAGGCCATCAAGGCGATGCGCCAATATCTGCCAGAAGTTCCTTGGAATGACTATTTGGCATGGATCGATGCGGAATTGAACCGCCTGTGGAAGGTGCGTGGTGCCTTCCCCGGCTTGGGGGCCGCACTAAATGCCTTTGGCTTCACCCATGGGAATTTGCTCGCCTGGTATCTGGCAAGCCATGAGGATGAGAAATTTGACCCGTGGCCGGTATTGAGTGATGTACTTAAGACGCCCGACACTCTGCCAGAATACCTGCGCGACGGCATCGGCGACACATTGCGGAAGAAATGGGAAAAGCTCCCTGATGAACGACGCACACTCCTGATGCTGCTCGCACGATTCAATCTAACTGATTCGCAAGCTCTACGTTGGTATCAATCGACGGAGCGTGAGAAGGCCGGTATTGAATTGAATGACGCAGCAATTCTGAGCAATCCTTATCTGGTGTATGAAGACGATCGCTTGCAGGTCGATCCGATTGCTTTCGAGATCGTAGACCGTGGTCTGTTCCCGCCCGAATCGGTTCGCATGGACTTCCCCATTGCTGGGCCTAGTCGAGTCCGTGAGGCAGTTGATGAGCGTCGGGTGCGTGCACTCATGATCCTTACATTGGAGGATGCCGCTTGTGACGAAGGCCACACCTATCTGATGGCAAGCTGGCTTGTGCAACGCATTCGCGATCGCGCTCTGCAGCCGGATTGCCCGTTAGATATGGATGCGCTGGCCGTCGTAGAAGATCTGGCACCAAAAATTGCGATCATCAAAGCGCAAGAAGGCACGGAAGCGTTCCAGCTTGATCGTTTCGTCGAGACATCCGTTCTCATCAAAACCAAGATTATTAAGCGCAGGAACGCTAAATCCAACCCCGGTAGCCACGATTGGGCGATCTTGGTCGATAGAGTCATTGAAGAAGCGCAGAAGCAGAATTATGAAACACCTGAGGACACTCCTAGCGAACGTGATTTGAAGGCGCGCAAGGAAAAATCTGCTGCGCTGGAAGTGATTTTCAAATCAAAAATATCCGTGCTGATGGGCGCTGCGGGCACAGGCAAAAGCACGCTTCTCAAGGCTTTATGTCGCATTGAAAGCGTGAAGGATGGTGGCATCTTGTTGTTGGCTCCGACGGGTAAGGCACGCGTTCGCGCGGAGCATACGACTGGTTTGAAGGGGCGAGGCCAGACGGTTGCCCAATTCCTGAACAAGTGGGAGCGCTACGACGGTAGTACCGGGCGTTATTTCGTCAATAAGGATGCCGATCGTTCCGCGATCCATCGAACCGTTATTATCGACGAGTGTTCGATGCTGACCGAGGAGCAGCTTGCTGCATTATTGGATGCGGTTGAGGGAGTTGATCGACTCGTGCTGGTAGGAGACCCCAAACAGTTGCCGCCGATTGGCGCGGGCCGTCCTTATGTAGACATCATCCAATTTCTTAAGCCGGACATGATCGACAGTGTATGGCCCCGAGTTGCAGACTGTTTTGCCGAACTGGCGGTGACGATGCGTCAGGATCCTGCGGAAGGAAAAACTCGTGATGATGTGCTGCTCGCCCAAGCTTTCAGCGGGCAACCGCTAGATGCTGGTGCTGACGAGATCTGGACGACGGTGATCAGCGGCCAATCGAAGTTCGTGAAGCTTGTTCAATGGAACAAGCCAGACCAGCTTTTTGACTTGCTTTTGCAAGAGCTACAAACCGAGCTACCCCTGGATTCAATTCATGACGAAGTGAAGTTCGAAGAGTCTCTGGGTGGGGTATTTTCGGAGTACGACGGAGGGGCAACGGTTTTTTTCAACACGGAATACAAGGACCGCCCGGGAGCATCGAAAAAAGCTGAAGCGTGGCAGATCCTGTCGCCGGTCAAGCAGTTGCAAGCAGGCGTTACTGCGATCAACCGTGCGTTGCAGCAGCACTTTAGGAAGAATTTCTTGAAGATGGCTGCGCAGACGGGCTGGAATAGGAAAATCACCAGCCCAGCTGGTCCAGAGGGAATCATCTACGGCGACAAGGTTATTAATGTCGTTAACAGCAGCAAGCGTGAAACTTACCCGGAAAAAGATGATGCCTATGTTGCCAATGGGGATATCGGGATCGTGACTGGGCACCGTAAGACGAAGGCAAGAAACTGGAATCCGTATGAAATCGAAGTTGAGTTGGCCTCACAGCCCGGGGTTGCTTACAAGTACAAATCGTGGGAATTCGATTCTCAGGAGAGCTCGCCGCCGCTAGAACTTGCTTATGCCTTGACGGTACACAAGACCCAGGGCAGTGAATTTGGTACGACGTTTGTGGTGATTCCCAATCCCTGCCACAACCTGTCACGCGAGATGCTTTATACGGCACTGACGCGACAGAAAGACAAGCTCATCATCCTGCATCAAGGGGATTTTAAGGAGCTGCTTCACTTCAGTCGTGAGGCTGCATCGGAAATCAACCGACGAATGACCAACTTGTTCGATCCATCTTCGCCGGTTGAAATCAAGGTTCGCAACAAGTCGGTTTTTTTGGATAAAAAACTGGTTTACCTGACAGATAACGGGGAGCTCGTTCGCTCGAAATCGGAATGGATCATTGCGGCCAAACTGAAGGGTGCAGGTATCAAGTACCAGTATGAGCAGCCCTTGATACTAGATGGGGTTGAACGCTACCCGGACTTCACAATTCGCGATGAAGATGCTGGCACCGTGTGGTACTGGGAGCACAATGGCATGCTTGATGACGATGAGTACAGAGCGCGTTGGAAGCGAAAAGAAGCCGCCTATCTCAAGGCGAAGATCCGTCCATTATCGCAACAGAAGAAAGATGACGAGTCGGTGGGTACTCTGCTTTTGACTGAAGAGGGCAATGGCACCGGGCTAAATCTGGATGCAATTAATTCCAATATCAACCTTATTCTTGGGCATGTGTGATGCACAAAGAAATCGACTTTGAAAACGACATTGAGCACGCGCTGATCAGCAGCGGAGGCTACGAAAAGGGTGACCCCACCACCTACGACCCGGAAACCGCGCTGTTCGCGGCGGATGTGGTCGCCTTTGTGCAGAAGACGCAGCCAAGAATCTGGACGCGCCTGACCCAGCTTGACGCGGCCAAAGCACCTATGATGCTGCTGGACAGTTTAGTAAAAGAGCTTGCCGCCAAAGGGGCGCTAACAATTTTACGCGAGGGTTTCAAGTGCGTGGGTAAGACTGTGCGGCTGGCCTACTTTGCGCCCAACACTGGGCTGGACCCCTCAAGTACCGAGCGTTACGACGACAACCGCCTGACCATCGTGCGACAGGTGAACACCAAGAGCGGAGCGATACCCGACGTGGTGCTGGCGGTGAATGGCTTGCCCGTGGCCACGCTGGAGCTAAAAAACCCGATGTCGGCCACGCTTTGGAACGTGGAGAACGCGAAATACCAGTATCGATTTGAGCGCGACCCCAAGGAACTGTTGTTTGCCTTCAAGCAGCGTTGTCTGGTGCATTTTGCGGTGGATACTGAGCTGGTTTTCATGACCACCAAGCTGGAAGGCAAAGACACGTTCTTCCTGCCCTTCAATCTCGGGTACAACCATGGTGCGGGCAACCCACCAATGGTGGGAGATGTACGCACCACCTACCTTTGGCACAAGGCCTTGACCCGTGACAGCCTGATGGACATCCTCGCCCGCTTTGTCCACCTGGATGTCGAGGAAAAGACCATCGTCACCGAAAAGGGTATCAAGCGCCACCGCAAGGAGTCAATGATCTTCCCGCGCTACCACCAGTTGGATGCGGTTCGGGCGCTGACCGACCACGCCCAGGCACATGGTTCAGGGCACAACTACTTGATCCAGCATTCTGCTGGCTCAGGCAAATCAAACTCGATTGCTTGGTTGGCGCACCGGCTCTCTAGCCTGCACGACGCCAACAACGAGAAGATTTTTCATTCGGTGGTGGTGATCACTGACCGGCGCGTGCTGGACCAACAGCTGCAAGACACGATTTTCCAGTTTGAGCACAAGCTGGGCGTGGTGCAGAAGATCGACGAAAACACGCAGCAGTTGGCGAAGTCGCTGGCTGATGGCGTGCCGATCATCATTTCCACCATCCAGAAATTCCCCTTCATCACCCAAGCGCTCCGCACGATGGAGGCCAGCGGCAAAGGGGTGGCCATTTCGACAGCTGGCAAGCGTTTCGCGGTGATCGTGGACGAGGCCCACAGTTCGCAAAGTGGTGAAACTGCGATGGAGCTGCGCAAGATCTTAAACAAAGACGGAATTGAATCCGCCATTGCCGAGCAGTTGCTGGATATGGATGACGATGCCTTGAGCGAAGAGGCGAAGAAGGAGCTGCTGCGCGAACAACTCAAGCGCGCCAAACAGCCCAACTTGAGTTTCTTTGCCTTCACCGCAACGCCCAAGTTCAAGACCCTGGCCGTTTTCAATGAACCCGGCCCAAACGGCAAAGCGCCGTTCCACCACTACAGCATGCGGCAAGCCATTGAGGAAGGCTTCATTCACGACGTGCTGGCGCACTACACCTGCTACAAGCGCTACTACAAGCTAATCCAAAAGGTAGAGGCTGATCCGGAGGTGCCGCGCCGTAAGGCCGCCCGCGCATTGGCGCGGTTCGTCGAGTTTCACGACTACGAGATCGCGCAGAAGGTTGAAGTGATCGTTGAGCACTTCCGCACCCATACCCGCCACAAGATTGGCGGTCGGGCCAAAGCGATGGTGGTGACCGGCTCGCGCGAACACGCTGTGCGCTACAAGCTGGGGTTCGACAAGTACATCAAGGACAAGGGCTACACCGATGTGAAATCGCTGGTAGCTTTCTCGGGTGAAATCACGCTCAAAGATTTCGCCGACAAGAAATTCACCGAAGTGAGCATGAACCACGGCATAAAGGAATCTGAGCTGCCGGAGAAGTTCAACACTGAGGAATACCAAGTTTTGCTGGTGGCCGAGAAGTACCAGACGGGCTTTGACCAGCCACTGTTGCACAGTATGTACGTCGACAAGCGATTATCCGGCATCCAGGCGGTACAGACGCTGTCGCGCCTGAATCGCACAACACGAGGCAAGACCGACACTTTCGTGCTCGATTTTGTCAACGAGCCTGAGGACATCTACACCGCCTTCAAGCCCTATTATGAGACGACGGACAAGGGCGAGGACACCGATCCGCAACAGCTCAACACACTGGCACATACGCTGGGTGGCTGGAAGATTTACACTGAGGCAGAGGTCAGCGCTTGGTGCGAGATCTGGTTCCGCAACAGGTTGAACCCCACTGGCGGCGAGCATAAGAAATTGAATGGCCTGCTCGATCTGGCGATTGAGCGATTCAAGAAGCTCGGGGAAGAGGACCAGAACCTGTTCAGGGGGCAGCTGGTCAGCTTCCGCAATCTGTACAGCTTTGTTTCTCAAATCGTGCCTTACCAAGACTCCGATCACGAGAAGCTGTACACCTACGCCCGTTTCCTTCTGACCAAGCTGCCTCGCACCACGGACAACCGGACAGTCCAGGTCGACGACGAGGTCGAGCTCAAGTATTACCGACTGCAAAAGATCAGCGAAGGGGCCATCGATCTAAAAGTTGGTGAAGCTGAGGCGCTTTATGGGCCAACCGATGTGGGCACAGGTCAAGCAGACGAGGACGTTCAGCTGTCCACCTTAGTTGGCAAGCTCAATGAGCGCTTCGGGACGGAGTTCACTCCCGCTGATCAGCTTTTCTTCGATCAGGTCCGTGAAACTGCAGTGGCTAATATCCAGTTGCGGCAGGCCGTCATGGCCAACAGCATAGAAAATTTCGAGCCAGTGTTTAACAAGCAGCTTGAAAATCTATTCATTGAGCGTATGGATGGCAACGAGGATATTTTCGTTCGTCTCATGAATGACGAGGCGTTTAGAAACGTTGCTGCGAGTCATTTGATGCGAGCCGTTTATCAACAAATTCGCACTAAGCCGGACGTGCCGGATTGATACATATTTGACGCCGAACCCGTTCCCCGTATAGCCCGAACTCGTCAGAAACGAGTGCGGGGGGCGAGGGCGCGGGGACAAATCCAGAAATGGACCGACACGAGGACTGTGGGATCCCACAAACGACAACGCCCACTTGCATGAGTGGGCGTTGCGTGAACGATATTCTTGGTGGCCCGGGGCGGAATCGAACCACCGACACAAGGATTTTCAATCCTCTGCTCTACCAACTGAGCTACCAGGCCAAGGCGGCGATTTTAGCATGAAGTTCCAGCTCGTCCATAGTTTTCGAGAACAAAAAAACTTCAGTGCGCATGCTGCATGCGCCGCCAGCGTGCCGGCGAGGTGCCGGTTTCGCGTTTGAAGGCGCGCGCAAAGGCGGCTTCGGATTCGTAGCCGACCTCCAGCGCGACCGCGGCCACCGGCGCGCGTCCGCCGCGCAGCAGGCCGGCAGCCGCTTCCATCCGCCAGCGCGCCAGGTATTGCATCGGTGGCTGGCCCAGGAGGCGCAGGAAGCGGGCGCAGAAGACCGAGCGCGACAGGTTGGATGCGCGCGCCAGGTCGTCGATGGTCCAGGGGCGCGCCGGGGCGCGGTGGATCAGGGCCAGGGCGCGTCCAATCTGGTGGTCGCGCAGGCCGGCCAGCCAGCCGGTGCTGCCGGCCGGCAGGCATTCCAGGTAGCGCCGCAGGGCGTCGATGAACATGGTTTCGCTGGCGCGTTCGAGCAGGGCGGCGGCGCCCGGCTGGCCGCGGTCGGCGCGCAGGGCCAGCTGGCCCAGTTCGCTGTGCGCGGTCACGCTGTTCGCTGCCGGCAGGTGCAGCAGGCGCGGCAGCGAGTCGAGCAGGGGATTGAAAGGGTGGCGGTCGCAGGAGAGGAAACCGCAGACCAGCACCGTGTCGCCCGGCGCCGCGGCTTCGCCCCAGGAAAATTCGTACTGCGAATGAAATACGACCGGGATCGGCTTCGGCGCGTCGCGCGTGGCTGCGACCCAGGCCGGATCGATGCGCGCCGGCTGCCGTGCCGGGTCGTTCGAGAGCACGTGGCCGTCGCCGTGCGGCAGGATGACGACGTCGCCGGCACGCATGCGCACCGGCTTCAGGCCGGCCACGCAGGCCCAGCCGTCGCCCTTGGTCAGCACGTGGTATTCCATGACGTGCTCGGCGTCGGGGAACAGCAGGCGGCCGAGTTCGCGCATCGGCGGCGCCTCGACCGACCAGATGCTCGGGAAGCTGATCTGGTAGAAGACGGCGCCACGCAGGCGCACCGAACGCAGCACGTCGGAGAGGGTATCGGTTTGCATGGCGTATCAGGATGCGCGGGCAAAACGCGCCGACGCCCGGTCAAGCGAGCCACTGCCGCGCACACCATACTCAAATACTCGCACATTCAATTCGAGAATGGAGGATGACACCATGGACAAGACAACGCAATCGACCCCGGGCGTAAGCGCCGGGCGCGGCGCCGCGCAGCCGGACTATGCCGCCATCAAGGCGCGCCAGCAGGCGGCCTGGGCCAGCGGCGACTTCGCCATCATCGGCGTGACCCTGCAGATCGTCGGCGAGACGCTGGCCGAGGCCGCCGACATCCGCGCCGGCGAGACCGTCATCGACGTCGCCGCCGGCAACGGCAACGCGTCGCTGGCGGCGGCGCACCGGCTGGCGCGCGTCACCTCGACCGATTACGTGCCGGCCCTGCTCGAGAAGGGGCGGGCACGCGCCGCCGCCGAGGAACTCGACATCGCGTTCCAGGTGGCCGACGCCGAGAACCTGCCCTATGCGGACGGCAGTTTCGACGTCGCGCTGTCGACCTTCGGCGTGATGTTCGCGCCCGACCATCGGCGCAGTGCCGGCGAACTGCTGCGCGTGGTGCGCGCGGGCGGCCGCATCGGGCTGGCCAGCTGGACGCCCGACAGTTTCGTCGGCCAGCTGTTCAAACTGGTGGGCAAGGCGGTGCCGCCACCGGCGGGCGTCATGTCGTCGCTGCTGTGGGGCACCGAGGCCTACCTGGGCGAACTGTTCGGGGAAGCCTCCGCCGACATCCGCACGGCGCGCCGCAGCTTTACGTTCCGCTATGCGTCGGCGGCGCACTGGCTGCAGGTGTTCCGCGATTACTACGGTCCCGTGAACAAGGCCTTCGCCGCACTCGACAGCGCCGGCCAGGCGGCGCTCGAACAGGACATCCTGGCCCTGCTCAAACGCACCAATACCGATGGCAGCGCATCGATGGTGGTGCCGTCGGACTACCTGGAGGCGGTGATCGTCAAGCGCAGCGCCTGATGGGGGGCCAAGGTGGCTGCGGCCAAAAGAAAACCGGGCGGAGACTCGCGTCGTCCGCCCGGTTGCTTTACTGCTCAGCTGTTACGCCCTTCCGATTACCAGCCCAGATCCTTCAGCAGTGGCAGCGTCAGGTCTTTCGGCGGCGACACTTGCAGGGTCAGGTCGGCGCTGATGTTCGGTTCCATCAGCAGGTTCGGGAAGGCCGACACGTCCCAGTGCGAGACCGACGAGCCGCCGATCAGCGGGTTCGGCGTGTACAGCAGCGGACGGCCTGCCAGGTCGGCGCCGGCCTTGCGGGTCGGGTCGGTGGCCAGCGATGCCATCACGGTGCCTGGCGCGCTGCGCGTGCCGTATTTCACGGCGTTGACGACGGCTGCCTTCAGGGCTGCACCGTCTTCCATGGTCACGCCCACCGATGGGATGCGCACGGCTGGATCGGCGCCGCCCGGGGTGAAGGTGCCGGCCACGTTGTTGACCAGGATCGCAGCGACTGCACCGGCGTTTTGCGCATTGATCACCTTGACGGTGAAGTTGCAACCGCCACGGTCGATGATCGCCACCTTGCCGCGCACGGCGGCGGTGTTGGCGGCGTCGAACGCCGAGCAGGCATGGCCCAGTTCACCAGCCTGGGGGGCCACGTTGGCCAGCGCGCCGAGCTTGCCGACCGTTGGCGCAGGACCGAACGGCGACGCGCTGTACAGCGAGACCGGCACGTTGCCCGCCGGGCTCGTTGCTTTCACGATCGGCAACGGGGCCAGGATGGAGGCGCCGGCGACGGCGTTCGGACCGGTCCAGGCCAGTTGCAGCGGGTTGATGGCCGACAGGCGGCGTTCGTTCGAGCTCATGTTCAACCAGCTCTTCTGGGCTGTGTTGTCGTACATGAACTCTTCCCACACGCTCGGCAGGCCGCCGGTGGCGACGTAGGCGGTGCCGGCGGCGTTGATGCGGTAACCGTTCGAGGTGTTCACGCTGGTCACCGAGAAGCCCAGGCCGTGGCCCAGTTCGTGCAGCAGGGTGGCGGCGAAGTTCACCTGGCTGCCGGCATTGCCGTCCAGGCCCAGGTAGAACGGGCTGTTGTCGAGGCAGCCTGGCTGGCCGAGGCGGGCATTGAACTGGGTCTTGATGTCGACGTTGTCGTAGCCAGTGGTATCAGGCTGGCCCGCGCTCAGGTTGGTGCCGGCGAGCTTGTTGGCCAGGGCTTGTGGATACCAGGTGCCAGGCTTGCCGCCTGGGAAATCGTGCCAGATGTTCCAGGCCGATGCGCTGCCCAGGGTGGCCGAGGTTGCGGTGCAGGTCAGGTTTTCCCACGCGGCCGAGACGACGATCTCGACGTTACTGTTCAGGTTGCGTTCCCAGATGTCGGCGACGTAGCGATAGACGTTGAGACGCTGCTGGCCCAGCGTGGTGCCGGTGTTGCCGCCGATCGGGGCGACAGGGGTCGGGTCGTTGAAACCGACGCCGGCCGCGTCGCGGCTCTGGATGCGGATGGTGGCGGCTTCCGCGGCCAGGCAGGACAGGGCGCAGGCGGCGGCGATCAGCGAGCGCACGGCGTTACGCGAAAATTGATTGGTGCGCATGTTTACTCCGTTTCAACCTTGTTGGTGTGGACGTGACCGACGGTGACAGCGGACTTGGCCGCGTCGTGCGAGTCGAAGCATTGCATTTCGATGCTGCCGTCGGCTTTGCGAACGGCAACGGACGAGGTCACGAACTCGTCGGTCAGGCGGGCGCCGCGGGCGCCGCTGACGTGGAATTTCTGCAGTGGCGTTTGCGGTGCGACGCGCGGCGCCATGCGCAGGTTGTTCGCCGCTTGCGTGCGCAGTGCCGTCGCTTCCGCGGCGGTGGCGTTGCGCAGCTTGCCGGTGTCGGCGTCGCGCACGACGGTCAGCGCGTCATTCGACTGGAGCGGCGCTTCCTGGGCGACGGCGGACTGGCTGACGAGGCCCAGCAGGGCCAGGGTGATGCCGGCGGCGCACAGCAGGCGCTGGCCGGACTGATGTTTCTGGGACATGACTATCTCCTGGTATTGAGGTGTGCGAAGCGCATTGCGCTCCGGCTTGGGTAAACCGTATCGATCAGCCGCGCTTGCGACGGCGCGACATCGCCAGGCCCATGACGCCGGCGAACAGGATGGCCATGGTGGTTGGCTCTGGGACAGCGGTGGCATCGCCGATGGCGTCGATGCTCAGGCTGTCGATGCCCACATAGGCGGCGAGATCGGCGCTGCCGGTGTATTGCACGGCGAAGCGGGCGTTGCCGCTAGCCGCGACGTCGAAGGCGTAACGCACCCAGCCGTCGGTGCCGATGGTCACCGGGGTCGACATCGAGAACGCGTTCAGGGCGCTGCTGCCATTGCTGAAGCCGAACGACAGCTGGTCGCTAAAGCCAGGGTCGACAGCGGCGCGCAGCCAGAACGAGACAGTGGCGCCGGTCGCACCGGTTGCGAACTCTGGCGTGATCAGCCAGTTGTTGATGATGCCGCCGGCGCCAGCATTGTTGTAGTTGGCGGCAGCATAGCTGCCGGCGTCGCCGCTATAGGCAGGGAAGATGGTTTCGACGCCCTGGAACCAGCTGGTGCTGCCAGGTGGCGCGCTGGCATTGCTCAGTACCCAGCCTTGCGACGTCAGGTTGCCAACGTTGTCGAACCCTTCCGACAGCAAGGTTGCGGCCTGGGCCGACAGGGCCATACCGGAAAATGCTAATGCAACAAGTGCTTTCTTCATCATCTGATCCACCTCCGTAGTTTTAGACGTTGAGGCAGCGCTGGAATTCGAGTTTTGCGTTTTGCGCTGCTTCAGTGTTTCGCGGCAATACTACTCACCGACGCTGCACAGTATGCATTTAGCGTGCCAAGAAACTATGTCGTTGATTTCCAAGGAGAATATTTATCAGATGAAAATTTTGATAAGAAAATGTAAGAATTTCCGACAAAACGGCGACAGCTGGTTACATGTTGCACCAATATGGTGCATATTTTATAACTTTGCGTTATTGTCTATCGGCTGGGCAAGTGATTTCAGCCAGGGTTGCAGCCCGTCGATCGCCTCTTCCTTCGACTTCGCTTCGATCTCGATCCACGGCGCGGCGGCATAGCAGCCCGGCATGGTATCGATCAGGTCGGCATGCTGGCGGTCATTGAAACCGCTGCGCCCGTTCGAGATATGCACCAGCTGGTGCGCCGGCTCGGCCCAGGTGGCGCGGGCCTTCAGCAGCATGTCCTCGACGCTCGAGTGGTCGTAGCTGGGCAGGTCTTCGTGCACGATGTGGTGGTGGGCATCGAAGACCATCGGCACGCCGGCGCGCAGGCAGATGGCGTGGATCTCTTCCGCGCTGTACGAGTATTCGTCGTTCTCCAGCCCGAGCCGGTAGCGGATCGCATCGGGCAGGGTGGCGATGCACTTCACCAGTGCATCGGCCCGGTTGGCCTTGCCGCCGTGGATTTCGAGCAGGGCCCAGGGCGAGCGCGGCTGGGCCAGCAAATCCATGATGTCGGCGTGCATCTGCAGGATCTTGATGCTGTTGGCGACCACGTCCGGCGAATCGGAACTGAGCACCACGAACTGGTCCGGGTGCATTACCAGGCGGATGCCGGCCTCGAGCGCACGTTTGCCGGTACGCGCCAGGCTGGTGGCCAGCGTCTGCAGGATCGACAGGCCTTCGGGCGTGTCGGCGAAGGGAAAGATCGAAGAGGGCAGGCGGTACAGCGAGATGCCGTGCTGTGCGCAATAGCGCAAGGCGGCGTCGAGCGTCTGCAAATTGTCCCGGTAGATGTCTTCCAGAATCTTGTTCTGGGCATCGGCCGATTGCGCATGCAGGCGCGTGCGCGTGACGGTGCGGTAGCGGATGTCTTTTGAAACGGTAATGCAGACCAGACCCAGATGCGGCATGCGAACCTCGCGTAATCATTGAGAAAAAGTAGGAAAAGTATAGGCCGATGGCTTTGATGCCGGAATTCAGTTGGCATACAGCAGCAAGGAGACTGAAAAGCGAAACGCCACCATCCGGCAGCGCGGATGGTGGCGTTCCTGGTGCCGCTGCCGCGTTTGCCCACGCCATGCGCAACCTCCAGCAATGTAGAACGCGTCATTGGGATTGTCCAATGCCTGACGCGTATAATTGGAAATCAATGGGACAACCTCGGGACATCAGCCATGACTTCTCCGCTAAAAAAAGAACAGGACCGCATCATGTACCGCAGCGGCGCCGCCGCCCGGCTGGCCGGCCTGCCGGTGGAAACCCTGCGTATCTGGGAGCGCCGCTACCGTTTGTCGGACGCCGAACGCTCCGAACACGGCCAGCGCCTGTACTCGGCCGAACAGGTGGCACGGCTGAGCTTGTTGAAGCAGCTGGTCGACCAGGGCCACGCCATCGGCGTGCTGGCCGGCCTGGCGCGCGAACAGTTGCAGGCGATGCTCGCGGCCGGCGCCGGCGATCCGCGCGCCTCCGGCGCACCGGTGCGCATCGTGCTGGTCGGGCCGAGCCTGGCGCGGCGCGTGGCGGCCGAACGCCAGGGACTCGGACTGGAAGTGCGCGCCAGCTGCGTGCGCCTCGAGCAGGTGGCGGAGCTGGACACGCCCAACGATGCGCAGGTGCTGGTGGTCGAACTGTCCGAACTCGACGACAACGCCTTGCCGCTGCTGGCGGCGGCGCGCGAGACGGTGGGTGCGGTGGGCGTCGCCGCCACCGTGGTGCTGTACCGCTTCTGCGCCAGCGCCACCATCCGCGCGCTGCGCGCCCAGGGCTGCCTGGTCGCGCGCGTGCCGGCCGACCTCGGGGAACTGGCGTTGCTGTGCCGCTCGGCGCTGGCCGGACAGCGCCTGCCGGCGCAAGGCGCCGCGGCGCCCACAGTGACGCCGCCCCGTTTCGACGACGAAGCGCTCGCCACCATCTCGGCCGCGGGCGACCGCGTCAGCTGCGATTGCCCGCGCCACCTGACCGACCTGCTGCTCATGCTCGGCAGCTTCGAGCGCTACAGCGCCCAGTGCGCCAACCGCAATCCGGAAGACGCGCTGCTGCACAGCCGGCTCGAACTGGCGGCGGGCCAGGCGCGCATGGTGCTCGAAGGCGCCCTGATGGACCTGGCGGTGACCGACGGCTTGCCGTTGCCGGGGCAGCAAGCTTGAAGCCGCATTGGACTACGCATTGGACTAGTTCTGCGGTCCGCTCCTTGTTATGCTGCGGGTAATCAGCGCCGGCTCCGTCCCGGCGCCCTTTTATTTATAGGAGCGCCAACAATGGCATCGTTGCAGGACCAATTCCTCAAAGCCGGCCTGGTCAATAAAAACAAGGCAAAACAGGTTCAGCAGGACAAGAGCAAGCAAAAGAAGATCGAACGCCGCACCGGTACCGAATCGGTCGACGAGGCCAAGCTCGCCGCCGCCGAGCTGCAGCGCAAGAATGCCGAGCGTGCGCGCGAACTGAACGCCCAGCGTGACGCCGCCGCCCAGCAAAAGGCGATCATGGCGCAGATCGTGCAACTGGTGCAGAAGAACCGCCAGAGCAAGGGCAACGGCGACGTCGCCTATAACTTCACGCACGGCACCAAAATCGAACGCATTCACGTCTCGAATGCGGTCCAGGAACACCTGATGGCCGGCCGCCTGGTCATCGTGCGCCTGGGCGACAGCACCGAACTGGTGCCGCGCGTCATCGCCGACAAGATCGCCGAACGCGATGCCTCGCTGGTAGTGCGCGTGAAAAAGGCGGAAACGGCGGTCGAGGAAGACGATCCGTACGCGGCCTTCAAGATTCCGGATGATTTGATGTGGTAAGACGGCGCGCCGCGCTGTCGGGTATCCGTGGTCAAATGATGCTCCGCTAACTTTTCGGAGCCATCATGACGGACACATTCAAGGCCGGCGACAAGGTGCAATGGCATTCGCCGCAAGGCACCGTGCACGGCACGGTCAAGAAGAAGCTGACCGCGCCCACCGAGATCAAGGGGCACCACGTCGCCGCATCGAAAGACAATCCGGAATACCTGGTCGTCAGCGACAAGACCGGGGCGGAAGCGGCGCACAAGGGCAGCGCGCTGAAGAAAGCGTAGGGAGCGGTTCTTAAGATGCGCTTCATCTTGCCGGCCCATGCTGGCGGTTCCTGACCGCCACATACAAACCTCATGCGCATCCTGCTGGTCGAAGACGACACCTCCCTCGGCGACACCATCCACGCCTGGCTGCGCCTGGACGGCCACGCGGTCGACTGGGTGCGCCGCGGCGATTCGGCGCAAACTGCCCTGGCGACCCACCATTACGACTGCGTGCTGCTCGACCGCGGCTTGCCCGGCCTGTCCGGCGACGCTTTACTGGCCGCCCTGCGCACGGCGGGCAATACGGTGCCGGTGATCCTGATTACCGCCTTCAATGCATTGGCCGACCGGGTCGAAGGGCTCGACCTGGGCGCCGACGATTACCTGGTCAAACCGTTCGAACTCGAAGAGATGTCGGCGCGCATCCGCGCCGCCGTGCGCCGCGGCGCCAGCCAGGCCAGCAATGCGCTGACGCACGCCGGCATCGCACTCGACCTCGAGACGCGTCAGGCCAGCCTGCATGGCGCACCGGTGGCGCTCACCAGCCGCGAATACCACGTGCTGTACGCGCTGTTACTGCGCAAGAACGGCATCGTCACCCGCGCCCAGATCGAGGAAAGTTTATATGGCTGGGGCGATGAGGTCGAAAGCAATGCCATCGAGGTCTACATCCACAACCTGCGCAAGAAATTCGGCAGCGACAGCATCGTCACCGTGCGCGGGCTCGGCTATCGGTTAAAACAAGATGACGCGGGCTGACGCGCCGCGCCCCTGGTCGCTGCGGCGGCGCCTGCTCGCCGCGATCCTCGCCGCCAGCACCGTGCTGTGGCTGGGCAGCCTGGGCACCTTGACCGTGATCGCCTGGCAGGAAACCGGCGAGGTGTTCGACGATGCGCTGGAAGAGTCGGCCTATATGCTGATGGCCGCCACCACCGACCTCGACGCGCGCGGCCTGCTGGCGCCCCTGCCCGCACGGAGAGGCGAGCATGTGCGCAAGGTCGACATGCAGTACCAGGTGGTCGCCGCCGGCCGCGTGCTCCAGCGCAGTGCGGGCGCGCCATCGTCTCCGTTTGTCGGCGCGTTCGACGACGACAGCGGTTTTACGGATCTCGACGTCGACGGCGACCATTGGCGCGTCTTTGTCGTGCGCGACGAGGCGCGCCGCTTCGAAGTACAGGTCGGCCAGCAAGCCGACAAGCGCTTCGACATCCTGGAAGAGCTGGCCGAAGTGCTGTGGCTGCCCGCGC
Source organism: Massilia sp. CFBP 13721 (assembly GCF_014842025.1). Taxonomy (GTDB): domain Bacteria; phylum Pseudomonadota; class Gammaproteobacteria; order Burkholderiales; family Burkholderiaceae_D; genus Telluria. Next base: position 249,655 of record NZ_JACYUY010000006.1, read on the forward strand.
TCGGTTTTCTCGCGCTGCTGGCGCTGGTCTGCTGGTGGCTGATCGGGCGGGTGCTGACGCCGCTGCGCCGCACCGCCGCCGCCATCGGCGCCAAGACCCCGGACGACCTGGCGCAGGTGGTCATCGATGACCAGCCGCGCGAACTGCTGCCCATCGTGGGCGCCCTCAACGATGTATTCGCGCGCCTCGACATGGCCTTGCAGGCCGAGCGCCGTTTCACCGCCGACGCCGCCCACGAACTGCGCACGCCGCTGGCCGGGCTGCACATGCACGTGCAACTGCTGCAGCGCCAGCATCCGGCGCTGGCCGCATCCTTCCAGAAGCTGCGCCAGGACATTACTCGCCTGACGGCGCTGGTCGACAGCCTCCTGACGCTGGCGCGCCTCGATCCGCTGGCGCGCACGCAACTGGGCCGGCAGGCGGTGGCGCTGCCGCCGTTGTTCGCGCAATTGCAGGGCGAGTACGCCATGGAGGCTGCGCAACGCGGCATCGCGCTGTCGCTGCGCTGCGCGCTCGACGCGGTCGCGGCCGACCCGCACATGCTCGGCATCATGCTGCGCAACCTGCTCGGCAACGCGCTGCGCTATTGTCCCGCCGGCAGCCGGGTCGAGGTCGTCGCCGACCGCCATGCCGGCCACGACCGGATCGCCGTGCGCGACGATGGCCCCGGCGTCGACGAGGCCAGCCGCCGGCGCCTGACCGAACGTTTTTTCCGGGTGCTGGGACAGGAAGAGGGCGGGAGCGGACTCGGTTTGTCGATCGTCCAGCGCATCGCCGACCTGCACGGGATTGTGCTCGGCTTCGGTCCGGGTCTGGACGGGCGCGGGCTGGGGGTGACGCTCGACTGGCCGCCGGCGGGCGCATCTTAAGATCGCATTAATGTGCGACCGGTCTAATGTGTCTGTGCCGGCTGACACCCATGCGGCCATCCACTCATCAAGACAAAGGATCGACCATGAAACGCCTCTTCCAGATTTCCTCCATCGCCACTCTCGTCGCCGCCTCGGCCTTCGCCATCGCCCAGCCAACCGGCTACACGGGTCCATCGAACAAGGCGGCGCCGTCTGCAGGTTACGCCGGCCCGACCAGTGTTCCGCTGATGACCGCCAAGGCCCTGCTCGACAACGGCAAGGACGACCAGTACGCCCGCCTGCAAGGCAGGCTGCTCAGCCACAAGGGCGGCGAAGACTACGAATTCGCCGACGCCAGCGGCAAGATCACGGTCGAGATCGACGCCAAGCACTTCCCGGCCGGCGTGACCATCGACCACAACACCGTGGTCGAGCTGACCGGCGAGTTCGACAAGGAGACGTTTGGCGAATCGAGTTTCGACGTCAAGCAGTTGAAGGTCGTGACGAAGTAAGTGGGGGCGTAGGGTGGTCGGCTCCACCCTGAACGATGATCATCGGCTGCATGTGCGCCGCCCACGCGTTCAACCAGCAGGCGATCCGTCGCGAGGTGTCGAAGTGTGGTTGAACGCGTGGGCGGCAATCAGGCAGCAGGTAGGCATGTCTCCGGGGTATAGCCGCCCACCCTACAGGTCTATGCGCCGTTCTCACTCAATGATGCATCGGCGCCCCGGCCGCCGCTTGTCCCGGCTGGTCCGGCCGGAACGCCCGCTCGCCCGCGGCGGTATCGTGGAAGCTCTCGAACCTCGCCACCTTGCCGTCGCGCAGCGTGAACACGTGCACCCACGGACTGTCGTAACTGCGCCCGGTCTGCTTGCACAGCCAGGTGGCCTCGCCGGTGACGACCACCTTGTCGCCTTCGGCAATGAATTCCTTCGGCTCGAAGCGCAGCGCCTGCGCCTCGGCGTCGAGTGTCTGGAAAAACCGGGCGATCTCTTCCTTGCCGTTGTGCCTGCCGGCGAAGGGAACGTATTCCGCGTCCGGTTCGATCCAGAGCGCGTCGTCGTGGTAGCGCTCCAGCAGATGCGGAATATCGCCGGCCTGGAATAGTTGGTAGCCTTCGATCACGATCCGCTTGTTGTCCTGTGCATTCATGGCAGCCTCCTCGTGCGTCGGCCCGCCGGCAATCGCAAACGCGCATGCCACGGCGTGTCGATCCTATGAGCCTAGTGCGCGGGGAGGGGAAGTCAAGGTGGGCAAACAAGTGAAGGAAAACGGCATGCCGACGAGCCGATCAGCAAAGAAAGCTTCGCTTCCGAACCGACCACCTGTCAGAAGCCATCAACTCCATCGGCGCCATACTCCAGGGGCTTTACGCCTTCCTCCCGCAACAGGCAGGGATAATCCTGCCCGGCCACGGCGTTCGTGGCCCGGCCTTTCCTGACGATTTCGAAACACCATCTCGCGCCCGGATCGTAGTCGTAATACAGCTTCTTGTGCTTTTCAAGGGGATAAAGATCGCATAGCCGGAGATCCCGGGCTTCCTCATCGTCTTCGTCCCATGCGCCACGCGCCGTGAGCCAGGTTCGCCTGCCGCCCGGACCGTTCGCCAGGTGGAAACTGGAGAGATGGTCGCCTTCGAAGTCGACGACGTCGAGGATGTACGAGGCCAGTTCATCCAGGGTCGATTCCGCAGCGAGCGCAAGTTCGAAGCGATAGGCTTGCGAAAGATAGGCGCCGGCAATGCAGCTGATCGAGAGCGTGAAGATTTTATCCATGGACAAGATCAGCGCCCGGGGGCGCGCCGGATGAGTGGCTCGGCCGTGGGGGGCAAACCGAAGCCCCGACACAAGGATTTTCACTCTTCACGCCTAGCCTGCTACTACTTCATCGATTTGCCGCGCCAAGGTTCCACTATGGCCGCTAACTTGGCATCGTTGGTCCCCGGCTGCCCAGCCGCTTGCCGAGCCGCTTCATGCGCTCGCTTTTGCGCCAGGTAGTTCCTGTTTGACCCAGTCGCTTCATTGAGCCACATCGAATTCGGACATGTAATCAAAAGTATATTGGCTCAACAGGCTATGCGAAAACTCAGTGCTTTGCATTATTTCCTGCAAGATTTATGCATCTTTGCATTTCAGGCAATTCCGTTCTTCCCGCACCAGCCTGACGACTCGGTGAACTTCCGCCGCGGTAAGCAAAAACCGACTTTGCAGAACCTACGCTACATGGAGGTAACAATGAAAAGGCTTTTAGTGGGATTGGCGGTAACGCTGTCAATGACCCTCGGTTCACAGGCGCTCGCGTCGGAATACGATGTTGCGAAAAAACAGTCCGACGGGACCGAGTTCAAGGTAGATCCGTACTGGCCCAAGGTATTGCCAAACAAGTGGCTGCTTGGCCAGGTGGCCGGCGTGGCGGTCGACCGTCGCGACCACATCTGGATCATCCAGCGTCCAGGTTCGCTCACCGAGGATGAGGCCGGTGCGGCGCAGACCCCGCCGCGCTCCGACTGCTGCCGGCCGGCGCCGTCGGTCATGCGCTTCGACCGCGAAGGCAACCTGCTCGCCGCATGGGGCGGGCCGGCCGACCCGGGCTTCCTGACCACCCGCTGCACGCCGGCGATCGGCTGTGAATGGCCGACCAACGAGCATGGCATCTTCGTCGACCACAACGATAACGTGTGGATAGCCGGAAATGGCGCGGGTAACCACCAGGTGCTGAAGTTCAGCCGTGACGGCACCTTCCTGCTGCAGATCGGCAAGGCCGGCCTGACCGGCGGCAGCAATGCCACCACTGGCGGCCTGAACGGTACTCCCTTGCTGGGCCAACCGGCCGACATCGAGGTCGATCCGGCCACGAACGAAGCCTACATCGCTGACGGCTACCAGAACAAGCGCGTGCTGGTGGTCGACGCCACGACCGGCCGGTACAAGCGGCACTGGGGCGCCTACGGCAGTGTGCCAAACGACGTCGCACCTGGTCCGTACGACCCAAGCGCTGCGCCGGCCCGCCAGTTCCGCAATCCGGTGCACTGCGTACGGATCGCAAACGACGGCCTGGTGTATGTGTGCGACCGGGTCAACAACCGGATCCAGGTGTTCCAGAAAACCGGCACCTTCGTCAGGGAGTTCTTCGTCGAACGCGATACGCTGGGCAACGGCAGCACCTGGGACCTCGACCTGTCGGTCGATCCGCGCCAGCGTTATCTCTACAATGCTGACGGCGAGAACAACAAGGTCTGGATCCTCAACCGGCAGTCGGGCGCAACAGCGAACACCTTCGGCCGTAATGGGCGTTATGCCGGCCAGTTCCACTGGATTCACAACCTCGCAAGGGACTCGAAAGGTAATATCTACACCGCGGAAGTTGATACCGGGAAGCGCGCGCAGAAATTCGTTCCTGCGCACGACCATCACGGTCGCGACCATAAGTGATCTGTATGTTCTATTCCTGCATGCCTCTTAGCTGCAGGGCAAAAAGGGCGCCTCGCGCGCCCTTTTTTGCCGCCTGGGCGGGGCCGATGTACCTGTGGCAGCGGTTGACCTTCATGGTATTGGCGCTCGGCGCCCTGCTTTTTTGCTGCTCCACTGCACTTGCCCACGACATCCCGGACGAGATGCGGGCCCACACCTTCGTCAAGGCCGAAGGTAACCGCTTGCATGTTCTGGTGCGCATGCCGCTCGCGCTATTGCTCAATATCGACCTTCCGAAAAAGGGGCCGGGCTATATCGACCTGGCGCAGGTCGAGCCGGGCCTCCAGCGCGCCATCGTCGCCGCCGGCAAAGGGTTCGAAGTGACCGAGGACGGCCGGACGCTCACCATGGCGCGTGGCATTGCCCGCATTTCCATGCCGGACGACCGTTCGTTCGACAGTTTCGATGCCGCGCGTGCCCTGCTGACCGGTCCCAGGCTTCCGGTCGACAGTTACGTGTTCTGGAACCAGGGCTATTTCGACGCCTGGCTCGAATACCCTATCAAGTCGGCCAAGTCCAGTTTCGCGCTTGACTTCAAAGTAGCGCCAGGGCTGAAGGACCGGCTCAAGTTCGACCTGCGCTACGTTGCGGACGACGGCACGGTGCGCGCGTACGACCTGCATGCCGGCGCGGGCATGACCGTGCTCGATCCGAACTGGCACCAGGCGGCGTGGACCTTTGTCAAGTCCGGTTTCGAGCACATTCTGGACGGCGCCGACCACCTGCTGTTTTTACTGTGCCTGATCCTGCCCTTCCGCAGGCTCGACTGGAAACTGGCCGGCGTCATCACCGCCTTCACTGTCGGCCATTCGGTCACCCTGATTGCCGCCGCCTACCAGATGGTACCGATCGGTACATGGTTCCCGCCGTTGATCGAATTCCTGATCGCAGCGTCGATCCTGTACATGGTGGTGGAAAACGTCCTTACGCCGAACCTCAAGCGGCGCTGGCTGTTCAGCGGACTGTTCGGGCTGGTGCATGGCTTCGGCTTCTCGTTCCTGCTGCAGTCGAAGTTGCAGTTTGCCGGCTCCCACCTGCTGGTATCGCTGCTGGCGTTTAACGTCGGCATCGAACTGGGCCAACTGCTGGTGCTGGTCATTGCCATGCCGCTTATCGTGCTGTTGTACCGCTGGCGCCCTGACAGGGAGCACGCCATTACCGCGATTATCTGTTTGCTGATCGGACACACGACCTGGCACTGGATGGGCGAACGCTACACCGCACTGCGCGAAGCTGACTGGCAGCCGGTCAGCGACATGCTGACCCAGCCGCCCTTCCTGCTCGCGCTTGTGGTCGCCCCGCTGCTCGCCGCCGGATGGACGATGCGGCGGCGGCGCCTGCGCAAGCAAGCGATTGAACGCACGGCCTACGCCACCAAGCCGTCCACCACGACAGTGTAAGGAGGGCGCCTTGTTTGCTATGCGAGTGGTTGGTCGTGCCGCCCGCGCGCACAACGACTGCGTCCTTAGGAATTATTATAGTATAGCAACAATTCCATATGGATGAAGGCCCGGAAATGGACCAGACATAAGGATTACGGAATCCACAAACAAAAACGCCCACTTGCATGAGTGGGCGTTGCGTGAACGATATTCTTGGTGGCCCGGGGCGGAATCGAACCACCGATACACGGATTTTCAATTCTTTGCTGCAGCTGAAGCGTGCGAAAACCAGCGCAAGGCTGCGACAGGAAGCTCACTTTTTCTCGGGATCGTGGCCCCAGTTCATCAGTGAATAGCGCCAATCGCTCGACGCCGGATCGCTCCTGGTAGGCCCCTGTGCCTGGTGTCGGTGGATGTACCCGACCACCTTGCGCATGTGCGCGATGTCTGCCGCACTCAAGTCCTGAGCGTGGCGGTGCAACAGTTCGACGATGCGGCGTCCGGACTGGTGCCCGGTCGATTCGGCATTGCCATGCTTCTGGCCGACACGTTTGGAATCGTCGGTGTCGAGCCACTTCTCCAGTTGGGCTGGCGTCATATTCACCGCCTGCTTGAACTCCGCGACCGTCTGGCGTTGGGCTGCGTTCTCATCACCGGTATCTGCTTGTTTTGACATGCTCACTCCAATGAACATTAAGATTGGCATCGTTGTACAGCAACCGCAGCCGAACGCACCTGTAGCCCAATATCAGCTGGAAAAAGGCAGCGCAAAACGTGTCGTTGGCCACCGCAATAGTGAGTTCGACGCAAAAACGATTGCCATGGCCTGCGCGTCTGATGTCCGGTAGACCATGCTCACTTTAAAGTATCACGGACTCTGTTTTTCCTGGCGCACCAGAAATCACCGGATGTATGTGTGCTCTTCTTGCTGTCGAAGCGAACCAGAGATAACCCGTTAAAGTAAAACCGCATGCAGAAAACAAAAACGCCACCCGAAGGTGGCGTTTTCTGTACTGCTGAATTCTTGGTGGCCCGGGGCGGAATCGAACCACCGACACAAGGATTTTCAATCCTCTGCTCTACCAACTGAGCTACCAGGCCAAGAGAGGCATGATTATAGCCAGCCGCCGGCGGCTCTGCAAGTCCCGGCTGCAACTTTCTTCGCGGGCTGCGTTGGCGGCGCCTGAAGTGTGCCTGAAGTGTGCTTGGTACATGCCGCTATAATGCCTGGCATGACGACCCCAACTTCCTCCTCCGTACTGCATCGCAGCGACGTCTGCATCGTCGGCAACGGCGCCATCGCCAAGACGGCGGCGCTCGGTTTCGCCCAGGCCGGGCACAGCGTCACGCTGCTGGTTCCCGCCACCCAGGGCGAGAGTCCGGTTGCCGTCACGGGCGGTGAACGTCAATGGGACGTGCGCGTGTACGCGCTGAACCACACGGCGCGCAACCTGTTGTCGTCGCTGAAGGTGTGGGATGCGCTCGACGCGGGCAGGGTGGCGCCGGTCGATGCGATGGCGGTCAATGGCGACGGCAAGAACGGCGGCAGCCTCGGCTTCGATGCCTTTGGGGCGCACACCGGGGCGCTGGCCTGGATCGTCGAGGACAGCAATCTGAATGGCGCACTCGATGCGGCGCTGAAGTTCGCCTACAAGGTTGACATCGTAAAAGGTTGCGGCAAGCGCCTGACCTGCGGGCCGGAAGGTGCGGCCATCGAACTGGACGACGGCCGCCGCATCGATGCGAAGCTGGTGGTCGGCGCCGACGGCCGCGATTCCTGGGTGCGCGGGCAGTGCGACATCGGAATCGATTACCGTTCGTACCATCAGAAGGCCATCGTCACCAATTTTTCCTGCGAAAAGCCGCACCACGGCGTCGCCCACCAGTGGTTCACCTGTAGCGACGGCGTCATCGCGCTGCTGCCGCTGCCGGGCAACCGGGTGTCGCTGGTCTGGTCGGCGCCGGAAACCCTGGCCGCGACCCTGATGGAAGAATCGATGGGCGAGCTCGCCGTGCGCCTGTGCGAATACGCCGATGAGGCGCTCGGCACCCTGCGTCCGCTGCAGCCAGAGGCGGTGAAAGCGGTGCCGCTGGCGCTGGTGCGGCCGCATGCGCTCATCGCGCCGCACGTGGCCCTGATCGGCGATGCCGCCCACGCCGTGCACCCGCTGGCCGGGCACGGCATGAACCTGGGCTTTGGCGATATCAATGACCTGCTGCGCGTGGTGGCAGAGCGAGAAGAGCACCGCGCCATCGGCGACGAACGGGTTTTGGCGCGCTATGCACGAGCACGCAAGGAAGATGTGTTGTTAATGCAACTGGCCACCGACGGCCTCGAGCGCTTGTTCGGCGCCAACCTCGAACCTTTGCGCGTTGCCCGCAATTTGGGATTAAACTTGCTCGATAAGTTGCCTTTCATTAAGCGTCGCCTGATGGCGCATGCCATCGGTCAGTAATTTTTTAGGGAATCATAAGTGATGTTGAAAACCAAGATCGCCGTGCTGGCGGCGACCGGCCTGATGGCGTCGTGCGTGGGGGCCGAGAATACGGTCGAAGCGAATATCCGCAAGAACATCGAGCCGCGCCTGGGCGGCGCCAAGATCGATTCGATCACCGAAACCCCGTACGGCGGCCTGTACGAACTGCGCATCGGCGGCGATATCCTGTATGCGGACAAGAAGGGCGATTACCTGTTCATCGGCCAGGTCTACGAGGCGAAAACCTCGCGCAACATCACCAAGGCCCGCGTCGACGACCTCAACAAGATCAAGTTCTCCGACCTGCCGCTGGCGTCCGCGCTGAAGCAGGTGAAGGGCGACGGCAAGCGCGTGATCGCCGTCTTCGAAGACCCGAACTGCGGCTACTGCAAGCGCCTGCGCCAGACCACGCTCAAGGAAATCGACAACGTCACCATCTACACCTTCATGTACAACATCCTGTCCGAGGATTCGTTCACGAAGTCGAAGAACATCTGGTGCGCGCCGGACCGGGTCAAGGCCTGGGACGACTGGATGATCAACGGTAAGGTGCCGCCGACGGCGCCCGCCAACTGCGAGACCCCGAACCAGAAGATCGTCGAACTGGGCCAGAAGCTCAAAATCCAGGGCACGCCGGCCATCTTCTTCAGCGACGGCACCCGCATCCCGGGTGCGGTCGACCTGGCCGGACTGGAAGCGAAGCTGGGTTCGATCAAGTAAGCCGGCTTTTATAGTCTGGCTGAGCATGGTTCCGTTGAGCGCCCGCGCATGAACGCGGTCGGCATCCTGCTGGCGGCGGGCCGCGGACGCCGCTTCGATCCGCTCGGCGCGCGCAACAAGCTGCTGCAGCCGCTCGCGTCCGGCGCGCCGGTGGTGGTGGCCAGCGCACGCATTCTCCTGTCCGTTCTTCCCCGTGTGATCGCCGTCGTGCCGCCGCAGGATGGCGGCGTGGCCGATACATTGTCCGCGCTAGGCTGCGAGGTCACGCTGTGCGCGCAGGCCGACAGCGGCATGGCCGCCTCGCTGGTGCAGGCCATCACGTATTCGCTGCCGCAGGCCGATGCCTGGCTGGTGGCGCTGGGCGACATGCCGTATGTGGCGCCCGCTACCTTGCGCGCGCTGCTCGCCGCGCTGGCCGGCGGTGCCGACATCGCGGCGCCCGTGTTCGCGGGGCGGCGTGGCAATCCGGTCGCATTTGGCGCGGTGCACCTGCCGGCGTTGCTGGCGCTGGAAGGCGAATACGGTGCGCGTGCGCTGCTCAAGTCGGCGCCGGTGGTGGAAGTCGCGGTGGATGATCCCGGTATCCTGCGCGATATCGATACGCCAGAAGACCTGGCGTAGGGTGGTGCGGGCCACGCGAGGCGGCTCTACCTGAGCGGCTGATCATGGTTGACGTCGGCGCCGCCCACGCGTTCAAGCGGCTCCTGAAACCTCGCGACGATGCACACGTGCGTTGAACTGATGTCAACGTGGATTCGGCCGCCTCGCGCGGTAGCGGCATACCTGAAAGGTGGGCGGCTCCACCCTAGTGGCTGATCATAGTTGACGCTGACGCTGCCCACGCGTTCAACCAGCCCCTGAAACCTCGCGACGATGCACACGTGCGTTGAACGCGTGGGCGGCGCCGAAGCCGCATCTGCGCGCATTGTCGGGTGGAGCCGACCACCCTACGTCCTGCCGCACAAGGACCGGCTACCCTGCGTGGCTGGAGTCAGCCTGGTCGAATCCGTTACACTACGAGAATCGCCCGACTCACTTCGCCATCATGAAAAAAACAGCCCAGAAAAAGCAGCCCGCGATCCACTACACCATCGTCCCGAAAGACCTGGCCGGCCATCTGTTCAACGTGACCGTCACCGTGCCGGCGCCAGCGCCCGAGGGCCAGGTGTTCGCGTTGCCGGCCTGGATCCCGGGCAGCTACATGATCCGCGAGTTCGCGCGCAATATCGTGCGCATCCGCGCCGAGTCGAACGGCGCCACCGTCGCGCTCACCAAGCTGGACAAGCATTCCTGGCGCGCGGCGCCCGTCGATGCGCCGCTGACGCTGCACTACGAAGTCTATGCCTGGGACCTGTCGGTACGCGCCGCCCACCTCGACCAGACCCACGGCTTCTTCAACGGCACCAGCGTGTTCCTGCGCGTGCTCGGCCAGGAAGCGGGCGCGCACGAGGTCGACATCCAGCGCCCGGGCGATGCGCTCGCGAAAACCTGGCGCGTCGCCACCGCGATGAAGGAACTGGGCGCCAAGCGCTATGGCTTCGGCACCTATGTGGCGGCCAACTACGACGAGTTGATCGACCACCCGGTGGAGATGGGCGACTTCGCGCTGGCCAGCTTCAAGGCGCACGGCATCCCGCACGACATCGTCGTCACCGGGCGCGTGCCGAACCTGGACATGGCGCGCCTGCAGGCCGACCTGAAGGCGATCTGCGAAGCCCAGATCACCTTGTTCGAGCCGGAGACCAAGCGCGCGCCGGTCGAGCGCTACGTGTTCATGACGATGGCGGTCGGCGACGGCTACGGCGGCCTGGAACACCGTGCCTCGACGGCCCTGATCTGCGCCCGGGGCGACCTGCCGTGCAGCGCCACGCCGCAGCCTGGCGAGCCGAACGAGGGCTACCTGAAATTCCTGGGACTGTGCAGCCACGAATACTTCCACACCTGGAACGTCAAGCGCATCAAGCCGGCCGTGTTCGCGCCCTATGATTTGCAAGTCGAGAACTACACGCCGCTGTTGTGGCTCTTCGAAGGTTTTACCAGCTATTACGACGACCTGATGCTGGTGCGCGCCGGGATCATCGGCGAGCCGACCTATTTCAAACTGCTCGGTAAAACGGTCGGCAGCGTGCTGCGCGGCAGCGGACGCCTGAAGCAGAGCGTGGCCGATTCGAGTTTCGACGCCTGGAGCAAGTACTACCGCCAGGACGAGAACTCGCCGAACGCGATCATCAGCTACTACAGCAAGGGTTCGCTGATCGCGCTGGCGTTTGATTTGACCATCCGCGCGAAGACCGGCGGTGCGAAGACGCTGGACGACGTCATGCGCGCCTTGTGGCAGCGCTACGGGCGCGATTTTTACCCGAGCGTCGGCCGCGGCGTCACCGAAGCGGAGGTGGAATCGCTGTTCGACGAGGTCAGCGGCCTCAAATTGCGCAACCTGTTCGACAGATTCGTGCGCGGCACCGACGACCTGCCGCTGGCGAAACTGTTTGCACCGTTCGGCGTGAAGCTGGTCGACGAGCGCAAGAGCGGCAAGCCGTCGCTCGACGCCGGCATCGGCCGCGACCCGCTCGGCGCCAAGCTGACGCAAGTGCACGAAGGCGGCGCGGCGCACCAGGCCGGCCTGTCGGCGCTCGACGTCGTGATCGCGATCGACGGCTTGCGCGTGAACGGCAACCCCTCGAACGTCGAGGCGCTGCTGGCGCGCTACCGCGTAGGCGACAAGGTGACGCTGCACGCCTTCCGCCGCGATGAGCTGATGGCCTTCGACGTCACGCTGCAGGGGGATCGGGTGCCGGGCGTCACGCTGTCGCAGGCGGTGGCGGGCAAGAAGTCGTCGGCGCTGCCGCGTCCGAGCGCAGCCTGATATCTATCCGTTTTCAGAAGAGGTCTTCATTGAAACAGCTTGCCGCCGCCATCCTCGCCCTTGCCGCCGTGCCGGCACTGGCCCAGCTTCCCGCGCCCGTGAAAAACGATGTCGTCACGCGCCTGAACGGCATGTATCCCTGGCTCGATACGGTCTACAAGGACTTGCACGCGCATCCGGAGATCGCTTTCCAGGAAGTGCGCACCGCGGGCAAGCTGGCGGGCGAGATGCGCAAGCTCGGTTTCCAGGTCACGGAAAAGGTCGGCAAGACCGGCGTGGTCGCCGTCTATAAAAATGGCGGCGGGCCGACGGTGCTGGTGCGCACCGAGCTCGATGGCTTGCCGATGGAGGAGAAGACCGGCTTGCCCTACGCCAGCCGCGCGAAAGCGACCAGCGACGGCCGCGAGAGTTTTGTCACGCACAGCTGCGGCCATGACATCCACATGGCGAGCTGGCTCGGCGCCGCACGCACGCTGGTCGAGTTAAAAACGCAGTGGACGGGTACCCTGGTCTTCATCGCCCAGCCCGCCGAGGAAATCGTGTCCGGCGCCAAGGCGATGCTGGACGATGGCCTGTTCACGCGTTTCCCGAAGCCGGACTACGCGTTCGCCCTGCATTCCTGGCCGCTGGCGCACGGCACGGTCGGCTACAACACGGGCGCGGTGTCGTCCAATTCCGACGCCATCGAAATCGTCTTCAAGGGGCGCGGCGGCCACGGCTCGGCGCCCGACAAATCGCTCGACCCGATCACGATCGCCGCGCGCTTCGTGGTCGACGTGCAGACGGTAGTCTCGCGCGAAAAGGACCCGAAGGAATTCGGCGTGGTGACGATCGGCGCGATCCAGGGCGGCACGGTCGGCAACATCATCCCCGACAGCGTGCAGGTGCGCGGCACCATCCGCTCCTACAGCCCGGCCGTGCGCGCCAAGCTGCTCGATGGCGTGCGCCGGGTGGCGAATGCCTCCGCGGCGATGGCGGACGCACCGGCGCCGGACGTGCAGCTGATCAGCGGCGGCGCCGCGATCGTCAACAGCGAAGCGCTGGTGACCAAGACCGAGGCGGTGTTCAAGGATGCCTTCGGCGAGGCCAACGCCCAGCGCATGCCGGCCATGACCGCGAGCGAGGATTTTTCGCAGTTCGTGAACCAGGGCGTGCCGTCGATGTTCTTCTTCACCGGAGTCTACGATCCGAAAGTAGTGGAAGAAGCGGCGCGCGAAGGCGGCAAGCCGATCGCGTTCAATCATTCGCCGTTTTATGCGCCGGTGCCGGAACCGTCGATCAAGACGGCGGCGCAGGCGATGAGTCTGGCGGTGTTGAATGTGATGGGGCGGTAGGGCGCCGCGGTTGATTTAATCAATGTATGAAGGCGGGCATGCCCGCCCTACGTTACGTCACCACGGCGGGATAAATCTGGTTGTGCACCGTAATGGCGGTGTTGAATGTAATGCGGCGGAAAAAACCGACGTGGACGCGCTGCGCGCGGCGGTGCGGGTGATTCACGGTATGAAGGCGGGCATGCCCGCCCTACGTTACGTCACCGCCGCGTGATATAAACGTTGACGGTTGTGCACCGTAGGGCGGGCATGCCCGCGTTTCGTGTCCCGGCACACCCGACGGTTGGCATTTGCCGCGCCGATCGAAAACCCGTCACTGCGGCCCGGCCAACGACCGCAACTGAAACCGATACTGGTGATCGAACAAGAAGGTCTCCGAAAACGTCAGCGCCCGCGTGTTCGTCGCCAGCAGGTTGACCGGCGGCGGCAGCCGCCCGCTGCGCCGCATCGACGCCAGCGCCACCTCGGACGCATCCGGATCGCGCGAGCGCTGCACGGCGACATCCTGCAATTCTCCATCTTCGCCGACCGTAATGTTGACGACCACGATCGCCGGCAGCATCGGCGGCAGGCGCCCGCTGAAGGTCTGGCCGCTGTTGGCGCGCATGACGTGCTGCGCGACTTCGGCCTTGTAGGCATCGAGCGTGCGCGATGGCGGCGCCACCGGTGCGACAGTCTTGGGAGTGGGAAGGAGGGCGGCGACGAGGCGCTTGGCCGTGGAAGCGACGGGCTGGACCGTGCTGCATCCGCCCAGGGCTGCCAGTAGAAGGAGGAGAGCGGCCCGGGTGCGGATGGAAGTGATCATGTTATCAGTCGAATAATCGTCGAAGTTCGTCGCCAGGGCTGGCCGCACGCATGAAGGCCTCGCCCACCAGGAACGCGTGCACGTTCGCTTCGCGCATGCGCCGTACGTCGTCCGGCACCATGATTCCCGACTCGGTCACGACCAGCCGCTCGCTGCCGATGCGTGGCAGCAGGCCGATGGTCGTCTCCAGCGAAACCTCGAAGGTGCGCAGGTTGCGGTTGTTGATGCCGACCAGCGGGGTCTTCAACCGGAGCGCCGCGGTCAACTCATCACCGTCATGTACTTCGACCAGCACATCCATGCCAAGTTCCTGGGCACAGGCTTCCAGTTCCGCCATCAGCCCATGATCGAGCGCCGAGACGATCAGCAGGATCGCATCGGCGCCCATTGCCCGTGCTTCGTACACCTGGTACATGTCGACAATAAAATCCTTGCGGATCACCGGCAGCTCGACGGCCGCACGCGCTTGCTTCAGGTAGTCGACGCTGCCCTGGAAAAAGTTCACGTCGGTCAGTACCGACAAGCAGGCGGCACCGCCCTCGGCATAGCTTTCGGCGATGTCCGCTGGACGGAAGTCGGCGCGCAGCACGCCTTTCGACGGCGACGCCTTTTTCACTTCGGCGATCACGCCGGCGCGGCCCGCGGCGATGTGTTTGCGCAGGCTCGCTTCGAAGCCGCGGACGTCGGCGCGCAGGGTGGCGTCGGTTTCGACTTCGCGGCGCAGGCTGGCGATGTCGCGGTGGCGTTTCGCGGCCGCCACTTCATCGGCTTTGACGGCAAGAATCTTGTTCAGGATGTCGGACATGGCTACCTTATGCGCCGGCGCCCAGCTGGCGCGTGACGTTCACGAATTGTTCGAGCTTGGCCATGGCCGCGCCGGAAGCGATGCTCAGGCGCGCGCGCGCCAGGCCATCCTCGATCGACGATGCCACGCCCGCCGCATACAGGGCGGTGCCGGCGTTCAGCGCGACGATGTCGGTGGCGGCACCCGCTTCGCCGCGCAATGCTTCCATCACGCGCAGCTTCGATTCCTCGGTATTCGCGACCTTCAAATTACGGCTGGCGATCATCTGCAGGCCGAAGTCTTCCGGATGGATTTCGTATTCGCGGATCTCGCCGTTCACCAGTTCGCCGACCAAGGTGCCGGCGCCGAGCGAGACTTCGTCCATGTTGTCGCGGCCCCAGACCACCATCGCGTGCTGGGCGCCGAGGCGCTGCAGTACGCGCACCTGGATGCCGACCAGGTCGGGGTGGAACACGCCCATCAGGATGTTCGGCGCGCCGGCCGGGTTGGTCAGTGGCCCGAGGATATTGAAGATGCTGCGCACGCCCAGCTCGCGCCGCACCGGCGCCACGTGCTTCATGGCGGCATGGTGGTTCGGCGCGAACATGAAGCCGATGCCGGTCTGCGCGATCGATTGCGCGATCTGCTCGGGCTTTAAATCGATGTGGGCGCCCAGCGCTTCGATCAAATCGGCGCTGCCGGACGAGGACGATACGCTGCGCCCGCCATGCTTGGCCACGCGCGCACCGGCGGCGGCGGCCACGAACATCGAGGCGCTCGAAATATTGAAGGTGTTCGCGCCGTCGCCGCCGGTGCCGACGATGTCGAGCAAATGCGTGGTGTCGGCCATCGGCACCTTGGTCGAGAATTCGCGCATGACTTGCGCGGCGGCGGTGATCTCGCCGATGGTTTCCTTCTTCACGCGCAGGCCCACCGTCAGCGCCGCCACCATGGTCGGCGACATTTCGCCCGACATGATCTGGCGGAACAGGTGCAGCATCTCGTCGTGGAAGATCTCGCGGTGTTCGATACAGCGCAGCAGCGCCTCTTGTGGGGTGATCTTCATGGGCGTTCCAGTATTGGTGATCGAGGAGCGAACGGAGGCTCAGCCTTCGAGGAAATTCTTCAGCAGCGCGTGGCCGTGTTCGGAGAGGATCGACTCCGGGTGGAACTGCACGCCCTGGATGTCGAACTCCTTGTGGCGCACGCCCATGATTTCGCCGTCGTCGGTCCAGGCGGTCACTTCGAGGCAGCTCGGCAGCGAAGCGCGCTCGATCGCCAGCGAGTGGTAGCGAATCACGGTGAAAGGGCTGGGCAAGCCTTTGAAGACGCCTTCGCCGGTGTGCGCGATCAGCGAGGTCTTGCCGTGCATGACCTGCTTGGCGCGCACGATCTTGCCGCCGAACGCTTCGCCGATGGCCTGGTGGCCGAGGCAGACGCCGAGGATCGGCAGCTTGCCCTGGAATTCCTTGAGCACGTCGACCGAGATGCCGGCGTCGACCGGGGCCTTCGGGCCAGGCGAAATGCAGATGCGCTCGGGGTGCATCCGGTCGATGTCGCCCAGTGAGATTTCGTCGTTGCGCACCGTGCGCACCTCTTCACCGAGTTCGCCGAAATACTGGACGATGTTGTAGGTGAATGAATCGTAATTGTCGATCATCAGCAGCATGTCAAATCTCCCCATCCAGTCCGTCTTGCACCTGCTCGGCCGCACGCAGCACGGCGCGCGCCTTGGCTTCGGTTTCCTGCCATTCCATTTCGGGGATCGAGTCGGCGACGATGCCGGCCGCGGCCTGCACGTACAGGTTGCCGTCCTTGATCACGCCGGTGCGAATCGCGATCGCCACGTCCATCTCGCCGCCAAAAGAGAGGTAGCCGCAGGCGCCGCCGTAGATGCCGCGCTTGGTCAGTTCCAGCTCATCGATGACTTCCATCGCCCGTACCTTCGGCGCGCCGGTCAGGGTGCCAGCCGGGAAAGTCGCGCGCAGCACGTCCAGGTTCGACATGCCTTCCTTCAGCGCGCCTTCGACGTTCGAGACGATGTGCTGCACGTGCGAGTATTTTTCGATGACCATGCGGTCCGTGACTTTGACGGTGCCGGTGTCGGCGATGCGGCCGATGTCATTGCGCGCCAGGTCGATCAGCATCACGTGCTCGGCGATCTCTTTTGGATCGGCCAGCAGCTCGGCCGCCAGTTCGGCGTCGCGTTCCGGCGTGGCGCCGCGCGGACGGGTGCCGGCGATCGGGCGCAGCGTGACCTTGCGTTCGCCGGCAGGAGAAGTCTCGTTGCGCACCAAAATCTCGGGCGAGGCGCCGACGATCTGCATGTCGCCGAAATTGTAGTAATACATGTACGGGCTCGGGTTCAGCGAACGCAGCGAGCGGTACAGCGAGAGCGGCGAATCGACGTAGGGCTTGCGGATGCGCTGGCCAATTTGAACCTGCATCAGGTCGCCGGCCATCACGTATTCGTGGGCCTTGGCAACCGCTTCTAGATACGCTTCCTTGCTGAATTCGCGCACCGCGTCCGTGCGCACCGAAGCCGTCGTCACCGGCGCATCGACGCTACGGCGCAGCATCACACGCAGGTCCTTCAGCCGCTGGCGCGCTGCCGAAAACGCTTCCGGCTTGCTGGTGTCGGCATACACGATCAGGTACAGCTTGCCCGACAGGTTGTCGATGACGGCCAGTTCTTCGGTCACCATCAGCTGGATGTCGGGCAGGCCGAGCGTGTCCTTCGGCGCCTTGTTCGCCAGCTTGCGCTCGATGTGGCGCACCGTGTCGTAGCCGAAGTAGCCGGCCAGGCCGCCGCAGAAACGCGGCATGCCCGGACGCAGCGCGACCTTGAAGCGCGCCTGGTAGGTTTCGATGAAGTCGAGCGGATTGCCTTCGTGGGTTTCGACGACGACACCATTGGTGACGATTTCAGTCAGGTTGCCGCTGCTGCGCAGCAGGGTCTTGGCCGGCAGGCCGATGAAGGAATAGCGCCCGAAGCGCTCACCGCCGACGACCGATTCCAGCAGGAACGTGTTCTTGCCGGTGTCCTGCGATTGCGCCAGCTTCAGGTACAGGGTCAGCGGTGTTTCCAGGTCGGCGAAGGCTTCGGCGATCAGCGGAATACGGTTGTAGCCCTGGTTGGCCAGCGATTTGAATTCGAGTTCGGTCATGTTCTTCTCCGGGCCGCCAACGTTGGAGGGAGATGGGCGGCGGTGGTTCAAAAAACCTGCCGGTGCGCGTGCAGCCGGCAGCAATCAAGCGGGTCTAGTTGGCCCAGGATTGCCAGCGTCGCCACAGCCAGGCCTCGGGGGCGCGGGTGTGATCGGCGATGTGTTTTTGAGTGAAGAACATGTATAGATGAGTTAGTTTGAACGCAGTTAATCAGTACAGTTGCGCGTTGCTGTTGTGCGCACGAACGAGCTCGGCGGCATCGAGTAGCGAATTCACTATACCATCGGAATCGATGCTTTGCACAGGCCTTCCGTGGTTATAACCATATGGCACCGTGAGCACGAAGCAACGCGCCGCGCGCGCCGCTTCGGCATCGTTCGAGGAGTCGCCGATGGCCACCACCTGCGGCGGCGCCAGGTCGAAGTCGGCACACACCTGCAGCAGCGGCAGCGGATCGGGCTTCTTCCTCGGCAGCGAGTCGCCGCCATACACCAGCTCGAAGTAGTGTGCGAGTCCCTTCTGCGCCAGCAGCGGCGTGGCAAAGGCGATCGGCTTGTTGGTCACGCAGGCCAGGCGCAGGCCCATTTCCCTGAATGCCGTCAGCCCCTCGATCACGCCTTCGTACAATACGCTGCGTTCGCCATTGATGGCGAGGTAATGGCGCTGGTAACTCGCCATCGCCTCGTCGAAAACGGCGTCGATGCGCGCCGCGTCGTAGTCGAGCGCCAGCACGTCGCGGATCAGCTTTTCCGAACCCTTGCCGACCATCGGCGCGATGATCTCCTGGGTAATCGGGGCCAATCCAAATTCGGCGCGCATGCCGTTCAGGGCCAGTTCAAAGTCGGGCACGGTGTCGAGCATGGTGCCGTCGAGGTCAATGATGGCAGCCCGGATGGCTGCCGATGTGCTACCAAAAGCGGGACGCATTACTTCCCGACCGTGGCCAGTTCGGCGCGCATGGCGTCGATTACCGCCTTGTAGTCGGGCTTGCCGAAGATGGCCGAGCCGGCCACGAAGGTGTCGGCGCCGGCAGCGGCGGCGGCGGCGATGTTCTCGGCCTTGATGCCGCCATCGACTTCCAGCATGATGTCGCGGCCCGATTCGTCGATCAGGCGGCGTGCGATCGCGATCTTTTTGAGTGCCTCGGGAATGAAGGACTGGCCGCCGAAGCCGGGATTGACCGACATAATCAGGATCATGTCGATCTTGTCCATCACGTGCTCGAGGTAGTGCATCGGCGTGCCCGGGTTGAACACCAGGCCAGCCTTGCAGCCGTGGTCGCGGATCAGCTGCAGCGTGCGGTCGATGTGTTCGGACGCTTCCGGGTGGAAGGTGATGATGTTGGCGCCGGCCTTGGCGAAGTCGGGAATGATGCGGTCGACCGGTTTCACCATCAGGTGGACGTCGATCGGCACCTGCACGTGCGGACGGATGGCCTGGCACACCAGCGGGCCGATGGTCAGGTTCGGCACGTAATGGTTGTCCATCACGTCGAAGTGGATGATGTCGGCGCCTGCCTCGACGACGTTGCGGACTTCTTCGCCCAGGCGGGCGAAATCGGCGGACAGGATGCTGGGAGCGATGCGGTAGGTGGTCATAGTTGTAGACGCTGCGGTGGACACTGCGGACGGTGCGGTTGGGTGAAGCCGCTATTTTACGCCGGGCCGCGTTTGGGGCGCGCGGCCTGTGCTGGCGGCTCGATTTTGCGTGGCGCGGTATCATGCCTTATCACGCACATGCGTCTCCACCAATAAGAAAGAGGGAAGCCGATGGCTGCCTACGATTTTACCGTCACCGTCCGCACCAAATACCTGGCTGAGCAGAGCAAGCCGGACCAGGACGAATACCTGTTTTCCTATACGATCACGATCGTCAATAGCGGCGAAGTCCCGGCCCAGCTGATTTCGCGCCACTGGATCATCACCGATGCCAACAACCGCACGCAGGAAGTGGCGGGCCTGGGCGTGGTCGGGCACCAGCCGCTGCTGAAACCGGGCGAACAGTTCGAATACTCGAGCGGCACGCCGCTGGCCACGCCGCAGGGTTCGATGCACGGCGAGTATTTCTGCGTGGCCGAGGATGGCCACCGCTTCGAGGTCAAGATTCCCGAGTTCGTGCTGACGGTGCCGAGCATGCTGCACTGATCACGGTTCGCGCGGCGGCTCGGATTCCTTTTCTTCGCGCAGTGGCCGCTTGCGCTGTTCCGGCCGGCCATGGAACATCGTCCACCAGACGATAAACACGAGCAGGAACAGCGCCACGCCCGCTTCCAACATCAAGATCCACATAGACAGTCCTTATGCAAACGATACGCCGCAGTGTACCCGCTTCGCTTTCTGTCGTGGCCCTGCTGTTGGCCGCCTGCGGCACGCCGCCGCCGGCGCCACCGGCCAGGCCGCAGCCCGCGCCATCGCAGCGGCCCGACATTGTGATGCCGCCGCCGGTCGGCCCGGTCGGCATCCCGGCGGACGCGCCGCAACCGCCGCCGGTAGCCGCTTCTGTCCCACCCTTGACACCGGTCTCGTTCGACACGCTGCCCGGCTGGCAGCAGGACGACCTGCGCCAGGCCTGGCCGGCCTATCTCGCTTCCTGCCGCGTACTGGCGAAAAAGCCGCAGTGGAGCGCGCCCTGCGCCGCCACGGCCACGGTCGATGCCGGCGACAGCGGCGCCATCCGCCGCCATTTCGAAACTTATTTCGTGCCGCAGCAGATGCGCATGCCCGACGGCGCGGATACCGGCCTGATCACCGGATACTACGAGCCGATGCTGCGCGGCGCGCGCAAACGCGGCGGCGCCTTCCAGACGCCGCTGTACCGGGTGCCGGACGATCTGATTACCGTCGACCTGGCCGCCGCCTACCCGACCTTGAAGAACATGCGCCTGCGCGGCCGCCTGGTCGGCAAGACCGTGGTGCCGTACAGTACCCGCGCCGAAATCGAACGTGCGCCCCTGAGCGGCAAGGAGCTGGTCTGGGTCGACGATCCGGTGGAAGCCTTTTTCCTGGAGGTGCAGGGCTCGGGCCGGGTACGGATCGACGAGAGCGGCGAAACGGTGCGCATTGCTTTCGCCGACCAGAACGGCCATCCTTATAAAGTGATCGGGCGCTGGCTGGTGGAGCAGGGGCAGCTGCCGGCCGATGGCGTCTCGGCGCAGAGTATCAAGGCCTGGATTGCGGCCAATCCCCAGCGGCGCCAGGAACTCCTGAACGTCAATCCGAGCTATATCTTCTTCCGCGAAGAGCGCCTGCCGGATCCGAACATCGGGCCGAAGGGGGCGCTGGGCGTACCGCTGACCCCCGAACGTTCGGTGGCGGTCGATCCGACCCAGGTGCCGCTGGGCGCGCCGCTGTTCCTGTCGACGACGCACCCGACCACCAGCGCACCGATCCAGCGCCTGATGATGGCGCAGGACACCGGCGGCGCCATCCGCGGCGCGGTGCGGGCCGACTTTTTCTTTGGCTTCGGCGGGAATGCGGCCGAGTACGCGGGCAGGATGAAGCAGCGGGGGAATGTGTGGGTGCTGTTGCCTAGATAAGGCGGTCAATCGTTGACATGGCGTAGCCGGGTGCCCACCACGGCCGTCACCGCCAGCACAAGCGCACCCGCGGCAATGCACACCAGCCCGATCCGCACACTGAAGCGCTCGGCCAGCGCCCCCGCCGCCAGCGCCCCGAGCGGCGCGCTGGCCACCGTCAGCGAACGCATCGTCGCCACCATCCGGCCCAGCACCGCGTCGGGCGTGACGCGCTGGCGCAGGGCGATGTACGGCACGAAGAACAGGGTGGCGCCGCAATCGAGCAGGAACACGACGCCGCCGTAGGCAATCGCGGTCGCCAGCGTGCTGCCGAGCAGCGAGGCGGGAATCGCCGGCATCAACGCAAAGCCCAGCGCCGACACGCACAGGCCGACGAGGATCGCGCGCCCGGTGCCGTAGCGTGTCGACAGCGGCTTGACCAGGATCGAGCCAGCCAGGATGCCGGCGCCGCCCAGCATCTGCGCCGTCCCCATTACACCGGGCGCCAGGTTCAATACGCGGGTGGCGAACAGCACGTGCAGCGCCAGGTAACCATAGAACAGGAAGTGCCAGGCGCCCGACGTCCAGGCCAGGGTGCGCAGCACGCGCTGTTGCCAGACAAAGGCCAGGCCTTCGCGGATGTCGTGCAGTGGGTGCGCATTCGATGGCGCCGGCTGCGGTTCGCGCGCGCGGATGCGGCGCAGGTTCGCCAGCGAGACGACAAAGCCGGCGACATTGCACAGGATCGCCACCGGCGCACCGAGCAGCTGCACCATGGCGCCGGCCATGCCCGGTCCCAGCAGGCGCGCGGCCGATTCGGTGCCGGCCAGTTTGGCCTGGGCGTCGACGAGGCGCTCGCGTCCGACGACGAAGGTGAGAAAGACCTGCTCGGCACTGCCGCCGACCACCAGGCCGGTACCGAGCACGAAGCCGACCGCATACAGCCAGTGGATGGTCAGCGCGTCCAGCCACCAGGCCAGCGGTACGCTCGCCAGCGCGATCGCCACCATCGCGTCGCTGCACATCATGATCGGCAGGCGTCGGCAGCGGTCGAGCAGCACACCCGAGGGCAAACCGAACAGCAGGAAGGGCAGGGACTCAAGCGCGGCCAGCGTGCCCATTTGCGCCGGCGTGGCATGCAGCATCAGCACCGCGCAGATCGGCAGCGCGAGCAGGGTGATCTGGGAGCCGAACTGGGTAAGCGCGCTGCTCAGCCAGAGGCGGCGGAAGTCGCTGCTGCGCAGCAGGCCGTCTTTGCTGAATCGGCCGAGGGTCTGGCGGAGGGTAGTGATGGCGGACTCGTATGCGGCTTGCTTGAATCGCAATGATACCTGCCTTTCCCAGCCGTGGAGACGCTACAATCTCGGGCACATCAATCCCCATTATTAGAGGTGCCCCATGGAATACGCTGACCTGCTGATCGAACGCCACGGTAAAGTCGCCGTGATTCGCCTGAACCGCCCCAAGGCGATGAATGCGCTGAACGACAACATGATGAACGAACTGGGCGACGCCCTGTACAAGTTCGATGCCGACCCCGGCGTGAACGTCATCGTCCTGACCGGCAGCGAAAAAGTCTTCGCGGCGGGCGCCGACATCGCGGCCATGGCGAATTACACCTATGCCGACACCTATCCGGGCAACTACATCGGCCGCAACTGGGAACACATCCTGAACGTGCGCAAACCGGTGGTCGGCGTGGTGGCCGGTTACGCCCTGGGCGGCGGCTGCGAACTGGCGATGATGTGCGACTTCCTGATCGCCGCCGACAGCGCCAGGTTCGGCCAGCCTGAAATCAAGGTCGGCGTCACCCCGGGCGCGGGCGGTACCCAGCGGCTGCCGCGCACGATCGGCAAATCGAAAGCGATGGACATGCTGCTAACCTCGCGCATGATCGACGCCGCCGAAGCCGAGCGCACCGGCCTGGTATCGCGCATCTTCCCAGCGGACAGGCTGATGGAAGAGGCGCTGGCCGTGGCCCAGACCATCGCCGAGATGCCGGTGTCGGTCGCGATGGCGATCAAGGATTCGGTCAACCGCGCCTTCGAGACCACGCTGACCGAAGGCGTGCGCTACGAGCGCCGCTTCTTCCACGCCGCCTTCGGCACGCCGGCGCAGAAGGAGGGCATGTCCGCCTTCCTGGCGAAACGCAAGGCGAATTTCGAAGGGATGTAAAGGTGCGCGCAGTGGCGCTGCGGATCGGGGCCGGCATCCTGGTGGTCGCTGCGGCGACGACCTACGGCTGCACCTCGCTGCCGCCGCTGGGGCAGCGCACGGCCAGCGTGGCGCTGCTCGATACCGCGAATACGCGGCTGGGCCAGGCGATCGCGCCGCTGGCCGCCGCACATCCCGGCCGTTCCGGCATCCACGCCTTGTCGGACGGACGCGACGCCTTTGCCGCCCGCGTCCTGCTGGCGCGCGGCGCCGAGCGCAGTCTCGACGTCCAGTACTATATATGGCGCGACGACCTCACCGGCACGCTGATGCTCGATGCATTGCGTAGCGCCGCTGCGCGTGGCGTGCGGGTCCGCCTCCTGCTCGACGATAACAATACCGCCGGCCTCGACCCGGTGCTGGCCGCGCTCGACCGCGAGCCGAACGTCGAGGTACGCCTGTTCAATCCCTTTGGCGCGCGCAGCTGGCGCAGTCTCGGCTACCTGACCGACTTCAGCCGCCTGAACCGGCGCATGCACAACAAATCCTTCACGGCCGATAACCAGGCGACGATCGTCGGCGGGCGCAATGTCGGCGACGAATACTTCGGCGTTGCGGGCGACATGCTGTTCGTCGATCTCGACGTGATGGCCGTCGGCCCGGTGGTGCAGGAGGTGTCGCAGGATTTCGACCGCTACTGGAACAGCGCCTCGGCGTATCCAGTCAGCGCACTGGTCGATGCGGCAGGGGCCGAGCCTGCCGCAGCGCTGGCTGCGCGCGCGGAACAGCTGCGTGCCCGGCCCGAAGCGCAGCGCTACCTGGAAGCGATGCGCAGCTCTCCTTTTGTCGAGCAGATCACCGAGCGCCGCCTGCCGCTGGAGTGGAGCAGGACCGAACTGGTGAGCGACGATCCGGCCAAGGTGCTGGGCCAGGCGCCGCAGGATGCGCGCATGGTGGTCGACCTTGCCAAGCTGCTGGGCGAGCCGAAGCGGCAGGTCGACCTGGTGTCGCCCTATTTCGTGCCGAGCAAGCGGGCAGCGCAGGGGCTGGTCGATATCGCCGGGCGCGGCGCCAAGGTGCGGGTGCTGACCAACTCGCTGGAAGCGACCGACGTCGCGGCAGTGCATGCCGGCTACGCCAAATGGCGCCATGAATTGCTGCGCGCCGGCGTGTCGCTGTATGAACTGCGGCGCCGCTGGGGCCCGGAATTGCCGGACAGCGGACGCGGACGCTTCGGCAGCTCGGCCTCGAGCCTGCATGCCAAGACCTTCGCCGTCGATGGCCGCAGCGTCTTTGTCGGCTCCTTCAATATGGACCGGCGTTCGATCGACCTGAATACGGAGATGGGCTTTGTCATCGACAGTGCGGCCTTGGCGCAGCGCCTGGGGCAAACCCTGGACGAGAGCATTCCTGGGACCGCCTATGAAGTGAGACTGGATGGTGACGGCAAGCTGTATTGGCTGGAGCAGACGGATGGCAAGATACGCCGTCATGACCAGGAGCCAGGGACTACGGTATGGAAGCGCGCCGGGGTGAGCGTGCTGTCGATTCTGCCGATCGACTGGCTGTTGTAAATAGTTCGCGGCAGGCTCTTGCGCAATTGCTGAGCTGTTTGCTATAGTTCGCCTCCTCGCGAAAACGACAACGAAATCAAGTAGTTGAAGTAGGAGCAAGGAACCGCAAAGTACTGCGGTGTAGCAAAAAGGAAGTTGACGAGGAACGGAAATTGCTTCATACTCTCACTTCTCTGCTGCTGACAAACAAAACGATTTGTCGCTGACAGCAAGATGCACTACCGAACAAGTTCTTTAAAAATTAACAGTCGATAAGTGTGGGCGTTTGATGAAGGTGCCAGTGACTTCG
>NZ_JACYUY010000007.1 GCF_014842025.1 Massilia sp. CFBP 13721
ACCGTCCGTGGGGGCATTACGAGGGCATCGATGCCGGCGACCGTTTCCAGGTCAAGCGCATCACCGTGAAACCGGGCGAGAAGCTGTCGCTGCAGATGCACCATCACCGCGCCGAACACTGGGTGGTGGTCTCGGGCACGGCGCGCGTGACCTGCGGCGAGAAGGTTACTCTGCTGTCGGAAAACGAGTCGACCTATATCCCGATCGGCATGAACCACCGCCTCGAGAATCCGGGCAAACTGCCGCTGCACATCATCGAAGTGCAGTCCGGCAGCTACCTCGGCGAGGACGATATCGTCCGCTTCGAAGACATCTACAAGCGTTCGTGATGGCGCCGTTCGAATTGATCGGATGCCAGCCCGCGTGAGGCCGTGACGCACGGCATGTACGTGCTGAACGTCGCGTCATTCGATCGATTCTTCCACCTCGTCATGCTGCACGAACCCACCCTGTTCCAGCCAGGCCTGGAAATCGCGCTGGGCGCGGTCGAACCAGGCGGCGCGCAAGGGAAGCTTGGCGGGACCCTGGAGATGGGGAGTATTGCCGCCGCGGGTCCAGCGCGCCAGCGCCAGGCGGGTAGGGAACTGCGCGCACTGTGAGCGCGCCAGCGACAGGCGCGCGGCCCGGACCGATGCGGAGGCGACGGTAGGGATGGCGGCATCGTAAGGCGTAGATTTCACTGCTTGCATGTTGTCCTCTTTTTGTTGGGTGATTTGTCCTAGCGGTTCCTCATCTGTTCTGAACACGCTGTAGGGCGATTCCTAATAGGGTTGAAGTCTATCAATGGTTCTCCTGTTCCGATTGATCTAGCGCAAAGGCGTGCATACTTCCGATCCTTGTGGAAACAGTGCACCTTCGCTGCCGGCAAGGGCTACCGTGAAAGTCCCGCTCCCTTCTGTTAAAGTCTCGCCCATGAGTAAATTATCCCTGGACCGTATCCTGCAATCGCAAGGCTTCGGTACCCGCAAGTATTGCCGCGTCCTGATCGAAGACGGCGACGTCGCCGTGAATGGCAACATCGTCGACAACTACAAGCTGACGGTCGACACCGACAACTTGGTCCTCACCGTATTCGACGAGGAGTGGATCTACCGCGAGCGCGTTTACATTGCGCTGTACAAGCCGGCCAATTTCGAGTGTTCGCGCAAACCCAGCCACCATCCGGGCGTGTTGACGCTGCTGCCGGAACAGTTCGGCTGGCGCGACGTGCAGCCGGTCGGCCGCCTCGACCACGACACCACCGGCCTGCTGCTGATGTCCGACGACGGCCCCTTCATCCACGCCCAGTCCTCGCCCAAGCGCCACGTGCCGAAGGTCTACCAGGCCACCACGGCCGAGCCGGTGACACCGCAACTGGTCGAGCAACTGCTGACCGGCGTGCAACTCCACGACGAGCCGGCGCCGCTGCGCGCCGTGTCCTGCGTCGCCCACGGCGAGCACGGCATCGAGATCGTGCTGGAGCAGGGCAAGTACCATCAGGTCAAGCGCATGCTGGCGGCTGCAGGCAACCATTGCAGCGCCTTGCATCGTTCGGCGATCGGGGGCTTGACGCTGGAATCGCTGGGGCTGAAGGAGGGCGAGTGGTGTTTCCTGGAGCAGGCGCAGCTGGATTTGCTGGTGCCGTCGCAAGCTTAAGAGCTAAAACCCGTGGAGTTGGGACTCCACCCTACGTATACCAATGTTCGTAGGGTGGAGTCCCGACTCCACGGGGGGGAAGTTGGCGCAGGCCTTATGCATAGCTTTTAACGTGCGACCCCAAAATCGGTTCTCCAGCAAAATGCGTATTGACTCGCGTCAGATCGTGGTCGGCGCGCATGCATGCAGTCGGACGCGACGGCGTATTTTCGCAACCGATCCACTGCCCAAGATGCCGCATTCCTACCGCTCCCTCCTGCTCTCCCTTCCCCTGTTGTACGCCGCCAACGCTGGCGCCCAGGATGCACCCAAGGTGCTCGGCGATTGCGCCAATATCGGCGACAGCGTCGCGCGCCTGGCCTGCTTCGACAAGCTGGCCGCCACGCCTGCGCCCCGCACCGAAGCCGCTGTCGTCGTCAATCCGGCCACCACCGCGCCCGGGGGCGAGGCCGTGCCCGCCGTGGCCACCGTCGCCGTCGTCACCGCCCAGCCATCGGCCGAGAGCAGCGCCAAGTTCAGCCAGCTCGACCACTGGGAGCTGGACCAGCCCTACCGCCGCGGCGTCTTCAAGTTCCGCCCGCACAACGCCAGCTACCTGATCGCCACCCGCAGCTACCGGCCGAACGAACAGCCCTACCGGCCTTACCGCGACCTGACCGACAGCGACGGCGGGCTGTCGAAGGCCGAGCTGGCGTTCCAGCTCAGCTTCAAGATGAAAATGATCGAAGGCGCATTCGGCAAGCCGGTCGACCTGTGGTTCGGCTATACCCAGAACAGCTTCTGGCAGGCGGCCAACAGCAAGGCGTCCAGCCCCTTCCGCGAGACCAACTACCAGCCGGAATTCATGGCGATCGCGCCGCTGGCTTTCGACCTCGGCGGCGTCAAGCTGACCCATGCCGGCCTCGGCTTCAATCACCAGTCGAACGGCCAGTCCGGTACCCTGTCGCGCAGCTGGAACCGCGTGTATGCGCAACTGGGCATCGAAAAGGATGGCTTCTCGGCCACCGCCCGCGTCTGGAAACGCCTGCACGAAAGCGCCGACGAGGACGACAATCCGGACCTGGTCGACTACATGGGCCGCGGCGACCTGGCGCTGGCCTACCGCCGCGACGGCCACATCTATTCGTCGACCTTGCGCTACAACACGCACACCGATCGCGGGTCGATTCAGGCGAGCTGGGCCTTTCCGCTGGCCGGCAACGTCAAGGGCTATGCCCAGGCCTTCGCAGGCTATGGCCAGAGCCTGATCGACTACAACTACTTCCAGCGCTCGATCGGCGTGGGCGTGCTCGCCACCTTCTGATCGCCTCCCTCTACAATGGCGGGCTTGAAAACTTTTCTTCCCGCCAATGAAACTCGCAACGATCAGGGACGGCAGCCGTGCTGCCTTCAATTTCATTCCGCACAGTGTATGGCGCCGCCGCCATGCGCAAGGACTCGAAACGTGTCGCTCCCTTGACAAGCGCCTGTCTTAATGAATTACTCCTCATTACGAACGTACCGGGTCAGCCTGAATGACTTGTTGCGCCTTCGTACATCTAAAACACCGAGCGTAGCCCGACTAACCCACCGTGCCGATTGCTGCGCGTAACGAGGCATCCATGAGCAATCAGAAACCGATCTACGTCACCCAGCCCTATCTGCCTCCGCTGGACGAGTTCTATCCGTATCTGCAGCAGATCTGGGATAGCAAGATCCTCACGAATGGCGGACCGTTCCATCAACAGCTCGAAAAAGCGCTGTGCGAGTACCTCGGGGTGGAACACCTGGCCCTGTTCTCCAACGGGACGATTGCGCTCGTTACCGCGCTGCAGGCGCTGCGCATTACCGGCGAGGTGATTACCACGCCATATTCGTTCGTGGCGACGGCGCACTCGCTGCTGTGGAACGGCATCAAGCCGGTATTTGTCGACGTCGATCCGGTGACCCTGAACCTGGATCCCGCGAAGATCGAGGCGGCCATCACCCCGCAGACCACGGCGATCATGCCCGTGCATTGCTACGGCAATCCGTGCGACGTCGAAGCGATCCAGAAAATCGCCGACAATTACAATTTGCGCGTCATCTACGATGCGGCGCACGCGTTCGGCGTCGAGACCAAAGGCGGCAGCGTGCTGCGCCATGGTGACCTGTCGGTGCTGAGTTTCCATGCAACGAAAGTATTCAATACCTTTGAGGGTGGGGCCATCGTCTGCCCGGATGCGAAAACCAAGCTGCGTATCGACCATCTGAAGAATTTTGGCTTCGTCGACGAATTGACGGTCGTTGCGCCCGGTATCAACGGCAAGATGAGCGAAATGAATGCCGCGTTCGGCGTGATCCAGCTGAAACATATTGATGGCGCAATCGCGCGCCGGCGTGAAATCGACCAGCTATACCGCGCGCTGCTGGCGGACGTACCCGGCATCCATTGCCTGGCCGACGCTGGTCAGGAAGTATCGAATCATTCGTATTTCCCGATTCTCGTCGAGGATGGGTATCCACTCAAGCGCGACGAATTGTTCCAGAAGCTGAAGGAGCACGGCATCATCACGCGCCGCTATTTCTATCCGCTCATCACCGACTTTCCGATGTATCGCGGCCTGCCGTCCGCGCATGCCGCGAACTTGCCGGTGGCCACGCGTGCGGCCCAGCAGGTCCTGTGCCTGCCGATTTATCCCAACCTGGACGACCAGGTCGTGCAACGCGTGGTCCGGATCATCGCCGGCGAGTAACAGGTGAAACCGGGAGTCTCGAAACGCGGCTCAATTGCATTGGGGCGATGCGATCCGCATCGAGATGGTCGACGAAAAGCGCAGTCGGTGTTCGAGGTAATCGCAGAAAAGCGTTACAGCGCATGTCTTCCTATGGACTCTCCCAGAAACCGTCGCCCACCGCGTCCCCGCGCAGATCCACCTCCACCGGTCGCGCCATCCTCCTGACGGTGCGCGCCAGGCGCAGGCTGCCGTCGGGCGCATGCACCCGGTACCAGAGCAGGGCGACCGCCGACAGGCGCAGTTTTTGTCCCGTAAACAGCTTGTCCTTGACGATGCTCATGCCCTCCAGGCGCAGGTCGAAGTCGAGCACGGGCGTGCCTTCGGTGCGCTGGGCATAGCCGAGGTAGCGCGCGGCATTCGCGAGGGGGCTCCTGTCGCCGCTTTCGCCGGCGCGCAGCGACTCGATAAAGGCGTCCACGGCTTTCAGCACCGCGCCGGCGGCGCCGGCGACAGCCGCCATGTCGCGTTTCTCGTCGCCCTTGGCTGCATCGGCCAGCTTTTGCAGGAGCGCGATCCGGTTCGCGTAGTCGGCACGGTGGGTCGCCAGCGAACGCAGCTTGCCGAGCAGGCGCGCATGCTGCGCGGCGTCGAGTTCGCCCAGGTAGCCGCCGCCGAGGCCGGCGATGCGCTGCGGGCAGGCTTCGGCCATGGCGCTGACGAACAGCGCCCGCGCGCCCTCGCCATAGGCGATGCTTGACGCGGTCACGTCGGTCTTGAACAGGGACGCGGTGTCGGCCGCGGCGCGCAGCACGCCCGGCACCACCGTCAAGGCGACGGCCAGCGTGCCGCCGACGGCGCCGGGCGGGGTATGGGCATCGATGTACGCTTGTATCTCATTGTTACGGCGCGCCAGGTCGTCCGCCAGGCGCATGATGGCATCGTCGACGCCGCGGGCAGCAAGGATGCCGGCGCTGGTCGCCGGATCGTACACCGCGGTGCGCGTTTCAGGCGGCAGGGCCGCGCAGACCTCGCCTGCCAGCGCACGCGCCAGGTCGAACGCGCTCACCAGGCCGGTGGCGCCGAACTGGCGCGTGTCGACGGCGCCCGGCAGTGCTTTCGCGCTGGCCGGCGGCAGGCGTGCCAGCATCTCGGCGCGCTCGGCATCGGCGATTGCCTTGCGCAGTTCGGCTTCGTCGAGCGCGCGCGCGACCTCGGCGTCCGCCGCGCTCAGCTGAACATCGGCCGCGGCCGTCGCGTTTTCAGGTACCGGTAACAATATGAATCCGATGATCAGAATGGAAAGAAAACGTGATCTGGCGCCGAGGTGTTTTAGCATGGGGATTTCCTGGATCGGATGAAGGTGAACGTCTTCAAGACACCTGCCATTCCAGACAGGGCGGGTCCGTCTGTCGGGTAACTGCATATTCTGGATAGAATTCGCCGCAGAATATTGTTAAGTATCATTACTGCGAAATGGCGCGATGTCAGAACGGCACTGCCGGTTGCAGCGCGTACGCTGCCTGAACCGCTCCCTGGCCAGGTATTAAAACGACAATGAGAGCCAATGCATTATTGGTGTTCTATTTCGTTATTGAGGAGCGCCGCCAGTACCGGTGCAGCGACTGTGGAAAATTATGGACAGATATAAGCTTAGGAATGCACTACAATGCCGGGCTTCGATCGCTTGACTGTTTTTGCGGAAGATGCTAATGCATTGTCGGCAAGATGGCAGGCTGTAAAATGTCGAGCGCCGATGGCATGAATGTTCGTCACGTGCACGAGAATGGAGAAGTAGGATGACGAACACAGGGTCGTTCAAGAGGCAACAATTCGCGCGCATTCTGGACCTGGCCGCCTACCTGCCCGAGCAGATATTATCGAACGAGGAATTGGCTGCGCTGTACCCCGAGTGGCCGGCCGAAAAAATTCTCGCCAAGACCGGTATCCGATCGCGCCACGTGGCCGCGCCTGGACAAACCGCCTCCGACATGGCGTATGAAGCTGCGCGCGCCTTGTTCGCGCAAGGGGCAGTGGGGCCGGAGGACATCGATTTCATCATCCTGTGTACGCAGGCGCCGGACCATTCCCTGCCGACTTCCGCCTGTATCCTGCAACATCGCCTAGGTGTCCGCCGCAGCGCCGGGGCGCTCGATATCAATCTCGGCTGTTCCGGATTCGTCTATGGACTTTCGCTGGCCAAAGGCCTGATCGAGACGCGTGTCGCACGCCGCGTATTGCTGCTGACGGCCGATACCTATTCGAAGCTGATTCACCCGATGGACAAGAGCGTCAGGACCCTGTTCGGCGATGGCGCGGTCGCGACGGTGGTGGCTGCGCAAGAGGGCGAGAGCGAACGTATCGGCCCCTTTGTATTCGGCACCGATGGCAGTGGCGCCAAGAACCTGATTGTCGAGGCGGGCGGATTCCGCCAGCCCTGCACGCCGCAAACGGCATTCGAGACCAGCGATTCTTCGGGTAATGTGCGAACCGCCGAACACCTTTATATGAATGGCGCGGAGGTTTTTTCGTTCACGCTCAAAGAGGTGCCGCTCGCAGTCAATGGCCTGCTCGACAAGGCCGGTTTGAGCCGCGACGATATCGATTTTTTCGTGCTGCACCAGGCCAATCGCTTCATGCTCGACGCCTTGCGCAAAAAGATCGCGGTCGACACGGAAAAAATGCCTGTTTGTATTGAGAATTACGGTAATACGGTGTCATCGACCATTCCGCTGACGCTGATACAGATGCGTAATGAAGGAAAACTCGTATCCGGCACCCGGCTGATGCTGGTTGGTTTTGGTGTCGGATATTCGTGGGCAGCAGCAGTAATTAATTTTTAAACAGGAATATTAATGAAAATCGAGAAATTTATTACCGATATCGCAGAAGCACTCGAAATCGAAACTACCCAACTGGCCGCGGAAACCGAATACAAGGAACTGGCAAGCTGGGATTCGCTGGCGGCACTGTCGGTGATTGCAATGATCGATGAAAACTACAATGTGTCGATCGGCGGCGACGATATCGAAAAATCGCGCACCGTGCAGGAACTGTGGGACCTCGTGTCGCAACGGATGGCATGATGATGCCGCTTACGGGAGTTGAGATCCGCGGCGTTTCCACGGCGGTGCCGAAACGCATAGCCAAGGTGGCCGACTATACTGTGCTTTCAGAGCAGGAACGTGAAAAGTTCAGCGCTGGAACCGGGATCGAGGAACGGCGTATCGTAGCGGGTAACCAGTGCACCTCGGATCTTTGCATCTTGGCGGCGGAAGACCTGCTGGAAAAGCTGCAGTGGGATAAAAGCAGCGTACAAGCCCTGGTGATGATCACCCAGACCGGCGACCACCCGGTGCCGGCCACCTCGATCATCATCCAGCACAAGCTGGGCTTGCCCAAGAACTGCGCAGCCTTCGATATCAATCTCGGGTGCTCGAGCTACCCGTATGGTCTGGCCGTGCTTGGTTCATTCATGCGTACCCTCGGCCTGCAACGCGCCCTGCTGCTGGTCGGTGACGTGTCGAGCAGATTGTGTTCGTACAACGACAAATCGGCCTGGCCATTGTTCGGCGACGCCGGATCAGCAACGGCACTCGAACTCGACGACAGCGCGGGTCCGATCCATTTCGACCTGAACTCTGACGGCAGCGGCAAGGACGCCATCATTATCGCGTCGGGCGGACTGGCCTCGAAGAGTCCGGCAACGCCCGAAAATTTCGCGGAAATGGAAGTGAGCGCCGGGATTGCCCGCAACAGCTCGAATCTGCAATTGAAGGGCGCCGACATCTTCAGTTTCGCGATCAGTGCGGTGCCGCCAAGTATCAAGCGCTGCCTGGGGGCCGCCGATTGGAGCGTGGCCGATGTGGATTATTTTGTTTTGCATCAGGCAAACAAAATGATCAATGATTTCATTCGCAAGAAAGTCGGCTATGACGCCGGCACCGCCTTGAGTACGCTGAAGCATTACGGTAATACCAGTTCGGTATCGATCCCGCTGACGCTGTCGGCAAGTGCCGAGCAATTGCGGCAGGGCGGGCGCATGATCCTGTCGGGCTTCGGCGTCGGCCTGTCATGGGCTACCTGCAACGTGACGCTGAAACCGGATACTGTCCTTCATCTGTTCGAAACTGAAAATGTCTATTGATCCAAAGGCATACTGGCAAGAAGAGCACCTGGAAAAAGAATACGAACGCATCTTTTCTCGCTCACTCTATGTCGGCACCGCGGCCAGCCTGCGTGCCGAGGGCGACTATGTCAGCTATCGTGTCTGCGGCAGGCCGTTTGTCACGCGTAACCTTGCCGGTACGGTAGGAACTTTCGATAATATTTGCCTGCACCGCGCCAACCTGATCGACCCGATCGGGCAGGGCAATCGGCCGTTTCGCTGCGGTTACCACGGCTGGCAGTACGGCGCCGGCGGCACCCTGATGCGTTCGCCTTTGGCCAACGACAAGTGCATTTCGAGAAAACAATTGCAGTCCTACGCCACGGTTGAAAACCGCGGCCTTGTTTTCGCGTCGATCGATAACGATTTCGCCGGCGTGGTGCCGGGCGAGGCAGCGCTTGGCGCAATCGGATTCGAGATGGGCGAAGCCTTCCACAGCGAAACGCTCGAACACGAGGCAAACTGGAAGCTGCTGGTCGAAAATGTGCTGGAGTCCTACCACCTGTCCTTCGTCCATGGCGACAGCTTCGTCCCGACAGGTATTACGTCGACCTCGCAGTTCGCCAACCAATACCACGGCAACGACTCCTGTTTCACCATTACGAACAAAGCCGGCAGCAGCGGCAAGGACAAGGTGATTCCGGGCGCCAGTTCGGATTACGTCCATGCGTTCGTGTTTCCCAACCTGTTCATTTCGATCACGGGTGGGCTGGTGGGATTCGTTTCGCATTTCAAGCCGGAAGCGCCTGGCCGGACCTTGCTGGAATGGCAGTTGTTCGAGACTCCCTTGTTGCAGTCGCAAAAGGCTGTCGTGCGAAGCTATATCAAGAAAAATGCCATCGAATTTACCCGCAAGGTACTCGGTGAAGACCTCGTGGTCCTGAACAATTCCCAGATCGGCACCAGATATGCGCGTGGCGCCCACCAGATCCAGGAGATCGAAGGGCGAATCGCGCAGTTCCACCACATTTATTCGAAGATGATGTCATGAATCTAAGCGGAAAGCGCGTCCTGGTGACGGGCGCAACATCGGGAATTGGCCAGGCAACGGCCCTGAAACTGGTTGAGATGGGCGCCGAGGTATGGGCGCTGGGACGCAACGGCGAAAAACTGGCCGAGCTTGAGCAGCGTGGACTGGGCGGCGGCAAGGCGCTGGCATTCGACATGCTCGAATTCGATGCCTACCGCGAATTCGTCGGCGGCCTGCCGAAGATGGACGCCATTCTCCACTCAGCCGGCGTGGTCGAGAACAGCCCTTTGAAATATTTCTCGATGGAGAAGTACAACCGCATCGTCGCCACCAACCAGAGCGCGCCGCTGTTGCTGACGGCCGAACTGGTGCGGGCAGCCAAGATCAACCAGGGAGGATCGGTGGTTTTCCTGGCCTCGATCACGGGCACCTCGATCGGCATGAAAGGAATCGCGGCGTACGCGGCAAGCAAAGCGGCGCTGCTGGGCATTGCAAAGGTGCTGGCGCTCGAGCTGGCTCCAAAACTGATCCGCGTTAATTGCGTGTCCCCCGGTATGGTGAACACCGAGCTAGTGGCGAACGCCACCTATATCTCGGAAGAAGCAAAGAAGGCCGACATGATGAAATACCCCTTGGGCGGGCGCTATGCGGAACCGCATGAAGTCGCCGGTGTCGTCGCTTTCCTCATTTCCGATTATTCCTCATTCATGACGGGCCAGAACCTGACCGTCGATGGCGGCTACTGCATTCAATGACGATCGAACAAAAATTTGTCCTGGTCGGTGCCGGCGGATTCGGCAAAGAGATCAAGGCCTGGCTGCAAACCTATTCATCCGCGAATGTCGTGCAAGGTTTCGTCGATGACACCGTCGCCGGCGACGGCATCATCGGCCCGCTGCGCGAGCACGACATCGTGGCCGATGCCGGTTATATCGCGTGCCTCGGTACCGGTCACGGCCGCATGGCAGTGGGCGCCTTGCTGGAAGCGCGCGGCGCCCGCTTCGGCGTCGTCGTGTCGCCCATGGGAAATTATGCGTCCGACGTGACGCGCGCGCACGGCGGGATCTTCCTCGGCATGTGCAGCGTATCCTCGAACGTTGACATCGGTAAATTCGTGCTGGTGCAGGGGTTTGCCTGCATCGGCCACGACGTCACGCTGGGCGACGGCGTGACGGTCAGTTCCCACGCCTTCATTGGCGGCGGCGCCGAAATCGGGGCCAAGACGACGGTCCATCCGCATGCGACGATTCTTCCGCGAATCAAGGTAGGACAAAACGCGATCATTGGCGCTGGTTCGGTGGTCGTCAAGGATGTTCCCGACAACGTGACGGTATTTGGTAATCCGGCCAAGGTCATCGTGACGCGAGGCTAGGCCCCGTTGTCGAACATCGCACGCAATTCATGCACCTTGGGAACAGGAAAACCTGTCAATGAAACTCGCAACGATCAAGGACGGCAGCCGCGACGGCCAGCTTGCCGTCGTCGCGCGCGACCTGAAAACCGCGCACATGGCCGACGCCATCGCGCCGACGCTGCAGGCCGCGCTGGACGACTGGGCTTTTATTTCGCCCCAGCTCGACAGCCTGTATGCCCAGCTCAATGCCGGGACCGCCCGGCGTACCTTCGATTTCGACTCCGCCCAGTGCATGGCGCCGCTGCCGCGCGCCTGTGGCTGGACAGTCGGCGCCGCGTATCTTCCGGCCGTTCCATCGGACGAGCCCTCCATGACCCGCGGCGCCTGCGACGAACTGCTCGGCCCCTGCGACGACATCGTGCTGGCCCATGAAGAGTGGGGCATCGATTTCGGCGCCGGCGTGGCGGCGATTTTCGACGACTTGCCACTGGGCGCGACGCCCGACGAAGCGCATGGCCGCATCCGCCTGCTCATGCTCGTCAACGACGTCGCGCTGCGCCGGCTGATGCCGGACGAGCTCGCACGCGGCGCCGTGCTGCAATCGAAACCGGCAACCAGTTGTTCGCCGGTCGCGGTCACGCCCGACGAACTCGGCGACGCCTGGCGCGGCGGCAAGATCCACTTGCGCCTGGCGACGGCCTGGAACGGCAACCCGGTCGGCCAGCCCGACGCCGGCGCCGACATGGCCTTCAATTTTCCGCAACTGGCCGCGCACCTGTGCAAGACGCGCGGCTTGCGCGCCGGCAGCATCGTCGGCGCCGGGCCAGTGGCGAACCGGCCGAGCACCAAGCGCGGCGCGATCGCGCCGGGGTATGCGTGCATCGAGGACCAGCGCAACAGCGAGACGATTGCCGATGGGGCGGCGAGCACGCCCTACATGCGCTTCGGCGATACGATCCGCATCGACATGTTCGAAGAGAAGGGCAAATCGGTGTTCGGGGCGATCGCCCAGAAGGTGGTGAAGGCGTAAGCCTTCCTATGGGCTCTCCCAGAAACCGTCGCCCACCGCATCCCCGCGCAGATCCACCTCCAGCGGCCGCGCCATCCTCCTGACGGTGCGCGCCAGGCGCAGGCTGCCGTCCGGCGCATGCACCCGGTACCAGAGCAGGGCGATCGCCGACAAGCGCAGCTTTTGTCCCGTGAACAGGTTGTCCTTGACGATGCTCATGCCTTCCAGGCGCAGGTCGAAGTCGAGCACGGGCGCGCCTTCGGTGCGCTGGGCATAGCCGAGGTAGCGCGCGGCATTCGCGAGGGGGCTCCTGTCGCCGCTTTCGCCGGCGCGCAGCGACTCGATAAAGGCGTCCACGGCTTTCAGCACCGCACCGGCGGCGCCGGCGACGGCCGCCATGTCGCGTTTCTCGTCGCCCTTGGCTGCGTCGGCCAGCTTTTGCAGCAGTGCGATGCGGTTCGCGTAGTCGGCGCGATGGGTCGCCAACGAACGCAGCTTGCCGAGCAGGCGCGCATGCTGCGCGGCGTCGAGTTCGCCCAGGTAGCCGCCGCCGAGGCCGGCGATGCGCTGCGGGCAGGCTTCGGCCATGGCGCTGACGAACAGCGCCCGCGCGCCCTCGCCATAGGCGATGCTTGACGCGGTCACGTCGGTCTTGAACAGGGACGCGGTGTCGGCTGCGGCGCGCAGCACGCCCGGCACCACCGTCAAGGCAACGGCCAGCGTGCCGCCGACGGCGCCGGGCGGGGTATGGGCATCGATGTACGCTTGTATCTCCTTGTTACGGCGCGCCAGGTCGTCCGCCAGGCGCATGATGGCATCGTCGACGCCGCGGGCGGCAACTATCCCGGCGCTGGTAGCCGGATCGTACACCGCGGTGCGCGCATCAAGCGGCAGCGCCGCGCACACCTCGCCCGCCAGCGCGCGCGCCAGGTCGAACGCACGCACCAGGCCGGCGGCGCCGAACTGGCGCGTGTCGACGGCGCCCGGCAGTGCTTTCGCGCTGGCCGGCGGCAGACGGGCGAGCATCTCGGCACGCTCGGCGTCGGCGATGGCCTTGCGCAGCTCGGCTTCGTCGAGCGCGCGTGCGACGTCGGCGTTGGCCGCCGCAGCCGGTTCCGCGGACAGCGCATTATGGCTGAGCAGGAATGCAGCGCTGTACACAAGTGCGCGGATAAACCGAAAGCGACGTTGTCTGAATATCAGCATGCACTGCTTAT
This sequence comes from Massilia sp. CFBP 13721, assembly GCF_014842025.1. Taxonomy (GTDB): domain Bacteria; phylum Pseudomonadota; class Gammaproteobacteria; order Burkholderiales; family Burkholderiaceae_D; genus Telluria. The sequence continues at coordinate 13,047 of NZ_JACYUY010000007.1, forward strand.
CCTAAAAGATCGGTTAATTCTCTCCAATTCCCACTTTTTCAATCCTGGGGAAACTTGAAGCCTGAGAAAATTCGTACACCGGTATTTTGGTCAGATTAAAGTCGTTGCCTCTGCGTAATGTCAGTCTCGCGGTCAAGGCCGTAGCGCCTGTCTCATAGGAGAAACGTCGTCGGAAACTTCCGCTGTCGTTGAGATAACGCAATGTAAGGGTGTGGCATATGTGTTGAAGGCCGGCTCGGAACGGTGCCTATATCCTGCCGTGAACGCACTGGTCCATTTCCCGTTACTAATGAATTCAGTTAAGATAGCGGACTGTTCCTATATGCTCATCGCGCCTTGCGCTGCTTACCCTCAATGTTCAAAATTAGCACCGGTTTTTTGGCCGTTACCCTGGCCGCTTCCAGCATCGGCGCGTCGGCGCAGAACTTGCCTAATCGCGACGACATGTTCGGTCAGGATATGCCGAGCAGCAGTGACAGTTCTGTATCGGCGCCAAGTACGCCTGCCAGGGTTCGGATCACGAACAGCGAACGCCCGGGTGCGGCGCAAGGCGCTACCACATCGGCACAGCGTCGCGGCGCCCAGTCTTCCCGGAGCGTCCAGTCCGGCCGGTTCGACTCGGAGCGGGGCGACATGGCAGCGCTGCAGGGCGGCGAGCGCATGCGCGACACCGAAGTGATCAGCGAATTCCAGAAATTCCTGTCGGACAGCACCGGGCGCATCCTGCCGGTCTTCGGCGCCGGCTTCTTCGAGTCCGCCCAGTCCCAGTTCGACCCGATCGGCGGTGGACCGCTGCCGGCCGACCAGCCCCTTGGCCCCGGCGACGAATTGCTCATCCGCGGCACCGGCACGATCGACATCGACTACCGCGCGACGATCGACCGCAACGGCACCATTTCGATCCCGACCGTCGGCACCGTCGTGCTGGCCGGCGTCAAGGCGGGTTCGGCCGAGAGCGTCATCCGCACGGCCATCGGCCGCTTGTACAAGGGCGTGAACGTGAACGTCACCTTCGGCCAGCTGCGCTCGATGACCGTGTACGTGGTCGGCCAGGCCAGGCGTCCAGGTACCTATACCGTCTCGAGCCTGTCGACGCTGGTGACGACCCTGTTCGCAAGCGGCGGCCCGACCGCCAACGGCAGCATGCGCCGCGTGCAGGTCAAGCGTGCCGGCAAGATCGCCGCCGAACTCGACCTGTATGCCTTCATCGCCAAGGGCGACAAATCCGGCGACATCAAGCTGCAGGACGGCGACACCATCGTGATCCCGCCGGCGGGCGGCTTCGTCGCACTGGTCGGCAACGTCAATACGCCGGCCATCTATGAAGTCAAGGGCAGCGGCGACACGGTCGAGTCGCTCCTCGACCTGGCCGGCGGCTTGCCGGTGGTGGCCGACCCGCGCCGCGCTTTCCTGGAGCGCATCGACCCGACCCGCAACCAGCCGCGCAGCGTCGAGCAGTTTGCCCTGAATGGCGCAGGCCTGAAACGCAGCCTGAAGAACGGCGACGTCCTGAATATCACCTCGATCACCCCGGACTTCTCGAATGCCGTGATCTTGCGCGGCAACGTCGACCAGGCCGTGCGCGTGCCGTTCAAGTCGAACATGCGCGTCAGCGACCTGATTCCAAGCAAGGAATACCTGATCAGCCGCAGCTCGCTCAAGCGCCAGAACAATGCGGTGACGACGAGCGAACAAGTCCGTGAACAGCGCAACGACAAATTCCTGACCGAAGAAGACCGCCAGCGGATGGGAATCAGCCGCGGCGCCGCGCTGGGCGAGGGCGAACGCACGGCGATGAGCGAGCGCACGACCATGGACGAGCGCGAACGCACGACCGTGGGCGAAGAACGTTCGATCGCCGCGCGGATCGGTGGCCTGATCGACGAAATCAACTGGGATTATGCCGTCGTCGAGCGCATCAACCGCGCCGACCTGAGCGTGAGCCTGATTCCATTCAATCTCGGTAACGTCTTCAGCAATCCGCAAGGTGCCGACAACATCCAGCTGCAGCCGGGCGACACCGTCACCGTGTTCTCGCACGAAGACGTGGCAGTGCCAATGGACAAGCGCCGCGTATTCGTGCGCGTCGAGGGCGAAGTGCAAGTGCCGGGCGTGTACCAGATGGGCGCCGGCGAAACGTTGCAGTCGCTGCTGGCCAAGGCAGGCGGCACCACCGGCAACGCCTACCTGTTCGGCACCGCGTTCTATCGCGAGCAGGTGCGCAAGGAACAGCAGGTGAATCTCGAGAAGGCGGCGGTGCGTCTTGAATCGCAATTACGTTCGCAGCAGGCGAAAGGGATTGCCAACATCGGCGCCCTCAGCGCTGCCGACGCAGCCGCGGCCGCTTCGCAGCGCCAGGTCGAGATGCAAATTGCCGAGGAGACGATTCGTCGCTTCCGCCAGCTCAAGCCAACTGGCCGGATTGCGTTCGGCCTGCGACCGGACGAGAAGTCGTTTGCAATCCTGCCGCGCATCAAGCTGGCCAACGGCGACCGTTTGGTGGTGCCGGCGCGGCCCGACTTCGTGCACGTGTTCGGCGCCGTGAACGTGGAAGCGTCGCCCTTGTGGCGGGCAAACAGCCGCGTCAAAGATTACCTGCGCATCGCCGGCTTGACGGCGGATGCGGATGTCGACAACGTGTTCGTGATTCGCGTCGACGGTACGGTCATGACCAACAGTTCGAGCGGCTGGCTCTCGACGGGTATTGGCGGCATGGAGGTGATGCCTGGCGATAGCATCGTTATTCCGGAGAAGTTCGACAAGGAAACCTCGTGGACGAAGTTCACCAAGGGTACCCGCGAGTGGGCGCAGATCTTCGCCAACTTCGGCCTCGGTGCCGCGGCGATTAAGACCTTACGGGACTGATCGCGTGAGCCCTCACGAATTGAAACTCACTATCTTAGCCTTGCTTTAGGTCGGTTTACATGAATAACGTCCAGTCCTCAATGAACTTGCCAGACAACTCCACGGAGCAAAGCCACGATGGCCTTAGCCTCCTTTCGTTTCTGATCGTTATCGCTAAGCGTAAAAAGCTTGTGCTTGGTATCGTCGGGGCAGCCATTGCTCTTTCGGTCGTCGTCAGCATGCTGTTGCCTCCTGTGTACCAAGCTAGTACCAAACTGTTGCCACCGTCGCAGTCGCAGTCGTCGTCTGCTGCTTTACTGTCGCAATTGGGCGGGATGGCGGGCGCCTTCGCCGGCAGTGCAGGTCTGAAAAGTCCAAATGACACATATGTCGGCATGTTGAAGAGTCGCACAGTGGCGGATAACATGGTCCGGCGCTTCGACTTGAAGCGAGTTTATGGAGAGGAGACTGGCGAAGCAGCGCGCAGGAGGCTGGAGACGAACACCATCGTCACCTCTGGGAAGGACGGGCTGATAACAATTGATGTCAAGGATAGAGATGCCGAGCGCGCTGCTCTCCTCGCGAATAGCTATGTCGATGAACTTTCGACGCTGACAAAGGTGCTGGCGGTGACCGAAGCGTCGCGCCGACGCATGTTTTTTGAAAAGCAACTGGAACTGGCCAAGAACAATTTGGCGACTGCCGAAACGACGCTGCGTAGGTCGTTGAGTAATGGCGGCGTCATCAGCGTGGACAGTGAAAGCCGGGCGATTGTCGAAACGGTTGGCCGGGTACGCGCCCAAGTTTCTGCGAAGGAGATTGAACTCGGTTCCATGAAAGCCTTCGTCACTTCCCACAATCCCGATTATCAAAGGGTTCAGGAGGAGCTAAGCAGCTTGCGCGCCGAGTTGTCCCGGTTGGAAAATGGCAACCCCAACAATGCAGGTGCTGCGGAGGGTAAGCAGGGCGGGCTTGAGAATATCAAGGTGCTGCGCGATGTTAAGTACTACCAGATGCTGTACGAGCTGCTCGCTAAACAATATGAAGGTGCCCGGCTTGATGAGGCGAAAGATTCGACGATCATTCAAGTGCTCGATCCAGCGATTAAGCCCGAGCGTCGCACGACACCCAAGCGTGCCCTTATCGTTATTTTCTCAACGTTGTTCGGGCTCTTGATTGCCACTATCATCGCATTTCTGCTCGAAACGCGCGAGCGAGCTCTGCGCAAACCTGGCGGCTCTGAAAAGTGGCGTGAGTTGAAGAATCATCTGCTGTCCAGATAAGCTTTGCCGTCCCGCTTGGGCCGAGCAAAGTTCCGGTGCGCAGGGCGAAGGCCGCTTAGCGAAGCGCACCGAAGCTTTGCTTGCTGCAATATGGCCAATTCCTGAGCGGCGTCCGCCTGATCGACGCTTCGATCGACCATCTTCGGCGACCCGTAAGACGCGGTTTGGCAATTAGCAAATCAGTCGGAATCGGCACATATACAAAATAGTATCCAAAAATTCATGATCGAAATCACTTATGTAATCCTGTGCGGCGGATTCGGTGCTCGCCTGTCGCCTCTCTCTCGCTCCGGCTTTCCAAAGCAGTTCCTCTGTCTTTCTGGGGCCAAGCTTGGCGAAGACGACGTTGTGCGTTTCGAAAACACCTACGGACGCCAGTGAGTTTAGCGATGCAAGAGATCACACTTAGTTCCGGTGCACGTTTCAACGCTGAAACAGGGATATCTATTCTTGATGCTGGCGCCAAAGCCCAAGTATCGCTGCCTTACAGTTGCAAAACGGGTCGCTGTAGCACCTGCAAGTGCAAAGTGATTAGTGGGGAAACCTACGCCTTGAATCCGGAGAGTGGTCTTACGGATAAGGAGAAAGCAGACGGTTGGATCTTAAGCTGTGTCCGCACTGTCGTTACTGATATCGTTCTCGAAATAGACGACCTCGGTGGTACGGTATTGCCTGTCGCTAAGACCTTGCCATGCAGGATCAATTCCATTGAGCGCCTGACATCTGATGTCATCCGAGTACATCTTCGTCTGCCACCGACAGCCGATTTCATTTATGCACCTGGACAATACATCAACATCATCGGACCTGGCGGCATTCAACGCAGCTACTCCCTTGCCAATGCCAATTCTGCTGATAAGATGCTCGAGCTTCATATTCGCGCCGTAAAGGGCGGAGCAATGAGCGAGTACTGGTTTAATCAAGCCAAGACCAATGATTTACTGCGCTTGAAGGGGCCATTAGGAACGTTCTTTTTGCGCGATGCGGCGGATATTCATTTGATATTTCTGGCAACCGGCACCGGGATTGCGCCGGTAAAAGCCATTCTAGAATCGATCCCCGATATTCCAATTCAAAACAGACCGAAATCGGTGACTGTGTTGTGGGGGGGGCGCACTCCTGATGATCTCTACCTTGATGTAGGAGGGATGCCAGGAGGTCATCATTTCATCCCCGTGCTCTCACGTGCGGGAGATGGCTGGACTGGGGCCAAAGGTTATGTTCAAGAAGCTTTAGGCGCCATCCGCCCCGATTTGAGTAGCGCTGCGGTATATGCCTGTGGATCGGATGCCATGATTCATAGTGCCAGAGAGGTTCTGGTTCAAGCAGGGCTGCCTCGTCAACGTTTCTTCTCCGACGCATTTGTTTGTTCGGCAGAAAATTAATCTAACCAGGACTATTGATATATGAAAGCAGTCATTCTTGCCGGAGGACTCGGTACGCGATTGAGTGAGGAGACGGCCACGCGGCCCAAACCGATGGTAGAGATTGGTGGCAAGCCGATTCTCTGGCATATCATGAAGATGTATTCGCACCACGGCATCCATGATTTCATCATTTGCTGCGGCTATAAAGGCTACGTCATCAAGGAATACTTCGCCAACTATTTTCTGCATACGTCAGATGTTACTTTTGACATGCAGGGAAATAGCATGCACGTTCACGAAAAGCGCGCTGAGCCTTGGAAGGTAACGTTGGTCGACACGGGTGACGACTCTATGACAGGTGGCCGACTCGGTCGTGTGGCCGATTATGTAAAAAATGAGGACGCCTTTTGCTTCACTTACGGGGATGGAGTGGGCGACATGGATATTGGCGCCACCATCGACTTCCATCGCAAGCATGGGAAATCGGCAACTTTGACCGCAACTTATCCTCCAGGGCGATTTGGAGCACTTGACATCCGGAATAGTCAAGTCATGAACTTCAAAGAAAAGCCGAAAGGTGACGGCGCCATGATTAATGGTGGTTTCTTTGTGCTCGCGCCCAAGGTGCTTAAGTCTATCAAAGGCGACTCGACGATTTGGGAACAAGAGCCACTGATCAACTTGGCTGAAGAGGGCGAGCTGATGGCTTACGAGCACCATGGCTTCTGGCAGCCGATGGATACTTTGCGGGACAAACATCTGCTTGAAGATTTATGGATTAGCGGCAAAGCCCCCTGGAAAAAGTGGGACTGAAATGAAGGTACAACAAACCAACCCGGCATTCTGGCGAAATAAGCGCGTCCTGCTGACCGGCCATACCGGTTTCAAGGGCAGCTGGCTCAGCCTCTGGTTGCAGGCCATGGGCGCGGAGCTACGCGGCGTCGCGCTGGCGCCGCCAACAACGCCGGCGCTGTTCGACGTCGCGCGCGTGGCAGAGGGCATGGACCACCAAGTGGCCGACATCCGCGACTACGAGCGCGTGCGGACCCTGATCGCGCAATTCCAGCCAGAAATCGTCATCCACATGGCCGCCCAGCCGCTGGTGCGCTTGTCTTATCAGCAGCCGATCGAGACCTATGCCATCAACGTGATGGGCACGGTCCACGTGTTGGAAGCCGCGCGCCAGGCCGGCAGCGTGCGTGCGATCGTCAACATCACGACCGACAAATGCTACGAAAACAAGGAATGGGTCTGGGGCTACCGTGAAGACGAACCCATGGGTGGCTATGACCCGTATTCCAATAGCAAAGGCTGTGCGGAACTCGTGAGCAGCGCCTACCGCAGGTCCTTCCTGCAGTCCGAAGGCATCGCCATGGCCACCGCGCGCGCCGGCAACGTGATCGGCGGCGGCGACTGGGCGCTGGACAGGCTGGTACCCGACATCCTGCGCGCGCTGGAAGAAGGGCAGGCTGTCCAGATCCGCAACCCGCACGCGATCCGCCCCTGGCAGCACGTGCTGGAACCCCTGTCCGGCTATCTGGTGCTGGCCCAGCGCTTGTACGAACACGGCCAGGCCGACGCGGAAGGCTGGAACTTCGGGCCCCGCGACGAGGACGCCCAACCCGTACAATGGATCGTCGAAAGACTCTGTGAAGCGTGGGGGCAGGGCGCCGCCTGGGCTTTGCAACCGGGTGACCATCCGCACGAAGCCAGCTACCTCAAGCTGGATATTTCCAAAGCACGGCAGCGCTTGAACTGGGCGCCGCGCTGGCCATTGCACACGGCGCTGTCGCATATCACCGACTGGCACCGGGCCTGGCTGGGCGGCGCAGACATGCGCACTTTTTGCCTTGAACAAATTTCACAATACCAAACCGAACAATGACTACTGCTACCACCGTTACCTTCCAACCGCAGCTGGACAAGCTGCGCAGCCAGATCAGCGAACTCGTGCAGCAATATGCCGACATCGCGTACGCACCCAAGCCATTCGTCCCGGGGCAGAGCATCGTCCCCGTGTCGGGCAAGGTCATCGGCGCCAAAGAGCTGCAATTCATGGTCGATGCCTCCCTGGATGGCTGGCTGACCACCGGCCGTTTCAACACCATGTTCGAAGCGCGCCTGGCCGAGTTCCTCGGCGTGAAATACCTCATCACCGTCAACTCGGGATCCTCGGCCAACCTGGTGGCGTTTTCCGCGCTGACCAGCCCCAAGCTTGGCGAGCGCGCGATCAAGCAGGGCGATGAAGTGATCGGCGTCGCGGCCGGCTTCCCGACCACGGTCAACCCGATTCTCCAGTTCGGCGCCGTGCCGGTGTTCGTGGACGTGGATCTCGCCACGCACAACATCGACGCGAGCAAGATCGAAGCGGCCATCACGCCCAAGACCAAGGCCATCATGCTGGCCCACAGCCTGGGTAATCCGTTCAATCTGGACGTCGTTACGGCACTGTGCAAGAAGTACAACCTGTGGCTGGTCGAGGACTGCTGCGACGCGCTGGGCGCGACCTACAACGGCCAACTGGTCGGCACCTTCGGCGATATCGGCACGCTCAGCTTCTACCCGGCGCACCACATCACGATGGGCGAGGGCGGCGCGGTGTTCACCAACAATCCCGAGCTGAAGCTGATCGCCGAATCGTTCCGTGACTGGGGCCGCGACTGCTACTGCCCGCCCGGCAAGGACAACACCTGCAACAAGCGCTTCTGCTGGAACAAGGAGCAACTGGGCGGTGACCTGCCGGACGGCTACGACCACAAGTACACCTACAGCCACCTCGGCTACAACCTGAAGATTTCCGACATGCAGGCCGCTTGCGCGCTGGCGCAGATGGACCGCGTCGACGAGTTCATCGCCAAGCGCCGCGCGAACTTCGCGTACCTGAAGAACCGCCTGGCCAGCGTCGCCCAGTTCCTGCATCTGCCAGAGGCAACGCCGAACAGCGAACCGTCGTGGTTCGGCTTCCCGCTGATCGTCAAGAACGACGCCGGCGTCAAGCGCGCCGACCTGATCAATTTCCTGGAAGAGAACAAGATCGGCACGCGCCTGCTGTTCGCCGGCAACCTCACGAAGCAGCCCTACATGGCTGGCCGCAACTTCCGTATTAGCGGCGAGCTGACCAACACCGACGTCGTGATGAACCAGACCTTCTGGCTGGGCACCTTCCCGGCGCTCGACGAGGCGCAGCTGGACTACATCGCAGAAAAGCTCGAAGAGTTCTTTGGAGTGAACTTCTAATGACCGACCTCGCGTCCTCTCCCGTGCGGACCGGCGGCGAAGCGCGCTTTGCGCCGGCCCGCATGCGCCGCACGGTGCTCGAGATGGCTTATGCCGGCTCGACGGTGCACATCGCCTGTGCGTTCTCGATCATCGAGCTGTTGACGGTGCTCTACCGGAACCACCTGCGATATCCGGACAACCAGCCGCGCGCCGAGGGCCGCGATTTTCTCATCCTCAGCAAGGGCCACGGCGTCATGGCCCAGTACGCCTGCATGCGCGAACTGGGCTGGCTTGACGACTCGCACGTCCAGAATTACTTCAAGGACGGCAGCGAGCTCAAAGGCTTGTCCGACTCGCGCGTGCCGGGACTCGAAGTCACGTCCGGATCGCTCGGACACGGCTTTTCGGTCGGTGTCGGCATCGCCGCCGGCCTGCAGCGCAAGGGCACCGACCAGAAAGTCTATGCGATCGTCGGCGACGGCGAGCTCAACGAAGGACCGATCTGGGAAGGCGCGCTCGTCGCAGCCCATCACCGGATGGACAACCTGATGCTTATCGTCGACAAGAACGGCTTCCAGGCAATGGGCACGACCGACGACGTCCTGGCACTGGGCGACTTGTCGGCCAAGTTCGCGTCGTTCGGCTTCGAGACGCTGGAGGTCGATGGCCATGACGAGGCGGCCGTCGACGCGGCGATCCGTCAGTTGTGGGCGACCGGCGCCGGCAAGCCCAAAGCGCTGATCGCGCGCACCGTGAAAGGAAAGGGCGTGCCCTTCATGGAATCCGACAATCGCTGGCACTACACGCGCCTGGACCAGCGGACTTTTGACGAGGCGGTCAACGCGCTCGACGTTACTGGAGCACCGAAGTGAGAGAGGCATTTTCCAACACGCTGGTGCAGCTGGCGCTGGCTGACCCGAAGGTCCTGCTGCTGACCGGCGACCACGGCTATGCGCTGTTCGACGAGTTCCGCAAGCGCTGCCCGGAGCAGTACATCAATGCCGGCATCGCCGAGCAGAACATGGTCGGCATGGCCGCCGGCCTGGCGCGGGTCGGATTCCGGCCCTTCGTCTACGGCCTGGCCGCCTTCGTGCCGATCCGGACGGTCGAGCAGATCAAGCTCGACATCGCCCACGACTGCCTGCCGGTCGTCCTGCTGGGTGACGGTGCCGGTTTCGTGTATAGCCACCTTGGCACCAGTCATCAGTCGACCGAGGACATTGCCTGCACCCGTGCGATTCCCGGCCTGGAAGTGCTGTCGCCGGCCGACCGTTTCGAGATGACCGCCACGATGGAGTACGCCTACGCGGCCAATCGTCCGGTGTATCTGCGCATGGGCAAGTCGGACCGCGGCGACGTGCACGCCGGCCCGATCGGCCCGCTGCGGTCCGGACGCCTCCTGAAAATCCGCGATGGCCGTTCAGACCGCCCGGGCCTGATCGCTACCGGGTCGATGGTGCGCAGCGCCGCCGACATCGCGCAGGAGCTCGACCTTGCGGTGTGGAGCGCGCTGTCGCTCAAGCCACTTTCGGCCGACGACGTGTGCGCCGCCGCGCGCGCCTGCAGCAGCCTGGTCACGCTCGAGGAGCACTCGGTGCTGGGCGGACTCGGTGCCGCTGTCGTCGAAATCACGAGCGAGCAGTATCCCGTGCGCGTGCTGCGTATCGGCGTGCCGGACCGCTTCTCGGAACACTGCGGGACCCACGCTTACCTGTTGCGCGAGCACGGCCTCGACAACGAGAGTGTCCGCGCGCGTATCACGGCGTTCGCCAGCGCCACGGAACCGGCGAAGTGAGCACGTCCGAACTCTTGCGCCTGCCGCCCGCCGACGATCTGGAGCACGCCTTCCGACAGCTGTCGGACGAGCTCTGGCGTGGTCTGGCGGGTCGCCGGATCTTCATTACCGGTGGCACTGGTTTCGTCGGAAAGTGGTTGCTTGTAACGCTCGCCGAGGCAAACCGACGCCTCGCCCTGGGCGTGCGCGCCACTGTGTTGAGCCGCGATCCTGAGGCTTTTCGCGCGGCGGCGCCAATGCTGGCGCAAATCGATGGCGTCGATTGGCTGCGTGGCGACGTGCGTGACTTCGTCTTTCCGGCAGGCGAGTATGACACCGTCATCCACGCCGCCACCGACGTCGTCGCCAAAGCCGCACCGGAAGAGATCTTCGACACCTGCATCGCAGGCACGCGGCACGTGCTTGACTTCGCGCTGCAGGCACAGGCGCAGGATTTTCTGCTGATCAGCTCGGGTGCCGTGTATGGCCGCCAGCCCGCCGATCTGCCGCGGGTTCCTGAAAGCTATCCCGGCGCACCCGATCCGCTGTTACCGGGCTCGGCGTACGGCGAAGGCAAGCGGGCGTCGGAATGGCTCGTTGCCGCGGCCGGCGCCCGAACGAACCTGCGGGTACGCTCCGCGCGCTGCTTCGCTTTCGTCGGCCCCTACTTACCGTTGGATAAGCATTTTGCCATCGGCAACTTCATCGGTGCCGCACTCGATGGGCGCGAGATCGTCATCCAGGGCGACGGCACGCCAGTGCGCAGCTACCTGCATGCCGCCGACATGGCTGCCTGGTTGTGGGCCGTCCTGCTGATAGGAAAACCGGGCGCCGCCTACAATGTCGGGGCGGAAGAGGCAACGTCGATCGCCGGCCTCGCACACCGTGTCTGCGAGGTGCTGGGCGTGCCCGACCAGGTACGCATCGTGGGGACGCCGGACCCGTCGCGGCCGGTCGAGCGCTATGTGCCGGACAGTGGCCGGGCGCGCGCCGAGTTAGGCTTGTCGGTGCCGATGACACTGGATGAAGCCATCATACGCACAGCGAGATGGCATCGTGCCGGAGGACGGTCGTGAGCGGATTCGCCAGGCTTCAGATTGTCCTGCCGTCGCAGCACTGTCCCGTCCACTTGCACGAGGTTCCTGCGCGACGTAGTTACCTACCATCGCCGTTGCGGCTCTATACCAGCTCACGGGTCTTCGAGGGCTTGATGCCCACTTGCTTCACCGCAAATTAACGCTACGATTAGATAACGCATGTTGCTCGGTCCTCGCACCCGATCCGGTACAGGGTCGATCTCCCGCCTACCAAAATTGAGCGGGCTAGATTGGCCTGTACTGGTAACGCTCGTTTTCCGCGGCTGGGGAATTCTTGCCGGAGGCATCACAATGCTGATGCTCCCACTCCTCCTCACGCCCGTCCAGCAGGGCTACTACTACACATTCGCTTCCGTCCTCGCTACCCAGATTTTCTTCGAGCTCGGTCTCAATCATGTGCTGACGCAATTGACGAGCCACGCTGCCGCGCACCTCACCCTCTCCCATGATGGCCGGCTGGAAGGCGCAGGCCAATGGAGGAATGCAATACGGTCGCTGCTGGCGCTGTCCCGCAAATGGAACGGGATCATGGCCACTATTTTCTTCCTGTCATTAATGACGGGGGGATCGTTTTTCTTTTCCCACAAGGGCGCACTGCCGACGGCGGATTGGCTGACGGTCTGGCTTGTGCTGATTCTCGCCGCAGCCTTGAATCTGGCCTTTAGCGCTCGGCTCGCCATTTGTGAGGGAATGGGAGCGCTTGGGCAAGTCGCTAAACTCCGTCTATACCAGTCGATGATCGGTTACGTGCTGCTGTGGGTACTTCTCGCATCTGGGCTGGGTTTGTGGGCGGTCGTTGCCGTGCCACTTTCCGCTGCGATCATGACGGCGATCTGGCTGCGACGTCAGCCTATGCTGCAGCAACTTTCCGCGCCCGACGCTGCCGATGCGCAGGCGTATCACGACCAGGGTTACACCTGGCGAAAGGACATCTTCCCGCTGCAATGGAAAATCGCCATTAGCTGGGCGAGCGGCTATTTCATTTTTAACTTTCTGACGCCCGTGGTCTTCGCCAATCAGGGTGCAGAGGCCGCCGGCAAGCTAGGACTCGCGATGACGATTTTCACAGCCATCTCCACGATCGGGATGAGCTGGATTTCAGCGAAAGTGCCCGATCTGGCGGGACACATTGCTCGTGGGCAGCGAGAAGCGTTGAACAAACTGTTCGACCACCAGGCCTGGCGCTCCGTATTTGCGACGGCGATTTGCACTGTCGGGTTCCTGGTCGTTCTCGAGATCGCGGCTTACGTCCAGCCAAAGATCCTCGACCGGCTTCCCTCGTTCCCTGCACTTCTACTCCTGGCACTGACAACCGTCGCCAACTCGGGAGTCTTCGCGATGGCCGCATACATTCGCGCTCACAAGGAAGAACCGTTGCTTGCCCAGTCCGTTGTCTGCGCCATTCTGATCGGGGCTGGCGTCTTTCTGATGGCCCGTTTCAGTCTCACGGCAACCATAGCGGCCTATGCAACCGTATCAATCGTAGTTGCACCGCCCTGGTGCTACCTCATATATAGAAAATTTCGCCAGAGGTCGCAATGACAGATCGCCCACTTCTCTCTGTTTGTATCCCTACCTATAATCGTGCCGGCTATCTTGGGGAGTGCCTCTCGTCCATTGAAACGACCGGATTGGACGGCCTTATCGAGGTCGTGGTAAGCGACAATGCGTCAACGGATGATACCCTCAGTGTACTCAAGGAATTTGCGAATCGGCTTCCGCTGCGCTGGGTCGTCCAGGCCGAAAACGTTGGTCCGGACCGCAATTTCGATGCAGTCGTCCACGCAGCGAACGGCGAGTACTGCTGGCTGCTGGGGAGTGATGACATTGTCGAGGCTGGCGCACTCCAGACAATCGTGCAGACATTGCGGTCGGATCAGCCAGATATTCTCCATTTCGGCTATGTGCAGGGTGACATCGACCTGAATCGTATATCCAAGGCTCACCCCCATGCCTCACGCACCTCCGTTTCCCCTGGAGATTTGGCGAGCTACTTCGAACGCATGGCGAACATGAGTTTACTGTTCACATTCATGTCGTCGTTTATCTTTCGCCGATCGGTGTGGACGAATCGTAGTGAGCTTCAGCGGGGATGGATGGGAACTTTCTATGTCCAGGCCCTTACCATGCACCATGCATTGGCAGCAGGCGCATCGCTGGCATCGTTGGATCAGTGCATGGTGGTCGCCCGTGGCGGCAACCCGAATGAGATCAATACCATACCAGGAAAGTTTGTCTCGCTGGATGCCCGCACTTTGGCACTACTCGTCAGCGATATCTATGCTGGTGACAAGCGCTACTGGCATGCACTGGGCGCGCCTTTCCGGCGTTCCTATCCAATTAAAGCACTGGTCTACACGGCAGCCAACGGTGGACTTCAATACATCATGGATAACCGGGATGTGCTCGTCCGGCTCGGCCACCCCCCGTCCATTTTCAGCGCATTGACAACCCTGAATAGGCTAAGGCTGCTGTGGCTCGTGAAGCTGCTCATCAAGCTGCGCCGCAATACATTAACTATCGCTTCCAGAGATTAACGACGTGAAGAAAATACTCATCGTCTTCGGCACTCGGCCCGAGGCTATCAAAATGGCACCTGTTGTGCGTACATTACGCAACCATCAACTCTTTGACACCAAGGTCTGCGTCACTGCCCAGCACAGAGCGATGCTGGATCAGGTGCTCTCGCTGTTTGAAATCGTTCCCGACTTCGACCTTAACCTGATGTCGACTTCGCAGACGCTCGAGGGTATTTCCGCACGTATCCTGGAGTCATTGTCGAAAGTGCTAGAGGAATGGACTCCCGATCTTGTGCTGGTCCATGGTGACACGACGACTACCTCCATGGCGTCGCTGGCCTGTTTCTACAAACGCATTCCGGTTGGCCACGTTGAAGCTGGTCTGCGAACCGGCAACCTGTGGTCCCCTTGGCCCGAGGAATTGAATCGCCGCATCACAGGCTTGGTAGCACACCTGCACTTTGCGCCGACGCAGGCCTCTGCCCAGAACCTGCTTGCCGAAAAAGTTCAAGCCGATACTGTCGAGGTCACCGGCAATACCGTCATCGACTCGCTGCTGCAAGTCTCCGAACGCTTGCTTCACGACGAAACCTTGCGCGCGCCGCTGCGCGAGCGCTTCTCGTTCTTGCGCGACGACCGCAAGTTGGTGCTGGTCACTGGCCATCGTCGAGAGAATTTCGGTGGAGGCATGCAGGAGATCTGCGATGCACTACTGACACTGTCGCGCCGTGACGATGTCCAGATCGTTTATGCCGTTCATCTCAACCCGAACGTCAAGGGCCCCGTCGAATCGGCGCTGGGCGACAAAGCTAACATCCATCTAATCCCCCCGCAAGACTATCTGGCCTTCGTCTTTTTGATGATGCACAGCCACATTATCCTGACCGACAGCGGTGGCATTCAGGAGGAGGCGCCGTCGCTGGGCAAGCCGGTGCTGGTGATGCGTGATACGACCGAACGCCCGGAGGCGGTAGATGCCGGCACGGCGCGCCTGGTGGGAGCGAATGCTGCGAACATAGTCAACGGTATCGGCCAATTGCTGGACGAACCAGAGTCTTATGAAGCGATGGCCAACCGCAGCAATCCTTACGGCGACGGGCGAGCCGCGGAGCGTATCGCTGCGCGCATCGAGGCCTTTCTGAAGGTGGCCCGATGATCTGTGTCATCGGTTCTTTCCCATCTGAGCAGAACCAGAAGGACGGTATGATCCAGCGCGTCGCCCACATCGACGCGCTGATGGCTTCGACGCCGCGCTGCTATCTGGACCTCTCATTCCGCCGCTTCTTACGCAAACAAGTGCGAATCCAGGGCGCAGCGACGATTTACTACCTGAACGTCTTCGTCCATTTTCTCCTCATTCTGCGACTGTTGCGCACGGCGCGCGTGGTATATGTGCATTCTGCGTATAACGCCTTGCGTATCATGGCATTCCCGACCAAAGCGTACATGATCTTCGATGCGCACGGTATTGTTCCAGAGGAATTGGTAGCAGAGGGTCGGAGCCGCGCAGCGCGCATACTCACCTCCGCTGAGCGCTTCATCCTGAAGCGTTGTGACGCACTGATCTGCGTCACGCATTCAATGTTGGAGCACTTCTATCGTAAGCGCGGCCGACGTGCCGATCGTGCAGAGATCGTCTTGCCGATCCTCCCGCACCTTGGTGACAGCACCACGGCAGCTCAGGCCCTACTGGCCAAGCGCTCCCCGGAAACGGTCATCTATGCAGGAGGCATGCAGGCCTGGCAAAATGTCGACAAAATGGTCGACGCCGCCAACCGCCAGCCACAGTTCCAATATACTTTCCTGACCGGCGACGTCACCAGTTTTCAGGCGCGACTGCGCGAGAGCGGTCTGAAACAGTTTATCTGCCAGTCGGTGGCGCCGGTACAGGTCAAGGATTTTTACCTGTCCCACCAATATGGCTTTGTGCTGCGCGATGAGATTCTGGTCAATCTCGTGGCTTGCCCTACCAAGCTGGTGGAGTACCTCTACTGGGGCGTATTGCCAATTGTGATCACACCGCGCATCGGTGACTTCGATGCCGAGTCGCTGCGCGGCATTACGTTGACACAGTTTCTGAACGGTGAATTGCCCGACACCGAGGCCGCCGAGGCAATGCGGCGCCATAACCAAGTAACAGTGCAGGCGATGATCGCCTCCGCACAGGCCAATCAGGATCGTCTGCAGAAATTGCTGCATGCGCCTAGCAAACATTAACGCGCTACCCGCCAGATACTTTTCCATGACTGACTCGATTGCCATCGTTGCTTGCAGCTACCGCTTCTCGCCAGAAGAAATGATGCGACGCATACAGAAATTGCTAGCTAGCCAGACGGTGGCGGTACGCGGCTTTGTTGTATCGGCCCAACTGGAGCAGGAGCGTGAATTGGGTGGCGGCTGGACTGCGCTACCGACTGATAATGTCGATTTCGATTTTTCAGCCTACCTCACTGGCGCCGAAGCAGTGGCGGCGCGTGGCCTAAGCGACCGGCCGGTACTGTTCTTGAACGACACGATGTTCACCGATCACGCGGCCACAGCGAACTTCCGGGCAGTATGGCGCCAGCTTGGTGTGTTGCACGAGATCGAACTACCCGCGATGGCGGGCAGGGCCGACCCCTATACCACTATTTGCCTGCGCAGTCCCTGGAGTGGACTGGACCGCTACGTGACCACCTTTTGCTTCCTTTTGAACCCGAAGGCGCTGGGGCTCATGCTGCGGCTACGCGCCTTCGCCGCTGAAGACGGGGTGACGCATGAGCATGACATCGATACCCCCGGTTGGGGGGAGAGGCTGCCTGGGGCCTTCCGCCAGTTCCTCAAAGCCAACCTGGCGTATCGCCGTTCTCCCTATCTATGGTATCGATTGCGAGAGGGTTCTTACACGCCCGCGCAACTACGAAGCAAGGCGCGCTGCATTTTCTTCGAACATCGGCTCTCCGGCGCCATTGGCGAGGCTGGCTGCCTCCTGCCGAGCAACGCTGGTCCGCGCTGGAGCGCTTACCTTGCCTTTCATGAACGTTTGCACCGCGTGCAGCGCAGACTAGGTCTATGACAACGGACCTGATACCTATGACCGCGAACACTTCTCATCCTTTGCCTTGCGCCGTGCCTCCTGATGTAGGCATGTCGCGTTCTGGCCACTTCCGCACGTGGATGTTGTGGCTGGCGGCCGCGCTGTTTACAGGTTGTGGCTATTCCTTGCTGGACTATGCTGTCAATAGCGTCGATGACAGCCTGACTCACGCCTTTCTGTGGGCGATCATGGCGCTCATGTCGCTGATCGCAGCCAGCGTCACTTCGGCCTACCGTTTCCTATTCTCGTGCGCTTTCTGGGTAGCGGTCGAATTCTTTTTCTACATTGTGCTCAAGGCGCTCGCGGTCACGGACGAGATTGATCCCGTCCCGATGCAAATGGCCTTGGCAGCGTCGTTGCTGTTTCTGGCGGGCTATCTAGTTGGCCAGATAGTCTACCCGTCGCCCTTCATTCTTCGTGTGCCGGCTGCGCCGAACGCGCCCGGGACGCGGCGCCTCTATTGGTGGCTGCTGCTGTCCTTCATCGGCTTCAAGCTGCTCAATTACGTGCTGCTGCTGGCCGTCGGCGGAGGGGGCACGGCGCTAGAGGTCTCGCAGGCAACGCAGAACCAGGGCGCCTCGTATCTCTTCAAGATCCCCAGCCTTGCGCAGGCATGCTATTTCCTGCTGCTGTTGCTGGCCTACAAACATGGCGTCTATCGCAAGACGGCGCTGACAATGACGTTATGGATCCTTGCAGAAGGCGTCGTTGGCGCGGCGCGCTATTCCATCGTCACCACCATCCTTATCAACCTGCTGCTGTGCCATCTGTACGTGCGGGAGGTGCGCCTCCGCTACCTGCTGCTGCTCACGCCAGTGCTGGTGCTCGTCGTGACCTTCTTCGGCTATGTGCGAAATATCGAACTCGCCAGTGCAGAAGTCTACCTCGGCGCGCTGGAGACATTCATCGACCAACGCGAGCTCGTCTTCAAACTGTTTATGGCGCGCATGGACATGCTGCCCCAGATGGCCGAAGCTTTTGAACTCGCGCAAGTCGGCAAGCTCAAAATCGAGGCAGGAATGTCCTACCTCTACGCTTTATTGCACGCCGTGCCGCGCAATTTTTGGCCAGACAAACCGTTGCTAACTGCCGCGTACGTAACCGAGATGGTCATGCCAGGCGCATTCGCTGATGGTGTCAACATTTACCCCTCCGTCATGGTTGAAGGCTACATGAATTTTTTATGGGTGGGGCCATTCCTGATTGGCGCGGTAGTAGCGAGCTTGTCGCGAATTTATGAAAAGGCACTGTTGCGTGGTTCACTACAGCGACAGGCCTTCGCGCTGATGATCTTTACTTTTCCAATGGCTTTCATTAACGAAGGTATACACAGCAACATATTCGCTACGATTCTGTATCTCATGGCAATCTACTGGATTTGGCTGCGCTTGACCCGATTGGTCGTCGGCAGCTCTGTGTCAACACGCCTCGCACATCCATGAAAAATTCCAATTCCCTAAGCGTGACTTCCCCTCCACAAGATGCCTGATTTGCTTTTCATTAACGGAAAGATTTTTTCCCAACCTATCACCGGCGTGCAACGCTATGCGATGCAGATACTGGACACGGTGGACGCGTTACTGGCAGACGGCTCCTGGGTAGCCAATTGCCGTCTCGTGCTGCTGATTTCATCCTCGCACACGCAACCACTACCGTCCTATCGTCATATCGAAATCCGCGAAATTTCAGGGAGTCATCTGCATTACTGGGAGCAGATCCGCCTGCCTTGGGCGACTCGCGGTGCGATGTTGCTCAACTTGGCAGGCAGCGCCCCCTTGCTCAAGCTCGGGCAGATCTGTACCTTTCACGACACAGCTGTCTTCGATATGCCCGACGCATATAGCCCAGCGTTCGTTCGCTGGTACCGACTGCTCTTTTCAGTCCAGGCCAAGTTGAGCCGTCGACTGCTTACCGTATCCGAGTTTTCCAAGGAACGCATTTGCCATCATCTCGGTGTGAGTTCGGAAAAAGTCGGGGTTTTGTACGGTGCGGCAGATCACATGCGAACACAGTCCCCTGATTCAGGTGTGCTGAGCAGGCTTGGCGTCGAGCCGAAACGTTATTTTCTTGCGGTCGGAAGTGCGAATCCGACCAAAAATTTCTCGCGATTAGTCGAGGCTTTTTCCGGTTTGCCCGATCCCGATGCGCGATTAGTCGTTGTTGGTGGAAGCAATGCGGCAGTCTTCGCCTCCAGCGGCAGAACAGTTGAGGATGATTCACGCATTATCCGCGCTGGCCGGCTGACAGATGCCGAACTCAAATCACTTTACAGCTACGCCCGCGCTTACGTATTTCCCTCAATTTATGAAGGCTTTGGCCTGCCCCCTATCGAGGCCATGCTTTGCGGTTGCCCGGTGATCGCCGCGCGCGCCGCCTCTATCCCGGAGATTTGTGGTCAGGCTGCCGCCTATTTTGATCCTTTGTCTGTCGAATCCATGCGTTCAGCGATGGGCCGCGCACTTCGCGATGATGATTGGCTTGACAGACTGAGTGTCCTCGGTCGAGAACATGTAAAAAAATTTAGCTGGTATACTTCCGCAAATCAACTGTTAAGCGAACTATCGCGGCTGGGGTTAGCAACGCCGGCGAACATCAATGGCGAATGCCAACTTAAATTCAAATCATAATACTGCCGTCAGCTCCGGCAATAACGGTTACGGCAAATATTTGCTCAGTCTTATTTCTTAAGGTCTTGCCTGTGCCATTTTCAGTTATTCCAACCAGCTTCCCGGAAGTTCTGATCCTCGAACCCAAAGTGTTTGGCGACAACCGCGGGTTTTTTTTCGAAAGCTACAACCAACGTGAGTTCCAGCAGGCGACCGGGCTCGATGTCCATTTCGTCCAGGACAACCATAGCCGCTCAGTGAAAGGTGTGCTGCGCGGTTTGCACTACCAGATCGAGCATGCGCAGGGAAAGCTCGTTCGTGCCACACAGGGCAGTGTGTTCGACGTCGCGGTCGACTTGCGGCGCAGCTCACCGAATTTCGGTAAATGGGTGGGGGTCGAGCTCTCTGCAGACAACAAGCGCCAGCTCTGGATTCCACCCGGGTTTGCCCATGCCTTCGTCACAACGTCGGAATCGGCCGAATTCCTCTACAAAACCACCGATTATTGGTATCCGGAACATGATCGCAGCTTGCTGTGGAATGATCCTGCGGTCGGTATCGAATGGCCGTTGGCGGGACAGCCCCAGTTGGCCGGCAAGGATGCAGCAGCAAAGATACTTGCCGAGGCTGAGGTATATGCGTAAACGATGTGACGAATGAACAGGATTTTGTAATGGCTGAAATTTCAATGCGCCAGTTGGTGGTGCAATCAGGAGTGCAATTCGGAACGAGTGGCGCGCGCGGGCTGGTAGCACAGATGAGTGACGCCATCTGCTACGCCTATGCCCAGGCGTTCCTCAAGGCAGTGGCCGACGGACCGGGCCCGGTGATCATCGGCCACGATTTGCGTCCCAGTAGCCCTGCCATCGCGGGAGCCTGCGCGCAGGCCGTGCGCGATGCGGGCCGCGAGGTCGTATTCGTCGGCCCGATGCCGACCCCGGCGGTCGCCTACTACGCTGCCACGCGCAACGCCTCTTCGCTCGTCATCACCGGCAGCCACATTCCATTCGATCGCAACGGCATCAAGTTCTACAAATCGTCCGGCGAAATCAGCAAGGACGACGAGCAAGCCATGCTGGCGGCAGACGTCGACGTGCCTGACAACCTGGTGCCGCAAGTACTGGCGCCGGCCGAGGCCGGCGCAATGGCCTCCTATGTCCGCCGATATACGCAGTTTTTCAAGGCCGGCTCGCTTGCCGGCATGCGAGTAGCACTGTACGAGCATTCGAGCGTCGGGCGCGACGTCCTGCGCGTCATACTTGAAGCGCTGGGCGCCGAAGTACTGTCGCTCGGCCGCACCGACACCTTCGTTCCGATCGACACCGAAGCAGTGCGGCCAGAAGACGTCGCGCGCGCGCGCGAGTGGGCGGCGCAATACGATTTCGATGTCCTGGTCTCCACCGATGGCGATGCGGATCGGCCGCTGATCGGCGACGAGCAGGGTAGCTGGCTTCGTGGCGATGTCGTCGGCGTGCTCTGCAGCGAGTTCCTCGGCGCGAGTGTGGTGGCAACGCCGGTGAGCAGCAACACGGCAGTCGAGGCCTGTGGCGCCTTCACGCAGGTGGTCCGCACCCGGATTGGTTCCCCATACGTGATCGCAGCAATGGAAGCGGCCCATTCGTCCGTTCGCCTCCAGGACGCGGTCATCGTCGGGTATGAAGCGAACGGCGGCTTTTTGCTCGGCAGTGCGGTCGTTGCCGACGGTGTACGTCTTGATCCGCTGCCTACGCGCGATGCGGTCCTGCCTATCCTGACGATACTGACGCTCGCCCGGAACACGGGCCGCAAGGTTTCCGAGCTGGCCGCTCATCTTCCGAAGCGCTTCACCGCGAGCGACCGGCTGCAGAATTTTGCGAGCGAGGACAGCCATGCCTTGCTTGCCAGCCTGGCGGCCGACCTGGACTACGCGGCGCGCCTGCTTGCGCCTGCGTCGGGAGCTGTCGTCGAGACCAGCACGATCGACGGCTTGCGTTTGACCTTCGCCGGCGGCGACATCGTGCACCTGCGCGCCTCGGGCAACGCGCCCGAGTTACGCTGCTATGCAGAGGCCGGCTCCGAGGCACATGCACGGGCTTTATGTCTTGGTTGCCTGCAACGGATAAGCGCCTGATCCCATGCGGGACTTTGGCGATATAAAGACCTGCAGGCAATGCGGCGCGGTTTTCATCATTTTTCGATCGCAGCCGGCTGCGGCAAACAGGAATCCATAGCAATGAAAAATATTGTTCATTTCGGGAAATATTACTTCCCGGATGCCGGGGGGATTGAAAGTGTCACCGGGAGTCTGGCACGGGGAGCGGCCCGGAAGGGACACGCCGTCACCGTCGTCTGTTTTGAAAAAACAGCGGCAAATAGAGATGAGCAGATCGACGGGGTAAGAGTGGTGCGGGCGCCTATCGCCAAGATGGTAGCGTCGCAGCCCCTGGGCTTGAGCTACCTGACCCGTTGCCTGCGCGAGGCGCGCGACGCTGATGTGGTCCATCTTCACGCGCCGAACATGCTTGGCGCCCTGGGTTCCCTATTGATGGGAAAGCGGCCGCGCCTGCTGGTTCACTGGCATAGCGATGTCATCAATAAAGGAATACTGGGCAAACTGCTGCGCCCTCTGGAGACAGCGCTGCTGAAACGGGCTGATTCGATTGTCGCGACTTCCCAGGTGTATGCCGACGAATCGGCCACCTTGCGTGCTTTCAGCGACAAGATAACGGTCGTCCCGATCGGCATTCCGGATGCTACGCTCGCTGCAGGTATTGATGTCGACCCCGGACTTCCGGTCGCACTGGAGCAGGGAATTATTGGGAGAAAGCTGATTCTGGCTGTCGGGCGCCTGGTTCCCTATAAAGGTTTTGATGTGCTGATCGAGGCTGCAAAGTATCTACAGCCCGGAACGGCGGTTGTTATCGTGGGCGGCGGGCCTCTACGGGACACGCTGCAAGCGGCCATTGACGCAGCAGGTTTATCCGACACCGTTTATCTCGCCGGCCGCTTGAGCGACAGTGCTCTTCATTCACTGTTCGTTCGGGCGTCTCTGTACTGCATGCCTTCGACGTACCGAGCCGAGGCTTTCGGCGTCGTCCTGCTGGAAGCGATGGCGCACGGCTTGCCGATCGTGGCAACGGACATCCCGGGTTCTGGTGTACCGTGGGTAAACCAGCACGGTCTGACGGGGCTGAATGTTCCTGTCAGTGACCCTAGGGCGCTTGCAGACGCGTGCATCCGGATTCTATCGTCGACCGAGGAGCACGCGCGTTACGCGGAAGGGGCTCGCGCAAGGTTCTTGTCGGAATTCACCGAAGACGTATCGGTGAAAAGAATGTTGTCGGCATACAATCAGATCATCGAAAGAGACAAGCACCCTGCCGTGGCCGGCAACACGTAAGGCTATCACCATCATGCACGTCCCATTCAGGAAGCCAGGGCTACTTGGCTGCGGATGTGCGCGTCATTCATACGTGCGGCTCAGCTGTTAGAATGGTCGACTTCTTTCGCCGCCGTCCGCAACCTCCACCCTGTTCAGGCAGCATTCCGCTGCCGAGAAATCGCTGTGCTAACTTTAATTAAGACCCCCTTCACATATTCGTGCTGCGGCGCGTTGGTTGTCAGTGCTGCCAGTGCCTTCGGCGCCACGCCCACGGTCAACGGTCAATCAGGCTATATCAACATGCCCTCGGCCGTCGTTGAGCGCGACAGCACACTCTCCGTCGGGTATGGCCATGATCGCCCATACGGCAGCTTTTGGGTCACGTCCACGGTGCTGCCTTTTCTGCAGATCACCGGACGGTACGTATCGATCAATGGCATCCCAGGCTTTACGTTCGAACCAGGCCAGTACGGCAGTGAATATGGCCGTTACAAAGACAAGGTGGTCGACGCCAAGCTGCGTCTCGTCCAGGAGTCCACCTGGATGCCATCGGTGGCGGTCGGCGTGACCGACCTGCTGGGAACCGAGCTGTTTAAAGGCCAGTATGTCGTCGCCACGAAAACGTTTGGCCAGGCACGAAACATTGAGGCCAGCTTGGGATATGGCAACAAACGGCCGGACGGCGTTTTCGGCGGCGTGCGTTGGGCGCCTGTTTCGATGCCAGGCTGGGCTGCAGTTGCGGAGTATGACGCCAACGATTATCCTCGCGATTTTCGTGCCGGTGAAACGGCAGCGGGACAACGCGATAAGGGCGTGGCCGTTGGCCTCGAATATCGCTGGGGCTGGCTCGGCGCGCAAATTGCGCGCCACCGCGACCATTTCAGCGCCAACGCTTACGTCAGCATTCCGTTCGCCGAACGCGAATTCCTGCCAAAGTTGCTGGAACCCGCGCCTTTCGATCCGAAAAAAGCACCGGACCGCGTCAGCGCCGCCGAGTGGCAAAAAAACGCCGGCCATGGCGCGCAGCTGGTACAGGCGCTGGCCAGGCAAAACTTCAGGAACATCCGCGTCGAGCTCGACAGCGGTACGCTGAAGCTGACCCTGACAAATAGCCGGATTTCCAACATGGGCCGTGCGGTGGGGCGCGCCACCCGTACCGCGCTGGCCTTTGCGCCGCAAGGCACGCGGGCGATCCACGTCACCTACACCAGGCTCGAACAGCCAATTGCGACCTATGAATTCTTCGACCTGCAGCGCCTGACCGATTATTTCACCGGCCTGGTCGAGCGCGAGGCATTCCTGCAAACCGTGCTGGTGCGCTATGCCAATCCGGCGGACCGGGTCGGCGAGGACGAAAGCGGCCTGCTGGCGGCAGTGCGCGACGAAAGCGCCGGCCTTGGCGTGCGCGTCAACCAGGATGGCGAAATGATCCAGCTGCGATCGGAAGACCGCGAGTCCAACCGGTTCCGGATCGCGCCGCGCGTATCGTTCTTCTTCAACGACCCGAGCGGCGCCTTGCGCTACGAGGTGGCGGCGGTGTCGAACTTCGACAAGCGCCTCGGCGAAGGCCTGTATTTCAACAGCGCCCTGAAGCTGAACTTGTTCGAAAACGTGTCGGGCGTGACCCAGGCATCGAACAGCCTGCTGCCGCACGTGCGCACCGACGTCGCCGAGTACAAGCGCGGCAGCCGGTTCAAGATCAACCGCGCATTGCTCAACAAGTACATGACGCTCGACGAGCGCCTGTATGCGCGCGTCTCCGGCGGCTTGTACGAAGAAATGTACCGCGGCGCCGGCGGACAGATCCTGTATCTGCCGAGGGATTCACGCTGGGCCGTCGACCTGAGTGTCGACGCACTCGAGCAGCGCGGTTTCAAGGGCTTGTTCGACAAGCGCGACTACCGCACGGTTACCGCGCTTGGCGCCCTGCATTACAAACTGCCCTACGACATGACCGTCACTGCGAGGGCGGGGCGTTTCCTGGCCAGGGACGAGGGCGTGCGCATGGAGTTCAAGCGCCGCTTCCCGTCTGGCGTCGAGATCGGCGCCTGGTACACCAAGACCAGCGGCAAGGACATTACCAATCCAGGCACACCAACCGACCCGTACAACGACAAGGGCGTCTTCCTTTCGGTTCCGCTGAACATCATGCTGTTGAGCGATACGCAGGCCAGCGCCGGCTTCGCCATCGCACCATGGACACGCGACGTCGGCCAGATGGTTGCCAGTCCCGGCGACCTGTATGACCTGATGGAAGACCCGCGCCGCGACTTGAGCACCGCGGACGGGTTAGGTAATTTCGCGGAACGCAAGGACGAGCAGAACCACCCGGGCGTCAATCCACCTGTGCGCACGCTGCCAAGCCCGTGGCCGGCGTTTCGCTGGCGCCTGGAACAGTCGGTGTCGAACTCGCCGACCTTGCCCCAGTGGGCCAAGGGCTCGCTGCTGGCCGGCGGCGCGGTGCTTGCCGGCGCCGCCCTTGACAAGCCGGCCGACAAATTCGTCGCGAAACATCAGGATTCACGCGTCGTCGACGCCTGGGGCAATGTGGGCAAGGCAATGCCGGTCGCATTGGCCGGTGCCGCGGGTGCGGCCGTTGCCTTTGGCGATGCGCGCATGCAAAACATCGGCATCATTTCGCTGCAGTCGATTGCCGCTTCGGGTGGCTTGTCGATGCTCACCAAACGCATCGTGCAACGCGCGCGGCCAAGCGAGGAATTGGGCACCTGGCACCGCACCGCAAATCGGTCGGATGCGTCCTTTCCCTCCAATCACGCGGCGGTGGCCTTTGCCGCAGTGACGCCGTTTGCGCAGGAATACGATGCGCCATGGCTGTATGGGCTGGCGGCCGTCGGTTCAATGGGACGGGTTGCCGAGCGCGAGCATTGGGTGTCCGACGTGGTGGCAGGGGGCATGGTAGGGTATGCGATCGGCAGCTGGCTGTGGCAAGCGCAACGCGATGATTCGCGCTCGCAGTTTGCCGTGGTGCCGGGCTCGAAATCCCTCAGCGTCAGCTGGAGCACGACGTATTGAGCACAGCAAGCAGCCGCTTGAAAACTGACGTGTCAACGTAAAAAAGACTGGCCGCTTGCGCGGCCAGTCTTTTTTACTCATCATTTCGCGGGCTTGACGCCCGTGAAATTAACGACCGTGGTGGGTCGTGGTCGAGTGGCTGGTGCTCGAATCGTTGTCGTCAGCAACGACGACAGCGATTGCTGCAACGCCGACGCCAACAGCGACCAGCGCTGCGGTCGACAGGCCGGTAGCGGCCGACAGACCAGCCATAGGACCGGTAGCTGCTGGGGCAGCAGCGGCTGGTGCAGTGGTAGCCGAGCCGGCAGCCGGGGTGGTGGTTTGTGCGAAAGCTTGGGCCGAAACCAGGGTCAGGGCGGCGCTCAGGGCGAGAAACTTCTTCATAGGGATTTCCTTATCTACGATTAACAAAACATCGGTCAGATGCAAAAACTGCTTCATGATTATATCAATGAAAGTTGCTGAGCCTCAAAAAAACCATAAAGTGTTGTTTTAGTTTCTTGTTCTTGACCAAAGAAAGTGCTAGCGAGTTTAACCGGAATAGAATCTGTTCAGAGTAGTACGCAGGATGCGGCGATGACAAAAAAAGACAAACAAAGGACAGCACGGTACGAATCGTGGCGGACGAGTCTGCTACTCTAGTATAATCTTGCATTGTCTCAACTTGGCTCTGCACACATTTTGATGAGGCTCAACCCGATTCGGCAGCAGAGGGTGGGCACAGCAAGGGCATTTATTTTCAGGCGCGGCGCGCCGTTTTTTTGCCCAAATTTTCTCTGCCTGCACAAGCGGCACGTGATGGCAGTACGGAACATAAGGATGTAAAAAAGAATGCTTCTTGAGAAAGTCTTACAGATTGGCCTGCTCACAGCAGGCGCGAGCTTCGCAGCAAATGCCGCAATCATCGCTTCCCAACGCTGGCACGGGAAGCTGTCCCATGATCATGACCTCGGTGGTGTGCAGAAGATGCATACGGTTGCCGTCCCTCGTATTGGCGGAATTGGTGTCGTTGCAGGCTTGATGTTCGGCGTGTGGGCATTCCGGATGCTGTTCCCGGGCCAGATCGAGGAATCGCAGATCAACCTGATTCTGTTGCTGCTTGCCGCCAGCTTGCCTGCGTTCATTGCCGGCGTTATCGAAGATTTCACCAAGCGGGTATCGGTGCGTGTGCGCCTGGCCGCCACGGTCGCCAGTTCGCTGCTGGCCAGCGGCTTGCTCGGTGCGACCTTGAGCGACCTGAATATCTGGGGCATCGACAGCCTGCTGGTATTTGCACCGGTCGCCATCGTGGTGACCGCCGTGATTGTCGCCGGGGCAGCGAATGCCGTGAATATCATCGACGGTTTCAATGGCCTGTCGAGCAGCACGATTATCCTGATGTCGGCCGGCCTGGGCGCGATTGCCTGGCAATACGACGACGCTTTCGTCATGACCCTGGCCGCCCTGAGCGGGGGTGCGGCTTGCGGCTTTTTCCTGTTGAATTACCCGGCCGGCAAATTGTTCCTGGGTGACGGCGGTGCTTATTTCCTGGGTTTTTGGGTCGCCGAAATGGCGGTGCTGCTGCTCGTACGCCATGCCGAAATCAATGCCTGGCAAGTGCTTGGTGTGTGCGCTTATCCGATTATTGAAGTGCTTTTCAGTATTTACCGCCGCCGTTTCATCCAGAATGTCAGCCCTGGCGCGCCGGATGCTTTGCACCTGCATACGCTCGTGTTCCGTCGCGTTGTGTTCAAGCACGTGCGTCGCGATCCAGTCCGTTCGTGGAAGCGCAATGCCGGCGTCATCTGGTTCATCAGCCCGGTGGTCGCGCTTTGCATCGCCGGCAGTGTGTTCCTGGGACATTCGGTATCGAGCGCGATCCTGCTGGTCGC
Source organism: Massilia sp. CFBP 13721 (assembly GCF_014842025.1). GTDB lineage: Bacteria > Pseudomonadota > Gammaproteobacteria > Burkholderiales > Burkholderiaceae_D > Telluria. Next base: position 41,097 of record NZ_JACYUY010000007.1, read on the forward strand.
AATGCAATTGGCGCTGTACGTGGCGGCATATGGGCGCGTGGTGCGCGGGCGCTGGAGCGTCCGCACTCGCCGGCCGGTACTCATGGATACCGTCGAAGCCGACGACGTGAGTACCGTTAGCTGATTAGTCCTCTGAACGCCGCCGCTACAGGCGGCGTTTTGCTGTAAGCCTCCAGTCAATCCGGATAAACGCCAAGCGGTGGCGTGCCATGAGTCCCCTATCAATCCTGTCAACAATGCCGCAGCGCGGCATCGGTAACGTTCGTTTATCGATAGATCAGGGAGTACCGCCGGGGCGGCAGTGCGTGTGACGCACGCCATTTGGCGAGGAGAAAGGCAGGGACGACGACAGGGTCGTCTGAGAACGAATTGAAGCGAATGTTGTGAATCAGCGTCGCCACTCGGCATTGGTCCACCAGCGCTGGAACCAGATGGCCCAGTGCAGCAGCAGGCCAGCGCCGAACAAATAGTCGGCGACCATGCCTGCTTGCAGCGCAGCGGCGAGAACGCCGGCAGTCAGGAAAAGCGTTCTCAGATGGGGAACAGCGCGATCGATTCGTTCGCAGTAATGCGAAAGGATGACAACGGCTGGAGAAGAATCCGCCAGCGGGCGTTTTGGCATTCTTAATTTCATCATTACCTCTCAGGTAGGGCGCCAAAAGTCGATTCTTGTTCAATTAGAGTCTAGCACGGCCGGCACGGAGATCGTTACATTCTTATAGAATTTGCGATAGATCAATAACTGTGTATCATTTGTTACTCCCAAAGATACAACAGTTTCAATGCATTTTTGTTAAAAATTCAAGCGTGCGCGCACATCTATTTAATCTTTAGGGCGTAATTCATCGTATTTTTTGAACAGAGGTCCTAAGAACGCATGCGACTTTCACGCAAAAGAGATAGAAGCGCCTTGCATCTCCAGACTGGTACGTGCAACAGGATGGCGACAGGGTGCAAGTCAGCCAAACGAAATTACGACGAGCCGTGAGCGCAAATGCAGTAAACTTGCTGCTTCACACAACGCTGCCGGCAATTTCAAACTAGGTAGAAAGACGGAGAATCCACAAGCATGACCATTTTAGTGACCGGCGGTGCCGGCTTCATCGGGGCAAATTTCGTCCTCGACTGGCTCGCGCACGGCGACGAGACGGTGATCAACCTCGACAAGCTCACCTATGCAGGCAACCTGCGCAATCTGGACAGCCTGGCAGGCGACGCACGCCACTTCTTCGTGCACGGCGATATCGGCGACAGCGCGCTGGTGGCGCGCCTGCTGGACGAACACCGTCCGCGCGCGGTGCTGAACTTCGCCGCCGAGAGCCATGTCGACCGTTCGATCGATGGTCCCGGCGCTTTCATCCAGACCAACGTCGTCGGCACCTTCAACCTGCTCGAAGCGGTACGCGGCTACTGGAGCGGCCTGGACGGCGAGGAGCGTGCAGCCTTCCGCTTCCTGCACGTGTCGACCGATGAAGTCTATGGCTCGCTCGACATTGGCGCGCCAGCCTTCAGCGAGACCCATCCGTTCGAGCCGAACAGCCCCTACTCGGCCAGCAAGGCCGCATCGGACCATCTGGTGCGCGCCTGGCACCATACCTACGGCTTGCCGGTCCTGACGACGAATTGTTCGAACAACTATGGCCCGTATCACTTCCCGGAAAAACTGATTCCGCTGGTAATCCACAACGCGCTGGCTGGCAAGGCACTGCCGATCTACGGCGACGGCCAGCAGATCCGCGACTGGCTCTACGTGCTCGATCATTGCAGCGCGATTCGCCGCGTGCTCGCGGCAGGGAAGGTGGGCGAGACCTACAATGTCGGCGGCTGGAATGAGAAGGCAAACATCGACGTCGTGCGGACGCTGTGTGCGCTGCTCGACGAGTTGCGGCCACGCGGCGACGGCCAGTCGTATGCCACGCAGATGACGTTCGTGAAGGACCGTCCGGGCCACGACCGCCGCTATGCGATCGATGCGGGCAAACTCGAGCGCGAGCTCGGCTGGCGTCCGCTTGAAACGTTCGACACCGGGATCCGCAAGACTGTGGAATGGTATCTGGCAAACGCGGCGTGGGTGGAGAACGTCACCAGCGGCGCCTATCGCGAATGGACCGACAAGCAGTACCGGGCATGAAGATCCTCTTGCTTGGAAAAGACGGCCAGGTCGGTTGGGAGCTGCAACGTGCGTTGGCGCCGCTGGGCGAGTTGCGCGCACTCGGCCGCCTCGATGCCGACTTTGCGCGTCCCGAGACGCTGCGCGCGCCGATCGCCGCCTTCGGTCCGGACGTGATCGTCAATGCCGCCGCCTATACGGCTGTCGACAAGGCCGAGAGCGATGCGGCGACCGCGCACAATGTCAATGCGCTGGCCCCTGGCGTGCTGGCCGAGGAAGCTGCGGCCCGCGGCGCCTGGCTCGTGCATTATTCGACCGACTATGTGTTCGACGGCACGAAAGAAGGCGCGTATGTCGAAGGCGACGCGACCAACCCGCTGTCCGTGTACGGCCGCACCAAGTGCGAAGGGGAAGAGCGAATTCGTGCCACCGGCGCGCGCCATTTGATCTTGCGTACCAGCTGGGTGTTCGCTTCCCGCGGCGGCAATTTTGCAAAAACCATGCTCCGGCTGGCAAAGGAGCGCGAGTGCCTGAACGTCATCGCCGACCAGCACGGCGCGCCCACCGGCGCCGAACTGATCGCCGATGCCACCGCGCTTGCGCTGCACCGCCTGCGCGACACTGGCCTGGCGGCGGGCGCCGGGGGCAATCCGCTATCCGGCACCTATCACCTCGCAGCGGCCGGGACGACCACCTGGCATAGCTATGCACAGCATGTGCTGGCCGAGGCGCTCGTGCAGGGCGCCCAGCTCAGGGCCGGCCCGCAGGAGGTGCTGCCGATCGCCACCGAGGCCTATCCGACCCCGGCGGCACGTCCACGTAATTCACGCATGGACACGCGTTTGTTCGAAACCACGTTCGGCTTGCAAATGCCGGACTGGCGCCACCACGTTAACCGACTTATTGCCGAACTGGCAGGACAAGGACCCCTATGAATCGTAAAGGCATCATCCTCGCCGGCGGCTCCGGCACCCGGCTTTATCCGGCAACCCTGGCGATATCCAAGCAGCTGCTGCCGGTGTTCGACAAGCCGATGATTTATTACCCGCTCACCACGCTCATGCTGGCCGGGATCCGCGAGATTTTGATCATCTCGACGCCACAGGACACGCCGCGCTTCGAGCAGTTGCTGGGCGACGGCGCCCGCTGGGGCCTGAAACTGTCCTACGCCGTGCAGGAATCGCCGGACGGGCTGGCGCAGGCATTCATCATCGGCGAACGGTTCCTCGACGGCAGCCCATGTGCGATGGTGCTGGGCGATAACCTCTTCTACGGCCACGACTTCAATGACCTGCTTGGCCGCGCCGATGCGCGTTCCGATTGCGCCAGCGTCTTCGCATACCACGTGCACGATCCGGAGCGCTACGGTGTCGTCGAATTCGATGCCGGCGGCAAGGCGGTCAGCCTGGAAGAAAAGCCTGCCGTGCCGCGTTCGAGCTACGCCGTGACCGGCCTGTACTTCTACGATCACGACGTGGTCGAGTTTGCGCGCATGCTCAAACCTTCCCCGCGGGGCGAACTCGAAATCACCGACCTGAACCGGATGTACATGGAACGGGGCCGGCTGCACGTCGAAATCATGGGCCGCGGTTATGCCTGGCTTGATACGGGCACCCACGAGTCCCTGCTCGACGCCAGCCAGTTCATTGCGACGATCGAGAAGCGCCAGGGCTTGAAGGTTGCCTGTCCAGAAGAGATCGCCTTCCGCAAGGGGTGGATCAGCCGCGGCGAACTCGAAATACTGGCCGCGCCGATGAAGAAAAACGGCTACGGCCAGTATTTGTTCCATATCCTTAATGAAACTGTTTTTTGATGAACGCAATTCGCCTTGCCATTCCCGACGTTGTCCTGTTTGAACCCCGTGTGTTCGGCGACGAGCGCGGTTTTTTCTTCGAGAGTTTCAATGGCCGCCGCTTCGAGGAAGCGGTCGGCCGCCGTGTCGAATTCGTCCAGGACAACCATTCGAAGTCGTCCATGGGGGTCCTGCGCGGCCTGCACTACCAGCTCAAGCAAGCGCAGGGCAAGCTGGTGCGCGTGATCGCCGGCAGCGTGTTCGACGTCGCCGTCGACATTCGCCGCGGCTCGCCTACCTTTGGACAGTGGGTCGGCGAAATCCTCAGCGCCGAGAACAAGAAACAACTTTGGGTCCCTGAAGGTTTCGCCCATGGTTTCGTCGTGCTTTCCGAGTCGGCCGAATTCGTCTACAAGACGACCGACTACTATGCGCCTGAGCACGAGCGCTGCCTCGCCTGGAACGATCCCCAGCTGGCGATCGCCTGGCCCATCACCGGCACACCATCGGTGTCGGCAAAGGATGCCCAGGGCACGCCGTTCGCGTCTGCCGAGGTGTTCGATGAGGCCAGGTTCCTGGCTTGATGGTATGAACCGGACGGCGCCGGCGGCGTCGTTCATGCCTGCCCACGCGCCGAACTGACGGCGCTTTCCCTCCCTGTTCGCGTTATAGCTCTACGGCAACTCCGTCGATAATGTCAGCTCTCACGGAGGGAGCATTGGCATGGCGGAAGACAGCGACGCGGAAAAGACAGAAGACGCAAGCCCCAGAAGACTACAAAAGGCGCGCGAAGACGGCGACATTCCCCGCTCGCGCGAGCTCGCCACCTTTGCCGTCCTGATGACCGCCGGCGCCGGCCTCTGGATCACCGGCGGCAGCCTGGCCGGCCGCCTGTCGGACGCGCTCGCCTCCGGCCTGACGCTGGATCGCGCACAAATCTACAATCCGAACGTCCTGATCGAACGCATCGCCGCCGACGTCGGCGGCGTGATGCTGGCCTGCCTGCCGCTGGCCTTTGCCATCATGCTGGTCGCGCTGGCCGCGCCGCTGGCCATCGGCGGCTTCAATTTCAGTTCCAAGGCCTTCATGCCGAATTTCGGCAAGCTGAACCCGATCAGCGGGATCGGCAACATGTTTTCCGTAAACGCCCTGATCGAGCTCCTGAAAGCGATTGCCAAGACGGTGCTGGTCGGCGCGGTCGCCTGGGTCGTGGTCATGAGCCAGAAGGAAGCCGTGCTCGGGCTGGCCGTCGAGCCGCTGGGCGCGGGCACCGGCCACGTGGCCGACCTGATGGCGCATGCCTTTCTCTTCATCGTCGGTTCGCTCGGCGTGGTGGCCCTGATCGACGCGCCGTACCAGCTTTGGCATTACAACAACAAACTGAAGATGACGCGCCAGGAAATGATCCAGGAATCGAAGGAATCGGACGGCAATCCTCAGATTAAAGGGAAGATTCGCCAGATGCAGCGGCAAATGGCGCGCAACCGCATGATGCAAAATGTCCCTACTGCAGACGTCGTGGTCACCAACCCGACCCACTATGCGGTGGCGCTGAAGTACACGGACGGGCAGGGCGGCGCGCCGCGCGTGGTTGCCAAGGGCGCCGACGAAGTGGCGGCCAAGATCCGTGAGCTGGCGCGCGAAAACAAGGTGGCATTGCTGGAAGCGCCGGCCCTGGCCCGTGCCCTCTGGAAGCACACCGAGATCGACGACGAAATCCCCGAAAAGCTGTACTCGGCGGTGGCCGAAGTGCTGGCGTATGTCTTCCAGCTGCGCAATTACAGCAAGGCCGGTGGCCATTATCCGGATCGTCCGACCAGGCTGCAGGTGCCGCCGGAGATGGACCCGCTGAACCCGGCATCGCAAGTGAAGCCTGCTGCAAAACCGAATAACGAATAACGGAGCCGTTGAATGAATAGTTTGAGACTGCCAGGCTGGATGGGAGCGATTGGCGCCAAGGGTAACTCTCTGGCGGCGCCGATCCTGATCATCCTGCTGCTGGCGATGATGATCCTGCCGCTGCCGGCCTTCATCCTCGACCTGTTCTTCAGCTTCAATATCGCGCTGTCGGTGATCGTGCTGCTGACCGCGCTGTATACGGTCAGGCCGCTCGACTTCATGGCTTTCCCGGCGATCCTGCTGGTGTCCACGATGTTGCGTCTGGCGCTCAATGTGGCTTCTACTCGCATTGTGTTGACGGAAGGCCACACCGGCGGCGCGGCGGCCGGCAAGGTCATCGAAGCCTTCGGCCACTTCCTGATCGGCGGTAACTACACGGTTGGTATTGTCGTGTTCGTCATCCTCACCATCATCAACTTCACCGTCGTCACGAAAGGCGCGGGCCGTATCGCCGAAGTCGGCGCCCGTTTCGCGCTGGACGCGATGCCGGGTAAGCAGATGGCGATCGACGCCGACCTGAATGCCGGCATGATCAGCGAGCCGGAAGCGCGCAAGCGCCGTACCGAGGTGTCGCAGGAAGCCGAATTCTATGGCGCCATGGACGGTGCCTCGAAATACGTCAAGGGCGACGCCGTGGCCGGCATCATGGTCACGCTGATCAACGTCATCGGCGGCCTGATCGTCGGCGTGGTGCAGCACGACATGGCGGTTGGCAAGGCAGCCGAAACCTATACGCTGCTGGCCATCGGTGACGGCCTGGTCGCGCAGATTCCATCGTTGATCATCTCGATCGCGGCCGGTATGGTCGTCTCGCGCGTGGCCAACGAGCAAGACATCGGCGGCCAGATGATCGGCCAGCTGTTCGCCAAACCCGAAGTGCTGTACATCACTGGCGGCATCATCGCCGGCATGGGCCTGATCCCGGGCATGCCGAACCTGGTGTTCCTGCTGCTGGGCGGCGTGCTCGGCGGCAGCGGCTACCTGCTGGCCAAGCGTGCGAAAAATGCACCGCAGCGCGAAGCGGAAGCGGCGGCCAGCGACGCGGCAGCCGGTGCGCAGCAAACGGCATCAAGCGAGGCGGAAGAGGCGACCTGGCAGGACATCATGCCGGTCGACACCCTTGGCCTGGAAGTCGGCTACCGCCTGATTCCGCTGGTCGACAAGACCCAGGGCGGCGAACTGCTCAAGCGCATCAAGGGCATCCGCAAGAAATTCGCCCAGGAAGTCGGCTTCCTGGCGCCGCCGGTGCACATCCGCGACAACCTGGAACTGAAACCGTCGGCTTACCGCATCACGCTGAAAGGCGTGGAAGTCGGCACCGGCGAGGCGATCAACGGCCAGTTCCTGGCGATCAATCCGGGCATGGCGAGCGGCACGCTGCCGGGCCAGGCGACCACCGATCCGGCCTTTGGCTTGCCGGCCGTGTGGATCGAAGGCAGCATGCGCGACGAAGCGCAGAACCTGGGCTATACGGTGGTCGACGCCGGCACCGTGGTGGCGACGCACCTGAACCACCTGATCACGACGCATGCGTCGGAATTGCTGGGCCGCATGGAAGTGCAAGCGCTGCTGGACCACTTGGGCAAGGACACGCCGAAGCTGGTCGAAGACCTGGTGCCGAAAGTCGTCTCGCTGTCGACGCTGCAGAAGGTGTTGCAGAACCTCTTGATCGAAGGCGTGCACATCCGCGACATGCGCACCATCATCGAGACCCTGTCCGAGCACTCGAACGGCACGCAGGATCCGGGCGACCTGACGGCGGTGGTACGGGTGGCGCTGGGTCGCGCGATCGTGCAGCAGCTGTTCCCGGGTACCAACGAGTTGTCGGTGATGACCCTCGACAACCGCCTCGAGCGGCTGCTGATGCAGGCGCTGGGCGCCGGCGGCGACGGCACCGGCATCGAACCGGGCCTGGCCGACACCATCGCCCAGCAGGCGCACAATGCGGCGCAGCAGCAGGAAGCGATGGGGCACACGCCGGTGCTGCTGGTGCCGGGGCCGCTGCGCGTGCTGCTGTCGCGTTTCCTGCGCCGGGCGTTGCCGAACCTGAAGGTGTTGTCGCATTCGGAGATTCCGGAGACCAAGACGATTCGCGTGACCAGTCTCGTTGGCGCGGGTTAATCGCTGCATGTAACGAGTGGGCTCGGGGAGCCCACCCTACGGTGCACGACTGTTCCATGAACTTGCTACGGACGGTGGTGCACCGTAGGGTGGGCACCTGTGCCCACGCGTTACATGCGTATCCATGCGCCGATAACGGATAAACATCGCCTGCCGATGTGTGCGTAACCCCATCTAAATCGAATTAACCCATTTTCCCCATCCTTTTCCGCCGATGCTTGCTCCACGGCATCGTCAATAATCTATTCCATAGACCGGCCTCGTGCGTGCCGGCCACCATCGAATAGAGCAGTGCGGAGAATAAGATGAATGTGAAGAAATTTACAGCGGCAACATCCCGGGAAGCCTTGCGCAAGGTGCGCGATGCGCTCGGGCCGGATGCCGTCATCCTCTCGAACCGTCCTGTCGACGGCGTCGTCGAAATCCTGGCGCTCGACAACGACGACGTCGCTTCCCTGGCCGCCCCTGCGCCGGATTCCGCCATGGCCCAGCCGCAGCCGCGCCTGGACCTGAATGCCTTCGAGCCGGAAGCCCCGGCCTTCGTGAACCGCCGCGCCGCCGCGCCCGCCGCCACGCCGGAACAAATCTACGCCAGCCGCCGCGCACCGCAGTCGGAACCCGAATACACCCCCGAGCCGATGTTCGCCAGCCGCCGCGCGCCGCAAGCCGAGCCGGAATTCGCCCCTGAACACAGCTACGCCAACCGCCGCGCGCCGCAGCCGGAGCCGGCCTTCGATATGGCCGCCATGACCGCGATGATGTCGGCCGCCATCGCCCAGGCCAAGGAATCGGCCGTGCAAGAGATGAGCGGCATGATGGGCGAGCTGCGCGCCATGCGCGGCATGATGGAATCGCAACTGGCCGAACTGTCCTGGGGCGGCACGCAAGCGCGCGAGCCGCAAAAGGCGGTCGTGCTGCGCGAAATGCTGGCCGCTGGTTTCTCGGCCTCGCTGTCGCGCTACCTGATCGACAAGATGCCGGCCAACAAGGATGCCGCCGAGGCGATGCGCTGGATCAAGACCGTGCTCGCGCGCAACCTGACCACCATGGCCGATGAAGACACGCTGCTCGACAAGGGCGGCGTGTTCGCCCTGGTCGGCCCGACCGGCGTCGGCAAGACCACGACCACCGCCAAGCTGGCCGCGCGCTGCGTGATGCGCCACGGCCCGGAAAAGCTGGCGCTGATCACCACTGACGCCTACCGTATCGGCGGCCACGAACAGCTGCGCATCTACGGCAAGATCCTGGGCGTGATGGTGCACTCGGTCAAGGACGAGGCCGACCTGCGCATCGCCCTGAAAGAGCTCAAGAACAAGCACACCGTGCTGATCGATACCATCGGCATGTCGCAGCGCGACCAGATGGTCACCGAACAGGTGGCGATGCTGACCGGCGCCGGCGCCGACGTCAAACGCCTGCTGTGCCTGAACGCAACGTCCACCAACGAAACCCTGGCCGAAGTCGTGCGCGCCTACCAGGGCAGCGGCTTGCACGGCTGCATCATGACCAAGATGGACGAAGCGGCTTCGATCGGCAACGTGCTCGACGTCATCATCCGTCAGAAGCTGAACCTGCATTACATCTCGAACGGCCAGCGCGTGCCGGAAGACCTGCACCTGGCCGACCGCGCGCTGCTGGTCGACCGCGCCTTCCGCAGCCGCCGCGACGCCGCCAACGCGTTCGACGATGCCGACCTGCCGCTGATGATGGCCGGCACCGGCAACGTGCACAAGGACGAGAGCCTGCGCGAGGTGCGCTTTGTCTAGTTTCGATTTCGACCAGGCCGAAGGCCTGCGCCGCATGCTGGCCGGCCCCAAGCCACGCATCGTCACGTTTCTGTCCGCCACGCCGAGCGACGACAAGGGTGCGATGCTGGTCAACCTGGGCGCCTCGCTGGCGCAGGCCGGCAACGAGGTGCTGATCGTCGACGCCTGCCGCCGCGATTATGGCGTTGCCCGCCGCCTGGAGATGGAACGCCACGCCAGCCTGCTGCAGGTGGCGCGCCAGGAATGCGCGCTGAACCAGGTGGTGCAACTGGCTCCGCAAGGTTTTAATGTGGCGCTGCTGGCGCGCGACGGCCAGGAAGCCGTTGACGCCGACGAAGCGCGCCGTCTGTCCAAAACCTTCGATGTGCTGGTGAAAAAGCAGGGCGGCATCGTCATCGTCGATGGCGAAGTCGACCCTGACGGCGGCTTTGCCGTGCCGCTGCTGGCCGATTCCGAGATCGTGATCCAGGTCTCGACCGGCGCCACCTCGATCACCAACGCCTATGGCCTCATTAAACGCCTGGCGCAGGCACTGGGACGCCGTCCGTTCGGCGTGCTGGTCACCGGCGCAAGCGAGGCAGAGGCGAAAGTGGTTTACGATAATATGTCGGCGGCAGCAAGCCGTTACCTGGCAGTAACGTTGAGTTCGATGGGCTCGGTGCCGGCGGACGAATACCTGCAGCGCGCCGCGCGTCTTGGACGTTCGGTGGTGGATGCCTTTCCGCTGGCCGGGGCCTCGGTGGCCTTCCGCCAGCTGGCTGGGCGTTTCGCACTGTCCGGCATGACGCGCGGCGGCGCGCATTTTGGTTCCTGAGAAAAAAGAACAAGCATGTATACCGTCAAAGGAAAAGCCGACAAGAACCACCTGCTCACCGAGCATGCCCCGCTCGTGAAGCGCCTCGCCCACCAGATGAAGGCGAAGCTGCCGCCGTCGGTCGAGGTGGACGACCTGATCCAGGCCGGCATGATGGGCCTGCTCGACGCCATCAACCGCTACGAAGACAACCACGGCGCCCAGTTCGAGACCTATGCCGTGCTGCGTATCCGCGGCGCCATGGTCGACGAGCTGCGCAGCAATGACTGGATGCCGCGCAGCACGCGCTCGACCATGAAGAAGGTCGAGACGGCGATGACGAAGCTGCAGCAGCAGCTGGGCCGTCCGCCTAGCGAGCTCGAGGTGGCGAAGTCGCTCGACGTGCCGCTGGCCGAGTACCAGGAAATGCTGTTCGAAGGCGGCGGCCACCAGCTGGTGTATTACGAAGATTTTCATGATGAAGACGGCAACGATAGCTTCCTCGACCGCTATGCGGTGGACGAGGACGACCCGCTGCGCGCGCTGCTCGACACCGACTTCCGCTCGGCCGTGATCGCGGCGATCGACGCCTTGCCGCCGCGCGAGAAAATCCTGATGGGCCTGTATTACGAAGAAGAGCTGAACCTGAAGGAAATCGGCGCGGTGCTCGGCGTGTCCGAATCGCGCGTGTCGCAACTGCACACGCAAGCCGTGGCGCGCATGCGTGCCTCGCTCAAGGAAAAACTGTGGACTTCGCCAGCCTGATCGGCCTGGCGCTGGCGCTGGCCGGTCTGCTGGTCGGGCATACGCTCGACGGCGGGCGGTTTGCGTCGCTGGTGCAACCGGCGGCATTCGCCATCGTCGTGGTCGGCACCTTCGGCGCCGTGCTGCTGCAGTCCGAAGCGCGCACGTTTACGCGCGGCATGCGCATGCTGCGCTGGGTATTTTTCCCGCCCAAGAACCGGCGCCAGCCGTTGTCGCGCGAAATTGCACTGTGGAGCCATAGCGCGCGGCGCGACGGTCTGCTGTCGCTGGAGCAGTACATGGGCACGAAAGACCTGTTCGTGCAAAAGGGCTTGCGCCTGGTGGTGGACGGCATCGCGCCCGAAAAGATCCGCGGGCTGCTCGAGATGGAAGTCAGCGCCTTCGAATTCGCCGAGCGCCAGGCCGCGCGTGTGTGGGAATCGGCCGCCGGCTACGCGCCGACGATCGGCATCCTGGGCGCCGTGCTGGGCTTGATCCACGTGATGGAAAACCTGTCCGATCCGTCGCGCCTGGGTTCCGGCATTGCCGTGGCCTTTGTCTCGACCGTGTACGGGGTCGGGCTGGCCAACCTGTTCTTCCTGCCGGTCGCGAATAAGCTGAAAACCATCGTGGCCGACCAGGTCGCGCAATACGACATCCTGATCGAAGTGTTCCACGACATTGCCAGCGGCAACCATGCGCGCGTGGTCGAGGAGCGCGTGGCCAGCCTTTTGGTAAAACGCTGAGATGGCGCGCAAGCGTTACGAAGAAGCGGAAGACCGCGAGAGCCACGACCGCTGGCTGATTTCCTACGCCGATTTCATCACGCTGCTGTTCGCCTTCTTCGTCGTCATGTACGCGATTTCGGTGGTCAACACCGGCAAGTACAAGACGCTGTCGGACGCGCTGGGCGACGCCTTTGGCGGGCGCCCGGAAACACCGCAGGCCAGCTCGACCGTCGAGCAACTTCCCCTGACGAACCTGATCGCACGCAAGCGCGCGGACGCTGCGCGGCGCGAGCGCGAGCGCCTGAACACCTTGGCGCGCGACCTCAGCGCTTCGCTGGCGCCGCTGGTCCAGAACGGCCAGGTGCGCGTGACACAGACCGGGCGCGGGGTGACGGTCGAGATCAATGTGAAAGCCTTGTTCGAGGAAGGGCAGGCCGCGCTCGGCGGCGAGGCGCGCGCCACACTCGGATCGGTCGCCACCTTGCTGCGCGGCGAGCCGTATGCGATCCAGGTCGAAGGGCATACCGACAACCTGCCGATCGCCAATCCCTTGTTTCCATCGAACTGGGAATTGTCGACCGTGCGCGCCAGCAGCGTAGTGCGGCTGTTCATCGACAGCGGGATAGTGGCGGGGCGCCTGACGGCGGTCGGGCATGCGGCGAACCAGCCGGTAGCGCCGAACAGCGATGAGGCGGGCAGGGCGCGGAACCGGCGGGTGGTGGTGACGATCCTGGCCACAACACCAGACGCAGTGAAATAAAATTTCATCTTGGCCGTGCTAGTGAAATAAAGTTTCACGTAGGGTGGACCGGGCGGCGAACCGCTCCTGAGTCCACGCGGGGCAAAGTGTGCAGGCTACGTACCGCGTTTCGACCAGCAGCCGTGCGTAACGCGTGGACTCGGGAGTCCGGTGAACCCGTCATTGATGCCATTGACATCAATGACCCCGTACGGGGCGCAACTTTCGTAGGATATTCCTCCAAACCTTGGTTTTTCCAGCTTCCGCCCGCACAATGGACGACACAACCATATGGAGCTGAGTATGCAGCGCAGAATCATCCTGCTGGCCGCCCTGGGCGCGGCGAGCCTCTTGCCCGCGTTTGCGGGCGCTGCCGGAGAACCGACCGTGAGCGTGAAACACCGCATGGACATCAAGACGCCACCCGGCAAGGTGCTGGTGGAAATGACGTTCACCAACCAGGGCAAGACCACGGTCTGGCTGCCGCGCGAAATGGCGGCGGGAACTGAATTGACGGGTGCGCGCTTCGACCTGCGCGACGCCGGCGGCAAGCCGATCGCCTATACCGGCAAGATGGTCAAGCGCGCCGCACTCACCGCCGCCGATTACCAGCCGCTCGCACCCGGCAAGATGCTGACGAATACGATCGACATCACCAACACGTATGCCTTCGCCAGGGGCCGCCACAACTACAACATCGGCTACACCGGTCCGGTGCTGGCGGACGTGAAACAGCTCGACAAGCCGGTCGAGTTTCCCGCGCGGCCCGTCTCCTTTATCGCCACCCTGAAATAAGAAGATCCCGACACGCCGGGATCTTCGGCCTTCGGTTTTAGTTCAGCGCAGGGCTGTTCTCGGCAAAGTACTCGTGGTTGTCGGCATTCTTCACCGCCGCAGCCGGATTGCTGATCGCCAGGCTGGCGGCGCCGCTCTGGCCATACACGTTGTCGTCGGTGTTGGCGATGATGTCGAAGTGGCTCATCTCATGCACCAGGGTGCCGCCTTTCGAGTCGGTACCGCTCATCGGCGCCGACCAGAACGCGTTGCACACATAGATGCGGTACGGCTGGGTCGGGTACACGTAGGCGTAGTAGCTGTCCTTGCAGCTGCAGTCGACCACCACGTTCTGGTTGTCGAAGGCGTTCTTGATCTTGCTGTAGTTCGCCTTGACGGTCGCCACGCGCGACGAGTTCACGGCGCCGAACCACTTGGTGTAACGCGGTCCCATCGTCGTCTTGGCCATGTAGGTGACCGAGCTGTTGCTCATCGTCTTGGCGGCCGAGATGGCCGACGCGATCGTGCTTTGCTGCGAGGCGGTGCAGGACGCATAGCTCAGGCCTTGCGTGGTCGCCATGCCGCCACCGGCGTTGCCCTGCTTGAGCGCCTGCATGATCGGCGATTCGGCGCCGCGCGGCAGGCGGCCTTCGATGTAGACCTGGGCCGCTTGCGACTGCAGCTCGCCGAGGTCGCGTACCGCTGACGTGGCGCGGGCCGCGGCGGCGCCTTTGTCGGTGGACAGGAACAGGTCGGGCGAGGCGGTGCGGTAAGCAATCGCATAGTCGCCGCTGACGCTCATGTCGTACAGCGACGACAGCTCGACCTTCACCGTGTGCGAGGCACCCGGCTTGAGCAGGTAGTAGTCGGCCTGGGTCGGCTTGCCGCGCTTGATCAGGGCGCCGGTATAGGCGACTGGCGCGCCGTCGCGGGTGACGTCGAACAGCGGGGCCGACAAGCCCTCGAACGGCGTGCGTGCCTTGAGCACGTACTGCGGGACCGACGAGGTGTTGGTAAGGGTAACTTTTACATACACGTCGTCGCTGGGGCCGAGCGCGGCCTTGTCCAGAACCAGGTCCACCTTCACGCCGTTCGATCCTGCCTGCGCGCCGACGGCGAGGGTCAGTGCTGCGATACCGAATGCCGACTTCCAGATGCTGTTAGAGCTCATGTGTGTCTTCTCCGTATGGTGTTTGTCGTGGCCGGTTTGGCCATCTTTTCTCCACGTTTTCCCAAGAAACCTGTTTTGAATCCAAGGAAAACGCGTTCCATACTGGCGAATTCATGAGCTCTCAGCAATACAAATCGAATCGTGTGTGACTTTCTTTGGCGAAAAAGTCACGATGATGCATTCTCTTCAAGTAGTGCTGGATTTCTTTGCCGCCTCGTGCTAGCGCGTATTGACGAGTGTTAAATCGACCGTTAATTCAGCGGCGGCGAATTCTCGCCAAAGTATTCATGCGAATCGGCATTGTTGATCGCCCGTTGCGGCGCCGTGCGCGCCATCTCGGCCGCACCTTGCTGGCCGTACACGTGGTCGTCGGTGCCGGCGACGATGTCGAAATGGCTCATCTCGTGCAGCATGGTGCCGCCTTTCGAGTCGGTCCCGGTCATCGGCGCGGTCCAGAAGGCATTGCAGACGTAGATCGTGTACGGCTGGAACGGGTAAACATAGGCGAAATAATCCTCATCGCAGCCGCAATCGACTTTTATCGGCTTGGTCTCGAAGGCATCCCTGATCGCCGCGAAGTTCTTGTTGACCGTCGCCTGGCGCGCCGCGTCGAGCGCGCCGAACCAGTTCGTGTAGCGCTGGCCTTGCTCCTTGCCGCTGCCGAGGTAGCCAAGGCCGTTGGCCACCATCGCGCTGCCGGCCGCGACCGCCTCGGCGATCGTGTCCTGCTGGGCGTTCGAGCATTGCGCGTAGGAGAGTCCCGGCCCGGCGGGGGCGGCCAGCAGCGGCATGCTGGCGCCGCGCGGCAGGCGGCCTTCGATGAAGAGCGCGGCCGTATTCGACATGATGGCGCCGGTTTTTAGACTCAGCGCGGACGCCGTGCCGCGGTAGCGGACCGCATAGGCGCCGGTGGCCGCCATGTCGTAGGAACGCGAGAGTTCGACCCGCGCGCTGCGGCTTTCGCCCGGCGCCAGCACTAGGTAATCGGCCTCGACCGGCACGCGGCGTTTCACCTCGCGCCCGAGATAGCGCACCGGCTGGCCGTCGCGCGTGATCTCGAACAGCGGGAATTCGGCCGGGCCGAAGGGGGTACGGGCTTTCAGGATGCGTTCCGGCGCCGTGCCGGTGTTGGTGAGCGTCACGTTGACCATGACCTCGTCGCGCTTGCCGAGCATCGCGCGCTCGGGCGTGATGGTGACGGCGATGTCGGCGTGAGCGGGCAGGGTAGAGACGAGCAGCAGGGTGGCGAGGGTGGTGCGGACCATGGGATTCCTCCGTCAGTGGATGACAATCAGGAATACTTTCCGCTGTGTGGCAGAGATGATGCTTGCGTTGCGGCAATGTATCGTAGGGTGGGCGCCCTGTGCCCACGCGTTCACGTGTGTATGCAACAGTCCGTTGCGGGGATGCATCGCTCGGTAATCATTCACGGTAGCAGGCCAAGGGCAGACGCCCGTACCGCGTGGGCACGGGGCGCCCACCCTACAAAATCGACACGGGCTACGTCAGATTGCCCTCCACACAGCCAGTTTCGAGAACGATGCGCAGACCCGTAAGGTGGGCGGCTCCACCTCCTCAGGGTGCGAACCAGGCACGTCTGCGCCGCCCACGCGTTCAACCAGCCAGTGATCTGTCGCGAAGTTTCAGCGTGCGTTTGAACGCGTGGGCGGCATCCAGGCAGCGGGCAATCACGCGTCAAGGTATAGCCGCCCACCTTACGGGTTTGAGCATCCCCCAGCCGACAGAAACAACAACGGCCGCATCGGCGGCCGTTATCCAGAAAGCAAACGCGGTTCACCCCAGCACGAACCGCCGCGACGGCGCGCTACCAAACGTCTGCCCCTTCGCCCCATACAGCGTCGATTCCGGCGCCGCCGCCGGCGTGCGCAGCGCATTCAAGACCGTCTGGTTATGCGCCATCTGGCGGTTGAGCAGCATGCCGTTGACGCGGTTCAGTTCCTTGGCTTCGGCGGTCGCCGCCAGCAGCTGCGACCAGGCGGCGCGGGCGGCATCGTCGCCACGCGCGGCCAGCCAGGGTTCCATGCCCGCTTCGGCAGCGATAAAGCCGGCGGCGCCGAGGGCGCCATGGCGCTGGCGCGACAGTTGCGCCAGCTCCTGCACCAGGGCTACCTTGCGCGGCGTGAGTTCGCCCAATGCGTCCGCGTCCGCCGCCACCAGCAATTGCTGTTCCTGCTTCATCAAGTCGACCAGCGCGGCAATGCGCTCGTGTTCAGAGGTGAGGGTGGCGTGCGGAAGGGTCATCGGTTCTTATCGGTTACGTGAATGGAGCAGGTCGCGCACGGTGTCTAATAAACCGTCCGCGATTCGTTCGGAATTGACTTGGAACTGCCCATCGGCAATCGCAAGCTTGATACGTTCAACTTTCTTGGCGTCGAACACTTGCGCGGTGCTCGAGGCGCCGCTGGCTGCCTGCGCCTGCGACGACAGGCGTACGCTGTCGGTCGGCGCCGCGGTGGCCGTGGCCGCCGCCTTTTCGGCTTGCTTGGCGTTCGCTGCCGTGGTGTTCGTCAGCTGCTGGGCTTGCGCCCCTTTGAGGGTATCGTTAATTTTCACAGCATTATCCTTCTCTGTTCGGAGCAGGAACTCCGGGATCTGCAGTGTGTAACGGCGGTTTGCCTGCAAACTTTAGCGCAGAACCCTAATCAGGGAAGGTTTTTCAAAAAAACAAGCCAGCAGCAGCTTTATAGTGCCACTTCGACAATCCCGCCATTCCTGGCGGTACCGCTGATGATCGCCCCGCGCGGCGTGCGCACCTGCACGATTTGCCCTTCGCCGGCATTGCCGATCGCCTTGCCTTCGCCCGACACCGAGAAATTCTCGCCGCGCGAGACGATGCGCACCGCCTGGTTTTGCTGCACCACCGGTTTCGATTTCAAGGCGTCCAGCCGCAGCGGCGTGCCGGCCGGCAGCGACACCGTCGGCGTGCGCCCGATCGCCTGCGCCATGTCGGTGATGATCCCGTTCGGCATGGCGGCAATGTCGCCCTGCATCGTCGCCAGCTGGCTGGCATCGATCGGCTGGCCCTGGGCCAGCGGCACGGCAGCGGTGACGTAATCGGCGATCACGTTGACTTGCGCCTGCAGGAACAGGCTCCACACGGGCGCCGTACAGCGCACCCCGACCGTGGTCTTGCCCCAGGGACGCGCGCCCGGCTGCTGGAAAGCTTCCGGCGCCGGGCAAGCGGCCAGCGCCAGACGCGGGTCGACCGCGCCGACTTTAATCGTGACCTTGCCCGGCAGGCCGGCGCTTTGCGCCTGCAGATAGTTTTCGGCGAGTTTGCGCAAGGCGGCACCGTCCTGGCGCGCACCCGTTTGCGCCAGCGCCAGTGGCGCCGCCAACAACAGGAAAGAGAACAGCTTGAGCTTCTTGAACATGACGAGCAGCCTTTCGTAATGGCTGCCATCTTAGGTCGAGTGATGCCGTAGCGAAACTTTGAATAAGGGGGGTATTGGGGGGCCTGATCCTTCGATGGGCTAGTGTTGCCCAAACGTATGATTCAGCCTGTCCCAACAAGAAATCGGCCCGGAGGCGGCATGATCGGCAAACTCGATAATTACTTACGCTTCAACGAATCCGCGCTGTCGTTGCGCGCCCAGCGCCAGGAACTGATCGCGTCGAATATCGCCAATGCCGACACGCCCAACTTCAAGGCGCGCGACATCGATTTCGCCAGCGCCATGCAGGGCGCACTGGCCAAGACGAATGCGAATGCGGCCAATCCGCTGGCGGCTACCAATAAAGGCCACATCCAGCCGGCCGCCGACGGCAAGGCGCTGCCCGATGGCACGCCGGTACTGTACCGCGGCGTGGTGCAGGGCGCGGTCGACGGCAATACGGTCGACATGGACGTCGAGCGCAACCAGTTCGCCGACAACGCGCTGCGCTACGAAGCCGGCATCACGATGATCAACCACCAGATCCGCGGCCTGATGGCGGCGATCCAGAACGGACAGTAACCATTATGTCGCTCTTCAATATCTTCAACGTCTCTGGCTCGGCCATGAGCGCCCAGGCCCAGCGCCTGAATACGGTCGCCAGCAACCTCGCCAACGTCGACAGCGCGACGTCCAGCACCGGCGAAGCCTACCGCGCCAAGCAGGTCGTGTTCGAGGCGGTGCCGATGCAGACCGGCGGCACCGGCGTCAAGGTCAAGGAAGTGGTCGACGACCCGTCGCCGATGAAGCAGGTCTACGACCCCAAGCACCCGATGGCCGACGACAAGGGCTATGTGTCGATGCCGGACGTGAATCCGGTGGACGAGATGGTGAACATGCTGTCGGCCTCGCGTTCCTACCAGAACAACGTCGAAACGATGAACGCGGCCAAGAGCATGCTGCTCAAGACCCTGACGCTCGGCCAATAATCCAATTTAAGCAAACACCCCCATGACCACTGTAAACGCCACCGGCGGCACCTCGATCACCGACCTGATGTCGACCATGAACGCCACCAGGAAGGAGTCGACCGACAGCGTGCAGGCCGACACCGACAAGTTCATGACCTTGCTGGTGACCCAGCTCAAGAACCAGGATCCGCTGAACCCGCTCGACAATGCCCAGGTGACCAGCCAGCTGGCCCAGCTGCAAACTGTGACCGGCGTAAACAAGCTGAACGAAACGCTGGAAACGCTGAAGTCGAGCTACCAGTCGAGCGAGTCGATGCAGGCGACCAACCTGATCGGCCACGGCGTGCTGGTCGAGGGGAATACCCTGAACCTCTCCGGCGGCAAGTCGGTGTTCGGCGTGGATCTCGCCACCGCCGCCGACAACGTGCAGGTGATCGTCACCGATCCGCGCACCGGCAAGGACGTGGCCACGATCGACCTCGGCGCGGCCGAAGCCGGCGCCATGCCGCTGGCCTGGGACGGCACCAGCGACAGCGTCGACGCCGCCATGCTGGCCGACGGCCGTTACTCGTTCCGCATCGCCGCCACGCTCGCCGGCCAGCCACTGACCGACGTCAAGGCCTTGACGCTCGACACGGTCGCCAGCGTCAGCACGAATACGAAAGACGGGGTCAAGTTGAACCTCGCAGGCAAGGGCGCGATCTCCCTGGCCGACATCAAGCAAGTTCTCTAATTCCTTACGCCATACCGCATCTTATTAAATCTGGGAGTTCCACATGTCTTTCCAACAAGGCCTGAGCGGCTTGAACGGCGCAGCCAAATCGCTGGACGTCATCGGTAACAACATCGCCAACGCCAGCACCGTCGGCTTCAAGGGCGCCCAGGCGCAGTTCGCCGACGTGTATGCGAGTTCGCTCAACGGCGCCGGCGGCGTCACGGCCGGTATCGGCGTCAAGGTCTCGACGATCGCCCAGCAGTTCACCCAGGGCAATATCGAATCGTCGAACAATTCGCTCGACGTCGCGATCAATGGCCAGGGCTTCTTCCGCACGGTCTCCTCCGGCATGGTGCAGTACACCCGCAATGGCCAGTTCGCGCTCGACAAGGACGGCTTCATGACCAACGCCCAGGGCGCGAAGCTGACCGGCTACAGCACCGGCCCCAGCGGCGAAATCCTGGCCGGCGCACCGATGCCCGTGCAGATCAGCACCGGCGACCTGAAACCGGTCGCGACCACCAAGGTCGGTCTCGAGATGAACCTCGACTCGCGCGTGGCCGCCCCGGTCGTGTCGCCGTTCGACGCAAGCGATCCGAACAGCTACAACAAGCAGTCGCCGGTCGACGTCTACGACACGCTGGGCAATCCGCACGTGCTGTCGACCTTCTACGTGAAAAACGGCTCCGGTACCTGGGACGTGTATGCGGCCAACGATGGCACCGAAGTGACCAACCTGAAAGTGGCGCAGGCCGCGCAGGGCGACGCCGCGGTCGGCACGGCGCGCGCCGCCTGGGAGACGGCCACCAAGGCGATCCCGCCGGTAGCCGCGACGATTGCCTCGGCACTGGCCACGTATGCCGCCGCTGCATCGGCCAAGGTTGCCGGCGCGGCCGGCACGGCCGGTGCCGATGCGGCGACACAAGCGGCGATCGTGGCCGCCGGCGGCGACGCGGCGCGCGTGGCGGGCAACACCCCGGAGCTGGTCGACAAGGCGATCACCGCGTCGGTGAAAGTGCCCGCGGTACCAATCGGGACCTTGCGCTTCGACGAAAACGGCGCGCTGAACGCGGCGACCACGGCCAACGGCGGCAAGTTCACGGTTGCCCTGCCGATCTTCCCGTCCACCGGCGCCGAGCCGACCCAGTCGATGGAACTGGCCTATACCGGCACCACCCAGTATGGCAGCGCCACCAGCGACAAGAAACTGGTGCAGGATGGCTACACCGCCGGCAACCTGCAGCGCTTCTCGATCGGCAAGGAAGGCATCATCCTCGGCCAGTACAGCAACGGCCAGTCGAAGCCGCTGGGCCAGGTCGTGCTGGCGAACTTCGCCAATACCAACGGCCTCGAACCGCTCGGCAACAACGCCTGGGCCGAATCGGCCAATTCGGGCACGCCGCTGATCGGCACCCCGAATTCGGGCAGCTTCGGCGTGATGCAGTCGTCGGCGGTCGAAACCTCGAACGTCGACCTGACGGCGGAATTGGTCAACATGATCACCGCCCAGCGCGTGTACCAGGCGAATGCGCAGACGATCAAGACGCAGGATTCGGTGTTGCAGACGCTGGTCAGCATGCGTTAATCGCGTAGGTTGAGTTCGCCGGGGTTCAACCGGTAATGGCGGGCATGCCCGCCCTACGTGCACCACCGTTAGTTGTTGGCAGCGGCGTAACGTAGGGTGGGCCGGGCGGCGCACCGCTCCCGAGCCCACGCGTTACAGCAGCATGTCGAAACGCCTGACAACGGTACGATAAGGAAAAACATGGATCGCCTGATCTACACCGCCGCCTCCGGCGCCAAGCACATCCTCGAGCAGCAGGCCACGACCTCGAACAACATGGCCAACCTGAATACCACAGGTTTCCGTGCCCAGCTTGATACCTTCCGCGCCGTGCCGGTGCAGAGCGAAGGCTTGCCGACCCGTGCCTTCGTGGTCAACAACACCGTCGGCGCCGATTTTTCATCCGGGCCGTTGCAACTGACCGGCCGCGACCTCGACGTCGCCATCAAGGGTCCGGGCTGGATCGCCGTGCAAAATCCCGACGGCACGGAGGCCTATACCCGCAACGGCGCCCTGCAGATGAGCCCGAACGGCGTGCTGACCACCACCGGCGGCCAGACCATCGCGGGCGAGGGCGGTCCGATCACGATCCCGCCCGACGTCACCGTCACCGTCGGCGGCGACGGCACCATTTCCACCGTCTCGAATGCCGAACGCCCGGCCGCGCCGGTCATCCTTGGCCGTCTCAAACTGGTGAATCCGCCCGAAAAAGACCTGGTGCGCGGCGACGACGGCCTGTTCCGGTTGAAGGACGGCGCACCGGCCCAGGCCGACCCGGCGATCCGCGTCGCCGGCGGCGCGCTCGAGGGCAGCAACGTGAATGCGGTCGATGCCATGGTGTCAATGATCGGCCTGGCAAGGTCTTTTGAAACGCAAATGAGCCTGATGAAGAACGCCGAGAATAACGCCGCGAAAGCCAGTCAGATCCTTGCTTTGAATTAAGTGTTTCTCCAGCATAATTCTCCTATACGCGGTGGCTCTCGGCTACTGCCCATAGGAGAAACCCATGATTCGTTCGCTGTACATCGCCAAGACCGGCCTCGAGGCGCAGCAAACCAACCTCGACGTCATCACCAACAACCTCGCCAACGTCAGCACCAACGGCTTCAAGCGTTCGCGTGCGGTGTTCGAGGATTTGTTGTACCAGACCGTGCGCCAGCCCGGCGCCCAATCCTCGCAGCAAACCAATCTGCCCTCCGGCCTGCAGCTCGGCACCGGTGTGCGCGCCGTCTCGACCGAACGCATCTTCACCCAGGGTAACCCTCAGCAAACGGGCAACTCGAAGGACGTGATGGTCAACGGTTCGGGTTTCTTCCCGGTCATGCTGCCCGACGGCACCCAGGCCTATACCCGCGACGGCTCCTTCCAGACCGATTCCAACGGCACCCTGGTCACTTCCAGCGGCTACCCGGTGCAGCCGCCGATCACCGTGCCGGCAAATGCCGAATCGATCACGGTCGGCCGCGACGGCACAGTCTCGGTCAAGGTCGCCGGCACCAGCGCCACCACGCAAATCGGCAACCTCCAGCTGATGACCTTCGTCAATCCGGCCGGCCTGGAATCGAAAGGCGAAAACCTGTACCTGGAAACCACCGCCTCGGGCAACCCGAACGCGAACACCCCGGGCACCAACGGCGCCGGCGTCCTGATGCAGGGTTTTGTCGAAACCTCGAACGTCAACGTGGTCGAGGAAATGGTCAACATGATCCAGACCCAGCGCGCCTACGAGATCAACAGCAAGGCGATCACCACCTCCGACCAGATGCTTGCGAAACTGTCCCAGCTATGAAAACACTGATTTTTTCGATCATCCTGGCCGTCTTGACCGGCTGCGCCGTCACCCCCAGCACCATCGTGCAGGAAACGCGCAGCGCGCGTCCGGCGCTGGCCGAGCTGGCGCCACCCAGCGACGGCGCGATCTACAACGCCCGCAGCTACCGCCCGATGTTCGAAGACCGCCGCGCGCGCCAGATCGGCGACCTGCTGACGATCAACATCGTGGAAAAAACCTCGGCCAACAAGGCCGGCACCAGCTCGGGCAACAAGTCGGGCAGCGCCAGCTTCGGCCTGCCGGGTCCGCTGCAGTCGAAGCTGGGCGCGAACGTCGCCACCGAGGGCGGCATCAAGTTCGCCGACGGCGACAACCAGAGCGCCAGCAATGCCTTTACCGGCACCATCGGCGTGACCGTGACCGAAGTGCTCTCGAACGGCAACCTGATCGTCGCCGGCGAAAAGCAGGTCGCCATGAACAAGGGCATCGAGTTCATCCGCTTCTCGGGTCTGGTCAGCCCCGACACGATCCAGAACGGCAACATCGTGTCCTCGACCCTGGTGGCCGACGCTCGCGTCGAATACCGTACCAACAGCCGTATCGACCGCGCCGAAGTCAATTCGATGATGTCGCGCTTCTTCCAGTCCCTGCTGCCGTTCTAAGGAAATGACCATGCGTTTCGCTTTTCCGCTGCTGGCCCTCTGCGCCGCCCTGACCGCCATCGCCCCGGCCGCCCACGCTGAGCGCCTGAAAGACATGGCCAGCATCGCCGGCGTGCGCGAGAATCAGTTGTCGGGCTACGGCCTCGTGGTCGGCCTCGACGGTACCGGCGACCAGACCAGCCAGACCCCGTTCACGGTGCAGTCGATCATTGCCATGCTCCAGCAAAAGGGCGTGAACCTGCCGCCGACCGGGCAGCTGCAGCTGAAAAACGTCGCCGCCGTGATGGTCACGACCTCGCTGCCGGCCTTTGCCCAGCCGGGCCAGAACCTCGACATCACGGTATCGTCGATGGGTAACGCGAAAAGCCTGCGCGGCGGCACCCTCCTGATGACGCCGCTGCACGGCGCCGATGGCCAGGTGTACGCCATGGCGCAGGGTAACGTGCTGGTCGGCGGTGTCGGCGCGGCCGCCGGCGGCGCCCAGGTGCAGGTCAATCACCTGTCGGTCGGCAAGATCTCGAGTGGCGCCACCGTCGAAAAGGCGGTCGCCTCGAACCTGGGCGAAAACAACCAGATCCGCCTGGAACTGAACAAGACCGATTTCGCCACCGCCAGCCGCGTGGTCAGCGCCCTGAACGACCAGTTCGGCGTCGGCACCGCCACCGCGCTCGACGGCCGCGTGATCCGTGTGCGCACCCCGTCGTCGTCGGATGCGCGTGTGAGCTTCATCGGGCTGATGGAAAACGTCGAGGTCAAGCCGGCCATGGCTGCCGCCAAGGTGATCCTGAACGCGCGCACCGGGTCGGTGGTGATGAACCAGGCCGTCAAACTCGACACCTGCGCCATCTCGCACGGCAACCTGTCGGTGACGGTCGGTTCCGACCCGGCCACAGCAAGCACCGCCGTCGAAGTCAAGAAAGACCCGGGCAAGGTGCTGCTGGTGAAAAGCGGCGCCTCGCTGGCGGAAGTCGTCAAGGCAATGAACTCGATCGGCGCCACGCCGCAAGACTTGCTCGCCATCCTGCAAGCCCTGAAGGCCGCCGGTTCGCTGCGCGCCGAACTCGAAATCATCTAAGCCGCCATGTCGATGACT
The DNA here is from genome assembly GCF_014842025.1 of Massilia sp. CFBP 13721. Taxonomy (GTDB): domain Bacteria; phylum Pseudomonadota; class Gammaproteobacteria; order Burkholderiales; family Burkholderiaceae_D; genus Telluria. The sequence goes on from NZ_JACYUY010000007.1 coordinate 65,905, forward strand.
CCTTCCCGCACCGACGTCGGCAGCAGCTTCGCGCTCGATACCCAGGGCCTCGGCAACCTGAAGCGTTCGGCCAAGGCCGGCTCAGCTGAGGCCACGCGCGGCGCCGCCCAGCAGTTCGAGGCGCTGTTCATCAACCAGATGATGAAGAGCATGCGCGACGCCACGCCGTCGGAAGGGTTGATGGACAACCAGCAGACCAAGATGTTCACCTCGATGCTCGACCAGCAGCTGAGCCAGAACATGTCCAAGCGCGGCATGGGCCTGGCCGACGTGCTGGTGCGCCAGTTGTCCGCGCAGAACGATGCCAAGGCGCTGGCCATCGGCGGTGCTGATGGTGCCGCCGGTACGAATGGTGCTGCCAGCATGATCGACATTCCAATGCTGCAGAAGCAGTCCGCTCCCTTGAAAGGACTGGAAGGCGCCGCCCAGACCAACGGCCTCAGTGCCAGCGGCCGCACCCAGGCGCCGCACGTGCGCGCCTTCCAGGACAAGCTCGGTTCGCACGCGGCCGAGGCGGAAGCCGTCACCGGCGTGCCGGCCAAGTTCATGCTCGGCCAGGCGGCGCTGGAAACCGGCTGGGGCAAGCGCATGATCAGGAACAGCGACGGCAGCAATTCGAACAACCTGTTCGGCATCAAGGCCGGCCCGAACTGGAAAGGGAAGGTCGCCACCGCCGTCACCACCGAATACGTGAACGGCCACGCGCGCCAGAAGGTGGAGAAGTTCCGCGCCTACGACACCCCGGCCGATTCGTTCAAGGATTACGCGCGCATGATCGCGAATAACCCGCGCTACGAAAAGGTGCTGGATCACGCCGGCGACGCCTCCGCCTTTGCGCACGGCCTGCAGCGTGCCGGCTATGCGACCGATCCGCAGTACGGCGCCAAGCTGTCGAAGATCATCAAGCACTCGTTGGCATAAGAATAACAGGCAGTAATTAATGCTCAAGTTTCTTCAATTGCTGCCGTAGAAGAACAGTCACCCAGAGAAAATCATGTCCGGAAACCTCCTCAGCATCGGCAAAAGCGGATTGTTCGCAGCGCAAACCGCGCTGACGACGACCGGCCATAACATCACCAACGCCAACGTGGAAGGCTATAGCCGCCAGGGCGTGGTGCAGGCCAATTCGACGACGATGGAGACGGGCGCCGGTTTCGTCGGCACCGGCACCCGTGTGGCCGAGATCAAGCGCTACAGCGACGATTTCCTGAACAACCAGGTGCGCACGGCCACGGCCTCGACCGCGTCGCTCGATTCGTATTACTCGCAGATCAGCCAGATCGACAACCTGCTGGCCGACACGACCTCCGGCCTGTCGCCGGCGATGCAGAACTTTTTCTCGAGCGTGCAGGACGTGACCGGCAACGGCGCTTCGATCCCGTCGCGCCAGGCGCTGCTGTCCTCGTCGGAAACGCTGGCGGGCAGCTTCCAGCAGATCGACGCGCGCCTTGAAGAAATCGGCGCCGGCGTGAACACGCAGATCGAGACCAACGTCAACCTGATCAACACCTACGCCAAGCAGATCGCCGAGATCAACAACAAGATCGGTTCCTACGGTTCGATCGAACACCGCGCGCCGAACGACCTGCTCGACCAGCGCGACCAGATCGTCATGGAGCTGAACAAGCACGTCAAGGCGACGGTTACCGCCGGCAGCAACAATGCCTACAACATCTCGATCGGCAACGGCCAGCCGCTGGTCGTGGGCCAGCAAGCCTTCCAGCTGGCGGCGATGCAGACGCCGACCGACCTGACGCGCCTGACGGTCGGCTACGTTACCGGCGACAAGGTCACGCAATTGCCGGAAAACGCGCTCTCGGGCGGCGAGCTGGGCGGGCTGCTCGAGTTCCGCAGCGGCACGCTCGACCGCGTGCAGAATTCGATCGGCCGCCTGGCGATCGGCATGGCGTTCACTTTCAATTCCCAGCACAAGCTCGGCATCGACGGCAGCGGCCAGCAGGGCAAGGATTTCTTCGTGCAGGCGCCGGCCTCGGTGACGGCGGCCGCCGACAATGCCCGCACCAGCACTGGTAAAGTGGGCGCCGTCGTCACCGATCCGACCCAGCTGACCGACAGCGACTACAAGGTCGAGTCCGACGGCAGCAATTTCTTCGTCACGCGGCTGTCCGACAACCAGCGCACCAAGGTCGATCCGTACAACCCGGGCGGCACCACGCGCACCATCGACGGCGTCGAGTTTTCCTTTTCCGGCAATGCCGCTGCGGGCGACAACTACCTGGTGCGCCCAACCGCGAACGGCGCTTCCGGCTTCGGCGTGGCGCTGTCGGACGTCAGCCAGATCGCGGCCGGTTCGCCGATCGCCACCGCCGCGCCGATCGCCAACAAGGGCACCGGCCAGGTCAGCGCCGGCAGCGTCAGCGCCGGTTATTTCACGGCGCCGCCCAGCCTGCCGGTGTCGCTCAGTTTCGATGCGGCCGGCGGCGGCCAATTGACCGGCTTCCCGGCCGGCGCCACGGTCACCATGACCCTGAACGGCGCCACCACGACCCACACGGGCGGCAGCGCACCGTTCAAGTCCGGCGCCAGCTACAGCTTTTCCGGCGTGAACCTGACGATGGCGGGCGCGCCGCAGCAGGGCGATACCTTTACCGTCAACGCCAACACCGCCGGCACCGCCGACACGCGCAACATCCAGGCGCTGGGCGCGCTGCAGACCAAGAACATCTTCAATGGCGGCAGCGCCACCTACCAGTCGGCCTTTGCCCAGACCGTCAGCGCGGTCGGCAACAAGACGCGCGAAGTGCAGGTCAATGCCAGCGCCGGCGAGGCCCTGCTCAAGCAGGTGCAGGGCGCGGCCTCGGATGTCTCGGGCGTGAACCTGGACGAGGAAGCGACCAATCTGCTGAAGTACCAGCAGGCCTACCAGGCCGCCGGCAAGGTCATGCAGATCGCCAACACCATTTTCGACACGTTGCTGTCGATCGGACGCTAAGCGTTCCACGAGGAGTAAGCCATGCGCATCAGCACAAAAAGCATCTACGAAAACGCGACGACCCAGCTCAACACGCTGCAGTCGAACATGGCGCGCACCCAGATGCAGCTGGCCACCAACAAACGCATGCTGACCGCGGCCGACGACCCGATCGCCTCGGCGCGCGCGCTCGAAGTGACCCAGTCGAAGTCGCTCAACGAGCAGTACGCGACCAACCGTTCGAACGCCAACAGCTCGCTGTCGCTGGTCGAAGGCGCGCTCAGCGACAGCGGCGACCTGCTGATGGACGTACAGACCCTGGTGGTCCAGGCCGGCAACGGCACGCTGTCGAAATCGGACCGGCTGATGATCGCCACCGAAATCGAAGGGCGCATGCAGGACCTGCTGGGCGTGGCCAATACCGCCGACGGTTCCGGTGGCTACCTGTTCTCGGGCTACCGCGGCACCACCGCCCCCTTCATCCAGACCGACACTGGCGCCGCCTACCAGGGCGACCAGGGCCAGCGCAAACTCCAGGTCGGCTCTTCGCGCGCGATCGCAATCAGCGACTCGGGCAGCTCGATCTTCGAGAACAACCGCACCGGCAACGGCAGCTACCAGACCAAGATGGTCGACGGCAACCAGGGCGGGGCGGTCGCCGTCAGCGGTTCCGTCGCCGACGCCACCAAACTGACCGGCCACAACTACACGCTCGCATTCAAGGTCGCCGGCACTCCGGCCGTGACCACCTACAGCGTGACGGACACCAGCACCTCGCCGCACAGCAGCGTGCTGGCCGACGAACCGTATGTGAGCGGCAAGCAGATCGCCTTCGACGGCACCTCGTTCGCGATCACCGGCGCCCCGGCCAACGGCGACAAGTTCGAAGTCAAGCCGAGCGAAAAGGAATCGATCTTCACCACCATGACCAACCTGGTCAATGCGCTGCGCGATTCCGGCGAAGACACCAACAGCCGCGCCACCCTGTCGAACAAGCTGAATACGGCCAGCGAAGGCCTGAAATCCTCGCTCGACAACATCCTCACGGTACGCGCCTCGGTCGGCTCGCGCATGAAGGAACTCGACTACCTCGACAGCTCCGGCTCCGACCTCGGCATCCAGTACGACGCCACCCTGTCGAAGCTGCAGGACCTCGACATCGTCAAAGCGATCTCGCAGTACGCGACCCAGCAGACGACGCTGGAAGCGGCGCAGAAATCGTTCAAGACGATGTCGAGTTTGTCGCTGTTTAATTACATCGGTTAATGGCGCAAGCCCGTAGGATCGGTTGATCGAGGCATCTCGCGGTCCGTAGGGTGGGCTCTGCCCACGCGGTGCCACGTACGCATATCGAAACGTACTCGCAAACGTTGCGGCATGCACAGGTATGGCCGTGGACGGAGTCCACCCTACGGTTCTTGGCATGCGGGCTGGTGTGGCCGGCTCCAGACCACTACCCATTTGCCTCCGATTCCTGGAGTGCGGGCCGGCTCCATACCATGACCCCATTGCGCATCACTTCGCGCACCCGGTGATACGGCACCATGCGCGCTTCGCCGTCGCGGCCGATCAGGTCGAAGCCGAAATGCTGGCCCTTTTCGAGTCGGATGCGCTCGAACGAGACGCGCACGACGCGCTTGTAGACGCGGTCGTAGTAGCCGATGACGAAGTCGGCGTTGCCGAAGTCGACGTCCCACATGATGCGGTTGATGATGTCGTGGATGGGTGTCATGGCGTGGGGCAGGTCGATAGCTGGTGAAACAGCTGGGCAATCCCGGCGGCGGCGGCAGGGTGGGCGACGTAGTCGCCCTGCGCGGCATCGCAGCCCATGGCGCGCAGCGCGGCCAGTTGGGCCTCGGTCTCGACCGCGTTGGCGATGACCGCGATATGCAGGCGGTGCGCCAGGTCGACGATCGATTGCGCCAGCGCAGAGGCGCGTTCATCCTGTCCAAGCGGCCCGATGAAGCTGCGCTCCAGTTTCAGCGTATCCACGGGCAGCCCGGCCAGCAGGCGCAGGCCGGGGCCGCCCAGGCCGAAGCCGCCGATGGCGATGCGCACGCCGGCGCGGCGCAGTGTGCCGAGCAGCGCCGCGTGCAGCGGCAGCGCATCGGCCAGCGCCGTTTCAAGCACCTGCACTTCGAGGCAGTGCGGTTCGATGCCGGTTTCCCTGACGATCGCCAGGATGCTCTCGGCCATGCCGGGATGCGCCAGCTGGCGCGCCGACAGCGCCACCGCCGTGCGCAGCGGCGCCAGGCCGGCCGCGCGCCAGGTGGCGTTCTGGCGGCAGGCACTGCGCAATACCCATTCGCCGATCGGCAGTACCAGGCTGGTTTCCTCGGCCAGCGTCATGAAGCGCGCCGCCTCCAGGCGGCCATGGACGGGGTGGACCCAGTGCACCAGCGTTTCGACGCCGGCCAACTGTCCGCTGGCGAGATCGACCCGCGGCCGGTAGGCGAGCCGCAGCTGGTGCGCGCCGAGCGCGTTGCGCAGGTCGTTCTTCAGGGCCAGGCGTCCGTCCGGCGCCAGGGCGGTGTCCGGCGCATACAGCTGGACGTGGTTGCCACCCCAGTTCCTGGCGCGGGTCATGGCGATCCGGGCGCGTTCCAGCAGGGCGTCCATGTCACACCCGGGCGCCGGGAAGATAGCGATGCCGATCGACAGGTTCAGTGCGCATTCGCGCTCGGCCACGAGCAGCGGAAAGGCGAAGTGGTCCAGGATCCTTTCCGCGACGTGCTGCGCTGCCGCGGCGCCGTCCAGGTCTTCGAGGATGACGATGAATTCGTCGCCACTGGCGCGGACAATCGTGTCCGCTACGTGCAGGCAGGCGCGCACCTGCGCGGCGGCCTGCGCCAGCACCGTATCGCCGCCGGCGATACCGAAGGCGTCGTTGATGTCCTTGAGTTTGTTCAGGTTCAGCAGCATCAGCGCGACCGGGCGGCCATTGCGCAGTGCGCGCGCCATGGCATGCCCAAGGCGGCCGCGCAGGACGCGCCGGCTGAGCAGCCCCGTCAAGGCATCGACCCGGGTAGCGTCGACCAGGTCGGGGACGGTTTCGTCGGCAGCCGGCGCGCTTGCTTGCGGCGCCTGCCCATACGCGACCACGCGGTTGCCCGTGTTCGATGCGGCCTGGGCCAGCGCTTCGTCGGCGCGCGCCATGGTCTGGCCGATCGATTCGCCGGCGCGGAAGGCCGCCACCCCGACCGAGACCGTCACGGTCGGCGCCGGCACGATGCCGGTGAAGCGCAACTGCTCCACGGCGTGGCGCACCCGTTCGGCCAGCACGAGCGCTTCTTCCTGCGTCGCTCCCGGCAGCAGCACCAGCAATTGCGCGCCGCCGTAGCGCCCGAACGCATCGCCGTCGCGCAGGGCCGCCTTGACGCACAGCGCCACCTCGTGCAGTACCAGGTCGCCGGCGGCGTGGCCGTGGCTGGCGTTGATGCGGCGGATGCCGTCGATCTCGAGCAGGCACAGGCTGAAGCCCGCACTGCCGTGTCCAAAATCCTTGCGTTCCTCGTCGGCCAGTGCCAGCAGGCGGCGGCGCTTGTGGCCGCCGGTCAGCGCATCGCGCGTCGCCAGTTCGTGCAGAAAGTCGAGCGCGTGCTGCAGCTGGATGAAGCCTTGCGTCTTGGTCAGCTCGAACAGCAGCACGAACAGGACGATGACGATGTACAGGCCGACGTCGCACAGTACGTGCAGCAGCGCCATGTCCTCGATCGGGTGCGCCGGCAGCGGGATGCCGAGCAAGGGCAGGGCGTAGATGAGGGCGATGGTGGCGCAGGTCAGGCCGAGCCAGAACATGGCGGTGGCGAAGCCACCCAGGAACATGGCGACCATCGGCGGAATCACCATCCAGCCGGCGGTCGGCGCACCCACGCCGCCCATCGCGTAGGTCAGCCAGCTGAAGTTGAAGAACACCGCGCACAGGAACACTTCGCGGCCCACCACGATGCTTTTCGTGGCGCGCATCAGGAAGGGAGCGACGAACATGCCGGCGCAGCAGGTCAGGATGACCCGGGCCGCCGCGCCATAGCCGAGCGCAGCGTAGACCCAGGCGTAGAAGGGACCGGAAAGGGCGGCCATGACGACGGCATTGATGACGTTCTGCGCACGCGTCAGGGTGGCGGCATTCTCACGCACCTCGAGGGGAATGAACCAGCGGATTGCAGCGATGTAGCGAAGGGTGAAGCGGGAGCCGAAGTTCACGTGAAGTGGATCATTTGAGAGCAGTGCGGGATCGTAGCACGGCGCTCACGGGTCCTGCATGCTTTCGGATATCCTGCTCTGAGAGCCTATCCCGGCAAGCGCGCATCGCTGCACAGCATCTCTTCGAGCGAGCGTTGCGACAGCGCCGGGCTGAAGTACCAGCCCTGCATCTGGTCGCAGTCGTTGTTGCGCAGGAAGTTGAGCTGTTCCAGCGTTTCCACCCCTTCGGCGATCACTTTCAGCTTCAGGTTGTGCCCCAACGCGATGATGGCGCGGGCGATCACGGCGTGCTCGTCGAGGGCGACGTTGCCGAGGAAGGAGCGGTCGATCTTGATGAAATCGACCGGGAATTTCTGCAGGTGCGACAGGCTCGAATAGCCGGTGCCGAAGTCGTCGATCGACAGGCGCACGCCCAGCGCTTTCAGGTCGGCCAGCGCCTGCATGGCCTCGTCGGGATGGCCCATCAGCTGGCTTTCCGTCACTTCCAGTTCTAGATTGGCCGGATTCACGCCCAGGCGCGCCAGGGTACGCCCGAGTCCCGCGGCGAACTGGCGCTGGCGCAGCTGGCGCGGCGACAGGTTCACCGAGATCACGAAATCGGTGATGCCGAGCGCTTCCAGGGCTTTCAGGGCGCCGCAAGCCTCGACGATCACCCATTCGCCGAGCGGCACGATGAGGCCGGTTTCCTCGGCCACCGGAATGAATTCGTCCGGCGGCACCATGCCGTTTTGCGGATGGTTCCAGCGCACCAGCGCTTCGGCGCCGACCACCTTGCCGGTGCGCAGGTCGACCTTGGGCTGGTAGCCGAGCACCATTTCGTGGTTGCCGATCGCCTTCGACAAACTGGCTTCGAGCATCAGGTGCTGGTGCACGATCTGGTTCAGTTCGTTTGAATAGAACTGGCAGTTGTTCTTGCCCATGGCCTTGGCGTGGTACATCGCCGCGTCGGCTGCGCGCATCACGCGGTCGACCGTGTCGCCATCCAGCGGAAAGCGGGCGACGCCGATGCTGGTGCCGGCCAGGATCTCGCGTCCGCCGACCGCGATCGGGGCGCTCACGCGCTGGCGGATGCGTTCCATCAGGTCGGCGAGTTGCTCGTCGCCGGGCTGGTTATTGATCACCAGCACGAATTCGTCGCCACCGACGCGCGCCACCGTGTCGTTGTCGCGCACGCTCGCCTTGAGGCGGCCGGCGATCTCGCGCAGCACGGCGTCGCCGGCCTCATGGCCGAAGTTGTCGTTGATGTGCTTGAAGTTGTCGAGGTCGAGAAAGGCGAGCGCTCCCAGCGCCTTGTTGCGCACGGCAAAATCGATGGAAAACTTGAGTTCGTCCTGCAACAGGGTGCGGTTGGCGAGGCCCGTCAGCGGGTCGTGGTGGGCCAGGTGGTGCAGGCGCCGCTCGTAGTGGCGCGCCTCGGTGATGTCGTTGATGACGCCGACGAAATGGGTGACCTCGCCCTCGATATTGCTGACCGGGTCGATGCGCAAATCGTTCCAGAACACTTCACCGTTCTTGCGCTTGTTGCGCAGGACGACCTGCACGCTTTCGCGTTTCAGCAAGGCGTCTTGGATGCGCTTGTGCTCGGCCGTGTCGCAGCCCTCGATGCGCATGAAGCGCGGATCGCGGCCCTTGATTTCCGCCAGCGTATAGCCGGTCATTTGTTCGAAGGCCGGATTCACGTACTCGATCGGATTCTTGCCGTCCTCGCAGCAGGTGATGACGATCGCGTTCACGCTCGAATAGATGGCGCGCTCGCGCACCCGCAGGCCTTGTTCGGTCTGCTTGCGGTCGCTGATGTCGAGGCCGGTGCCGAAGATCACGGGCAGTTCGCCCAGGCTGGTACGGGCGCAGTGGAAGAGCAGGCTGGTGCGCTTGCCGTGCTTGCCGACCAGTTCCGCCTCGTGCGTGGAATGGCCGTGCTCGAAGGCATTGAGGACGGCGCGTAAGACCACGGGCCGCTCCTTCTCGTCGAAAAAGTGCTGGACCTCGCAGGTCGGCAATTCCTCGCTCGTCATTTCCAGCGCCATTTCGAGCTGGCGGTTCCACAGCAGCAGGTGGCCGCTCTGGTCGATCACGTAGAACACGCAAGGCAGGCCTTCGATGATGTCGGCGGTCGGCAAATCGCGGATCAGCGCGTAGCGCGGCGGTACCAGGCCGTTGCGGGGAATGACGATCACGCTGAAGGTGCCGGGCTGGTCGGGATCGAGCGACTGCGGCGCGATCGTGATGCGTACCGGTATGCTGTTGCCGTTGGCGCAACGGAGCTGGCCGGTCGAGTCGATCTCGACGCGGGCCGTGATGGACATCGGCGGCGACAGCGTCGCTCCGGCAACGGTGTCGAACTCGATGATCTCCTCGAGCGTCTTGCTGCGGATATCGGCTGCGGTATAACCGGCAAGTTTTTCGCAGGCTTTATTCCAGCTGGCAATGGTGCCGCTGGCGTCGACAACGAAGACGGCGAGGGGTAACGGTGAAAAATTCAAACGCGTTCTCCGGCGGGCATGCACAACTCATGATAGTCCAGCGAACGGGCCGGAGCGAGTGGAATTCGTTTGGAGATATGGAACAGAAAATGATCGAGCCGTATGCAGCCGACCACCCTACCGCCTATGGCGTTAGAACGGCTGGCGCCGGACGCGGCGGCACGGGCGCGGGCGGGACCCGTTCCGCCGCGGCGCGCGGGATGCGGCGGCCGGCTTCGATGCCTTCGTTGAACAGGTTCTGGACCGGCGTGTTCAGGTAGGGCAGCGCCACCGAGAGCGTCAGCATGCCGACGCCGAGCGTGATCGGGAAGCCGATGCCGAAGATGTTCAGCTGCGGCGCGGCGCGCGTCAGGATGCCGAGGGCGACGTTGGTGATGAGCAGGGCGGCGATGATCGGCAGCGCGATCTGCAGGCCGGCCGAGAAGATGCGGCTGCCCAGGCGCGCCAGTTCGAGCGGCGCGGCGGACGAGAGCGGCGTGCTCGAGATCGGCAGGCTGATGAAACTTTCCGACAGCGCCGCCAGCAGTACCAGGTGCGCGTTCACGGCCAGGAAGGCCATGGTCGCCACCATCGACAGGAACTGGCTGATGGCGGCCGAGCGGCCCTGGGTGGTGGGGTCGAAAAACGAGGCAAAGGAAAAACCCATCGATGAGCTGGCCAGTTCGCCCGCGTATTCGATGGCGGCGAACACCAGGCGCATGGCGAAGCCCATTCCCAGCCCGACCAGCAGTTCCTGCAGCAGGATCAGCAGGCCCGCGTAGGACATCGGGTCGACCGCCGGAATGTTCGGCACGGTGGGCGCGATGATCAGCGCCAGCAGCACGCCGAGGATGACTTTGACCTGGTTCGGCACGCTGGCATGGCCGAACAGCGGGGCCGAGGCCAGCATGCCGAGGATGCGCGTGAGCGGCCACAGCAGGCCCGCGATCCAGGCGTTGATCTCAAGCGAAGTCAGCGTCAGCACGGGACCAGCTTAGCTCACCATGCCCGGGATGCCCGTGAACACCTGGCGCATGTAGTCGAGCATCACCGACAGCATCCAGGGCCCGGCAATCACCAGGGCGACGAACACGCCGACCAGTTTCGGGATGAAGGAGAGGGTCGCTTCGTTGATCTGGGTGGCGGCCTGGAAGATGCTGACCACCAGGCCGATGACGAGCGCCACGAACAGCAGCGGCGCCGAGACCAGCAGCGTGATTTCCATGGCCTGGCGGCCCATCGTCATGACGGATTCGGGCGTCATCGTGCGTTCCTAGTTAAAACTCTGGGACAGGGAGCCGAGCAGCAGCTGCCAGCCATCGACCAGCACGAACAGCATCATCTTGAACGGCAGCGAAATCACGGCCGGCGACATCATCATCATGCCCATCGCCATCAGCACCGACGCCACCACCATGTCGATGATCAGGAAGGGGATGAAGATGGCGAAGCCGATCTGGAACGCGGTCTTGAGTTCGCTGGTGACGAAGGCGGGGATCAGGACGCGCAGCGGAATGTCTTCCGGTCCCTGCAGGGCGGGCGTGCGCGAAATCTTGACGAACATGGCGAGGTCCGACTGGCGCGTCTGCTTGACCATGAAGTCCTTCAGCGGCTGGGCGCCGCGGCTCATCGCTTCGGTCATCTGGATGCGGTCTTCCTGCAGCGGCAGGTAGGCGTCGGTATAGATCTTGTCGAAGGTCGGCCCCATCACGAACAGGGTCAGGAACAGGGCCAGGCCGATCATCACCTGGTTCGGCGGTGCGGTCTGGGTGCCGATCGCCTGGCGCAGCAGGGACAGCACGATGATGATGCGGGTAAAACTCGTCATCATCAGCAGCGCCGCCGGCAGGAAGGTGAACGCCGTCATCAGGAGCAGCGTCTGCACCGGCAGGGTGTAGGTGGTGCCGCCGCCGGGGCTTGGTGCGGTGGTGAATGCCGGCACGCCGGGCGCCGCCAGCACCGCCAGCGGCAGCGCTACCAGGCTCGCCGCCAGCAGGAGTTTTTTCGTAGGTCGCATTACGGTGTTACCTTATTTCGCGTTGCGCTTGTCGATCGTCTGTTTCAGCCAGTCGGAAAAATTCGATGCCGACGGCGTGTGGCCGGCGAGGGTGGCGCCCGCCGCAGTGTTGGCGCCTGCGTCGCCCTTGGGCATCGTCGCCAGCGCATTCACGCGGCCGGGGGAGGCACCAACCACGATCCATTGATCGCCCACTTCGACCACCATGATGCGTTCGCGTCCGCCGATATTCAGGGCGCCGACCATGCGCAGGTTGGCGGTGCTGCCGGTCACGCGCGGGCCGTAGCGTTTCGCGGCCCAGGCCAGCGCCGCCAGCAGGGCCAGCACCAGCACGAGGGCAAAGATGGTTTGCAGCAAGCTGCCGGTGGAGGGGCCGGGCGCCGCTTGCGGCATGGTTACCGTGCTGGCTGGATTGGCGGGCGTGCCGGGAATCGCGGCTGGCGCGGCGGGCATGCTGGCCACGGCGGGAGCGGGCGCATCGCTGACGCCGGCCGTGGTCGGGACTTCGCCGACCGTGGTCGCGCGTTCAGCAACGGGTGTATCCGTGGGGGTATTCGGAGATGCGGCGGGAGCGGTATTGCGGGGTGCCACAGGTATCGACGCCTGCGCCGGCACGCCGCTATCCTGCCGGCCTGCCGCGGCACTGGCGCCATCCTGCTGGCGCGCCGCCGGGGCCGGCGTTACCGGCTGGGCCGCGACCGGCGCAGCCGTGGTTCCGCTGCCGGTGCTGGCCGGCTGCATCGCGCAGGCCGCCAGCGGCAGCAGGCAAAGCGACGCCAGCAGCGCGCCTGCGCCGCCCCGCGCCATGCGTACGGACCAGCTGGCGGGGCGTACAACCCGGGTGCTGGCCGCGGAGGAAGTGGCAGGAGGGCAGGCGGTGGCGCGCGTGGACATCATTTATTCAATTTTCTGATCCGTTCCGAAGGCGTGATGATATCAGTCAGGCGGATACCGAACTTGTCGTTCACGACCACCACCTCGCCCTGGGCGATCAGGCAGCCATTCACCAGCACGTCCATCGGCTCGCCGGCCAGGCCGTCGAGTTCGACGACCGAGCCCTGCGCCAGCTGCAGCAGGTTCTTGATGGCGATCTTGGTGCGGCCCAGTTCCACGGTCAGCTGCACCGGGATGTCGAGGATGAAGTCGATGTCGTTCGGGGTGTCCGGGCGCGGGTTCTTGGTGCCGAAGTCCTGGAACACGGCGGCGCTGGCGGTCTGCTGCTTTTGCAGCGCGGCGGCCTCGGCGGCGGCCTGCTCGGCGATGGCGGCGCCCCAATCGTCGTCGAGGAATTGATCGTCCTGGTTGTCAGACATGGTGTTTCTCCTGAATTACTTGAAGCTGTCGCTGTTGGCCAGCAGTTTTTCGACCTTCAGCGCGTACTGGCCGTTGAAGACGCCATATGAGCATTCCATCACCGGCACGCCATCCACCGTCGCCTGGACCATTTCCGGGACCGTGATCGGAATCACGTCGCCGATTTTCATGTTGAGGATCTCGTCGAAGTTCGCCTTGCCGTGGCCGAGTTCGGCCACGAGTTCGACTTCGGCCACCTGGATCTGCTGCGTCATCAGGCGGATCCAGCGCTTGTCTACTTCGAGCGCCTCGCCCTGCAGGCTGGAGGTGAGCGCATCGCGGATCGGCTCGATCATCGAATACGGCATGCAGAAGTGAATCTGGCCCGACACCGGGCCCAGCTCGATCGTGAAGGTGGACGATACCACGACTTCGTTGGGCGTCGCGATGTTCGCAAATTGCGTGTTCATCTCGGAACGGATGTACTCGAATTCGATCGGGTAGACCGGCTCCCACGACTTGGTATACGCCTCGAACACGATGTCGAGGATGCGCAGGATGATGCGCTGCTCGGTCTGGGTGAAGTCGCGGCCCTCGACGCGGGTGTGGAAACGCCCGTCGCCGCCGAACAGGTTGTCGACCAGCAGGAACACCAGGCCCGGATCGAACACCATCAGCGCGGTGCCGCGCAGCGGTTTCATGTGGATCAGGTTGAGGTTGGTCGGGACCACCAGGTTGCGGATGAATTCGCTGTACTTGGAGACGCGCACCGAACCGACCGACACCTCGGCGCTTCGGCGCACGAAGTTGAACAGGCCGATGCGCAGCAGGCGCGCGAAACGCTCGTTGATGATCTCGAGCGTCGGCATCCGGCCGCGCACGATCCGCTCCTGGGTCGCCAGGTTGTAGGTGCGGACTCCCGAGGTGTCTTCAGGCGCGGAAATGTCGTCCTGATCGCCGTTGACCCCCTTGAGGAGGGCATCGACTTCTTCCTGTGAGAGGAAATTATCGGCCATGGTATGTTTTTACTCGATGCTTGTTTACTGAATGATAAACGAGGTAAACAATACGTCGGCCACGTCCTGTTCGTCGCCGCCTTCGTCGAACGGCACCTGCACCACGGCCTTGATCTCGGCCGCCAATTGCTGCTTGCCTTCGACCGTATTGATTTCCGACGCCTTTTTGCCCGACAGCAGGAGCAGGACGCGGCTGCGCACCTTGGCCATGTTGTCCTTGATGAGCGCGACCTGTTCCGGCCCTTCAACCTGCAGTGTAAACTGCACTTGCAGGTATTGGTCGCCCGTCTCGGGCTGCAGGTTTACCGTAAACGCTTCGATCGGCACGTACTCGGCCTTGACGGCCTTGTCCTTCTTTTTCTTCTTCTTGGGCGCTTCTTCGGCATGCGCCGACTCGGCGTCGCCGCTGCCGTGCAGGAAGTACCAGCCGGCGCCGCCCCCACCGCCGAGCACGAGCACGCCCGCGATCGCCATGATCATGAGCTTTTTCTTGGAGCCTGATGCTGGTGCTGCCTCCGCCTTCGGGTCAGCCTTCATTTTCGGATTCGCTTTCATTTACCTCGGGTGCCTGATGGGGGTGCGTGATTATGTCATTATCGAGAAAAAATGCGCAGCGGCAAGCTTTGAAAAGAGCGGGGAAGGGGTGTCTGCTTGGGGGATGTGATGGTGGAGCATGATCTGGGACGTAGCGTGGGCGGGTTTCCCGCCCACCGTACGTCGCCATAAAAAACGGCCGCACAATGGCGGCCGTAACGAATCGTTTTCCTGCTTAGGCAAACGTATCCACTGCTCCCGCCCCGCCGATAATGCGCGAACCTTGCCGCGGCGTCACGTCCGCCACGCTGCCATCGCCGCCATTCCCATTGCCGCCACGACCGCCACCCGGACGGCCCGATCCCTGCCCATCCTGCCCCTGGCGGCCCTCGGCGCCGGCGTTCACGGTCGCATTGCCGAGCGCGATGCCGCTCTCGTTCATCATCTCGCGCAGGCGCGGCAAGGCGTTTTCCAGTGCCTGGCGCACTTCCAGCTGCTGCGACGAGAAGGTCACGCTGGCGAGGTCGTTCGACACGTTCAGCACCACCTGCACCGGACCGAGATCCGGCGGGTTCAGCTCGAGCGTGGCGCTCTGGTCTTCGCCGCCGACCATCCAGATTACTTTCTGGCCGACCTGGTTGTCCCAGGCCGGGGTGCCGACGCGCGCGCTCAGGCGGTCGGTCGGGGCGCTGCCGGCCGCTTGCGCGGTCTGCAGGGCGGTGGCCTGGGCCGTGAGGCTGGTCAAGGCCTCGGCCGGCGCGGGTTCCTTCATGCTGGCGGCGTGGACCGCACTGTCGCGCAAGGCGGACGCGAAGTCGGCGCGCTCGGCCGGCAACTTGCCGCTTTCGCCCATCTTGCCCATGTCGAGTGCACGCGGGTCGATGCCCGGCGCAGCCTTGTCCTGCGGCGCATCGGTTGCCGCGGCGAGGGCGTCTTCCGGCAGAACGCCGGCCTTGCCGCCGCTTTGCGCAAGCAGGTCGTCGGCTTGCGGCGCCGCAGCCTGGGTGGCAACCGGCGTCACCGGCGCGGCGGCCTGCTGCACCTGGTTGAAGCTGGCCACCAGCGCCAGCATGTCGACGACGGCGTCGGCGGCCTTGGCGTCCGGCGACGTTTCGGTTTCTTCGCCTTCCCCTTTGCCGGCTGCGGCCGTCTTGTCGGCGCTGCCTGCAGCATCGGCTTTCGAGGTCGAAGCAGGGTGCTCGGTTTCCTTCGCAGCCTGCTTGACCATCTCGCGCGAGGCAGGCTTCGGGTCGTTCGGCGCCGGCTTGGGAGCGGCCTGCGGCTTGGGCGCGGCGGCTTGCTGCGGCATGGCCGGCTGGGGCATGGCTGGCTGTGCCTGCGGGCGCACTAGCGCCTGGCGCTGTTCCATCTGGCGCTGCTCGATCTGACGGGTCAGCGTGGCGCCGAACTTCACGGCCTCGCTGTTGCCCGGCATCGTCGTGCGCAGGTTCGGCGCCGGGGCAGCGGGGGCGTTGAACTGGATCGGGAGGGAATTGGTGTGCATGGTGGCTTTAGCGGTTGGTGCGGACGGTGCGTGCCGCGTGGTCGTCCATCATTTTCTGGTCGCGCTTGTTTTCGATTTTCAAGGCTTCGGCGGCGGCGCGGTCGTTCAGGGTGCGGTAGGACAGGCGCTTGCGTTCGCTTTCCTGCCAGGTCGTCTTTTCCAGCTCGCTCTTGTATTTCGCGTGTTTCACGACTTCCTGCTGGCCATTGATCGCGTTGTCGAGCTTGCCGACAAAGGCGACGAAATTGGCGTAAGCGAAGGGCGTGATGCCGTTCATCTGCGCCTGGTCGAGGCGGTTCGCGTAATCGTCGCGGTAACCAAGCAGCATGTTCAGTTTTTGTTGCGCATTCTCGACCTCTTTGAGGGCCGCGCCCAAGCGCTTGGCGGCATCGTCGGAATCGCGCTGCGCCAGTTCGATCAGTGTTTCAAGAGCGGAAGTATTTGCCATGGTGAAAGTATAGCCAGGGCAAACTCAAACCGATCAGCTGAACAGAGAGGTCAATTGCCCCAAGCTCTGGCCCATATTCGTGTTTTCGAAAATTTCCTGGCACAGGAATTCTTCGATCTGGGCGTTCAGGGCGATCGCCTGGTCCAGCACCGGGTCGCTGCCCGGGGCATAGGCGCCGACGCTGATCAGGTCGCGCGAACGCTGGTAACGCGAGTACAGCTGTTTCAGCTTGCGCGCGGCCAGCTGGTGCTCGTGCGTGGTAATGCCGTGCATGGCGCGGCTGATCGATTGTTCGATGTCGATGGCCGGATAATGGCCGGCTTCGGCCAGGTGGCGGTTCAGGACGATGTGGCCATCCAGGATACCGCGCGCGGCATCCGCGATCGGGTCTTGTTGATCATCGCCCTCGGACAGCACGGTATAAAACGCGGTGATCGAACCGCCGCCTTCGAGCCCATTGCCGGCGCGCTCGACCAGCACCGGCAGCTTGGCGAACACCGAGGGTGGATAGCCTTTCGTCGCCGGCGGCTCGCCAATCGCCAGCGCGATTTCGCGCTGCGCCATCGCATAGCGGGTCAGCGAATCCATAATCAAGAGCACGCTCTTGCCCTGGTCACGGAAGTGTTCGGCAATCGCCGTGGCATAGGCCGCGCCCTGCAGGCGCATCAGCGGCGGGCTGTCGGCCGGCGCGGCTACCACGGCCGAGCGCGCCATGCCTTCCGGCCCCAGGATCTGTTCGATGAATTCTTTCACCTCACGCCCGCGCTCGCCGATCAGGCCGACGACGATCACGTCCGCCGTGGTGTAGCGCGCGATCATGCCAAGTAGCACCGATTTGCCGACGCCGGTACCGGCGAACAGGCCCAGGCGCTGGCCGCGGCCGACGGTCAGCATCGAATTGATGGCACGTACGCCGACGTCGAGCGTGTCCTTGATCGGCGCGCGGTCGAGCGGGTTGACGGGGCGGGCATTGATCGGCGCGACCTCGTCGGTGCCGAGCGGACCCTTGCCGTCGAGCGGACGGCCGGCGCCGTCGACCACGCGTCCGAGCAGGCTCCAGCCGACCGGCAGGTGGCGCGCGCGGTCGCTCGGACGGCGGCGCGGGTGGTTGACGGTGCCGGGACGCGGCACCGGGGTTTCGACCGGGAACACGCGCGAGCCGGGCACCACGCCTTCGACGTCGGATTGCGGCATCAGGAACAGGCGCTCGCCCTCGAAGCCGACCACTTCGGCCTCGATTTTCGCGCCGTTGGGCAGCGGGATGGTACAGGCGCTGCCGACTGCCAGGCGCAGGCCGACGCATTCCATCACCAGGCCGGCCACGCGCGTGACGCGGCCCGAGACCTGCATCGGCTCGACGAAATTCAGCAGCGAGTCGCAGTCGGACAGGTAGGACTTCCAGCGCGCCGTGTGACGGTCCAGGTTGGAGGTCATCAGCCCAGCCACTCGACGTTCTTGCCCAGCGCATGCGTCAGGCGTTCCCAGCGCGCGGCGGCCTGGGCATCGATCTGGTTGCTGGCGGTATCGACCTTGCAGCCGCCGCGGCCGATTTGCGGATCGGCCACCACGCGCCAGCCACCTTTATCGAGTTCGTCGGACAGGGCGGCGCGCACGATCTCGATGTCGTCCGGATTCAGCGCCAGGATCGCCGGCTGCTGCAGCACCGGCAGGTAATCGATCGCTTCGCGCACGATCGGGATGATCAGTTCGGGGCGCACCGTAAACGCGGTGCGCACCATCGAGCGCGCCAGGTGCAGGGCGAGGTCGAGCACGTCGGCGGCGATCGTTTCGTCGGCGGCGGTAACGGCGCCGCTGAAGCTGGCGGCCATGGCGCGCAGGGTCTCCATCTCGGCCGCCACTTCCTGGCGGCCGGCTTCATGGGCTTCGGCACGGCCGGCGGCGCGGCCTTCCGCGCGGCCTTCTTCCAGGCCCTCGGCATAACCCTCGGCGCGCGCGCCTTCGCGCAGCGCTTCGAGCTCGGCGGCGGTGGGGAATTGCATCGCCGGCGCCGCCTGGGCGGCCGGTACGTGGGGCGCAGCCGCGGCGGAGGCGGACGCCGCTGCGGCAGCCGCTCGCTCTTCGGCCTGGATGCGCGCCGCCAGCGAACTGGGCCGCTCGTCGCCGAAGGAGGTCATTTCCCAGCGCTTGAAGGCGCCCTGCGTGTCTTTGCTCATCTGTACCTGACTCTACCGGTTAAACGAAGGAATCGTCGCCCTTGCCACCCAACACGATCTGCCCTTCGTCGGCCAGGCGGCGCACGATTTGCAGAATCTGCTTCTGCTGCGCTTCCACTTCCGACAAGCGTACCGGACCTTTCGATTCCAGGTCTTCCCGCATCATTTCGCTGGCGCGCTGGCTCATGTTGCGGAAGATTTTCTCACGCAAGTCCTGGGAAGCGCCTTTCAGCGCGATGATCAGCATGTCCGACTGCACTTCGCGCAGCAGCAACTGGATGCCGCGGTCGTCGATGTCGATGACGTTGTCGAACACGAACATCTCGTCCATGATCTTCTGCGCCATGTCGTTGTCGTAGTTCTTGATGTTTTCCATCACCGCGCTTTCCTGCTCGCCGGCCATGAAGTTCAGGATCTCGGCCGCGGTGCGCACGCCGCCGAGCGACGACTTTTTAATATGCTCGTTACCCGACAGCAGCTTGGTCAGCACGTCGTTCAGCTCGCGCAATGCGGCCGGCTGCACGCCGTCCAGCGTGGCGATGCGCAGCACGACGTCGTTGCGCAGGCGGTCCGAAAAGTGGCTCAGGATCTCGCAGGCCTGGTCGCGCTCGAGGTGCACCAGGATGGTGGCGATGATCTGCGGGTGCTCGTTGCGGATCAGTTCCGACACCGATTGCGCGTCCATCCACTTCAGGCTTTCGATGCCCGAGGCGTCCTTGCCGCCCAAAATGCGGTTCAGCAGCACGGCGGCCTTGTCGTCGCCCAGCGCCTTGGTCAGCACTTCGCGGATGTATTCGTCCGAATCGAGGCCGACCGTCGAGTGGGCGTCGGCTTCGTCGCGGAACGATTCCAGCACGCTAACCACCTGCTCGTGCTGCACCGATTTCATCGCCGCCATCGCCGCGCCGAGTTTCAGCACTTCGCGCGGGCCCAGGAATTTCATGACTTCGGCCGCTTCCTCCTCGCCCATGGCGAGCATCAGGATTGCCGCTTTGGTGATGCCGTCCTTGTCCTTGTCGCTCATTATTCCTGTCCCACCCATGCCTTGATTACGTTTGCCACGATGCGCGGATCATTCTTCGCCATCTCTTTTGCCATCGCCAGGTTGGCGCGGTAACTGCGCTCCCGCGGTGCTTCCTCTTCCTCGAGCGGCATGCCGTCCGGTCCCAGCGCCGGCTTGCCGTCGAGGGCGACGATCGCATCTTCGTCGTCTTCGTCGTCGTCCTTCTTGTCGGCTTCCGGCTCGGCGGTCGCTTCGTCGAACTTGCGCACCACGGGGCGCAGCAGCGGGCGCAGGATGCGGAAGTACAGGAAGGCGAGCACGGCGGCGATCAGCAGGTATTTACCGATCTGCATCGCCAGCGGCAGGTTGGCCGGGTCCTTGTACCAGTCCGGACCATTCTCGTCCGGGCGGTCGACGCCGTCGAACGGGGCATTTGCCACGTTCATGGTGTCGCCGCGCGCCTGCGAGTAACCCATCGCCTGTTTCACCAGCTCGTTGATCTGCGCGACTTCGGCCGCGGCCAGCGGTTTCACGGTAATCTTGCCGGTGTTCGGGTCAACCGAACGGCGGTAATTCACCACCACGCCCACCGTCAGGCGCTTGATGCCGCCCATCGGACGCTGCTCGTAGCGGATCGTCTTGTCGAGCTCGTAGTTGGTGGTGGCATTCTTGCTGGCCGGGCCGGTGGTCGTCTGCGGCGCGGCGGCCGGGGCGCCACCGTCGAGCGGGGCGGTGGCCACGCCCGGCGGCTGGTTCGACAGCGCGCCCGGGATGCCGTTGGCCGGGCCGGTCGTGGCGCCAGTCTGCTCCGAGGTCTGCTGGCTGCGGATCGCCTGCGGCTCCGGCGGCGAATTCGGCTTGTACATCTCGGCAGCGGTGTCGACCTGGGCGAAATCGACTTCGGCGGTCGCTTCGGCGCGCACGTTGCCCTTGCCGACGATCGGGGTGATCAGCGATTCGACCTGCTTGATGATGTTCTGCTGCACCTGCTCGACGTACTTCAACTGGGTGGCGTCGAGCTGTTTGTTCAAGCCATTCTGCTTCGGCTGCTCGGACAGCAGGTTGCCGTTCTGGTCGACCACGGTGACGTTGCCGATGGTCAGTTCAGGAATGCTCGACGCCACCAGGTGCACGATGGCGCTGACCTGGCCCGGATCGAGCGCACGGCCCGACTGCAGGTTCAGCAGGACGGAAGCGGTCGGCTTTTGCTGGTCGCGCACGAATACCGACGGCTTCGGCAGCGCCAGGTGCACGCGCGCGCCGGCCACCGAGCCGAGCGACTGGATCGAACGGGCCAGCTCGCCTTCGAGCGAACGCTGGTAATTGACTTGCTCGAGGAACTGGGAGACGCCCAGCTTCTGGTTTTCCATCAGCTCGAAGCCGACGTTGCCGCCTTTCGGCAGACCCTGCGAAGCGAGTTTCAGGCGCAGGTCGGGGACCTGCTCGGCCGGCACAAGGATCGCGGTGCCGCCTTCGGAAAATTTATACTTCACGCCCATCTGGTCGAGCGCGGCGGTGAGGGCGCCGCCATCCTTGTCGCTGTAGTTGGCATACAGCACGCGGTAATCCGGAGTACTGCTCCACATCCAGATCGCCACGACAACGGCCAACACGGCCGCCACGCCACCGCCGATGAGCACGTTGCGGCCCATCGGGGTTTTCAGGAACGGTTGTGGAGCAGCAGGATTGTCGAGCAGGTCGTCGGCGGTCGCGGCCATGTTTGTCCAGGGGAGAAAGGAGATCAGGACCGGATTATGAAGCCACACGGCAACATTCAAACGCGGGAATAGGGGCCGCTTTCCCCTCCTGCTCGAACGAGCCGCTTGCATGGGGACTGGTAACCTGTAAGCCTGACATCGCTCCGGTACACCTTGCCGGGGCACGCACGAACATACCAGGAGAACCCATGAGCATAGGCGGAATCGGCGGCATCGACGGCAGCCGCATCGAGGCGATGATGGCCCAGCTCAAGGCTGCCGCCACCAAGCCGGCCGCGCCTTCGCTGGCCCCCGGCGGCCCCGGCGCCCTGGGCGGACTCGGCGGCGGCGGCGCCGTCAACGAAGGCCCGTCGAAGGTCAGCTTCTCCGACGCGTTGAAAAATTCGCTCGAACAGGTCAGCAACTCCCAGAAGCACGCCGAAGAACTCGGCCAGAAATTCGCCATGGGCGACGACAGCGTCAGCCTGTCCGACACCATGATCGCCATGCAAAAGTCGAGCATCGCTTTCCAGGCGACTGTGCAGGTGCGCAACAAGCTGGTGTCGGCGTATCATGAGATCATGAACATGCAGGTGTGATCGGATTGATCGCATCATGCAAAAGGGCTGCGTTCTGTAAGAGAATGCGGCCCTTTTGCTTTTGTAGGGTGGGCACTTGTGCCCACGCGGTCGGACTCACGCACACCACCATCGCCTACTCGATCAACATCCCCGCGATCTCATCCGACCTACCCCAATCCCGCGCATACATTCCGTCACGCACATACCGATGAAACGTCGAATGTGGCCAATCCATGACCCGTTCGACATACCCATGCTTCACCGGGTTGAAATGAATGTAATCCATGTGCCGTTCAAAATCCTCGTCGTTACGAATTTGATGCTCCCAGAAGCGCCGCTGCCAGATGGTCGACTCGCGTCGATTCCGACGCGATGGTGTCGAGATCGCATCATTGTGCAGAACGTGGGAGGAGTAGCTTGATACGTAGCGTTTGATGGTCGCCCAGCGGGTCGAGTAATCGACATCGTTCTCCGGCAGAGTCCAGATGCAATGCATGTGATCAGGTAGCAGGATCCACGCATCGATAACAAACGGACGGATGCCACGAACAAACCGGATCGCTTGTGCGAGGTTCGATCGGATTAACGGGTTGCAAAAAATCGGGCGCCGGCGATGCGCGACGACCGTGAAGAAGTAAGTAGAGCCAGTGAGAAGGCGGCGGTAGCGTGACATGGTGCGGCATCGTAGTGCGGCACCAGGCGGTTATGGATGTGTTGGATCAATCGTGACGCAGACAGGGCCAATGTGCAGGAGCAGGAGGGTTGCAGAATGTGAGACCGCGTGGGCACGAGTGCCCACCCTACGAAAGCCCAGCTAGCCTGGCATTGCGCTCACGTTCGAGCTTGGTGATATATCGCTGCACCGCCGCCATGTTGGCGCGCGAGATGTCGACGAACATGCAGCCGATGCGGCGCGTCGGCTTGTTGTTGAGCATGGTGAGATCGAGCGCGTTGCGTACCTGGAGCGAGGTGGTGACCTGGCCAATGTCCGGCAGGTCGATGCGGCAATCGGT
Organism: Massilia sp. CFBP 13721; assembly: GCF_014842025.1. GTDB lineage: Bacteria > Pseudomonadota > Gammaproteobacteria > Burkholderiales > Burkholderiaceae_D > Telluria. The sequence continues at coordinate 88,782 of NZ_JACYUY010000007.1, forward strand.
GAAGGTCTGGCCGACCGTCGAGTTCAATTGCAGCTTGTTGTCGAGCAGCGAAATGCCGCCGCAGCTGATGTCGGCCAGCGGGAAGCTGGCGTTGCCGCCGCCCAGTGCCGGCGGCAGCGGGATCAGGGCCGGCACCGGATTGGTCAGCGGCGTCGGCATGCGGTAGAACTCGCGCCGCTGCAGGCGGATGAGCGAGCCCGGAATCGCCGCAGCCAGGGCGCCGGAACCGCGGTGCTCGATGTCTTGCACGCCGCTGACGCTGAACAGGATGCGGATCTTGTCGAGATAGGTTTCGCACAGCACGCTTTTGGCCTGCACGATGCGCTCGTTCTGTTCGCGATTGATCGAGCGGTCGAGCACGAACACGTCTTCGTCGGCATCGATTTCCAGGATCGAGGTGACGCAGACGTCGGCCTCGCCCTTGATCTTCATGCGGATCAGCTGCTTCTTTTCGCCGATCTGGCGCAGCAGCGCCACGATCTCGCGGCGCGACTGCACTTCGTAGTCGTGCCAGTTTTCCAGTTCCGCATCATGCATTGCTTGCATCTTGTTCCGCCGATCGTGCAGGTGAATCTGCAGGTGAGTCAATAAAAAGGGCGCTGTCAGGCGGAGCCGGCGCCGGGAGCGAATGGCCGAGTTGTTGCGCTGACTCAATATGATATAGCCATGCTAACAGTTCCGCAATTGCGCGGTAGAGGGCGGGCGGAATCTGGCCGTCGAGGTCGATTTCCATCAGCAGCGCCACCAGTTCCTTCGATTCGTGCACGAACACGCCGGCTTCCTGCGCGCGCGCGATGATCTGCTCGGCCACCAGGCCGCGGCCCTTGGCGACGACCGTCGGCGCGGCGGAGCCGGCCGCATAGGCCAGCGCGACCGCGCGCTGCTGGCGTCCGGGAACAGACTCGGTCATGAATGCGCGCTCATGCGCCCTCGCGCGCGTTGATGCGCAAGGCCGCCAGCTCGTTGCCGCTAGCGGCCAGCGCGTCCTGCAAACGCGGCGCGCCGGCGCGCAGCTGTCCGGCGGCATCGGGCGCCGCCAGCAGTTCGACGTGCAGCTGCGTGCCGCGCAGGCTGACGCTCGCTTCCACCTCGCCCAGCAGGGCGAAGCGCAGGCGCAGGCTGCTCTGCCAGCCGGGGGCGTCGGTATCGCGTTCGTGGCCGGAGGCGCCGTCTTCCTCGCGCCGCACTTCCCAGCGCAGCGGCTGGTCCGGTCCGAGCCGGCCCTGCCACACCAGCTGGCCGGATTCCTGGGTCGCCAGTTGCTGGTTGATCAGCTGGGCGGTGGCGGGATCGGTCGGTGGGGTGCCCGGCGCTTTCTGCGCCTGCGGCTCGGCCATCAGTTCGGCCAGCGGACGCTGCCCGTCGGCCCACTGGGCCAGGTGCGATTCGTAGAACAGGCCGCTCCTGGCGACTGCTTGCTGCAACTGGCTTGCCAGCTGCGCCGGGTCGGGTGCCCCCTGCGGCGCCAGCGGAGCCGTTCCGTGCAGGGAGGCCAGCGGCGCACCGGCCGCGCTTTTCAGGATCTGGCCCAGCAGGCGTGCGGCCGAACTCAGGTCGGCGGCTTGGGCATCGGATGCGGGCAGGGGCGTGGCGGCAGCGGCGATGCCGGCCGCCAGCGTGGCGGCGTTTGCCGACAGGGGAATCAGCTTGCCGTGCAGGGCGGCGTCGCCGAGGCCGAAGGTCGGCTGCGGCGAGGCAGCGAGGACCGTCATGGTCAGTTGCGCGCCGGGTTGGGTGCCTGGCGGCAGCGCCATGCGCACCGGCGTGTCGGCCACACGGACCATGAAACTGCCGTCCTGCATGCGCGCCAGCACCGAGACCGGTACCTGGCTGCCGAGCATGGTGGCAAGCGTGCGCTGGAAGGCGTCGAGGCGGGCGTCGCCGGCGCGTTCGAGCGGCGCCGCGGGCTGGACCGGTAGCAGGGCCTTGAGGCCGGGACCGGGAATGCGCTCGACCATAAGAAACTAGGGAATTACACGCTGCCGTAGGCGTTGGCGAGGCGGCGCTGGGTGCCGGAATTGCTGATCAGGGCGGACAGCTGCGCCATCCACGGCATGGTCAGGTCGCGGATCTTGCGGTCGTCGGCCAGGATGCGGCGGATGCAGTCGATCTTGGTCTGGCGGTGCGAGGCGGTCAGTTCGACCGCGGCTTCCTGGCGCTTGAGCATGTTCACGTGCGCCGTGCAGGCTTGCTCGAGGACCGTCAGGTGGTCCCAGTCGCCGGCTTCGGCGGCGGCCAGCATCTGGCCGGTCAGGTCGGCAACCGCGGTGTATTCCAGCACGACTTCCTGGCCGGTCATCATCAGGCGCTCGCCATCACGGGGTAATTCGACATCGAAGGTGCCTGCAATGGCTTTTCGCCGATCTGGTTCCAGGCGTCGCGCAGGTCGACGAGCAGGGTTTGCACTTCGTCGAGCAGGGCGGTCTTGTTCTGCAGGCTGGCGGTGAGCAGGCGTTCGGTCATGTACACGTACAGGGAATCCAGGTTGCTGGCAATTTCGCCGCCGGCCTTCTTGTCGAGGCTGGCACGCAGGCCGTTGTTGATGATATCGAGCGCCTTGGCAATCGCGGCGCCTTTCTCGGCGATGTGGCCGGCGGCCATGTGGTTTGCCGCGTTCTTGATGGCGGTCAGGGCGCCGTCATACAGCAATACGATCAGTTTATGGGGCGAGGCCGAAATCACCGAGGTTTCCATTCCTACTTTGGCGTAAGCATTCACGCCGCGCTGCATCGATCCAAACATCGTGCTCTCCAATACATCATTGTGCGAGGAACGCGCCGCTGGGCGTTCCTCCAAGTTCATGCTGCAGCTGGTCGGGGCGGTTTGTCTGCCGGCCTGCCATTCTTCAGCGAGGGTAGTTTACTTGCTTAACGGCAGGTTCTAACCGGACTTGAGAGGGATAATTACCCGGCTTTTTCAGGCTTTATCAAGCCGATAACGGAATGGGATCGAGCCGGCGGGTAAGCGGGCGAGGGCGAAGGGGAGTTTGCGCGGCGTCGGCGCGGGCCGGCGCGCAGCTTGAAAAAAATCAGTCGTTGCGCGGCTGTTTGCGGCGCTCGTGGTGGCGCCGCGAGTCGGGCGACTCCAGCGCGCGCGTCAGGATCGAGCGCGACACGTTACAGGTGTCGAGATAGTTCAGCGCGAACTCGACCCCGCGGATGTCCACCAGGTAAAGAGCATATTCGGCGGTCAGCGCCGTTTGCTCGTCGGTTCTTCGTTGCATCATAAAAACTCAGCCAAGGGACTCTGTCGACAGCCGGGCAAACGTCATATACGCCTTCCGTGTCGCGTTAATACAATGATATCCATGTTGGGGACGCACACAAAATACATTTGTGAGAAATTGTTTCTATATTGTGAATTGGTATCAACTTGACGCAGCGCCGGGTGCCGGAAAGGTGCCGGCTTCGAAGGCATCGAGCGGTCGCGCATAGAAATAACCTTGCCCCTGGTCGCAGCCGGTCTCGCGCAGCGCCATGGCCTGCTCGGCCGATTCGACCCCTTCGGCCACCACCCGCAAGCCCATGCGGTGTGCCATGGCGACGATGGCTTGCACGATGGCGCGCGCGTCGGCGCTGTGCACCATGTCGTGTACAAACGACTTGTCGATTTTCAGTTTGTCGATCGGCAGGCGCTTGAGGTAGCTGAAGCTCGAGTAGCCGGTGCCGAAGTCGTCGATGGAGAGCGTGACGCCCAATGCGCGCAGGCGGTGCATGATCGCCAGGCTGCGTTCCGGGTCGGCCATCGACAGGCTTTCGGTCAGTTCCAGTTCCAGCAGGTGCGGCGCAATGCCGGCGTCAATCAGCAGTTCCTCGACCAGGGCCACCACGTCGCCCTGCAGGAACTGGCGCGCCGACAGGTTCACCGCCACGGGAATGGCGGGCAGGCCGGCGCCATGCCAGGCCGCCATCTGGTGCACGGCGGTGCGCACGATCCAGTCGCCGATCGGGACGATCAGGCCGGTTTCCTCGGCGATCGGCACGAATTCTTCCGGCGAGACCACGCCATGCTGTGGATGGCGCCAGCGCAGCAGCGCTTCGAAGCCGACCAGGCTGCCCTTATGTAAATCGATCTTCGGCTGGTATTGCAGGAACAATTCTTCGCGTTCGAGCGCGCGGTGCAGCTGGTGTTCGAGCGCCAGGCGGCGCCCCATTTCGCGGCGCTGCGCCGGCGCGAACTGCTGCAGGCGCGCGCCGCCGGTTTCCTTGGCGTGGCGCATGGCCGTGGCGGCGTTGCTGAGCAGGGTATCGGCATCCTCGCCATCGGCCGGGAAGCAGGCGAAGCCGAGGCTGCAGGTAATCGCAATGTCCTTGCCGGCCCACGAGACGCTGCCGTTGACGCTGTCCATCAGCCGGCGCAGGCGCGCGTGCACCGCATTCCCGTCGCCGGGGTGGTTCAGCAGCAGCACGAATTCGTCGCTGCCGATGCGCGCCAGCAGGTCTTGCGGGTCGAGTTCGGCCTGCAGGCAGCGGGTGACGGCCACCAGCACTTCGTCGCCGGCGGCGTGGCCAAACGCGTCGTTGATGCGCTTGAACCGGTCGAGGTTAAGACACGCCACTGCGGCCACTGCGGCCGGCGCGCCGCGGCGGCGCCAGCCGGCCACGCTGTCGTGGATCGCGCCCAGCAGGGCCTGGCGGTTGGCCAGGCCGGTCAGTGTATCGTGCGTGAGCAGGAATTCGACCTGGTCGGCGGCGGCGGCCAGCTGGGCGCCGGAGGCGTTCTGCTGCACGCCGTCGTGCAGGCGCTGCGATGCGATCGCCAGCTGGCGGTGGTAGATCAGTTCCTCGACCATGCGCGCCAGGTCGTGCAGTTCGTCGAGCGCCGCCGCATCGAGTGCACGCGGCGCGCTGTCGATGATGCACAGCGTGCCCAGCTTGGCGCGCTCGACTGAATACAGCTGCACCCCGGCATAGAAGCGCACGTGCGGTTCGCCGACCACGCTCGGGTTGTCGGCGAAGCGCGGGTCGCGCATGGCGTCCTCGATCACCATCGGCTCGTCGCCCAGGATGGCATGGCCGCAGAACGAGGTGTCGCGCGGGCCGGATTGGGCCTCCATGCCGCAGCGCGACTTGAACCATTGGGTGTCGGTGCCGACCAGCGAGATCAGCGCGGTCGGTACATTGAGCAGCTTGGCCGCCATGCGCGTGATGCGGTCGAACGCTTCCTCGGGACCGGTGCCGAACAGGTTCGTTGCATGCAGCGCGGCCAGGCGCCGCGCTTCGTCTACCGGGGTAGCTGGTGTCATCATGTGCTGGGCGAACCGCATCTTGACGATACGGTTGGGTTCGTGATCCAGCCTGCATTACGCCAGAAGCGGCGTTAATTTGCAATTGCCGCACAATTGTAAAATCGGCCAAGGCCGGGGCCGGCTCTGTATGCACAGAAATGTACGGGGTCATCGAGGCCAGTGGCCTAATGCCAGTCAGTTAAGGGTGATGCAGAGTATTTGGTTAAGACTAAACTGCATTGAGGAGCCTGAGTTTCGCAGTCCGTAGGGTGGACTCCTGAGTCCACGCGGCACCAGTTGCAGGTCGAAATGTGACGCGCAGCCCCGCCATGCACACGCTATAGGGTGTCGCACGCGCTGTGGTCTGCATAGGCACAACCCCGTGGACTCAGGAGTCCACCCTACGTACCGCGAAACTCGCCCTGCGCAACAAGGTTCAGACCGATCAAAAATGCTCTGCATTGTGCTTAACTGACTGGCATTAGGCCAGGGGCCTCGATGACGGATTCACCGGACGGCTCTACCTTTTCAGCCTGCGGACTAGCGACGTTTGCGCCGTCCACGCGTTCGATCAGCCGGAAATACGTCGCGAAGTTTCAAAGTGTGGTTGAACGCGTGGGCGGCATCCAGGCAGCGAGCATGCACGCTCCCAGGTGTAGCCGCCCACCCTACGCTTAACGCAGCGCAGCCAGCTCGCCGCGCACGGTGTCGATCACACCATCCCAATCGCCCTTGCGCTCCTGGCGGAACAGGCGCGCGGCAGGGTACCACGGCGAGTCGGCCCTTTCGGTCAGCCAGCGCCAGTCGGCCACCTGCGGCAGCAGCACCCACAGCGGCTTGCCGAGCGCGCCGGCCAGGTGGGCGACGCTGGTGTCGACCGCGATCACCACGTCCATCAGGTCGGTGAGGACAGCGGTGTCGGCGAAATCGTTCAGGTGCGCGTCCATGCGCAGCACGGGAGATGCAGCCAGCGCCGCGCGGTCGGCGTCGCGGTATTCCTTCTGCAGCGAGACGAACTGGCAATCGAGGTCGAACAGGCGCGCCAGCTGGGCGAAGGGCAGGCTGCGGTTGTGGTCGTTGGCATGCTGGGCGTTGCCGCTCCATACCAGGCCGACGCGCGGGCGCCGGCGTGGACCGAGGCGCGCTTCCCACCCTGCGCGGCGTTCGCCATCGGCCTCCAGGTAGCGCGCGACCGCCGGGATCGAATCGAGTTCGGTGCCGAACGCGAGTGGCAGCGACATCAGCGAACACTGGAAGTCGACCGGCGGCAGCGGCTCGCCCTTGGCCACGACCTGGTCGACGCCCTCCAGGCCGGCGAGCAGGCCGCGCAGCGGCGCCTGCACCTCCATCACGACGTGGGCGCCGCGCGCCTTCACCAGCGCCGCGTAGCGGCAGAACTGCAGCGTGTCGCCCAGGCCCTGCTCGGCGTACAACAGGATCGTCTTGCCGGCGAGCGCGGCGCTGCCGTCCCACACCGGTTCCGGGGAGGTACGCTTTTCGGCGTAGCAGCTCAGCACCTCGTTATTCCAGCGCCACTCGTAGCCGCGCCAGCCTTCCAGCAGGTTGCCGTATTGCAGGTTGAGCAGGGCGCGGTTCCAGTGCGGCGGGGCATAGGTGGGCAAGATGGCGATCGCCTTGTCGAAGCAGGCCAGGGCTTCCTCGTAGCGGCGCATCGCCTCGTAGGCGTTGCCGCGGTTGTTCCAGGTCGCGGCACTGTCGCCGCTGCGCGCCAGCACCACGTCGTAGGCGGCCAGCGCTTCTTCGTTGCGGCCCATGTCCTGCAGCACGTTGGCGTGGTTCAGCATGCCGTCCATGAAATCCGGGTCGATCTCGACCGAGCGCGCAAAGCACTCCAGCGCTTCGTCGAGCCGGCGCAGGCGCTGCAGGATGATGCCGCGTCCGTTCAGGGCCGCGGTCAGGGTCGGGTCGAGCGCGAGGGCGATGTCGATGCATTTCAGGGCGCCTTCGAGCTTGCCCAGTTCGATCAGCAGGTGGCCCAAGCTGACGCGAAATACCGCCGACTGCGGATCGGCCGCCACCGCACGCTGGTAGTCCTCGAGCGCATCGGCGCGGCGGCGCAGGTGGCGCAGCACGTTGGCGCGCCCGTGCCAGGCCTCGGCGGCGTCGGGTTCGGCGTCGAGGATGGTGTCGTAGGCAGCCAGCGCCTCGTCGAGCCGTCCGAGCATGCGCAGCGCCTTGGCGCGGTTCACCCAGGCGTCGAGATGGCCGGGATGGCGCGCGCACGCCAGTTCATAGGCCGCCAGTGCTTCGTCGTGGCGTCCGGCCGCGATCAGGATGTTGCCGCGGTTATTCAGGGCTTCGGCATGGCCGGGGTCGAGCTTCAGCGCGCGTTCGACGTGGTCCAGCGCTTCCTGGTGGCGCTTCAGGTGCAGCAGGACGGCCGCGCAATTGTTGCAGGCGGCGACGTCGCGCGGCGCCAGTGCGAGCGCGCGCCGGTAGCTGGCCAGCGCCTCGTCGTAACGTTTAAGGCGCTCGAGCACGTTGCCGCGGTTATAGAGGGCGTCGACATTGCCCGGCGACAGGGCCAGCGCCTGGCCATAGCTCTGCAGCGCCGATTCGTGTTCGCCGATCGCCTTGAAGATGTTGCCGAGGTTGCTGTAGACCGAGGAGACGCCTGGATCGACGCTGATCGCCTCGCTCATGAATTGCAGCGCCAGCGCATGGTCGCCATTCTGGTAGCCGAGGATGCCGATGTGGTGCAGGGTATCGAAGTGGCGCCCGTCGCGCTGCAGCGCCGCCTCGTAGTGGGTGAAGGCGGCGTCGAACTGTCCTTTCTGGTGCGCGGCCAGGCCGGTGGCGAACAGGCGGTCTGCGGGAGTGTGCTTTTTCTTCATGGCGCGGCTTTCGCTGGTAGGACAGTGCGGACGATCCGCATCTGAGGCCAGCAGTGTAGCCCTGAGAGTCTTGAGCCTAAGCAACGAATAAAAGGGGAAACAACGGCTAAATATTCCGCTGGCGCTGCCGTTGACGTTCTTGTTGCAGGCAGGGCCACGCTGTAGAACGCTCCAATGCAAAGTTGCTCACAAACATTTTTTTAAAAAAAATCCTCAAGGTTTTGCAGAGGGCTCCGTTAAAGGATTCAAGCGGGCAGAAAGCGCCACGCAAGAAACCAACCGAACCCTGATAGCAGCACCAAAACTGAACTGCCCACTGGAGAATTACCATGTCGACCATCAATACCAACCTGTCCTCGCTGAACGCACAACGTAACCTGACCAAGTCGTCGAACGAACTGTCGACCTCGATGCAGCGCCTGTCGTCGGGCCTGCGCGTGAACAGCGCCAAGGACGATGCAGCCGGCATGTCGATCGCCACCAAGATGGACGCCCAGATTCGCGGCATGTCGCAGGCATCGCGTAACGCCAACGACGGCATCTCGATGATCCAGACCGCCGACGGCGCACTGTCGAACATCTCGGATGCACTGCAGCGTATGCGTGAACTGGCGGTCCAGGGCGCCAACGCCACCAACGGTTCGTCGGAATGGTCGAACATCGACACCGAAATGAAAGCGCTGAACACCGAAATCGGCCGTATCGCCTCGGACACCAAGTTCAACGGCACCGCGCTGCTGACCGCAACCGCCGTCTCGAAAGACATCCAGGTCGGCGCCGACTCGGGCCAGAAGATCACCGTCAGCTTCGGCGCCAACACCGCCTACGCCGGCCTGTCGGCATCGGCGATCGTCGTCACCGACGTGACCACCGCATCGGCTGCCATCAGCGCCATCGACGACGCCCTGAAGTCGCTCAACACCGAGCGCTCGTCGCTGGGTACCGCCCAGAACCGCATGGGTTACGCCATCAGCAACCTGGCAACCTCGATCGAGAACCAGTCGGCAGCAAAGAGCCGCATCACCGACACCGACTACGCTGCCGAAACCAGCAAGCTGAGCCGCTCGCAGATCCTGCAGCAGGCCGGTACCGCGATGCTGGCCCAGGCCAACTCGGCGCCGAACAGCGTGATGTCGCTGCTGCGCGGTTAATCGACGCTTGAAGTCAGCGAAGCTTGAAGTCAACGATTGAGCCAACGGTATAATCGTTAAATTTGCTGTGCGGGGTTAAAGCCCCGCACAGCTGTTTGCAGGAGGCGCAATGTTGCAACCGTTAAACGCTGGAATCCCAATGGCCGTCGCCGGCAACGGCGCACGGCCATCTGTCGATGGCGCCGCGAAAACGGGCGCAGGCGCCACCCCGGCCGCTGCGGCGCCTGCCGCCCCCGCCAGGGAGCCGCAGCACGCCGAACTGAGCAACGCCGTGGCCGACCTCAACAAGGTGGCCCAGGCTGCCGCGCAGGGCGTGCGTTTTTCGGTCGACGAAGACACCGGCCGCACCGTGGTCAAGGTGGTCGATACCCAGACCGACAAGGTGCTGCGCCAGATTCCGACGGTCGAGGCGCTCAAGTTGTGGCGCTCGATCGAGCAGATGCAAGGCGTGATGTTGCGCGACACGGCCTGAGGCGCAGCGCGCCCGGGCCTACTTGAAGGGAGAATCAGATGGCAATCAGTGCTGCTGGCATGTTATCCGGACTGGACGTCGACGGCCTCGTCTCGTCCCTGATGTCGATCGAGCGGCAACCGCTCGCCAACCTGCAGTCGAAGCAGACGAGTTTCAACTCCAAGCTGTCCGCCTTCGGCACCCTGAAAAGCGCCGTCTCGACCTTCCAGACCGCTGTCAAGAACGTCTCGGGCGATGCCTTGGCGGCCCTGACGGCAACCTCCAGCAAGACCGAGACGATCGGCGTCTCCACCGTCAAGGGCAGCGGCGCCGCGGCCGGCAACTACGCCATCGAAGTGAGCAAGCTGGCGCAAAGCGATAAATTAGTATCGAGCGGGGTCGCCCCCGGCGCCACCTTCAGCGCCGCCGGCAGCGCGATGGCGATTTCGATCGGCGGCAAGACCACCAACCTGACGCTCACCGACGGCTCGCTGGCCAGCCTGTCGAGCGCGATCAACAAGGCCAATGCCGGCGTCACCGCCACGGTGCTCAACGACGGTACCAGCGACCGCCTCGTCATCACCGGCAACGATACCGGCACCGCCAACAGCGTCAGCATCGCCGCCAGCGGCAGCCTGGCGCAGTTCGCCACCGGCGCCGGCAGCACCATGACCAAGTCGCAAACCGCGCAGAACGCGGAAATGACGATCGACGGCATCGCCGTCTCGAAACCGTCGAACACCGTCACCGACGCCATCAAGGGCGTGACCCTGAACCTGGCCCAGACCAATGTCGGCAACCCGGTCAAGATCAGCCTGGCGAAGGACAACACGGCCGTCACCGCCAGCATCAACGCTTTCGTCGACGCCTACAACACGCTGGCCACCGCGGTGAACAAGCAGACCGCCTACAACGCCACCACCAAGAGCGCGGCCGTGCTGAATGGCGACGCCGGCGCGCGGTCGATCCTCACCGGCATCCGCGCCGAACTGGGCAAGGCGGTCGGCGGTGCCGCCGGCCTCAAGACGCTGTCGGACATCGGCATCGCTTTCCAGCGCGACGGCACCCTCAAGCTGGAAAAGCCGGACAAGCTGAAAAGCGCACTCGAGACCAATTTCGAGGGCGTCTCGAGCCTGTTCTCGGCGGAAGACGGCGTCGGCACGCGCCTGGCCAAGGTCACCGAAGAGATGCTGGGCTCGAAAGGCGTCTTCAAAACCCGCACCGATGGCCTGAACGCCACCATCGACGGCCTCGGCAAGAGCCGCGACCGGATGGAGCTGCAGCTGGCCCAGACCGAAAAGCGCTACCGCACCCAGTTCACCGCGCTCGACACCTCGATGGTGAACATGCAGAGCATGAGCAGCTACATGACGCAGCAGCTGGCGGCGCTGGCGGCGAATGCCGGGTATTGAGTTTTAATCGGTCGAATGAAGAATGCCCGCGGATGCGGGCATTTTTATTTGTGATGAACCGGGTGGTTTGCCGAAGCGATGTAAGGTGGGCGGATTCTCCGCCCACGCGTTCAACGAACGGGTGAAAACCAACGTCCGGCCTGGCGCACGGCTGTTGAACGCGTGGGCGGGAGACCCGCCCACCTTACGTTTCTCTACTCCGCGACGACGACCCGGTTCTTGCCGCTCTGCTTGGCCTGGTACATCGCCCGGTCCACCCGCTCCAGTAGCGTTGCCTGGTCTTCGTTGGGCAGGCGCAAGGCGACCCCCGCCGAGAAGGTGATCAGCAGTTTCTCGTTATCGTGCATGAAGAAATGCTTGGTCAGCTCGCGCTGCAGCCGGGTCATGGTCTGCACCGCCGCCTCGACCGGAGTTTCCGGCAGCATGATCATGAATTCCTCGCCGCCGAAGCGGGCGATCACGTCGATCGAGCGCAGCGTCGACTTCACCACCTTGGCCAGGTGGCGCAAGGCGTTGTCGCCGGCCAGGTGGCCATAGGTATCGTTGAGCTTCTTGAAATTGTCGAGGTCGAGCAAGGCCACGCACAGCGGCGTGTTGCGGCGGTCGGCGCGCGCGCTTTCGCGCTCGAACACGTCGTCCAGGCCGCGCCGGTTGAGGGTGCCGGTCAGCTGGTCTTCGCGCACCAGTTCGCTCATGTGCTGGAGCTTGGCTTCCAGTTCGCGGATCCGGTTTTCCGCTTCCTGCACGTCGCGGTGGGCGGCCAGCATGCGGTCGCGCGAAGCCAGCGCCTCGGCTTGCGCCTGTTTGGTTTCGCGCAGCACTTCGTCGAGCACGCCGTTCAGTTCGGTGACGTCGGCCGCATGGCGGATGCGCTCCGAAAAGCCGCCCAGCTTGTCGTGGTAGTCGCCGGTCGAAGCCGCCAACGAACCGAGGCGGTCGATGAAGGTCATCATCATGTTCTTGACAGTGGCCTTGACGTCCGACAGACCGTGCTTCAGCTGCCCCTGCTTGTAGATCACGTCCTTCAGGCTGCGCGTGACGTCTTCCAGCGCGCGCGTATCGATCGGGCCGGCGATGAGCTCCTGCACGGCGTCGATCTGGCCGCGCATCCAGCTGTCGTCCTCGAGCAGTTCGCTGACGTTCTCCAGCAGCAGCTTGAACAGGCGCAGCAGCAGTTCCTGCTGTTCGCCGGCGTCGCCGCTGTGCAGCTCGATCTGGAAGCACAGTTCCTTCAGGCGCGCCGCGATTTCCTGCAGCGCCGCTTCGCCATGCGCGACCTTCACTGCCGCGCCGAGCGACTCGGCTTCGCTGGCCAGCGTCGGGCTGGCCGGCAGCAGGGAGGCTAGCGCAAAGGCCAGCGTGCGGCTGAGCAGGTCGCGCAGCAGTTTGGTGTCGTTGCTTTCCATGCCGTAGGTGACGCCCGGGGGGACGCCGCGCCGCAGGTGCTTTTCGACCAGTTGCGACAGGGCGCGCGCGTAGCCGTCCCAGTCGCGGGCCTTGACGGCGCGGTTCAGGCGGCGGCCATAGTCGGCCAGCTCGCCCGGGGTATCGGTCAACTGGGTGGCGAAGTCGCCCAGTACCAGTTCGACTGCGGCCGGAGCGGGCGCAACGGGTGCAACCACCGGCTTTTGAACGCCGGCGATCTCGTCGTAGATGTCGCGGTAGGCGTCCGGCGTTGGCGCGATGCGGCGCGTGGCCAGGCGCCGGAAGGCTTCGCGGGCAATGTCGACGGGATTCTGGGCGGGCGGGACTGGAGGGTTAGGCATGATGCGGCGGCACGTATTTACTATCTCGCAATGATAAGCACCTTTTCAATCCGTCATCGCTCGATTAGAAGCGGAAAAGTCTCTTACTTATAGGCAATGAGGGGCAATGGATGAGCTGCTTACTCCACCAGCTGGTTGCGGATGGCGTAGTGGGTCAGTTCGGCACTGGTCTTGAGGTTCATTTTGGCCAGCAGGCGCGCGCGGTATTCGCTGACGGTCTTGACCGACAGCGACAGTTCGCGCGCGATCTCGCTCACTGTCTTGCCCGAGGCGATCATCGTCAGCGTCTGGAATTCGCGATCGGACAAGGCGTCGTGCGGCGGCGCGTCGTGGTCCGCGCCGACCTGGCTGGCCAGCGCCTGGGCCAGCGTGGCGCTGACGTATTTCTGGCCGCCGGCGACCTGGCGGATGGCGGTCACCAGTTCGCGCGGCGCGCTCTGCTTGGTCAGATAGCCGGCGGCGCCCGCCTTCAATGCGCGGATCGCGTACTGGTCTTCGCGGTGCATCGAGAGCATCAGCACGGCCAGGTCGGGGCGCTCCTGCTTGATCTGTTTCAGCACTTCGATGCCGTTACGGTCGGGCATCGAGATATCGAGCAGCATTACGTGGCAGCGCGATTTGCGGAACAGCTTGATGGCGTCCAGCCCGTTCTCGGCTTCGCCGGCGACGACGATGTCGCGCTGCTCGGCCAGGATCTGTTTCAGGCCCTCGCGCACGATGGCATGGTCGTCGGCGATGAATACGCGGATGGTGGCTTTGTCGGTCATTGTTCCCTATGCATTTTCACTACGAGCAGCCGTCAACGGGGCCAGCCTGATCTTGATCGTCACCATCGTGCCACCTCCGGGCGCCGCCGACAAGGTCAACGTGCCGCCCAGCGCGCGCGCCCGTTCGCTCATGCCGCGCAGGCCGAACGAGGCCGGTTTCAGGCGGTCGGCGGGGGCGATGCCGCGGCCGTTGTCGCAAATGGCCAGGGTCAGGTGCTGGCGCTGGCGCCGCAGCGTCACCGTGACGCGGGTGGCGCCGGCGTGCTTGGCGACGTTCGTCAGCGCTTCCTGGAACACGCGGAACAGCGCCGCCGCATGGTCGGGGTCGAGCTCGCGCTCGAGAACAGGCGCACGCTCGGCGCTGCGGAACACGCAGGCGATGCCGGACCCCTTTTCGAATTCGCGCGCCTGCCATTCGAGCGCGGCGACGATCCCGAGGTCGAGCGTCGACGGCCGCAGGTCGAGCGAGATGCGGTGCACGGCATCGATGGTGCGGTCGACCAGGTCGTCGAGATAGCTCGCCTTTTCCAGCAGGGCCGGCTGCTCGGGCGGCAGGCGCGCGGCCAGCATCGACAGCGCCATCTTGATGGCGGTGAGGTTGCCGCCCAGGTCGTCGTGGATTTCGCGGGCGATGCGCGCCCGTTCCTGTTCCTTCACCTGCTCGATGTGGTCGGTCAGTTCGGCCAGGCGCGCGCGCGAGCGCAGCGCATCCTGCTGTTCGATCTTGCTGTCGGTGATGTTGGTCATGATGCCGTCCCACTGCACCGCACCGGCAGCGGCGGCGTGTGGCGTGGCCCGTAAATTGATCCACTTGACGTCTTTCCACGCGTCGATCCAGATCCTGCCTTCCCAGTTCCAGCCCGAGAGCGCGATCTTCGAGACCGCCATCGCTTCCAGGTAGCCCTTGCGGTCTTCCGGCAGCAACAGGCGCAGGAACAGGTCGGGGTCGCGCTGCAGTTCGCCCGGTTGCACCCCGAGCAGCGGCGCGCAGCCGTCGCTCAGGTAGGGGTAGCTGTGGCGGCCGTCGGCGCCGAGCACGAACTGGTAGACCAGGCCGGGCGTGTGGTTGACGATCGCATTGAAACGGGATTGGTATTGGGCCAGCGCGTTGGACGCCGCCAGTTCCAGCGACAGGTCGTCGCCCACCGCCAGCAGCAGCGCGCGGCCATCCTGGCGGATGAGCAGGAAGGTCAGCTTGACCGGATAGCTGCTGCCGTCGGCGCGGTGCAGTTCGGTGCGCAGGCAGCGCTGTTCGGTGATGTCGACGTCCAGGCTCGCCACCAGGGTGCGCAGCGTGGCCTCGTCCAGGCTGGGCGCGATGTCGGTCGCGCACATGGTGGTCAAGGCGGCGTCATCGTAGCCGAGATTGGCGCGCGCGCTCGGGTTGACGTCGACCAGGGCCAGCGTGGCGGGGTCGATCAGGAAGACTTCGGCCGGGGCCGCGTGCATCGGCGCGGGCAGGGAAGCGGCGTCGGGCGTCACGGTTCGTCGCTCCCCGATTTGCTGCGCCGGCGCCAGAGCGAGACGAAGCGGCGCAGGGCGCGCGCGCTGCGCGTGGCATGGCGGCTACCGAAGGGTACCGACGGCTTCAGTTGATAGCGCAGCCGGCGCAGGGTGCGGCGCAACGTCGACAGCGAGCGGCGCGTGCTGCTGTACATCGGGCTGGCCCGGAAGCGGGCAATGAGCTGGTCCTTGAAGATCATGAAGCGATTGTGCCACCGCGCAAACCAGACGAGCGCCAGCAAGGACGGCAGGGTCAGCAGATAGATGCGCGCCACCACCATCGCCCCGCCGACCTTGGCGAGGATGAACACCATCAGGCCGGTAACCGCGTGGCCGTGCGCGATCGCCAGCAGCGCCAGCAATTTGACCGGCAACAGCAGCAGGCCGGGCAGGGCAAAGGCCAGCAGCGCCGCCCACGGCGGCAGCCGGCGGATGCCGTTCTCGAGCGCGCGCAACGGCGGCCACGCGGCCAGCGCGCCGGCGCAGCGGCTGCCGGTCGCCCACAACCACTGCTCGGCCAGCAGCAACAGCGCCACCAGGTTCACGAGTGGCGCCAGCAGCAGACTGCGGGTCGGATGTGGGCTTGTCATTTTGCGCATGATACGGCATTCGCGGCGCCGATCCTTAGGCGACGCTGAGCCGGGTTACTGTCGGTCCGCTACGGTGCCGCGAAGCTTGCCATCTGGCGCTACAATGGACGAATGAACAAGGCATTCGTAAAAGAGTCCGACAACGACGACGGCGATGAAGACGCCATCGCCCTGGCGCAGGCGATTCCCGCCGGCGCCAAGAACTACATCACCCCTGCCGGCTATAAAGCCATCAAGGACGAGTTGTTGCAGCTGATCGACGTCGACCGCCCGGAAGTGGTGCGCATCGTGCACTGGGCCGCGTCCAATGGGGACCGTTCGGAAAACGGCGACTACATCTACGGCAAGCGCCGCCTGCGCGAGATCGACCGTCGCATCCGCTTCCTCACCAAGCGCATGGACTCGGCCTTCATCGTCGACCCCAGCGTCCATCACGGCAACGACCAGGTCTTCTTCGGCGCCACCGTCACCTACGTCAACAAGGCCGGCGACGAGCACACCGTCACCATCGTCGGCATCGACGAACTCGACCCGCTGCGCGGACGCATCAGCTGGGTGTCGCCGGTGGCACGTGCGCTGACCAAGTGCCGCGAGGGCGACGTCGCCACCCTGGAGACGCCGCAGGGCAGCGAGGAGCTCGAAATCGTCTCGGTCGCGTATCCGGAGCCGATCACGGACTGATCGGGCGGGTGGTAAGATGCGGATTTGGCGCATTCGGCCGCATCTGGTCCCCTTCATGAACCGTTCCACCGACACCGCACGCGAGTCCGACGTCCTGGCCGCGCTGCGCCAGGCCACGGCGTCGCGCCACGAACGCCTCGACAGCGGCTTGCCCTTATCCAGGCCCGACGCCACCCTGGCCGACTACGCCCGGCACCTGCAACTGCTGCGCGCCTGGCTGGCCCCGCTCGCCGCCTGGCAGCAAGACTACAGCGACGGCCCGCAAGGCCCGGCCGGCATCGCCGCCGCCCCGCACCTGGCCCTGATCGAAGCCGACCTGGCCGAGCCCTCGCTCGCCGCCTTCCTGCGCGCACCCCAGCTTGACAGCGCACCCTGGCCGGACGACGCCAGCGCCGCCTACCGCTGGGGCGTGGCCTACGTCGTCGAAGGCTCGCAGCTGGGCGGCGCGGTGCTCCATAAACGCCTCGCCGACCAGCTGGCCCCGCACCCGCTGCGCTACCTGCGCGGTGCCGGCGAAGGAGGCCCCGGCCCGCGCTGGCGCACCTTCATGCTGGCGCTGCGCGACCAGGTGCAGGGCGAGGCGCAGGTGGCCGATGCGTGTGCCGGTGCTTGCGATGCGTTCGACCGGATTCTGGGGCTGGCTTTCAGCGAATGTTGAACCCGTGAGCGCGGCCTCCGGTGCGTGCCTTGGACAATTGCGATGTGCGTGCGTTACGCGCGGACGAAGCCTATCGTGGCCCGGTCCACCCTACAGTCACGACAGATCACGCGACGACTGATTGATCGCGAATGTAGGGTGGACTCCGTCCACGCGTAAACGCTGCCCACCACCTGCTTCTCCGGATACTGAACGATTGCGATATGCGTACGTTACTGACGGGACCAGACTTTTCAAAATAAATTGATTTGTGTCAAATATAGCCAGCTAGTCTGCGCGCTCAAGTTCGCTAAGATTGATATTTCTTAGCGTAATTTCTTGATCGTGAAGGAGTCCTGCAGATGGCAAACGCCCATGGGTCGGTCGTTCCGATGGAAGCGCTTTCCGAGTTTGCCTCCTCGCGTCGGTATGGCACTGGACTGAGTCAGGCTGGCAGGCTCATCACCTTGGTAACGGCCCAGGAACGCGGACTACCGGAGTCGCTGGTGGCGGAACAATTCGCCGGCCGTGAGGCCGTCAACGAGCTGTTCAGTTTTGAAATTGATGCCCTGAGTGTGTCGACGGACCTGGATCTGTCCATCTTTATTGGTGAAGACCTCACTGTAACCCTGTTGCAGCCTGCTGGTCGCCGGCGTGCCTGGCATGGCATCTGTACTGAGGCATCCTGGTCCGGTGCAGATGGCGGGGTAGCCCGTTACCGGTTGCGGATGGAGCCGGCGTTGTCACTGCTGTCCCTGCGCCGGGATTGCTATGTATTCCAGGGCAAGAACGCACGCGAGATTGTCACCGAGCTTCTGGCCGATTACCCGCAAGTTCGCTTCGATTTCGACATCACGCAAGAGCTACGCATCCGTCCAATCTATACGCAGTACCGCGAAACCGATCTTGAATTCTTCGAACGATTGCTGGCCTCGGAAGGGCTGAGCTGGCGTTTCGAGCACGACCAGCCGGACGATCGCGATCGCGATCGCGCCGATCCTCGGCATTCAAGGCATCGGCTGGTCATTTTCGACAGCAGGGCAAGGGCACCCGCAATGCCCGACGGACGGGCCATTCGCTTCCACGGGGTGCGCGCGACAGATACCGATGACGCCATCGACGGATTTTCCGCACACAGACGCGTGTCGGCCAACGGCGTGGCCATCAGCACCTGGAACCCGGCGCAACTGATTGCCCCGAGCGCTGAACTGGAATCCATTCTGGATGCGGGCGAGCTGCCTCGGCTCCAGATTTACGATGGCAGCGGTGAAGGCGGCACGGGAAGAGCCGAGGCTGCCCGACAAGGCGAGCACATGCTGCACGCGCTGGAGCTGAAGAATAAGGTGTTCGAGGGTACCGGCGCGGTGCGGCGACTGCGCCCAGGCCACGCTTTTCTGCTTACCCAGCACGACAGGTATCCGGAGCGTCAGAACAGCTTCAAGGTCCTGTGGGTACATCATGCAGCGCGCAATAACTTCGATACCGGAATTGCCAGCGCCGCAGCCAAATTAGTCGAGAGAGGTACTTACCGGAACACGTTCGGGTGTGTTCGCGACGAGGTAGCCATACTGCCAGCCAGGACGGCGATCCCCAATTCCCGCACGGCGCAAGGGCCACAGGCAGCGCTCGTCGTTGGTTTGGTTGGTTCCGTGGCGACGACGACGCGCGACCACCAGGTGAAGGTCCAGTTCGCATGGCAGCGTGGTTCCATGCCCAACGCAGGCGGGCTTGCACATGACACTGACCAGCAGGGCAATGCACCAGGCGACGAGAGGTCTGGAACATGGGTTCGTGTCGCGGAGGCATTGGCCGGCCCCAATTGGGGAACACAGTTCACGCCGCGCGTCGGAACCGAAGTACTGGTTGACTTCATCGAGGGCGACATCGACCGGCCTGTGATCGTTGCACAGCTCTACACAGGCGTCGACTTGCCGCCGTTTGCGGCCGGCGTCGATTCCAACGCCAACCATGCAGGCGTGCTATCAGGCATCCACACGACGAATTTCGACGGAAGCGGCTACAACCAGTGGCAACTCGACGATACGAACGGCCAGGTACGCACGCGTCTTGCGAGCAGCAGCGCGGCGACCGAGTTGAACCTCGGATACCTGATTCAACAGGCTGCGTCATCCGCGCACCGCGGCTGCTATCGCGGCAGCGGCTTCGAGTTGCGCACGGATGCGTGGGCCGTGCTGCGGGGAGGCGAAGGGGTGCTGCTATCGACCAGTGCGCGGGCGCGTCAGGGAAGCTGCGTCGCGTCGACGCAGATGGATGCCGCTGAGGCGGTATCGCTGTTGAAAGGCGCGCAGGCGCTGACCAATACGCTGAACGAGGCCGCGAGCCAGCAGCAGGCACTGGTCAGCAAGGACGCTGCAAAGGCGCAGGCCGACTTCATCGACCAGCTTGATCCGAAGGTCAAGGGCAAGTATGCAGGTGCCATCAACGGACAGCAGGCCATCAAGGCCAAGAACGGATCGCGTGAACTCGATGCCGAGCAGCCCGTCGAGAAATTTGGATCGGCGATCGTGCTGATGGATTCCGCAGCCAGCATCAATTGGGCAACGCCGGCATCGACCGTTATCTCCGCCGGTCAGCAGCTGCACTGGACCACGCAGTCCGACTTGCACATGGCGGCTGCGCATACCGTCTCGTCAGTCGCCGGGAGTGCCGCAAACCTCTTCACGCATTCAGGAGGTATCCAGGCAATCGCAGCGAATGGCCCGGTATCTTTGCAGGCCCATACCGATCAGCTGGAGATTCTGGCGGACCAGGCCGTCACTGTCATCTCGGTCAACGACAGCATCGAGATCAAGGCCAAGGGCAAGATCGTGCTGCAGGCCGGGCAATCCGCCGTCACGCTCGAGGGGCAAAACATTACGTTCGCATGTCCCGGAAAATTCTCGGTCAAGAGCGGGAAGCATTTGTTTGACGCCGGTGCTCGCCAGGAGGCATCCGTCACACAATTACCGGACAGCCGGCCGAAGCTTTTCGATGAAGGTTTCGTTCTGCGGGACGAGGACACCGGCTCGCCCCTGCCGAATTATCCGTATCGAATCGTCCGGGCGGACGGCTCTATTGAGGCAGGAATAACGGACCGGGAGGGCCGGACGCACGTCGTTTCCTCGGCCGAAATCGAGGAGCTGAACATCGAGATTCCTCGCATATAAAGGTTTGTATCTTTCATGGCCACCACAAAATTCAAGAATGCGGGAAATGCCACTACTAACCCTGTCGAGAACAAGGTCAGAAAAGAGATAAAGATAAAAGTCGGACCGGCGGGCATAGCCAGGATTGTCTTCCTCAATAGCGATGGAACCGAAGCACATACCGCCAAGCAGTTTGTCAACTTGAGCGAGTCGGATAACTTTGTGGATGGCAAAATCGTTCCAAATGTTTATCGCGCTGGAAGTGAAATTCGGCTCAAGGTGCTCTTCAATAAGCCTGGTACTTATCCGTTCATGGTCAAGTGCGAGCCTCTTAATGGCAATGCTCAGTACACACCGGGAGAGCTGGCGCGAAATGATCGCTTTGCTTACCAGAAAGAACAAAAGTCCTACACAACGGGAAGCGATGGAAGCTTGGTTTTGCCGCTCGAAGATTTCTTCATAGGTGCTGCTGGTAAGGATCAATACGTATTTCGCGCTACCGACACAAGCGGCCTAACAGTATCGACCGGGAATCTGGAAGTGCACCGGTTGATCTACTACGTGGAGCTAAAGATGCGTTCGCTTACGACCTGTGCTCCTAGTCTTGCGCGCGTGGAGGAGGTATATGCAAAACACCACATCAAACTTTTGAAATTGCCGGCGCTCGAAATGGCTTTCATGCCCAATATTGGACCGAACGACGTCGATAAATTTCAGGCCGAGGCTAGGAAGGCCTATTCCAAGTCATTAGCTGTCGGAAAGCAGCCTCACGTGGTAGCAATTGCGTACACCGGGCATTTGGCCGTAAAGCGAGAAAATTTCCGGGTCCTACAATCAGTGGTTGTTGGTCCAGGAAGTGCACCGGCCCTCATTACTATTGCTGCTCAGCCCGATGCATTAACTCTCACCTCCGAACCATATTTTCTCTGGTACGCCCTCGGGCCAAGCGAAAGTTGGTTCGTCTCCGCAAGGTTTATCAAGACCGGAGGCTCCAAAGCTGATGTAATCAACATCCCACGAGAGAAATGCACACCAGTTCCGAGCAGCTCTGCCTCCCCTCAGGCGGCCTACGTCGTGCAAATTGATGTAAGTGCTCTTCCGCATCCGACTGGCACTATCGAGCTCGTTGTTAATATTGTTGACAGGATGCGAGCCGGAATTTCATTTTCTGGTGGAAACCTGATCTGCGTTTGCACAAAGGCATGGTGGTCGACCGTCGACGCTAAAATGCAAAACGAAGTGATCGTGCACGAATTAGGGCACAAGATAGGCATGGCGGCGGACGGTAGCGGAAAACTGCCCGACAAAACTGGTAGCTGGTATGACGATGCGAAAGGGCATCGCGGAGATCACTGCTTTCATGGCCTTTCTGCGACCCAGACCCGTTATGATTCCGATGCCGACCTGAACCTTTCAAAATGCGTGATGTATGGTGCCGCCAATGGTCTTAGTGACTTCTGTGTCAATTGTGCGCCGGCTGTTCGGAAAGTCGATCTCAGCGACGGCTGGGAGCCATTCTGATGCGCTCCCGGTCCCGGTTACTTGCGATTGCCGTTTCCGTTTTCGGCTGGTCAGTAATCGCGAGCTGCCACGCTTCCTCGCACCAATCAAATTCCCCGGTCACTCACCCGGTAACTCTACCGACCTTAACCGAAGAAAAAATGACAGATGACGACAAACTATTCAAACAGGTCCCATTTGACAAAAATGAGAAGACTGTTTGTTCGCCAGAAGACCCGGGTCCAGGTTTTGACTGGCGTGGGGTGCTAGTGCGTGCGCCCTCAAAAGTGGTTTTGCCCGATAAAAATGCGCCAGGCTCAACGTTCATCATCCCGTTATGCGGGATATACACGATTAACTTGGCCAAGGCGATCAGAAATCCCGGACTCCAAGTATTAATTGTTACCGACGACTCCACTGGAAAAATTTACCAGGGTAAGATCGGAGATCGAGATCGAGATCCAGATCTGCTAATTCCTCCGCCACCGACTCCTCGGCTTAGAGCCGAGGACTATGAGCATCAAGCTTTCGGCGGCTACTTGAACGTCAACGTAGCGTCCTACGTAGCCCTACCCTTGCAGCCTGCTCGCTATCGTGTGAAGGTCGAGTGGTCCGGTTATGAGTCGAACGAGGTGCGTATTGCAGTTGTCCAGCGTCCGTAAGGTGAGTTTTGGTGTGCTCCTTGACTTTGTTACGCATAGCGGCTGTTTGCGTATTGTCCGTCTCAGTAATCTCAAGCTGCTACGCGCGATCCCAACAAGCTGATTCCACGGTTGCGCATTCAACGACCACAACCAGTTTAACGGTCAACAAAATGACGACCGACGAAAATTATTCGAAAGCGTACCATTTGGAACGAATAAGCAAACCGCTTGCTCCCCGGCAGCGCCAAGGTTTGAATGGCTTGGAGTGAAAGTGCGCTCCCCTTCGAAAGTATTCCTGCCTGACAAAGACGATCCACACTCGGCGCTCGTCATGCCTTTATGCGGGATCTATTTTATGAATGTCGGGAAGGCGATTCGGCATCCTGGACCGCTAATGTTGATCGTTACCAACGTCGCTACAGGCCAATCGTACCGTGGTCCAATCGTCGATCGAGACCTGCACCCCAGAGCCTCTCCACCCCGATCGCGTCCGCTCGATCCCGCTGCCTTCGAGGGTATATTTTCCGGCACATACTTCAATTACGACGTCGCCGCATACGTGGCGCTGCCCTTGCAGCCTGCTCGCTACCGCGTCAAAGTCGAATGGTCCGGCTACGAGTCGAACGAGGTAAGCATTGCAGTTGTTCAGCGTTCGTAGCGGCCAATTTGGTGCGTTCCGCCACCCAAGCGCAAAAAAAATGTCTGTATTGGGGGCTGTTCAGGATACGTTCTGCTGTCGGCGGTGTGGTCGCGCTCTTCTGGTCGAAACCGGCGTTGGTGGTTGAGTTCACCCGGATGCGCAGTCATTCGCGGCGCCGAGGCTGCCCACGCGTCCAGCCAGCTTTCCACCTCACAGCGGTTCAAGCATTTCACCCTCACCCCTGCCTGCCGCTCAGCTGCGTACCGCGCACCCGCGCGCGATCCAGCGGCAAGTCGCGCAGGCGCACCTTGCAGGCGCCGGCCATGGCGTTGGCGAGCGCGGCCGCGGCCGGTCCCTGGGAGGCTTCGCCGGTGCCGAGGAAAGGCATGCCGGGACGATCGATCAGGTGCACCTCGATGCGGTCGGGTACCTGGTTGAAGCGCAGGATCGGGTAGGCCGCCCAGTCGCGTGTCAGCACCTGGGCCTGGTCGAAGCGCACCTGTTCCAGCAAGGTCCAGCTGGCCGACTGGACGATGCCGCCTTCGATCTGGTTGCGCACGCCATCGGGATTGACGACTTCGCCGCAATCGACGGCGGCGACGGCGCGCGTGATGCGCGCGAAGCCAGTCTCGCGCGCCACCTCGACCTCCAGCGCGATGGCGCAATACGCGGCCAGGTTCTTGTAGCGGGCAAAGGCGAAGCCGCGCGCGCGCCGCGGACCGGCCCGGTAGCCGTCCCAGCCGAAGCGGCTGGCCGCCAGGCGCACCACCTCGAGCGCGCGCGGGTCGTCCAGGTGGCGCAGGCGGAAGGCCACCGGATCGGCGTTCGCCAGCTGCGCCAGCTCGTCCATGAAGCTTTCGATCGCGAACACGTTGCAATACGCGCCGAGCGAACGCAGCGCCGAGGTGCGCAGGAAGGACTGCGGCTGGAAGTGGTGCACCACGCGCGCCTGCGGCAGCACGTAATACGGGATCGCGTTGCGGTCGCCGCTGCCTTCCGGCTGCGGAATCGGCTTGGCCGGCGGCGGTACGAACGGACGCGCCAGGTGCGTGGCCGCCAGCAGGTTGCCGGCCTTGCCCGGCCGTGTATTGTGCGATGGGCTCCACACCTCGTAGTTCCACCAGGCGATGGCGCCGCGGGCATCGAGCGTCGCTTCGACCGTCGCGACCATGCCCGGCCCGAACGGCTCCCAGCCGTGTTCATCCTCGCGCATCCATTGCACGCGCACCGGCCGGCCGGGGAAGGCGCGCGCCAGCAGGGCGGCATCGGCGGCGACGTCGTCGGCGCCGTTGTGGCCATAGCAGCCCGAGCCTTCGACATGGATGCAGCGTACCGTTTCCTCGTCTACCCCGAGCAGTTCGGCGAGCGCAGTGCGCAGCGGGAAGACGCCCTGCGAATGGGTCCAGACCGTGTAGCGCCCGGCATCGAACCGGGCGATCGCGCACGAGGGGCCGATGGCGCCATGCAGCTGGAAGGGCCGGGTATAGGTCGCGCGCAGCGTGCGCCCGGCCGCCGGCGCCACGCCGCGTTCGAGGATCGGCAGCGCCTGCGCCGGCTGGCTCAGCACCTGCTCGCGCAGGGACAGCTGCGCCGGCAGCGTGGCCGGCGTCTCCCAGCGCGCGGCGGCGGCCAGCGCTGCTGCGGCTTTGACTGCGCGGTACTCGCCATCGGCGATGACGGCCAGGAAGCGGCCGTCGCGCACCACTTTCAATACGCCCGGCAGGCGCGCCACGGCGGCAGTATCGACGCCCAGCAGGCGCGCGGCCGGCGCCGGCGGCCGCACCACCCGGGCATGCACCATGCCCGGCAGGCGCAGGTCGTGTACGTAGGCGACGCCACCGCCCACCTTGGCCGGGATGTCGACCCGGCGCAGCGCTTTGCCGGCGATCGTGTGCAGCCGCGCTTCGCGCGGCGCGGTCTTGCCGTCCGCGCGCCGGTGCAGCTGGCGTCCTTCCAGCAGTTCGCCGTAGGTAACGCGGCGGCCGTCGGTGGCGGCCAGGGCGCCGTCGGCCAGCCTCAGGCTGTCGGCCGGCGCCTGCAGGCGCTGCGCGGCCATGGCCGTCAGGATGGCGCGTACTTCGGCCGCGGCGTGGCGCAGCGCGGTGCCGCTGTCCTGCATCGAGTGGCTGCCTGCCGTGTAACCCTCGTCCGGTGTGCGGCCAGTATCGGCGGTGACCAGGGTGATGCGTGCCGGCGCCACCTGCAATTCCTCGGCCGCGACCTGCAGCAGGGCGGTCTTGATGCCTTGCCCCAGCTCGGCCTTGCCGGTGAAGACGGTCACGCGGTTGTGGGCGTCGATGCGGATCCAGGCGTCGAGCCAGGGTTCCTTGTCCAGGCTGCCGGGCAGCTTATTTGCCTTTTGTTTCGAGCCTTTGTCGGCGCCCTGCGGCCAGGCCGGGCCGATCGTAAACGCCAGCGTCAATGCACCGGCCGCCAGCAGGCGCCGCCGCGCCGGATCGTGTGCGCCGCTCATCGTTCGCCTTTCGGCGCGTCGGCGCGCAGCAGTTGCGCCGCGCGCCGCACCGCGCGCAGGATGCGCATGTGGGTGCCGCAGCGGCACAGGTTGAGCGCCATGTGACTGCGGATTCTCTCCTCCGACGGCGCCGGTTCGCGCTCGAGCAGGGCGGTGGCGCGCATGATCATGCCGGCGATGCAGTAGCCGCACTGCGCCGCCTGTTCCTCGATGAAGGCACGCTGCACCGCTCCCGGCGCGGCGGCGCTGCCGAGGCCTTCGACCGTGCGCACCGGCCGGCGTCCGACCAGCGACACCGGCACCAGGCAGGACAGCGCCGAGGCGCCGTCGAGCAGCACCGTGCACGAACCGCACTGGCCCAGGCCGCAGCCGAACTTGGCGCCGTTGAGCTGCAGGTCGTTGCGCAGCACGTAGAGCAGTGGCGTGTCGGGATCGGTGTCGACCGCATGTTCGCGGCCGTTCACCTGCAGGCGGTAAGTACTCATGGTTGTTTCGCTTTCCGGACGTCGTCCGCAAGGTCGGGCCAGTCCGGCGCGCGCGCGCCGTAGCGGCGCAGGTAGGCTGCCAGGGCGACGGTCTGTTCATCGCTGAGCAGGGTGGCGAATCCCGGCATCCAGCGTGCCGGTTCGCCGTCCGGCGGCACGATGCCGTCGCGTACGATGTGGATCAGGCTGCGCGGATCCGGGTCGTACAGGGCCACCGCCTGCTGCAATTGCAGCGCGGTGCCCGAGGTCGCGGCGCGGCCGGCGTCATGGCAACGGGCGCAGGCGTTCGCGTAGACCTGGTAGCCGAGCAGCATGCGCGCCGCATCCGGGCCTTCAGTGGCCGGCGCCGGCAGGCTCCCGGGCCGCGTCGCCGGCGTGGCGCGCTGCGGCGCCTGGCGCAGGTAGCTGTGGATGTAGGTGGCGAGCGCCTCGGTATCGGCGGGTTCGGCCAGGCGCAGGTTCTCGACCACCGTCTGCATCGGCCCGCCCGCCATCGCGTGGCCGGGTGCGATGCCGATGCGCAGGTAGGCGGCCAGGTGTTCGCGGGTCCAGGGCAGGGGCGAGGGAGAACGCGCATTCAGCGCCGGCACGTACCAGCCTTCGGCCTCGCCGCCGTCGAGGAATCGCTTCTTGTCCGGCCCGCCGAGCCGGGTGCGCGGCGTGTGGCAGGCCGCGCAATGTGCCAGCGTATCGGCGATGTAGGCGCCGCGGTTCCAGTCGGGACTTTGGCGCGGATCGGCCTGCCAGGGTTCGTCGTCGAGGTAGAGCACGTTCCAGAAGCCGACCAGGGGACGGAAACCGAAGGGGAAGGTCATCTTGTTGGGTATGGCCGGCGCATCGAGCGGCGTGCGCGTCATGAAGTACGCATACAGCGCCGTGACGTCGTCCCCGGTCAGGCGCGTGTAGTGATTGTAGGGAAAGGCGGGATACAGCAGATGGCCGTCGCGCGAGACGCCGCGGCGCATGGCGCGTATGAAAGCGTCCTCGCTCCACTGGCCGATGCCGGTGCGCGCGTCGGGCGTGATGTTGGTGCTGTGGACCGTGCCGAACGGTGTCTCCATGGGCAGGCCGCCGGCGAACGGCCGGGCCGGATCGGCCGTATGGCAGGCGGCGCAGTTGCCGAGCGCGGCCAGGCGCGCGCCGCGTGCGACGAGCGTGTTGTCGAAGCTGGCCGGCTGTTCGCGCGGCGCGATTGCCGGGCGCCACATGATGGCGCCGGCGCCCAGGGCCAGCACGAGCAACAGCGCCAGGATGATCCATCGTCGGGCACGCCGCTGGCGGCGTACAGGCTGCTCCATGCTTGGCTCCGGTCCGTTTTTTCGATTGTCGGACCGGCGCCGGCGGGCGGTCTGTGCGCTAACGCGCACTGTTGGGCTGGTGCTTTCCTTCATCTAGCCAGCAATATTTCCTGTTGACTATTTTTTTGCGCAGACTACTATTGACAGTCAGTCACTCACGCAACGACCGACAGGGAAAAGCATGGACATCGACAAGTTCCACAGCATGGTGGCGCGCCTCGAGCTGGAAAGCGCGCGGGCGCCACGGCAGTACCGCGTCAAGGTGGCGCTGCTGGCCTTGCTCGGGTTTGCGATCCTGGGGCTGGTGCTGGCCGCGGTCGGTTTCGGCCTGGTCGCGCTGGTCGGCATTGCCGGCGCCATGCTGTTCACCGGCGGGGCGGCGCTGTTGCTGCTCCTGAAGCTGGGCAAGCTGCTGTTCCTGCTGGCGATTCCCTTGTGGTTCACGCTCAAGTCGGCAGTGCAGGCGCTGTTCATTCGCCTGCCGGCGCCAGCGGGACACGAAATCACACGTACCGAGGCGCCGGCGCTGTTCGATGCACTCGAGGACATGCGCCGCAGGATGAAAGGGCCGCGCTTTCACCACGTGCTGGTCGTCAACGAAGTGAATGCCGCCGTCGTGCAGCGTCCCGCGTTCGGGCTGGTCGGCTGGCCGCGCAATTACCTGCTGCTCGGTTTGCCGCTGCTGGAATGCGTGGCGCCCGACGAGGCGCTGGCGATCGTCGCCCACGAGTACGGCCACCTGGCCGGCGCGCATGGGCGCTTTTCCGCATTCATCTACCGCCTGCGCCACACCTGGGGCACGGTGCAAGCCTACATGGAGCATTTCCAGGGCTGGCTCGGACGGCTGCTGCTGCCGCTGGTGCGCTGGTACGGACCCTATTTCAATGCCTACACCTATGTGCTGGCGCGCGCGGACGAGTACCGGGCCGACGCCGCCTCGGCCGAGCTGGTCGGCCCGCACAGCGCCGCCCATGCGCTCAAACGTGTCAACCTGATCGCGCCGCGCTACGAGCAGTTCCTGCAGCACACCTATCAACGCGCCGGCGACGAAGCGCTGCCGCCACGCGACCTGTTGCAGCGCTGGGCCAGCGAAGCCTGCACCGCGGCGGCGGAAGCGGACATGAAGACCTGGCTCGAGGGCGCGCTCGACCGCGAAGGGCATTTCACCGACACCCATCCGACGCTGCGCGCCCGGCTCGCCGCCCTGTTCGAGGGCGCGCAGGTAGCCGCGGCGCTGCCGCCGGCCCTGGAGGGCGTGCCCGCCAGCCAGGCCTGGTTCGGCAATGCGCTGCCAGGGCTGCAACGCGAATTGCAGGAACAATGGTCGATGCAGGTCGCCGAAGGCTGGGGCGAGCGCCACGCGGCAGTGTGCCAGCAGCGCGCCCGCCTGCAGGAGTTGCGCGCCATGCCTGAGCCCGACAGGGATGCCCAGCTCGAACTGCTGCGCCTGGCGCTGCAACTCGAACCCGGCAGCGACCTGCGCGCGGCCCTGGCCGCGTTCAACGCGGCATACCCCGCCCACGCGCCCGGCCTGTACACCGAGGCGCTGGCCCGGCTCGACAAGGACGAGCGCGAAGGGCTGGCGCTGCTGGAACGCGCGATGGAGATCGACCCCGAGGCCATCAAGCCGGCCTGCGAACGCGCCTATGCCTACCTGTGCGAACGCAAGGAGACCGGGCTTGCCGACGAATATGCCGAGCGCTGGCGCCGGCAGGATGCGCTCGAAGCCGGCCGCGCGTGAGGCATGAACAAGCTACTGAAGGTGTCATGCAGCGCTGAGCTTTGCCGGATGGCTCGAGTTTCGTTAATCGTAGGGTGGACTCAGTCCACGCGGTACCCGGCATGCACATCGAAACGCAATGCACAGCCCTGGAAGCATATGTAAAGCACCATTGGCAAGCGTTTGGGTATGCCAGCGTACGACCGCGTGGACTGAGTCCACCCTACGATTAACTAAGTTCCGACAGTGTGACAAAGCGCAGCGCTGGAGCCGCCATGCTTGCGCCACCTCGCATTCAGCCGAAGGTCAGCATCCTGACCGCCGCATCGGCGAGCGCGATATCCACCACGCGGCCGCGCCGGTCCCAGGCCAGCAGGTGGCCGCCATGCACCGTTGCCTGCGGCGCCAGGGCGTCCGGCAGCACGATGTCGGCCAGGAGCTTGCCGCTGAAGTTCATCCATTGGCAGTGCCAGCCATCGCTGTCGTCCACGCGCAGCAGGAGGCAGTTTACGTGCAGGCTGGCCTGTGGCAGGCGATCATGCGGCCAGGCGAACTGCGCGCTCATGCCATCCTCGGTCTGGGTCGACAAGTATGCGGTACCGTCGGCGATTGCTCCAGCCGCTCCCAATACGACCGGCATCTCGCCATCGCAGTCGGGCAAGACGGCAAAGGCGCCATCTGGAACGTCGACGGCATCGCGCCCGACCAGGCGCCGCGCGGGCAGGGCGTAACGCCATTGCGCAACCCTTGTTCCATCGCGCAGCAGCAGCGCCTCGTGCTTGCCCTGCGCCGCGAAACCGATGATCTCGCCCGGCAGGTCGGCCACCTGCCACAGCACCGACTGCCCCGGCGCCGTCGCATCGAGCACCAGCAGGCGCCGATCGGCGACGACGCTCCAGGTGGCGCCGTCAAAGGCATCGGCCCAGAAGCGCAGGTCGGCGCTGAACCAGTCCTCCACCTTGCCGGTGACGAGGTCGATCCTGCTGACGCGCACCGCCTTTTCGCGCCGGGCCAGCGCCAGCGCGCGCCTGCCGTTGTGCGACACGACCAGGTGCTGGGCCGGCACGGGAAAGCGCAAGGGCGCTCGGCCGCCTTCGCGCGCCAGTACCACACCGCCTTCGCCCAGCGCCAGCAGGTGGCCGCCGTCGGGCAGGGCGCGCACGTCTTCCAGTGCATGCAGTCCGACTTCGGCGAGGCTGACCTGCAGCGGTTCGTCGCGCGCGGCCAGCGGCATTGGGACCGGCGCATCGCGCCATCCCGTGTGCGGCGTATCCTCGGTCAGCACCGGGTCGGCGGCCAGCTCCAGGAGTTTCGTCATCGTGTCGTCGGCCAGCGCGTGCAGGCCGGCGCCGCGTTCGGCCGCCAGCACGCGCCAGAGGGCGGCGGCGACCGTGCGCGTGGACGCATTGTGGCGGTCGAGCCGCAGCAGGCACGCGCAGGCGCGCAGGCGCTGGCGCAGCGCGTCGGGCCCAGGTGCGGTCAGCAGGGTTTGCAGCGTCGCGCTGCGCGCACGCAGCGCCTGCGGATCGAGGGCCAGCAAGTACAGCAAACCCTGCACGCCGAGCGTGCCGCCCCCTGCCTCGGCCGCATGCAGCCAGTCGAGCGCGCGTGCGCGTTCCTCCGCCAGGGGCCAGACCGCCTGCGCGGCCTCGGCCAGGTTGCCGCGCGCGGCCAGGTCGTGCGCCCATTCCAGGCGCAAGGCGGCGGCGCCCGCATCGCGACGGCGTTCGAGTTCGGCCACGGCGTCGGCGAAGCAGCCGGCCAGGCGCGCCAGCAGCACGGCGCGCGCCAGGTTGCCCGCCTTGGCATGCAGGCGCACGGCGATTGCCGGGGCCAGTTCCAGGGTTTCGGCCAGCTGCGCCGCCTGGGCGATGCGCCCCTTGCGTTCGAGGTAGTCGACCGCTTCCTGGCGCCGGTTCATCAATTCGGCCAGCACGAATACGGCTTCGTCGATGCGGCCGGCGCGGTCGAGCATGTCGAAGCTGCGCTGGTAAGTCGCGCGCAGCAGCTGTATCGATCGCTGGTCGAGGCCGATGGCGGCGGCGCTGGTGCCGGGACCGACGTCGAGACTGTCGCGCCGACCCCAGCGTCCCAAGGCCTGGCGCGTCGGCGCATGCGGACTGTCGAGCGGGATGGCATGGCGCAGTGCTTCGTCGAGATTGCCTTCGTCGAACTGGCGCAGCATCTTGCGCAGGTAGTTGGCCTGGCGCCAGCCGAGCAGGTGCGCGATGCGCGTCGCCGCCGCCAGTGTTGCCACGCGCGCGGCCAGCCACTCGCCCAGCGGCGACGGTGCGGGAGGGGGATCCGGCCTCGACGCGCGGATGGCATCCGCCGTGCCGCCGGGACCGCGCAGCAGCGCCAGAGGCTGCAACAGGCCCGCCAACAGGCCCGCCAGCATGCCGGCGGCGCCAAGCGCCCTGGCGGGTAGGGAAGGCGAGGCGGCGCGCATGCCCGCCTGGCGCACCGCCGCGCGCAGGAAAGCGTCGCGCTCGGCGCTTGGTGGAGGCACCGCGCTGCCGAGCAGCGTGCGCACGTCCGGCGCCGCCTTGGGCACGGCGCTGGCAAAGCCCGCCAGCGGGTCGGCCGGCAGCGCCAGCGCGACGCACACGGGAATTGCTGACGTGTCGAGCCAGGACGACGGGTCGATGCGGCTGGCGGCGTCGAGCGCATGCACGCGCAGGCTTGCGCCGAACACCAGCACGGCGCTGCCGGCGGCGATGCCGGCCCGTTCACCTGCCAGCAGCGGCGCGCTGGCAAGCACGCCGTCCTGGTCGCACAGCGGCAAGCCGGGCGCCGTTTCGCATTGCAGGCGGCGCGCATCCTTCCATGCGAGCAGGTAGCCGTCGCCGAGGCGCCAGGCCTGGGCGCCGGTCTCCCAGGCGCCGAGCAGGCGCCGGCGCGCGGCGTCCTCGCCGAGCAGCGCGGCATCGAACCAGAGCGCGCGCACGGGCTGGCTGCCGCGCAGGAGCGGGCGCCGGACCTCAGTCATGCGTCCCCCGTTTCGGTACGATGCGCAGCAAGGGTTGCGCCGCATCGATGCCGCGCACGATCAGCGCGCCGCTTTTCTGGCCGACCCAGGCCAGGCGTCCATAGGCCGGATCGAAACTCGCCTGGGCGATCGGTTCGGTCTCCTTCAACAGCGGCAGGCTCCCCTCGGCGCCCAGCAACGAGATGCGCGTGCGCCCGGCATTCAGGACGAGCAGGCCCGGCCGCTGCGCGCGTTCGCTGCGCCCACAGCCGATGACGGCGCTCTCGGACGGCACCTCGACGCGGTCGGCACCGGCCGCGTTGCCCACCAGCCAGCCGTTGCCGTCGAGCTGCAGCGCATAGGTGCCGCGCCCGCCGCGCCACTCTTTCGTTTCGCCGAACAGCAAGCGGCGGCCGCCGTGCATGATCGGATACAGGTGCTCCTTCGCCGGCTTGCCCCTGGCGATGCTGTAGACGTCGGTCCGCCTCTCTGCCGTCACGGCGAACAAGACCCGGTCCGCTTGCTGGATGGCGCCGATCACGTCGCGCGCGACCAGCCGCACATCGGCTTGCTCCAACGCGCGGCCCTTGGCGCCGCTGCAGGTCCAGTGGACCAGGCGGCCCGCCTTGTCGAGCACCAGCACGTCTTCGACCGAACCGCCGCTGCCCTGGTTGGACCAGTAAAAAGCGGACGCCCAGCGCAGCGCTCCCGGCACCGCTTCGAACATGTCCGGATCCGGCAGCGGCAGCGTGATCTTGCTGAAGATGGGACCGGGAAAACCGGCGAAGTGCAGGGCGCCGCCGCTCAGCGCAACCGTCCCGAAGGATTTCCGGTGCAGGCCGGCGGCAACGATGGCCTCATGATGCGCCGGCTTTCCCAGCTTGCGCGGCCGGCCTGGCTTCGCTCCTGGCCGGTCGGCCACCCCTCCTGGCCGGTCGGGGATGCGGTACACGGTCACGCCGCCGTCCATCGTGCCCAGCGCCAGCCATTCGCGCAGGTTGCTGAACATCGGCGCGCGCTTGAGCGAATGCGCTTCCGACACGACGTGGACGACGACGGCGGTGGCGGCTTTGTCGAACGGACGGCGCAGCAGCCGTACGCCATCCTGCGGCGCAGGCAGGGGCAGGCTGGCGCTGCTGGCGTGGCGGCGCCCGATCAGTTCGACCTCGAGCTGCGCCGCGAACCAGGAGCGCCGCACCAGCACCCGCGACACCACTTGCGCCGGGCGGGGCGAGGCCGCGTCGCCGACCAGCCAGCAGTCGAGCGGCCCGCCTTCCAGCGCGGCGTTCCATGCATCGAGGCCGGCCGCATCGAGGACGGCGACGCTGCGCGCGTCCAGCAGGCTGCGCACCGCTTGCGCGCCCCCTTCCTCGCGCAGGACGCCCGGCTGCTGCAGGATCCCCCAGCGGAACTCGGCGCCGGCCAGTTCGGCGCGGCGCGCCAGCAGGATGAACAGCGCCAGGTGCGCCAGGCGCGGTTCGCCCAGCTGCGCCGGTCCGGCGTCGAACAGGGCGATACTGCGCAGCGAGGTCTCGCTGTTGGCCGGCTCCGGCCCGGTGAACAGTAATTCGCCGTTGGCGGCGCGACGCAGGAATTCGTCGGGCACGCTGTCGGCGAGCGCCCATTCGCTGATCAGGAGCCGGTCGTAGCTGCCGCGCCGGACGATGTCGCCGACCCCGGCTGGTTCCACCGCGATCCGGGCCGCATGGCGGCGCAGCGGGCCGACCAATGGCTGCAGGCGCAGCAGCATCTGGCCCAGCGTCGCCGCCAGGTCGTCGGGGAAGAGGGAGAGCCAGGCTGCCCAGGGCTGCAGCAGCGGCGGCAGCGGCGGCGATGCAGGCGCTTTGCTCGGCTCGCTCATGTGCACTCCCGGGTGAGCCAGTCGAGCACGGCCGGGCGCGCGGGCAAGGCGTTGTCCAGTCCCAGCACCAGGTCGGGAGCGGTCCAGAGCAGCATGGCGGCGTGGCCGGTGCGGCGCTGCAGGGCGGCGTGCAGGAGCTCGGCTGGCGCGGCCGGCGCGTCCGGCGCCAGCGTGGTCGGCAGCCATAGTCCGGGAACGCCGGCCAGCGGCGCGCAATAGCGCACGCCGTCGACCCAGGGCAGGCGTTCGGCCGGGCCGAGCACGACCAGCAGGTCGCGCGTGGCGGCCAGTTGCAGGCGGCGCAGGCTGTCGGCCTCGCGCCGCCCCAGTTCGCGCAGCAGCGCGCCCAGCGCCGGCCCGGCCGCTACCAGGCCGGCCGGAGCCGGGCGGTCCGTGCGCGCACGCCAGGCCAGCACGCCCGTGTTCATGCTCAGGCCCAGGTCAGGCTGGCGGCAAGCTTGCCGCGCCGTTCGGCCAGGTCGGCGGGAAGCCCGGCCGGGTCGAAATTGGCGTCGATCTCGCGCAGCAGCGCCTCGACCTGCGCGCGCGGGGGCTGGCCACCCGCGCCCAGCAGCAGGCGGTCGGTCTCCTCGACCAGGCGCGCCATGCGCGCCTGCGGCGTCTGCGCCGTCTGTTCGGTGACGGCATGCAGCAGCGGATGGCTGGCTTCGGACAGCACGTCGCGCAGCACCTCGCGCGCACCCGCCTGGCCGGCGGCAGTGGGGATTGCGAACAGCAACGGCCACAGGTCGGCCGAAGTCGCGCAGTCGCGCCCAGCCAGCACGGCGGCAGCCGCCACCAGGCCCTGCGCGCGCACGATGCGCCGGTCCGACAGGGCGATGCCGGCCTGGCGCAACTGGCGTACGGCATGCGCCAGCGCCGGCCGCACCGCGGCCATGTCGACCATGGGCACGGCGGCGCTGAGCACGTCCAGGCGGTCAAGGCCCGCCTTGGGCGAAATCGCGTGCCGTCCCATCTCCCAGCCGCCGGCCAGCAGGTCTTCGAGGCGGTTGTCGGCGACCGGTTCGATAAAGGCGTGCAGCAGGAAGCGGTCGGCAAAGGCCGCCAGGCCTTCGTCTTCCGGCAGGCCGTTGGCCGCGCCCACGCAGATGCGTAGCGGGCAGTCCACGCGCGTATGGCCGCGCCGGAACTGGCGTTCATTGAGCACGCCGAGCAGGGTGTTGAGGATCGCGGTCGAGCCGAGGAAGACTTCGTCGAGGAAGGCGACTTCCGCTTCGGGCAGCATGCCGCCGGTATCGGTCACGACCAGGCCATCGCGCAGCTTGCCAAGGTTGACGGGACCGAACAGCTCGGATGGTTCGGTGAAACGCCCGAGCAGGTATTCGAAGTAATTGCCGCCCAGGCTGGCAGCGACGCGGCGCACGACGGCGCTCTTGGCCGTGCCGGGCGGGCCGACGACCAGCAGGTGTTCCCTGGCCACCGCACCGAGCACCATCAGTTCCGCCAACTGGTCGCGCTCCACCAGGCCTTCGGTCGCTTCACGGATCGCATCGCGCAGCTGCAGCGACGCCTCTTGGACGGAGAGGTTCATGATTGCTCTTGGGAAAAGGAGAATCGATGATGCATGAATGTTATGAATTGCGTCAAGCAATCCTTGCGCTGATGTTGCACGGGCGTGCTTGCCCAAGCGTGTGACGCGCGCCGGCATGGGGGCGGTGTTGACCTCGGTGTCGTTTGCCAAGTTCTCCGGGGACCCATGCGTTGGACGCGTGGGCGGCGCATGCGCTGCGTGTCCGCACCTTGCCGGATGGAGCCGACTACCCTGCGTTGTGGGGGGCATAAAAAAAGCCCACTTGCGTGGGCTTTTCGATGGAACTTCACAGCAGTGCGTCAGGCCCGCTCGCGCTCGACGCGATTGACGCCCGCCACCCGCCGCAAATTGCGGATCAAATGCGCCAGGTGCACCCGGTCCTTCACCTGGATCGTGAAGCGCAGCTGCGTCATCATGTTCTCGTCGTCCTCGTCCATGCCGACATAGGTAATGTTGCCGTCCGACTCGCCGATCTCGGCCGCCACGCGCGCCAGAATGCCTTTTTCGTTGTTGATCAACAGGCGGATGCGGCAGTCGAAGCGGCGGTTCAGTTCCTCTCCCCACTGCACCGCGATCCAGCGGTCCGGCTCTTTCACACGCAGGCGTTTCGCAGGCAGGCAGTCGCAGGTGTGCACGACCAGGCCCTGGTCGCGCCGCAGCTGGCCGGTGATCTGGTCGCCCGGGATCGGCAGGCAGCAGGGCGCCAGTTGCACCGACACGCCTTCGCTGCCGTAGATCGTGACCGGGTCGATGTCGGCGGCGGGCGGCATGTTCGACGGCACGGCGGCGGACTCGCCTTCGATCAGGCCGAAGATGTGGCGGGCGACGAGCGCCGGCATGCGCTTGCCGATGCCGATGTCGGCGTACAGCTCGTCCATCGACTTGGCCGAGGATTCGGCCAGCAGCTTGTCGATCGTGCTCGGCGCCAGCTCCGGCTCGATGTTGCGCGCGGCCAGTGCCTGCGCCAGCAATTCCTGGCCCAGTTCCACCGACTCGTTGACGTTGATCGTGCGCAGGTAGTGGCGGATCGCCGAGCGCGCCTTGCCGGTGCGGACATAGCTGAGCCAGACCGGGCTCGGACGCGAATCCGGGTCAGTGACGATCTCGACGATGTCGCCGTTGTGCAGTTCGGTGCGCAGCGGCTGGGTTTCGTTGTTGATCTTGACCGCCACCGTATGGTCGCCGATGCCGGTGTGGATCGAATAGGCGAAATCCAGCGCCGTGGCGCCGCGCGGCAGGGCGATGATTTTCGACTTCGGCGTGAACACGTAGACCGAATCGGGGAACAGGTCGACCTTAACGTGCTCGAGGAATTCGGCCGAGTCGCCGGTCTGCTGCTGGATATCGAGCAGCGACTGCAGCCAGGCGTGGGTACGCTGCTGCAGGTCCGACATGTTCTGGTCGCCCGTCTTGTACAGCCAATGCGCGGCCACGCCGCTCTCGGCGGTGCGGTGCATGTCCTGGGTGCGGATCTGGAATTCGACCGGGGTGCCGTAGGGGCCGATCAGGGTCGTGTGCAGCGACTGGTAGCCGTTCAGTTTGCGGATCGCGATGTAATCCTTGAACTTGCCCGGCATCGGCTTGTACAGGGCGTGCAGGGTACCCAGCGTGACGTAACAGTTCGGCACGGTGTCGACCACGATGCGGAAGCCATACACGTCGAGCACCTGCGAGAACGACAGGTGCTTGTTGCGCATCTTTTTATAGATGCCGAACAGCGTCTTTTCGCGGCCGTAGACTTCGGCATGGATGCCGCCCAGGGCCAGCGTATTCTTCACCGCTTCGAGGATCTTCTTGACCACTTCGCGCCGGTTGCCGCGCGCCGCCTTCACCGCTTTCGAGAGCGTGCGGTAGCGCAGCGGATACAGGTGCGAAAAGGCGAGGTCCTGCAGTTCGCGGTAGATGTTGTTCAGGCCGAGGCGATGCGCGATCGGTACGTACACTTCCATCGTCTCGCCGGCGATGCGGCGCTTTTTCGCCGGCGCCATCACGCCCAGCGTACGCATGTTGTGCAGGCGGTCGGCCAGCTTGATCAGGATGACGCGCACGTCGGACGCCATCGCCAGCAGCATCTTGCGGAAGTTTTCCGCCTGCGCTTCGACCAGGCTCTGGAACTCGATCTTTTCCAGTTTCGACAGGCCGTCGACGAGGTTCGCCACCTGCGGGCCGAAGCGCTCGAGTAGCTCTTCCTTCTTGACGTCCTGGTCTTCGATCACGTCGTGCAGCAAGGCGGCCATGATGGCCTGGGCGTCGAGCTTCCACTCGGCGCAGATCTCGGCAACGGCGATCGGATGCGAAATATAGGGTTCGCCCGACTTGCGCACCTGGCCGAGGTGCATCTCGTCGGAGAAGCGGTAGGCTTCGCGGACTTTCTTGAGTTCGACGGGCGTGAGGTAGTCCGAGAGCTTGTCGATCAGCTGGGTGACCGAAGCGACGCCGATGGCGTGGGGTTCAGGGACTTCTTGCGGCTTGCCCGGGCGCCGGGCCCGGGTGGTGGTGTTGCCTGAGTGGGTCGAGTCCGGGGGGAACAGGTTCATACGAGGTTCATACGTTATGTCGATCAGCCGCAGTGTGATGACAGAATAACAGAATTAGGAATCGATACAGTCAGGCGTGCCGGCGCACCGGCACCGGTATTTACATCGGCACTTTTTTCAGCATTTCGATGCCGACTTTACCGGCGGCAATCTCGCGCAGGGCGACCACGGTCGGCTTGTCCTTGGCTTCGACCTTTGGCGTGTGGCCTTGCAGCAGCTGGCGTGCGCGATAGGTCGCCGACAGGGTCAGCTGGAAGCGGTTAGGGATGTTCTTGAGGCAATCTTCGATCGTGATACGGGCCATGGTAACTCCTGAAATGGACAATGGTGCAGCGGCGCAGACGACGCTTGCAGTTTACGTTGGTTGGATTACGTGGATACCCAGTTGGGCAAACAGCGAGGCATTGCGGGCCGCCTGTTGGGCGAAGCGGCAACGTGTCGCCTGGACAATCGCCCGCAGCTCGGACAGGGCGACATTGAACTCTTCGTTGATGATAGCATATTCGAACTCGGGAGCGTGAGCGATCTCACCTCCGGCGGCCAGCAAACGGCGCGTGATGATGTGCGGTTCGTCGGTGCCACGCTTGTGCAGGCGTTCTTCCAGCGCCTCGATCGACGGCGGCAGGATGAAGATGCCGGCCGCATCGGGGAATTGCTTCTTCACCTGGCGCGCACCCTGCCAGTCGATTTCCAGCAGGATATCGGTGCCGCTCTTCATTTTTTCTTCGACGCTGGCGCGGCTGGTGCCGTAGAAATTGCCGTGCACTTCAGCCCACTCCAGGAACTCGCCGCGGTCGGCGCGCGCCACGAAATCCTCGGCCGTCGTGAAGTGGTAGTGCACGCCATCCTGCTCGCCGGTACGCGGCTGGCGCGTGGTGGTCGAGATCGACAGCTGGATGCCTGGCTCCTGCGCCAGCAGCGCATTGACCAGGGTCGATTTGCCGGCGCCGGAGGGGGCGGCGACCACGAACAGGCTGCCGGAGAAAGCGGGGGTGATCATGGGGTATTCCTTTGTTTCTGCGATCAAAGTCGCGATTGTTCATCATATAGCTGAACGCGTGGGCGGGAAACCCGCCCACCTTACACGTATGATCTTTGTCCACCCGAATAATGGCGGGAACGACGATCTGACCTGTAAGGTGGGCGGGTCCCCCGCCCACGCGTTCAAGCGGCGCGTGCAAGCCACGCCGTCAAATTCAATTTGTACTTACTCCAGGTTCTGCACCTGCTCCCGCATCTGCTCGATCAGCAGTTTCAGCTCCATCGACGCATCCGCCAGCTCCTTGACCGACGCCTTGGCGCCTAGCGTATTCGCCTCGCGATTGAGTTCCTGCATCATGAAGTCGAGGCGCTTGCCGACCTGCCCACCCTTTTTCAGGATGTGGCGCGTCTCGTTCAGGTGCGCGCTCAGGCGCGACAGTTCTTCCGAGACGTCGATGCGGATGCCATATAACGTCACTTCCTGGCGAATGCGCTCGAACACTTCCTGGCGCGTCAGCGTCGACGGGTTGCCGTGGCCGGCCAGACCCAGCGCATCCTGCATGCGTTCGACCGCCTTTTGCTGGAAGCCTGCGATCACCTGCGGGATCAGCGGCGTGATGCGCTTGACGATCGCTTCCATCGAATCGATGCGCGACTGCAGCATCGTTTCCAGCGCCGCGCCTTCGCGCTTGCGGCTGTCCACAAAAGCTGCGATGGTTTTCGCGGTGAGGGCGGCGACGTCGGCCTGGAGCGACTCCTGGCCGATGTGCGCTTCCTCGACCACGCCTGGCCAGCGCAGCAGTTCGGCGACCGTCATCGGCTGCGCCTGCGCGAAGTGCTGCGCGATCTCGCCTTGCAGGCGCGCCAGGTCGGCCAGCAATTCCCCGTTCAGCGCCTGGGCGCCGCCCGCGACCTTGCGGCCAAAGGACAGGCGCGCTTCGACCTTGCCGCGCGTGATGGCGGCCATGATGGCGGCGCGCAGGTCCGGTTCCAGCGCGCGCAATTCGTCGTTGATGCGGAACTGAAGATCGAGGAAGCGCGAATTGACGCTCTTGATCTCGATTGTGAGGGTGCCCGCAGCGCCTTCGCTGGTGGCCACCGCATAACCTGTCATGCTTGAAATGCTCAATGGAGTCCCCGGTTTTTAGAGCGACCGTCCAAAATAAAGCGACGCGCGTTGTACACGCGTATTTACTTTTGCCGGTCGATCATTATTCTTTACAAGACCGACATTTATCCACACAATCGCCGTGTTATGCAAGGAACTCTTCAGTATGGCCGCACAAAATAACGCACCCTTGCCGGAAGGGCTGGAGATCGCGGGATATCGCATTGTAAAGAAAATCGCGTCGGGCGGGTTCAGTATTGTCTATCTTGCATATGACACCGAAGGCAATGCCGTCGCCATCAAGGAATACCTGCCGAGCGCGCTGGCGCTGCGCCAGCCCGGCGAACTCGCGCCCATCATCCCCAGGCCGAACCAGCCCCTGTTCCGCATCGGCCTGAAGTGCTTCTTCGAAGAGGGGCGGGCGCTGGCGCGCGTGAATCATCCGAACGTCGTGCGCATCCTGAACTTCTTCCGCGCCAACGACACCGTGTACATGGTGATGGCCTATGAATCGGGCCAGTCGCTGCAGGAGCACGTCGCCCGCAGCAATGGCAAGGGAAGCCGCCTCGGCGAAAGTTTCGTGCGCAAGACCTTCGACGGCGTTTGCCGCGGCCTGCGCGAAACCCACGCCAACAAGCTCTTGCACCTGGACCTGAAACCGGCCAACATCTACCTGCGCAGCGACGGCGCGCCGATCCTGCTCGACTTCGGCGCGGCGCGCCAGGCGGTGGGGCTGGATGCGCCGCTGCTGGCGCCGATGTACACGCCGGGCTTCGCGCCGCCCGAGCTCTACACCCGGGGGGCGCCGCTCGGCCCCTGGTCCGACATCTACAGCCTGGGCGCGGCCATGTTCGCCTGCATGGCGGGCGGGCCGCCGCAGGCGGCCGATGCGCGCAAGCTGGAAGACAAGCTCGAGAATAAGCTCAATGCGCAGTTCGAGCGCATGACGGCAAACTATTCGCCGGAGCTGGTGGCGCTGGTGCGCGCCTGCCTCGCGCTCGACCCGCTGGCGCGGCCGCAAAGCGTATTCGCGTTACACAAGGCGCTGCAGGCGGCGCCACGCGTGCCATTCCCCGCCGAACCCGCGGCCGCGGCGTCGCCCGCGGGCGGATTGCGCGGCCTGCTGGGCCGCATCGGCGGCTTCGGCCGCGGCCGTCAATAATCAATCTTCAGGAGTCCCGGCATGCAGTTTTCCGTCTACCAGCACAGCCATATCGGCGGGCGCAAGGTCAACCAGGACCGCATGGGCTACTGCTTCACGCGCGACGCGCTGCTGCTGGTGCTGGCCGACGGCATGGGTGGCCACCAGCACGGCGAAATCGCGGCGACGATCGCCATGCAGACGCTGTCGATGCTATTCCAGATGGCGGCCAAGCCGTATATCAAGAAACCCGAGCGCTTCCTGGAAGACGCCATGCAGCAGGCGCACCGCGACATCCTGGCCTACATGGCGCGCCACAAGCTCGACGAAAGTCCGCGCACGACGGTGGTCGCCTGCCTGGTGCAGCACAACTGCGCCGTGTGGGCGCACTGCGGCGATTCGCGCCTGTACTGGGTGCGCGCCAACCGGGTGCTGGCGCAGACGCGCGACCACTCGCACCTTGAATACCTGATCGCCAAGGGCCTGGCCAGTCCCGCCGAGCGCGCCAGCCACCCCGACCGCAACAAGCTGTATAACTGCCTCGGCGGCGGCAACGCGCCGCGCATCGAACTTTCGCGCCAGGCCGGCCTGGCGCCGGGCGACGTGCTGCTGCTGTGTTCCGACGGCCTGTGGTCGATGGTGCCGGATGCCGAGATCGCGCAGAAACTCGCCACGCGCACGGTGGTGCAGGCGGTGCCCGAACTGGTGTCGATGGCCGTTGCCATCGGCGGCCCGCGCGCCGACAACACGACCGCGCTGGCGATCAGCTGGCAGGGCGCCGACAATGCCGTCGGTGCCGGCCCCAATGTGATCTCGACCCAGATGCTGCCGGAAGACCAGGTCAGCAGCACAATCAGCAACGACGCCGCCGCGCTCGACACCGCGCTCGACGCCGACCCCTTCGACGAAGACGCCATCGAAAAGGCGATCGCCGAGATCAACCAGGCGATCGAGAAGTCGTCGCACTTACTTAAATAATTACTCAAATAACAAAAGGAACACCATGAGCTTCGAATCCCGTCCCAGCGGCCGCGCCGTCAACCAGCTGCGCAGCATCCGCATCACCCGCCAGTACACCAAGCACGCAGAAGGCTCGGTCTTGATCGAATGCGGCGACACCAAGGTGATCTGCACCGCCAGCATCGAAGACAAGGTGCCCGGCTTCCTGAAGGGCAAAGGGCAGGGCTGGCTGACGGCCGAATACGGCATGCTGCCGCGCTCGACCCACACGCGCATGGACCGCGAAGCCGCGCGCGGCAAGCAGTCCGGCCGCACGCAGGAAATCCAGCGCCTGATCGGCCGCTCGCTGCGCGCCGCCTTCGACCTGGAAGCCTTTGGCGAACGCACCCTGCACCTCGACTGCGACGTGATCCAGGCCGACGGCGGCACCCGCACCGCCTCGATCACCGGCGCCATGGTCGCCGCCTACGACGCCTTCAACGCGCTGGTCGCGCGCGGCGCCATTTCGTCGGTGCCGGTCAGGCATTTCGTCGCCGCGATCTCGGTCGGCGTCTACCAGGGCGAACCGGTGCTCGATCTCGATTACGTCGAGGATTCGGGCTGCGATACCGACATGAACGTGGTCATGACGGAGGCGGGGCATTTCATCGAAGTGCAGGGGACGGCGGAAGGCGCCGCGTTCGATCGGGCCGGCATGAACCGCTTGCTGGATCTGGCGCAGGGCGGCATCGCAGAGTTGATTGGTATGCAGAAGCAGGCGCTCGGCATTTAATACCCATGGCCGTTGCGTAACGTAGGGTGGGCTCTTGAGCCCACGCGGTACAGAGCATGCGAATCGAAACGCAACGGTACGACCGCGTGGGCACAAGTGCCCACCCTACTGTGCGCCGCCGAACGAGTAAAATATCTCCCTTCCGCTCGATTCTGTTCCCCACCATGACCCAACGCCTCATCCTCGCCTCCAACAACGCCGGCAAACTGAAGGAATTCCAGCAAATCCTCGGCCCGATCGGTTTCACCCTGCACCCGCAAGGCGAATTCGACGTCCCGGAAGCCGAGGAACCGCACGCCACCTTCGTGGAAAACGCCCTCGAAAAGGCGCGCCATGCGTCGCGCCTGACCGGCCTGCCGGCGCTGGCCGACGATTCCGGCGTGTGCGTGAACGCGCTTGGCGGCGCCCCCGGCGTGTACTCGGCGCGCTTCGCCGGCGAGCCGAAATCGGATGCGCGCAACAGTGAAAAGCTGGTCGCGGACCTGGGGGATAAAGCTGACAAATCGGCCTATTACTACTGCGTGCTGGTCTACGTGCGCCACGCCGACGACCCGCAACCGGTGATCGCCGACGGCCGGTGGGATGGCGAAATCATCGCCGAAGCGCGCGGCGACAACGGCTTCGGCTACGACCCGCACTTCCTGATTCCAGCGCTGGGCAAGACCACGGCCGAGTTGACCCCAAGCGAGAAAAACGCGCAGTCTCACCGTGGCCAGGCCCTGCGCGCACTGGTCGAGAAACTGCGATGATCCCGATTAAAGTAGCCGGCGCGCCCTCGAGCGAGCCGCGTAATCCCGCCACTGCGGCCCTGCAA
Source organism: Massilia sp. CFBP 13721 (assembly GCF_014842025.1). Taxonomy (GTDB): domain Bacteria; phylum Pseudomonadota; class Gammaproteobacteria; order Burkholderiales; family Burkholderiaceae_D; genus Telluria. Next base: position 132,422 of record NZ_JACYUY010000007.1, read on the forward strand.
TACCTGCAGCCGGGCGCGCTCAATCTGACCGCCTTGCCGCCGCTGTCGCTCTACATCCATTTCCCGTGGTGCGTGCGCAAGTGCCCGTATTGCGACTTCAATTCGCACGAATCCAAGGGCGAACTGCCGGAACAGGAATACCTCGACGCCGTACGCCTCGACCTGGAGCAATCGCTGCCCCTGATCTGGGGCCGCAAGATCCACACGGTGTTCATCGGCGGCGGCACGCCGAGCCTGATGTCGGCGGCCGGCCTGGATCGTTTGCTGTCGGACGTGCGCACGCTGCTGCCGCTGGAAATCAATGCCGAGATCACGATGGAAGCCAATCCCGGCACCTTCGAGATCGAAAAATTCCGCCACTACCGCGACAGCGGCGTGAACCGCCTCTCGATTGGCATCCAGAGCTTCAATGGCGAACACCTGAAATCGCTGGGCCGCATCCACGACGAACGCGAAGCGCTGCGCGCGGTCGAGATCGCAACCTCGACGTTCGACAATTTCAACCTCGACTTGATGTATGCGCTGCCTTCGCAGACGCTGGCGCAGGCCGAGCACGACATCAGGACCGCGCTGTCGTTTTCTCCGCCGCACCTGTCGCTGTACCACCTGACGATGGAACCGAACACGGTCTTCGCCAAGTACCCGCCAAGCCTGCCCGATGACGACACCAGCGCCGACATGCAGGACATGATCGCGGAGACGATGACGGCCGCCGGCTTCGATCATTACGAAGTCTCGGCCTATGCGCGGCCGGGCCGGCGCGCGGCGCACAACCTGAACTACTGGCATTTCGGCGACTACCTCGGCATCGGCGCCGGCGCCCATTCGAAGATTTCGTTCCCGCACCGCATCCTGCGCCAGGCGCGCTTCAAGCAACCGGCTTCCTTCATGGAAGCGGCCAAACGCGGCAACCCGGTACAGGAAGAACACGAAATCGCACGCGCCGACATCGGCTTCGAGTTCATGCTCAACACCCTGCGCCTGACCGAAGGTTTCGATCCGAACCTGTTCAACGAGCGCACCGGCATGAGCATCACCGCAATCAGGGAAGCGCTCGACGCGGCCGAAGCCAAGGGCTTGCTCTACCGCGATTTCAAGTTAATCCGTCCGACCGAACTGGGACAGCGCTTCCTCAACGACCTGCAAGAGATGTTTTTAGGCGAAACGAAGTAGAGAACATGGCAACGGCGATGAGCCTGGAATCGTAGGGTGGGCTCCGCCCACGCGGTACGGCGTTTGCAATCCCGCGTCCTTAACCCTGCTTCGTCCCCGCCAACGCGACGATCGTCTTCGCCAACCCACTCACCACCCGCGCCATGCTCTCGTAATCGAGCTTGTCCGGCGTATCCTCCGCCGTGTGATAGTAGGGATAGCGCATGAACGCCGTATCCGTGATCATCAGCGCCGGATAGCCATGGCGGTTGTAGGAAGCATGGTCCGACAGCGTCACCCCAGTCGTGTGCGCCGGCGCGGCCAGGCCGTGCGCCGGGAAGTCGGTCGAGGCCCGGAACGCCGCCAGCGCCTCGCGCACCAGCGCTGACGATTCCAGCGTCCCGACAAAGGCGATGAAATTGCCGGTACTCGGATAGCGTCCCTCCAGCCCCGGCGGCAACTGCTGCGTGTTCGGCTTGTCGGTGTAATAGCCCATCGTTTCCAGCACCAGCGCCGCCTTGACGTTCTGCCCCTGGCGCTTCATCTCGGCCGCATGCACCATGCTGCCCATCTCTTCGCCCATGAACCAGGGCGGTTCCTCGTTCACGAACAGCACGAAGCGCACCTCGGTACCGGCCGTCGGGCGCATGGTTTTCAGCAGGCGCGCCAGTTCCAGCACGGCCGCGGTGCCGCTGCCATTGTCGTTGGCCCCGGGCGCGCCCTGTGCCGAATCGTAGTGCGCCCCGACGATAAAGATCCGATCCGGCCGCTTGCCCGCCGCTACATTGCTGACCGACGCCTCGATATTGCGCACCTTCTGGCCACCGGCCGCGTACTCCTGACGCGTGGCCCGGTAGCCGGCCTGCACCAGCGCGGTTTCGATGTACGCCGCCGCTTTCTCCAATTCGGCGGATGTATGCGTGTTGTGCTCGCGCGAGGCAATCGCGACCACGTGGCCGCGCAAGCGCTCGGCCAGCGCCGGCGCCAGGACAGCGGCGGTGGACGTCGGCGTCACGGTCAGCACCGCCACCAGGATAAGGAGGATGAGCGCAACAATGGCTTTCCAGTGGGAGTGAAAAAAGTTTCGTATGGCAGTCTTTCGGCGTCGGTTGAGGCCATCAACTGATAGACCGGTTCAGTCTAGCCAAGTTCACACGCAAGAGACGCACGTATCGGGTAGAAAAAGACAATGGTCGGTTGGCGCTGCTGCCCAGCTATACTCGGGCATCTGCCCCCGCCGGCCAAGGGCTTGTCACGTGGAACGGAGGGTGCCTGACTATGAAGGAAGCCATGAACGATCATCTGGTGAACTGGATCGACAACGACCGTAGCCGGCTGGCCCTGCGGAATACATTTGGAGGGAGTATGCCCGTACTCGACGACTTGTATCTGGCGCAGCTTGTGATCGATGGCTGTAGCAATGTGTTTATCGGCCTGAATTTTGAGGCGCTGCCGGAAGGCAGTCCCGCCAGGTGGGCAAGTAAAGGCTGCAACAGTGTTCAGCTCAGATTGTCGTTTTATACGAGCGACTTGTCCCTCGTCAGCACAGCGCATGAACCAGGTCTTGAAGTGCGCGCTTCTTTCAGTCCCGGCCGTGTTTTTTCAATGTCGGGTACCGGGTTCCGTGTCGAACTCGTGTACGAACAGGCGTCCGCAGACTGGTATCCCTACGATTCGCGCATTTTCGAGGAGCCGCGGGATTGGTACCATCGATGAGCACCTTCACCATCCAGCAATTTGCGCATATGCGTGAATGCAGGCCAATTCTCTCTTCGCGGTAACGGAAATTAGGTAGAGCGATGAGCGTCTTTTGTACTCTTCATATTCGATCAAATTCGCATGCTGCGTTACCTCCCGAATTTTTGCGTTCGAGCGAAAAGATGAATCTCGAATTTGTCGATAATAACTCGCCAGACGTTCGTGAACGTCGTGAGCGAGTAAGGAAGAAACTGGGGTTGGAGGAAATATCGCTCCCAAGATTTCACTGGCATTTAAGTTCTGATGGTTTCGTTGATAGTGATATGATCTATGATCATATTGCCTAGATATTCGGTCTTATCCGCCCGGGACGTCCACTGTTCCAGCAACTTGGTCAGGAGTTTGAATATTGGATTTCTGTTTTTTGGCAGGGGAATGGCACTGGTGGCGGACCATTAATTACGCTTGAAATTGCAGAACTCTTGCTGTTCCATAAGGTGGAAATGGGAGTGGGATTCTATCTTGATCAAACATAGCGCGGATAGAGAAAGATACGCTTTTTTACGGCTGCGGTGGGGTAACTCGATCTTCAGTGCAAATGCCTGGCAATGAGGCGCGTAATCCGATGGGAATGAATATCCGGACCCCCCGGTTTCAGTGTCGGCTACAACTGGCATCGCGGCCAAACTGGTGTGCGTTGGAAGGGGATGGCAATGTTGCGATACTTTCTGTTGGTTCTAATTTTTTGGTGTGTTTTTATATCGTTGGCTATGGCGTTTGCACCGGCCCGTGTGCTGCGTTTTGTCCGAAATAGCCGCGCTTGGACATGGTATCTATCCAAAGTTTTTGGTTTTACGCTCGAAACACCTGACAGTGCATTAGCTGCCAGATGGGTACGTGCCCAAGGCCTGATTGGCTTGGCGGCAACGGCTCTGGCAATGTACGCATGGCTTCAAGGTCCTTTCTCAGGGTAGTTGCCGAGATAAATGTGCTTTGGCGGCTTTCTCCCTGATTCGAAAGTTAAAGACGCAAGTATTCAATTTGTAAAAATACGTGAAACCCTCTCAGCCATAAAAAAACGGGGCCAAGGCCCCGTTCGTCTTACTACGTATGCACGCTCGTGTCAGCGCGCCGCCTGTGCCGGTGCCCCAGCCTGTGCTTCGCTCCATCCCCCACCCAACACGCGATACAGCGTCACCTGGTTCTGCAACCTCTGCAAATTCGCTTGCACCGTCAACTGCTGCGCCTGGAACAGCGAACGCTGGGCGTCCAGCAGGTCCAGGTAGCTGGCGGCGCCGCTGCGGTAGCGCAGGTCGGACAGGTCGAAGCGGTCCTGCTCGGCCAGGGCCACCGCGCGCTGGGCGCGCAGCTGTTCGCTGAAGGTGGACTGGCCGGCCAGCGCGTCCGCCACTTCGCGGAACGCGGTCTGGATCGACTGCTCGTAGCGGGCCACCGCGATGTCGCGGCCGGCACGGGCCGAGTCGACGCCGGCGCGGATGCGGCCGAGGTCGAAGATCGGCAGTACCGCTTGCGGTGCGAAGGTCCAGCCGTAGGAACCGCTCTTGAACAGGCCCGAGAGTTCCGTGCTGGCGCTGCCCACGGAACCGGTCAGCGAGATGCGCGGGAAGTAGTTCGCGCGCGCCGCGCCGATGTTGGCATTCGCCGCGATCAGCTGCTGCTCGGCCGCGCGGATGTCCGGGCGGGCGATCAAGAGGTCGGACGGCATGCCGGCCGGCAGGTCGGGCAGTTCGGTCGTGGCCAGGGTGGCGCCGGGCGCCAGGTTGTCCGGGATGGTCTGGCCTACCAGCAGGGTCAGCAGGTTCACATCCTGGAGGCGCTGGCGCTGGAAGCGCGCCAGCTCGGCGCGCGCGGTCTCGACCAGCGAAACCGATTGCTGCAGTTCCAGCTTGGAGACGACGCCGTTCTCGAAACGCAGGCGCGTCAGGCGGTCCGACTCTTCGCGCGTCTTCAGGGTCTGCTCGGTGATGGCCAGCAGTTCGTCGTCGGCCAGCATCGTCAGGTAGGTGTTGGCGACCGATGCGATCAGGCTGATCTGCGTCGTCTTGCGCGCTTCCTCGGTGGCGAGGTATTGCGCCAGCGCCGCTTCCGACAGGTTGCGCACGCGGCCGAACAGGTCGAGCTCGAAGTTCGATACGCCGAAGCCACCCTGGTAGATGCTCGAAATCGGCGTGTCTTCACCCGTCGTCTGGCGGTTGCCGGACACGATGGCCGACACGGTCGGCACGCGGTCGGCACGCGTGATGCGGTACTGGGCGCGGGCCTGTTCGATGTTCAGGATCGCCACGCGCAGGTCGCGGTTGTTCGCCAGCGACAACTCGATCAGCTGGCGCAGGCGCGCATCGGCGAAGAAGCGCTGCCATTCCAGGTTGGCCGGGGCCTCGCTGGTGGCGGTCGGCAGCGTGGTGCCGCCGGTCTTCGGCAGCTCCGGGAAGCTCGGTGCGACCGGCGCTGCCGGACGCTCGTACTTCGGCGCCAGCGACATGCAGCCGCTGAGCACCATGGCCAGGGCCAGGGGAGTAACGATGAGTTTAAGAGTGCTCATTTAGATTTTTTCCTCGATTACCTTGCTGGTGTCAGCTTTCGTGCCGTCTTCATGCGCGTACTTCTTGCGCTGGCGCTCGCTGCCCTTGAACAGCTTGCGCACCACTACGAAGAACATCGGAACGAACAGCACGCCCAGGGTCGATGCCGTCATCATACCGCCCATCACGCCGGTACCGATGGCGCGCTGCGATGCCGAACCGGCGCCGCCTGCGATCACCAGCGGCAGCACGCCGAGGATGAATGCCAGCGAGGTCATGATGATCGGACGGAAGCGCAGGTGCGCCGCCTCGATCGCCGCTTCCATCGGCGAGCGTCCCTGCGCCTGCAGGTCTTTCGCGAACTCGATGATCAGCACCGCGTTCTTCGCCGCCAGGCCGACGATGGTCACCAGGCCGATCTTGAAGTACACGTCGTTCGGGTAGCCGCGCAGCAGGGCTGCCAGCACCGCGCCGAGGATACCGAATGGCACCACCAGCAGCACCGCCACCGGGATCGACCAGCTTTCATACAGGGCCGCCAGGGCCAGGAAGATCGCCAGCAGCGAGAAGGCCATCAGGATGCCCATCGTGCCGCTGGAAAGCTGCTCCTCGCGCGACTGGCCGGTCCACTCGAAGGCGAAGCCGGGCGGCAGCTTGGCTGCCAGCGCTTCCATCTCGGCGATCGCGTCGCCGGTCGAATAGCCTGGCTTGGCATCGCCCGAAATGCTCATCGCCGGATAGCCGTTGTAGCGCAGGGTCTGCATCGGGCCGGTGACCCACTTGGTGGTCGCAAACGACGAGAGCGGCACCGGGTTGCCCTGGATATTGAGGGCGTTCAGGCGCAGCAGGTCGTCCGGCTGCATGCGGTCTTTCGCATCGGCCTGGACCACCACACGCTGCAGGCGGCCGGCGTTCGGGAAGTCGTTCACGTAGGACGAGCCGAGCGAGGTCGAGATCGCGGTGTTGATCGCGTCGAACGTCACGCCCAGGGCCTGCGCCTTGTCGCGGTCGATTTCCAGGCTGACCTGCGGTGCGTCTTCCAGGCCTTCCGGACGCACGCCGGCCAGGATCTGGCTCTGCGCGGCCATGCCGAGCAGCTGGTTACGTGCTGCGAGCAGGGCGTTGTGGCCGTTGCCGCCGCGGTCCTGCAGGCGGAAGCTGAAACCGGTGCCGCGGCCCAGTTCGGGAATCGGCGGCGGGGAGAGCGCAAAGATGAACGCATCGCGCACGCCCGACAGGCCACCGATGATGCGGTTGGCGACTGCACCCGCGCTCGAATCGGCGCCTTTGCGTTCGTCCCAGTCCTTCAGCGGGATGAATGCCAGTGCCATGTTCTGGCCGGCGCCAGAGAACGAGAAGCCCAGCACGCTGACCATGTTGGCCACTTCCGGCTGCTTCATGATGAAGGCTTCGGCGGTGCGCATGACTTCGTTGGTGCGCTCCAGCGTCGCGCCTGGCGGCAGCTGGATGTTGGCGATCACGTAGCCCTGGTCTTCATTCGGCAGGAACGAATTCGGCATGCGCGTGAACATCAGCGTGACCAGGCCGCAGACCAGCACGAAAGCGACCAGGGCGCGGCCGGAGTAACGCGCCAGCTTGGCGACCCAGCTCTCGTAACCCTTGGCGGTGCGGGAGAAACGGCGGTTGAACCAGCCGAAGAAACCCTTCTTCTCGTGGTGGTGCCCGGCTTCGACCGGTTTGAGCAGGTGCGCGCACAGGGCAGGGGTCAGCGACAGCGCCAGGAAGGCCGAGAAGGCGATCGAGGACACCATGACGACCGAGAACTGGCGGTAGATGTTACCCACCGCGCCGGCGAAGAAGGCCAGCGGCACGAACACCGACATCAGGACCACGGTCACGCCGATGATGGCGCCCGAGATCTGGCCCATGGCCTTGCGGGTTGCTTCCAGCGGCGGCAGGCCTTCTTCGCTCATGATGCGTTCGACGTTCTCGACGACCACGATCGCATCGTCGACGACGATACCGATGACCAGCACCATGCCGAACATGGTCAGCACGTTGATCGAATAGCCCAGCGCCAATAATGTGCCAAGCGAACCCAGAAGAGCCACCGGAACCACGAGGGTCGGGATGATCGTATAGCGGAAGTTCTGCAGGAACAGGTACATCACCAGGAACACCAGCACCAGCGCTTCGACCAGGGTATGCAGCACCTGCTCGATCGAGATGTCGATGAACTTCGAGCTGTCGAACGGTACCGTCGCCTTCATCCCGGCCGGGAAGAATTTCGACAGTTCGTCCATGCGTTCGCGCACCAGGCGCGCCGTTTCCAGTGCATTGCCCGATGGCGCCAGCTGCACGCCGATACCGGTCGACGGCTTGCCGTTCAGGCGGGCCGAGGTGCCATAGGCTTGTGCGCCGATCTCGATGCGGGCCACGTCCTTCAGGCGCACGGTCGAGCCGTCCGGATTTGCGCGCAGTACGATGTTGCCGAACTGTTCGACAGTCGACAGCTGGCCGGTCACGACCACGGTCGCGGTGATTTCCTGGCCTTGCGCCAGCGGCAGTTCGCCGATGGTGCCCGAGGCGACCTGGGCGTTCTGGCTGCGGATGGCGTTGTTGACGTCGGCGGGCGACAGGCGGAAGCCCACCAGCTTGGCCGGGTCGATCCAGACGCGCATGGCGCGCTCGGTACCGAACAGCTGCGCGGTACCGACGCCCTTGATACGCTGGATTTCAGGCAGGACCGTGCGCGAGGCGTAGTCGCCCAGCGCGATCGGGTCCCACTTCGGATCGTCCGACGACAGGATCGTAAACAGTAGGAAGTTGGCGCGCACCTTGTCGACGCGCACACCCTGCTGGTTAACGGCCGCCGGCAGGCGCGGGGCCGCGCGCGACAGGCGGTTCTGGACGTCGACCTGGGCGAGTTCCGGATTGGTGCCGGTCTCGAAGGTCAGCGTGATCGAGCCGCTGCCGTTGGCGGTGCTGCTCGACTCCATGTAGACCAGGCCCGGCGAGCCGTTCATCTCGCGTTCGATGACGGAGATGACCGAGTCTTCCAGGGTCTGGGCCGATGCGCCCGGATAGGCGGCATTCACCACGATCGATGGCGGAGCCACGTTCGGGTACTGGGCGATCGGCAGCTGGGTGATCGAGACCGCACCGATCACCATGATAAACAGCGCGATCACCCAGGCGAAAATAGGGCGGTCGATAAAGAAACGTGCCATTGCAATAGTCCTGTTCTGTTACTGCGGGCTTAGCGGCCGGTCGAGGCGGCGGCCGGCGCGGCGCCGGCGGTCGAACCCGATGGCGCCGAGGCTGGCAGCTGGCGGTTGGTCGCGGCGGCGGCCTGGCCGGCGTTGGCGGACGCGTTCTGCGGGCCGGCCGGGGCGGCGCCGGCTGGCGCGGTCGCCTGCCATGGCACTGCCTTGACCGGGGTACCCGGCGGCAGCATCTGCAGCTTCTGGAAGCCGTCGACCATCACGCGTTCGCCTTCCTTCAGGCCCTCGGTGACGACCCAGCTCGAACCCTGCTGCGACGCGATCTTGACGGTGCGCGGGGTCGGCTTGTTGTCTGGACCGACGACCATCAGGGTGTCGCCCTGGGCGCCGCCGCGGGTGACGGCCTGCTGCGGCACGACGATCCCGTTCGGCAGCTCGGCCTGGGCCAGGCGCACGCGCACGTACTGGCCCGGCAGCAAGGCGTTGTCGGGATTCGGCACGGTCGCGCGCAGCGTGACCTGGGCGGTGCCCGGATCGACGGTGACGTCCGAGAACAGCAGCTTGCCGCGGGTCGGCAGTTCGGTGCCGTCGTCGAGGATCACGGTGACGGAAGCGTCTTTGGCTCCGCCGCCGGCCTGCTTGCGCAGGCGCTGGACTTCGGACGCCGACTGGGTGATGTTCAGGTACATCGAATTGGTCTGCTGGATCACCGCCAGTTCGGTGCCTTCGGTGGCCGAGACCAGCGCGCCTTCGGTGACCAGCGCGCGGCCGATGCGGCCCGAGATCGGCGCGTTGACGCTGGCATAGCCCGCGTTGATCTGGTTGATGCGCACCTGGGCGCGCGAGGCGGCCACGGCGGCTTCGGCCTGCTTCTGGGCGGCGACGGCGTTGGTGTATTCCTGCTTGCTGATCGCGTTGGCTTCGACCAGCGGCTTGTAGCGCTCGGCCTGGGCCGCGGCCTGGGTCAACGTCGCCTGGGCGCGGCCGAGGTCGGCCTGGGCGGCGGCCAGCTGCGCCTGGTAGGGAGCCGGATCGATCTGGTACAGCGACTGGCCTTCCTTGACCTCGCTGCCCTCGGTGAACAGGCGCTTGAGCACGACGCCGTTAACGCGGGCGCGCACTTGCGCCACGCGCACCGGTTCGGCACGCGCCGGCAGTTCGGTCTGGAGGGCGACCTGTTCGAATTTGGTGGTGACGACGCCGACTTCGGGCGCCGGCATCTGGCCGCCGGCGCCAGGGGCCTGGGCGGCGTCTTTCTTGCCGCAGGCCGAGAGCAGGGTCACGGCCATCAGCGTGCAGGCAGCGATTCGCGTGAGCGACAGGGGTGAGGAGTGGGCAGAGCGCATTAACGTGCTTCCTTCTGGATTTTTGGAAAAGATGCAACCGCCCTCAGGTAACCTCTCGGTCCTGTGCACGGTTACATCACTGGCTTTGTCGAAATTTTATATATACTATCATGGGTGTATGTTTAACGTGCAGGACCCACTCAAAACTGGAGAAGAGACATGGCCCGCAGGACGAAAGAAGAAGCAGCGGCCACACGCGACAGCATCTTGGATGCTGCGGAGAAATTGTTTGTTGAACAAGGTGTCTCAAGAACGACATTGCAGCATATCGCAACCGAAGCCGGCGTGACGCGCGGTGCGATCTATTGGCATTTCGACGACAAGGGCGCGCTGTTCAACGCCATGATGGAGCGGGTGACGCTGCCGTTCGAGTGCGCGCTGAGCTCGCTGGGCAAGTCGGATGCGACGACGGTGCTGGCCGACGTGCGCCAGTTCTTCGTCGAGATTTTCCGTGTGACCGAAACCAACCCACAGGCGCGCCGCGTGCTCGAGATCGCGTCGCTGAAGGTGGAATTCGTCAGCGAAATGGAAGCGGTGCGCGTGCGCCGCAGCCAGAGCAAGTGCGAATTGACGGAACAGGTGGTCGAGCGCCTGGTGCTGGCCCAGGCCGCCGGACTCATCAAGCCAGATGTCGAGCCGCAGTTGCTGGCGGCGGGCTTGTGGGCACTGATGGATGGGCTGATCCGCAATTGGATGTTTGAACCGACCGCGTTCAGCCTGATCGACCTGGGCGATAAGATGATCGGGACCATGCTCGAGGGGATTCGGGCGCGGTAACGTGACGCGGCGGTCGCACGCGTGGGCTCACGGAGCCCACCCTACGTTACATTAACGCCAACTACTATCGGTTGCGCACCGTAGGGTGGGCTCCCGAGCCCACGCGTTTCGTGCGCTTGCACCTAGCACGCGTGTAGCCCGGTCCGAAAAAACAAAACGCCGGCATCGCCGGCGTCCGCATCGTTGGGACGCGGCTAAAGCCGCGCATCCCATCAACGCATCTCTTCGATCATCTTCTTGAGCTTCTTCGAATCCGCCACGAACGCGCGAATCCCCTCGGCCAGCTTCTCGGTCCCCATCGCATCTTCATTGAGCATGAAGCGGAACGATTTCTCGTCGACCGCGATCTTCTCGACCGCCGTATCGGCCTCCTGCGTCAGCTTGCGCTCGACCGGCGCATCGCTGTCGGCCAGCTGTTGCAGCAGGTCCGGCGAAATGGTCAACAGGTCGCAACCGGCCAGTTCCAGGATCTGCGAGGTATTGCGGAAGCTCGCGCCCATGACTTCGGTCTGGTAGCCGAAGGTGCGGTAGTACTGGTAAATCCGCTTGACCGACTGCACGCCCGGATCGTCGGCGCCGGTGTAGTCGGTGCCGCTCGACTTCTTGTACCAGTCGTAGATGCGGCCGACGAACGGCGAAATCAGCTTCACGCCCGCTTCGGCGCAGGCCACGGCCTGGCACAGCGAGAACAGCAGGGTCAGGTTGCAGTGGATGCCATCCTTTTCCAGGATCTCGGCGGCGCGAATGCCTTCCCAGGTCGAGGCGATCTTGATCAGCACGCGCTCGCGCGACACGCCGGCCGCTTCGTACAGGGCGATCAGCTCGCGGCCCTTGGCGACGGTGGCTTCGGTGTCGAAGGAAAGGGCGGCATCGATCTCGGTCGACACGCGGCCCGGCACGAACTTCAGGATCTCGACGCCGAACGCAATCAAGAGGCGGTCGACGATCTCCTCGGTCGAGCCGCCGTTCGATTCGGCCACCGCTTTTTGCAGCAGCGGCAGGTATTCCGGCTTCTGCACGGCTTTCAGGATCAGCGACGGATTCGTGGTCGCATCCTGCGGTGCATAGGCCTTGATGGACTGGAAATCGCCGGTATCGGCCACGACCGTGGTGTATTGCTTTAGTTGTTCAAGTTGATTCATATAATTTGCCTAAATTGTAATTTTGCCAAATAATGTTTGCAAACGGATCGTGTCTGATTCAGCAATCCGTCGCGTCGACGAACGCCTGCACCATCGCTTCCAATCCAACCCGGTCTTCCTCGGTAAACCGCTCCAGCACCGGACTATCGATGTCGAACACCCCCACCAGCTTGCCATCCTTGATCACCGGCAGCACGATCTCCGCATTCGACGCGGAATCGCAGGCGATATGTCCCGGAAACGCGTGCACGTCCGGCACCACGATGGTCTTGCGCTCCACGGCCGTCGTGCCGCAGACGCCGCGGCCGAACGGAATACGCGCGCAGGCCGGCTTGCCCTGGAACGGCCCGACCAGCAAGTCTTCGCCTCCGCCTTTTTTGGACGGCACGGTGAAATAGAAGCCGGCCCAGTTCAGGTCGGCAAGCGTGTCGTACACGAGTGCGGAAAACTGCGCCGCATTCGCGGTGAGGTCGCGTTCGCCTTCCAACACGCTGACCACCTGGCGTACCAGCAGGTCGTAATCGGGGCGGGTGCTGCGTTCTGGATTGATGTGCATGGGCTCGGGGACGCTGGACGAAAAGCGCTATTTTACAGCCAGCAAGGCTGATGCATGCGCGCGAGGCGTTCGTTAGCCAGACGATCACAACGCTTATAGCGCTGTTATCGAACCGTTGTGGATCGGCCACCTTTTCTTGTTTGTTTCACACAGTAAATACAATTTTTCTGGACTAATTTACCGTTCAGAAATCGTAGGAGTTATCTTACGGAAACTTCCTGCTATGTGTATCCGCACCCGGTTTGCATGTAGCCCACGCGCTTTCATCACCGGCTGATCACTCATGCGATTAACGAACCTCAACATCGGTACACGTCTCAGCGGCGCCTTCGCTGTCCTTCTTCTCTTGATCGGTGTCATGCTGGCCAGCGCCTTGTGGCAGCTCGAACGTATCGACGAAGCCAAGACGGAGATGACGCAGGCGAACTACAAATCCCGGCTGGCCGCCACCTGGCGCGAAGGCATCGCAACGAACAGCATCCGCACGCTGGCCAAGGCAAACAGCACCGACCCGGCCGACGAGCAGGCGCTCGACAGCGACATGAAAACGGTCAGCGCACAGGTAAGCAAAGTGCAGGAAGAACTTGAAGGCCTGGTCACGAGCGCACAAGGCAAAGCCAACCTGCAGGCGGTCGCAACGCAACGCAAGATCTACAGCGCAGTGCGTACGGAATTGTTCAAACGCAAGGCCGAACAGGGCATGAGCCCGGAATTCAAGGCCGCCGTGAGCGAAAAACTGCTGCCGGAGCTGAAAAAATACCTTGCCCTGGTGGAGGAGGTAGCGGCTTACCAGAATGCGCTGTTTCAGGATGCGGACAAACGCATCGACAGTGTGTACACCAGTTCGCGCCAGTTATTGCTGGTGCTCGGCCTGGCCGCCCTGGCATGTGGCATCGCCCTGGGCTGGTTGCTGACGCGCAGCATCACCCGGCCCCTGGCGCGCGCGGTGGACCTGGCGCGGCAAGTCGCGTCCGGCGACCTGACAGCCGATATTCAGGTGTCGTCGAAAGACGAGGTCGGCATGCTGCTGTGCGCACTGAAAGACATGAATGCAAGCTTGCTCAACACGGTGTCCGAAGTGCGTTCCGGTACCGATACCATCGTCACGGCGTCCCAGCAAATTGCCACCGGCAACCTGGACCTGTCCGCCCGCACCGAGCAGCAAGCCAGCTCGCTGGAAGAGACCGCATCCTCGATGGAGGAGCTGACCAGCACCGTCCGCCAGAATGCCGATAACGCCCGCCAGGCCAATACGCTGGCACAGAGCGCATCGGGAATGGCGGCGCGTGGCGGCGAAGTGGTCGCCCAGGTCGTCGATACCATGGCGTCGATCAGTGAATCGTCGAAGAAAATTGCCGACATCATCGCGGTGATCGACGGGATTGCGTTCCAGACCAATATCCTCGCGCTGAATGCCGCGGTCGAGGCCGCCCGCGCCGGCGAGCAGGGACGCGGCTTCGCCGTCGTCGCCTCGGAAGTGCGCAACCTGGCGCAGCGCTCGGCGGCCGCGGCCAGGGAGATCCGCGGCCTGATCACCGATTCGGTCGGCAAGGTCGACGCCGGCGGCCAGCTCGTCGGGCAGGCCGGTGCCACCATGCAGGAAATCGTGCAGGGGATTGCGCGCGTGACCGACATCATGTCCGAGATTGCCGGCGCCAGCGCCGAGCAGACGCTGGGCATCGAGCAGATCAATGCGGCAATCACGCAGATGGACGACGTCACCCAGCAGAATGCCGCACTGGTCGAAGAGGCCGCGGCCGCGGCAAGCTCGCTCGAGGACCAGGCGGCGAGCCTGGCGCTGTTGGTGAGCCGTTTCACGCTCGACAGCGGTGCCGCCAAGCATGACGCCATGCCAGGTACCCGCCTTGCGCCCGCGGGCGCACCGGTGCCGGCAAGACAGCTGGCACTGGGCTGACCAGGCGCTACGGTCTATTTTATGACCAGCACGATCCTGCGTTCGCCGCCAACTTCAGGGATGGCGCAGGAAGCGTCCGGCTTTCGTTTCCAGCAAGCGCACCAGTTCCGGCTGCATGTACGCGTAGTCGTCGGGGATGTCGAGGCAGACGACGCGCTTGCCGTTCAGGTGGCGCCGGAAGCCGGCCGACAGCCTGGCCTTGTGCTTCTTTTCCATCACGAACACGATCTCCGCCCACGCCAGCTGCTCGGGCGAGAGTGGAACGTCGGCGTCGGCGCCGAGTCCGGCCGAATCGGTCTCGATGCCCGGCCAGGTAGCGAAGACCTGCTCGGCGGTCGGGCTGCGCAGGCGGTTATGGGTACACAGGAAAAGCGCGCGGGTCATGCGTTGGCATCGTCTGTCGTCAGGATATGCAGCCATTATGAACGACAACACCCCGGCCGCATGCCGCAACCGGGGTGTTCACGCACTTCAATGCACCGCTACCAGCTTAGTTCAGCCCGATCTCGAACATCGCCGTCGTCCCGCTGATCTCGTTCGACACGATCAGCATCGGTTTGCCGTTCGGCGATTTGGATGCCGGGATCACGACCATGCCTTCCGGCCCGCGGTCGCCGCCGTTGACGATGCCGTTGTCGCCGTTGGCGTTCTTGATCACGGTGCCGGTACTCGTGCGGGTATTGATGTAGGTGACGTACTTCGGCGCCGCCGCCGTCGTCACGTCGTACACCATCACGCCGCCCACCCGTTCCAGGCCGATAAAGGCGAAGGTCTTGCGGCCGAAGCGCTGCACCACCACGCTTTCCGGTTCCGGCCCCTTGTTCGGGCTGCGGGCGTCGAGCGCGTCGGCTTCGTCGTGGCCGGTGTTGAACGGGAAGTCGAAGCCGGGCGTGCCCGCCAGCTGCGCCGTCGTGCGCTCGAAGGCATCGCCCGAATCGTAGACGCGCGCGCCGGTGGCGGCATTCCAGATCGAGAACGAACGCCCGCCGAAAGCAACCAGCTCGGTGCACTGGCCGGCGCTGTTCTTGCCGGTGCTGCCGCCGTTCGGCGTCGTGGTGATGCGCAGGCGCCCGAGGTTGGAGTCGCGCGTCAGGTTGGCGATGTCGCCGCTGAAGCGGGTCGGATCCAGGCCCAGGGTGCCGCAATAGTCGCGCACACGGGTTTCTTCGTTAAAGCCCGGCCAGTCGGCACGGGCGTCGCCCTCGTTCGCCGTCACCAGGTACGTCACGCCGCCGACCGTGTAGTTGGCGATCCCGTCCGGCAGGTACATGCCCTTCACCGGCACCGGCGCGATTTTTATCAGGGGCGTGCCGCTGTTGGTATTCGTGCCGCCATCCTCGTTGCTGACGTCCATGCCGAAGCCGGCCAGGCTGTGGTCCTTGTAGCCGAGCGGGCGGATGGCGCTGACGCTGGCGCCGGCAATGTCGACCACGGCGATCGCATTGTTTTCCTGCAGGGTGACATAGGCGGTCTTGCTGTCGAGGCTGACCGTCACGTATTCCGGTTCCAGGTCTTGCGCCACGCTGGCGCCCGGACCGTAGATGCGTACGCCGCTCGCGCGCAGGCTGTCGGCCTGGCCGTTGAAAGCGGTGAAGGTGGCCTTGCGCTCGACCGGCTTGCGGATGTCGGCGACGTCGATGATGCTGACCGAGCCTTCCGGATCGACCGAGTCGCTCAACCCATAGCTGTTCGGTTCGCCCTCGTTGGCGACGATCACGTGGCTGCCATTGGGCGTAAAGGTGAGCATGTCGGGCAGGGCGCCGACCTGCACTTGCGAGAGCGTGGACAGGTCCGCCGCGTTCACGAATACCACGCTGCCATTTGCCGTCTTCGGATTGGCCTGGATCGCCAGCGCGACGATCCCGTTGCGCACCGCCACGCTGTTCACGCTGCCCAGGTTTGCGCCGAAGGATTCAGTGCGCAGCGTACCCACCTGCACCGGGTTGCGCGGATCGGCGATGTTCCATACCTCCACCGTGCCGGTGCCGGAACCGTTCACCACGAACAGGCGCCTGGTCAGCGCATCGTAGGCCGGGATCTCGTGGGTATCGACCAGCTTGCCGTCGACCACGTCGCCGCCGAAACCGCCGATGCGGGCCAGGCTCAAGGTCGTCGGCGTCCCTTCGATCACGGGCAGCTTGGAAGCCGCTTGCGCCAGCGCGTCGGTAAGCGTGCTGTCGTTCTCCTTGAGGGCGGTTTGCAGCTTGTCCAGCAATTGGTCGAAGGCGTTGTCGCTACGCGCCGCGAACGCGGTCGTCACCGGGTCGAAGCCGCTTGGGAGCGTGACGCTGGCCGGCAACTGGCTGGCGAGGCGGCTGGTAGCGCCAGCGGCAGCCGCAGCGTCGATGCTGCGCAGGCCGGACGGGTCGGTCTTCAGGCGTGCGTACCAGGCGCCCGGTTCCTGGCCCGTCAGCACGGCCGTGTGCAGGCTAGTGAGGGTGGTCACGTTCGCCACGCCCGGCGCGACGGCCACCGCATGCAGGCGCTGGGTGTTCTCGGCGCCGCTGCTGCTGCCGACGCGCCCGCCGCTCGCTTCAATTGCGCACGGCAGGGTCAGTTCGGCGGAGGCGGGAATCGCCCAGGAGCCATCGGCTTCGGTCTTGACGGCGGCTGGCGTGCCGGCGGCGCACTGCAAGGCGACGCTGGCGCCGACCAAGGGCGCGCCGACGGCGACGACGCCATGCAGCTTGAGACCCGCTCCTACGCCGTCGCTACCGCCACCGCAACCCTGCAACATCAACATCGTCGCAACCGCAGCCGCGATCGATCCCTTGTGTCCGCTGAATACCTGCATCGATGATCTCCTTGAAAGACGTGCATTCTAGGAAAGGCAGATGACAGCTTGATGACGATTGCGACAATAACAATAAACCCGTTACACTGAGCAATACCAATCGCCTGCAACCGGAGAAGACATGAAATACGACGACGCGTCCTGGCACTACGGCGGACAGTTTCCCAAGGACCTGAAGAACGCGGCCGGCGCCACGCACATCGCCATGTTCAGCGCCTGGTGCCTCCTGCACGGCCTGGGCGGCGCCCTCCATGCCGAGGATTTCGCGGACGAGCTGGAGCGCCTGCGTGCGCGCCAGGCCACGCCGGGAGAATGGTTCATCAACACCTGCGACGCCAAGTTCACCGACGAAGACTTGAACGACGAGGGCAATGCGTTCGCCGCCTTCTATTACGCACCCGAGCAGTCGCCGTATCCGACCGATTACGAAACCGCCGTGGCCCAGGATCTCGACTCGATCTATCACGTGCCGGATACCTGGGCGACGTATGATCTGCTGGCGCCGGTCATTGAGAAACGCTACAGCGAGTGGAAGCAGACGCAGGGCTGAAGAAATGGCGTTCAACCGGCTTCCGACCAGCCGCGCGGTAAATCAGGCGCCTGCTGAACGCGTGGGCGGCGCACACGCAGTCGTCCATCATCCTTCGGGGTGGAGCCGACCACCCTACGGCCGACTCAGGTAGGGTAGCCGGCTCCACCTGAGTAGCTGAATTTCGGTAACGTGCGCGCCGCCCACGCGGTAAGGTGGTCGGCTCCACCTGAGTAGCTGAATTTCGGTAACGTGCGCGCCGTCCACGAGTTCAGCCAGCGACGCCCACAAGCTCGAAATGCAGCGTCACGAATTCGAACCCGTCGTGCAGCTCCAGGTGCGGCAGGCAGCGCACGTGCACGTCGCGGAACTCCTGCGCACTTGTCAACGTTTCGCCGCGCCAGACGTCTTCCGGAATGGCGCCGAAGGTGATCACGCGCACCTCGCGCGCGCGGATCGTGCAGCGCAGGCGGCCCTTCAGGTCGTAGACGTCGATCAGGTCGCCCGCCACGTAGCCGCCGTCGCCCAGTTCCCCGTATCCTTGATAGTAATCCTCGACCGTGTCGGCGGTGACGGTCTTGCGCCCGGCAATGACGGCGCGCACCAGGCTGTCGTCGTTTTCATGGGCGCCCCAGAAGGTGAGTTTTTTCCGCGTCGTCATGGCGCGATGGTTTCCGTATCGGCGACCGCGCGCGCCAGGTCGTCCAGCGAAGCCGGTTTCGTCAGGTGCATGTCGAAACCGGCCGCGCTGGCGCGTTCGACGTCGGACTTCTGGCCATAGCCGGTCAGCGCCACCAGCCGCCCCGTCATGCCCGTGCGCCGGATCGCGGCGGCCAGTGCGTAGCCGTCCATGTCGGGCAGGCCGATGTCGAGGATGGCGACTGCGGGCCGGTAGCGTTCGAGCAGGGCCAGCGCGGCGGCTCCGCTGTGGGCGACCTGCACCGCGTGGCCGAACTGTTCCAGTATGAGGGCCGTCATGGTGGCGGCATCGACGTTGTCGTCGACGACCAGCACCTGCTTGTCGCCGGCCGGTGCGTGGGGGATGGCCAGGGGCAGCGGCGCCTGTGCGGCGGCCAGCGGCAGCTCGACCACGAAACTGCTGCCGGTGCCCGGTCCGTCGCTGCGGGCCGACACGCGTCCGTGGTGCAGCTCGACGATCTTGCGCACGATCGCCAGGCCCAGGCCAAGGCCGCCCGTGATGCGCGCGGCCTGTTGCGGCGCCTGGTAGAAGGGGTCGAACACGCGCGCCAGCAGGTCGCGGTCCATGCCGATGCCGTTGTCGGCCACTTCGAGGCGCGCCGTGTCGGCGTCCACGCCCAGGGTGACACGGGTGGCGCCGTCGCCGAAGCGTTCGGCGTTCGACAGCAGGTTGTTGAGCACCTGGGCCAGCCGGCTCTCGTCGCCCTCGACCCAGACCGCGGCCGGCGCCGCCAGCGTGACGGCCGTGCCGGGACGGCTGGCCACGGCGTGGCGCACCACCTCGGCCAGGTTCAGGGGGCGCAGTTCGAGCTGCATCTTGCCCGAGGTGATGCGCGCCACGTCGAGCAGGTCATCCACCAGGCGCTTCAAATGGTTCACCTGGCGCCGCATGATGGTGCGTTCGCGCAGGCTGCTGTCGTCGGCGCGCAGGTCCATCAGGTCGAGCGAGGCGACGATCGGGCTCAATGGATTGCGCAGCTCGTGCCCGAGCACGGCCAGGAATTCGTCCTTCACCACGCTGGCCTCGCGGCTGGTCTTCAAGGCGTCCTCGAGCGACGCCAGCAGCAGCGAACGTTCCTGCTCGTAGGTGGCGTGCTGCGCGGCAGCCGCTTCCAGCGCCCGGCCCATCAGGGCCAGTTCGCGGATGCGCGAGGCCGCGACCTCGACCGGCTTGCCGGCGCCCAGCGCCGCCGCCGCCTGCTGCAGGTTAGCGAAGCTTTTCGCGATGCGGATCGACAGCAGCGAGGCCAGGCCGACGCAGGCCAGCAGCGACGCCCCCAGGCCCCAGCCATACAAGGTCATGCCTTTGAGCGAAGCGGGGCCGCTGCCCGGCTTGGGCACACCGACCGCCACCGTCCAGCCATGGCGCGACACTTTGGTAAAGGCGCTGGTGATGCTGTCGCCTTCGTAGTTGACGCTGGCGCCGACGCCTTCGGGCGACTGACCGCGCATGAGTTGTTGCAGCGCCGGGCCGGCCGGGCCGGCGACGCGTTTGTCGTGGTCCTTCGAGCGCGCCACGATGGCGCCGGCCGCATCGATGACGGCAATGACCGAACCCGGAAGCACGGCCTGGCGCTTGACGACGCCCAGGATGCGGTCGGGCTTGATGACGGCGGTGAGCGCATACAGGCGGCCGCTTTCGTCGCGCAGCGGCACGCGCACCGGGAAGGCGACCTTGCCGCGCTGGCCGCGCGATACATGCCCGACCAGCGGCCGTTGCACCGCCAGCAGCTGGTGCAGGCTTTCCGGATCGGCAATGCGGCCGGCCGGCTCGCCGAAGGGCATGGTGGTGCGGAACAGGATCTTGCCGGCGGCATCGGTGAGGATGATCGCCAGCCATTCGGGCTGGCCCTTGACCTGGTCGCGCGCGATGTCGTAGAAGGTGCGCACGTCGCCGGCGGCGATGGCCGGGGAACGCGCCAGGCTGGCGAGGGTGGCGATCGACCCGTCGAGCTCCGCATCGACCGCGCTCGAGAGCGCCCGCGCCAGGTCGAGCATGGCGCGCTCCTGTTCGCGCTGCTGGTGCTGGTTGGCCGTATGGACCGACCACAGCCCTAGCAGGGCCAGGGGCAGCAGGCCGATCCCGCTGAGCAGGATGAGCAACCGCCGCAGCGAGAGAGTAAAACCGATGGGCGACCGCATGGCATGGCTTTTTGGTAAAAAAGCATTATATGTTGAAATGCCAATGGCGGACCGGCTATGCTTGCCCGGTCATCGTTCACACGCAGCGAGCCCATATGAACAAAACCATCCTCATCACCGGCGGCGGGCGCGGCATCGGCGCCGCCTGCGCGCTGCTGGCCGCCGAACAGGGCTACCGGGTCTGCATCAATTACCGCAGCGACGCCGCCGCCGCCGCGCAGGTCGTGCGCGCGATCGAAGCGCAGGGCGGCGCAGCGCTGGCGCTGCAGGCCGACGTGGTTGATGAGGCCGAGGTCGAGCGGCTGTTCGCCGAGGTCGACGCACGCTGCGGCCAGCTCGACGCCCTCGTCAACAATGCCGGCGTGCTGGCGCGGCAGATGCGCGTGGATCAAATGGATGCGGCGCGCATCCGGCGCATCATGGACACCAACGTGGTCGGCCCCTTCCTGTGCGCGCGCGAAGCGGTGCGGCGCATGTCGACCCGGCACGGCGGCAGCGGCGGCGCCATCGTCAACGTGTCGTCGCGCGCGGCCGTGCTGGGTTCGCCGAACGAATACGTCGACTACGCGGCATCGAAGGCGGCGCTCGACACGCTGACCATCGGGCTGTCGAAAGAGGTGGCGGGCGAGGGCATCCGCGTCAATGGCGTGCGACCGGGGCTGATCCACACGACGATGCATGCCGATGGCGGCGAGCCGGGGCGGGTGGAGCGGCTGCAGTCGTCGGTGCCGATGGGGCGCGGCGGCGAACCGGAGGAAGTGGCGCGTGCCGTGCTGTGGCTGTTGTCGGAGGCGGCGTCGTATACCACGGGCAGCTTCATCGAGGTGTCGGGCGGGCGTTGAACATCAGCGCGGAAGTGGCCTGGATTTTTATCTTGAGTGAAGTTGTCACATGGGACGTGGCTACCTTGGGAGACCTAACCCTGCTTCAGGTCTCGTCCAAAGGTAAATCGAGGTGGTAATTCCAGTGATAATGGAAAATTGCGGCCGATGCAGCCTGGCCGTGTATGCACGGCGTCTTGTAGACCAAATAGCCGCGGCGGTTATTGATCCTTACCCGATACACGCCAGCGCCCTGATGGACCTTGTCTCCGCCCGTCTGCATGTTCAGGGCTCTGATCAAGGCGGTGCGCAGCGTCGTATCGTCGGCGGTAGCATGTCCTTGGGCCGACGCTGTCTTATAGAGCGTGTAGGTCTGGCGGGCGTTGCCACCGTCCAGATAAACTTGCGCATCCGAGGTCAGTAAATGCATGAGCGTCTCCTGGCTGATGGTGCAACGAATTTAGCGTTCGTAGCAGACTCTAGCATGCTGTTAAAATCCTCGCAATAACCTGTTATCAGGTCCGCAAACAGCGAGTTGCACGGCACCGATCCGGGGCAGTTCGTCTTGCGTCTCGGCCAGCATAGGCACTGGAATTTCTATGTACCGCTCACGTGCAGCGGCAATCGCCGGCACGCTGAATAACGTGCCGCTCGCTAGCCGATAAACGAATCGAACTGCATATCGAATTCCTGCAGCGCCTTCTGCGCGTTCTGCATCTTCTTGCGGAATTCCGGCCCGCGCTGCAAGGCGAGACCGACCGCCAGCACGTCGATCACGACCAGGTAGGCCAGGCGCGCCGAGATCGGGGTGTAGGGGTCGATATTGAAGACCAGGTCGATTGGAATCAGCACGCTGGCCATGTCCGCCAGCGGGGTGCCGGACGGCGCCAGCACGATCACGTCGGCGCCGCCGCGGCGCGCCAGCTTGGCCGAGCGCACCAGCTGCGGGTTGTTGCCGCGCTGCGAGATCGCCACCACCGCGTCGCCTTCGCGCAGCAGGGCCGCCGCGATCGAGTGGATCGCCGGGTCGGCATAGGCGACTGTGGGCACGCCCGAGCGGAAGAACTTGTGCTGGGCGTCGGCGGCGACGATGCCCGACGTGCCCTGGCCGTAGAACTCGATCTTGTTGGCACGCGACAGGATGTCGAGCGCCTTTTGCACCGACTCGGCATTCAGGTTGTTGCGCAGGTCGAGCAGGGTGTTAATCGAGCGGCTGCAGATCTTGTTCACCAGGTCCGCTGCGAGATCGTCCTGGGCCGGCTGCTCGTTCGCGGCGGGCAGCGCCAGCGCCAGGCCCTGCGCCAGCTTCAGCTTGAATTCGTGCCAGCCGTCGTAGCCGAGCGTGCGGCAAAAGCGCACAACGGTCGGTTCCGATACCTGCGCATTCTTCGCCAGCGCCGTGATGTTCTGGCTGACGGTGGCGTTCGGGGCTTCCAGCACGGCCAGCGCGACCTTGCGCTCGGACTTCGAGAGCGAGTCGAGCTGGGTACGGATCGAGTCGAGCAGCATCTGCTTAGTCTTCCGGAAGTGCTTCTTCGCGCCACTGCAGGCCGTCGCGGCCGATCAGTGCCGACGAGGAGGCTGGCCCCCAGGTGCCGGACGCATAGGGCACCGGCGCGGTGTCGTCCTGCTCCCAGTGGTCGAGGATCGGCTCGACCCATTCCCAGGCCGCTTCCAGTTCATCGCCGCGCATGAACAGGGTCAGCTGGCCGCGCAGCACGTCGAGCAGCAGCCGCTCGTAGGCTTCCATGCGCGGCGCCTTGAACTGCTCGCGGAAATCGAGTTCGAGTTCGGCCTGCTTCAGGCGCATGGAGTCGCCCGGCGTCTTGGCCATCAGGTTCAGCGACAAGCCCTCGTCCGGCTGCAGGCGGATCACCAGGCTGTTGGGCTGGAAGCTCGACGTCGGCTGGTTGAAAATCGAATGCGGGATCTGCTTGAAGCGCACCACGATCTCGGCCAGGCGGTCGGCCATGCGTTTGCCGGTGCGCAGATAGAAGGGCACGCCGGCCCAGCGCCAGGTGTCGATCTCGGCCTTCATGGCGACGAAGGTTTCGGTCTTCGACTGCTTCGGTGCGTCCGGTTCCTCGCGGTAGCTCGGCACGGCCTGGCCGTCGACGAAACCGGCGCGGTACTGGCCGCGCACGATGTTCTGGCTGAGCGTGGTCGGCGTAAAACGCTTCAGCGAACGCAGCACCTGCAGCTTGGCGTCGCGCACGGCGTCGGGCGCGATCGAGGTCGGCGGCTCCATGGCGACGATGCACAGCAGCTGCAGCAGGTGGTTCTGCAGCATGTCGCGCAGGGCGCCCGAATTGTCGTAGTAGCCGAGGCGGTTGCCGACGCCGATCTTTTCGGCGATGGTGATCTGCACGTCCGAGATCCACTCGCGCCGCCACAGCGGTTCGAACAGCACGTTCCCGAAGCGCAGCGCCAGCAGGTTCTGCACGGTCTCCTTGCCCAGGTAATGGTCGATGCGGTAGATCTGCGACTCGGCGAAGACCTTGCCGACGTCGGCATTGATCTGCTTGGCCGAATCGAGGTCGCGTCCGAGCGGCTTTTCCAGCACCACGCGCGAGGCCGGGGTGGCCAGGCCGGTGGCTTTCAGGTTGTCGCAGATGCGGGCGAACAGCTGCGGCGGCGTGGCGAGGTAGTACACGCGCGTGATCGCCGCGTCGTCGCGCAAGACCTCGACCAGCGGGCCGAAGGTTTTCACATCGGTGGCGTCCAGCGCGACATAGGTGATGCGCTCGCGGAAGCGCTGCCATTTGCCTTCCTCGACGCTGTCCTGGTCCTTGATGTGCTGCTTCGAATGCGTGTCGACGAAGTCCAGGAATGCGTCCTGCGTGATCTCGTCGCGGCCGACGCAGATAATGCGGGCGGTGGCGGGGAGGTCGGTGCAGACGTCGCGCGCATACATCGCGGGCAGGAGTTTACGCATCGCAAGGTCGCCGCTGCCGCCAAAGAGGACGAGGTCGAAATCGGAAAGGGCCATGGTTCGGAGTCGCGGAATGGAGAGAGTTGCTGATTGTGTAAATTTACTACACGAATATGCGGTTGGCAAGAAACTCTACTACGTACATGGGAATGAGCGCGTTTGATAGTGCCACAAGCAGGTGGGAGAGGCCGTTCGGGTCACTTGCATCGCCGGGCGGCGTGCTG
Organism: Massilia sp. CFBP 13721; assembly: GCF_014842025.1. Classification (GTDB taxonomy): domain Bacteria; phylum Pseudomonadota; class Gammaproteobacteria; order Burkholderiales; family Burkholderiaceae_D; genus Telluria. Next base: position 156,877 of record NZ_JACYUY010000007.1, read on the forward strand.
GAGGGCCGTAGGGTGGGCGGCTATACCCGACGGTTTGCGGACAGGCGGCGTGGATGCCGCCCACGCGTTCAACGCACGCAAGCATCGCGCGGCAGTGCGCAGGATGGTTGAACGCGTGGGCGGCATTCAATCTGCGGATGATCACATACCCGGGTATAGCCGCCCACCCTACGTCCCTTGCGAATGCGTCGACAATCAGCGCTTGTACTCCGGCTGCACCAGCCCCGCCACATCCAGCTTGATACACAACACCTTGCCCGTCAACGGATACCGCGCCAGCTCCTCCGCCGAGCGCCCATGGCTGGCGCTGGTGACATACAAGGTGCGCAGGTCGCTGCCGCCGAACACCACCGCCGTCGGGCAGCGCAGCGGCAGCTGCACTTCGCGCAGCAGTTCGCCCGTGGGCGACAGTTTCAGCAGGCGGCCGCCTTCGAACATCGCGATCCAGTAATTGCCGTCGGCGTCGACCGCGGCGCCGTCCGGGCGGCCGCCGTAGTCGGCCGAGGTCTTGTCGGTCGAGAAGGTGACCAGGTTGCGCCCGTTGGCCACCGTGCCGCCGGCGGCGTCGAAGTCGTAGCGGTCGATACGGTGGCTGGTGGTGTCGGCGTGGAACATGGTGGCGCCGTCCGGGGCCCAGGCCAGGCCGTTCGAGTTGGTCATGCCGCCCGACCAGGCCAGGCGCAGCTGGTCGCGCTCGAGCACGTACATCTCGGCGGCCGGCTTGTCGCGCGGCTCGTACATGGTGCCGACCCAGAAGCGCCCCTGCGGATCGACGCGGCCGTCGTTGAAGCGGGTGATCGCCGTGTCGTAGGGGGCGGGGCAGATGTCGGTGATCTCGCCGCTGGTCGTGTTCAGGCGGATGAAGCCTTTACGGGTGGCCACGACCAGGTTGTTGTTGCCGTCGACGGCAATCGCCGACGGTTCCGACCCCATCTTCCAGCTCGTGAACTTGCCGCTGGCCGGGTGCACGCGGTTGACGGTGAGTCCGTTGATGTCGACCCAGTACAGGGCCGACTCCACGTCGTGCCAGAGCGGGCACTCGCCGACCAGCATTGGGTCGTTGTGGACGACATCGAATTTCAGCGTTTTCATATCGCTACCTGCGTGGTTCACTGCGTAATTCATCGTCATACGGCGGCCTTGGCGCGTGCGATCAGGCCATTGGTGGAGCTGTCGTGCGCCTCGGGACGCGGCTCGCCCTTCAGTTCCGCCTCGACCTGCTTGGCCAGCACCTTGCCCAGCTCCACGCCCCACTGGTCGAAGCTGTTCAGGTCCCACAGCACGCCCTGGACAAACGTCTTGTGTTCGTACAGTGCGATCAGCGCGCCCAGCGTGGCCGGGGTCAGGTATTCCATCAGGATCGTGTTGCTCGGCCGGTTGCCGGGGAAGGTCTTGTGCGGCGCCAGGCGTTCGATTTCGCTCAGCGACAGGCCCTGGCCCTGCAGGTCTTGCCGTACTTCGTCGATCGTCTTGCCCTTCATGAAGGCTTCCGATTGCGCGAAACAGTTCGCCAGCAGGGCGGTGTGGTGGTGCTGCAGCTCATGCGCCGGACGCAGCGCGGCGATGAAGTCGATCGGCGTTACGTCGGTGCCCTGGTGCAGCAGCTGGAAGTAGGCGTGCTGGCCATTGGTGCCCGGCTCGCCCCAGATGGCGGGGCAGGTCGGGGTGTCGACGGCTTCGCCGTCGCGCGTCACGCGCTTGCCGTTGCTCTCCATGTCGAGCTGCTGCAGGTAGGCGGGGAAGCGGTTCAGGTCCTGGTGGTAGGGCGCGATCGAGACCGAGGTGCAGCCGAGGAACTGGCGGTTCCAGAAGCCGACCAGCCCCAAGAGCATCGGCATGTTTTCCTCCACGGCCGCGGTCCGGAAATGCTGGTCCATGGCGTGGGCGCCGGCCAGGAAGTCCGAGAAATAGCCGAAGCCGACCGCCAGCGCCACCGGCAGGCCGATCGCCGACCACACCGAATAGCGCCCGCCCACCCAGTCCCAGAACGGGAACATGTTGGCCGGGTCGATGCCGAAGGTTTTAATGGCTTCCACATTGGTCGACACCGCCACGAAATGCTTGGCCAGCGCCTCTTCCTGTGCATGGGCCAGGAACCACATGCGTGCGGTCTGCGCGTTCATCATGGTCTCGGCCGTGGTGAAGGTCTTCGAGGCGATGATGAACAGGGTGGTTTCCGGGTTCAGCGTTTCCAGCGCCGCGTCCATGTCGTGGCCGTCGACGTTCGAGACGAAGTGCATGTTCAAGCTCGGGTGGCTGTACTGGCGCAGCGCCAGGCAGACCATCTTCGGACCCAGGTCGGAGCCGCCGATGCCGATGTTGACGATGTCGCTGATCGGTTTGCCCGTATGGCCGCGCCAGTCGCCGCTGCGTACGGCATCGGTGAAGGTTTTGACGCGCGCCAGCACGGCGTGCACGTCGGCCAGCACGTCCTGGCCGTCGACGACGAGCGCCGCGTCGCGCGGGGCGCGCAGGGCGGTGTGCAGGACGGCGCGCTGTTCGGTGTTGTTGATCTTCTCGCCGGCGAACATGGCGTCGCGCCGGCTTTCCACGCCGCGCTCGCGCGCCAGCTCCGCCAGCAGTTCAAGCGTGCGCCCGTCAAGACGGTTTTTTGAATAGTCTAGAAACAGGCCGGCGGCCTCGATCGACATGCGCTCGAAGCGCTGCGGATCGGCTGCGAACAGGTGCCGCATCTCCCAGTCTTCCGCCTCGATGGCATGGGTTTCGAGGGCCTGGAAACTGGTCGTGCTGGTGAGTGGCGTGGTCATAAATAATGAAATAAGCGTGCGCGATGTTGTTTTGGACAGGTTATCGAATATTACATTGAATGGCGCGTAAATTCACTACATGATGAGGCGTGCGCGGCACCCGGGTTGGTCGAAACGGTGTTGCTGATCAGCCGGTGATCCGCGTGGGCTCGAGAGCCCACCCTACGGTGCGCAACTGTTAACGGCATGATTTTTGTACCTCGGCAGGTCGTGCACCGTAGGGTGGGCTCTCCGAGCCCACGCGCCAACGCACGGCACCGGTTCGAAAAACCAAACTCCCACCCAACCCCCATTTCTATTTCGTAGTAAAATTTCAGAATCCAATTTCGAAGGAACGATCATGGCGCTGCACCCCGTAGTTGAACAGGTAACGAACCGGATCATCGAGCGCAGCCGCGTCTCGCGCGCGGCCTACCTCGCGCACCTCGAGGCGGCACGCATCCAGGGTGTGCAGCGCGGCGCGCTGTCGTGCACCAACCTGGCCCACGGTTTCGCCGCCTTCCCCCAGAACGACAAACTCAAGCTGCGCGAACAGAAGAAGCCGTCGGTGGCGATCGTCTCGTCGTACAACGACATGCTGTCGGCGCACCAGCCGTTCGAATACTTCCCGAAAGTGATCAAGGATGCTGTGCGCGAGGTCGGCGCCGTGGCCCAGTTCGCGGGCGGCGTGCCGGCCATGTGCGACGGCGTCACGCAAGGCCAGCCGGGCATGGAACTCTCCCTGTTCTCGCGCGACACCATCGCCATGGCGACCGCCGTCGCGCTGTCGCACAACATGTTCGATGCGGCTCTGTACCTCGGCATCTGCGACAAGATCGTGCCGGGCCTGCTGATCGGCGCACTCCACTTCGGCCATATCCCGGCCGTGTTCGTGCCCGGCGGCCCGATGACTTCCGGCCTGTCGAACAAGGAAAAGGCGCGCATACGCCAGCTTTACGCGCAGGGCAAGGCCACGCGCGAGGAACTGCTCGAATGCGAATCGGCGTCGTACCACGGCGCCGGCACCTGTACCTTCTACGGCACCGCTAACAGCAACCAGATGCTGATGGAGATGATGGGCCTGCACCTGCCGGGCGCCGCCTTCATCACGCCGGGCACAGCGCTGCGCGACGCACTCACGCGCGCCTCCTCGCAGCAGGCGGTGGCGATCTCCCAACAGGGCGGCAACTACATCCCGGTCGGGCACATCGTCGACGAGAAAAGCATCGTCAACGCCATCGCCGCGCTGCACGCGACCGGCGGCTCGACCAACCACACGCTGCACCTGGTGGCGATCGCGCGCGCGGCCGGCATCGTCATCGACTGGAACGACTTCGACGAACTGTCGAAAGTCGTGCCGCTGCTGACCCGCATCTATCCGAACGGTGACGCCGACATCAACCACTTCCAGGCCGCAGGCGGCCCAGGCTTCGTGATCCGCGAACTGCTCGACGCGGGCCTGGCGCACGAGGACGTCAACACCATCCTCGGCCATGGCCTGCGCAAGCACTGCAAGGAGCCGTTCCTGGACGAGGCCGGCAATGCCGTGTTCCGCGACGTGCCGGCGCAATCCGGCGACGAGTCGGTGCTGCGCCCGCATACCAATCCGTTCAGCAGCAACGGCGGCATGGTGCTGGTCAAGGGTAACCTCGGCCGCGCGGTGATGAAAGTCTCGGCCGTCAAGATCGAGCACCAGACTGTGGAAGCGCCCGCACTGACCTTCAATTCGCAGGAAGACTTCATGCACGCCTACAAAGCGGGGCACCTGAACCGCGACTTCGTGGCCGTGATCCGCTTCCAGGGCCCGCGCGCCAACGGCATGCCGGAACTGCACGCGCTCACGCCGGCGCTGTCGAACCTGCAGGACGCCGGCCACCGCGTGGCGATGGTGACTGACGGCCGCATGTCGGGCGCATCCGGCAAGGTGCCGGCGGCGATCCACGTCTCGCCGGAGATCCTGGCCGGTGGCCCGCTGGGCCGCGTTCGCGACGGCGACATCATCCGTGTCTGCGCCGCCACCGGCACCCTGGAGGCGCTGGTGCCGGCCGACGTCTGGGAAGCGCGCAAGCAGGTCACGGCCGACATCTCGTCGAGCCACATCGGCATGGGCCGCGAGCTGTTCGGCATGTTCCGCAATTCCAGCAGCGCCGCGGAAGAGGGCGCGGCCACCTTCCCGCTGCCCTCGCCACGCCACACCACCACGCCATTGCATGAAGGCGCCGACAGCGGCGAAATCATGCCCGGCTCCGACGAAGACTTTTTGTTCAAAACCCAGAAATAATATGACTACGACCATGACCGTACTCGACATCATGCGCTCGGCGAGCGTGATTCCCGTGATCGCCATCGACGACCCGGCGCACGCCGTACCGCTGGCCAAAGCCCTGGTTGCCGGCGGCATTCGCGTGCTGGAAGTGACCCTGCGCACCGCACACGGCCTGCAAGCCATCCGCGACATGGCCGGGGTCGAAGGCGCCATCGTCGGCGTCGGCACCCTGACGCAACCGTCCGAATTCGCCGCCGCGCGCGACGCCGGCGCCGTGTTCGGCGTCTCCCCGGGCCTGACCCCGAGCCTGATCGAAGCGGCGAAAACCAGCGGCCTGCCGCTGCTGCCAGGCGTGATGACCCCCTCCGAAGTGATGGTCGCACGCGAGGCGGGCTTTCGCGAACTGAAACTGTTCCCGGCCGTGCCGGCGGGCGGCGTCGGCATGCTCAACGCGATCGCCGGCCCCCTGTCCGACGTGACCTTCTGCCCGACCGGCGGCATCTCGATCGACAGCGCACCGGCCTTTTTGGCATGTAAAAACGTCGCTTGCGTTGGCGGTTCGTGGTTGACGCCGAAGGATGCGATCATGGCGGGCGACTGGGATCGCATTACGGAACTGGCGCGCGCTGCGGCGGCGCTGCGCAAATAAGGTGTGTTGAACCGCCGTTGGCGCTCGCTGACGGCGGCGACATTGCGATGGCGTCCCCGCTGTCCGCAACGCCATCGATTACTCGCGTGTGCGCGTCCACCAGCGGCGCTACATGCCATTTCAGCCGAAGAGCTGCTACATAATGCCGAACGGCAGCATGTACTTCCACCATTCCTGTTTCCTCGACGATTATTCTCAGCCGAACATCACTGGCCAGCACTGGTTCATGCACGAGATGGTCAAATTGTGGCAGTCTGCACACCAAGCGAAAGGTGGCTTGGACCTGAATTAACAGCGTGTGCTTATCCGACCATCCGGTTTTTTAGAGGTGTACGCGACGTTGATAGGTGCTCGACTATCAGTGCGAGGCGGTTTTCGAAAAACCGTTCATCACCACAACTCCCACGACGATCAGCACGATTCCCGCAACAGCCGGGAGATCAAGTTTTTGCTTGAATACGACGACCCCGACTGCGGCTGTCAGGACGATTCCTAAGCCAGCCCAGATAGCGTAAGCAATCCCCAATGGCATATTCTTTAATGCTTGGCTAAGTCCGTAAAAGGCAAGTCCGTAGAAAAAAACTACCAGCCCACTCGGCACCAGTCGAGAAAACTGTTCGGATTTCGCCAGGAACGCGCTGCCTGCTACCTCTGCGCATATTGCAAGCGCAAGCCAAACATAAGACAGTTGAAACATACTTTTTTCCTTTATTTTGGTCAATTTAACAACTGGTGCGTTATATCGCTATCGCTGTTCCAACTGAAATTTACGATACGGTCGTATTGTACAATACATTCGTACTGTAAAATCTAAATATGACTACTAAAATGCCCACTTCACGCCCCCCGAGACAACCTGAGCAGGTGCGGAACAGGCTGATCAATGCTGCAACCTCCTTGTTGAGCGAGGGGCAAGCGGTTTCCATCGGTTCGATTGCGGATGCTGCTGGCGTAAGCAAGGGCGCGGTACAGCATCACTTCGGTACAAGGGAGCAGCTCTTCGCGGCTCTAGGCGAGGCGTTTCTTCAAGAGTTCGATGATGCGTTGGCCTTGGAAGACGCTTCTGTTCCGGCAGCATTGCGATACGCGCGTCTCTCGCTGAATGCCCCTTCTTCTGAAGATGCAGAAGGATGGCGTGCCATGCTGGTGGCGAGTGTCGTTGATCGCAGTATCGCGTTACGCTGGAGCGAACGGCTCAAAGGGGAGCGTGCTCTTGACCAGGCTCCTTCCACAAGTGCGTTACTCGTTCGGTTGGCGGCAGATGGGCTTTGGCTCTCTGATGTGCTTGGTACCTACGATATTGGCGCTAAAGAGCGAGAAGAACTTGCTGCGCTGATGAGTGAATTCTTAGGAAAAGCCTAAAACGATATGCTCCCAGTGCGAAGAGACTGGCGGTGGGTATCTGCATTGGGTCTGCAGCGTTTCCTCACTGCCGGCGAAATCATCATGGCCTCGCAGCTGTTTCGCGACGCCATCGATTATTCGCGCGTACGTATCCACGCCCGCCGCTACATGCCATTCCAGCCGAAGAACTGTTGCATGACGCCAAATGGCAGCATGTACTTCCACCATTCCTGCTTCCTCGACGATTACTCTCAGGCGAACGTCACCGGCCAGCACTGGTTCATGCACGAGATGGTTCACGTCTGGCAGCACCAGCTCGGCTACCCGGTGCGCCTGCGCGGGGCGGTGCGCATCGGCCTGCCGTACCATTACGATCTGCACGAAGACGCGACGCTGGCCGACTACAACATGGAAGCGCAGGGCGACCTGCTGGCCGATTACTTCGTGCTGAAGTTTTTGGGGCGGCCAGAGGCGATGCGCCAGCGGCGTTACCAGAACGATCTCGCGTTGTATGAGCGGGTGCTGCGTGGTTTTCTGCTTGACCCGGCGAACCCCGACAACCTGCATCGGGGGCTTGCGCGCAAGCTGGTGCGCTTGCCGCTGAGCCGCTGGGCGAGATGACGAGGGCAACGGTGCGCTGAACGCGTGGACGGGGGACCCGTCCACCCTACGTCCGCTCGCGTGTGCGCGGTAGGGCGCGAGCGGTGGGTCGCTCGTTCAGTGAACTTTGCACACCGTGTCATTTCGCCACGCCGCCACCCTGGCTTTGACATTCCTCAATGCTGCAGCGCGGCAACATATTAGGCTTACTCCTCCTCGCCACTTCCTGTTTTCCGACCCTCATGAAGCTGCTTCTGACCCTATGCCTTGCCAGCTTGCTTACCGTCCAGGCAGAGGCGGCGCGGCGCATCGGTGAGGCGGAGGTACGCATTGGGAAAAACAATCTGCCATGCTTTACGATCACCGACCGTGAAGAGAAGCGCAGCGGCAATCCGGATTTCCAGTCGGTGACGGTTGCGGCGGGGCAGCGCACGATGTGGCGCATGGCGATGCCGCGCGAGCGTACCTTTCCGCTCGCCTTCAGCATGTGCATCCCTTACGGCGGCCGGGTGCAGGCGCTGCCGCAAACGCCGGCAGCCGAACTGGCTGGCGGGATTGTCTACACGGTGCGTATCGATACCCGCCCCGGCAAGAGCGCGGCGGCACCGCTACGGTATGACGCACGCTTTTGCCTGGCGCGTGGGAGCAGCGGCGGCACTGCCGTGGTCCAGGCCGGTGCAGGCAGTTCGCGAGGCAGTGCTTGCGGACAAACCCACGCCGGCCGCGCCCGCCTTAAATAAAGCGCGTACGCCAGTCAGTTATGCCACTGAATGACCGCGTCGCCACGTGCGGCTGCATCGGTATAAAACTTCTGCAACTGAGTAAAGGATTGCAGCAGATACCTCAGCGCCTCGGTGTCATCCCTGACCCAAATTTCCGGATAAATTTCCTTGGCCTCCATATCCTGCGGATCGTAGCGCTCGGCCAGGACCGCCGGTGTCACGCCAATGAGCGCTAGCGCAACGGCCGCGACTTCGTCCGGCGTCAGGAAACGCGCCGGCCCGAAGCTCAGTTCCGGACCGAATTCTTCGCCGCCCATGATGCTCAGGGCAAGCGGGAGCGGGCCGCCTTCCGCCTCGCCGGTGAGCAGGTAGTGAATGCCATGCCACTCTTTGTCCAGACTAAAATAATTGGGCGGCTCGCCATCGCCGTCTTTCGGATATAGGTATTGGTCGACGTCGTCCGGGTGGGCGCGCAGGCGCGCCAGTTCCTGGGGCGGGAGCGCCGTGAAGCAAACAATGATTCCCATCCTTGATCTCCTTGTTGACTACACAATCTTGCCGCGCCAGCCCGAACTCATGGCGCGCCGAGGAAGGCCTTCGCCTCCGCCTGGAACCGCTGCGGCTGGTCCCACATGATGAAGTGCGCGCTGTCCGGAATGCGCTTGATGGTCAGGTGCTTGAGCAGCGCGTACGCAGCCTTGTAGACGCCATCGAACTGCTCGGCCGGGATCGGCACGCTTTTCGGCTGGACGTACAGCACCGTGACCGGCACCGCGATCTTCGGCAGTTCGGGAATCAGGTTCGTGACGATCAGTTCGCGGTAGGCGCGAATGGCGACGTCGGCGTCGCTCTCCATCGAATCCTTGACCGCGACCGGGCGCATCGCTTCGGTGTCGACCATGCCGGCGATGGTGTCGTTGGCGCGCTTCGAGCGCTGGTCCGGCGGGGTGGCGCGCATGCCGGCGGCGATCTGGTCGCCTACGGCTTCGACGCGCGCGGCGCTGGCGCCCGGGCCGGCGAAGAAGGTACCCAGGAACGGGACCATATCGACCACCATCAGGCGCGACAGCGCCTCCGGGTGGCGCGCCGCCAGCATCATGCCGATGGTGCCGCCCATCGAGTGGCCGATGACAGCCGGCTGTTTGAGGTTAGATTCCTTGATGTAGCGCGCGATTTCTTCGGCGACCGGCGCCGCCACCGCACCCTCCTTGTTGGCGCCGGCCGGCTGTCCGGCAAAGCCGGCGACGTGCACCAGGTGATAGCGGTAGCCCGGCAGCGCGGCCACGGTCGAGGCCCAGGTGCGCGGCGAGGAATTCAGGCCGGGGATCAGGATCACGTCGGGGCCCGATCCTTCGGTGCGCACGCTGATGCGCTCCGAGGCGAAAGGCGCAGCGAATGCGCTGGCGAGGGGCAGGGCTGCCAGCAGGGCGAGTGCGCCCGCCGTGAATGTGCGGCGCGGGAAAATCGTTTTCATCGTTCTGGTTCCTGTTCGGGATACATCAGTGGTCCGTCCGGGTGACGGGAATATCGAAATGCAGCACGTCCTCGCGGCTGCCGAGTTTCGTGTAGAGCGCAATCGCCGCCGCATCCTCGGGCGCGGTATCGGCCTGCACGAAGATGACCCATGCCCCGCGCGCGGCGGCGATGTCCTGCAGCGCGCGGATGAGGGCAGTAGCGATGCCCTGGCGCCGGTGCATCGCCGCCACCGCCAGGTCGTAGATGTAGATTTCGCTGCGCTCCTGTTCGAACTTGCGTAGTTCATAGGCGCACAGGGCGCCCGTGACCTTGTCGTCGTCGAGCGCCGCCAGCGCGATGAAGCTGTCGCCGCCGAGCAGCCGGCGCAGGTAATCGGCGCTTGGACGCTTGCTCGTGTACGAGGCCGGATCGTCAAACGCCTCGCCGAAGAGGGAGAGCACCGCGTCCATCAGGCCGGCGTCGCCTGGTCCGAGCTGGAGAATGGTCGTCATCGCTTTGCGCTGCTACTTTTTCAACAAGTCGACATACCCGGCGGCCGCCTCGGCGCTGCCCTGTGCATCGATCAGCGCACGCAGGATCGCTTCGAGCCCCTCGCACTCGCGGCGCAAGCCTGCGTTATCCAGTTGCGGCAGCGCGCCACTGTCCTGCAGTGCCGTATACCGGTCCCTCGCCTGCGCCAGGTAGGGCGAGGCATCGAGCAGGCCGACCAGTTCAGGATAGGCCGCACGGAAGCGCACCAGCGTTTCGCCGTGGCTGGCGCCGGCGGACGCGCCGCAGCGCTGCTGCGCGCCGTAGGTGGCCTGGTACAAGCGGTAGACCAGCTTTGCTTTTTCCTTCTCGACGTCCGGCACGCGCTGGGCATGCGCGCCGAACGGCAGAGTGACCATGCAGGCTAGCAGAAGGCTACGAAATGCGACCATATTGTCCACTCTACTCATGACGTAAACAATCCACCGGCAGCAGGCGCGAGGCCCTGCGCGCCGGATAAAACCCGAAGAACACGCCCACCGCCGTGGCAAACCCGCAGGCCACCAGCACCGCACTGAGGCCGACCTTGACGTCGAATTCGGCCGCCGCGGTAATCGCCGCCGCGCCGGCCGCGGCGATCGCGATGCCGACCGCCGCCCCCGCCAGGCAGATCATCACCGCCTCGACCAGGAACTGCAGCAGGATGTCGCGCGGGCGCGCGCCGATCGCCATGCGGATGCCGATTTCGCGCGTGCGCTCGGTCACCGACACCAGCATGATGTTCATGATGCCGATGCCGCCCACCACCAGCGAGATCCCGCCGATCAGGCCGAGCAGGGCGGCGATGCCGGCGCTGATCTTGCCGGCGGTGGCAGCAAAAGTCGCCATGTTCTGCATCTTGAAATCGTCCGGTTCCTCGAACTTGATGCGGTGGCGGTCGCGCAGGGTTTCCTTCATGTCTTCGATGGCATCGTCGAGCATGCCGTCGCTCTTGCCCTGGGCGGCGATGTAGTGGACGTTGTCGGGGAAGGGACCGCGCACCATGTAGGCGCGGGCGGCGGTGATCGGCACCAGCACCATTTCGGAGAGGTCGTCGCCGTCGAGCTGGCGGCCTTCGCCCTGCAGCACGCCGATCACCTGGAAGGCGACGTTTTCGATGCGCAGGTAGCGTCCGAGCGGGTCCTGGCGGTAGAAGAACTGGTCGGCCACCTTCTGGCCGATGACTACCATGCGCGCGGCGGCGCGCACGTCGTCGTCGGTGAACATGCTGCCCTGGTCGATCTTCCAGTTACGGATCTTGAACATGGCCGGCGTGATGCCATGCACCAGGTTCGCCGCGGTCTCGTTGCCGGCGGCGAGCTTGAAGTTGCCCTGCAGCGCAGGGGCCGCACCGGCAAGGCTGGGCAGGCGGTTGAGGGCGATGGCATCGGCCACGGTGAGCGAGGGCGCGGCGCCGCTGCGCATGCGCTGCGCCTGGGTGCGGTCGCCGCCCGGGAACACGTAGACCATGTTCGTGCCCAGCATCTGCATCTCTTTCTTGATGAAGCGCTGCATGGTGTCGCCCAGCGCCAGCATCAGCACCACCGAGGCGATGCCGATCACGATGCCGAGCATGGTCAGCGCGGTGCGCAGCCGGTTGGCGGCCATCGAGCGCAGTGCTTCGACGAGTACCTGTAGCACCTTCATGCCGGGCTCCCGGCGGCGGCCTGTTCATGGCTGGCCGCGAGCTGGCGCAAGCCCTCGCCGGCGGGTCCGTCGTACAGCACGCGGCCATCCTTCAGGCGCACCAGGCGCCGGCTCCAGGCCGCGATGTCGGGTTCGTGCGTGACCAGCACGATGGTGATGCCGCGTTCGCGGTTCAATGTCTGCAGGCCGCGCATGATGTCGTCGCTGGTTTGCGTGTCGAGGTTGCCGGTCGGTTCGTCGGCCAGGATCAGCGGCGGGTCGCCCACCAGCGCCCGCGCGATCGCCACGCGCTGCTGCTGGCCGCCCGAGAGTTGATTCGGCGTGCGCTTGCCGAGTTCTCCCAGGCCGACGCGTTCCAGTTCCTCTTTCGCCTTGGCCAGCGCACGCCCGCGCGCAACGCCCGCATAGATCAGCGGCAGGGCCACGTTCTCGGCCACGCTCATGCGCTTGATGAGGTTAAAACTCTGGAACACGAAGCCGATGGTGCGGTTGCGGATCGCAGCCAGTTGCGGGCGCGAGAGCGAGCGCGTGTCGGCGCCGTCGAGAAAATAGTCGCCGCCGCTGGCCTGGTCGAGGCAGCCGAGGATGTTCATCAGCGTCGACTTGCCGGAGCCGGATTGCCCCATCACCGCGATGAAGTCGCCGCGCTCCACGCGCAGGTCGACGCCGAACAGCACCGGCGTTTCGACGCTGCCGGAGACGTAGCTCTTGGTGACGGCGCGAATATCAATCAATGCGTCGATCAATGCCTCCGCCATCACATGTCCTTGGCCGGCGCCAGCGAACGCGTGACCACGCGCTCGCCCACTTTCAGGTCGCCGCTCACGACCTCCGTATAGCGGAAGTTCGACAGGCCGATGCGGATGTCGACCGGCTGCGGTTCGTTCTTCGCATTGAGTTTGTAGACCTTGAACATGCGCGCGGTCGCGCCCGTATTCTGAAGCGCGAAATCGTCTTCCGGCGGCGGCAGGGCGGCCGTGTTGGCGGGCTCCTTCGCCTGTTTGTCGGCCAGCGCCTTGCGTTCCTTTTCCTGCTCTTCTTCCGACAAGCGGAAGCGCAGGGCGGCGGTCGGGATGCGCAGCGCCTTGGGCCGGTTGTCGACCACCAGCCGCACCTGCGCCGTCATGCCGGGTTTCAGCAGCTCATCCTCGTTGGCGACGTCGAGCACGACGTTGTAGGTAACCACGTTTTGCACCACGTTCGGCGCCAGGCGGAACTGGCGCATGGTGGCGTTGAATTCGCGGTTCGGGTAGGCGTCGACCACGAAGCGCGCCGGCAGCCCGTCCTTCAGGGCGCCGACGTCCGCTTCCGAGACGCTGGTGTCGATCTGCATCTTGGTCAGATCCTGCGCGATCTGGAACAGGTTCGGCGTGTTGAACGATGCCGCCACCGTCTGGCCGAGGTCGATCGTGCGCTTGATGATGACGCCGTCGATCGGGCTGCGGATCACGCTGTTGTTGACGTCGGCCAGCGCACGGTCGAGCTGCGCGCGCGCCAGCTGGCCGTTGGCGCGCGCGACGTCGAGTTCGCGCTGCGACTGGTCGAGCGCGAGGCTGGAGACGAAGTTCTGGGCGACGAGCTGCTTGTTGCGCTCGAAGCTGGCCTGGGCCAGGCGCAGCGAAGCCTGGGCCGAGGCCACGCTGGCGCGCGCCTGGCCGACCTGGGCGTTGAAGATGGTCGGGTCGAGTTTCAGCAGCACCTGGCCCTTTTTCACGCGGTCGTTGAAGTCCGCCTCCAGCTCGACCACCGTGCCCGAGACTTGCGAGCCAACGTTCACCAGCGCCACCGGATTGATGGTGCCGGTGGCCGTCACGGTATGCGTGATGCTGCCGGTATCGACCGCACTGGCGCGGTATTTCAGCGGCGGCGTCTTCGGCTCGCTGTTGAGTTTAGCGTAGGCGAGGGCGGCCGCGCCGGCAACGAGCAGGGCGGCTAGCGCCAGCACGCGCTTCTTGGTAAAGATCTTCATCGGGTGACCTGTATGGGAATGATGATGCTAAATTGCAATTAATTGCAATTAATTGAGTGTCTGTGATTTTTGTGTTTTCGGCAATGCAATTTGGATGCATATGGACTGGAATTGGATATGCATGTGGCAAATGAGAATATGGCGGGCGAGGCGACGGTGGCGATCCGCTAAAATGGCGACATTCCTCTTTACCATTGCAGACATCATGACCCAAGACGAACTCAAGCAAGCCGTGGCACGCGCCGCCATCGATTACGTGGTCGACGGCGAAATCATCGGCGTCGGCACCGGCTCGACCGCCAATTTCTTCATCGACGAACTGGCAACGATCAAGGACCGCATCAAGGGCACCGTCGCTTCCTCGGAAGCCACCGCGGCGCGCCTGCGCGGCCACGGCATTCCCGTGTTCGACCTGAACGAGGTCGAGTCGATCGCCGTCTACATCGATGGCGCCGACGAGATCACGGACACTGGCGCGATGATCAAGGGCGGCGGCGCGGCGCTGACGCGCGAGAAAATCGTGGCCTCGGTCTCGAAGCAATTCGTGTGCATCGCCGACGGTTCGAAGCTGGTCGCATCGCTGGGTAGCTTCCCGCTGCCGGTGGAAGTGATTCCGATGGCGCGCGCCGCCGTCATGCGCCAGCTCGCCGCCCTCGGCGGCCAGCCGCGCCTGCGCACCAAGGCCGGCGGGATTGAGCCCTTCATCACCGACAACGGCGGCGAGATCGTCGACGTGGTCGGCCTGCAGATCGCCGATCCGGTGGCGCTGGAAACGCAGATCAACGGCATCGTCGGCGTGATCGCGGTCGGCCTGTTCGCGCAACGCGGCGCCAACGTCTGCCTGCTCGGCATGGCCGACGGCGTGAAGACCCTGACCTTCTGAAGGAGCGGCGATGCGGACATTGCTGGCGCTGATGGTGGCGGCCGCCCTGAGCGGCTGCGCGATGTTCAATTCGCCGATGCCTGCGGCGCCGGTTGCTGCGGCATCTGTCAAAGCCGCGCAGTCAGTTAATGTGCCGGTCGAGCGGGTTCCTTACCGCGTCGGCGTCTCCTCGGTGACGGTCGAGCAGCTGGCGCGCCAGCACGCCTGCAGCGGGCAGGGCGCCGGGCTGATCACCGAGCCGGGGCCGGTCGAGGTGTACCGGCTGCAGTGCAGCGACGGCAAGGTGTTCATGGCGCGCTGCGAGTTGCGGCAGTGCCGCAAGATGTAGGCGACCAATCGTGTAATCGGGAACGTTGCGGTATGCATGGGCACGAACGCGTGGACTCAGGAGTCCACCCTACGGTGCACAATGGTTCCATGAACTTGCTACGGGCAGCGGTGCACCGTAGGGTGGGCTCTCCGAGCCCACGCGGTTCAACGCGTGAACAAACGTGCTCTCAATTACCGTAGGGTGGGCATGCTCACCGCTCACCGCATGAACGGACGCGCCCTCAACGATCACCTCACGACGCCGTCTCCACTTCCCGCAAGGTCCGCGCCAAACTGGACGCGCTCGGGTTATCCACGAACACGCACTGCGTCCCCGTGCGCTTGCAGTGATCCTTTACCCGCCAGTACGCACCATGGCTGATGCACCCGGTCTGGCAGATGACCAGGTCCGCGGCCGCCAGGCTGGCATCCAACAGGCCGCTGCTGTCTTCCAGGCCGCCGTCATGGTGCGCGAACTGGGCGCCGACCTGTTCGATCATGCTGCGGTAGACCGGCACGTTGCCGCTGCGCCCGCCAACGCACAGGATGCTGCGGTTGACCAGGCGGACAGGCTGGGCGACAGGCGGCGCCGGCTGCGGCTCGGGCGCTGATACCGGAAGCGCAGGCGCCTGCGCCTCCTTCAACGCTGCCAGCTGCGCCCGCAAGTTCCCTTCGCGCGCCTCCACCTGGGCCAGGCGGTTGGCGAGGCGCTTGCGCGTTTCCAGTTCCGGGACCGTCGCGCGCAGCGCCGTCAGTTCGGCGCGCGCCTGTCCGAGTTCGGTCTCCTTGCCGATCGCCAGCGCGCGCAAACCCATCAGCGCGGCGTCGTGCTCGCGCGCCGTCGCTGCCTTCTCCTGCACCAGCGCGTTGCAGCGTTCCTGCATTTTCGACAGCTCGCGTTCCAGCCTGGCGTTGTCGAGCACCAGCTTGTTGTACTTGTCCAGGTCGACGCGGGCGCCGGCGCCGGCCTGGTGCTGCACCATGTGGATGTCGCGCGTCATTTGCTCTTCCAGCGCCGGCGTGCAGCGCGGGTGGGTGAGGCCGGCCCAGTACGCACCGGCGATGTTGCCCGCGGCGACCGCTGCCTTCCACAAGGCCTGCACCTCGTCCGTGGTCCTGGCTTTGTGGAAGCGCGCGACCTCGGCGGCATAGCGGCGCTCGAGCTCCTTCTGCAGCGCCTCGGACAAGGTCTTGCGCGCCGTGCATTCGTTGACGACACCCACATGCAGTTCGTAATCGTCGAGTCCCAGTTGATTGCCAATGGATTTTTCGGCCAGCTTGCGCAAGCCCCCCATCGACAGGCCGACGCCGATCAGCGGGCAATGGCAGGTAGGGGAGAGTTCCCACAAGCGCCGCCGGCGTGAACCTTGGGCGGCGGCCGAGGTCGGAAGAGATAAGGCATGTTTGTCACACATTGGCAATCCTCATGGCAGACAAGGCTAAAATATGAATGATAATCATTCTCATTTATATTTTACCCATCGTGGGCATATGTGCAAGCGAATTTCCGTTCAAGCGAATCGGGCGGCCCGGAGAGGACCCGGTACTATTCGAACGAATGCTCTAAATAAGGTGTTGGTCATTTAGTACTATTGACGAATCGACAGTGCTCTCTGTCGATTACCTGTCCACCGGACGCCGGTCAATCCATTACCAATAACAAGAATGCATACAGTCACCCGCCTCCTGGATTCCCGTATTTTTCAATGGGCCCTGTTGCTGGCCTTCCTCTCCTGCTATCCGCTGTCGCGTATCATGCCGCCGTCCTGGGCGTGGGAAAACGGCGTCGTCGAAAATGCGCAGGCGCTCGCGCTGGTCGTGGGCGCCGTGCTGGCCTGGCTGGCCTGGCGGCGCCTGCGTCCGCATGCCGCCGCCCTGATCGCGCGTTGCGCGGTGCCGGTCTGGCTGCTGCTCGCCGGACGCGAGCTGAGCTGGGGGGCGGTGTTTCTTCCACCGCACGGCTTCGATGCTGGCGGGCCAATCTATACCTCGCGCGTGCTCTGGTACCGGCCGCTGGTGCCGGCATTCGCCGCCATCGTCCTGGTCATCGTGCTGATCGTGGCCTGGCGCCAGCGGCTCGACCGCCCGCTCAGGCAGGTCATGGCGCGCCGGCGCTTCCCCTGGCTGCCGATCCTCACCATCGTGGCCGTCATGTGCGCCTCGACCTTCGCCGAAGGGCATTTGTATCCATTCAAGGATGTCGTGCTCGAGCAGGGCGAAGCCTACGAAGAACTGGTGGAACTGGTCGGTTACCTGGCACTGCTCGCTGCCCAGGCCAGGGTCTTGCGCGAAACCACGCCAGCCGGCCAGCCCGGCCGTGCCGGCAAGGCCGGTGCGGAAGAAGCTGCAACGCCCGAATCTATTCGCTGACCCTGCCGCGCAGCGCCTTGATCTGGCCGCTGCGCGTCTTTTCGTCGAGCCGGCGCCGCTGCGAGCCGCGCGTCGGCTTGGTTGCGCGGCGCACCGGCGGCACGTCGGCCGCCTGCGCCACCAGCGCCTGCAGGCGCTGCAGCGCGTCTTCCTTGTTCTGCTCCAGGCTGCGCGATTGCTGGGCTTTCAGCACCAGCACGCCGTCGCGCGTGATGCGGGTGTCGCGCATGTCGAGCAGGCGCTCCTTGATCCAGGCCGGCAGCGACGAGGCGCCGATGTCGAAGCGCGCATGCACGGCGCACGAGACCTTGTTGACGTTCTGGCCGCCGGGGCCCTGGGCACGGATGGCGATGAATTCGACTTCGGCGGGGTTGATGGCAGGTGTCACGGCGCTTCCATTCATACGGGGGCATCCATCATGCCACGAAGGAGCGCCGGGCCATGCATAAATAATGTACTTGTAACAACTGTAACGTGCGGCCCCTCCCGGTCGAAACGTGTAATCTTGTATTAACAATTCGATAAGGAGCTCGCCATGAACAAGACCGCCATTTCCGCCCTGATGCTTGCCGTCGCCGTCCTCGCCACCGGTTGCAAGAAAGATGCCGATCCAACGACGGGCCCAGCCCAGGAAGCCGGCGCGGCCATCGACAATACCGCTGCCAACGCCGCCCAGGAAACCCGTGAAGCCGGCGCCGCCGTTGGCGCAGCGACTGAACGCGCTGCCGAGAACGTCGAAGCAGGGGCCGAGCGCGCCGCCGCCAACGTCGATGCCGCAACCGACCGCGCTGCCGCCAACATGAAGGAAGCCGGCGCCGAAGTGCGCCAGGAATCGAAAGAAGCCGCCGCCAACGTCAAGGAAGGCGCAGCCAACCTGACCGACAAGGCCGGCAAGGGCCTGGAGCGCGCCGGCGAAAAGATGCAGGACGCTTCGAAGTAATCCGAACGCCATCAAGCCGGCTGCAGTGCAGCCGGCTGCTTTTCGACAACCCGCCCGCCGCAAGGTGCGCGGGCGTTGTCGTTGCTATTGCAGGAAGTAGCGGATGACGCGCGTCACCAGGAACAGCACCATCAGCGCGAGCAGCACCCATTTCGCCACGATAACAGCCTTGCTGCGCGCGTTATTTCTGTTTATGTTCCTGTTCATCTTCATGCCTCGGCGATGTGAATCTTGCGCTTGATGTGCTTGAGGCTGGCCACGATCGTAAACGTCATGATAACCAGCAGCGACCACGAACTCCATTTGCTGATGTGAACGATCGACCAGGCGCCCAGCTGGTTCGGGTAGCGCCATACGCCCCAGAAGGTCCCCATGTTCTCGGCCAGCCAGATGAAGAAGCCGATCAGCACGAAGCCCAGCATCAGCGGCATCTGGCGGTCGCGGTCGAGCGGGCGGTAGATGACGGTCGTGCGCGAATACAGTCCCAGCGCGCAAGCCGCCAGGTACCAGCGGTAGTCGCCGATGTAGTGGTGGGTAAAGAAGTTGGCATAGATGAGCAGCGCGATCAGCGCCGCCATCCAGTAGGGCGGATGGTGGCGGATGCGCAGGTCGAACATGCGCCAGGCCTGCACGATGTAGCTGCCGACCGAGGCGTACATGAAGCCGGCGAACAACGGCACGCCCAGCACCTTGGTGTAGGCGAAATCCGGATAGGCCCAGGACTGGATACCGCCCGATACCTTGAACGCTTCCAGCGCGAACCCTACCACGTGGAACAGGCAGACCGCCTTCAGTTCGTCCCAGGTTTCCAGTTTGGCGTACACCATCCAACACTGGATGCCGAGGGCGACCAGCAACAACAGGTCGTAGCGCGGAATGCCGAACAGGCCGGCGCGCGGCATCACCAGCACGGTCGCCATGAAGGTGAACACAAACAGGCAGGAGCGCGCGTTCTTGAAGCCGAAATACAGGAATTCGACCAGGCCGCGGCGCAGGTTGCTCAAGTCGCGCGGCCGGTCGTCCAGCAGCAGGTTGTCGAATGCGGCGAGCTTGTTCATCTTGTTATGGGAGCCGAGTAGGGGACCCATCCATTCTACGACGGCCTCCGCGGCGCCGGCCAAGCCTCATCGGCGCGGGAATGCGATTTCTTCAGTGGGAGTTGTAGAGCGAACACGGAATTGTCCGCGCCATCGGCCATTCGAACCGGCCGATCGAAGAATGCATCGATTTGTATCCGCCAGAGGAGGCAGGGGAAGAGGAGTGCTGAGGAGTGAATTTGTAGGGTGGGCGCCCTGTGCCCACGCGTGACGTAAGCATCAAGTTGGCATCATTCCGCGTGGGCCCAGGGCGCCCACCCTANGCCGAAGAAATGCTTTTCCATTTGCGTCGCCAGGTATTTGCGCGCGCGGTCGTCGGCCAGGTTCAGGCGGTTCTCGTTGATCAGCATGGTCTGGTGCTTGAGCCAGCCCTGCCAGGCTTCCTTCGACACCGACAGGTACAGCTTCTTGCCCATTTCACCCGGCACGGGCGGGAAATCGAGTCCTTCGGCTTCCTTGTTGAGTTTGACGCAGTGGACGGTACGGGCCATGTTGTTGCTCCTGATTCGGTATTGGGTAAAGGCGAGATTATAAAGACTTGATGAAGACCTGTGACTTGCGCTGCCAGTTATACATGTGCTGGCGGTCCTTCGGCAGGTCGTCCACGGTGGCTGGCTGGAAACCGCGCTTCTTGAACCAGTGCGCGGTGCGCGTGGTCAGCACGAACAGTTTGGTGAGGCCGGCGGCGCGCGCGCGGTTTTCCATGTGTTTCAAGATGCGTTCGCCGTCGCCCTGCGCCTGCACGTCCGGATTCACGGTCAGGCAGGCCATCTCGCCCATTTTCGCGTCGGGGAAGGGATAGAGCGCGGCGCAGCCGAAGATCACGCCGTCGTGTTCGATCACCGAGAACTGCTCGATCTCGCGTTCGATCAGCTCGCGCCCGCGATAGACCAGCGTGCCGTCGGCTTCCAATGGCTCGATCAGCTTGATAATTCCGCCGACGTCCTCAATTGTGGCTTGTCTCAGGCTTTCCAGGTTCTCGTGGCTGATCATCGTGCCCACGCCGTCGTGGGTGAACAGTTCGAGCAGGGCCGAGCCATCCATCTCGAAGGGCACGATGTGGGCGCGGTCGACGCCGCTGTTGCAGGCCTTGATCGCATGGCGCAGGTAGAAGGCGGCGTCGGGCGGCAGGAAGTTCGCCTGCAGTACGGCCTCGGCCTGGTGCGACGACAGTTCGCGGATCTCGGTGCCGGCGGCGTCCGACATCATCGGCGTTTCGGTAATGTAGATCAGCTTGTCGGCATGGAGGGCGATCGCGGCGGCGGCGGCCACGTCTTCCATCGTCAGGTTGAACACTTCGCCGGTCGGCGAAAAGCCGAGCGGGGAGAGCAGCACCAGATTGTCTTCGGTCTGCAGGATCGGCGCGATCTTCTCGGCCGAGATCTTGCGCGTCACGCCCGTCAATTCGTAATCGACGCCGTCGATCACGCCAAGCGGACGCGCCACCACGAAATTACCGGACACAATGCTGATCTGGGCATTCGACATCGGCGTGTTCGGCAAGCCCTGGCTGAACGCGGCTTCGATATCGAGGCGCAGTTCGCCGGCTGCTTCCTTGGCGCATTCCATGGCCGCGGTGTCGGTAATGCGCACGCCGTTATGGAAGCGTCCTTCGACGTTACGCAGGCCAAGCTGCTCGGCCACTTGCGGACGCGAGCCATGCACCAGCACGATGCGGATGCCGAGTGCGACGAGCAGGGACAGGTCTTGCGCGAGTACCGGCAAGGCGCCGGCGGCGACCAGTTCGCCGGGAAAAGCAACGACAAATGTCTTGCCGCCAAAGGCATGAATATACGGCGCGACAGAGCGCAGCCACTGGACGAATTGGGTAGGGTTTTCCATTTGCCGCATTATAATTCGCTGCGCGACTTGCGCACCAAATACCTCGTAAAAATCAATGTCAGAACAGAGTAACAAGCCTGCGCCGAGCGCGGCGCGCGCAGCAGTCCCAGCCAGTCAAGATCAGCAGCCGCGTGAGCGCGGAGAGCTGCGTGCGCCGATGACGCAAACGCCGGAATTAGGCGCGAAACGCGAGCAGCGCCATGCCGGCGAAAGAGGCCCGCGTGGGCAACGGGGCCAGCAGCCACAAGGCGAGCGCGTTTCGGGCGATCGTGCCCCGGGCGAAGCTGCGCAGCGCGCAGCGCGTGCACCGCGTCCGCAAGGCGAGGGCGATGCGGCGCGCCAGCAGGGTGAGCGGGCCACGGGCGAACGCGCGCCGCGCGAACGCAAGCCGCGCGACGAGAGCAGGGCGCCACGTGCGCCGCGCGTACAGACGCCGCTGCCGCCGATTACCTATCCCGAAGATTTACCGGTCTCAGGCCGGCGCGAAGAGATCGCCAAGGCGCTGGTCGAGAACCAGGTCATCATCGTCTCCGGCGAAACCGGCTCCGGCAAGACCACGCAGCTGCCGAAGATCTGCCTGCAGCTGGGCCGCGGCGAAAAGGGCCTGATCGGCCACACCCAGCCGCGCCGTATCGCCGCATCGTCCACTGCGAAACGCATCGCGCAGGAGATCGGCACGCCGCTGGGCGAACACGTCGGCTACAAGGTGCGCTTCAACGACACGCTGCAGCCGGGCGCTTCGATCAAGCTGATGACCGACGGTATCCTGCTGGCCGAAACCCAGACCGACCCGCTGCTCAAGGCCTACGATACGATCATCATCGACGAGGCCCACGAACGCAGCCTGAACATCGACTTCCTGCTCGGCTACCTGAAGCAGCTGCTGCCGCGCCGCCCCGACCTGAAGGTGATCATCACTTCGGCGACGATCGACGCCGAACGCTTCGCACGCCATTTTGCGCGCGCGGACGGCAAGCCGGCGCCGGTGATCGAGGTCTCGGGCCGCCTGTACAAGGTCGAAGTCCGTTATCGTCCGGTCGACCGCGACCCGGTCATCGTGGGCAGTGGTGTCGACAACAAGCCACTCCCGAAAGCCCAGCAAGCGCGCGAAAAACGCGACCTGATGGACGCCGTGGTCGACGGCGTCGATGAACTGTGCCGCCTGGGCCAGGGCGACGTGCTGGTCTTCCTGCCGGGCGAGCGCGAAATCCGCGACTGCGCCGAAGCATTGAGAAAACACCATCCGCCGCACGTCGAGATCCTGCCGCTGTTTGCGCGACTGTCGGTCGAAGAGCAGGACCGCGTGTTCCGCACGACCAACGCGCGCCGCATCGTGCTGGCGACGAACGTGGCCGAAACTTCGCTGACGGTGCCGGGCATCCGCTACGTGGTCGATGCCGGCCTGGCGCGCGTCAAACGCTACAGCTTCCGCAACAAGGTCGAGCAGCTGCAGGTGGAACCGATCGCGCAGTCGGCGGCGAACCAGCGCGCCGGCCGTTGCGGCCGCGTCGCCGACGGCGTCTGCATCCGCCTGTACGAAGAAGACGATTTCAACCAGCGTCCGAAGTTCACCGATCCCGAGATCCTGCGCTCCTCGCTGGCGGCCGTCATCCTGCGCATGAAGTCGCTGCACCTGACCGACGTCGAGACCTTCCCCTTCATCGAGCCGCCGCAGGGCCGCGCGATCGCCGACGGTTATCAATTGCTGCAGGAAGTCGGCGCGGTCGACGAGACCAACGAACTGACGCCGCTGGGCCGCAAGCTGGCGAGACTGCCGCTCGACCCGCGCGTGGGCCGCATGATCCTCGCGTCGCTGGACAACAACTGCCTCACCGAGATGCTGATCATCGCCTCGGCGCTGTCGGTACAGGATCCGCGCGACCGGCCGATGGAATACCAGCAGCAGGCCGACGAAAAGCATAAAAAATTCGCCGACGAGAAGTCCGAGTTCCTCAGCTTTATCAAGATCTGGAACTGGTTCGAGGACGCGATCGAACACAAGAAAACCAACCGCCTGCTGCAGGAAAACTGCCGCGCCAACTTCCTGTCGCAGGTGCGCCTGCGCGAGTGGCGCGACGTGCATTCGCAACTCTTGACCATCGTGCGCGAGCAGGGCTGGCGCCTGAACGAATCGCCCGCGACTTACGACCAGCTGCACCTGGCGCTGTTGACCGGCCTGCTGGGGAACATCGGCTTCAAGGCCGAGGACGAACCGGGCGGCGCCTATCTGGGCGCGCGCGGCATCAAGTTCCACATCTGGCCGGGCTCTTCGCTGACCAAGAAGCCGGGGCGCTGGATCATGGCGGCGGAACTGGTCGAGACCACGCGCCTGTACGCGCGCTGTATCGCGCAGATCCAGCCCGAATGGGTCGAAAAGGTGGGCGCACACCTCTTGAAAAAATCCTGGGGCGAGCCGCGCTGGGAAAAGAAACCGGCGCAGGTATCGGCGCTGGAACGCGCGACCCTGTACGGCATCGTCGTCTACAGCGGGCGCCGCATCAACCACGCGCTGCACAACCCGATTGAAGCGCGCGAGATCTTCATTCGCGATGCGCTGGTGGCCGGCGACTACGAGACGCGCCAGCAGTTTTATGCGCACAACCACAAGCTCGTAAAAGAGATCGAGAACCTCGAGCACAAGTCGCGCCGCCAGGACGTGCTGGTCGACGACCAGCTGATCGCCGCCTTTTATGACGCCGAGATCCCGCACGATGTGGTGAACGGCGCCGGCTTCGAGAAGTGGTACAAGGACGCGGCGCGCGACAACCCGAAGCTGCTGTTCCTGAACCGCGAAGAGCTGATGCGGCACGAGGCGGCGGGCGTCACGACGGAACTGTTCCCGAAGACGATGAACGTCACCGGCATCGAGATGGGGCTGTCGTACCACTTCGAGCCGGGCAGTCCGCGCGATGGCGTGACGCTATCCGTGCCGCTGTTCGCGTTGAACCAGATCCCGCAAGAGCGCGCGGCCTGGCTGGTGCCGGGCATGCTGAAGGAAAAAGTGCACCTGATGCTCAAGTCCCTGCCGCAAAAGCTGCGCCGCCACTGCGTGCCGCTGCCGGACTACGCGGCGCGTTTCGTTGAGCGCATCCACGCGGCGAATGCTTTCGGGCGCGGCGACCTGGTCGACGTGCTGATCCTCGACGTGCGCGCGCAGACCGGCGTGAACGTACTGACGGGCGACTTCAAGCTGGAGACGCTGCCGACCCACTTGTTCATGAATTTCAAGATCATCGACGAACACGGGCGCCAGCTCGAGATGGGGCGCAACCTGGCCGGCCTGCAGGCGGAACTCGGCAGCCAGGCGCGCGAGAGCTTCCAGAAGATGGCGGAGGCGACGCCGGCGGCAGTGGGGACCCTACGCGCGAACGTGGCCACGCCCGCGGCATGGGGCGCAGGCAGGAACGCTGCGCCGATCGCCGTGGCTGCACCGGGGGCGAAGGGGAAAGGTGCACCTGCGCCGCAGGCTCCAGCACCTGCCGTCAGCCAGCACACCAATCTCACCAGCTGGACCTTCGGCGAACTGCCCGAGCTGTTGGAGATCAACCAGGGCAAGCTGACCCTGATCGGTTTCCCGGCCCTGGTCGACAAGGGCACGCACTGCGACCTCGAAGTCTTCGACGACCCGAATGTGGCGGCGCGCACCCACCGTATCGGCCTGCGCCGCCTGTTCGCGCTGCAGCTGAAAGATCAACTCAAATTCGCGGAAAAGAACATCCCCGGCCTGCAGGGCATGGGCATGCAGTTCATGACGGTCGGCTCGCAGGAAGAGCTGCGCGACCAGATCGTGCAAAAGGCGATCGACATCGCGTGCCTGCAGGATCCGCTGCCGCATGACGCCGCCTCGTTCAACAAGCGCAAGGACGAGGGCAAGGGCCGCATTGGTCTGCTCATCAACGAGATCGCGCGCCTGGTCGGTTCGATCCTGTCCGAATTCCACGGCATGCCCAAGCGCCTGAACGGTCTGGCGGCGCCGGTCGCGGCTGACATGCAGGCGCAGCTGGCGGGACTGGTCCATAAACGCTTCATCGCCGACAACGAGTACAGCCAGCTGGCGCACTTCCCGCGTTATCTGAAGGCGATGAACGTGCGCCTGGAAAAGTTGCGCGGCAATCCATCGCGCGATGCGCAGCTGATGGCCGAATGGCAGAATGCCGCCAGCCAGTGGCAGCGGATTTCGAAGCAGGCCGGCAAGGTCAACGACCCGCGCATGACCGAGTTCCGCTGGATGCTGGAAGAACTGCGCGTCTCGCTGTTTGCCCAGGAGTTGCGCACGCCGATGCCGGTGTCGGCCAAGCGGCTGCAGAAGGTGTGGGAGTCGATGATTCGGTAAAGACCGATTGCGCCTGCGCGCGAGCTTCGGGGCGAGGCGCGTTACGTTATTCCTTATTTGATCCTTGACGTGCTATCACTCGGAACGCACACGGCCGACAGGGAATACAAGGGTTGCGGTCCCATGTTTTCAAGCTTCGGGCGGGCTGCCAGGACATCGGCCTTCCAGGCCGCGGCAGCGCGCCGGCACGCCAATTCGTCACGGAATTCGAGCGTCTGCATCGACGACGACACGTCGCCACCGGCCGGCTCTTGCCGCCAAAGCGCCATGGTCAGGATCAGGTAATACATCGATGTCTCCCGGCTTTGACAATTTTCCTGGAGTCTTGCGTCTTGAAAAAAATCCGTCAACTGGACGTTGACGGATAAACACGTTGGAAACTACATCGGAGACACTGCACTGTAACCGGTGAAGATGTCAGGGCAATGACATCACCTGGGGTTGGGCCGGCGCAGCCGCACCGCGCCGGCGAGTCCGAACCCGGCCAGCAGCAGGGCCAGCGATCCCGGTTCCGGCACCTCTGCCGCGCCCTCGAAGCTCAGGTCGTCCATCGCGTACGATGCCTGGAAGCCGCTGGACACGACGATCGCATCGATCGCGCTGCCCCAGCCGGCAGAAAGGTAAGCGGGCGCGTCCGACAGTTGCAGCGCAGCCGAACTGGCGACCAGCTGGCCGGCGGCATACAAGTCGAAACGCACGCTGCTGTCGCTGTAACCGGAAAACCAGGCGCCGTTGAAGACGGTGGGCACGAGAAAACGGATGGTGCTGGCGGCCGGTCCGCCGTCGATCCAGTCCGTGGTCACGCGTCCCTGGCCGGAATGCGCCGTGAACGGCGCCTGTTCGCTGGTGAAGACGGACAGGCCCGAGCTCGACCAGTCCAGTCCACCGTAGTTGCCAGGTACGGAAGAAAATTCGTCCGGGCCGACGATGTCGTCGAAGGTCAACACGGTTGCCGAGGCGAAGGGTGCGCACAGCGCAAGGGCGACGCCCGCGGCAAAGCTGCGGACGAAGTTGCGAATATTCGGATGCATGACATTCCTTTGACTATGTGATTGGAAAGGCGGTAGCCGGCTTTGCGCCGGCTGCGTCTTCATGGTCAGGCCTGGCCCAGGGCCGGGTCGCTGACCGTATGGCGGCCGGTTTCGACGCGGCCGGCGAAGCGCCGCAGGTAGTCGGGCTGGCTGGAGACCGTGGCGCTGAGGTCGTACCAATAGCCATTGCTCGCCACCGGAATGCGCACGACCAGTTCGCTGCGTGGCGCAAGCGTGTGGAGCTGCCTCAGCGGCGTGTAGGCATTCGCGGCCAGGCTGAAGGTACAAGGCGCGCTACCGGTGTTCACCAGGCGCAGCAGCAATTCGCCGTTACTGGCGTCGGACCGCACTTGCACCTCCGGACGTGGCTGGCCGGCCGCGACGGCGCGCAGGGCGCTGCCGGTGAAGTGACGGTGATAGCCGTTCGGCCCCAGCACCCACAAATCGTAGGCGCCGCCGACTGCGGGCGTCCAGCTGTCCGACAGCGATTTGCCCGATTCGACGGTGTAACGGCGCGGTATGGCCGCCAGGTTCTTGCGGTCGTACACATGGAACACGGCGCCCTGGCGGCCGGTATTGATGAAGTTCAGCGCCACCCGCACGGACGCCATCGTGGCGCCGGGCTGCACTTCGCAGGTGGTCGCCAGTTCATACGGCAGCGCGCGCGACGGCCGCGTGCCCACGGCCTGCACCGGCAGCTTCGGCGCAGCGGGCGGCGCAATCTGCGCCAGGCGCTGCTGTGCGGCACGCAGGGCGTCGGCCTGGCTGCGGGTTCTGCGCCCCTGCAATACCGGCAATACCTCGCTGTTCGGCGTTGCAAAGTTGAACGCGCTGGTGAGGTCGCCGCAGACCGCGCGGCGGAATGGGCTGATGTTCGGCTCGCGCACACCGAAACGCGCCTCCAGGAAACGCAGCACCGACGTGTGGTCGAACACCTGCGAATTGACCCAGCCGCCGCGGCTCCATGGCGAAATCACATACATCGGCACCCGCGGACCGGGCCCGTAGACGCGGCCATCCGCAGCCGGCTGCCTGGTGCTCCCTTGAGGCCGGGGATGCGTGTAGTACTCGGGTCCCATATCCGCCTGCGCCAGCGTGGTCTTGCCGGCGTAGCCGCCCTTGCCGTCGGGTGAAGGGGCGGAGGGCGACGGCACGTGGTCGAAATAGCCGTCGTTCTCGTCGAAGTTGACGATCAGCACAGTCTTGCTCCAGACCTCGGGGTTGGCCGTCAATGCGTCGATGACCTCCTGCAGGAACCAGGAGCCCTGCACCGGGCTCGATGGGCCAGGATGCTCGCAGTAGATCGACGGTGCGTTCATCCACGACACCTGCGGCAGCTTGCCCTCGCGGATGTCGCGCTTGAACGCGTCCAGGTACTGCTCGGGCTGGGTGCCCGGCAAGGTGTTGGCGATGCCCTTGTACAGCGGGTTGTTGGCGTTGTCGGTCGCCGCATCGTAGGCGTGGTAGGGCAGGACCTGGCCGGTGTTGGTATAGGGCTGGCCTGGTGCACCGCCGCTGGAGACGGGGTAGCCCGACGCGATGTTGGCGCGCTTGAACTGGCGGAACGCGCCCAGCATGTTGTCGCCCCATTCATCGGGCATGTTCTGGTAACTGATCCAGCGCACGCCGGCCGCCTCGAGGCGTTCGGCATAGGTGGTCCAGGTATAGCCTGTGTTCACGCCGCTGGGCAGGCCGTCGATGGCATCCCATTCGTTGCTGACGAACGCCGTGCCGGTGGGTACCGCGCCGTTGGTGCCGGTCAGGAAGAACGAGCGGTTCGCATCGGTCCCCGTGTGCATCGAGCAGTGGTAGGCATCGCACACCGTAAAAGCATTGGCCAACGCGAAATGGAAGGGAATTTCGGCTTCCTTGAAGTGGCCCATCGAGATGGGATTCTTGTAGCGCGGCCATTGGTCCATGCGGCCGTTGTCCCAGGCTTGCTGGCTGTCGTTCCAGTCATGCGGCGTACCGTTGGCGCGCTGCGCGTTGCCGACGCTGCCGTCCAGGTGGAAGGGCATCATCAGATTGCCGTTCGCCATGCGCTGTTGCCACACGTTGCGGCCTTCCGGCAGGGGGATGGGGAAGCGGTCCCCGAATCCGCGCACGCCGGCGAGCGTGCCGAAATAATGGTCGAACGCGCGGTTCTCCTGCATCAGGATTACTACGTGCTCGACGTCGCGAATGGTACCCGTCACGTTGTTGGCGGGGATGGCAAGCGCGCGCTGGATCGCCGGCGGGAAAGCGGCATACGTGCCGGCCGCGATACCTGCGCGGGCACTGTTTCGCAAGAAACTTCGTCGTGAGGTCATAACGTTTTATGTGAGAACGTTGGGAGGACGCGCGTCTGCAACGCGTGTGGCCGGGTTGTGCCCATGCCGATATGGCTGAGGACTGCGCCAGCGTAAACCGCATACATGACGACCCCATGACAGCGCAGCGTCCAATTCGATTGCTCGACGATACCCAACGTGTTAATTTGCATGCGACTGCCGACCCACCTTCCTCGACACTCGCATGCACCCATCCTTCCCGTTTGCCGCGCGCATCGATTGGCGTGACCTGAGCGCAATACTCATGCTGGCGCTGGCCTTGCTGATCCCGGCGCTCGCATTGGCCGAAGAGAGCAAGCTGCAGCGCAGCCCGCGCGCGACGGTGTCGCTGGTGAGCGAACACGCCGCCGTCAGCCCCGGGCAACAGGTACGCATCGGCCTGCGCCAGCGCCTGGCGCCGCACTGGCACACCTACTGGAAGAATCCCGGCGATGCGGGCTCGCCGCCGAATATCGAATTCAAGTTACCTCAAGGCGTGAGCGTCGGCGAGATCGCCTGGCCCGGGCCGGACCGCTTCCTCATCGGGCCGGTCGCCAGCTATGGCTACGAAAACGAGATCGTCTTCCCGATGACCCTGGCGGTACCGGCGGATGCGCAGCCCGGCAGCCGGCTGGTGGTCGAGGCGAATGCCGATTGGGTGGTGTGCGAGAAGGAATGCATTCCCGAAGAAGGGCAGTTCCGCCTGGACTTGCCGGTGGAAGCGGCGGCGCGCTTGGGGAGCGCCGCCGTGCGCGCGGCGTTCGCGATTGCCGATGCGCGCCGGCCGCAAGCGGCGCCCTGGAAGGCCTCGGTCAGCGCCGACGAGCCCATGCTGCAGCTGCGCGTCGCAGGCGCAGGCATCTCGCCGCAGTCCGTGCAATCGGCGCTGTACTTCCCGGAACCCTGGGGCGTGGTCGATCACGCCGCCGCGCAGACCCTGAAGGTGGAGCAGGGCGCCTTGACCCTGACGCTGCGAAAAGGCCAGGGCTATACGTCCAAGCCCGCGGCGGGACTGCTGGCGGTGACGGATGGCGGCGGCCAGAAACGCTGGTTCACGCTGGCCTTGCCGGTCGCAAGCGCAGCCACAAGTATGGCTGCAAGCACCGCCCCGACGCCTTCCACCTTGCCGCTGTGGCAAATGGCGGTGTTCGCCTTCCTCGGTGGCCTGGTCCTGAACCTGATGCCTTGCGTGTTTCCTGTCCTGGCGATCAAAGCCACGGCGGTGGCCGGCATGTCCGGCGGCGATCGCCGCGAGGTGCGTCTGTCCGGCGTGTTCTACACCATGGGCGTGCTGGCCGCATTCATGGCGCTGGCCCTGGCCCTGCTGGCGGTGCGCGCCGGCGGCAGCGCGGTCGGCTGGGGCTTCCAGTTCCAGTCGCCCCTGTTCGTCGCGGCCATGTGCTGGCTGATGCTGGCGATCGGCCTGAACCTGTCGGGCGTATTCGAGGTGGGCGGCTCGCTCGCCGGGGCGGGGCAGGGGCTGGTGGAGCGCAAGGGCCACGCGGGCAGTTTCTTCACCGGCTTGCTGGCCGTGGTGGTGGCGACGCCTTGCACCGCGCCCTTCATGGGCGCGGCAATCGGCTCGGCGCTGGTGGCGCCGGCCGCGGTCAGCCTGCTGGTGTTCGCGATGATGGGCCTGGGCCTGGCGCTGCCGTTCCTGTTGCTGGGACTGTTCCCGGCGGTGGCGCAACGCCTGCCGCGGCCAGGCCTGTGGATGGTGCGGCTGCGCCAGGCGATGGCCTTTCCGATGTATGCGACGGCGGCCTGGCTGCTGTGGGTGCTGGCCCAGCAGGCGGGCGAAGCGGGCTTGCGCATGGCCCTGGCCGGTACCGTGCTGGTCGGCCTGGTGACATGGCTCGTCGGCCTGCACCAGCACGAGCACGGGGGCGGCAAGTCGTGGTGGCCGCGTGGCCTGGCGCTGGTGTCCCTGGCGGGACTGGTTGGCTTGATGGCCAACCTGCATGTCGCCAAGCCGCCGCAAGCGCCAAGCAGCCAGCAAGCGAAGAACGCCGAACCGTACAGCGCCGAACGCCTCGCCGCCTTGCGCGCCGCGGGCAAGCCGGTGTTCGTCAACATGACCGCCGCCTGGTGCATCACCTGCCTGGTCAACGAACGCACGACCCTGTCCACTGCCGCCGTGCAGCAAGCCATGCGCGCGCACGAGGTGGTCTACCTGAAGGGCGACTGGACCAATCGCGATCCCGCCATCACGGCATTCCTGCGCGCGTTCGGGCGCGATGGCTTGCCGTTCTATGTGTTCTATGCGCCCGGCAAGGAGCCGGCGGTGCTGCCGCCGGTGCTGACGCAGGCGATCGTGATGGAGGCATTCGCGCAGCAATCAGGTAACAATGCAGTCGCGGTAGCCAGGCAATAAACATCGTCGTCATCGAACTTTAGCCACGTTTTCAAAGGAGGATTTCATGAACCGCTCCCCACGCCGCGCCTTGCTGCGCATGACTGCATGCACGGCCGCACTGGCCAGCGCCAGCCTGCTGCTTACCACACCGGCCATGGCTGCGCCCACGATCGGCCAGCCGGCGCCCGCCTTCACGGCGCTCGACAGCAAGGGGCAGCAGCACAAGCTGGCCGACCTGAAGGGGAAAGTCGTCGTGCTCGAATGGACGAACAACGAGTGCCCTTACGTGAAGAAGCACTACGGCGCCGCCAACATGCAAAACCTGCAGAAGCAGGCGACAGGGGCGGGCGTGGTGTGGCTGAGCGTAATTTCGTCGGCGCCGGGCGAGCAGGGCCACGTCACCGGCGCCAAAGCGGACGAGCTGACGGCCAGCCGCAACGCGCAGCCGACCGCCGTGCTGCTCGATCCGCAAGGCGAGATCGGCAAGGCCTATGACGCGCGCACCACGCCGCACATGTACGTCATCGACGCCAAAGGCATCCTGCGCTATGCCGGCGGGATCGACAGCATCGCGACGGCCAAGCCGGCCGATATCGAAAAAGCCGATCCCTACTTCAAGACCGCGCTGCAATCGGTGCTGAAAGGCGAAAACGTCGTGCAGGCGACGACGCGGCCGTATGGCTGCGCCGTGAAATACAAATCCTGACGCACTGCGGCGAGTCAGAATGGCACTCCGAAAACGGAGTATGAATACTCCGTTTTCGGACTCGTAACTGGTGCCGGTATCAGCCGATATTACTGCCCCGGATCCTGCTGATGTCCTTGTCGTCGCCCAGGTTGCCCGGTCGCGGATCGACGCTCGACCCGGAGCCGTGCACCGCCCCTTCCGTATTGCCCATGCCGCCCCGCTCCACGCCGACGCCGGCGCCGATCGTCGGCGCGCCGCCGCGGTTCAGGTCGGTGCCATAGAAGCTGTGGATCTCCGTCGCCCAGGTGACGTCCGCCATGTCGGGCCAGGCATCCTTGTTGAAGCCGGGCGCCTTTTTCAGGCGCTCTTTCTCGACGTTCAGCACGAAGCGGTGGTTGACGGTGTCCAGGTGCAAGGCCTGCCAGGGCACGGCGAAGAGTTTCTCGTGCATGCCGAGGAAGCCGCCGAAAGCCAGCACGGCATAGGCCACCTGGCCGGTGTTCATGTCGAGCATGATTTCCTTGATGTCGCCCAGGTCTTCTTCGGCCCCATTGACGACGCCGTCGCCGATCAGCGTGTCGGCGCCCATCAGCGCCGGCCCGGGACCGGCGTGGCTCCTGTTTTTGTAGATGCCGTATTTGTCGCGGTCTGCATAGCCCATGTCGTTCTCCCTGTCTGTGTTTGCGTCGGTGCAAAGCCAGTTCCAAAGATAGGCCGAGGCCTCGCTGCGCCCATGATATGACTCAATCGGGCAGGGGTGCGCGCGCTTGTCACGCGCGCGTCATCGGCGCATGACAGAATAGCTCAGCAATGCGAAATGGCGCACAGAGCGAGCTCGGCTTTGTGATTATCCTGACAAGCAGTGTTTCGGAGACTACAACATGACCATCACCTCGCGCTGCAACCATCCCGGCCCGCTGGCCAAACGGATTCGGACCGTGTCGATCACCTCTTTATTCGCGCGCCTGCTGCGCAAGCGCTGATACATCAGCATGCTTTTGTAGGGTGGGCACTGGTGCCCACGCGGTAGAGCATATGCGTGTCGAAGCGCATGAAAACACCTGCGACGCAGGCGTATTCGTTACCTTTTAAACGTGCGGTTCATTAACGTACGACCGCGTGGGCTCGAGAGCCCACCCTACATTGCGCGACAGCCAACGCAGGGTGGAAGCACGTCAAGGATTGCCCGCCCCGCCAGCCACGCCATACACCTGCCCGGTCGTATAACTCGACTCGTCCGCCGCCAGCGTCACAAACGCCAGCGCCAGCTCGGCCGGCTGGCCCGGACGACCCAGCGGCGAATCCGCGCCGAACTTCTTCAGATTCTCTTGCGTCTGCCCGCCCGACACCTGCAACGGCGTCCAGACCGGCCCCGGCGCGATCGCGTTCACGCGGATGCCCTGCTTGCCCAGCTGCTTGGCCAGCGCCTTGGTGAACGCGACTTCCGCCGCCTTGGTCTGCGCGTAATCGAGCAGGTTCGGTGACGGGTCATAGGCCTGTACCGAGGCCGTATTGATGATGCAGCTGCCCGCCTTCAGGTGCGGCACCGCCGCCTTGGTGATCCAGAACATCGCATACACATTCGTCTTGAAGGTCCAGTCGAACTGCTCGGTCGTCAGGTCGAGGATCGAGTCGGTCGAATGCTGGCGGCCGGCGTTGTTGACGAGAATGTCGAGGCCGCCCAGCTGGCGCACGGCTTCGGCGACGAGCTTGCGGCAAAAGGCTTCGTCGCGGATGTCGCCGGGCAGGGCCACCGCCTTGCGGCCGGCGTCCTGGATCAGTTTCACCACTTCGCGCGCATCGGCTTCCTCGGCCGGCAGGTAATTGATGGCGACGTCGGCCCCTTCGCGCGCGAACGCGATCACGGCGGCGCGGCCGATGCCCGAGTCGCCGCCGGTCACCAGCGCCTTGCGCCCGGCCAGGCGTCCGCTGCCGCGGTAGGTGGTTTCGCCGTGGTCGGGCCGCGGCGTCATCTTGCCCGCCAGTCCCGGCCAGGGCTGCGACTGGTTCTGGAAGGGCGGGCGCGGATAGCGGCTGGCCGCTTCGCGCGCGCGGCCGGCGGGCGGCTGGCCCGGCGCCGGGTCGGCTGGTTGCTGGGCAGCGGCGGGTACGGCCGCCGCCGCAGCGGCAAGGCCGCCGGCAACCGTGCCGACGAAACGGCGGCGCGACGGCGCCGGATCTTGATCGTTCGAGTCCATGGTGCTCCTGAAAGAGGAAAGTGGTGGCCGACAGTGGCTGTCCCGATGGTAGCGATGATCCGGAACACGCGGCATACGGGACGATCGGCCTCTCGTGCGCGGCGAACTGATCGGTTAGACTTGCGCTTTGCATCAGGATGGGCGGGGCAGTGAACCGAACAACGAAGATCGCGTCCCTGGCGGGCGCCGGCGTACTGGCGGCGGCGCTGGCGGGCTATTACATCGCAGGCCAGCGCGAGCCGGCCGCACCCGGCGCCGGCGCCATGCTGCTGGCGGCGCCGGCGGCAACAAAGCCGTCCTGGGCGGCGCGCGTGATGCCGCTGGCGGGCGATGGCCAGGATGGCGTCGTCGATGGCGCGCAGGCGCAGGGCCGCTTCAGCGATCCCTTCGGCGTCGCCCTCGACGCCCACGGCAACGTCTATGTGTCCGACGGCGGCGACAGCAACCGCATCCGCCGCATCGACCGCAGCGGTACCGTCTCCACCTTTGCCGGCGCGCGCGAAGGCTTCGCCGACGGCGCCGGCGCCGCAGCTGCCTTCCACACGCCCTCGGCATTGGCGAGCGACCGCTTCGGCAACCTGTACGTGGCAGATACCGGCAACCACGCCATCCGCAAGATCGCACCCGACGGCAGCGTCACCACGCTGGCCGGCGACGGCCAGCCGGGCGACGCCGATGGGCAGGGACGCGCCGCGCGCTTCCACGCGCCGGTCGGGGTGGCGGTGGACGCGCGCGGCAACGTGTACGTCGCCGACACCTACAACGACCGCATCCGCCGCATCGCGCCCGACGGCGTCGTGACCACGCTGGCCGGCGGCGCCCGGCCCGGCAATGCCGACGGTCCCGGCGCTGCTGCCGCCTTCGACACGCCGAGCGCGATCGCGGTCGACAAGGACGGCACGCTGTATGTTGCCGATACCGGCAACAACGCGATCCGCCGCATCGGCGCGGATGGCATCGTCTCGACGCTGGTCGCGCCGCTGGCGGGAGAACGCCAGCCGCTGCTGCGCCGCCCCACCGGCCTGGCGCTGACCCACGACGGTTACCTGTATATCGCCGGCGGCGGCGGGCGCATTTTGCAACTGGCCTTGCAGCTCGCATTGCAGCCCGGTGGCGAGATCCATGCCCTGGACGATGCCGACCGCCCGCCGCAGTCAAGCTTTGGCGCCGACGGCAAGGTGCACCTGTTCGCGCCGCACGGCATCGCCGTGGAGAGGAGCGGCAGCCTGGTCGTGGCCGACGCGCTGGCGCTGCGCGTGCTGCGCCTGGCGCCGCCGAAGGAGGGCGAGGCCGCACCGATTATCGCGCCGCCGGCGCAGGCCCCACGTACTGCGCCGATGCCCTGGCCGGTCGGGCCGCAAGACATGCCGCACGAGGTGGTCGGCCTGATGGGCGAGGTGCGCGGCAGCTATGACGGCGAAAGCCGCGACCATTTCCATGCCGGCCTCGATGTGCGCGCCGACGTCGGATCGCGCGTGCTGGCGATCGTGCCCGCCAAGGTGAGCGACCCCTTTGCGAACTGGGGTTTCGGTTCGCTCAGCGAAGGCATCGCCATCGGACCGCTGTCGTACATCCACATGCGCGTCGGCCGCGACGGCCGCGACAAACCCTTCGACGCACGCTTCCAGGTACTCACCGATGCGCGCGGGAAGCCGGAGCGCGTGCGGGTACCGCGCGGCACGCGCTTCGCGGTGGGTGACGCGCTCGGCACCATCAACGCCATGGCCCACGTCCACCTCGATTACTATCCGGGCGGCGCGCTGGTCAATCCCTTGACGCTGCCGTTCCCCGGCGTGGTCGATACCATCGCGCCGCGCCTGCAAGGCGTGGCCCTGTACGACGCTGCGGGCAAGCGCCTGCCTGCGAAGAAGGGCCAGCCGGTACGCATCGAGCGCGCGCTGGGCCAGGTGTCGATCGTGGCCGACGGCTACGACCAGATGGACGGCAACCTGGCGCGGCGCCGCCTCGGGCTGTACAAGCTCGGTTACCAGCTGCTGCGCCCTGACGGCAGCGCGCTGCCGGGCTTCGAGCAGCCGTTGATCACGCAAGTCTACGACCGCCTGCCGCGCGAGCGCGAAGCGGTAAAACTGCTGTATGCGCCCGACAGCGGCATCACGGTCTACGGCAGCAAGGCGACGCGCTTTGCGTATGCGGTCAATAACACGCTGCAGAATGGGCGGGTGGCGCCGGGCAACTGGCAGGTGGGGGCGCTGGCGCCGGGGGATTACATCCTGCGCATTTATGCGGCGGATTACGCGGGGCAGGTGGCGCTTGAAGGACGCGATCTGGCGGTCAGGGTGGAGTAGGGTGGCGTCTTGGTAGCGTGGCCAGCGTTGCCACCGCCAGTACCAGGAACAAGGCACAGACCCGTAGCGTGGGCGGGTTCCCCGCCCACGCGGTGATCGTTATCGGTTCTAACGCGTGCTCGATGATCTTGCCGCCAACTATCACCGCGTGGGCGGGAGACCCGCCCACCCTACGGGTCTGATCAGGATGTAGGGTGGTCGGCTACACCCGCAACGACGCGAACACGCGCCGATTGCGCCGCCCACGCGTAACGCCCGCACCCACGCGGCGCTGGCAGGAACTCACCCCGCCCCCGCCGAACGCACCCTGTACCACGCCATGCCGATCAGTTCGTACAGCGCATACGACGAGCGGCGCATGCCCTCGGTGCTGGGCACCCAGGCGCCGAGCGGTTGCGGTTGCCGGCTGAAGAAGACGGTCGGCGCGCTGACCACTTCGAGCCCGGCACGCTCGAAAGCGGCGCGCGAGCGCGGCATGTGCATCGCATCGGTGACGAGCAGGATGCGCTTGACGCCTTCGGAACGCAGCAGCGCGGCGCTGTAGGCCGCATTTTCTCCGGTGTCACGCGAGCGCGCCTCCAGCCACTTCACGGGGACGCCGAAGTCCTCGCGCAATGCCGCCGCCATGCCATCGGCCAGGGAGGCAGCGCCCTCGTTCCCGAGGCCGCCGCTGACGAGGACGGGCAGCCCGGTGCGCCGCTGCAGGTGGGCCGCATAGCGCAGGCGCGCCAGGGCGATATAGTCGGGAATGTCGCGGCCGCCGTATTCGGGGGCACGCTGCAGGCGCCCGGACGACAGCACGACGATCGCCTGTGCGCCGGCGCGCTCGGGCGCCAGTAGCGGCGTGGTCATCCGTTCCAGCGGCGCCACCAGGAGCCGTGCGCCCCCGGTGCTCGACAGCAGGAACATGAGCAGGAGCGCGCAAGCGGCGACAGCATGCCCGGTGCGCGGCCAGCGGCGCGACATCGCCAGGCCGACGGCGATGAGCAGGAACAGGTTGGCGGGGGGAAGGATCAGGCCGCGCGGGACGGCGTTCATCAGGTCAAACAGCAGGGTCATCGCGTCAAACTATTTTTAACGAAGCAGCTTCAGGCCCGGCGGCAGCGCCTCGCCCAACATGCGCGTTTCGCTCGCCTGGTCCAGCTCCACCACTTCGCGCACCAGCGCCGTCCAGGCGGCCGGCGCGCCGATCGCGCTCAAACGGCGCAGCACTTCGGCGCGCACGGCGTCGTCGATGTCGCGCGAGCGGTCGCCGGTCATGCGCGCGATGTGGGTGGCGGCAAAACCGGCCGGCTCGATCTTCTTCCAGTCGAGCAGCAGCAACTGGCCCAGCCATGCCTCGGCCACTTCGCGCGGCGCGACTTCGTGCGCGCTGGCGTGGAAGGACTGGCGCGCGCCGACGCGGCCAAACGCCCACAGGTAGCGCGCGTAGGTGGCTGCGGTCTTGGCGTCGAGCTTGGCGGCGCCGGTGGAAATCGCCGCGATCTGCTCCATCATCCAGTTGCCGATCTCCGCCTTGTAGGCCGCCGGAATGCGTTCCAGCGAAGCGCCCAGGCGCAGCATGTCGTCCTCGCTGCCGTCGACCAGGGTGATCGGGCGCTTGCCGCGCTCGGACGCGTCGGCCTGCAAATTGAAGGCGAAATCGTCGAGCAGGCGCAGCTGCGCTTCGGTGTCCAGGCCACCGGCCACGCGGCGCCACAGCGTCCACCATTCGGCACGCACCTGCGTGTCCTTGTGGTACTGCACGCCTGTCTCGAACATCGCCCACAATTGCTCGATGCGCCAGCTGTCGAGCGGATGGCCGAAGCCGGGGCGCAGGCAAAAGCCGGCCAGGTTGAGCCAGGCGCGTTCGTGCTCGGCCGACCGGCGCCGTCCCTTCGATCGCTCCATCAACGCGTCGAACAGGCGCCGCAACAACGGCGTCGCCCAGCCTTCGCGCCGCCCGAGCAGGTGTTCGAGGCTGGCGCGCAGCTGGCGCACCTCTTTGGTGTCGACGGCTTTCGAGCGGGTGCCGAAGACGCGCTCGATTTTCTCGATTGCGGCATCGAGCTGCGGCGGCAGCACCTCGGTCTCGACCGCGTCTTCCTCACCCTCGGCGGCGCGCAGTTCGAACGCGAGCTGCCAGCGTCCACTGCCATCCTCGGCCACGCAATGCACCTCCAGCGATCCGACTTCGCTCAGCGACGCCACCAGCTGCACCGCGATCTCGCTGCGCGGCGCCGCACCGGGCGCGGCGCGCAGCACGGTGGCGATCGGCGGCAGGCGCACGACGTCTTCCGGCGCCAGGTCGACCAGTGCGCCGGGCTGCGGCACCTGGCCGGTGTCGGCCACCGTCGACACCAGGTGGAAGCGCACCGGCCGTCCCAGGCGCAGGGCGAAGCTGCGTTCGTGCAGGCGCACTTCGGTGGTGGCCGGCGTGCCGCGCGGGAGCAGGCAGACGGCGCGCAAGCCGCTTTGTGCGCGTTCGCCTTCGAGCAGCAGGTAGTAGCTGCGCGCCGCGCCGCTCTCGATGGCGGGCGCGGCGCCCTGGCGCGCCAGTGAATAAGCGACGCCGCCACGGGCGACGGCGACGTCCGGATCGCGGTTGTGCAAGATGCGCAGCGGCTGTCCGCGCCAATTCTCCAGCGTCGTGGCCAGGCGCTCGGCCAGGGCGGCGCCGCGGAACACGCCGCCGTTGAGCAGCAGGGTGTCAGGCACGGGAAGCGTGGCGTCATCGGCCAGGCCGAGCGCGGCGCGCGCCGCCGCCGCGTGCTGGCGCAGGAAGCTGGCCAGGTGGCGCGTGACGGCCGGGTCGCTGGCGTAAGGCAGGCCGAATTCGACGATGCCGGCGCGTGCGCGGCGCGCGCTTTCCTGCGTTTCGTTCAGGGGGAAGAAGCCGTCCAGCACCACGCGTTCGATGTCGGCGCGGCGCAGTTCGGCCTTGCGGCTGGCGCCGATCAGGCGCGAGCCGGAACCCAGCAGCGTGACGGTCACCTGTTCCGGTGCGTCGCTCGCCAGCAGCTGTTCCTTGGCGGCGCGGCAGCGTTCGGTCAGCTGGGCCAGGCGCGCGGCCGACAGGCGCGCCGGCACTTGCGCGCCATCCTGTTCGGCCATGCGCGCCTCGACCAGGTGCGCCAGTGCCAGGTCCATGTTGTCGCCGCCGAGGATCAGGTGGTTGCCGACACCGATGCGCGTCAGCTGCGGCTGGCCGTCGACGAGTTCGACCTTGACCAGGCTGAAATCGGTGGTGCCGCCGCCGACGTCGGCCACCAGTACCAGCTTTGTATCGGCCAGGTCGTCGGCCAGGGTGGCGCGGTGGCGGTACAGCCAGTCGTAGAGGGCGGCTTGCGGTTCTTCCAGCAGGCGCAGGCGCGGCAGGCCGGCCAGCCGCGCCGCTTCCAGCGTCAGCGCGCGCGCGCCCTCGTCGAAAGAGGCGGGCACGGTGAGCACGACTTCCTGCTGTTCCAGCGGCTGGCCGGGAAAACGGATATTCCAGTTGGCGCGCAGGTGCGATAAATAGCTGGCGCTGGCGGCCACCGGCGAGACTTTCGGCACCTCGGGTTCGGTGCCCCAGGGCAGGATCGGCGCCATGCGGTCGACGCCGGGATGCGACAGCCAGCTCTTGGCGCTGGCCACCAGCCGGCCCGGCGTCGCCGCACCGAGGCTGCGCGCCAGGCGGCCAATGGCGACGCGCTCCAGGCCAGCCACGTCGCCCAACTGCCAGGGCAGCTGCAACTGGCCCGGCCCGAGTTCTTCAGGCGCAGGGTGGTAGCGGTTCGACGGCAGCAGCGGCGCGCCGGCGACTTCGCCGGGCGCCACCAACTGGTCGATCGGGAACAGTTCGACCTCCGCCGCACCCGGTGCGGCATACGCCAGCACCGTATTGGTGGTGCCGAGGTCGATACTGACCAGGTAGGGTGTCACTGTTCGGTCGTGGTGCGAACGTCGAATTCGACTTTCCAGCGCTGGCCGTCACGCGCCACCGCCGCCAGTTCCAGGGTGCCGGCTTCGGTCGCCAGCGCATGCAG
Organism: Massilia sp. CFBP 13721; assembly: GCF_014842025.1. GTDB lineage: Bacteria > Pseudomonadota > Gammaproteobacteria > Burkholderiales > Burkholderiaceae_D > Telluria. The sequence continues at coordinate 197,473 of NZ_JACYUY010000007.1, forward strand.
CTTGACTTGCACCACGTCGCCCGGCGTACGGCCATCGGCCGGCAGCGTCGCCTGGATCTCGTTCTGCTCCTGCAGCTCGTCCGGGCCCCAGAAGTCGAGCACCTCGCCGATTTCATCCTGGCGGCGCGTGGTCGAACCGAAGAAGCGGAAGTGGACCGGTTCGCCCACCACCAGGCCGAATTCCTGGCCCGGCAGTTCGAGTTCGCTGCCTTCTTCCATGCCGAAGGGCGCCACGCACAGCGCCCGGATCGGCGGCTCCATGCCGGGAATCGCCGGCATCGACGATTCGACGCCGACGTAGTACGAACGCGCCGTACCGCCGCGGATGCGCACGCCGCCGCCGCGCCGCGCATAGCTGTAGTAGGCGGCGCCACGGGCGACGGCCAGGTCGAGGTCGGCACCCTCTAACATGCGCGCCGGTTCCGCGCCTTCCATGTAGAGCCAGTCGTTGATGGTGTCCATCACGCGCCGGGCGAGAAGCTCGGATTTGAAGACGCCGCCGTTGAACAGCACCGCGCTCGGATGCAGGAACGTGTGTTCGCTACTGACGCGGCCTGCAAAACCTTCGAGTTCGGCGGTGGCGCCGGCCTGGCGCGCCAGGAAAGCGGCCAGGTGGCGCGTCACGGCCGCATCCTGCGCATACGGCAGGCCCAGTTGCGTCAGGCCGGCGCGGGTACGCACGGCGGGACGTGCCGACGCTTCCACGCGCGGGAAGAAGCCGTCGGTGATGAAGGCCGTGACTTCCTCGCGCGTGAGTTCGGTGCGGATCGAACCGCCGATCAGTTTCGAGCCGCGGCTCGGCACCACGATCGGCCAGGTGGTGGCTTGCGCGTCGGCCAGCAGGTGTTCCTTGGCGCCGCGGCAGCCATAGGTCAGCGCGCGCATCTGCCAGGCGTCCAGCTGGGTACCGTTGGCGGCGAGCTTGCGCGCCACCAGGTGCGCCAGGGCCAGGTCCATGTTGTCGCCGCCGAGCAGGATGTGGTCGCCCACGGCCACGCGGTGCGGTTCCAGCTTGCCGTCGCGTTCGAGGATGGCGATCAGCGAGAAGTCGCTGGTGCCGCCGCCGACGTCGACCACCAGCACAATGTCGCCGGCTTTCACCTGCTTGCGCCAGGCGCCGTTGCTGCCCTGGATCCAGCTGTACAGGGCCGCCTGCGGTTCTTCGAGCAGCGTAGCGGAAGCATAGCCGGCGTTACGGGCCGCTTCCGCGGTCAGTTCGCGCGCGCCCGGGTCGAACGAGGCGGGAATTGTCACCGTGACTTGCTGCTGGTCGAACGGCGCTTCCGGATGAGCGTTGTCCCAGGCGCGGCGCAGGTGCTGCAGGTAACGCGTGGAGGCGTCCAGCGGCGAGACGCGCGTGACTTCTTCCGGCGCGTCCGACGGCAGGATGGCGGCGCGGCGGTCGACGCTCGGGTGCGACAGCCAGCTCTTGGCCGAGGACACCAGGCGGATCGGCGTGGTGGCGCCGCGGCTGCGCGCCATTTCGCCGGCGACTGTCGTGTCGCCATCGCTGTTCCACGGCAGCGCCAGTTCGCCCGGCGCCAGTTCGTCCGGGTGCGGCAGGTAGAGGAAGGAGGGCAGCAGCGGCAGCGCCTCGACGGTGCCGGGCGCGCTCAGTTGCGGGATCGGCAGCACGCCGTGCGCGGTGTTTTCGCCGTCGCTCGCTTCCAGGTCGACGTACGACAAGGCGCTGTGCGTGGTGCCCAGGTCGATGCCGATAGCGTAACGAGCGTTCATCGGGGCGCTCACAGTTCCACCTCCGCCGGCGCCAGCACGTTGGCGTCGTGTTCTTTCGCCAGTTGCGGCAGGCGTACTTCGGTGGCTTTCCAGCCGCGGTGGGAGAGCGTGCCCTTGAACGGCGCCTTGCCGACCACGTTGCCGGTCAGGCGCACGCTGGCAGCATCGAAACCTTCTTCGAGCGTGACGCGCGCACCTTCGGCTTCGCCGCGCACGGGGGCGATCGTGAAGTGGTCTTTCAGGACGCGCGCGCAGCCTTCGTGGACGACGCGGGCGGCGGCGCCGATGTCGGCGTCGGCATAGGCCGCCAGGTTTTCGTGGGCGAAGTCGATCAGGCGCGCTTCGCGTTGCAGCAGGGTCAGCAGTTGCAGGGCGGCGTCCGGGGTGGCTTCGCGCAGCTGGACCGGGACCGGGGCGGGCGCGGCGGCCGGGACAGGCGTCGGGGCTGGGGCTGGCGTCACGACGGGCGCAGGCGGCGGTGCGGAGACCGGGCCGACCTGGTCATCGCGCACGCGCGCGGCGAATTCGGCGTCGCCGACGGTCTTGAAAAAGGTGCCGAAGGCGAGGGAGAGCCGGCTCCAGAAAGAGGGCAGTTGGGTCGGTGTGCTCATTCTTGATGTTCTGTAGTGGTAGGGAGCGTCGGAGCCTGGGTCCGGACAAACGCGAATGATACCAGTTTGACCACAGGGCGGCACGCGCACGGCGGCTGCGCGGCAACCGGCGTTCTCCTCCATATGCTGCCCGAGATGAGGAATGCAATGCCTGATTGGCAAGCAGGCCGCTTCCGCCCAAAGCGGCCGTGCAGGCAGGAAGGAAAAATCTCAGCCGCGCAGCGCCGCTTCGATCGCGGCGATGTCGATCTTCCGCATCGTCATCATCGCTTCGAACGCGCGCTTGGCCACCGCCTTGTCGGGGTTGGCAATGGCGTCGGTGAGGACGCGCGGCGTGATCTGCCAGTTGAGCCCCCACTTGTCCTTGCACCAGCCACAGGCGCTTTCCTGGCCGCCGTTGCCGACGATCGCGTTCCACAGGCGGTCGGTCTCGGCCTGGTCGTCGGTGGCGACCTGGAACGAAAACGCTTCGGTATGCGGGAAGAGCGGGCCGCCGTTCAGGCCGAGGCAGGGGATGCCGAGCACGCTGAACTGGACCGTCAGGACGTCGCCCTCTTTGCCGGACGGGAAGTCGCCCGGCGCGTGGTGTACGGCCGTGACGGCGCTGTCGGGAAAGGTTTCGGCATAGAAGCGGGCGGCGTCGAGCGCAGTGCCGTCGAACCAGAGGCAGATCGTGTTTTTGCTGGTCATGGTGTATCTCCTTGTTTTGGTTAATTCAGGACAGGGCAGAACTCAATCCTTGATCTCGGCTTCCACCAGTTGCCCGAGCTGCTGCAGCGATTCCTGCCAGCCGAGATAGCAGGCTTCGGCCGGGATCACCGCCGGAATGCCTTCCTGGCGGATGTGCAGCTCGACGCCGCAGAACACGTCGCGCAGGGTCACCGTGGTCTGCATCCGGCCCGGCAAGTTCGGGTCGTCGAACTCGGCCGTGTAGCGCAGGCGCTTGCCGGGTTCAAGTTCCAGGTACTCGCCGCCGAACACCTCGTTGTGGCCGGTGGTGAGATTCGTGAACGACATACGGTAGCGCCCGCCTGGCTGAACGTCGATGGCATGCACGGTGGCGAAATAGTCATGCGGCGGCAGCCATTTGGCAAAGGCATCCGGGGTGGTAAAGGCGCGGTAGACGCGGTCCGCGGTCGACTTGAGCACGCGGTGCAGTTCGACGGTATTCGTGGACATGATCGGTTCCTTATGAAAAGGCAGAGGACGTCCCTCTGGCAGTACGACGAATACATCCCCGCATATTCGACATCGGGCCAGGTTTTTTTGCAATCGCCATGCTGGCCGAGCCAGGCCGGCAAGAAGGAATGAAAGCCGCCTGTCGCGTCGATTTTCTTTACATTTTTTTAACTGCTGAGTTAACAATAATCCGCAAGTGATTGATTTTAAATGATGTAAATACGCTGGTATGCCGGTTGCTTGTAGTTGCGTGCTGTGCCTGATCAACCACTTAAGAGGATTCAGTCATGAAACTTTTGAAGAAAATGGTGTGTGCCGCCGTGCTTGCAACGTCGATGGGCGTTGCCCATGCGGAATCGGTGCTGAACAACTGGGTATTCAATCCGACTGGCGGCGGTTTCGCCGGCGGCCAGCGGATCAACGAATATCTGGACGTGAACGGCAATGCGTTTATCCAGCTTACCCCTGGAGGCGGCACGAGCTTTTCGTTCACCGAACACGCGGTGTTCAACATTGCCCAGGCTGACAGCAACTTCCAGCTGTTCCCTGTGAATTACCCGACCGGCAACATTACCGCGATGTTCGATGCGACCGGTACCGGCACTTTCGGCGGCGCGTTCACCTTCACCGGCGGCACCATCCGCATGTTCCAGAATCCGACACCCGGTCAGTACGGCAGCTCGAACGGCATCTACGGCGCCAATCTTGGCAACGAGTTCGCCACCTTTACCGTGATGGCGGGCGGGGGCGGCATGGTCGATGCAAGCGGATCGCCAGTCAATAACGGCCAGGTCACCGTGATGGCAAGGGCAAGCGCAGGCTCTGTGGATTCCGGATATTTCTTCCGCGAAAACGGCGAAGACCTGGCGCTGGAAACGATCATGGCATTCGCCTTTACCAACGCGAACACCGTCGCCGAGCCGACCACCACCCTGGTGAGCGAAGTCGCCTGCGAATTCGCCCAGTTCTCCGGCAATGGCTGCAATGGCACGGCCTACGCGAATACCTCGTCCTATTTCTTCGTCAGCAATAACGGCCAGTTCAAATTGTCCGAAGTGCCGGAGCCGGGTTCGCTGGCATTGTTCGGCATCGCCTTGCTGGGCGCGGGAATGGCGACCCGCAAGCGCGCCGCGAAAGTCTGAATGGCGGCGGCTGTATCTTGGAAAGAGCGGGCATGCCCGCTCTTTTTTTTGCCCAATTATTTTGCCCAATAATCGACGACGAGCGATCGCGCCAGGCAGACGCCCAGCGTGGCGACAAAGGCGGTGTGCGCCGGATGGCCCAGGTAGACGTCGCGGTCTTCGTTGCTGCCGAAGGTGAGCGTGAAGCAGTGCGTGAAACCGTCGTTCAGGCCTTCCGGGCTGACGTTCGTGCCCCATTCGTAGGCCACGTTGCCGGGCACGGCCTGGGCGAGGGCGCCGAAGTCGCTGACGACGGTATCGATCTGTTCGGAAGTGGCGTCGTCCTTGAAGGCGAACAGGACGACGTGGCGCAGGGCAGGGGACGAATTGGCGGTCATGGTGTGCTTGGGTTGAAAGGGATATGCAGATCTTACACGGCGTTCCAGACAGCCTGCGCACGCGCCTGGTTTCGTGAGCGATGCACAGACTCGTAAGGTGGGCGGCTATACCTGTTCAGTTTGCGGATCAGCGCCATTTGCGCCGCCCACGCGTTCAACCAGCCGGTGATCCGTCGCGACGTTTCGACGTGTGGTTGAACGCGTGGGCGGCATCCACGCCGCGGGCAGACACGCACCAGGGTATAGCCGCCCACCTTACGGGTCCGCGACGCCGGACTAGCTACCCGGCACCCCGCTCTGGCCCAGGAACCAGCTGCGAAACCGCCCCAATGCGCTGTCGTCCGCCTTCTCCTCGCGATAGGCGAAGTAATGCCGGGTCTCTTCCAGCACCAGCTCCTGCCCGACCGGCCGGGTCAGCTGCCCCTTGTCGATCAGCGGGCTGACCAGGTGGTCGAACCCGAGGGCCACGCCCTGGTCGTTGAGCACCATCTGGATCAGCAGGTTGTAGTCGTTGGCATTGAAGTAGTGCGCCCCGTTGTGCGGGCGGTCTTCCATGTCCAGCCGGTGAATGGCCAGCCACACGCCCCAATCGACGTGCTCGGCCACCTGGGAGCGCCCGTACGGACTCAGGTTCAGCAGCACGCCGTTGCTCAGGCCTTCCAGGCTGCGGATCTCGGGATGCGCGTCCAGGTAAGCCGGGGTGCAGACCGGATAGATGCGGTCGTGGAACAGCGGCACGCTCACATAGCCATCGCGCACGCGCGCCATCTTGGTAATGAAGATGTCCGGGTGGATACCGGGTTCGAGTGACAGGAAGTTCTGCGTGGTGACCAGGTCGAGGTCGATGTCGGGATTGGCGCTGAAGAAGCTGGGCAGCCGGTGCGCCATCCACAAGGCCGAAAAGGCGGGCGAGCAGCACAGCGTCAGCGTACGCCGGGCGCTGTTGCCGTAGTCCTTGCGCACCCGCGTCGCAGCCTGGGCGATGTTAATGAACGACAGCTGGGCCGCCTCGAAGAAGATGGACCCGGCCGGCGTCAGTTTCACCGAGCGTCCGACGCGCTCGAACAGCATCGTGCCGAGGTGTTCTTCCAGTTCGCGGATCTGGCGGCTGATCGCCGCTTGCGTAACGCACAGGGCTTCGGCGGCGCGGGTAAAGCTCTGGTAGCGCGCCGCCGCCACGAAGCATTTGACTGCCCGCAGCGAAGGCATCTTGAGCAGGGTCTGATCGGTCGAGGGAGGCTTGTTCATAACGCCATGTTATCAATTTTCGGGCTGAAAAGTCGGTTGTGCGCATTTGCCCGCAAATTTAGACTCACTGCAAATAAAAAAATTATAAGAAGAGCGTCTCCATTCACCACCCGATTATTTTCATCCATTTTTAAATGAGATGAAAATAGCCTGAAGGATGGTGAATTTAGACAATTGGAATTGATAGCCAATTGTCCAGCGCTTTATCCATATTCAAAAGCAGTAGAGGAGACAAACATGATCAAGTTTAACACCACGCCCAAAGACGATGCGATGTGCGGCTGGTATCACACCGCCCCCGCACGCCAGGCCAAGCCGGCACACAGCGGCGAGAAAACGGCGCGCTGGGCAGTCGTGGGCGCCGGATTCACCGGCCTGGCCGCTGCGCGCCAATTGGCTTTGCATTATCCGGACGATGAAATCGTGCTGGTCGACGCCCAGGAAGTCGGCTTCGGCACCTCGGGCCGCAATGCCGGCTTCGCCATCGACCTGCCGCACGATATCGGCGCCGACGACTATATCGGCGACATTGCCATCGCCCGCAGCACCCTCAAGCTCAACCGGCTCGGGCAGACCATTCTCCATGGCCTGGTCGAACAGCACGCGATCGATTGCCACATGCGCCCCAGCGGCAAATACCAGGCCGCCGTCGAGCCGCGCGGCATTGCCGTGCTCGACGCCTACCGGCGCGGCCTGGACAAGCTGGGCGAACCGTATGAGGTCATTGACGGCAAGGATTTGCCCGAACACATCGGCACGTCGTTCTACCGCCAAGGGCTGTTCACGCCGGGCACCATGCTGCTCCAGCCCTCCGCCCTGGTCAAGGGCCTGGCCGACAGCCTGTCGGCCAACGTCACGCTGTACGAAAACACGGCGATCACCACGGTGGACTACGGCGACAAGGTGACCCTCGGCCACGCCCGCGGCCGCATCGTTACCGACAAGCTGGTATTGGCGAATAACGCCTTTGGCGCCCGCTTCGGCTTCCTGAAGCAAACGGTGCTGCCGATGTATCTCTACGCCAGCCTGTCGCGCCCGCTCACCGAAGCCGAACAGGCGCAGCTGGGCGGCAAGCCGTTCTGGGGCGTGATCCCCGCCGACCCCTTCGGCAGTACGGTGCGCCGTACCCACGACAACCGCATCCTGGTGCGCAACAGCTTCAGCTTCAACCCGGACCAGCAATCGAAGCCGTATTGCCTGGAACGCTTTGCGCGCAAGCACCGCCTGTCCTTCCAGCGGCGCTTCCCGATGCTGCCGGACGTCGGCTTCGACTACACCTGGAGCGGCTCGCTGGCGCTTACCCAGAACCACAACGGCTTCTTCGGCCAGCTGGCGCCGAACGTGTATGGCGCGCTGTTCTGCAACGGCCTGGGCATCACCCGCGGCACGGTCACCGGCACCTTGCTGGCAGACATGATTGCCGGCGAACGCCATGAATTGATCGATTTTCTGTTGTCCAGTTCCGGCCCCAACCGGCTGCCTCCGGAACCCTTCCTGTCCGCCGGCGTGAATGCCACGCTCTGGTGGGGGCAGCGCAAGGCCGGCCAGGAAAGCTGATGTTGATTATCCAAACCAAGCAGTAAACCGTCTGCGCGCCACCAGCCATTATAAATAATTAAGAGCTTGTCGAATTACACCCGTGATTCGAAAAGACTTTTGGGGCATGCGGAATCATTCATATAACAGGAGACATCTGCCATGACGAACAACGATATACCAGTTAATAATAGTCCGCGCATATACATCGAAGACGTGCCACTCAATGGATTCCACCAATTGATGACCTTGCGCGCGGGCGGCGGATGGATTCTCGATGGTTATATCCTGAGTATTATCGGCGTCGCCATCGTGCAGTTTTCCGATTATCTGAAATTCGACTCGTTCTGGCAGGGCATGGTGGCCGCGTCGGCCATGCTGGGCACTTTCTGCAGCGGTTTCCTCGGTGGCTGGCTGACCGACAAGGTCGGACGGCGGCGCCTGTTTTTCGTCGGTCCCATCCTGTTCATTGCCGGTTCGGTCGGCTCGCTCTGGGTCGAGTCCGGCATGGCCTTGTTCATCCTGCGCTTCCTGGTCGGCATGGGCGTCGGCCTCGAATACCCGGTGGCCGGTTCGCTGCTGACCGAATTCCTGCCGCAAAAGAACCGGGGGCCGCGCCTGGCCGGACTGACCATCCTGTGGTTCATCGGCGCCGCGCTGTCTTACATGGTCGGCAATTTCATCCTGGCGCGCGGTGGCGACGATGCCTGGCGCCTGGTGCTGGCCAGTTCCGCGGTGCTCGGCGTGCTGCTGTTGCTGGTCCGTCTGGGAACGCCCGAATCCCCGCGCTGGCTGGTGAGCAAGGGGCGCCATGCCGAGGCCGACCGCGTCATCAAGAAGGTGTATGGTCCCACGTTTTCGATCGCCAACCTGCCGCCGCAGGGTGCGGACAAGAAGGTGTCGCTGGGTGACTTGCTGCACTCCCGGTACGGCAAGCGCATGCTGTTCGTGATCGTGTTCTGGACCGCCGCCGTGGTGCCGATGTTCGCCGTGTATTCCTTCGCGCCGGTCGTCTTGCAGGCGTTGAACCTGAAGGGCAACTGGGCCGCCTACGGCTCGGTGCTCATTACCCTGCTGTTCGTGGTCGGCTGCGTGATCGCCACCCGCCTGATCGACACCATGGGCCGCCGCCCGCTCGTCATCCACAGCTTCCTGTGGTCGAGCCTGGCGCTGCTGGGCCTGGGCGCCTTTTCGAACGGTTCGGAGATTCCGGTGCTGCTGATGTTCGGCGCCTATGCGCTCTTCATCGGCGGCGCCCAGGTGCTGGAACTGGTCTACCCGAACGAACTGTTCCCGACCGAGATCCGCGCCTTCGCCGTCGGCATCGGCTCGTCGATGACCCGCGTCGGTTCCGCCATCGGCACCTGGCTGGTGCCGGTGTCCCTCCTCAACATCGGCATCGGCAACACCATGTACGCCGCCGCCGCGGTGTCGATCGTCGGCCTGGTCGCCTCGATCCTGCTGGCGCCCGAAACGCGCGGCATGAGCCTGGAACAGGCGGCCTCGCTCAAGCGCTAATTCATCTTCAATCCACATCAGAGAGATCATCATGACATTCGAAGGCATCTATACCCCCGCGATCACGCCCCTCGACGCCAACGGCGCCATCGACAAGGCGGCATTCGCCGACGTGCTGGAATACCTGATCGAGCAAGGCATCCACGGCATCATCATCGCGGGTTCGACCGGCGAGTATTACGCCCACACCACGCAGGAACGTATCGAACTTGCCAGCTATGCCAAGCAGGTGATCGGCACCCGTTCGCAGCTTATCGTCGGCACCGGCGCAGTCCGTACCGAAGAATCAGTGGAGTACGCAAAACTGGCGCGAGAGATCCGGGCCGACGCCATCCTGGTGGGTACGCCGCCCTACGCGCTGCCGACCGAGCAGGAAAATGCGGCGCACGCGCTGGCGATCGATCAGGCTGCCGGCCTGCCGGTCATGCTGTACAACTATCCGGGCCGCATGGGCATGTCGATGGGCCGCGAATTCTTCCGCATCGTCACGGCGGCGTCCGACAACTTCGTCGCGATCAAGGAAAGCTCGGGATCGACCGCGCAACTGCACATGCTGGCGCGCGAATTCCCCGGCATTGGTCTCTCGTGCGGCTGGGACGACATGGCCCTCGAATTCTTCGCCTGGGGCGCGCGCAGCTGGGTCTGCGCCGGCTCGAATTTCCTGCCGCGCGAGCACGTCGCCCTGTACCAGGCCTGCGCCATCGACAAGGATTTCGACAAGGGCCGCCGCATCATGGCGGCCATGCTGCCGCTGATGGATTATCTCGAAGGCGGCAAGTTCGTGCAGTCGATCAAGCACGGCTGCGCGCTGGCTGGCCTGCGTCCGGGCGGCGTGCGCCTGCCGCTGCAGGGTCTCGATGAAACCGAGGGCGCGACATTGCAGGCCGTCGTCGCCCAGCTCAAGGCCGACGTGGCCGCCATCGTCGGAGGGACCGCCTGATGGCCGCCGAACTCTTAAGCGCTGCCGCATACGCGGCCCTCGCCGACAACATCGCACTGCCGACTCAGGCCTTTGTCGATGGCGCCTTCCGCCCCGCCTTGTCGGGCGAGACTTTCGCGACCACCAATCCGGCCACCGGCAAGGTACTGGCGCAGATCGCCGCTTGCGGCCCTGAAGACGTGGACGTGGCCGTCACCCGCGCCAAGGCGGCCTTCGAAGATGGCCGCTGGAGCGATCTGGCCCCAAGCGCGCGCAAGCAGACCTTGCTGCGCTTTGCCGACCTGCTCGAGCAGCACGCGCACGAATTGGCGGTCATGGAAAGCCTCGACAGCGGCAAGCCGATCCGCGAATGCCAGCTCACCGACGTGCCCGAAACGATCCACACCATCCGCTGGCATGCGGAACTGATCGACAAGATCTACGACGCCACGGCGCCGGTCGGCTCCAACGCGCTGGCGCTGGTCGTGCGCGAACCGATCGGCGTGGTCGGCCTGGTCCTGCCGTGGAATTTTCCGCTCTTGATGCTGGCCTGGAAGATCGGCCCATCGCTGGCGGCGGGCTGCTCGATCGTCGTCAAGCCGGCTAAGGAAACCACCTTGACCGCGCTGCGCGTGGCCGAACTGGCGGACCAGGCCGGCGTGCCCGCCGGCGTGTTCAACGTGTTGCCGGGCGGCGGACGCGAAGTGGGCGAGCCGCTGGGCCGCCACCGCGACGTCGCCATGGTCAGTTTTACCGGCTCGACCGCCACCGGCCGCCTGTTCCTGCACTACGCGGCCGAGTCCAACCTCAAGCGCGTGGTGCTCGAATGCGGCGGCAAGAACCCGGCCGTGGTGCTGGACGACGTGGAGGACCTCGACACGGTGGCCCGGCACCTGGTCGCCGGCGCGTTCTGGAACATGGGCCAGAACTGTTCGGCCTCGTCGCGCCTGATCGTCCACGAGCGCATCAAGGCGTCCCTGCTGGAACGCGTCGGCGCGGCCATGCGCGAATGGAAGATGGGCAATCCACTCGACCCGGACAACCGCCTCGGCGCCATGGTCAGCAAGGCCCATTTCGACAAGGTGCGTTCCTACCTCGATCAGGCCGCGGCGGAAAAGCTGACGGTGGCCTTTGGCGGCGCGACCGAGGAGGGCGTCTACGTACAGCCGACCGTGGTCGACGGCGTCGGGCAGGGCAGCGTCCTGTTCCAGGAAGAGATCTTCGGCCCGGTGCTGTCGGTGACGACCTTCACCGATGTCGACGAAGCCATCGCCCTGGCCAACGATTCGGTGTATGGTCTGGCCGCCTCGGTGTACACGGACGACCTGCGCAGCGCCATCAAAGTGGCGCGCGCGATCCGCGCCGGCGTGGTCACGGTGAACTGCTTCGGCGAAGGCGACGTCACGACGCCGTTCGGCGGCTACAAGGAGTCCGGCTTCGGCGGCCGCGACAAATCCCAGTGGGCGCACGACCAGTACACCGAGATCAAGACCATCTGGATCGACGCAACCTGATTGACTGAACTGACCGAACCATGAAAAACACGAACAAGGCGACCATGATCGGCCTGGTGGCCGTCCTGCTGTGGAGCTCGATCGTCGGCCTGATCCGCAGCGTCAGCGACCACCTGAGCCCGACCGGTGGGGCCGCCATGATGTACAGCGTGGCCTCGGTCTTCCTGCTGCTGTCGGTCGGCCACGTCAGGCTGCGCGACTTCCCGCGCCGCTACTTGGCCTGGGGCAGCCTGCTGTTCGTGACCTACGAACTGTGCCTGTCGCTCTCGATCGGCTACGCCCATAGCGCGCGCCAGGCCATCGAGGTGGGCATGGTGAATTACCTGTGGCCCACCTTCACCATCGTCGCGGCGATCCTGTTCAACCGCCAGAAGACCAACCTGCTGATCGTGCCGGGCTTCCTGCTGTCGATCGTCGGCATCTGCTGGGTGCTGGGCGGCGAACAGGGCTTCGACCTGGCCGGCATGCTGGACAACGTGCGCGACAACCCGCTCAGCTATGGCCTGGCCTTTGCGGGGGCGCTGATCTGGGCGGCGTATTGCACGGTGACGGCGCGCATCGCCGGCGGCAAGAACGGCGTGACGCTGTTCTTCATCCTGGTATCGGCCAGTTTGTGGATCAAGTACCTGCTCGAGGGCGGGGGCGCCATGGACTTCAGCTTCGATGCCATCGTCTACCTGCTGCTGGCCGCCGGCGCCATGGGTTTTGGTTACGGCGCCTGGAACGTCGGCATCTTGCACGGCAACGTCGCGATCCTGGCCGGTGCCTCGTATTTCATCCCGGTCTTTTCCGCGGCGCTGTCGGCGCTGCTGCTGCGCGCCCCGCTTTCGCTGGCCTTCTGGCAGGGCGCCGCCATGGTGAGCGGCGGCGCCATCCTGTGCTGGCTGGCGACGCGCGCAAAGCGCGCCGAGCGCGTCGCCGCCTAGCGTTTAGCTGCCCCTCGTCCCGGTCCTGAAGCCCGCCATCCAGAGAGGGCCGGGGCCACCCACGCCTGTGCGCGTGGGGCACCACAATGGAGACAACATGAGAACCACGAACCAGCGGCGTTCGCTCGCCCGGACATTTGCCTTGGCATGCGCGCTGGCCCCGGCCGCGGCCTGGGGGCAGGGCGGCGTCAAGGTGTCGGGATTCATCGACGCCGGCATCTACCGTGACATCGACCAGGCCTGGAAGGTCGGCCCCATCCAGCGCAGCAATCTCGCCTTCAGCGGGGGCGAGGACCTGGGCGGCGGCGTTGCCTTCACCTTCAGGCTGAGCACGCGTTTCGAGACCGACACCGGCACCCTCGAAGAATCGAATAAACCGTTATGGCACGACGAGGCTACGGTCGGCCTGACCGGCGCATTCGGTTCGATCCAGGTGGGCCGGCGCATGGATGCGCTGTACGCCAACGACTGGATCTTCGACCCCTGGAACTACTACGACCGCATCGCCTCGCCGGGCTGGGACCTGTGGCGCCGCAATTTCGCCTCCGACCCGACCGCCAACCGTGGCGGCACGCCGGACTGGGGACGCCTCAACAACGGCATCTTCTACGATTCGCCCGACCTGGCCGGATTCACCCTGCACCTGAGCGGCTCGCCCGAATCCGCGCCGGGGGACCGCAACAAGGCCTTGATGACGGCGCTGCGCTACCAGCACGCCAACGGCGCCGCCATGATCGCGCGCGGCCGCAACAGTGCCGGCGATACGGTCAGTTTCGTCGGACTCAAGCTGATCCGGTCGGCATGGAGCGTGATGGGCGGGTATGACCTGAGCAAGTCCGGCGCGTCGACCGCCAGGGCGCTGACGCTGGGCGCCAGCGTCAATGTTGGCCCGATGACGTACCGGGCGGGCGTCGGCCGCGTCGACGTCGATGGCGTCAGGGAGGAAAAGATGCTGGGGCTGGGCGTCAAGCGGGCGCTGTCCAAACGGACGAGCGTGTATGCCGACTTCGCGCGCAAGGTGTATCCGGCGCGTGCGGCGTCGACGTATGGCGTGGGTATGGTGCACACGTTCTGACGGCCAGGGTCGGCTTCGGGTCGATTTCGGCTGGTCGTGACAGTGTGTGATTTTTCTGGCCTGGCAAGATGCTATGCTGGGTCCGACGGTCGGGTTCGGCCAGGAGAACAGAACAAGGAGCGCCGCATGCGCGCAAGATCGAAACTGTTTACGGCTGTCCTGGCGAGTGCCCTGTCATGCGCAGCCGTTGCAAACGACGATCTCGCCTACGAAAACTGGTTGATCCGCGTCGGCGACTACAAAACGCTCGCCCATTCCTGGCGTGGCGAAGCCATGTCGGGCGATGCGGAAAAGCAGGAGCGCCTGGCCGATTTGCTCCTCGGTCCGCATGCGCGCGCAGCGAAAGCCCAGCCCTACGAAGGTATTCAATTGTTGTTTCGGGCAGCGATCAGTGGACGGCGTACGGCCATGCAGCGTCTTGGCGCTGCACTGGACAAGGGCGCATCTGGACTCGCCAAGCGTCCTGACGCAGCGCGATGCTGGTCACGTGCCCCCACAAGTTTCGAAGCGCGCCTCGCTTGCGTCGAGCTGACCGATTTCGACGATGCCCGGGCGCGTATTCCCTGCACCGAGCTGGCGGTCATGGAAGCCAGGGAGCGTCCGGCTACCCGTGATGGCGCCGCCATGGCACAGCTCTGCCTGGCGAACAAGACGCCCGCGATCCTGGTGTTCGGGCTGCCGCCAAGCCGGCAGGACCTGAAGCGCGTCAGCGAATACACGCGGCACGGTATCGAATGGTCGATCACCGGGGACGTCTACGTTGAAGCGTTCGAGATGTTTCGGGAAAGGTTCAATCGGACCACCGTGGCGGCGCTCGAAGCAAGGCATGGACGCGGCTATCTGGACAGGCTGTCGAAGGAAATCGAGGCACGCGTGGCGCGCGACTAGGTGAAGACGGCTGTTCTCCGTTGAGCCATGAGCCGATTTCGGCCGGTCGTAGCAGTGAGCGATTTTCGGCCTGGCGCGATGCGATGCCTAGTCAGGGACGAGAACGGCGAGTCACAACAAGCAGCAACTGGATCAGGGGCGGATGTTCCGAGATCCATCACATTATCTATAGCGAAGGCGAAATGGATCATTTGGATGCAATTTATCAGAATGCTGTTGACCAAGAGGTTGACCGTCTTGCTCGCCTTTCTCCTTGCGAATTAATGCAACTTAAGTCCGACAGCTGGATAGTAAATACAGAGCAGGGCCCCATTGCACTGGCTTGCTTAATCTTCGATGCCGGTGACCTTCGACGCATCGCGGTCATGGCCGAGCGTCCTGTTCTGCTCAGCCTCGCTAAAAGAAGATTCGCAGGCGCGGCCTTGCCCGAGCGCGGCTGCACGCTGCTGGAAGCGAGCATCCGCAGCGGCGCCGATGCGGGCGCCACGGTCCGCATGCGCGTCATTCCCGCCGGCGTCAACAAGGTGCTGGGCGCCCTGGATGGGCGCGGCAAGATACTCGAACAATCGAGCAAGGGCGAAGACCTGGCCGAACCCATCGAGGATGCCGCACGCAAGCTGGCCATGCTGAGCGGTTACCGCGACCAGCTGCAAACGCTGGCGCGCCAGCGCGCGCTCGATGCGGACGCGCTGATCAAGCTGCATCGCGAGCTGGCCGAGGTGCAAAGCGAAATCGACAACGCGGCGACATCGCAGGCGCAGCTGCGCAGGCGGGTGGATACCGAACTGCTGACGGTGGCCGTCCACGAACACGCCAAGGCGGGGCGCAGCAGGGAGGTCAGGGCGGCGTTGGAGGACTTCGGAGACGATCTCCTGAAAGGCGTAGCGGTGCTGATTACCTTCGTCGCCTCGACAATCCCCTTCGCGCTGGCTGGCAGCGTCGGCTATTTCGCATGGCGCCGGCTGCGTAGAGGCCATCGCGGCGGCGCGATAGCACCGGATAAACGCTGACCCTGGCATGCCGATTTTGCCCGCGATGTATCCAGCGCGAGGGTAGGCGATGGCGTAATCATGATGCATACGTCCTGCTGGTCCCTGCCGATAACGCTTGGCTGTTCAGGTCACCCGGCGCCATACTAGATATTTTTCAAATTGCAATAGAAGGCGACCATGCTGGCTTTTGATCGGATCAGGTACATCGCGTTGACGACACTTCTTGCCCTGACTGCCTGTGGTGGCGGTGGTGGTGGAGGTGGTGGTAACGGCGGCGGCGGCGGGGGTGGCGGTTCGGCACCGCCTCCGCCGGCCGGCGCGACGATGACCCTGTCAACAGTGAACTTTTACGCGCTGCCGGACCAGGTCCTGCCCGCCAGCGACGCCGTCCTGGCGGCCGGCCAGTTTGCGGTCGAGCTGGTCCAGCAGTTCCAGGCCCGTGGCGCTGCCCTGACCCGGACGACCAGCTGTCCCGGCGGGGGCCAACTCGTCGTGACCCTCGCCGACAACGACGGCAACGGCACTGCCGGCGCCGGCGACCGTATCAGCGCGCAGGCAAGCAACTGCCAGGAAGGACCGTTCAACGATATCGTCAGCGGCAAGCTGAGCGTCGACCTTCCGGCAGGCACGCTCGTCAGCGGCGACAAGCTCTCCGCCCTGGTCCAGCTCGACGACGGTTTCAGCCTGGCGCGCCAGCCGATCAGCCTGGGCGGCTCCTTCACGATCGGCTGGGAGCGGTCGGTCGTCGCCCAGACCTGGCGCGTGAGCGCAAGCAGCAAGGATGACCTGAAGGTCATGCCGCCGAACGGCAGCGCCACCTTCCTGCGCGCACCGGTGCTGACCAAGAGCGTCGATTACGCGGCGGCGCGCGGCCAGGTCGCACTGGCGATGCGCTACGAGGCCGGCGCCAACGTTGTGCTGGTCTCGACACCGGTCCCGTTGTCCGCATACCTGAACCGTATTGCCGAGACGGGGATGGTCGAGTTTTTGGGCGCAAACGGCAAGGTGGTGGTAACGACCGCGCGTACGTCGGGAACCACGGTGGCGAATATCGATCTGCTGCTCGGAAACGCGACGACCGCGGCCCAGCGCATCAGCAATCCGTGGTCCATATTCGCCCGCGGCTTCCTGTGGTGGGATGGCCAGCGGCGCGACAGGTCCACGCTGCAGCCGGTGTTCGATCCGGTGGACTATCTCGACCATACCTTCATCCACTACCTCGTCACGCCGGATCCGGCCCGGGTCACCTTGCCGGATGCCGTGTTCCGCGTGCAGTTCACCCGGCCGCCCGTCCTCCCGCAGCTCGTCTACCGCTTCGCCGACATGACGCCGGGCGAACCGCCGGCCCTGCCGAGCATCGGCGCCAGCGCCGAGATGCGCGGTGCGTTGCTATTGCTGCGTCCAGAGCGCGCCCTGGGGCACGGGCGCACCTACGTCATCCAGGCGTCGCGCGACGGCACGACCTGGACTGGACCGGGCACGCTGGCGCCGGACATCGTGGTCGCGGATGTCCAGGGCCACGAGTTCAAGTTCTACAACGGCGCGCTTGGCAACTTCCAGACTCCCGGCAGCCTGCTGGCGTCGATCGACAGCGACATGCGGCCGCAACTGACAACGGCGGCTGACCTGCTGCATTTGTCCAGCAAAGTCAAACTCGAGAACGGACGCAGCATCACCGGCTACCGCTGGACCCAGGTGAGCGGCACGCCCTTGCGGTTCGGCGCCACCGATACGGCAGCGACGACGGTACAGTGGGGCGCATCCCGGCCAGGCGGCATCGAAGCGGCCGTCGTCGAGCTGCAGGTGACGGATTCGACCGGCGACACCGAAGCGGCGCGCATGAGCATCGTGTCGGTCGACGGCGCCAGCCTGCCGGTCTTCCTGTTCCTCAAGCGCGAAGGCGGCCTGGCCTATCGATTCCCGGCTGCCACTTACTTCCATACTCCTGCGAACGATCCGTTCCTGACGACCCTGTACGAGCCGGGCAAATACACCTTCAGGACCGTGGCGCTCACGCCCAGCATCGGCGCCCACCTGGTTCTGTCCACGCAGGGTGGCGCGCCGCTGGCGCCGGGCCATTACGAACAGCCGGGCGCCATCGCGCTGTACAACCTGTATGCAATGCCCTGCACGACACATGCCGGCTATTACGACGTGCGCGAAGTCGCCTATGCCCCGGACGGCACGTTCACGCGCCTGGCGGTCGACTTCAAGCATGTCTGCGGCGGCGCCACGCCGGTGTACGGCAGCTACCGGGTAAACAGCACGGTGCCGGTGGCCAACTGACACTGCCAGCACCGGCATCTGCGTTTCAGTCGCCTTCGGCCGCATCCACCGGCAAACACACCCACGGCTCGTACATGACCAGCGCATCGACGACCAAGCCCGGCTGAAAACAGACCTCGCCGCGCGTGATGATGTTGTCGGGCACCTCGGCGAGATACGTTCCCGAGTCGGACAGCTGGCCAATGCGGACACGGTAGTTGGCCGCATTGCCGACTTTGCCGGGCCGGTAACGCACCAGCGGCGTGGCGCCTTCGGGGACGGGCAGGTCGAAACGCAGCGCAATGGCGAACTCGTCGTCCTCGTCGACCAGGCTGCCGCGCGGCCGCGGCAACTGGGCGATGCGGCGCGCATGGGTGGACTCCAGCGCTTTCAGGTGGCGCGCATAATCGTCCAGCACCAGGTCGAGGTCGAAGCGGGCGAGCTGGAAGGCCGTCTGCCACAACACGTAGCCCTCCAGGTCGCGCGGAAAATCCTCGCGTGCCAGGGTGCGCAGCAGCGTTGCCGGCGCCGCCGCGCCGTAGCGTCGCACCAGGCGGTCGACCAGGATCGTGCCCAGCGGATACTTGAGGTTTTCGTCGACCGCGCCGATGAAGGCGATCTGGTCGGTCAGCTGGCGCGGCGTGACCAGCCGGCGTGCCGAGACGATGGCCGCCGCCAGTTCCTGCTCCTGGGTTACCCCGGTCTGCGTGTCGAGTTTGTTTTCGACCCACGCCGCCAGCCCCTCGTTCAATACCATCATCCCTTCCAGCTGGCGGCCACGGGCGCCGCCGGCCAGGCGCATGGCGAACACGTGCGCCGTTTCGTGCGCCAGGGTGGACCTTGCGTCCCTGGCGCCCCCGGCGTTCACGCGCATGCGGATGCGGTCGAGATAGGCTGTGCCGGCGTGGTTCTCGATGGTGCCGGACAGGTCGACGTCGATCGGCGCCCCGCCGTCGATGCCGAGCAGGGCGGCGACTGCTTCGAAGGTACGGTCGGCCTCGTCGATCAGGGGGCGCACGCGCGCGCTGCTCATGGCCGGGTAGCTGAAGCTGTAGTGCCCCGTCGTGGCATGCGCGCCCGCGATCGGTGCGAACTCGAGGGCGTCGGCGCGATCGTTGGCGGCGCCGTCATTTCCATCCCGGCCTGCCTTGCTGCGCTCGATCAGCAGCGCGATCCCGGCCAGTGCCGCCGCCACCATCAGTGCGATGCCGATCCGGGCGAACCAGCGCCGCAGCGCGCCGCTACGCTGTACCCGCGCGCGCACCTTGCCGGCGCTGCAGAACAGGGCGAAGGCCAGTGAACCGAACAGCAGGGCCGCGCCCAGCTGGGTCCAGATGGTCGCCATCGGCAGTTGCCAGGCGGTCCCGGTGAAGCGCAGGGTCAGCAGGTCGGACGTGTCCAGGACTGCCGCCGATGGCGCCGTGTACTGCAGCAGCCGGACCCCGATCGCGCACAGTACCAGTACCAGCCAGGCCACATGACGCAGGAAGCCCAGCAGCATCCCGGCCGTCAGCGCCACCGTCGTGGCCAGGCAGCACAGGCCGAACATCGTCAGCAGCAAGGATGGCCGCAAGTCCTGGTCGAGCGAGCCGCGCGTGGCGGCGTGCAGCGCCGCGTGCAGCAGCAGGACGCCGGCGGGGAAGATCAGCAGCACCAGCAGCGCCGCCTGGATTTTCGCCGCGAAGATGGTGCTGCGCCTTAGCGGCAGGCCATCGAGAAAATCCAGGGTGCCGTCGTCGATTTCGCGTACCAGCAGGTTGACGCCGAGGGCGAAGCCGAGAACGATCTGCAGGTTCGCCAGCTCGTCGGCCAGGGTCTGCATGCGCTCGGGGAAAGCGCGCGTACCGAAGGGGACCACGAAGGCGTCGACGACGTCCATCAACAATAGCGCGAGCACGACGAACACGAAGGGGCGCAGGCTGCGCAACTCCTTGCGAAACAGGGGGCTGTTCATTTGACCTCCCAGCGGCGCGCCGCCAGCCTGACGCTGCAGCCGAGCAGCGGTTCGCGCCGCTCCACCGCGGTGAACAGGCGCGTGCCGCGTGCGAACGACGCCGGCAGCACACCGGCGCGCGTGCTGTCGACCCGGGCCAGCGACTCGGGCCGGATTTCGCCATCCCACGGCCCCAGGGCGAGGTACAGGACCGAGAACGGCGCCACCTCGCCGGCCGCCGGCCCCAATCGGTAATGCACTTCGAATGCCTTGCCCGCCATGCGCTGCGCACTGAAGTACACCTGCGGGATGGCGATGCGGTCGAGCGTGTCCGCCAGGCGCGCCTGTTCGGCGCCGAACACCTGTGTGAACTGCTGCGTCAATATGCCTTGGTCCGGCGCACCGTGTCGAGCCAGCAGCGTGGCGAAGCCGGGTGCGAGCAGCGAAGCGCGCGCGTCGCCGGGCGGGCGCTCGGCCAGCACGGAGCGCGCCAGCGCCTGGAAGCGGGGTTCGCCCATGTGCTGCGCCAGCGACCCGACCATGCGCCATGCCAGCGCGTCGGCCAGGCAGGGGCCGAGCTCCTCGCGCACGCCCAGCCACGCGTTGAGTGCGCGCCGGGCGCCATCCGGCCGGGCCTGCAACAGGCGCGCCGCAAAGGCCGCCCGCAGCGCCAGCTTCTCCTGCTGCTGCGGCAGATCGCGCGCGACCAGCCATTGCGCGGTGCCGTCCAGCAGCCAGCGCCGCTCTTCCTCGGCGGCGCGTTCGCGCGAATGCCACTGCATCCACGACGCCAGTGCATAGGCCCGGAAGCCGGCGCTGTCGAACGCGCTGTCGGTGAAGGCCGCGCGCACCACCACGCCATCGGCGTTCGGCAACACGGCGCGCTGGAAGGCGTCGCCATCGAGGGCGTCGTCGGGCAAGGCCGTCAACGCAGGGGGATTGCGCAGGCCGAGGAAGGCCTGCATGCGCGCCAGGTCGGATGCCAGCGCATCGGCCAGCTGCTGCGCCCCATCCGCCGATCCGGCAAGGCCGACCGCAACGGCCGGCCCTCGCGCGCTGCGCACTGCATGCGCCAGTTCGAAGGGCGGCTTTGGTTTGCGCGTTTCGATCACGGTAAACGCCATGAGCAGCGCCAGGAAGCCGATGGTAACGGCGGATTTTTCGCGCGGACGCATCCGGCGCGACAGGGCCACCACCAGCGAGCCCTCGGCGGCCAGGGCCAGCACGAGCGTCGCCGCCACCAGAGCGGCGCCGATGGCGCAGGTGACCAGCACCGCCGGCAAGGGCAGCGTCTGCCGTTCGTAGACCATCGATTCCTGCACCAGGTAAAACGGCGCCCAGTTCTCGATGGCCAGCTGGCCGGTCGCGTTGGCCGTCACCGTGCACACGAACAGCAGGCCCCAGATGACGTACCGGTAGCGGCCGGTCAATCCGACCGCAAAGGCGAGGGCGTAGGCGAAAAAAACGAAACTCGCGCTGCGGATGGCCACCATGGCGACGTAGTGCGGCGTCAGCACGACCTGGCCGCGCGCAACGAGCAGGGTCGCGCTCAAACAGGCTGCCATGGACAGCAACAGCAGCGCGCCTCCCAGCAGCCATTTGACCGCAAGCACCTGGGTCCGGCTGACCGGCAAGGTCTCCAGGAACAGCTGGGTACGCCCCATGTATTCGCGCACGACCAGGCGGCTGGCCAGCACCAGCGCCAGCAAGGGCGCCATCAGCACGACGATTTTCTGGTAGGCCACCATCGGACTGCCCATCATCCCCGCGGCGCGCAGCGCCCCGGCCTGGGCCAGCGCCAGCAACAGCAGCATGGCCAGCAGCACCCAGCGGTGTTCGCGCCATTCCTTGTAGAGCAGGGCGCGCATCAGGCGGGCACGCTGTCGGTACGGGCAAAGGCCAGGAAAATGTCTTCCAGCGAGAGGGTCTCGACGACGGTGCCGGGCGGCCAGCCGGCCTGGTTCCACAGCGCGGGTTCGGCCTGCCAGATATCGCCGCGCAGTTGCGTAAAGCCTTCGCCGGGCGGCTGGGCGGTATCGCCGACAACCCTGCGCACCCGCGTGCGCAGGGCGCCGACTTCCCCCTCGAAGCGGCAAGTGCCGGCCTGGACGATGCCGACGCGCTGCGCCAGCTGCTCGACTTCCCCCACCAGGTGCGACGAAAACATCACCGTCGTGCCCTGTTCGCGCTGCAGCGCCTGCAGCTGGTCGTTGAACTCGCGCCGCGCCACCGGGTCGAGCCCAGCGGTCGGTTCGTCCAGCAGCAGCAGTTCGGGCCGCGGCGCCAGCGCCAGCGCCAGGCCCAGCTTGGTGCGCGTGCCGCCCGACATCTCCGACGCGCGCCGGTCGCGCGGCACGTCGAGCATGCGCAGCAGGCGCCCGAATTCAGGCCCGTCCCAGGTCGGATAAAAACTGCCGACAAAGGCGCCCAGCTGGTCGGCCGTCATCCAGGGATAGAAATTCGGCTCCTGGCAGACATAGCCGATACGCTGCTTGAGGCCGGCCGGCATGCGTTTGACGGAACGGCCGAGCACGGTGATGGTGCCGCTGTCCGGACGTAGCAAGCCCATCAGCAGTTTCAGGGTAGTGGTCTTGCCGGCGCCATTCCGGCCGAGGAAGCCGAACATTTCTCCCTGCCGCACGGTGAGATTCAAGCCGTCGAGGGCTTGCACCTTGCCGTAACGGTGGGTGACGGATGCAAGCTCGACAGCGTTCATGTTGTGGATTGGAAAGTGAAATTGATTTTATTATAGTAGCGTTAATTGGTAATTTTGCAATCTTTTGTTTTGATTTCGATGTCTAATAGTGACAGCGGTAACAAGCGACGGTTTCAGGCAGATTCCAGCCGGTCGTAACATTCTGCGGATTTCTCTGCGCGTTAAACTGCTATGCTGGCACGACAGTCCGGTCCGGCCAGGAGCCGTTGGAAGCAGTCAATCCAAACGGCGCAAGACGACGATAACGAAGGCCCGTTTCGGAAAACATCTACTGCGAGGTATAGGTACGCTCATGATCTCAGTCGGGTTTTTTGGATGCAAGAAAGAGCAGATCGTTACCTGCGGTTTTGAGGAGGCGTGCGACAGATTCCCATTTACTGGCATGACATTCCCAAACGCTAATGGGTTAAGTTCGTTGAGTGAAGTACTTACCGGAAGCAAAACGTTTGCGACCAAGCCAGTGTCTTTGTCGATCGAACCGTTTTTTGAACTCAGTGACCATTTGCAGGCTGCAGTTCGGCAGGCTTCGGCAGAGGACTTAATGGATGCTGGGGCACAATGGGCGCAACTCATGCCGTGGAAGGCACTCGACACAAACCCAATGGATCTAGCTGGCTTCCTGCTTTCTCTACGATCGCTGGTACATGGGCCAGAACGAGAAGGGAACTCGATCTTCCTATTAGTCGAGTCGGGTAGATTGCCTTCATCCTGACTGTCGTTCGGCTCTGCTTTGGGTCGGTCGGTAGAAGCCGTACTATGAGCGACGGCAATCGGCCATGAGCGGATGTCTGGCCATTACTTTGATAATCAACAAGGACGAAATGGAGACCGACGAAATAGCGGAGTTCCTTAACGAGACGAGTGTTATTCCTGCTAGGTTGGCGCCATCTGAGCGGGATGTAATAGTTCAATTACTCGAAGAGCGACTGAACGTCAACGTTGAGGCGTCGATGCCATGGAACACTGCAGATGCACCAGCCGGCATACAAAACGTACGTGGTTGGGAACTCATACCGGAGTTTGTAGGTGACTTACCGTGCTTGGTGTTCTCACCCCTAGCCACCGCAGTGTGGAGATTTGCAGACGGCCAAGAACTGCTGAAATTTTTGCGCGAAACACCACATTTTGAGTTTTACGTTTGCGATACTCAGGCGACCTACCTAATTTGTTTTAACCATCACGACTTCATCCTCGCGTGGGGTAGTTGTACTACTTGGGTGCAGCAATTGAATAATAGCTGAGCCCAATAGCCGCCTTCAGCCATTGGCAAAAAAACCTAGTTGTGGACATCGAAAAACTGCTATGTTGACAACGTTAATTAAATGGAGGTGTTGATGCGATTAATTAATCTGGTGGCCGTTGCTCTACTTTCACTACTTGGCACGGGTCCTGCGCTGGCCCAGAAGACGATCCTGCTCGGTGCAATCGATAAGCTGGAGTTCGTCAAGGAGGGCACGGAGCATTGCCCGGTAACCTGTCCGAATCTCGAAACAACGGAGAACGGCGTGACGCGAATTTGCTTGTCGCGCCATGGAGATTGCCAGTTGGTGAATCTGCGGGTAATCGAGACACTGGCGGGCGCCGACCTCGGTGCGACTGTCGTAGGCAAATCGAAATTGGGTGAATTCAATCGGCCGACGATACCGATGGAAACGCGGCTGGTGGTCGCTGAAATCGACAAGCAGGGATTTGCCAGCTATATCGGTGCCACTTATTCCGGCGACGAGGTCCTGTTGCTACCGAAGTCCTGGGCCAAGGTCGATGGGATCGATTTGCTGCCAATGAAAAATGAGCAGGGCGTCGTACCACTGGAACTGCTGCGCCAGCGCTTGCGCGATAAACACTAATACTGCGTTTCCTCGAGCCGACTGGCCAGCTGAGGTATTTCTCTCGCTGGCCAGTTCTCTTATCTGTTGAAGATAAGCCGAACAGTGTCGCCGGGCATTCCTAACCCGCCAATCCCAATTCCGTCGTCACCTGTTGCCGCAACAGGTATTTCTGGATTTTCCCCGTCACCGTCATTGGAAAGCCCGCAACGAAACGGATATGGCGCGGAATCTTGTAGTGCGCGATCTGCCCTTTGCAAAAGTCGCGGATCTCGTCTTCGCTCGCTTCCATGCCAGGCCGCAGGACGATGCAGGCGCACAGTTCTTCTCCGTATTTCGCATCCGGCACGCCAACGCATTGCACGTCGAGAATTTTCGGGTGGCGGTACAGGAATTCCTCGATCTCGCGCGGATAGATGTTTTCGCCGCCGCGGATCACCATGTCCTTGGCGCGGCCGACGATCGTCGCAAAACCCTGCTCGTCGATCACGGCCAGGTCGCCGGTGTGCATCCAGCGCGCGGCGTCGATCGTTTCGCGCGTCTTCTCTTCGTCGCCCCAGTAGCCAAGCATCACCGAATAGCCGCGCGTGAGCAGTTCGCCCTTCACGCCGCGCGGGACGATCTTGCCGTCGGCGTCGACGATTTTCACTTCCAGGTGCGGATGCACGCGGCCGATGGTGGCCACGCGCAGCGGCACCGGATCGTCGACCGAACTCTGGAAACTGACCGGCGAGGTTTCCGTCATGCCGTAGGCGATTGTGATTTCGCCCAGGTGCATCTTCTCGATCACGCGGCTCATGACTTCGGCCGGGCAGGGCGAGCCGGCCATGATGCCGGTGCGTAGCGTCGACAAATCGTAGTTGGCGAAATCCGGATGGTCGAGCAGGGTGATGAACATGGTCGGCACGCCGTGCAGGCCGGTGCAGCGCTCCATCTGCACGGTCTCCAGCACCGCTTTCGGCTCGAAGCTCTCGCCGGGGAAGACCATCGTGGCGCCATGCGTGACGCAGGCCAGGTTCCCCAGCACCATGCCGAAGCAGTGGTACAGCGGCACCGGGATGCAGAGCCGGTCGCGGCTGGAGAGGCGCATCGCTTCGCCGACGAAAAAGCCGTTGTTGAGGATATTGTGGTGGGTGAGCGTGGCGCCTTTCGGCGCGCCGGTGGTGCCCGAGGTGAACTGGATATTCACCGGCTCGTCGAATTGCAGCGTCGCTTCGAGTTCGGCCAGTTGCGCCAGGCGCGGGTCGCCTTCGGGCACCAGCACGTCGTCGAAATTGTGCATGCCCGGCGTTTTATCGGCACCCAGGCGGATCACGTGGCGCAGCTGCGGCAAACCCGCCGATTGCAATTTGCCGGCGGCGCTGTGCGCAATTTCCGGCACCACGTCCTGCAGGATCGCGAGGTAATCGCTCGATTTGAAAGCAGGGGCGAGGATCAGGGCGGCGCAACCGACCTTGTCCAGCACGTATTCGAGTTCCGAGCGGCGGTAGGCCGGATTGATGTTGACCATCACCAGGCCGGCGCGCGCGGTGGCAAATTGCACCAGCACCCATTCGGCGCAGTTCTGCGACCAGATGCCGATGCGGTCGCCCGGCTGCAATCCCAGCGCCAGCAATCCGGCCGCCAGCCGGCTGACGCGCGCATCGAATTCGGTATAGGTCCAGCGCACGTTCTGGTGCGGCACGACCAGCGCCTCGTTGTCGCCGTATTCACGGGCGATGTTGGCCAGGAAGTGGCCGATGGTCTCGCCGATGAGGGGGACGTCGTGGGCGCCATGTACATAGCTCAGGCTCTGCTGCATCTGTGTCTCCATGTCGTTGTTATGATCAGGTACCTATTTATACTAAATCCTCGCTGCCCATGCAGTCCAACAGGAATACACGCCGATGATCACCCTCTACCATTGCATGAGCGCCCGTTCGTTCCGCCCTTTGTGGATGCTGGAAGAACTGGGCCCGCCCTACGAATTAAAGATGCTGCCGTTTCCGCCGCGCGCATTCGACAAGCAGTATCTGGCGGTGAATCCGCTGGGGACGGTGCCGGCGCTGTTCGATGGCGCGGTGCGGATGACGGAATCGGCGGCGATGTGCCAGTACCTGGCGGTGCGCGCGGGCTCCGCGATGAATGTCGAGCCTGGGGAACAGGATTACGCGGCCTACCTGAACTTCCTGCATTTCGGCGAGGCGACGCTGACCTTCCCGCAGACGCTGGTGCTGCGCTACACCCATTTCGAATCGCCCGAGCGGCGCGCGCCGCAGGTGGCCGAGGATTATGCGAAGTGGTTTCTGGCGCGTCTGCGTACGCTCGAGCCGCGTCTCGGCGAACACGACTTCCTGGCCGCCGGCCGGTTTACGGCAGCCGATGTCTCGGTTGGCTATGCGCTGTTGCTGGCGCAGCACCTGGGGTTGAGCGAACGGTTTACGCCGGAGGTAGCGCGCTATTGGGAGCGACTGCGCACGCGCGATGGTTTCGGGCGCGCGATGGCGGCGCAGGAGCGTGCCGCTATCGCGCAGGGGATTTCGACGGTGGCGGCGCCGGACATGCGGCCTGCGGGCTGATGCCGTAAGGTGGGCCGGGCCACGAATGGCTCCGCCACGGCCGTTCCCTTGCATACCGTGACGCTTGCCCGTGTGTTTCGACATGCGGGCGTGGTACCGCGTGGACGGAGTCCACCCTACGGACCGTGGGATTCGTTGGTCAACGATTCTTTGAACACTTGTGCCTTGTGTGCCGCAACGCTTGTCCGTGCGTTTCGATATGCGGGCGTGGTACCGCGTGGACGGAGCGGTTCGCCGCCCGGTCCACCCTACGGACTCATTTCGAGAACGATGCGTGGACCCGTAAGGTGGGCGGCTCCACCTCTTCAATTTGCGAACCAGCGATGTTCACGCCGCCCACGCGTTCAACCAGCGGGTGATTCGTCGCGAAGTTTCAGAGTGTGGTGAACGCGTGGACGGCATTCAGGCAGTGAGTAGACACATGTTCGGGTATAGCCGCCCACCTTACGGGTCTGCATCCTGCTGTCGGCAACATAAATACAATAGGTACAGGTGCTTATTCTTCGCTGCGGCCCGCGGTCTCGCGATTGTGCATGTAATGATGCGCGAGCGGAAACGGCGGCAGCCAGGATTCGCGCCGGACGGTCCAGTTCTCGTAGCTTGGCGTGAACTGGTTCGGAGCGTCCAATGATCCCAGGTGGATTTCGATTTCGTCCTCGCTGCGCCCGAACACGGGCGAGCCGCAGCGCGGGCAGAAATGGCGCCCGGCGTAGGCGCGCGTCTCTCCACTGATCGTCACCGCGTCTTGCGGGAAAATCGCGGCTGCGTAGAACAGCGCGCCGTGGTGCTTGCGGCAGTCGAGGCAGTGGCACAGGCCGACCCGGTACGGGCGTCCCGTCGCCACGAAGCGGATATCGCCGCAGAGGCAGCCGCCGCTGTATTGGTCCATGTCCGGTTTCCTTGTCCTCAGTTCGCCGCAACCGTTTTCAGGCGCGATACGCCGGCCGCGATCCAGACTACCGCGCCCAGGATCGACAGCGGCGTCAGGAACAGCAGCGGCACCGCCAGCTGCGGATGCCGCGCGGCGACCAGGGCGCATGCCAGGTTCACGGCGACCGGCAGCAGCAGGCGCCGTGCCGCATGGCGGTTGATACACGCTACCGGTCCCGCGGCGCCGTCATCGATGAAATTCAACAGGGGCCGATCGCCTGCGGCGTAGAGCAGGACGAGGATTGCGAATAACAGCACTGCGATCACCATAAAAATGTGCGCCATGTTTCTACCCGCCCGGTCAGATCGATAGAAATAGTTGTCGGTCATGCTGCCTTGATTGGCACCACCGGCCGCTTGCGCTTGACCATCGAGGCTTCATTCTCCGCCAGCGAAGCGCCCCAGAAACGGCGCAGGGTGAGGGCGCTGTCGGTTGTACGCTTGCTGAAGATGAATTCGACGATTTCGTGCAACCAGACCCGGCGCCCCATGCGGGTATACCAGCGCATGCCATGCCGGACATGACGGTCTTTGCCGAATACTACCCGCATGAGCGCCTTGGGCCGCATCTGCATGACGACCTCGATCGACTTGACCCACAGGAGAATGCGCCAGGGCGGCACCCGCGCCGTCGCCAGCACCTGGTGCTTGTAATCCCATTTCGCCGAATTCGTTTCGATGACTTTACGCTCGTGCACGGTTTCGAAATACGGGGTCCAGCGGTGCGGCGTCACGTACAGCATCTGGATCTGGTCCGGATCGTAACGCAGCAAGTGTTTGAGCGAACGCCAGTAATCGGCATCGGTTTCTTCTTCAAAACCGACGACGTAGGTCGCCATCGAAATGATGCCATGCTGGCGCATCAATTGAATGGCTTGCTGATCCTCGCTCGTGCTGCCGCCTTTCCTGATCGTCCTGAGCATGGCTTCGTCATAGCTCTCGATTCCCAATAAAAAGCGCACGACGCCAGCCTGTTTGTACAGGTGCAGAATGTCGGCGTCGCGCACGATGTCGCCGGTACGGGTCGAGCCGACCAGTGTCAGGTTCACGTCTTCGGCGATCAAGGCTTCGAGGAAAGCTTTCCATGCCTTGCGCGATCCGGTGGGCAGTTCGTCGGCAAAATTGATCAGTTCCACGCCATGCTCACGATGCAGGCGCGCCAGTTCCTTGGCAAATTTGACCGGGTCGCGATGGCGCCACTGGGTCCAGAAACCGCGCTGGCCGCAATAACTGCACAGGTAAGGGCAGCCGCGCGAAAACTGGACGACGACGGCACGCATGCCGCCCCAATACGAATAGCGGCTGTGGTCGATCAATTCCCAGCCGACCCGGTAATCGTCGAGGTTGCGGATCATCTCGGCCGGCGCCGTATCGCGCGGGGCGCCGTTCACACGCAAGGCGATGCCGTCGACGCCTGTCATGTCATCGCCCCGTGCCCATGCCTGCACCAGTTCCGTGGCCGTGCGTTCGCCTTCGCCGCGCACGATGTAATCGATGTACGGATGGGCGCGCAGCACGTCTTCCCAGTGGTAGGTAGGATACACGCCGCCATACACGACTGTCAGGCCGGGCCTGGCGGCTTTCAGGGCCGCTGCGATACGCATGATGGTGTCGTGGGCTGACGTGGAGCCGGAATGGCCCAGCATCACCAGGTCGGGTATTTTCGCCAGGGCTTGTTCGATGATGCGGTCAAAAGGCATGGGGCCGAATTCGGCATCGAGCAATTCGACGTCGAAACCGGCATCGATCAGCGGACCGCCGACACTGAGCAGCCCGAGCGGCGGCAGTTGTTCGCGCGGAATGCGGCTGCCGATGGCGGTATGGGGCGGATTAATGAGCAGGATCTTTTTTGCGAGACTGTGCATCGGGACTCGGGCAGCCTTTTCTGTGTAAGAGCCTATCCCAGTAGACCGGGGGAAGTTGCAAGCGATGCATGGCAAGCGCGGGCAAGGCGCGAGGAGGACGCATGGTGGGCCATGCAACCGACGAGCAACGCAGCACCCGCTTGTCAGGCGCGCTTGCAGCGACTCCGGGCTACTGGGATAGGCTCTGATTGTTAATCCGGTTGCCCTGTATCCGGCAGCGTCGCCGCGCCCGCGACCAGCGCCTGGCTGTAGGCCGCGAAATCGTCGAGTCCGCGCTTGATGATCGTGACCAGGGCCGGCAGCGGCGCGGCCTGGTAATCCCATTCGGCGCGGCAGAATTCGCCGGTGCGTTTCAGGTCTTCGGCCAGGGTGGCGTCGATCCAGCCGTTGTCGGCCAAAATGCTGATGACCTCGCGCTCGTTGAACGGCTCGCCCAGGTCGGCCATGGCGATCACATAATCTCCCATCTCGACCGCCGCTTCCCAGGCGCGGATCACGTTCAGCGTGGCCGCGTCCTGGCGCGTGAGGTCGCCCACGAAGGTGGTCGGATCCTTTTCGTACTCTTCGCGGGCGCGGCGGCAGCAGCGTTCGATGATGCCGGTCTTGCCGACCAATACGGTGTCGTCCATGCTCACTCCTCAGATAAGAAACAGTAGTGCGGCGACGATCGTCGGGCCCAGTGCGCCGGCCAGCAGGCCGAGGGCGCCGATCGACTCGTCGTTGAAGCCGCGCCGCAGCAGGGCGGCGCCGGCGGGGTTCGGGGCATTCGCGATCACGGTCAGGCCGCCGCCGGCCACCGCGCCGGCCACCAGCATGTATTTGGCGTGTTCGGACAAGCCGGCGATCAGCGAACCGAGATAGGTCAGTGCCGCATTGTCGGTGATTGCGGTCAGGCCGAGCGCACCGAAGAACAGGGCGGTCGGCGCCAGGCTGGACACGATCGGCTGCAGCCACCATTGCTGCATCCCGCCCAGCACGACGAGGCCGGCCAGGAAAAATCCGACCAGCAGCCCTTCCTTCAGGATCAGGGGATCCTGGTGGCGTCCATAGGCCTGGGTAAAGCCCAGGAACAGCAGGAACAGGCCGAGGAACAGCACCGGATGGTGCGCCAGCAGCACCACCGCGGCCAGGAAGGCCAGGTGGATGAGGGAGACTTTCAGCGGTACCGGGACGACAGCCTCTGTCGTTGCCGGCGCCAGGTGTTTTTGCAGCAGCACGGTCACGACGCTGGCGTTGATCAGCACGGCCACGGCCGCGCGCCAGCCGAAGTGGGTCAGCATGTAGGCGCTGTCCCAGCCCCAGGTGCCGGCCACCATCAGCACCGGCGGTGCGGCGTAGGCCGTCAAGGTGCCGCCGATCGACACGTTCACGAACAGCACGCCGAGCGCGCCGTATTTCAGCGGCTCCGGAATGCCGGGCCGGAACACCTGCGGCGCCAGCATCAGCGCGGCCAGCGTCATCGCCGCCGGTTCGGTGATCAGCGAGCCGGCGAGCGGCACCAGCGCCAATCCCAGCCAGGCCAGCGCGACTTCGGACCGCAGCGGCGCCAGCCGCGCGATCGTGCCCAGCAGGGCGCGCACGGCGTACAGGATCGGCCTGGAGGCGGCGATCACCATGACCACGAACACGAACAGCGGTTCGGTGTAATGGCGCGATTCGGCATAGTCGATGGCGGCGCTTGGCCCGCTGACCAGGGCCATGGCCACCACCAGGATGAAGGCCCAGAAGCCGAACACGACCTCGACTTCGCCGAGCAGGTGGAACAGGCCTTCGTGGCGCGGATGGCGATCGGCCAGGATCTCGAAACCCTTGGCGGCGAAAGTGTGGATGAGGGCGCAGGCGAAGAGGATGGCGCCGACCAGCTGGATCGTGGTCATGGGCGGCGTCCTGAATGTAAGGGGAGAGCGGTCATTGCTAGAAGAATAATGAATGAACGATCATTATTCCATCTTTTGATGCAGGCCGGATGGTTCGTCAGGCGCGTCCGCTTGAAGGGTCGCGGCTTTGCGCGAACACAAGCACAACGTTAAATACCGTGTTTTCAAACTATACACATCTTGCCAAAAGCTGAACGAACGAGTACTGTACATCCATCCAGTACTTTTGCATTACCCTTAATCATGTCTTGTTCACAACACACTGCCGCGCCGGAAGATTTACACCCTTCGCTGTGGCGTGCCTCGCAGCTGGCGCATGCGCATACGCGCTGTGTCGACACCGGTCACCCGGCCCTGTCGAAGCAGTTGCCGGGCGGCGGCTGGCCCACCGGCACCCTGATCGATCTGCTGCTGCAGCAGCCCGGCATCGGCGAAATGCGCCTGTTGCGCCCGGCGCTGGCGGCAGCCGCCGCGCGCCGCATCGTCCTGCTGCAGCCGCCCCATCCGCCGCAGGCGCTGGCCCTGGCCGCGCTCGGCGTGCCGCCCTCGCAGCTGATCTGGCTGCGCGCGAACCGGGGGGCCGACGCGCTGTGGGCGGCCGAGCAGGTGCTGCGCAGCGGCAGTTGCGGGGCGTTGCTGTTCTGGGCCAACCATGCGCGCGGTGAAAGCCTGCGCCGCCTGCACCTGGCAGCCCAGTGTGGCGAAACCCTGTTCTTCATGATGCGTCCGCTGGCCAGCGCCCAGGATGCTTCGCCGGCGCCGCTGCGCCTGTCGCTGCGGCCCGCCGCCGGCGGACTCGACATCAGCTTCGTCAAACGCCGGGGACCGCAGCGCGATGCGCCGCTGTTCCTGCCCCTCACTCCTCCCTCCCTCCAACGCCATGCGACTGTGGATCGGCCTGTATTTGCCCCGGCTGCCGCTCGAGGTCTTCGCCCCGAACTGGTCAACTGACGCCGGCATCGTCGTCCTCGAGGCGGAGCGCGTGCTGGCAGCCTCGCCGCTGGCGCAAGCCGCCGGCGTCCAGCCCGGCATGCGCCGCGGCGGCGTGCTGATGCTCATGCCCGAGGCGCGCATCGTCGAGCGTTCGCCCGAGCGCGAGGCCGAGGCCCTGCACGCGGTGGCGCTGGCGCTGCTGCAGTACACGCCGCAAGTGGCGCAGGCCGAGGAATCGACCTTGTTGATCGATATCGGCGCCAGCTTGCGCCTGTTCGGCGGCATCCGCGCCCTGTGCCGGCGCGTGCGCGCCAGCCTGCGCGCGCTCGGCTTCTCGGGTTACCTCAGCTGCGCGCCCACCGCGCGCGGCACCTGGATGCTGGCGCGCCGCCGCGCCGGCCGCGTCCTGCGCATCGAATCGCTCGCGCGCCGCCTCGACCGCCTGCCGAGCACGCTGCCGCCGCCGGCCCGCGCCTTCGCCGGCTGGTTCGAAGGCATCGGCTGCTTCGACATCGGCGCCATGCGCCGCCTGCCGCGCCCCGGCCTGCAACGCCGCTGCGGCCGCGCGCTGCTCGACGTCCTCGACGCCGCCTACGGCATGGCGCCCGAACTGTTCGAGTGGATCGAGGCGCCCACGGTCTTTCACGCCAAGATCGAACTGTTCGACCGCATCGAAAACGCCGAAGAATGCCTGCAAGGCGCCCAGCGCCTGGTACAGCAACTGACCGGCTGGCTGTGTGCGCACCAGCTCGCCGTCGAGCGCATCACGCTGCTGCTCGAACACGAACGGGGCAGGGTGGCGCGCCCGCCCACCGGGGTCGAGATCGCGCTGGGCGAACCGACCTGGCGCGACGAACACCTGGTGCGCCTGCTGCGCGAGCGCCTGGCGAAAACCGTACTCGACGCCCCCGTCATCGGCCTCGCCCTCGACGCCGCGCAACTGCAGCCGATGGCGCCACCGAGCGAGTCGCTGTTTCCCGAACCCGGCGGCAGCGAGGAAGACCGCGTACGCATGCTCGAACTCCTGGTGGCGCGCCTTGGGCCGGACAACGTTTTACAGGCGCTGCCCCAGGCCGACTACCGGCCCGAAGTCGCGAATACCTGGGTGCCGGTGCAGCAAAAGGTACGCGAATCGGTGCGTTTGTCGCAGCTCCCGGCCGACGTGCATAGCCTGCCGCGCCCGACCTGGATACTGGCCAAGCCGATTGCTTTATTGATGCGCGAGCACCGGCCTTTTTATGGCTCGCCTTTGAAGATGGCGTCGACGCCGGAGCGGATCGAAGCGGGATGGTGGACCGAACCGCAGACGCGCGATTATTTTATTGCGGAGGGGCAGGATCACACCTTGTACTGGGTGTACCGGGAGCGCATCGTGGGGGCGGGCGAGGATGCGGATCCGCGGTGGTATTTGCATGGGTTGTTTGGATGAGCGCAATAGAATGTATGCATTCACACGACAGGGGATTCAGGTATGCAAGCCGAGTTCTGGGGCATTCTTCATGATGGCGGGATTGCAAACATCGCAGGGACCGTACCAGGGACGATATCGATCGATATCTCGATTGGCTATTTGCGGCAACAATTCCCGGACAAGGGAACAGGGTTCAAGGTGGTTTTGACGGACTGTACGCGATTTGAATTTGCGGAATACGACCGTGAACTGCTCCATGATGTTGAATCGATCGTTGAGCGCGATCCGGAAATACTGAACCTGGAACATGGCGGCGATCCAGTTGTCGTGAACTGTACGATGGGAACGTTGACGCTGTTGTATGCCACAGCTTCCGTATATCTCGACTCAGGCACACCAGTCTCATTCGAGGAACTGTCTGCTGCGAGCTCTGCTTATTGGGAAGCGTGGAAGGCGCGTACCCGGCGGCAGGAATGATACTTTTTGCCGTTGTAAGACGACGTGTCTAGAGACATAGGTGATACATCCCGCCAGCCGGCATCAGGCGCGCTCCCTTGCACACCCGCCCGATCCGGTGCAGAGTAGCGCCTTCTTCAAACAGGACACCTCATGCTCACCGAACGCGTCGAATTCCAGGGGCCGCACGGCAAACTGGCGGCCAAGCTGGATCTGCCCGACGGCCCCCCGCGTGCCTATGGTGTCTTCGCCCACTGTTTTACTTGCAGCAAGGATGTGTTGGCGGCGAACCGCATTTCGCACGGGCTGGCTGCGCATGGCATCGGCATGCTGCGCTTCGATTTCGCCGGACTGGGCAGCAGCGCGGGCGACTTTGGCGACACCAACTTTTCGTCGAACGTGGAAGACCTGATGGCCGCTGCCGGTTTCCTGCGCGACAAATTCGCGGCGCCGCGTTTGCTGATCGGGCACAGCATGGGCGGGACGGCCGTGCTGGCGGCGGCGCACCGGATTCCGGAATCGACTGCCGTGGTAACGATCGCTTCGCCGAGCGATCCGCATTATGTGGTGGATGCCTTGTTGTCGGAGCACCTGGACACGATCGCCCAGCTCGGCGAGGCGCGCGTCAAACTGGCAGGGCGCGACTTCAATATCCGCCAGCAGTTCGTCGAGGATGCGACGCAGCACCAGCTGGCCGAGCGAATCGCCCAGCTGGGCCGTGCCTTATTGGTGATGCACGCACCAGGCGACGATACGGTGGAGATCGCGAATGGGCTGCGGATTTTCGAGCTGGCCGCTTATCCGAAGAGCTTTGTGTCGCTCGACGGGATCGATCATCTGGTGACGGGGAGGGACGATGCGGCGCAGGTGGCGGCGATGATTGCGGCGTGGAGTAGTCGGTATTTGTAGGACGGGCCGGGCTGCGCAGAACCCCAAACCACACGGATGGCGGCACGGGGAACACGGTCAACATGACACGAATGTCCGCGTGGGCACGGGGGCGCCCACCCTACAACAGCGAACGTTGGCATGATGCCAACGGCGCCATCAACGTTCCTTACTCGTCGAACTCTTCCGCCAGGTTCTTCCACCCGCGGCTCTTGGCAAACGGCGCGAATTCCTCGGGCGCTTCGAGCACGATCAGCTTGCGCTCCTGCAGTCCCGGGTCGCTGAGGCCGAAATCCGGCCCCTTGTAGCCGAGCGCGCGCAGGCGGTCGATGATGGCTTTCACGAGGACCTTGTCCTGGTGCAGGCCTGGATCGACCGGTGCGGCGAAGTCGACGTACACGTCGATGATCCCGTAGCCCTCGTCGAAAATGCGGATTGCCTTGACGTCGTGGGAACGGCCGGTGCTGTCGTTGGCCTTGAACGGGCCGGACAGTTCAATGTCGGTATCGGTAGTCATGGAATGCAGCATACCAAAATACGGGAAGCCTGGAGAAACCGCAGCCGGAAAGAAACAAGGGGCGCCGAACCAGGCCCGGCGCCCCCATCATCCAGCACGCTGCACATCCAGCCTTACTTGAGCGCCTTGTAGATCGCTTCCAGCCGATCCGGCGTACCGCCGATGCGCTCCAGGCGCGGGTAGCGCAAGCCGCCGTGGTAATCCAGCGAGATCGTGCGCAGGGTGTTGCCCTTCTTGACCAGCAGCTCGATCGGCGCCTTGCTGTCCTTGGCCGCCGCCTTGACGGCCGCTTTCAGCACCTCCGGCTTGAACACCTTGTTGTTCACCGCGACGATCGTCGTGTTGCCCGCCAGGCCGGCACGGAAGCCGACGCCATCCCACTGGACGTTGCTCACGCCGCCGTCGGCGCGCACGGCGAAGCCAAGCGAATAGCTGAAGTCGGTCGACTTGCTGCGCTCTTCCGCCGCTTTCAGGTAGTCGGTCGGGGTGTCGGTGTAGACCAGCTTCCAGCCGGCGCGCGTCAAGCCGTCGAGCGGGGCGCCGGGGCCGTGGCCGTCGAGGCGCGAACGCAGGAAGGGCGCCCAGTCGAATTTCTGCACCTTGTTCAAGGTCGCGACCACGTCGTCGAAGGTGTAGAACGCCGGCTGGTAGCTGCCGTTGTTGATGCCATAGAAGGCGCGCGCGAAATTGTCGAGCGAGCGCTTGTCGCCGGACAGTTCGCGGATCTTGGTGTCGACGTCGAGCCAGATCAGCGCGCCTTCCGAATAATAATCCTCGCCGCGCTGCCAGTTGCTCCAGCCGAGGGCGCGGCGGGCGATGATGATCGGGTCGTTGACCGTGTCCTGCATCGCGCGCCAGGCGCGGCCACCGACGTTGTCGTAGCGGGCGGCCGTGGCGGCCAGCGCATCGCGCGCGCCGGCTTGCGAGACCAGGCCGGAACGCGCACCGAGGATGCCGCCCCAGTACTGGGTCTGGCCCTCGTACACCCACAGCAGTTCGTTCTGCAGCGGGGTGTTGAAGTTGGGGACGTCCTGGCCGGCGGGACGGCGGAACTTGCCGTTCCACGAGTGGGTGTACTCGTGCGGCAGCAGGTCGCGGCCGGCTTCCGAGCGCGCCCAGTCGGTGAAGTAGCCCGGCTTGACGCCGTTCTCGCTCGACTGGTGGTGTTCGCGGCCGATGCCGCCGAAGTCGTCCGACAGCGCCAGCAGGAAGTCGTAGTGGTCGTAGTGGTGCGAACCGAACAGTTTCAGCGACTGCTGCACCATCGCGCGGTGCGCGGCGATCTGCTCGGGTTTCGCTTCCAGGCTCTCGGCGTTGTCGGCCACGACGTTCAGCGAGACGCGCACCTTGGCGCCCGGATCGAGGTCGAATTTTTTAAAATGGCGGCCCGCGAACAGCGGCGAGTCGATCAGCGTTTCGAGGTCATGCGCCTTGAATTTTACTTCGTCGCCCTGACGTTCTGCCGTCTCGAGCGCGGTGCCGTACTGCCAGCCGGCGGGGAGCGTCAACGACGGCTGCACCGTGATGCGGCGTGCGACGTAACCGGCCGGATACAGCGTCACCGATGGCCATTGCAGGCCGAGGATATCCTCGGTCATGACGATGCGGCCTTGTGCTGGATCGAGCGGCGACAGGAACTGGTATTCCGCTTCCAGCGTCGTCACGCCTTCGGGCACGGTAACGTGGAAGGCGAAGACTTCGACCTGGTCGCGCGTCCATTCCACCGGCTTGCCGTTGGCGGTGAACTTCAGGCCGGCCAGCTGCGTCAGCGGGCCGCTCGGACCGTGGTTCGCCGGCAGCCATTGCGGGTACAGGAAAGTCATCGGGCCAGGCTTGACCGGCACCGTCATGCGCATGCGGAAGATCTGCTGCGTCAGGTTGGTGGCATCGACTTTCAGGACGATGGTGCCGGGGTAGGGCTGGTCGACCGGGGCGGGGACGGCGGCTTGCGCGGGGAAGGCCAGCGCGAGGGCGAGGGCGATGCTGGATGCCGTCTTGGCGGCGAAGGAGAACGTGGCGTGTGCGGTCATCTCGTAGGCAATGTGGGGTAAATCTGGGTAACTGAGCCGGACGAGTGTAGCACGCAGCCCTCCCTCAATAAGTTGCAGAATAGTACGAAACATGGATGCAAATAAAATTTGCAAAATACCTTAAAAATCCGTATTTTGTATGTCTTGAAAAGGGCGAGGGATGGCATTAGATTGGTTCCAACGGATGCTCACGATGAGGTCCGTCAACTTATCGCTTAACTTTTACAAGGATATTTATCATGCGTACTTTTGACCTCGCTCCCCTGTACCGTTCCGCCATCGGCTTCGACCGCCTGGCCAGCCTGCTCGAGCAACGCGCCGAATCGCAGCCGAGCTACCCACCGTACAACGTCGAGCTGCTCGCCGAAGACAAATACCGCATCGTGATGGCCCTGGCCGGTTTCTCGCGCGATGAAGTGGAAATCGTCTCCGAGCGCGACACCCTGCACGTGACCGGTCGCAAGCAGAAGGACGACACCCAGCGTACCTTCCTGCACCGCGGCATCGCCGCCCGCGACTTCGAACAGCGCTTCCAGCTGGCGAACCACGTGAAGGTGACCACCGCTTCGTTCGACAACGGCATGCTGACCATCGACCTGGTGCGCGAAGTCCCTGAAGCACTCAAGCCGCGCAAGATCCAGATTGGTGACGCCGCCGGCACCATCGACAATGTTCAGGCAATTGAACAGCGTCAGGCTGCCTAAGGTAGAACGCGTGGCATAAGCAGTATAGGCAGTAAGGAAAAGGGTGCCCGCGGTATGGGGTGCCCTTTTTTGCGCTTGGCGGCGGACAGATTTGTCCGGGGGGTGCGTTTCGATTGTTCGGCGTGTGAACGCGGGCATGCCCGCCCTACGTTACGCAAGGGTCAGCGTGAACGCGGCGGGCATGCGCGCCGTACGTACACCGCCGCCAATGGCGTAAAAATGTATTGTTGGCCGCCGCGAAACGTAGGGCGGGCATGCCCGCGCGGAACGATGCACAGACGCGGCACCGAACGCAACGCGCGGTGGTGCGTAGGGCGGGCATGCCCGCGTAGAAACCGCCGCACAGACGCGGCACCAAACGCAACGCGCCGTCCGCAAGCACGGCTGAGTTTAAGCATGTTCTAAGACAGATCAGCGACACTAAATACCATCGATACACCGTTATCGTCCAACCTTAATCCAGGAGCACGTCCATGCAAAACGAAGGTGCAGTTACCGCCATCACCGCAAAACGTCTCACGCTGGCGCTCTGCGCGGCGGGCGTTATCGGCGGCGCGGTCGGAGCGATTACAGTCAACCATAACAATGCCGTCGCCCAGGGTGCACCGGCTGCCTTGGCGCCTGCGCCGGCACCGGTCACTGCGCCGCCAGTGGCTGCGGGCGCCCCCGCCGCCACCGTGACGCTGCCCGACTTCACCCGCATCGCCGCCCAGAACGGCAAGGCGGTCGTCAACATCCGCGTCGTCGGCAGCACCAAGACCAGCGCGCGCGGCGGCCCGCAAATGGATCCGAACGATCCGTTCTATGAATTCTTCCGTCGCTTCCAGGGCCCGCAATACCGCGGCGGCCCGCAACGCGACCAGCCCGTTTACGGCGCCGGATCGGGCTTCATCGTAAGCCCGGACGGCGTCATCCTGACAAACGCCCACGTGGTGCAGGGCGCCGACGAAGTCACGGTCAAGCTGGCCGACCGGCGCGAATTCCGCGCCAAGGTGCTCGGCTCCGATCCGAAGACCGACGTCGCCGTGCTCAAGATCGACGCCAAGAACCTGCCGGTCGCGCCGCTCGGCAATTCGCGCAACTTGCAGGTCGGCGAGTGGGTGCTGGCGATCGGTTCGCCCTTCGGCCTCGAGTCGACCGTGACTGCGGGCGTGGTCAGCGCCACCGGCCGCAACCTGCCGAGCGACACCAACGTGCCCTTCATCCAGACCGACGTCGCGATCAACCCCGGCAACTCGGGCGGTCCGCTGTTCAACACGCGCGGCGAAGTGGTCGGCATCAACTCGCAGATCTACAGCCAGACTGGTGGCTACATGGGCATGTCGTTCGCGATCCCGATGGACGTCGCGGTGCGTATCAAGGACCAGATCGTCGCCACCGGCAAGGTGCAGCACGCCAAGCTTGGCGTGGCGATCCAGGACGTGAACCAGGGCTTTGCCGATTCGTTCAACCTGGCTTCGCCCGAAGGTGCGCTGGTCGCCAACGTCGAACGCGGCAGCGCCGCCGAACGCGCCGGCCTGAAAGCGGGCGACGTGGTGCGCAGCCTGAACGGCAACCAGATCATCGGCTCGGGCGACCTGCCGGGCATGCTGGCGGTGTCCAAGCCGGGCGACAAGGTGGTGCTCGACGTCTGGCGCGACGGTAAGATCGTGCGCCTGAACGCGACCCTGGCCAACGCCAGCGACAAGGCCGAGCCGGCCGAGCGCGAACAGCTGGCCGACCTCGACAAGGGCGCCAAGCTGGGCCTGGCCCTGCGTCCGCTCGAACCGATCGAGCAGCGCCAGAGCGGCATCTCCTCGGGCCTGGTGATCGAGGATGCAGGTGGCCCGGCGATCGCCGCCGGCGTGCTGCCGGGCGACGTGCTGCTGTCGGTGAACGGCAAGCCGGTGTCGAGCGTCGCCCAGGTACGCGAGATGGTCAGTAAATCCGCCAAGTCGGTGGCCTTGCTGATCCAGCGCGGGAATGACAGAATCTTCATTCCGGTGCGGATTGGCTGACATGGCCACTCCGGCAGCCGGATCACACGACAAAAGGTAATGCGATGCGGCTGCTGTTAGTTGAAGACGATACGATGATCGGCGAAGTAGTGCTCGACCTGCTCAGGGCCGAGCACTACGCGGTCGATTGGGTCAAGGACGGCGAGATGGCCGACACGGCCCTGGTGCAGAACCAGAACTACGACCTGGTGCTGCTCGACCTGGGCTTGCCGCGCAAGGACGGCCTCGACGTGCTGCGCGCCATGCGCACCCGCAAGGACCGCACTCCGGTGCTGGTGGCCACCGCGCGCGATTCGGTCGCCCAGCGCATCGCCGGGCTCGATGCCGGCGCCGACGACTACGTTCTGAAGCCTTACGACCTCGACGAGCTGCTGGCGCGCATCCGTGCGCTGCTGCGGCGTGCCGCCGGGCGCGCCGAACCCATCTTCGAATACAAGAACATCTCGATCAACCCCGCCACCCGCGAAACCCTGGTCGACGGCGAGCCGGTCTCGTTGTCGGCGCGCGAATGGGCCGTATTGGAAGCGCTGGTTGCCCGGCCGGGCGCCGTGCTGTCGCGTGCCCAGCTCGAGGAAAAGCTCTACAGCTGGCGCGACGAAGTCTCCAGCAATGCCGTCGAGGTGTACATCCACGGCCTGCGCAAGAAGCTGGGGAGCGACCTGATCCAGAACGTGCGCGGCGTCGGCTACATGGTTCCCAAAGCATGAAGGTGACGCACTCGCTGCGCGGGCGCCTGTTATGGTTCCTGCTGGCGGCCATTACCCTGGCGGCGCTGGCGCAAGCCTCGATCGCCTACCGCACGGCGCTCGACGACGCCGACCAGATCTTCGACTACCACATGCAGCAGATGGCGCTGTCGCTGCGTTCGAGCACGCCCCTGTCGAACACCGAAGCGAACGAGCGCGTCGAATCGGCGCCCGGCAACGACGACCTGGTGGTGCAGATGTGGTCCCCGGACGGCGTGCAGGTCTTCCACAGCGTCTCGCGCGCGCGCCTGCCGCAGCGCGCGGTGCTCGGCTTTTCCAATCTCAAGGCGAACGGCACCACCTACCGCGTCTTCTCGATCCAGACCAACAACCAGACCGTGCAGGTCGCGCAAGACCTGGCCGTACGCCGCAACATGGCCGGCAACCTGGCGCTGCGCACGCTCGGGCCGATCGCGGTCATGATGCCGATCCTGATGGTGGTCGTGTGGTGGGTGGTGAGCGGCTCGCTGGAACCGGTGGCGCGCGTGCGCTCGCAGGTGGCGCGGCGCCAGGCCGACGATCTGTCGCCGGTGTCCGAAGCCGGCCTGCCCGACGAAGTACGGCCGCTGGTGCACGAACTGAACCTGCTGTTCGGGCGCGTGCGCACCGCCTTCGACGCCCAGCAGAATTTCGTCGCCGACGCCGCCCATGAACTGCGCACGCCGCTGGCCGCGCTGCGCCTGCAGGCGCAAAGCCTGGACCGCGCCGCCGATCCCGACGCGAGAAAAGTCGCCGTCGGCCGCCTCACTGCCGGCATCGACCGCGCCACGCGCCTGGTCGAGCAGCTCTTGGTGCTGGCGCGCCAGGAAGCCTCGGCCGCGAATGGCGTCGCCACCCGTCCGGTCGACCTGGCCGAACTGGCGCGCCGCACCGTGGGCGACCTGGTCGGCCTGGCGCAGGCGAAAGAGGTCGACCTCGGCCTGCAGCACGCCGATGCCGCCAGCGTCGAAGGCCAGCTCGACGCGCTGCACATCCTGCTGCGCAACCTGGTCGAGAACGCTGTCAAGTACACGCCGCACGGCGGCACCGTCGACATCGCCGTGCGCGCAGACAAGGACAGTGCCGAAGTCATCGTCGAAGACAGCGGCCCGGGCATCCCGCCGGAGGAGCGCGAGCGCGTGTTCGACCGCTTCTACCGCGTGGCCGGCAGCGACGCCGCCGGCAGCGGCCTGGGGCTGGCCATCATCAAGGCGATTGCCGAGCGCCATGGGGCGAGCCTGAAGCTGGGCGAGTCCGCGCGGCTGGGTGGCCTGATGGCGACGGTGCGGTTTCCGTTGGCGAAAACTTGATGTAGGGTGGGCCCCGAGCCCACGCGGACTGATGCGCCACGTTGGCTTTTTTCGGATACGCCAGTTCTGCTCACCATTTCGCGTGGGCACAGGGTGAAGTGACCCCACAAAGTTGGACAGTTGCGCTTATGCTGCTGCCAATTGCTGAG
>NZ_JACYUY010000008.1 GCF_014842025.1 Massilia sp. CFBP 13721
CTTTTAGAAAGCGGACATTTTAACTTTGCCAAAAGCGGACATTTCTAATTTGCCTTTACACACCCTACGTACTGCGCGATGCGGGCGTTGCGGCCCGCATTGCGATCACCGTAGGGCGGGCATGCCCGCGTGCGGCGCATGCAAGTCGTCACCGCACGCCATGGCCACGAACGAAGAAGCTCCCGAAGTAACACGGTTGCATGTTGAAACGTTCTTCGCGGACATCCAGGTATGCATTGGTACGACCGCGTGGGCGGAGCCTACCCTGCATCTTGCGCGATGCGGGAGGCAGCGGCCGCATCGCGCGATACGTAGGGTGGGCTCTGCCCACGCGGACCAACGGATGCATGTCGACACGTTCATCGCGGACGCCCGGGTATGCATGGTACGACCGCGTGGGCGGAGCGGTTCGACGCCCGGCCCACCCTACGCGCGATGCAGGCGCCACGTCCTGCATCGCGA
Organism: Massilia sp. CFBP 13721; assembly: GCF_014842025.1. Taxonomy (GTDB): domain Bacteria; phylum Pseudomonadota; class Gammaproteobacteria; order Burkholderiales; family Burkholderiaceae_D; genus Telluria. The sequence continues at coordinate 463 of NZ_JACYUY010000008.1, forward strand.
TCACCGTAGGGCGGGCATGCCCGCCGCGACCGCACGCCGCGGCCACGGACGAAAAAAAAGCTCCCGAAGGAGCTTTTTTTGACGATGCAAAAACCTTATTCAGGCTTCGCGCTCGCCATGTACGGCATCGTGCGCGAGGCCATGCGCGTATCGGTTTTGAGCATGCCGGCTTCGTCGGCCAGGATATGGGCGGCTTCCTGCAGCAGCACGTCCTTGGCATCCTTGGCCGCCTTTTCCGCCGCGATCTCGGCCGACAGCGCGCGCTCGTCGCCTTGCAGGCCATCGTCGCGCAGTGCATTGCGTGCGGCGACGACCGCCTTGGCTGGACGGGTTGGCTCGGGCACCTTGCTGCGCGCTTCCTTGCCGCCCGGCGCCGCGACCGGTTCGTCGACGCTGCCCTTGGCGGCTGCCAGGCGTGCTTCACGCATCTTGGCGCGGGCGTCCTGGGTGTCGCGCTCCTTGCGGCGCACGGCTTCGTTCAGCGAGATCGCGTTTTCCTTGCGCAGCTTCATGACTTCGGCGATGTCTTCGCGCAGGTCCTGGAACTCCTTGTCCTTGGCGATGCGCGCCTCGTGGCGTTTCTGCAGCGGCGCCACCAGTTCCTTCAGGTCGCCGCTCGGGATGTAGGTCGCCGGCTTGATCGACACCCATGGCAAGGCGTTGTCGAACGAGGACTCGCCGAAGCTGTCCGGATCGGTGGTTACCGGCAGCTTGATGTCGGGCGTGACGCCGCGCAGCTGGGTGGTGCCGCCATTGATGCGGAAGAACTGGGCGATCGTCATCTTCAGTTCGCCGTAGCGCACTTTTTCCGACTGCGAGAAGCGGTCGAGGTCGATCAGGGTCTGGACCGTGCCCTTGCCGAAGCTCGGTTCGCCGATCACCAGGCCGCGGCCGTAATCCTGGATCGCGGCGGCGAAGATCTCCGACGCCGAAGCCGAGCCGCGGTTGATCAGGACGCCCATCGGACCGTCCCAGGCCAGGCCGGCCTGGGTGTCGCTCTCGACTTCGACGCGCCCTTCGGCGGTACGCTGCTGTACCACCGGACCCTTGTCGATGAACAGGCCCGTCAGCTCGACCGCTTCGGTCAGCGAACCGCCGCCGTTGTTGCGCAGGTCGATCAGCACGTTGTCGACTTTTTCCTTTTTCAGTTCGCCCAGGATGCGGGCGACGTCGCGGGTCGCGCTCTTGAAGTCCTTGTCGCCCTTGCGGCGCGCTTCGAAGTCCTGGTAGAAGGTCGGCAGCGAGATGATGCCGATGCGGCGGTTCACGCCGCCTTCCTTGACCTGGATGATCGACTTCTTGGCGGCCTGCTCTTCCATGCTGATTTTCTTGCGCACCATCGAGACGGTGACGTGCTTGGCGTCGACGCCGGCGTCGCCCGGGATCACGTCCAGGCGCACGGTCGAGCCCTTCTCGCCGCGCACCAGCTGCACCACGTCGTCGATGCGCCAGCCGAGCACGTCGGTGAAGGCACCGGTGCCCTGCGCCACGCCGACGATGCGGTCGCCCACCTTCAGCTTGCCGGACTTGTCGGCCGGGCTGCCCGGCACGATTTCGCGGATCACCGTGTAATCGTCGCGCGTCTGCAGCACGGCGCCGATGCCTTCCAGCGACAGGCGCATGGCGATGTCGAAGTTGTCGGCCGAACGCGGGCCGAGGTAGTTGGTGTGCGGCTCGATCGCGGTGGCGTACGCGTTCATGAACATCTGGAACACGTCTTCGTTGTTCAGCTTTTTCATGCGCGAGACGTAGTTATCGTAACGCTTGTCGAGCGTCTCGCGGATGCCCTTCTCGTCCTTGCCGGCCAGTTTCAGGCGCAGCCAGTCGTTCTTGACGCGCTTCCTCCACAGGTCGCGCACTTCGTCCTCGGACTTCGCCCACGGGGCTTTTTCGCGGTCGAGCTGCAGCGTTTCGTCGACCGTGAAGTCGAGTTTCGTCTTGAGCAGGCTGCGCGCGTAGTTCATGCGCTCGGCAAAGCGCTGCTGGTAGAGGTTGTAGATGGCGAAGGGCTGGGTCAGGTCTTCGTTGTTGATGGCGTCATCGAACTTGGTGCGCATCGGCGCGAAGCGGTCGAGGTCGGCCTGGGTGAAATACAGCTTCTCGCCGTCGAGCGTCTGGAAATAGTTGTCGAAGATTTTTTCCGACATGGCATCGTCGAGCGGCGTCGCCTTGTAGTGATAGCGCCCGAGCACGCGCGAGGCCCACAGCGCGGCTTGCGTCTGTGCGGCGATGGGTTTCATCTGGGTGGATGCGACTTTTTCTGGCTGTGCGGTGACCGCGTGCGTCGACAGGGCGCAGGCGGCGGCCAGGGCGACGATCAACATCTGCTTCTTCATTAGTCGTTCTCCGAACGTGAACTTGGGTATCGTACCGAACGCCGGATACTCATGGTATCGACGGCGTGCGAACTCATTCTACAGGAACGCGGGCCCGCGTCGAGTCGGCTCACGCTGGGCGGACTGACAAGATTAAGGATGGCTTAAGCCGGCGTGGTCAGCCTCGCACCAGCCTCAGTATCGCGTCGTGCCAGAAGTAAAGGCCGCCGCCCATGCCGAGCACGACGATCCAGGGCCAGGAACGCACGGCCAGGCGCCAGTCGACCGGCGACGGCCAGAACGACAGGAATTGCGGAGCGAGCAAGACGGCAAGCGCCAGGTCGAGCGGCGCGAAATGCCAGCCGGGGCCGGTGCGCCAGGCGGCCACCGCCAGCGGCAGCAGCAGGATCAGCAGTGGCGCCAGCGCCGCCGGGGCCGCGTTGTACCAACGCAGGTTGGCAAAGGTAACGGAACCGAGTTCCCACACCTTGCCCTTACGGCGCGGAAACAGGCTGATATTGGTCGGCTCGGCATTCGTCAGCAGGCCGACACCGAAGTGCGCCAGCTCGTGGCACAGGGTGCCGGGCGCGGTCAGCAGGAAAAAGGCGGGATGCCTGCCGGCCAGCATCCAGAACAGAAAGGCGACCGCCATCGACGGCACCAGGTAGAGCAGGATGTCCGCGCTGCCGCATAGCACACCTGGCAATACGCTAGTGCATGCCGGCAGCACGCTCGCCATCGAAATGCTTTAACGAGAATAAAAACAGCGGCCGCAGGCCTGCCGATAACTTTCGTTGCCGCCGATACTGACCTGCTCGCCTTCATGGATGCGCCGGCCGGCCTCGTCGACGCGGATATTCATGGTCGCCTTCTTGCCGCAGGTGCAGATGTTCTTGATTTCCTCGATGTCGTCGGCCAGCGCCAGCAGGTAGGCCGAACCGGGGAAGGGGTCGCCGCGGAAATCGCTGCGCAGGCCATAGCAGATCACCGGCACGCCGCGCACCTGGGCCAGCTGGTGCAGCTGCTGGACCTGCTCCTTGGTGAGGAATTGCGCCTCGTCGACCAGCACACAGGACACCTTGGGCGCCGCGGCCAGGAAATTGGTGCCGGCGTCAAAGGTATCGACCTGGCGCTGCGGACCGAGACGCGAGGTGATCAGGCCGACGCCGTAGCGGTTGTCGATCACGGCCGTGTAGAGCTTGACCTGCTGGCCCTGCTCTTCGTAGTTGTGCGCGACCTGCAGCAGCGCCGTGGATTTGCCGGCGTTCATCGCCGAATACCTGAAATAGAGTTTTGCCACTGCCCTGCCCGTGCACCAAATGAGAATCGCGAAATTATAGCGTGCGCGCTGGCCGCCGCGCCAGCTCAGCCGTTGACCTTGGGAGCGACGATCCGCGCCGGATTGCCCGCGACGGTCGCCCCGGCCGGCACGTCGCGCGTGACCACGCTGCCGGCGCCGACGATCGCGTCGTCGCCGATCGTCACCCCCGGCAGGATGATGGCGCCGCCGCCGATCCAGACATTGCTGCCGATGGTGACCGGGATGCCCGATTCCAGCCCGCTGCGGCGTACGGCCGGGTCGCGCGGATGGTCGGCCGTGTAGATCTGCACGGCGGGGCCAATGCGGGTTTCCTCGCCGATCGTGACGCGCACCACGTCGAGGATCACGCAGTTGTAATTGATGAAGACGTTCTTGCCGAGGTGGATGTTGCTGCCGTAATCGCAGTAGAACGGCGGACGCAATATCGCCCCCTCCCCCACGCCGCCGAGGCGCTCGCGCAGCAGCGTGCCCCAGACATCGGCGGTCGCGCCTTGCGCCGCGTTATAGCGCGCCATCCAGGCCGCACAGGCGGCCAGCTCGGCCTGGATTTCCGGGCAGCCGGCGTGGTACAGCTCGCCGGCCAGCATTTTTTCCAGTTCGGTTTTCATGTCATTTCCCCGGGTGGTACTCGCGCTCGAGCTGCTTGCGAATGTCTTCCTTGTAGAACAGCACATCCTTGAATTCCCCACGGCTGTACATCTCGGCCTGGTCGGCAAAATGCTTCGAGGCTGGATTGCCGCTCTGCCCACCGGCCAGGATGCTCCTCGCCCTCACCTTCGGCCCGAATTCGACGGCGGCGACGAAGCTGTTGCCGCGGTCGCCGTAGATGCGTTTGGTCTTTTGTTTGGCCACCATGCCGAACGACGCCAGCGAACCCCAGGTCGCCGACGTAAACGCCACCGGCCAGCTTGGCTTGCCGTCGTCATATGCCTGGTCGACGTCGCCGCTGATGCGCTGGAAACGGTTGATCTCGCCCCACGGGGTTTTCCAGGTGCCGAAGTCGCGCGTCAGCTTCGCGCTGGCGCGGGACAAGGCCTCGAGGCGCTCGTCCGCATTCAAGCGGGTGCTGATGAAATCGACCGTCGGCATGTTCGCCGCCCGTGCCCGTGGCGCGTTGGCGGCCACCATGTCCTGGCCCCAGTAGACGGCCAGCGCGGTCGGCACCGAGTTCGCGGCGAAACGCAGGTCCCAGCCGCGCAGGCTCGCCACCTGTTCGGCCAACTGCGCCTTACGCGCGTCGCCGGACGGCAGCGCATCGAAGTCCCTGGCCAGCTGCGGCACCAGCGGCTCGAAAGCGGTGAGATAGCTGTCGTAGGCGGCGGCAATCAGGCTGTCGAGCGTCAGGTTCCTGGCATCCTTCAGCACCCGTTCGGCGTGGATGCCGCGCGCATTTTCCGGCAGCGACCACATGTAGTCGGGATAGTCCTTGCGCTTGGGGCTATTAGCGCCGGATGCGCTGAAGGGCCAGTTGTTCGTGTTCGAGATATAGCCGCTGGCCGGGTTAGTCAGCGTGATCGTGTCCTTGACGTCGTGCAGGCCCTGCCATTCGGTGGCCGGGTTGCTGCCGTCGACCGGCTTGGACCAGTCGAACTTCGTGTCGCGCTTCGGGATGAAGTTCCCGTGGAAGTAAGCGATGTTGCCGTCGGCGTCGGCATACACGGTGTTGTTCGAGGAATTCGTGCGCAACTCCATCGCCTGGTAAAAAGCGGCGTAGTTCTTCGCCTTGGTGCGCGAATACGACTGGGTCAGCGCCTTGACCGGCTCGTCCATCATTTTCACGGCGACCCACTTGCCGTTCTCGCCGCGCACGATCGGTCCGTGGTGGCTGAAGTACGCCGTCACGCTGCGGCTGCCCATGCCGCCATCCGGCTTTTTAAAGGGCAGCGCGATCGGCACGGCGCGCAGCGCGCGCTCTTCCTTGCCGTATTTGTAGAAGAATTTACCCTGCCGTTCGACCACCGTTTCCAGGTATTCGTCGATCACGTCACCGCCGCCCGAGGTATGCATCCAGCCGGCGCGCTCGTTGAAGCCCTGGTAGATGAAGAACTGGCCCCAGGTCACGGCGCCGTAGGCGTTCAGGCCCTGTTCGCTGGCCATGTGGATTTCGGGGCGGAAGTAGAACGAGGTGTGCGGATTGATCAGCAGGAGCGGATGGCCGGAGCGCGAGAGCTTCGGCGCGATCGCAAAGCCGTTCGAGCCGCGTGGTTCTTCATCCTTCACGTTACGTGTATCGGCCAGGGTCGGTTTCAAGGCCTTGCCGTAAAACGCTTCCAGGTCTTTCAGCTCGATCGATTCGATGTCGCCGCCGATGCTGCCTTCGCTGAACGACAGCGCCATCCAAGGCTCGAAACGGGTCAACAGCTTGGGCTTCACTTCCGGGTGCGTGTGCAGGTAAAAATTCAGGCCGTCGGCAAAGGCAACCATCAATTCCTGCAGCCAGGCCGGGCTGGCCGCATACTTGGCCTGCATGTCGCTTGGTGTGATGTACAGCTTCATGCGCAGGTCGCGCCAGACTTCCTTTTCGCCCTCGACTTCGGCCAGGCGACCCATCGCATTGATGTAATTGAGCTCGACGCGGTTGAAGTCGTCCTCGGCCTGGGCATACAGCATGCCGAACACGGCGTCGGCGTCGCTCTTGCCGAACACGTGCGGGATGCCCCATTTGTCGCGCATGATCGTGACCCGGGCGGCCGTGGTTTGCCAGCGCGCCAGTTCCGTGGCGTTCGACGCGGTGCGCGCCGTGGCCGTGACATTCGCCGGGGCGCTCTTCTGCTCGGCCAGCGCCGGTGACGCGGCAATCACCAGACCGGCCAGGGCGATTGCTACAGAACGGGACAGGATCATGCGGAGTTCTCCGTGCGGTTATCGTTATCGTTATCGGCTCACATCAACTTAGCCTGCGTTGGCCAGCTTCTGCTTGAGGATCTCGTTTTCGGTCAGCAGCGTCGCCATGCGGTCCTTCAGCGCGGCGATTTCTGCTTTCAGTGCGACCTTTTCGTCGATCGGCTCGCCGTCCGGCCCGAGCTTCTTCGGCTTGGTCGCCGACTTTTGCTCGCGTACCTGGCGCGCCGCCTGCTGCAGTTCCTTGCGCCCGCCAGCCACTGCGGCGATCTGTTCCGATTCCGGCAGCGAGGCGACGTTCGCCGCCGCGTTGATCGAGATCGTGCCCGAGCGCACCGCTTCGACCAGCTGCGGCGTGGCCGCCTTCTGGATGCGTTCGATCTGGCTGATGGTATTGCTCGACACCCGCGCCGCCTTGGCGACTTCCTCGCGCGTGTTCCACGGCGGCGGCGGGCGCGGGTCCATGTCGTCCGGGTTCGGCGCCGGCGGCTCGTCGGCCATCTTCTGCGCCATGCGCGCGGTGACGATTTCCTTCTTCTTCAGCGCCAGCAGGCCGCGCTGGAAATCGGACACGCTGCGCCGCGCCAGGTGGTTGTCGATCATCCACAGCATGACGTCTTCGATGGTCTCGAAATTGTTGTTGTGGACGGTGCGGAAGGGGATGCCGTTGCGGCGGCAGATCTCGTAGCGGTTGTGGCCGTCGATGAGGACGTCGCGCCACAGCACGAGGGCGTCGCGGCAGCCCTCGGCCAGCAGGCTGCGTTCGAGCGCGGCGTATTCGATCTCGCTCAGCGGATCGACAAAGGCGCGCAGTTGGTCGTTGATGATGATATTCGTGGTCAATTCGGGTCCTTGTGCTTCTCGTTCAGGCGCGTGCGTCGAAGCCTCCGTGGCTCTTCTGCGCCGGGGAGCATGCTACACCATTCGATGGCTGGGCCATAGACCCGGCCCAGGCCGCCGCGCTTACAATCTTGCACTTTTGACCCGCCCCGGCACGCCTGTGCTAGAATCCTGCCGCGCTGCCCCGATGGTGAAACTGGTAGACACCCGGGACTTAAAATCCCGTGCTCGCAAGGGCGTGCCGGTTCGATTCCGGCTCGGGGCACCACTGTTTATGCGGCTCTCGCAAAACGAAGCGCAATTCTTCAGTTCCGCAAAATACACGCAGTTCCGCAAAAATCTTTCACGCGCCGGGCGGGAGGCGTGGAAACTCCTTCACGCACGGCTCATCCTTGAGCTTCTCGCGCAGGGTGTCGAGGATCGCGCCCTGCGGGCCAGGCAGCGTGGTCAGCATGCGCTGCAGCTGGTCGGCGTAGAGCAGCGTGGCGCGCATGCGCTTGATTTCCCACAGCAGCGCACGGACGTCGGGCGAGTCCGGATTGCGCCCCTGGATCGCGCGAAGTTCATCCGTGGGCAATGGCGGCTTGAAACCCATGAGGCACCTATACTGTATATTTGCACAGTATAGCAAGGCCGAACTGCTGAGCGTCAAAACCTGCTCGGCGCATGCTGGCATGATGCTGCCTATGGACAAGCGAACCGACAAAGCCACCGCCACCGTCATCGATGAGGCGCTCCGTTTGCGAGCGGCGGCCGGCGTCGGACCGGCAGCCACCTACCTCTACACCCGTTGCGTTCCGGTCTGGATCGCGCACCGCGTGCTGGTGCGTCCGCCGCGCCGGCGCCGCGGCTAAACGCCCTTCACCTTCTCGACGGTGCGCGAACACCCGGCAATCACCACCTCGAGCTTTGTGGCGTAGCCCTCCCATGCCGCAGCGTCGATCAGTGCGGCTTGCGCCGCCGCCTTGTCGCCCGGGTAGGTGCCGGCGCCGAACGTACTCACCGGGCGCGCCGGCACCGCGCCGACGCAGCCGACTGCGACCGGTACCGAGATTTTCGGCAGCGGCGAGCTCGTACAGCCGGCCAGCACCGCCACCACCAGGGCGCAGGCGCAGCGCCCAGCTGCAGGCGCGACCGAAAGCTGCAGGTGGCGCAGGCTCGGCATCACCACCGCCCCCACGCTTCGCGCATCACCCCGCCGCAGTCCGGCGCTTGGCTGGCGGCGACGGCCGCGCCGCGGCTCTGCGCCCGCGCGATCACGGCGGCGGCAAACTTCTCGGCAACCTCGCGGCGCCCGTCGGCGGCCACCTTCTCGGCGCCCAGCTTGTCGACGGCGGCGCTCTGCTCGAGCAGGCGGGCTTCGACAGCGACGCGCTTCTCGCGCTCCGCGGCCAGCGCGCGCAGGTGCGCAGCATCCAGGCGCCAGCCGTTGGCCACGGCGCCGGCGGCAGCAGCGCTGGCCAGCGCCAGCACCAGGGCGGCTAGGCCGGCGGCAAGCCGGTACTTCGTTGGGATTAGGTCGATCATTGCGCCTCCATGCATTTCTTGTGGCGTGCCAGCTGGCGGGTCCACACGCCTGGGCAGGTGCGGTTGCCCGGCGTCGAGCAGTCATAGCCGTCGGACTTGCGATACAGCAGCAGTGCGTCGCAGGCGGCGCCGTACTGGCCGGCCAGCAGCTGGCGGCGCATCGTCGACGCGCGCCAGGCGCCGGTACCGTACTGGTAGACCCAGTCCATGTACAGGTCGTACTCGGCCTGGTGCAGCTCCACGCCAGGGATCGACGCGCGAAACGCGGCCTCCTCCTTCGACAGGTGCGCGGCGGCGCGCTGCACTGCGCGCACGGGCGTGATACGGTCGCCCAGTTGCACCGGTGCGCCGTCGTCGCGGAAGGTCGACCCGAAGCCCACCGTCGGGCGGTCGTTCTTCGTCGGCACCACCGCGGCCTCGGTGTATCCCTCGCTGGAAATGATCCCGACGAAGGCGGACGCGCTCAGGGCCAGAGCCGCCGCCAGGATGCGCGCGCGGCTCACGGCTTCAGCCCCAGGGCCGCCAGCCGCGCGACTGCCTCGCGCTCGGCCAGGTCGGCCAGGTGTGCCTGCTGCTTGACCAGGTGCGCCTGCTGGTCGGCCAGATGCCGCTCGCGTGCGTTCTTCTGGCGCGTGTACCAGACGTTGAGCACGAGCGTGAGCAGCGCCGTGACGATGCCGGCCACGACGCCCCACTGGGAGAGGGTCAGCGCGCTGCCGATGGTCAGGCCACTGCCGGCGTAGGTGGTGGCGTCGAGGGGAGTTACTTTCATGGTTGCCTTTTCATTGGGCGTAAAAAAAACCGCTCGAGGCGGCTGGTCTATTGGTTGGTGCTGGCGCGGCTCAAGCGCGCTCGGTCGGCGGTGGTGACTGGTACCGCTGCCCTTCCTTGATGTGCGCGTTGACGCAGTGGTTCGGGCCCTGGAACGGGTGGAAGATCGCGTCAATCACCACCTTCCAGAACTTGTACGGGTAGCGGTGCCCCAGCCGGCCGCAGCGCGCTGAAAGCGTTTCATCAGGCCAGCCGAACAGGATCGTGTTGACCATCTGGTCGAGGCCGATTGCGACATTGCGGACATACTCGAGAGGCGTCATTTTCATTTATCAGACTTCCTTAAAAGTGATGCTGGTGGTGTAGCCGGCGGCATACTTCATGCCGATTGCACTGCTCTTGGACCTGGTCGCGTAGACCATGTAATCGCGCTCGCGCGCCGGGTCGGGATCGTTCGGGAAGACGCTCAGCAGCAGCGGATACACCGCGCTGTTGCGCGCCATGGCGGTCAGCGCGGCGCGATCGTCGGCCTCGAAATAAGACAGATCGATGCTGACCTCGTCCGAGATGAACCCGACTTTGCCGCAGGTGTCCCCGCCGCCGGTCTGTAAGTTCTCCGACCCGTCCAGCACCGTGACGGCCGCCGACGCGGCGTTGTACTTGGGCGACCAGTACGGCCCGGCCACCATGCTGCAGGCCTCGAGGTAGCCCTGCACGTTGTCCGGGTCGTTGATGTCGACCGCCAGGCCGCGCGCCTGCATCTCGGCCGGCAGCCAGTGGCGCGCGTAGGTGCCGCCGCCGTAAGCGTAAGCGCTCGCCGCCTGCGCCGCGGTAAAGCCGCGCAACTTGGTCGCCGGCCACGGGCATGCCGGTGCCCAGCCGCTGTCGTAGTCGTAGCTCTGCCAGGTGTCGATGTAGCCGGCCGGGCGCGTCGCGGCGGAGGCGCCGGTCGGGTAGTAGCTGGTGCACGTGCCGCCGGTCTCCAGCTGTGCGCCCCAGATCTGGATGTCACGTGCGTTGGTGCCGCTGCCGGTCGAGACGGCGAAGATGTTGTTACTCGATACTTTGCCCACCGCCTTCAAGCGTTGCCAGGCGCCGCTGAGCGTGAATACCTGGTCGACGCCGCCGGCGGAAACCGCAATCGTCTGGCTGGCAGTGCCCCTTACCCAGATCGATCCGGAGCACAGCACGCCAGCACCCAAGCCTGCAGCCTGCGAAACTGCCTGCCCGGCGCCGGTGAACTGCACCCGACACGCCGTGTTCGAGCCGTCTGGCGCCGGGCCATAGTTCGCCGTAAGCGTGATGCTTGGCTTGGACCAAGCACCATTGGCGAAGTCCGAGCTATAGCGCACCAGGTTCGTGGCCGCAGCCTCCTCGCTCACGCGCACGCGCATCATCACAGTCGGCGACCAGTTGCAGAAGGCAAAGCCCGCGAACTGGATCGGCTCGGGCGTGGCGAACAGCGCGGTGATGCGCGCGCTGGTACCGGTGGCGCGCCAGAACGCGGACTTCTTCCAGTTCACCAGGTTCGACGCCGCCAGCGCGCCGGCGGTGCTTGAAGCGGTGAGCGACGCCGCGCGCTCGAGCGCATTGTCGGAAACGATTCTCAGGTTTGGCATGCTATTCCGTTAGGGTGAGATTGAGTTGCGCGGCCATGGCCCGCATATCGATGCGCATGTCGGCGGTGATCGCGGCGATCTCAGCGCCTTCAGCCGCGTGCCGCACGTCCTCTTTGTTCATGAGGCGCAGATCGCGCACCTCGTCGAGGATGTGCATCCAGCCGTCGGCGGTGGCCAGGATGTCGTCGGCGGCCTGGCGGTTCGTCCAGCCGTCGCGCCATTTCGCCATGGCCCAGCCGGCCACGCCGCGCGGTGCGCCGGCACCGCCCTCCTCTTCTGGGTAGCCCGCTTCACGCCATGCGCGCGCCTGGGCCTCGACGCGCCGGTACTCTTCGGATTGCATGGTCATGCGGTTGACGACAGCCAAGCGCAAGCTTTCGGCAGCGGCGTCGATCGCCGTGATGGCCTGGGCGCGGATCTGTGCGAGCGGTGCTGTCTCGATCCACTTCGGCACCTCGTCGATCAGGTGCAGCACTTCGGTCGGCGTCGACTGCTCGCTCCAGTCGATCGGGCCGGGCAGCCCGATGTAACTGCGGCCGGCTTCCATGAAATTGCCCTGATACGGACGCTCGACGGCCAGGCACTGGGAAACGATTCTCGTGTCCGGGTCGAATTCGGCGAAAAATTCAATCATATGGATCCAAAATTGGCGGTACTCGTGAAGGACGCTGACGCGGTCAACCCGTTGGCGTCGGTGATGGTGCCGGTGATGCGGACGCGCGTGGAGGCGTTTGTGCCGTTGGCCGAAACGGAAACGGTGTCGGTGCTCTCTCCCGAAATGAAGGTGCGCGCAGCCGCACTGCCCTCGATGTCGGTCACGGTCCACGAAAAACTGCGGTAGGGGAGCTTGCCGCCGCTTCCGATGATTTGCCGGCTACCCAGCGAGCGCGAGCCGTTTGCGCCAGATGACGTGATGGGGCCACCTGATAACGACGCCGTGAACGCCGCGAACGTCGGGCTGATGATGATCGGGCTGGTAAGGGTCAGCTGTCCGCCTAGCAGTGTCAGACCAGGCGCATAAATATCGCCATTGGCATTTACCTGCAAAAACCTGTTGACATTGAAGTTCCCGAGCATCAGGCCTTCTGCGCTCAGATAAACAAGGTCTCCACCCGGCCACTGCCCGAACCCAGCCGCGTTCGCGCTTTTGACATAACCACCCTGGGCGAAAGTGATCGCCCCGAACGATCCGTAAGCGGCCGACAGCTGGCCTGCGAACCATGGGGCGCCGCCGGCGGCATCAAGCTGGAACGTCAGGTTGCCAGCTTGGTTGTAGGACACCCAGCCGCGCTGTGTTTGTGCGCACCCATAACCGCCCGAGCGATAACCGTTGGCGTCCACGGTAAGCGAGCCGGAGATGAGCGCGCCGGCGCCGGTCATGATGTTGGCTGCAGATTTGCTGACCTTGTCAGGCAAGGCGTTATTCGCCATAAGGCCAGAGTACGCCCAGCCGACGACGGTTTGCGCCTCGGTGTCACCCACCTTGGTGCCAGCGGGTGCACCCATCGTAGCGCCGCTCTGGAAACGGGAGATGCGCAGGTTGCTCGCACGCGCCGAACCAAAATTACTGCCGCCATCAATCTGGAGCCAAGGCGTGATGCAGTATGCTCCGGCGGGCATCACGATATAACCGGAGCGCTGTGCCCAGCTGGAACCCGGCGGGCTGGAAAGGGAGCTTGCGTACCAGATAATCGTTCCGTTCCGGTCGTAGACAAACGCACCGAACCGCACGCTGTAAGGCGTGGTTGAAGCGTCGATGTAGGCGTCAAAATACAGCGTCTCACCGGGGGTAACGGGAATTTTCGCCGCCCCTTCGTCGTGCAAACAGTCGCGCCCGGTGAATTGAAGCGCTTTCGTGAACGGCTGACCATCGACGTTGACCACGTAGCTACCGTTCGCCCACCCGTCAAGCTGCCCATCGTCGAACCGACTCTTGCGCAACAGGTTATTGCCATCATCTGGCCGGCCCGCAGTACCTGCCCATGTGGACTTTGTCGCCGCCACATTCGCCTTAGCGGTTGCATCAGCAGCAGCGGCATTGACGGCAGCCACGCGGGCAGCTTCAGCCTTGGCCGCCGCGTCTGCGATGGCGCGTGCCTCTTCGGCCGACACCTTCCCATCAGCATAGGCTGCTGCGTTTGTAGCGGCCAGCCCGGCTTGGGCTTGCGCGTACGTGGCAGCGGCATTGACAGCGGCGACACGAGCAGCTTCGGCTTTGGTCGCTGCGTCTGCGGCAGCGGCTGCAATGGCCTCGCTGTTCTTCGTCCCCGGTGCTTCAAAGCCCGGTTGCAGGCCGGTGGGCGTCAGGATGTCCGGGCCACCAGGCGCAGCAATGACCAAGTTCGTAGCGCGCGCAGCGCCCGTATTGGCCACCCGGAACGGCGCGGCGGCGAACGTGCCGGCGCCAGCCCACTGGTTGCCCGCAGCGTCCACGTGCCAGCTCGTCGCACCCGTGCCGATGTCGATACTGCCGCCGGTGATCTGCCCCAGATTCGCGACAATGGCCGACAGCGTGCCGACCTTGAGGGACGACCAGTACGGAATCGACCAGGTAACGGTATCGTTTGCCGGGTTGTAAATCCCATCCGTCTGGTACATGAACTGCCCGGCGGCGAGCGCAGGAACCGTTTTCGTGTACGTACCGGCCAGGCCGCCGCTGTTGGCCGCTGGCACACTGGTTTTACCGGCCGTTGGCGCCGGCGCGGTCGACGTGCTGGCGGTGGTGGACGCGCAGTATGCCGTGACGTAGCTCGCGCCCTCGGCGCCAGTGATGCTGGTACCGGCGCGCGCCTTCGACAGCGAGAGTTGCTTCTGGATCGTCACGCCACCGTACACGGCCTGCAGCGTCGCCGCAGCTTGGTCGGCACTCATGGACACGACCGAATAGGCGCCCGCCGAGGTGATCGAGACGTCGCAGCCGACCTCCGAAAACACCGAGTACGCCACGCCAGCGCCGGTTTTGTCGGCCGTGCCCTGATACACCTTGAACGTGCCGCCGGCAGTATCGAACGACGAAACGACGCCCGCACTGGTGGCGGCCAGCGCGGTCGATTCGTTGGTCAGGAAGCCGACGATCGCATCATCGCCATCGAGACCATCGGCGCCGCCGGTCACCTGCACCAGCGTGATTTCGTCGAGGTAGACCGTCCCAGCCATGGTCGACTGCACGCGGAACACGCGCGCGGCCGTGAAGGTGCCCGAGTCAACGGCATACGTGGCCGAGGTGGCGCCGGCGATGTTAACCCAGGCCGCACCGGTCCAGTATTGCCACTGGTGCGCGCTGGCGGCGCCGCCGTATGGCGTGGCCGTCAGGGTGATGGATGCTGGAGCGAACACCGCTGCCGCATTCGCCCGGCTGAACACCTGGCCGCCAGTCGTCGAGATCTCGACGTACATGGCGACGCCCTGCGAGCCGTTCAGGCCAGCCGAGCCGGCCGCCGTGATAGCCGCGCTGCCCCAGTTGAATGCCGTTGCGGCGGTGGCGGCGGAATCCGTCACGCGCACCGTGGCCTTCCACAGCGTATAGCCAGGCGATGGAGACGTGCCAGGCGTCAAAGACCAGTTTGCTGGTGCCGCACCAAAAGCGAAGCCCGCCCAGGTGAGCGTGCCCGTGCCGACTGGCCCAGCCGGAATCGTGGCAGCCCACTGGAAGACGGCCACCTCGTACGACTGCAGACCATCCAGGCCCTTCGCGCCGTTCTGCACGCCGTCCTCGATGACTGCGTTCGTGTAGGCGACCGGCGAAGTGATTGCGGCAACGGCGGCAGACAGCGGGACGGCGGCGGCGAACAGCCTCCAGCCGGGCGTGCCAGGATTGGCGGGGGCCGGGTTTGCCCAGCCGTCTTGACCGGTATAGCCGGAGTTCGTGAGGCTCGCCCAGATGAATGTGCTTACTCCAGTTGGCTTAGCCGGCGCGACCGGCGCCCACTGGAACAGCCGCGCAACCTGAGTTTTCAGGCCATCCGCGCCAGCTGCTCCATCACGGCTCTTGCCGACCTTAAGCGGGCGAGCATACGTGCGGCCGAACGAGGTCACACTCGCGGTCACCTCTGCCGAGGCGGCCGACATGTTCGCGAACGTGAGTTGCGCGGTGGTCGCAGTTTTGTTCGTCAGGGTGCCGCCGACGCAGGACCATGTGACAGGCCCGGTGAGCGCGATCAGCGTCGCCGAAAACGTAATTACGCCAGGCGTGGTTTCGCCAGCTTGGTTCGTGTGGAAGCCCGGAGCATCGGAGGTCAACAGGACATCTGCATTCTTCGACGCCCCGTCCTTCGCGATCTCGACCGCCACCGACAGCGTTTCGACCGACGTTACCCCGATCGAGTTCACCGCCGCCATTTTCGCGACGAACGACCCTGGTAGCACGTCCTGCACATCAAGAGTGGGGCTTGGCTGACGCGGGATAGCAACCCAGTTGTCGCTGCCGCGGCGGTACGCGCCCTCGTAGGCGACAGCACCCGGTACCGGCGCGCAGCTGACCTGCAGGGCCAGCTTCTGGACGTCGTCCAGCGACACCGTATAGCCTGCGAGCGTCACTGACGCTGGCGGCGCCTGGCGGCTGACATCGAGCGCTGTCTGCGTGCGCGGCACAATGGCCGTGCCGTTCTCGACGAAGTCGAACTTGCC
This sequence comes from Massilia sp. CFBP 13721, assembly GCF_014842025.1. Classification (GTDB taxonomy): domain Bacteria; phylum Pseudomonadota; class Gammaproteobacteria; order Burkholderiales; family Burkholderiaceae_D; genus Telluria. The sequence continues at coordinate 16,323 of NZ_JACYUY010000008.1, forward strand.
AGTCTCGTGTTGGATCGCGGCGATCGAGAAGGTCGTTTCATCCTTTTCGGCGACCGACAGCACGCGGAACAATGGCGCCGACAGCTCGGTGCTGTCGACCGACCATACCGACTGCGCCTGTGGCAGGACGGACCAGGCCAAGGTAACCGTGACCGAGTCGCCGGCCACGCTTTGCACGGCGCGGGTTTCGCTCTGGCCGGTCGGGAGAATGACGGTCAGGTTATCGCCAGCCTTCACCAGCGGCGCCTTGTCCAGCACCACCGTGCGGCCAGTTGCCGAGTGAATGCGGCCGCCGGTGCGGCGCCCCATGCGCGACGGATCGGCGATGCGCACGATCTGGCCGGGCAGCGCGATTGCGCCGTCCATGCCGACGTCGAACGACAGTGCTTCGGTTTCCAGGCGCGAGGTGGCCAGCGCCCAGCGGCCGGCGCGCTGCGCCTGGCCCTGCGACGTGCAGCCGAACGCTGTCAGCTCGGTCTGCTGGATGCCGTAGCGTTTGATCCCCTCCGGGTCCTCGACGTACTCGACCTTCGGCTTGTAGAAGTCGGCCGGGTCGTTCCAAGTCACCACCGCAGTGGTAAAGCGCGTGCCTTTGCTGCTGCCGGCGCGCGTGAACTTGCCGCCAATGACGTTGGCCGCGGTGTACACGTAGACCGGATCGGTCGGCATGTCGGCGGACGCGATGATCGTGCCGCCGCCCCAGTACGAAATGCCACGGAAGATCGAGGCGATATCCTGCAGGACAGCATAGGCCTGCTTGCGGGTTTGCAGGTACAGGTTGCACGTGAAGCGCGGTTCGGTGCCGCCCTTCCCGTTCGGGACCATCTGGTCGCAATACTGGGCGATGCGGTACAGCGACCACTTGTCCAACTGGGCCGCCGTGATGCGGTCGCCCAGACCATAGCGCAAGTGCAGCGCGAGGTCGCGGAATACCCACGCCGGATTGTCGGACCAGGCCGGCTTGAATGTGCCGTCCCAGACGCCGATGTACACGCGGGTGACCGGATTGTAGTTGCTCGGCACCTGGATGATGCGCCCGAACATGTCGTAGGCGCGCGTCGGCACCGACTGAAATGCCTTCGCATCGACTTGGATACCCACGATGGCGGACATCGGGTAACGCAATTTCGCGTCGATCACCTCGGTGAAGCTGATGATGCGGGTCTTGTCGACGATGTTGACGACGCTCGAATCCGGGGTCAGACGCGAGACGCGGATTTGCCAGCCGCTGGTTGCGCGCGGCAGATCGATACGTGCGCTGCGCTGGTACGCGCTCATGGTCTTGCCGCTGAAGCTGTTCGACAGGACAGTCTGGTATGCCGCGCCGTCCGTCGAGAGCTCGATCCGGTAATCGACCCTGGAGCCGCCGACGTCGCCGTTCGAGGTATCGGCCTTGTACAGCTGGTCGACGCCGAGCGTGATGCGAACGGCGGAGAGCTCGGTATTGCCGATCGCGCGCACCCATGGCGTGCCGAATTTCAGCTCAACGCCGACGGAGACTTCGCTTTCGACGTCAGGGAAGCCGGGAATGAAGTCCTGGTCCTGCGTGCCGGTGCGGAAGTCGACCGTGACGCCAGCAAAATTCGGAGTGCCGTTGGCGTTCTGCACCGGGGTGCCGTTGAGGAACACCGACTCGACACCATTGGCCAGGCCGAGGATCTCCCCTTCGGACACCAGGTCGAGGACGCGCGCGTACGAGGTGCTGTGCAGGCTGTCCGGCGCTTCGTAGTGGGTGTGCGACGAACCGCCGCCCTTGCCGCCGCCGTAACCGATGATGTCGCTCATTGCTGGTCCTCGTAAAACTCTTTTGCTTTTGGAATTGGGTTCCGCGTGGCCGGCGCGCCCACGTAGGCCTGCTCCTGCGCGACGATGCCGGCGGAAATCACGGCTGAGCCGACGATCATCCGGCCATAGAGGACCGGGACCGCTCCACCCTGGATTGTCGTGTTGACGGCGCCGGAGAAGTTATATGAAGCGCCGTTTTCGGTACTGGCCGCTGCGGCCGAGCCACTCTGCTGCGGCGACAGCGCCTGCACGACGCCACCCACCATGACGGCCACGCCGTAACTCGAGATGGCACTGCCGACGGTGAATCCGACGCCGCCGAGGGCCGTGAAGGCGGTAAAGCCGGCAACGGCCCAGCCTGCGACGACCAGGGCGGCGCCGAGCAGCAGCGTGCCGAGCAGGCCCGACTTGGCACCGGCGATGACCGGAGCGATGCGGATGTCCTGCGCGCCGCCCGATAGGGCCAGCTCGTCCTTGCCGATGTTCTGCTTGCCGAGGAAGCACGCGTAACGCACGCCGCGCTCGCGGCTGGTCATCAGCTCGCGCTCGAAGCCGGGCACGAGCACGCACAGCGCGCGGATCGCCTCGGCTGTGTTCTCGACCGCCAAGCGGTGCACGCGACCGAACTGGGCGCCCAGCTTGCCGTACAGGCGAATGGTGCGAAGATTTTCCATAGGCTCCAGAAATGAAAAAGCCCGCTTTCGCGGGCCTGTCAGGTTTGCGGTTGATGCCGCAGAATCGCTCGGGTGCTTTCCTGATACCACCCGCCGTAGAGGTCTCGGCTCGACAGCCGGCCGTGCATGTGGTGCAGCATCAGCCCGTCGCCGATGTAGATGCCGGCGTGGTTCGGTACGCCGTTCTTGGCGCGGATCTGCATCAGGATGACGTCGCCGACCTCGGGCACCGCGCCGTCGGCAAGCTTCACGAAGCCGGCCTGCGGAAAGCCTTCGGTGTACAGGTCGGATTTCCCGTCGTTCCACCATTCGTCCGCGCGCGGGAACTGAGGCAACGCGATGCTGCGCTCCTGTGCGTACCAGTCGACGATGAGCTGGTAGCAGTCCAGCACGCCGTGCGAGAACTGGCGACCGACCAGCGGCGCCCGGTAGCCGGAAGGCTCGATTGTCACCATCTCGCCGGCGGCCGGCGCGCCGTCGACCAGGTCGACCCGCACGATATGCCAGGGAACGCCGGATGCCTCGCACGACACCAGGTCGGCCTGGCTGGCAGCCGCCGGCGCGCCCGGGTGGGAATGGACGACTGCCAGGATATCGCCGAGCGTCTCCGCAGCGGCGTATTCCTCGGCCGGCAAGACGAAGTGTTCGGTACCTTGCGCGGCATTCGTGCATGGGAGGTAGCGCTCGCGGCCCTTCACGACCAGGACGAGCCCACAGGCCTCGCGGGGGAACTCCTTTTCGGCATGCGCGCGGATCGCGTCGATAGTCTCGGTTTTCATGATCAGGATTGGATAAGGGCCGCGGCCGGGAAGCCGCCGAAATTGAGCACGCTGCGGGCGCCGAAGCGCACCTTGCAGCTGCTCAGCCGCTTCGAACAAACGTCGAGCGCCGGGTCGGTCACAGCCTGGTCGTTGACGTTGAACTTGGCCGCGCCGACGTAGCCACAATGCGCCCCGCGGTATTGCCAGGCGCAGAGGTTGGCGATGATCTGCCGACGCGGCAGCATCACCTCTTGGAAGTCGAGCGCGCTTTTCAGTTCGAACTCGACAACCTCATTCGTTTCCGACGTCTTCTGCTCGATGAACCACACCTCGAGCGGGAATTCCTGATCAGGATCCGCTGTCGGGTTGCCGTTCGCGAAATTGGCCGCGTCCAGGTACTGGCCCAGCGTGACGTGCCTGGTGAGCTTGGCGCCGACCAGGTCGTCCAGAGTGATGCACAGCGCCGAGATCGAGCCGTCGACGTTGCCAACCGAAAGCCGGGGCGTTGGCTGCTGCCCCTCGCTGGTCTTGGCGAAGCCTTCCGCCTCGATCGGCCAGGGCGTGTAATCGTTGCCCTGCCAGCGGATCGTGCCGGCCTGCTGGTAACCATGGAACCGGAGCAGGCCGCCGCCGGCGATCGCGGATGCATCAAGCTCGTATAGCGCGACGCGTGCGCCCGGCTCCAGGCCTTGGATGTCTGCTGTGATCATGGTTGGAAGGACTGCTCAAAAGTTGCGGTTAGCTGCCACATATCGCCGCCAAGGTGCTTGGAGTCGTACGATGCGCATTTGTAAAACCCCTGCGCGCCAAGTGGCGGCGTCCAGTAGAACGATTGCCAGCCGCCGCAGGTGTCGAGGAAAGCAGTTATCGGCGCAATCTTGCTGGCCGCGCCGGTGAACGACAGCGGCCAGGATTGCGATTTATTGTTGATGCCGTCGGCGGCAGTTTGCTGATAGCCGTCGCCGAACTGCGCCTTGAGCACGCGGAACGCGCTCGTGCCCGACGGTCTCGCGTCGTGCTTCCAGGTGAACGTCGTCGTCATCCTCTCCCCATCTTCATATTCCAAATCAGGCCACCCTGCCGGCTTTCGCGCACGATGACCTCTTTCGCCTTGGACGCGATCATGTCGGCCAGCGCACGGCCGGCGGCACTTTGATCGCCGGTTGTCGTGCTTGATGCGCCCCCTGCGGTCACCTGCACATTCGTCTGAATGGTGATGGGCGATCCACCGCCGGCGCCGATCATGTGATTCGGCGTGATCGCGCCGGTAGAGGATGGAGTGAAGATTTCCGGCCCCTTCTCGCCGACCAGGTACGACAGGCCAGAACTGACCGGCCCGCCGGCGGCGCGCGCGCCCGAGATGCCGAAGGCCGACATGAACGCCGACGTCCAGCCGCCACCGCCGCCGGAGCCGATCGACCCCAGCAGCGATGACGCGACACTGCTCAATGCCGATTTCGCCTGAATGCGCGCGAAATCGGCAATGATCGAGGTGGCCAGGTCCCGGAAGTTCAGCTTGCCAGTGGTGACGAAGTTGGCGAACGCGTCCTCCGCGCTGCGCAAGCCGTTCGTCAGCGCATCCCCGACCATCCCGCCAACGTTTGTAGCCTCCTCGCCGTATTGCTTCAGGGAGAGGCGGAGATTGACGTATGGGTCACGCGACTTCGTGAAGCCGTCACGCTCGGCGGCCGAGCCAGCGCGGATTGCCGCCGCCTGGTCCCGGTAAATCTGAGCAAGCGCGCTGCCAGGCTGGATCGCCTCCAGAGCAGCTGCGGCCTCGTCCTTGAGGTCGGCAATATTCGCAACGCGCTGCTGCCGCAGTTTCGCCGCCTCAGTGCCAGTGAGGCCGATCTCCTCGTTGTATTCCCGCTGAACCCTGACGTTCTCCAGCAGGCTGGTGCGTTCAGCCTGGGCGGACACGATGCCCGCCGAATACAGCTGGCTCGAATCGTCGGCCCGCCTACGCCGCGCAGCCTCCAGGTCGAGATCACGCTGCTCCTCTCGGTTCCGCCGCTCCGCGCGGTTCACGGCAATCTGGCCCTCAAGATCAGCCTGCTCGCGCTGACTGTTTATCTTGGAGCGGACCAGGCCCAGCTGATCCTGCAGGAGTCGCTTTTGCCGATCCAACGCAGAAACTTCGATCGCCGCGGTCTTGGTAATCGCGTCGTCTTCCGAGATGGCGCCCAGGGAGCGCTGCGCCTGCAGGCGCGCCAGCGCGCGCTGGTCGAGCGTGTTTTCGATCTCGGCGCGGTTGCGCAGGGCTGTAATGCTGGTGTCGATACCGGCCGTGTAGACGTCGTTATATTTCCGGCGAACGACCAACAGGCGAGTCTGAATTTCCTCCTCGCTGAGCCCGTTTGCGCGCCCCTCGGTTTCCGAGGCGGCCAGATCGCGTTTCAACTGGTCCTGGCGCGTGAGAAGGATGTTCTGCTCGCTCAGCCAGCGCTTCCGGACCTCTTCGGCCTTCAGTGCCTTTTCTTGCGCGGCGCCGGCCGCCACCTCGCTCGCCATGCCCGACTGGAGCTCTTGCCGGCGCGCCAGCAGTTGCGCAATGTCCCGCCGCAGTTCATTCGCGATACTGGAGTCGCCGTCGCCGCTGGACTCCCGCTGCGCCAGGCCGCTCTGCTTTAACGACAAGATGTTGTTGATGCGCCCGATTTCTTCGTTCGGCGTTTCCTTCCTGCCGATATCGAGGATGGCGTCCCAGCCCTTTTTCGCCCAGGTGGAGATATCCATCCAGCCGCGCTTGAGCGCCCCCATGTTTTCGAGGACTTTCTTGTTGCGCTTCTCGAATTCTTCGGCGTAGGTGCTTTGCGCCAGTGCAGCGGCGTCGTTCTGACGCCCCTCGTCCTGCAGCGCCTTCACTTGGGCATAGGTCGCTGCCGTGACGAAGTGGTACTTCTCACCCAGCTTTTGCAGCGCCTCGAGCGGCGCCCGGCGCAGATCAGCGAACTCGGCCGCAGTGTCCTTCACGGCCTTGTCGAGCACCCGCTCCGTCTCCACCGCAACGGCGGCGAAGCGCTGAAGGTTTGCTGACGAGACCGCGCCAGTGTCGACAAGCACCTGAAGCGCTTCAGCTGCGGCACCCTGCGTGTTCTTCGATACGTCGGAAATTCCGCGCGCGGCATCCATCAACTGGTTGATCGACGTGCCGGCGGCGTTGTTACTGAGGACGATGGCTTGACCAAACGCCTTGGCCTCATGCGCACCTTCGCTGTACGCATAGGCTAGCGTGCCGACGGCTGCGGCGGCAACTGTAACCGGGGTGATCATGCCCAGCACCGTGCTGCCGATTGCCTTCGCAGCACCACCAAAGCTACCGAACATGTCGCGCAGCTGGCCACCCTGCTGAAGAAACACAGTCAGCGGAGCCTGCCCGCCCTGCAGGCTGACCACGATGTCGGTGATCTGGGCCGGCGTCTGGCGCAGCGCAGCGTTTAGTGCCGCGGCTGACATCTCTCCGTTGCGCAGCCCCTGGTCGGCAGCCCGCAACTGGTTGATGAACGGCTGTGCCCGACTGGTGACGCCCATCTGGGCGGCCTGCAGCTCGAGCAACTCGATGCGGGTTTTGCCGAGGGCAGCCGCCTGCTGCTCAAGGCCTCGAATGAACGAATCCTTGCCGGCCTGGACCTGGTCAGCCTCACGCTGCGCCTGGGCTGTCGCCTTGGCCGCCGCCGTCACCTGCTCCTGCGCGGTGCGCATGGCATGCAGTTGAGCAATCAGCGGGTCGGCCGACGCCGTCAGGCCCATTTGCGCAGCGCGGTAACGCTGCACTTCTTCGATCGACAAACCGAACAGAGCGATTTGCTCTCGCAGGCCAGCCAGGAAGCTGTCCTTTCCGGCCTGCATCTGCGTTGCCTCACGCTGAGCCTGGTCGGCGGCGCGCGCGGCGGCGGCCACCTGCTCCTGCGCCACGCGCATCGCATGCAACTGCGTAATCAGTGGTTCGGCGGCTGTCGTCAGCCCCAGCAGTGCTGCGTGGTGCCGCTGCACCTCTTCGGTGGAGCGGCCGTACAGCGCAATCTGTTCGCGCAAGCCGTCAAGGAAGCTGTCACGCCGCGACTGCGCCTGGGCAGCGTCCTGCTGCGCCTGGGCGGCGGCGCGCGCGCTTGCGGTGACCTGGTCCTGCGCAGTCTGTAGGGCGCGCATTTGTGCAATCAGCGGCTCAGCGGCGCTTGCCGCGCCCATCTGGGCCGCGCGGTACCGCTGCACCTCGTCAGCCGACTTGCCGAAAAGTGCGATCTGTTCGCGCAGGTTTGACAGGAAGCTGTCTCGGGCGCCCTGGGCCTGAAGGGCATCTTTCTGCGCCTGGGCAGTCAGACGTGCTGCGCCGGCGGCCTGCTCATGAGCGTCACGTAGCGAGCGAAGCTGGGCGATCAGCGGTGCGGCGGCGGTGGCGGCACCCAGCTGCGCCGCCCGATATTCGAGAATGCCCTCGGTCGACCGGCCAAACAGAGCGATTTGCTCGCGCAGACCATCGAGGAACGTGCCCTTTGCCGATTCGACCTGCGCGGCCTCGCGCTGCGCTGCAGCTTGCGCTCGCGCTGCAGCTTCCGCCTGGCCCTGTGCTGCCCGCATGTTCTGCAGTTGCAGGATCAGCATGGACGATTCTTGCGCGGCGCCAGCCTGGGCGGCGCGGTACCGCAACACCTCCTCGGTGGATTTGCCGAACAGAGCGATCTGCTCGCGCAGGCCCGAGATGAACGACTCCCGGCCGGCGTGCGCCTGCGCGAGCTCGCGCTGCGCGGCTGCCTGGGCTTTGGCCGACTCGGCAGCCTGCTGCTGCGCTGCCTGCTGGGTGGCGAGCGTGCGCGCTGCCTGGGCCTGGGCCTGCTCGACCGCGCGCAGTTGCACTAGGTATTGCTCGAGCACGGCCGGGTCGACGCCGCGCTGGCGCGCCAGCACCTCGTAATAGGCGCTACCCGTCTTGCCGCCCGCCTCCATCGCAGCCGTCGTGCGCTGGATGGAGTTGACCAGGTTGCGCTGCGCGACTTCGACGCTGCGCGCCGAGGTGCTTGCGCTCCCGCCAATGCCTTCCACTGCGCGGTCGGCCTGCTGGCTGGCGCGCTGCACGCTGCCGGCCATCGCTCCGGCCTCGCGAACGATTTCATTGAAACCGGTGCGCGCGCCTGTGGTGTTGACTTGTGTTTCAAGTACGACGGCGCGGGTTTCGCTCATGCTTTAGTCCTCTTCTCTCATGGCCGCCATCGCGGACGCTTCCATCACGCGCATATCCGACTCGATGTCGTCGTACTCGGCCGGAGTGAGCTTCATCCGGTCCATCTTGTGATACATGACGCTGTAGTCCAGCCCGACGATGCCCATGCCGGCGCCGCGCCACTGCGTCTGGATGTCGCATAGCAGGCGGAAGGAAGGCCAGTTCTCCGGCCAGACCTCGAAGCACTCGTCGGCATAGTCCTCGCGCGTCAGGCCGCTGGCGGCCAGTTCCTCATCGGATGGCGGCGCGGTAAAAAGCACCCGCGCCGCCTCTTTCAGTTTCCCTGGCGGCCTTCGGTGATCGCGTCGCGGTAGGTCGCGACAATTGCCGGAATGGCGGCCGGAACTTCCGCCACCAGCTGGACGACAGCTGCTTTGTCGAAGGGCATGTCGAGATCCCAGCCTTCGACGCAACCCATGATGTAGCGGACGCTCGTCTCGTCCTGGCGCGCCAGGATGTCCGATTCGGTCAGCTGCGGGATCGGCGCGTTGCCTTCGGCCAGCTTCTTGAGCTTGTCCATTTCGGCGGCGTCTTCGGCCTGAATCTCGGCGACGATGCCGTCGGTGAACTTGCCGAAGTCGGTGCGGTCGCGATATTTGTACGTCACGCCGATCTGACCCGGCTCGCCGTCCACCTGGAGGAACTTCACCGTGCGGACGAACGAAGTGGGCGGCTTGCCCAGAATGATTTTTGCCATTTTGTTTTGCTTTCAGTCGAATAAAAAACCGACGGGAATGACCCGCCGGCGGAAAAGGCCGGAGGACTCCGACCTGGCAAAACTTAGGACGCGTAGCGCACCGGCTGACCCTGCTGGGCCATGTTCGCCTTGACGCTCATGACCTGGCCCTTGGTCAGGGTCGGGGTCTCGTCATAGGTGATGTAGCCGTTGTAGAGGATGATGCTGTTGCTCGGCAGCTGGGCGCGCACTGCGGCGATCTTGCGACCGTCGGAGATTGCCTTCAGGGCGGCGTGGTGCGGCAGCGTCGGGTCGTCGCCGATCGTGATGGCCAGCGTACGGGCCGAGTAACCGGCCGGGATGTTCAGCTCGGTGTCGGTATCCATCGGCTCGACGGTCACGAACTTCGCATCACCGCCCGACGGCTCGCAGGTGATGACCTGCGTGATCGGCACCCAGGTCGAGATCTTGCGCAGCGAGCCGATGCCGGCGCCGGCCGGGAACAGCGCAGTCGACGTGGTATCGAGGCCTTCGAGGGTTACGGAAGTGCCGGACACGGCCTTCGCACGAAACACGCGGCTGTTCGCGCGGGTCCAGCCGGAGGTGAGCTCCAGCAGATCGCCGATGGCGAACGTATTTGCTGCGGTGGTCAGCACCGATTCCGTTGCGTTCGTGGCGGCCGTGACGGTGATCGCCGTCGCGTAGGCCGAGGCAACCGCGTACGTGGTGCCGTTGGGGAGGGAAAATGCCATTGGTGGGCCTTTCAGGTAAGCGCCCGGCTGCCGGGCATAAAAAAACCGCCCGAAGGCGGCTGGTTTGTCGTTGCAGGCGGATCAGCGATCAGCCCAAATGTTGAAATCCTGTCTGCTGCAGTACCGCGCCATGTCGGCATCGAAATCACTGACTGCCGCCCCCTGCGGGCTGGCCTGGATGGTCGTTGCGCCGGTCAAGCGCGCCTCGATCGCGAGAATCAAGGTCTTGGCCTGCTTGCGGGAGTCGGCCCAGACATTGATCTGCATGTCGGCGTTCTCTTTGGACGGCAGCGTGTTGTCGAGACACGCAATCGACTGACCACCAATCTGCTGGAAGGTCACGTATGGACGCTCCGTCCCTGTCGACGCAAAGTCCGGGAATACGCGCGAGCAGACCGCGACCAGCTCGGCGAACAGTTTTTCCTCAAGTGTCATTGTTGATAAACCTCAGTAGGACGGTTTGGGCCGCGTCAGCCGCCGCTTCCGCTTTTGACACGGCCTTTCGCACGAAAGACTTGGCTGCCACTTGTTTCGGCGTAGCCAGCGGGATGTAGTACGCGTCCTTGGCTGCCTGTGACGCTCGCCCCTTTGGCTTGGGTTTGCCGCGCATCTCGGGGCGTACCGCTGTGTAATAATTGCCATCTCTGCCGACGTATGTCACATATCGCTGAATGTGGCCGTACTCGACCAGGTGTCCGTGCGGTGCTTTCTTGCGGTTCCACGAAATCTGATAAGTCGCGAGTCCAGGCTTGCTTCGAGACTGCGAGTACACTTGATAGATGCTGTAATACAGCTTCGCCGTCTTCATGCCGTTCGCGGCCACATTGCGCCGCACCTCGTCATACAGAACTTGGGCGGCCGCTTGTGCCGCCGGACGAGCCCCCACCTCCGTTGCCTCCGCCATTTCTTCGATAATCGCGTTAAGTCCTTCCGAGTCCAGCCGCAGCAGCAGGCTCATTTGATCGACTCGCAGACCAGGTCCATGAAGCGCCTGTCGGCGTTGCGCAGCGGCGGCGATTTGATCTCGTATGTGGTATCGCCGTGCACCAACTGCATCGCAGCGGTAATCTCAGGTCGGTGCCACATGCAGACCGATGCGCGCAGCACCGACACATCGGCGCCAGCGCGCAGAGTCTCCAGGCCGCGCAGATGGCGAACGTCAGCCCAGAACACGCCAAGGTCGACCCATTCGGCCGTTGGCTGGCCGATCGAATCAGCGCCCTGAACCCGTTCGCGGATGATGACGCGGTCGTTGAGCCTCATGCGTACACCCGGCAGCCGTCGAGCAGGCGCGGCAAATATTCCATCTTCATATTCCCCGTCTGGCCGAACTGCATGGCGATTTTTCCGAGGATATAGCCCTGAATGGCGGCCGGCACCGTGGTGTGATCAGGCCCGTAGCCGACCGTGTATTGCACCTGCACCGCGTTGATGCGCGCCATGGTTGCCGGCCAGGCTGCCCCGGGCGCCGGCACGATGTAGCTTGGCTCGCTTTCGTCGTCGGTCATGTAATCCTGCGGGTCGAGAGTCTGCAACTGGCCGTCGACGTCGTAGAACTTCACGTGTTGGACAGCGAGCAGCGGCGGCCGAGGCAACTGGATCGCTTGTGGGAACCGGTCCAGCGTCACGCGCCAGGTCTGCTCGACCAGCGCGCGCTGGGTTTCAAATTCGGCCTCGTCCGTGTAGGTTTTGATCGCCAGCGTCAGCTCGGCGTCGGCCGCCGCGCCATCCTGCCGCGCCGCGGTGCGCGCAGCATCGAGCGACACCGCCAGCGCTGCCGGCGGCGTGATCAGTCTTGCGGTCATCGAATGTTCCTTTGAATTGCTGCTGGTCGAGACTGGTGCTCGCTGCGCTGCGGGATATAGCCGGGCCCAGCCGGCGCTCGCGCGAACACGCCGCCACCAGTTGCCGTCGCGGCGCCGACGCGTGCGTACGCCGCCACGCCCAGCGGCGACGCCGTTGCCGGGATGGCGATGGTGCCAGCGGCGATGACCGCACCGACCGAGCCGAAGGCGGCGACGCCAGCCGGAGCACAACCGGCACCGCCTGATCCCGCCGCCGCGCCGACGCCTGCCGACGCGCCGACGCCTACCGGTGCCGCAGTGCCAGGGATGCTGCTGCCAGCGGATGCGCTTGCGGTACCGACCGAAGCCGACGCCGCCACACCCAGGGGAGCCGCACGCGCGCCGGCCGATGCCGAGGCCACGCCGACTGCAGCGGCAGCTGACACGCCAGCAGGCGCCGCCGTTGATGCGCTACCACCTGTTGCAGTGGCGGCGCCGACTTGGGCGAGCGCGCCGACACCGGCTGGAGTCGCAGTTGCGCCAGCTGATGCACCTGGTGTTCCGACCAATGCGGACGCTGCCACCCCCGACGGGGAAGCGATGGATGCGCTGCCGCCGGCCGCCGTGGCAGCGCCGACAGATGCCGACGCAAACACACCAGCAGGAGCGGCAGCAGCGCCGCCAGATGCCTCCAGTGCGCTGACGCTGGCATATGCAGTTACACCGGCCGGGTTTGCTACCCCATCGAGACCGATTACAACCGGCGCCCCATTAAAATACGCGCTCGGCGCGTAGGCGTTTGGCGAGAATCCTTGCATCTCACATCCTTATGTCAGGCCAACACCCATTGGATGATAGAGATTCGCGCCTGCATCCGCTGCGAGGTAGAACGCCGGGTAAAGAGCGGCAGTGCTACCACTCCCATAGTTATGGATCACCGACCAGGTCACGCCGTCAGCGCTGGTTTCCAACGTCAACACACCATTTTTCCTGCGGACGCCGTAGTGGTTCCCGACAATTCCATTCGGGCCACCTGTGGCAGCGCCGCCGGCGATGATCGTTATTGGCGCGGTATTTTCGTAGGTGATAAAGCCAGCTGCGATTGGCGAACCGATCGTGTTGTCCAGCGCCAGACCGAAGTTCACGTAAATGCCCTGCAACCCAGAGGGATGCTGACAGTAGATAAAGCCGTCACTATTGGCGGCGATTTTCTGTGTGCTCGACCGCCCGTAGGTGTTGTAGCCCCCCGTCGGGTAGCCGCGCTGTGTGGTCGTCCACACGTTGCTGCCGTCGTTGGTGATCGTGCTATTTCCGAGGGTGTACGCAATTGGTGATGCTGCACCCGCGACGTTATTGACGATCGCTTGTCCTGCAAAATTTGCCAGCATATTCCCTGAAAGGTCCCGCGCGTTGCCTCCGGTGCCGGGTTGGGTGTATGCCCCGGTACGGGCAGCTTCGCCAGCGACGAACGCAGGCGTAACGGTCACGTCGATGTAGATGCCGCTGACTGCCACTGCCGTGGACGTGTGGCCTGCTATCAGGAACGCGCTGGCAGCCGGAACATAAGCCTCACCCATATTCTCCGACATGGTGAAGCGCACAACAGTCGGCGAGCCATTCGCAACCGCGGCGCTTATGACGGTCGGCGGCGTGGTATCCGCCACCGCGGAAACGCCGTCGCCGGACACCTGCGTGAAGGTTCCCGAAGTAGCTACCGCACCACCGCTGGGGAGATAGCCGCTCAGGTTCAGGCGAGGAATCGTCGACGCGGTGGCGAACGTGGCCGATCCGCCGGAATGGGTGATGTTCGCTGCGTTGATGCTGCCGATAGTTCCGTTCGTATTCGCCAGCAGGTTGGTGATGTTTTCGAGGGAAACGCCGCTGGCGATCAGCGAGTTAATCACCGCACCGCCGCTTGTTTCCAGCAGCACGGATCCATTCGCAGCCCCCGCGCGTTTCACACGGCTGTCAGTAATTCGCACTTCCTTGACGGTGCCGCCTACCATCTGGAAATGCTTCGTGACGAAATTGCTGGTCGCATCGACTGCGTTGTAGCCAATGATCCAGAGCGACTCAAGATTGACGCCGTTGCCGTCGATCAGGATGGTCGGCATTGAGGCGTTGAACGCCCGGCGCTTCAGCGCCCGGATAACGACGTGCTGTGCGCTGGAGCGAATCCGAATGACGCATGCGCCGGTCACATCGACCTCGATGTCATCCAACAGGATATTTTGAATATTGCCGATACCCGCAACACCTGTCAGGTCGTTCTCAACTTGCCGGTTGTCCAGCAAGATGGCATGACCAAAATTCGTTTTCCCTTTGATATTGCTGTAGACAGCATGGTCGATAGGATTGACTCCGGACATGACCCGGATGCCGTAGGTTGCGGCATTGTCAAGCATCACATCGCGCACGGTGATGTGGCTCATTGACCCATTAGCGCCGACGTAGAACGGGTAGGTAAACCCTGGAGTCCACGCCCACACATCGTCAGGGCTGGTCGAAATCGGATCGTCCGATGTATTGGCGACGATATTCTCCAGCAGGAACCTGTGACAGTTACCGCCAACGTTGATGCCGTCATTGTTGACGACGTAGCCTGGACCGACGTCCACCCGAACGTTGCGCACCGTGCCGTCGGTACAATTGAGGAAGTGACAGGCGTAACTCGGGCTGTTGTACAGCAGATGATCTTCCACCAAGATGCGACTTACGCCATAGAAGCGCATGTTGCAATTCAGGCCGACCGTCCCATTACCTTTGTCGTTTTTGTCCCCGTTCTGATCGCCACGATTAACGCCGCGGTTGCCGTTGGTCGAGCCGCCCGTGATCTTGATATCGTGATCGATCCTACTGGCCGGATTGAAGGAACGGTTGTAGTTTTCGAGCAGCGTCTTGTTCGATCCCGTCTTCAGCTTAAGGTCACAGCCTGGAAGAATATCGAGATGTGTAGTGCTGCGTATGCGCAGGCCTGCCGCGAGGTACAGGCCGTCGACCACAACACGAATCGGACCGTCTACCGCTTTGTCAAATACCGCCTGAATGGCCGCCGTGTTGTCGGTCCCGTCGACCGCTGCCGTTGTGTCCGATACAGCCCCCATCTTGCTCAAGTAGAACACGCGCGCCGATGAGCCGCGATCGATTGCGTTCGCGTCCATTGTGGCAAACACGGTTTTCGTGCCGGCACCGAAATTGACCTTTGCGCCGCCATTCGAGCTATGCAATACCGTGTCGCGCGAGAACGTGGTCGCCGACAGGATCGTGCAGAGGGACAGCTCCCAATCGCTGCCAGCTTCGTCCTCGATCATCATTGCTACCTGGCGGCCGACAGCGATATCCGACAGCGGACGGCAGCGGGCGGCGGCGCCGGCCGAAACGGTAATGCTCCCGGTGCCCGTCGTGGTGGTCGTGGTCTTTATGCGGTTCATGCAGCGATGGCCTTTTGATGATGGATGCGTTAGGCGATCCGGATGACGGCGGTTGCCGCAACTGGGGCGGGCAAGGTCACACCGAATGTGCCGTTGGTCGATGTGACGTCGGCGCCGAAGTCCAGCACCGCCTTGACCTTGTTGCCGTTCGTGGTATCGACGATGGCCATGCCGCGCGCGGTGATGGTGGAATTCGGCCAGGACGGGTCGGCGAAGTCCATGATCGCGACGTCGCCGTCGAGCGATTGGGCGATGCCAGTCAGGACCTGGCCGCCGGCCGTGTAGCCGGGACCGGTCACTTCGCCCGCGGCGGAATACGTGGTCGTGGCCTTGCTCAGCGCGGCCGCGCTGGTGTACAGCACGGCCTTGTAGACGTTGCCCGGCGGGCAGCCGGCGATGAGCGCGTCCAGCTTCGCCTGGTTCGGGAATGCGGCGGTAATGGCCATGTGGTCCTCGTTATTTCTGGTTCAGCCGTGCGCAGATCAGCGCGACCAGCTGGTCATCGGTGCGGCCGGCGACATCCTCCAGGTAGAGGACGACGCGGCCGCGGGTGGTTTGTACCGGGAAGCACAGGGCTTCCGGGTCAGCAGCCCACGCGCGCAACTTCGTGAGCAGCGCGGTGGTGGCCGGGCCCATGGGTTACTTCAGCGATTCGGCGTACTCGACCGCAGCTGGGTCGGCGTCGACCTTGCCTGCGAGTGACTTCGCTTCAGCAGGATCGATCTCGATCACGTCATTGCAATTTCCATGGGCGCCGTCAACCAGGACGCGCACTTTCACTTTTTTGGTTTCTGCCATTTTTGTATCTCCGGTGGTGGCAGCCAGCACTTGGCTGGCCGCGGTTGGTTTTTACGAAGCGCTGTTCTGGTACAGGCGCACCGCGGCGGTATCGAGCAGGTTGCCGCCGGAACGGGTCCAGCCGCAGAAGCCGACCTGGCCCTTCAGGGCGAAGGCCGAGTCGTCGAAGCGGCGCATGGTGGTCGAGTTGGCGACATCGCGGATGGTGTACTGCGACAGGTCACCGAAGGCGATCGACTTGGCGTTTGCAGCCATGACGGGCACGTCGTCGTTGATCGCGATTGGTTTGCCGAGCAGCAGGTCCGGTGCGCCCTCGACAACCGCCGGGATCCAGATCGGACGGCCGACGGTATCGACCAGCTTCGACAGCGACGCCACGCTCAGGTCGTTCATCATCCAACGGGCGCTGCCGCGGTACGCACGGTTGACCGAGTGCTTGACGTCGACGAGGTCGCCGTAGGTGACGGTGCTGGCCTGGCCAGTGGCGCCGATCTTGCCGACGGTCGAAGCCGGAATGAGGCCCAGCGGCTGGCCAGTGCCGGTGCCGACGGTCTGGTGCATATTCTGGATGCGGGCGATGCGGGTCGCCAGGCGGTTCACGACGAATGCGACGACGTCGATTGCGCTATCCTGGATCAGTTCCAGCGGCAGCGCGATCTGCTTTGACGAATACTTGAACACCGGCAGGCCGAGGGTGTTGAAGGTGATGTCGCCGTTGCCAGCACTGCCATTTTCGGCCACGATCTCGCCGATTTCGCTCGTACCATCGCTGGTCGGGAAGTTCATCGCGTGACCGGTCTCGGTGGTCAGCACGGTGGCGACGTCGCGCATGCCGCCGAACGCCTTGAGGCGGTCGATGACCATCTTCGCGACTTCTGCCGGCACCGTATAGCCGCCCTCAGCCGGGGTCGTGGTCGACATCGCATTGCGGATCGCCGCTGCCTGCTCCGCGTTGACGTTCTGGCCGTGGCGCATGTACAGCGCGACGGCGACCAGGGCGCTGATTTCGACGTCGCCGCCTGCTGCCTGCGGCTTGGTGCGGGTCACGTCGTTGAAGAACTTCTCGGCTTCCAGCTCGCGCATGGTTTCGAGGTTCTTGATCTGGGCTTTTGCGCCGTTGATCTCGCTGGCAAAGTTGTCGAACTTCGCCTGGTCTTCGGCGGCCCAGACCTGGTCCCCCTTATCGGCGATCAGCTGGTTGGCTTGGGCTGCGAGGTTGGAAATCTTCTCGCGCAGTTGCTGGATGGTCATGTATATCCTTGAAATAAAAAGGGAGCCGCAGGGGCTCCCAAAGGGGCGAGGCGTCCGGCCTCGGCGGGTGTAGCGCGAGAAGCGTTACGAGGTTGCTTGAATCAGTGCGAGGCGGTTTCGGTTCGCCTGAGCCATCGAATTGGCGATAGGGGCCGGCGCCGCAACGGGCACCAGAGCGACCTCAGCGTTGGGCGTCGCGACGGCTGGCGCAGCAGGCGTGACCGCTGGCTCGACCGGAGCCGGTGCAGCGGCGAGCACTGCTGGAGCCCTGGAATAGGCCGACAAGTTCCATGCGTTCGAAACGCCGCCTTCGCCTGCGATGCTGTCGATGAAGCCGTGCTCGAGCGCTTCGGCTGCCGTCATCCAGGTCTCGGCTTCCATCATGGCGATCACCTCCTCGGCCGGCTTCCCGGTCTTGGTGGTGTAGTCGTCCACGATCGACAGCTCGACCTTCTCCATCAGATCGGCGGTGTCGCGCAGTGCGGTCTTGTCGCCGAAAGCTGCGCCCTGCGCGTTGTGGATCATGAAGAAGGCGCCTTTTTGCATGACGACCTCGCTGCAGGCGACCGCGATGCTCGTCCCAGCGCTGGCGCACATGCTGACGATGTTGGCGATGGTCCTGCCAGGGAAGTTGCGGATCGCTGCGGCGATTTCCTTGCCTTCGAAGACACTGCCGCCAGGCGTGTTGAAATGGAAGTGGAGATCCTTGGTCGGGTCGGCCTGATCGATCGCGGCGACGATGTCCGCTGCGTTGGCCTCATACCCGGGTGCGATCACACCTCGGACGAAGATCGTTTGGCCGGCTGAATTCGTCACGAGGACGGCGCGCTTCCCGGCAACGATGGCGGTTGCCGCGTTGTCGAGGCAGAGTTGGAAAAATGGGTTCATTCAGCTGCCTTGTCGTCTTGCGAGTTGTTCGATTTTGCTGTTGCCGCGGCGCCGTCACGCGGCGCGCGGTAGACCTCGCTGCCGCCGGCGGTCGGCGGCATGCGCAGCCGGCGCCGGACTTCGTCCTGACTCATCCAGCCGTCGCCAGCACCAGGTCCGCCCAGTGCGGAGCGGAAGTACTCGCCCATCGCCTTCAGGTCGGTTTCGTACAGGGCATCGCGGTAGAACTCGACAAACCGCCCTGTGTTGCGCGGGTATAGCTTGCGGTTGAGTTCCTGCTCGATCTTGCGCAGCCAGGTATTGAGCGTGTCGCGCACGAAGCCGCGGCCCATCTGCTCCAAGCCGCTGCCCCAGCTGGTGGAGCCGGTGCTCTCGTTGATCATGAAGCCGGGCACGCCGAAGGCCCGGGCGATGTCCATTACCTGGAACTTGCGAGCTTCAAGCAGCTGCGCGTCTTCGGCGGAAAGGCTCAGCTCTTTTGCTGTCAGCCCCTCGGTCAGCACCAGCGGCAGTTTGTGTGCATTCGCCAGGCCGGAGTACCGATTGACGAACGCCGCCTGCAGTTGGGTGATCTGGTCCGGGCTCATCTTCGCGCCAGCCTGGAGGATCATCGACGGGTGCGCGCCGCCTTCGAAGAACTTGCCGCTGTATTCGTCCATCGCCAGCGCGTTGCCGATCGCCGTACGCGCGCCCGCCTGAATGCAGGACATCGACCGCATGGTCGAGTCGTCGAAGTTCAGGCCCGGGAAGTGCAGGATGTCGGACGGATCGAACCAGGTCGAAATCCCGTGGGACGGCAGGTTCACGTAGTAGCGGACACCCTCGCCCGGCGTGCGAATCGGCGAAACGCAGCCCCAAGGCAGCGGCAGGATCTCGCGCAGCGTGCCGTTCATGCGCCAGCGCAGCAGTGCGAAGGCATCGCCGCGCAGCGTCTGCGACATGCTGACGCCTTCCCACATCGAGGCTGCGGTGTACATCGGGCTGGGCTGCTCGTTGAGCAAGTACCACAGGTCGTTGCGCGGCATCCGCGCCGGGATCTCACCGCCATCCAGCGAATACTCGTGGATCGGGCAGCTGATAATCCCGCCGGCGATCTTGGCCACGCAGGCGGCTACCGCGGAGACGCGCATGGCCGAAGTGGCCGACACGGTCATTCCGGACGGAGCAACGCCGAAGGACTCCATCACCTCCGGGCTGTATTGCGTCTGGTTTGAGACTTGCGGCTGCGCCGGCTCGGGCGATGCCTGTCGCCAGTGCTCGGTGGCGGCCAGAGCATCGAATATTTCCATGTGATTCCTTACAGGACGACGAAGCCCTGAGTAATTTCGCCCGACGATGCGACGGGATTGAGCGACATGAGGTAGACCGCGTTCAGCATCGCCATCAGCGGGTCGATCTTTCCGGTGCCCGAGGCTTGTTTCGTGATCAGCACCGCATTCGCGCTCGGCACGATCTTGGCGTTGCTGACGCACCAGGCCATGAGCGGTTGGCCGCTATGCACGAATAGGCCCTCGGCCAACTTGCGCTCAGCGGTCTTGATCGGGCTGGTCAGCTTCCAACCCTGTGTAACGCCGACGATCTTGTCCGTTGGGACGCCACTCATCTCGAGTGCGTCGAGAATGGCGCCAATGCCTTGAGGATCCAGGCCGAGCTTGTCCAGTACACCAGCCTCGTGGACCATGGCGACGTTCGCGGCAAAGTGGTCGATGTCCTGGCCGATGTGCTCGACCAGTGTCAGGTGACCATCGCGCGCGAAGTCCTGCAGGCGCGGCGCGATCTCCTTGCGGCGCTCCAGCACCGAGGGGTGCGCCCAGGCATGTGCCCAGCCGAGCCACCGCCGGGTTTCCTTGCAGCGGCCGATTGCGTATTGCCCCAGCAAGTCGTCCAGGCCGCCGCCGTCACCACCCATCGTGACCACCTCGGATCGCTCAATCAGGTCGGATAGCGAAAACGTGCGGTCGAGTACGCCCTGTTGCATCCAGAAATCGGCGCCAGCCCAGCGATCGGAGCGCAGATTCATGCCGATTTCGACGTTCGCGTGCTTCGCCATGAAGCCGCGGAACGACTCGGGGCCGGCTTGCTCTGCTTTCGTGAATTCGCGCTCAAGGAACGCGCGGTCGACTGAAAACCCGATGTTCGGATTGACCATCGCCATGTTTTCGAGCAGCAGGCATTCGCCCGACTCGACCATGTCGAGAGGGTGCTCGAAGATGATCGGGACGAAGGCCGGGTCGACGATCTCGCCGTCGCGCACCTTACGTGCGTACTCGAGCTTCTGCTTAAACACACCCGCTGGTGGCTCATCAGACTGCGTTGTCAGCCAGATGACAAATCCCTCCGGCCGCGATGCCAAGCCGCCCAGCGCCTCACGGAACATGTTTTCGGCGCTCGACATCTTGCCGAACAGGTGTAGCTCGTCGACCAGGGTGCCGACCGACTTCTTGCCGCCGACCGTGTTCTGATCGGCTGCCAACACCTTGAGGATTGAGTTGCTCTCCCGGTGCGTGATTTTCTTCTCGTGCGACTGCACGTGCATCAGCGCGTCGAGCTCATCGTCCTTCTGGACCATGTCGCGCGCTGGCGTGTATGCGTTGTTTGCCACCTCGACGGTCGGGGCCAACACCGAGAACTCCGCCGACTGCCGCCAGTTCAGAATCAATGCGGTCAACATGATCCCGGCGGCTACCGTCGACTTCGAGTTCTTTTTCGGCAGTAGCACGAAGAATTCAACAATCAGGCGACGTCCACTCTCGGCGTCGTAAGCGCCGAAGATGCAGCGCACCAGGTCGAATACCCATTCGGCACACGACTCGCCGAAGGTCGGGCTACCCGGCGCATCAACGATCTTGAGTTCCTTGAAGATGGCGAGCGCATGCTCAGCCTGCTCCGGAAAAATCGGCGGCGGGATGATTGTCTCGCCCGCGCGAAGTCGCGCCGCCCAATCAGGGCAAGCAGTTGTCCAATCCGGCATTTAAACCTTCTTTCCGCCGGCAGCGACAAGCTTTGGTGGTGCGGTGGCGGAGAATCTTCCGGCGCCAGCCTGTTTGGCGGCGTCCTGCTTTTGATCTTTTTTGCCGCCCTCACCCAGCTTCTTGTGCTTAAAAGGCAGCATGGCCTTGGCCGCATCCATGCGGTACCGCAGGTCCGCCGCCGGCTCGTTCATCACCGTGGTGAGGAACTCGATCGGGTCGGCCGTGTGCGGGATTTCGATGACGTCGGCCGGATCCGGGCCGGTCGGCAGCGTCCTCTTTGAGGTCGCGTCTGAGGTTCCCTGGTGAGCTTGGTCAAGCCGGGCTTTAACATCCTTGTCTTTAACAAGTCGAGAGCCGGCCGCTGATGCTGTTGCTTCGCTGTAGCCGGCACGAATCGCCGCTTCCTTATTCGAGAACCCGGCCAAAACGGCATCGGCGAAGGCTCGCTTTTTGCCTGTTAAAGCCATTAACAATTTCCTCCAAGGGAGATTTTTTCCGCGAATGGGAGACATAGCGGTGTCCAGGGCCTCTTGCCTTCTGGACTTTTTATGGGGGGGTGGGGGTCGTTGCATGGGCGCAAGCCATCGACCAACCTCCACCAAGGGCCTAGCCGATCAGCAGCAATTGCCCAAGAGGCCGATCGGACTTTTCCGCATTGCATTTCCTGCAAGCGCATTGAGTGTTGCGGTAGGAGTGCTCACCGCCCACCGAGAGTGGAATGATGTGATCAAGCTCGGGCGCACGATCATCGTATGTGCCGCGCTTCTCTTTCGGCGTCCTCACGCCACACAACTTGCAACGCCAGCCATCGCGATCAAATACCTTGAATGGGTCGACAGGCTCGGCTGTTGCCCCACGCTGCACGGCCTTTCTCTTGAGCCTATTGGCTCGTTTTTGGGCTCGAGACCGTTGCTCCGCGCAGGGCGCGCAGAGTGTAGTGCTGCCTAATCCATAGAGCGGGCAGAACTCGCACTGGCATTCCTCACACGCTATCTGCCTAGCTTCAGCACGATGCTTTTCCAGTGCAGCTTCAAGCGCTTTTACCCTGGCATGAGCAAGATCGCAAGCCCTAGAGCACCGCTCCCTGCTCGACCTTGTTGGGACGAAGGAAGCGGCGCAAACCTGGCATTCTTTAGCGCTTGGGCTTGTAGCCGCTGGCCTCTTGGCCACTGCCCAATCGCACCTGCACTTCATGGAGCAAAAGCGATTAGGGCTCGTGCTCGTTCCGCTTAGTCGGCGATGCGAATCCTTGCCACAATGTTCGCAGACGAACCAGCACCTCTCCTGCCGAATGGCCGCGAGGTGCTGCTCCATCGGGATATTTCGCTTTCGACGCTGCGCGAGTTGGCTGCACTTAGCCGAGCAATACACCGCTAACCGATTGTTAGAAAACCTCAATGCACAGTGCTTGCAGATTTGGTTCGATCGATCCTTCTCCTTGCGCGATCTGCGAACGTCCGCGCAGGCCTGGCATGCCTTGTGCGGCTTGCCAGACTTAAAAAATGACGAGATGCCATTCCCGCATGCGCAGACGGCATGTGAGGTGGAATTGAAAGCAGTCACTGTGATACCCGCGTATTCCAGTTGATTAGAGGCCGATCTGTGTTAGCGCACATATCGGCCTTGCTGCTTCAATTTTACCTACTTGATCAGTTCGCCTGTCGCACGCCGCTTGGCCTCAGCTGCGGATTTCTCGTTATGGCATGTAGTGCAAAGTAACCACTTATTGGACTCGTGGTCACTACCGCCAGCCCAGAGCGGAATCTTATGGTCGACATCAATGCCAACCGCCGTTATTCCCTTCACCGCGCATGCCTGGCACAGGCCGCAGTCACGCAGGCGGATCCGTTCGCGGTCGCGCACGCCGGCGCTGCCCCGCTTCCGCTCGACCATCGCGGTCGGCGCCGGGGCAAGCCGTGTGTTCGTGGCGGCCTGGAGGCGTGGCTTCAGGGTGTTGAGCCTGACCATCAGCGCACCTCGGTCTTGATGCCCTTGTCGACCCAGTAGCGCATGCGCTTCCGGTCGGGCTTGCGGCCGGTGAGCCAGCCCATGATGGCGACGCCGATCAGGTAGTGCTTGAGCCACCAGCGCCACGTCACCGTGACTTCCGCCGTGATCTCGCTCGTGGTCTGGGCCATCAGCTTTTCCCTTTCCGCCGGCGTCGGCGTGCAGGCCTGGCCGGCGCCGGTGCACCCAGCAGCAGCAGCTGCACCAGCTCCAGCACACTCATGCCAGGCTTGCCGTGCCCGTTGGCGCGCAGCAGGCGCTTAGCCTCGTAGCAGTCGGCGAGCAGCTCGCAGTGATCGGCCAGCACGGTAGGCTGGTGCACGTGGTGCAGCATGGCCGGGCGGTTCGGCACGACGGCGCGGACGATCTCGTCCCGGTACATCTCGGCGAGGGGAGTCATGCACTGGTCCTGTTGAGGTAGGCGTCGATGGCGCGCGCCAGTGGCGACCAGTCGCAGCGCAGCTGGCGCGACGTGCGCTCCATGAACTCGGCGTGAGCAGCGGCAGTGCGCTGGCCCATCCAGGCGTCGAAGTGGATTGCGCGCGGCGCGGGCGCCGGTCTGAAGCGCGGCACGAGGTCATAGACCATCAGGGCAGTGGTGATTGCCTTGCCATCCTGAGGGTAGTACTCGCATTGGACACGAACGAATTCGCCAGTGCGAGCATGCAGCGTGAAGGATTTCGTCAGCTTGGGCAGGCCCAGCGCTTCGATCAGATCCTTGCCGATCTCGTTTGCGGTGATCGCCATCACGGCGCCTTACCCTTCTCGGCAGTCAGGTCGATGATCGACTGCTCGCGGTTGATCTGCACCATGAAGCGCAGCCATTTGACCTCGGACTCGATGCTCATGCGCCGCCGATGCCTTCGCTCACGATGCCGACTCGATTACACGGGCGGCAAATTGACCATCCAGAACGAGGACACCCACATTTGGCGGAAGCTCCATGCGAGCCTGCGCAACAATCATGGCGCGCTGGTCGTCGGTCAGGCGCGCCGAAACGGACAGGACCAGCGTGGCGGTCTTTGGGATGGCGAGCGACATAGACACCTCAGAAATAAAAAAGCCGCCAGCAGCGAGAGCGCTACGGCGGCGAAGTCCAGCCGAGAGACTGGAGGAGACAATTTGTGGCGGCCGGGATCTCCCAACCCTACGCAGTGCGCTTGACCACACGGCTGCATGCTCGACTGTCGTTGATCACTTAAGATCCGCGTAGCCGCCCCACTCCGAGCATGCATGCGTGTGGTCACCGATTACGTCGGTGAGGCGCGAAGCTCCCATCAGGCAGGGTATTCCACAGAGGTGCAGGTACAAGCAGCGGTGCCAATGCGCTGCGCTTCGGTATTCTTGCCGGTTACAGCGTCCGGCGACGTGGCGCGCTTGGGTAGCGCCCGTCTGGTCTGGCCGGTGCCAGGTCGTATTCGAGTGTGATTTTGGTGCCGTCTCTTGAGTATCGCCGGGCGGGTGCTCCGGCACTCATCAGGCAACTGTGACCCCGTGCGCGTTTCGTCGCGCTTTCACGTGAAGACCAGCGGCAGGTGCGGTTAGCGCTTCATGTGTCACCTCGTCGGTAGGTTGGTCGCCCCGAACGAGGCGAACCGAACGAGCCCCAGAGCTATCTGCAAAGTGGGCCGTAAACGCAAAAAGCCCGAACGTTTGACGGTTCGAGCTTTTCTTTGGACGAGCAGAATCGCCCGATGCATGCAGTTTACGAGAATTGCAGCCGCGTGGCAACATTGTTGCGCAATTTCTTTTCGAGCTCGTCGCGCGCATCCGTCAGCACGTCTTCGTAGCGAGCATTCTGGAAACGCCAGGCCGACGCGATGCCCTGGCTCTTGTAGATCGCCCAGCGGTGTTGGATGCAGAGGCTGTCGACCATGGCGTTGACGACCTCGCCCAGCTTGAGGTCCGCCGCGCGCTGCTGTGCATGGACGTCGCGCTCGTCGACTGCATCGCTGGCCAGCTTCATGCCGCGCGAGCCCAGGTCCCGGTCGTCCACGCGCATGTAATCGGACCAGCAGGCCATCAGCTGGGCGTACGGGTCTGGCTTCTGAAAGGCCGGCTGCGCCACTCCCTGCTCTCGCGGGGCTCGGCGCAGTTGTGGGGAAAAGATTGTGCCGAGCGTTGCGGTCATGGTCATGGTTTTGCCCTCCGTAAAGATTCGCAAAGCTTATCATGCCTCCTGATTTTTATTGCCCTGCCCGAACTTTTCCTGAATTAAATTTTGTCGCTATTTTGCACCAATGCAAAAAGGTCAATCGCCAAGGATGCATTCTGTGACCTCTCGCAAGACTCGATTTCCGGCTAGAAATACACTGGCTTCACGGTCCTGCAGTTGGATCTATTACTTGGTTCGGTGGAAATAAAGGGCTAGTCGGAAAGTGTCCTCGGCGAAACAACCCCGACAGCCGGCAGCATGGCAGCCATTCGGCGCTTTCACCATGCGTGGCCGGCACCAGTTTGTATCGAACTAGAAGCACCAAAGCGAACATTGATCGAGTGCAAGGCTTCGAGAAAGTCGCCCCATAACATGAGATTTCTCCTCATACGGCGTTACGCCATTCGCGCACTCTATGCGTTCTGGATCCTGCTGATCACCTATACCTGGTGCATGACCATGAAACCACAAGACCTTCTGGCTATGTACGAAAGCATAGCGACCATCACAAGCAAGATGGTTTCGGCTGCAAACGCGCGCGATCTGGACACCCTGGAATCCCTGCGCGAGCAGTGCGGCGCCCAGCTTAGTGCGGCCGCCGGCGGAGTGTCCGCCCTGGAGGGTGCGCAGCGCTTGCGTAAGATCGAGCTGCTCAAGCAGATCATGGCAAACGACCGGGCGGTCCGCGAGATAACTGAACCGTGGCACGCCAAACTTGAGCAGCTGGCACGTGCAGCAGCGTGACGCGAAGGAATAGCATGCAAGGCGCCCTCACCCAGCCCAACTCCACGATCGACCGCAGCAGAGTGCGGCGCTTGGTGGAAGAATACAGCGCGCACCTTTTCGCGCTTGCCGCTGTCCGTGGTGACCTAAGCGAATCCATATCTACGCATGGCCGCCACGTGCGCGCATTTATGACCACGCTCGACGAAACGGACCGGGCGCAATTCGTATCTTTTTACATGCAGGAGATGAGCGCGCGCGGGATAGCGCATGATGTGACCCTATCCCAGTAGTGCGGCTGGTCAGAATTCCTCCAGCGCCCAGCCACCGCCATCTTTCTTTGGCTTCGCCTGGATCGCGATGAAGCGCATCGGGTACAGGTCGGCGGCAATCTTGATCTTCGCGCGCGCGTCGTCGAGCCAGTATCCCTTCACTTCGTGCATCTCCAGTTGGCCGTCGGCGAGCATGACCGCGAAGTCCGGGCTGTAGAACGTGTTGTCAGCCAGGCGCAGCTTGATCCCCTCGAACTTGAACCAGGCCACCTCGCCAGCGTGGCGCCGCAGCTCCAGCGTGGCGGCGTAGGCCTGCTCGGTCTTGTTCATCGCGCCCGTCTTGAGGCGCCCGAGTGCCTGAAGACCCTTCTTCACTGGCGCGCCTCGATCGTTGCGGCCACCGCGCTGGCCATGCGCTGCAGCTTTGCATTGAACCAGCGGCGCACGCAGTACGAGCGCGCCACGCTAATCACCGTGTATATCGCACCCAGGGCCAGGTTCGCGCCTGGCGTGATGTGAAACCCGAACAGCGGGAAGATGAACATGTTGGCCGTGAAGTTGATCGCGAAGCCGATGATGACGTTGATGATCGCCTCGATCAGCGAGCCGAGTCGAGTTTGCATCATGCTGGCAGCCCGGTGAAGTTGATGGTGTAGTGGACCGGCTGACGGTCCGCGTATCGGTCGATGATGTTGGCGGCGCCGGCATTCAGGGCCGGGTAGAACGGCAGCGCGCGTGGCGGCCGGTCGTCGGTGAACTTCCCCTGCATCATGGCGTCGCGCAGCACGACCAGCGAGGTGATCGCCTTCGTCACATGCGACATGCCCGAATCGGCGTCGATGTCCTCACCCTCCCACCAGGCCATCAGGTGCCGCATCACACCGTCGTAGTAGACGGAGCCGCGCACACCCACCGCGCGGTAGTTGTGGCGGCCGTACTTGCTCGCACCCTCCAGCATGGCCACGCCGATCTCGGCCAGCACCGTCGCGGGCACGGTCGACATTGGCGCCTTGCGCACGCCGACCAGGTCTTTCGGGTTCGTCAGCTTTGCGTCAGCCAGCGGGTGGAACGTCAGCATCTCGTGGGAATCGTTCATATCATCCTTTCGTTTCGGTTTATGCTTCGTCGTTTTTCTGTTTTGCCTGCTGCCTCTCGATCCAGGCAGTGCGCGGCGCCATCGGGCTGGCCCAGAAGAAGTGCACGCAGGTCTGGTGGTCCCAGGCCACGAACGGATTCTTCAATTCGTAGCTGGTGCCGTCGTACCCGGTGCACCGCCCTTCCCCGCGTGCTTTGTGCTCCGGGTAGCCGATGGTGGTGAAGTGCTTGCACCGGGCGCAGATCTCCTGCCAGGTCATGCGGCTATCACCAGCGGCGCGGCCGGCGCGGCACCCTTCGCGTCACCGCCCAGCAGCGGCGTTTCAAGAGCACGCCCGCTGGCGATGACCTGGCGCGCGACCTCCGCATTGCCGATCAGCCGCACGCACGGTTTCGCCAGCCCTTCGGCCGTGTTGTGGGTGCTCGCGGTCCCCAGCAGGTATCGTGGGTATTCAGGAATCTGGCCGGAGATTCGGAAACCGCGGTACCGGTTGATGAACTCCTTCGCCACGAACGGCCAGCCGTCATCGTCGTGCGAGCAGGTGCGCACCCAGCCACCCATGTCGAGCAGCACCCGGTGGATGATCGGATCATCGAAGGCGACGTCCGTCCAGATGCCGACCTGGCGCACCGCGCGATCGACCTTCGACCAGGCCAACTGCGCTTGATCTTCGGTCCGGCCCTGCAGCACCCGCGTGACGTCGGCGATCTTCGGCATGAACTGGCCGCTGTCCGGATTTTGCGTGTGCTGCCAGAGCGCGCGCTCGACCGCCTCCACGTCATACTGGCGCAGGCCTTCCCAATACAGGCCGATGGTGCCGGTCGATATCTCTTTGCTGTAATAATCTGCTATCCCCGTGAGCAGCGTGAGGAAGCGTGGACGGTCGTTAGGCTGCATTGCCGTGCTCCTCAAGCCAGCGCGCGGCGTTCTGCGCGGTTGCGGCGCCAGCCTTGCCCAAGGCGGGCACGGTGCGCAAGACGGATGCAACGGTCCCGTCACGCTGCTGCGCCAGGCGCCCCCACTTGTCGCGCAGGGTCTTCGGGCAGTGAATATTCCGGGTCCAGAACCGATCCGAGTGCGCCCACTGAAAGAGCTCGCAGATCTGGCGGTGCGTCCGGCCGTCGCGCTCGCGCATGAGCCGAACGTCGTTGGCCCAGGTCGTGTAATTCGGCTCCCTCGACTGCGGCGCGGCGCTGACCAGCACGCCGAACAGCCAGCGCGCACACCGCTCATCATCGGGATTGGTTTCGCGCGCGGATTTTGCTGCTTTCGTTTTCGTCTTGACCTGGTCGACAGCATCCAGCAGCTCGAGCAACTGCGTCGAGTCGACCAGCACGGCCGGCACCGAATGCGCAGCCTGGCGCAGGGCTTCGCGGCTAAGCATGGGCGACCTCCGCTGCTTGCTCCTGCTTTTTCTTCAGCTGCCACTTTGCCCACTCGCCGGCCACCCAGGTGATCCCCTTCGGCGTAAAGCGTGCGGCGTTGTAGGCATGACCGTTCGTTTGGGCGGTACCGGCCTTGACGCAAAAACGGCCGGCGTCGATGTGCTGCGCGTGCGGCGTGAGCGCGCGCCCCAACCGGTACCAGATCTTCTGCTCAATCAGAAACTCCCGGAACCGGTTTTCGTTGGCGCCCAGCAGCTTGGCTACTTCGCGAAACCCTTTCGTGCCAGTCGAGTCGGCGTAGCGCTCCACGAACTCCACGGCCGGCGCAGCGGCTTCCAGTTGCGCGGCCTGGGCGGCAATCACATCCTGCTGGTCGGCAGCCAGGCGCAGCGCCTGGGCGAAGGTCTGCGGAATGGCCGGCGCCGGCGCGAGCGAGTACGAGCCAGTTCGGCGAATCGTCGGCAGAATCTCTTCGAACACGAGGCGCTCGAACTGCTGGGCCGCCGGCAGTGCGCAATTTACGATCAGGCGCAGCACATCGGGTTCGGCCAGCACGCGCACCTCCTGCACGCCGCCCGAGGTTTGAAGGGGGTAGCGTTTCGCGATACCCCTGCAGTGCCGGTTAATTGCGTCGGCGGCGTTGGCATAGCCGAGGGCGTCGCAGACGTCACGGCCGACGAACAGCGGCTCGCCGTCGTCGCCGGTGATCACGCGAATCTCGCGGCCGTCAAAGTGGAACGGCGCCAGGCCAGCGGCAGGGCTGCCTTGCAATGTCAGAATGCTTCCCATTTTCGTTTCCTTTCTTTCTATTGGCGCCGCGTCAAGCGGCATCCCGGTAGAGGCGGCGGGCGCCGGCCGAAGCCAAGCACGGCGTCGTGCTACGATTTACGTTTTTGCCGGAGCCACAATGAAGCTGTCGACCGAAAGCACACACCTCGACTGGGACATTCGAACGGTGGCGGCGCCCGACAATCCCGAGGACTGGAAGCCGGGCGACCCGGATTGCTACTTCGTGCGGGGCGTGGCCGAACTCCGTGCTGACGGCGACCGGTTCAAATACTCGAGCGACAAGCCGCTGATGGTCGATACCGACCACATCGACGACGTGCGGCGCGCCGCGGTCTACCATGCCGACGCCAGGCTTCAGCTGCAGGACATGATCAACCGGCTTTTGATCAAGTAGGGTCATACCGCCCCCGCCGGGCAAAGGGTCGACGCGTCGAGCAGCGTGAAGGTGCCCGTCCGCCAGCCCATGGTGTCGATGTAGATCGTGTTACCGAGGGTGATCGACTTCAGCATCGGCGTGTGCCCCACAACCACAGCGCGCACGCCCTCGACCGGGTCGGTGTCGCCCATTTCGACGCGAACTCTCGACCACTGCGCACATTCGAGCAGCGCACGGCGCCTTTTGCCGGATAAGGTAAGGCTCTCCAGCATGGCGGTGAAGTCTCGCCAGACCGGCGTCGGGCACTCCGCGTGGACCACGCCCACCAGGCCCTGCTCCGTCTCCAGTTCGATGGCGATCGGTAGCGCGGCGAGGGTGGCGGCGACCTCCAGTTGAGTCTCGCGGTCAAGGGCGATCATCCATGAGCCGCCATTGGCTGCGTAATTGCCCCATTCCATATTCCCATCGGGCCAGCGGATCGCCATGTCCTCGTGGTTGCCCTGGACAGCATGCACCCACGGCTGCCCAAGCCATTCGACCACCCACGCCGATTCAGGCCCGCGATCAACCAGGTCGCCCACCATGATGAGGCGATCCCCTGCCTCTGGGCTGAAGCCGATCGCCTGTAGCGCGTACTGCAGCTTGGTGAAGCAGCCGTGCACATCGCCCACAATGATGTCGCGGCCGTCGGCATTACGCGCGAGGCGTTTTACCGAACCCCTCATGCCGCCTCCCGTGCCAGCTCGCGCACGACGCTGGTCGAGTTGATGTGGTGGCGCACCCGCCGGTCGACCTCCTGGCACGCGCGCTCGACGTCGATGGCGCGCACGTTCTCCAGCTGGGCGTCGTGACACTCCAGGCCGGCGCGGATCGCGTTGAGTTCGTCGCCCTTCAGGATGACGCGATCGAGTTTGACGATGCGCTTGCCCACCTCCAGCAGCGCGTCGCGCGCGGCGATGGTCTGCGCGCGGAACGCGTTGCCGATGCCCTGCTCGCACATGACGTTGGCCATGTTGATCGCGCCGACCAGCAGGTCCCAGCCCTCCCGCGTGCCGGCGCCCTGGGTCATTTCGGCCAAGGCCTTGTGGCTGCGGATCTGGATCAGGCGCAGGTGCTCGATGTGGTCGCCGCTCATGCCGCCGAATACGGTGGTCAGGACGTTGCGGGCGACGTATTTCGGGCGGTACTTTCTATTGCGTGGCTTTTTCATACTGTTTCCATTTCTTTCTTCGCGTCGGCGTGCTGCTCCAGGAACGCGCGGCGCTCGCGCGTCTGCCCGGCCGGCGCCGGCTTGAACAGCACCGTCGGCGGCGCGTCAGCGCGCACGTATCGCTCGTAGCCCAAGCACCAGCCGCGACCCTCGGCGGCCTGCTGCTCGTGGCCACTGATGATGAAGCGGGCGCACATGGCGCATGGATCGTGGGCGCGTGTCATGCTGCAACCGCCATCGACACGGCCACCGGGATCTTGAGGCGCTTGCACTCGTCCTCGTACGGCAGCCAGGTCTCAGCGGGCGCGCCGTTCTTGATCACCGGATTGCCTTCCTTGTCCCGCTTCGGGCCACGCACCATCAGCACCGTGTCGCGCACATGGCCGGGGTCGGCGGCGATCCAGTCGATGCAAAAATGCGGCGTGTCGAGTTCAGGGCTGATCTTCACGCGTCGCCCCCCCTGGTTGAACATTTGATCCGCCAGCGCATCACGGCGCGCAGCCCACTCCACCGGCGTCAGGTTGCGGCCGTCGGCCTGAGTGGAAGTCTTTTTCGCCGCTGCGGCGCGGCACACAGTCAGGCTGATTCCAAAAACGCAAAATGCACCCATGGTCAGTACTCCGTCATTTCTTCAGTGGTCGCGCGGGCATCCGCCGGCGCGCGCTGGTTAATTTCGATGAGGGCCACGCACTCGGCCAGCAGCTCTCGCTCGGTGCCATACCGCGCCTGGAACGTCGCCTTGCGCCCGTGCAGGCTGATCCGGCCGCGCGGGTCGGTGTCGTCCTGCTGGTGGTGCGCGCTGCAAAGTGGAAGCACCAGGAAGTGCGCGCCCGGCTTCGTTCGCCCGTCGATGTGGTGGATGCTCACCGCCGGGTTGGTGCGGCCGTCCTTCTTGCAGGCGATGCAGCCCAGTGCGGCAATCGAATCCATGAAGCGCGCTTCGGCGGCAGTGGGCGGGCGGCCCTTCATGCCGCGCGACTTCATCGGCTTTGGCAGCTTGGTCGGCTTCGGGTCGCGTGCGCGGGCCTTTGCCTGGACCGCGTGGACGCGCAGCAGGCCGGCGCCGGCCGCCAGGGTCTTCGTGCTTGAGCTGCTCATCGGCGTTTTGCGCTGGAGGGGCTTGCCCTGCTTGAGAGGCTTACCGGGCTTGAGGGTCGAGGTGCGCATCACAACTGCCTCCAGCAAAGCTCGATTGCCTGGGCATCGGTGAACCCTGCTTTTTGTAGTTCCACGAATTGCTGATGCACTTCCCGGGCGCGGTAGCGGATCAGCTCGCAGCGCATAGGCCAGTTTTCATTCGCCATCTCGACGAACTCCTTGACCTGGGCCGCGGCCTGTGCGCGCTTCCGCTCTTTGTTGTCGGCGGGCGTCATGGTGCCACCCGCTTGAACTCGACCACCCACACCCATGGGTTGGCGTCCCAGCTGCCGGCGCCGTTGATGCTTTCCCACAGCGCCTGGTATGCCTGCACTGGCGATGGCCCGATTGGAGGCTTCGCGCCGGCCGAGACAGCTTCGTCGAATAGGAAGCGCCAGGCTGGAAAGTGCTCGCGGTCCCATGCCTGGCTGCGGATATGCACTGCGCCTTCGGCGATCGCATCCGATTCGCTGCAGTCTTGCAGCCGCTCGACGCGCACCGACACCACCTCCAGCAGGATGCGGCTGGCCCAGCGGGGCATGTGAATGCTCGGGCGCCACACCAAGTCGGAACCGGTCCAGTCGGCGCGGAAGATGCAGTGCTCCGGCTTCTGAAACTTGCGCGGGATTTCCGACAGCGGCGAGCCTTTGCAGCCCATGTACTGCGTGTAATGCCAGGTGCCATCGTCCTCCGGGTCTTCCAGCCAAGTCTCGCGCACCCACAGGCGATCGCCAGGCTGGCCGTACGGGCAGTAGATCACGGGGCTGCCATACCGCCAGCAGCAGCCATTGAGTGGCTTGCCGTCGGCTTGGGTTACGCACACACCTTCAGCGGGATCCAACTGCTTCACCACGCGCCGCGTCTGCGTCTTGCTGCCGTCGAGCAGCGCGCGCACCATCGGCGCGCTGAAAAGGATTGGGCGCTCTTTCATCCCTCACCTCCGCCGGCAGTCTTGAAGCCAAACCCAGCCGGACGCTGGAACCTCGGATCGATCTCACGGATGCCGCGCGAGTTCGGCATGTACGCCTTGCGCAGCGGTGGGCGATTGAGGGCGCCCAGCCCGTCGCGGGGTGCTGCGACCTGGCCGATGTACACGTCGTGCACCACGCCGGCCAGCTTGTCGTAATAGGCGCGCGCGTCGGCGCTGCACGCAAAGTGCCCAGCCTTCGTAACGACCATCCAGCCAGAGCGGAGCGCACCCTGCAGCATTTCCGCGCGCTGGTCGACGCCCAGGTCGGGGCGCACTTCGAGGAACAATTCGCCTTCCGGCGCAGCGCCGACTTTGTACAGGTATTCGCCTGCGAGAAATGCGAAGCAGCCAGCTGGCGGCACGCGGGTTTTGGTATGGGCGCCCATTATTGAGCCCTCCGAATAGTGAAGCGGGCGACCCAGCAGCCACCGGCGTGAGGTTCGCCCTGGAGCCGGCCGCACGAGATGCAGCGCGGCAGGCTTTGAGCGACGGGTGCCGCGGTGGCGCGCGCAGGCGCCGGGCGGCAGTTGCATGGCCGGCGGCCACCGGAGCAGTCGCCGCTGCAGCCGGGTGCGGTGCGCACCAGGTCGACCAGGGCGGTCAATGGCGCGAGTGCGGCGCGAATGTGTGCTGGGATCGAGATCATGCTGCCTCCATTACGGCTTCGATGAAGACGCGCGCCGCCTCGGCGTTGATCGCGTTGCCGTAGGCGCGCAGGCGTCCCACTCGGCTGGCAGCCCCATGAGCCAGCGGGAATGTGCCGGGTTCAACTGGCCGCCACTTTCCATCCCGGCATCCGAGCCAGTCAGCATCGCGCCAGTAGCCGTTAGTCGGGCCGGGCCGCAGATCGCTGCCGCCATCGATAGATCCTGAGGTGATCCCTTCCTGGCAATCTCCGATGCCGCGCCCTCCGCCGTCCGCACGTTCTTCTCGCCGTCCGCTGCGCGAGGCGTCGGCCAGGCTGATAACGCTACCGTCTTCCGGCTGCTGTCGTTGTTCCCCGCTGCGTTGTTGCCGTTCTGCGCTGGCGTTCCCGCCATCGGTGTCGGCCAGCCGGACAATGCCAGCTTCACCGTCGCCGACAGCCCCATCGTTACCTTGGAACCGTCCGGCATGCGTCCTGTCATCGAGACGCCCGTGCGTGGCCCCTTGCCTCCGTCCCCGTCGCTCGCCGCCGGCGTTGGCCACCCAATAGAGCCGGTCTCGGATGTGCGGCGCACCGACGCCCGCAGACGGAAACGGGACCGCCCCGAAGGCGTAACCCAGGGCTTCCAGGTCAGCGTGTACAAGGTCGATCCAAGGATCTGCGTCTTTGCTCGCAACCTGCTCTCCAAGGATGACTGGAGGGCGGCGCTTTTGTGCGCGGCACCATTCATCGTGCTGCTTGATGAGGTGATAGAAGGCTGGCCACAGGTGCCGCTCGTCAGCAAACCCAGCTCCTTGGCCTGCCGCGCTGAAAGGTTGGCAAGGGCAGGAACCGGTCCAAACAGGTCGATCATCTGGCCAGCCGGCGCGACGAAGCGCGAGCGACCAGACACCGATGCCGGCGAAGAAGTGGCATTGGGCGAAGTCCTGCAGGTCGGCGGGGTGTACATCCTCAATGCTCCTGGTGTCGACCACGCCCGGCGCGATGTGCCCGGCCGCGATCAGCTCGACCAGCCATTCGGCCGCATATTTGTCGATTTCGTTGTAGTAGTTGGGCTTCATGCCCACACCTCATGACGGCCGGCGCCGAAGAAAGCAGCCACCAGCGGATCGCGCATCGGCGGCGTGCGGCTCAGGCGCACCATGTAGTGCACGTCGTCTTCGAGGATGTGGAAGTGGCGGCGCGGGTCGCGCGCGGCGACCATCAGGGCCGACATCGATTGCTTGGCCGGCCGCGATGGCAGGTCGCCCGCCAGGCTGGCCAGGTATGCCCGCGCTTCGTCGACGGTGATCGCCAGGCGGTAGACCGGGAAGCCTTCGAACTTTTCGGTGGCGTCGACGCGGCGCGCGATCTCGATCTTAGCGCCCAGCTCGGCGAGGTATTTGCGCACGCCGGATGGGCCCAGCTGCAGCACTTCGCCGATTTCGGAGCGCTCCAGGTCTCCGGCCAGCAGCGCGGTTACCAAGGTGCGCAGGCGCTCGGCGCGCGCGGCGGTCTGGCGGGGAGTGATGTTGCGGGCGCGGGTCATGCTGGCACCAATGCGTGGTGGCGAGCCCATGCCCATTCAGGACCATCTTCAGTATCGACGACGTACAACGTAAACCAGCCCTCGCCAGTCGGCGGCGTCGGCTCCCAGGTGGACAAGTCCGTTTCGCCGCGCTCGAACCATGCATCATGCAACGGGTGAGCAGGATCCCATTCCAGCATCTTATGGGCGGTTTCCAACTTCTGGTCAGCCGCCCAGCGGCGATAGGCCTCTCCGTCCCCATCGAAATTCGGGAGGTCCGGATGTACCCACGAGCCATCATCGGCACGCTTGACAGGCGCAGCCTGGATGCGAGTGCCAATCTTGGCCGGCGCCGCAGCTGCAGTGAAGTCCGCCTCCGTCAGCTTGTGGCGGTGCACGGTTTCCGCGCGGTAGACGAAGTCACCCGGGCGCAGCCAGTCGTTATGCGTGATCAGGTCTTCCAGCGAGGTGGCCGAGAAGGGTTCGATGATGACGGACCAGATGTCGACCTTGACCTGGCCGGTGACGGCCAGCTGCGTGGCGCCGGCCAGGCCCAGGCCCAGGGCGTTGGCGCGCGCCAGGTGGTTGAACAGGTTGATGACCGCCTTGTGGTGGTCTGCATCGATGCACTCGAGGGCGTTGTCGCGCTCGTCCTTCAGGTAGGTGTTGGCCAGAGTGTTGGCGGCGCCGAACAGGCCGACGAGTACGTTTTCCCAGTGGGCCTCGCGGGTCGCGAAGACGTCGGGCGAAGACTGATCTTCACCGGCGTGCGACGCCGGCGGATTTTGCTGTGGTAACATGCGTTCTCCTGTTGTTCTAGTTTCAAGAAGCCCTGGCTGCAACCGGGGCTTTGTTATTTCTGCTTTTGCTCTTCGAGCATCTTTTCGAACTTCTTCCTGCACATCACGTGGCCGGGCTCAATCGGCGCTGGGTGCTCGTCCTGCTCTTGATTCACCTCTTCTCCTTTCCTGACGTGGCGCAGTCTTGCTGACCTGCGCCGGGTTATCGTGGTATCGGTGGGGAGCCGATTACGCGCCCGCCGGGCTTGCGGGACGGCGATCGGAGATGCGGAAGAAATCGCGCCGATCACCCATCAGGGCGCGCAGCTCCTTGATCGACATGCCGCTCTCCTCGTGCATCCGGATCAGCATCGAGGCGCCCACTGGCAGATGGCGGTGGCGGATCTTGCTGATCACCGGCGGCGCCACTTCCAGGGCGCGCGACAGGGCTGCGTCGTTCTTCAGCTTCAGCGTCGACAGCAGCGTGTCGATCAGCACGTTCGGGTCGTATTGCTCGACTGCTTCCTGTTGCGCTACGGCGGCTGTTGCGTTGACCATCTCAAAGCTCCCTGTTGTGGTTGTATTGGTGACGGCGCGCCCCGCCGCCTGGGTGATTCCTACGTCGACCCGCTCTGGCCGGGTGGCGGTGCGCCGCTCTTTGCCCAGCCCTTCTCCAGTTTCTCGACCGCCTCGGCCAGTTCGTTGCCGTCCTGGCGGTGACGCGACTGCGCACGCTCGCGCTCTTGGCCGGTGGCCGCCGCCTTCGCCTTGCGGCTCGACAGCCAACTGCGCGCCTTCGCTACCACCTTGTCCCTTGCTATTTGCTCACTCATTACGCCCTCGCTGATCAGTCGAACTTCGCTGCACCCATGATCCGAAACCCCTTAAACCCGCATCGGAGGCTTCGGTGCGCCACCGCGGCGCATGCGCGATGCCGGCGCGACCAAAGCCCGTTTCAGGTCCGTTTTGGGCATATGCCCACCGGCCGGGCGCCGCGTACGATGTGCGGGGTCGAGTTGACGAAGCGACGTCGAAAGCTGCTGGAGGCCAAGGCCGATCGCCGTACTCATTGACAGGCCGACCGGGTCGAAAACTGCCTTCATGGCAAGGTAGACGTCCGGCGACAGGTAGCCTTTGACGGAAATGTTCTTGGCGTTCGGGTTGTTCATGCTTCTTCTCCTAGTGATGCGGGTTACAGGAATGGGTGAAACAGGTTCGGTGGTGGTGCTCGGCTTATTCGGGCGGCGGCTGGGCGCTCAGGGTCAGCATCCTTTCTGCGTTTGGCGGGGTGCGGCCGGCGCGGCCAGGGTCGGGCTCGACATCAGTGGAGCGGCGCAGCGGAGCATTCGGCCCACACCGCTCGGCATGAAGCTGCTCCAGGCGGTCACCCATAAATTTCGACGGGCGAGCGCCGCGGGTTCCGGCCAGGTAGGCCGCTATCGTTGACTGCGCACAGGGAACCAGGTCAGCCAGCGCCTGCTGGGTTAGGCCCGAAGCGATCAGCTCGGAGGTGATTTTTTGGGTGTCCATGAACAGACAATATCACGTTCGTGTTTGAACAGTCAACACCAACGTGATAGATATTTATATTACATTCGTGATATGAGAACATTGGCGGAACGTCTGATTTGGGCCCGTGAGCAAAAGGGCCTTACACAAGCCGCCTTAGCGAAGCTGAGCGGAGTTACACAAAGTACGATCGGGAATTTGGAATCGGGACTGCGGTTGAGCGCACGAAGGATCGTCGACATTGCTACGGCGCTGGAAGTTGACCCGGTCTGGCTGGCCAATGGCGGCGCCCAGGCGAAGCCGGGGGCTGTCGAGGTCAGCGAAGCGGCTACCCCGCCCTTTCCAAGTATGGTGCGCGTCCGCGTAGGTGATGAGCCGGACACGATCCCCGTGCGTCGCGTCGAAATCAAACTTCGCGCAGGCTTCACTGGCTTTGAAACGGTCCCAGAGGTCGAAGATGGCGGCGTGCTGCACGTCCCGCGGACGGTTATCGAAAGCCAGAAGCTAACTCCTCACGAGCTATTGGCTGTTCGCGTCCGCGGCTGCAGCATGGAGCCACTCCTCTTCGAGGATGACACGGTGGTGATCGATACCGGCGACAGGCAGCCGATCAGCCGCGAGCTGTATGCAGTGAACTGGAAGGCGGAGGCCTGCGTGAAGCAACTTGTTCATGAAGGTGGCCAGTGGTATCTCCGCTCGATGCACCCCGACCATCCGCCCGTGAACGTGCGCAGCGGCGAATGCGAAATTATCGGGCGCGTTGTGTATCAGCCTGGTCGGGTCATGAAGGGTCGTTTTTGAGGGTTGAGGTTGCGCTGACCCAGCTTAAGCAAGTCCGCCTGATCATCGCCTTTCCGCACGATTCGTGGGTGCGGCCAGGCGCGGGGGACGAACTGATCGGCCGGCTGCCGCCCTACTTGCCGCCGCTGCCGATCATGCTGGTGTCTGAAGGCGCGTACCCGCGCGCTTATGCGCCGTTCCAGACAGAAGAATTTCTCCGACTGTTACCGACCGTCCAACTGCAGCGCTTTGAGGTTGACCTCAGCCGGCCGCCAGAGGAGGAAGAGGATGATTTGCCGTTTTAGGCGCTAAGGCACGCCGTCATGCCGATCGGGAGAATCGAATGAGCTCAATGCTGCTGGAAAAGGTACCGCTGTTTCGGCCTGAACACATAGACCGCCAGGCCGTACGCGCATTTGTTGGTGAATACACCGAGCAACTGCAAGCCGCAAGCGCGCGCGGTGACAATGTCCATCAGCTGGCACTTGACCAGCAGGATGCTGTCGATGCAATGACCGCCAACTGGGGCGAGGAAGACAGGCTTTTGTTTTCGCGACTATATATCGAAGAGCTAAATGCCTATGCCGACACGGCTACCGACCAGGCCAACGCGATGAACGCACAAGCAACCCGGATAAATGTTCAAGCGGCCCAGGATGCTAGCAATGTGGCAACCTGGATTTCGCTGATCGTATTTTTTGGCTTTGTGTTTTTCATGATCAAGCTGTTCAAGGGCTAAGCAAGCTTCGTTTTAGGCGCACCGGCACGCCAGGATGCCGAAACAGGATGAGAAATGGCTTTAGCACCTTGCACTGACTGTGGTTACAGCATCAGCAACAAGGCGGCAGTGTGCCCACAGTGCGGCGCCAGGCCGGCCAAGAAGAAATGGTGGCCTTGGGCACTGCTGGCGGTGGTTGTCGCGATCGGCATCCTCGCAGCCGCCGGATCCTCGCCCGAAGCCCAGGCGCGCATACACGATGAGCAGATCATCGACATGTGCTGGGAAGACCACAAGACCAAATCATTCGAGCCGGCGACATCGCGTTTCGTGGCGAGCACATGCGAGATGCTCGAATCGAAGTACGAGAAAAAGTACGGACGTAAGCCTTAAGGCGCAGCAGCACGCCTGGATGCCGCCTGGAGAATGCATGAGACAGCTATTCGCCACCCTCCTCGCGCTCGTACTATCCGCGCCGATCGCTCACGCGCAACGGGCGCAGGATCTGGCGCCCGCCCTGTGTCACCAGCTGGTCGAGCCAGGCCAGCAAAAGCCAGCCACGCACCCGCGCGCTGAGCCGGAGGATGCGCAGCTGCTGTCGCATCGCTACTACATGACGAAAGACGGGGGGAGCGTTCACTCGCCGTCGAAAACGAAGGGCGACGTCGCTCCGGCCGGCGCCAGCGCGAAGTGCCGAGATGGCACCTGGAGCTTTAGCCAGAGCCGGCGCGGGACGTGCTCGCATCATGGTGGCGTAGGAACTTGGCTTTGATGAAGTACGGCACGACTGATGCCCCTTCTCGCAGGGTGTCGAGCCCTACCTCGACACCCCACCCCACCTTTGCAATTGATTGCAAACGGCAGCTGAGGTAGCGCAAGCTACTTTCCTCCTCCCACGATAGCATTACCGTTATTACGCCGGAGGCGCGCGATACGTGCTCCTCCGCGCCTGTTGCGCTTTCTACACAGGGGGACTATCCCGAGACAATGAGACGTCTAGAGACTCCAAGGGACGCCAGGAGACGTACCGGGACTGACGATTCCGTCATTTTGCTATACACTTGCGTTGTGTTCCAATAGCTCTCAACCTAGAGAGGCAGTCCCGGGGACCTGTCAATTTTCGAAGTTATCCACAGCGCCACATTCGTCGCTTGATTCTTCGCATCTGCCTAATATATAGGCAAGTCTACAGAAACCGCTGTAAGACACGTATTACTCCACATCTGGAGAAAAGCATGAATAGCATAAACAACTACCGTAAGCTGAAGGCTTTTGGAAACCAAGTCAAAACCGAGGCAGATCGAGACCTCGTAGAGTCAGTGCGAGATCTGACGGTACTTCGCCACATCGAAACCACTTTGGATGCACTCGATGTTCGATGCCTCCAGCTGCGCCAAGTGAATCTGGCGGCTGACCACTTTATTGAACTTGCGAGTCAGGCTGAGCTTCCACCATCCAGCTCGGACGTCGATGTTGTCGCCCTATTTGAGAACGCACGTGACGCTGTTGGAGATGCGTATGATCGCTGGAGCGTAAAGCACCTCTGCGCTGTCAACGCCCCTGAGCTAACCGAGGAGGATGGAATCGTTGACGGGTATGCGCTGCTCCTAACTGAGGTGGCATCTCTGCACGATAAACTAAACACCTTGTCGTGGATTATTCGTGAGCAAGAGGCTGATCAAGACAAGATGATGCCTGGCGAATTTACGGACGCGGATGACCTCTTCGCTGCAATGGGTGTTTAATTGGCGAGTTGCGTTCCCAGAATTACTGTACTGACACGGAACGAGAAATTCGAGAGCGATTTCAAGAGCTTGCCCAGAGAAATCCAGGAGGCCGCAAAGGTCGCAATTCGCGGCCTCATGCAGGACCCGATCCCCAAGTCACTCCGATTGCATGCTTTGAGTGGGTATAAAAATCCAAAAGTCTTTACGATTGACGTAACCTCTAATCATGCATATAAAATTTCACTTGAGATTACTGGTCCGAAGGCAAACCTGCGACGCATAGGTACTCATAAGGTGCTTGACCGTGCGCCATAGGATAAACCTGAACGACAGTCACGCCATAAGTGAAGCAATGCATGTAAGTACCGGTGCAATTAAGCCCACTTCGCGTGGGCTTTTTTACGCCCAGGGCGCCGACCTGCGTGAGCGGTAGCGGCGCGCCTGGCGCAGCACGAACCCCGGGATAGGCGACAGCCTCTCAGCGGCGCCGGCCGTGGGGCATGCAGACTTGGGTGAATTGGCCATCGTCGACGACGCCGGGGCTGCGGTAACGCGCTTCACGCTGCGACGGACCGCTTTATCCGCAGACTGGCTTGCCAAGGCGACCTGCGTCGCGACCCGCTCGACCATCTCTTCCGTGATTTCCATAGACCCATGGCGCCGTGGCCAACCAGCCAGCAGCGGGTATGGGATGCCGAAGACGTCAGCCTCGATTTTCGTCAACGCCTTCGCCTTCTTCCCTCGCTGCACCAGGTAGGCCGTCAGGGTCATTTTTTGCGCCATTTTCGGGCCTTTTTTATCTTGCACCTTGTATAGGTACTAATAAAGCTTGTAAGAGGTACTGCTTACTGCAGTATCTGTTCAACCTTTAACTTCAACCCCGGTTTTGCTTTTGAGGTAATCGGGGGCTGGGACGAAGACTCAGCTTTCCTATGACAGCTGGGCCTTTACGTGGATATCGGTACGCCGTATCTACGACTCGTCAGCCTTTCCGGTCCGCAGGTGCTAACTTCGCTGCCCGCGTGCGTATCTCAGACCATCCCCACAGTACGCCTATCCCCTCACCCCTGCCGGCGGTTCCCGACGAGTGAAGCGGCTGAATGCCGTCAGCTCGGTCGTTCTCTGGGCCGTTCGCGTCGGAGTTCCCCTCCCTGCTCCAGGCTTGCAATCAACCGAACTCGGCTGATGAAAGAATTTTACCCGATTAATCACGTTCGTGTTGATTTTCTCAAACACGTATGTGATACTGCATCTCATACGAAGCGAACTCACCAGTGGAGCCAGCCATGCCGCAGACCAGCAAACCGACCAACGAACAGGTGCGCAACTGGATGCAGCAGCGGCAGGCCGACAGATCGCCGCCACCGACGCCGGACGAGATCCGGCGCCAGTTGGGCTGGAACCTGGTCGAGGCAGAGCGCGAGAAAACGAACAGAAGCCGCTGAGCGGCGACGCACGAAAGGATCGAGATGGAAACGAAAGACATCAAACTGCCGCTGCGCTACACCTCGCACCGGCAAATCGTGGATGCGGCCGGCGGTCTGGTCATCCAGGTCTACTCAGGCGCCTGCGGCATTGAGGTGGCCGACCAGCTGCAGGAATTAGTGCCGGTCGCGTGCAACTCGCATGCCCTGCTGGTGGAAGCCGCCCAGGCCGCTCGTGCAGTGTTCGAGGCACAGAAGTGGCGCCCGACCTCGACCGATCCAGAATCGGTCGCCCTGCGCAAGCTGATCGAAGCCCTGGCCGCCGCAGGTGTCGCATGAAGCGCACCTGCACCGACCGTGCCGTCGACCTCATGGCGGTAGCTGCCGTCATCACCATCGCTTTCTGCGCAGCGCAACTGCTGGGAGTTCAGTGATGGCTACCTGGACCGAGGAATACCTGGAGCAAGCGATCGCCGACGAGATCGAACTGGCCAAGGCCGGCGGCTACTCGAAGGTGACCGTCCCGCCGATGCCGACGCGCACCACCGCATTGCTCGCGCAAAGCCGCGACCGCCTGAAGGTAGGTACGCCGCTGCCGCGGTGGCGCCGCGACTGGAATGCCGCCGGCGATCTGATTGAGGAATTCAACCTGAGCATTCGCCAGGACGACGAAGACGGCACGGTGTCGGTAGGCATTCGCGGCCGGCGCCTGGACGTCACCGAAAAGTATGCCGACCACCCCGACAAAGCCGGAGCAATCCTGGCCGCAATCGTGGGCATCTCGATCCAGTTGCGCGCCGAGCAGCGGGACAACCAGGCCGAGCGCCGCCGCAGCTACCGGCGATAACGATTATCGCCCACCCGGGCCGCCGGCACGGCGCCAGTGCACAACCCAAGACCAGGAAATCATGAAAAAAATTATTGTAATCGTCGCACTGGGCCTCATGGCCCTCAGTGGCTGCACTCGCATCGCCCAAGGCGAAGTCGGTCTCCGTGTGAACTTCGACAGGACCGTCGAAGAGAGCGAGCGCGCTGCAGGCTCGTTCAATCAGACCCTGATCGGCAGCATCCTGAAGTTTCCGATTCGCGAGATCAATGCGGAAGTGAAGGACCTGCGCCCACAGACCATCGAGAACGTCACGATGGACGACTTCGACCTGACCGTGGTCTACAACATCACGCCGGCGGCGGCCAGCGACCTGTACATCAACAAGGCGCGCTCGTTTCACGGCATGAACGAAGACGGCGAGCCGCTGCTGATGCAGAACTACTTGACCACGGTGGCCCGCAATGCGGTCTACAAGACGGTCCCGAAATACGAAGCGCTGAAGATCAACATCGATCGTAGCCAGATCGAGTCGGAAATCCTTTCCGGCATCAAGGCCGAGCTCGACAGTGAAAAGCTCAGCGGCGCGATTCAGGTCAGCCAGATCCTGGTGCGCAACGCAGTGCCGCCGCAATCCATCACCGTGTCGGCCAACAACTTGGTCAAGGCGCAGAACGAGCTGAAGCAGGCAGCCGTCGAAGTCCAGAAAGCCGAGCAGGAGGCGAAGCGGATCGCCACGCTCAATGCGAACGCCGGCGCAGTCAACTACATGGCAGCCCAAGCCAACCTGATGATTGCCGAGGGAATCCGTGAGGGCAAGGTGCAAACGATCGTCGTGCCAGCCGATTTCAAGGGAATGGTGAACGTCGGCGCCCGATAAGCAGCGGCGCCACTCAGCAACACCCACCGCCCGGCACGACCGGGCTTCCGCACTGAGAGGGTCACACCGGCCCCGACCATAACGAGGGAGAACACGATGAGCTTTCAAATCACGATCCGCGACGAGAACGACCAGCCCAAAACCTACACCGCCATCGGAGATCCGGCCGCGCTGGAAGCTGCTGCGTACGACGCCGGCGCCATGGGCGTGACCCTGATGGTGCTCCCATGAGCCAGCCCGAAGTCCGCGCGCGCATGCGCTCCTACGCGATCTCCTGCGCATCGGCGGTCGCCCTGGTGCTCGTGATCCTCTACACCCAGGCGTTCGCCCAATAACTTGAAGGAACCCGCATGTTCAAGAATCTCCAGCTGTATCGCCTCCCCGCCCCGTGGCCTGTTGGTCCCAACGTACTCGAGCAGGCAATCGCCGCGCAGGCCTTCGCGCCAGCGTCGAGTAACGAGCTGGTGCGCCAGGGCTGGTCGGCGCCACGCGAAGCCGATGGCGGCGGCCTCGTGCACGCCGTGGCCGGCCAGTTCCTGCTGCAGCTGGCCACCGAAAAGAAGCTGCTGCCGTCGACTGTAATCAACCAGGTCGCGAAGGCCCGGGCCGCCGAGATGGAGGAGCAGCAAGGCTTCCCGCCCGGGAAGAAGGCGATGAAGGAACTGAAGGAGCGCGTCGCCGACGAGCTGCTGCCGCGCGCGTTCCCTGTCCGCAGCAACACCTGGGTCTGGATCGACCCGGTCAACGGATGGCGCGCCGTTGACGCCGCCAGCCCGTCCAGGGCGGACGACGTCGTAAAGCTTCTACTTAAGGCGGTCGACCGCATGCCGCTCGAATCGCTGCGCGTCCAGAAATCGCCGGTCGCCGTGATGACCGGCTGGCTGGAAGCCGACGAGGCGCCGGTCGCATTCACGATCGACCAGGACACCGAACTGCGCGCCACCGGCGAGAGCCGCGCGGCGGTGCGCTACGTGAAGCATTCGCTCGACCCTGCTGACGTCGGCCGCCACATCGCCAACGGCAAGCAGTGCACGCGCCTGGCCATGACCTGGGAGGGCCG
This sequence comes from Massilia sp. CFBP 13721, assembly GCF_014842025.1. GTDB lineage: Bacteria > Pseudomonadota > Gammaproteobacteria > Burkholderiales > Burkholderiaceae_D > Telluria. Next base: position 61,289 of record NZ_JACYUY010000008.1, read on the forward strand.
GATCTCCTTCGTGCTGACCGAGAGCCTGGCGATCAAAGGCATAAAGGCGCTCGACGTCCTGAAGGAAGGCGCGCACGCGGCGGCCAACGACCTGGAGCGCTTCGACAACGACTTCGTCCTGATGACCGGCGAGCTGGCCAAGATGCTGGCCGACCTGGTCGAAGCCCTGGGCGGCGAGGCCCGAGCATGACGGCGCGCCGCAGTCGCGGATCCTGGAGCGGCATGGGCTTGACGCGCCTCGAGCGGCAAATGGGCAACTCAGCCCAGGACCGCCAGGAGATCGCCAACGCCGCGGTCGTCCCGCGTGGCCGGGTCTACCGCCAGGACCTGGCCGACATCACGAACTCGGCACCGGCGCCCGCAGCGCCGACCACCGGCAAAGCCAAATAGCCGGCAACTCAAGGAAGCGCGCATGACGTACGAAGAAATGAGAGCGGACTTCGAGGGATCTGACGAACAGTTCGCCAGGTACGTCTTTGGCCTGTTCGCGCTCCAAGAGGCAAAACTGCAGCGCCTACACGACCAACTCGCCAAGCCGGCGCAATTCGATAGACGGGAGAACAGAGGATGAACGATAACCAGCAACGCCGCCAGAAGCGCGGTGACCGGCCAGAGCCTGGCAGCCTCAAGTGGGACGAAGGCGCGCGCGGCGCGGCTGAAGCAGCGCCACCTGCGAGCACCGATGCCGAACTGAAAACCGACGACTTCATGGTGTACGACCGCGCTGGCAATCGCCGCGTCGATCTGGAAGCAAAACTGCGGGATGCAATGAGCGGTGCTGCTACCTCGGGCGATGCCACGGCAGACCTGCGCAAGTTGCTGATTGAAGCGCGCGCTGTTCTGGAAACGTGGAAAGACGCTGTGCCCGCAGTCAGCCTGTGCGCGGACATCGACAAAGCGTTAGCGGCGTCTGCTCCTGACTGGATCAGCTACGACGAGAGGAGCGACACGCTGACGATCCACGGCATCAAGTACGCCGGCGAACTGATGCGCGACTTCGGGCGCCACATGCCGCAGGGACAGCTGTTCGAACTGGTTGCGCGCCAGGCTGATGGTGCGCTGTGCGTCAAGCGCATCGAGCGCGCTGCTGCTCCTGCGGATATCGGCCCACGCTGGGACGACAACGGCGAGCCGTGGAACGAAGCTGCCGAGAAGATCGACCGCGACCATGCGGCGGCCCCTGTTGCGTCAGGCATCAAGGAATGCACGCATGATGCCGGCTGTGAGTTCTGTAATTGGTGCGGGTTTCGTGCCGCCTCTCCTGCTACCGCATCGGGCGATGAGCTGCTGGCGTTGCGCGATCAGATCGGCCAGGCCATCGCAGACTATGCCGCCGAGCACATGAACCCCGGCGGCCAGGTCGGAATCGACTGGTGCAGCGCGACTGACATCGACCCTCTGGCAGACCGAATTATTGCCCTGTTACCTGTATCTGCCGCTACCAAGCCGAAGAGCGAGCTGCGCATTGCGATCCGCCAGATGGCGACCGCGCTGAACAACGACAAGTGGGATGGCATCCTGACGGCGGACGGCGACCTGGATATGCTCGGCTCCGAAATTTCACTCTTGATGGATCGTTTGTCGGATGCCGCTACCAAGCCGACCGCCGACCTGAGCAAGCACAACGGCCTGAAGCGGTTCGGCATGCACATGACCGCTGATGGCAACTTCTTCGGCGCGATGCCCGACGGGCCATACGTCGAGCTGGCCGATGTGCTCTCCCTTCTCGCCACCAAGCCAGCAGCACCGGCCTTGCCGCTGAACAGTATCCCGGCCACGATGCGCCACGACGAAGGCGCGATTGCGTGCTGCGCCTACTGCGGTCGCTATTCGCTCGATCCGGCAACTCTGTCGAGCCGCCAGCCTCTGTGCGAATGCGGCAAGCAGCACGGCTGGAGCGGCAGCTTTAAGAAGCCCGGTCCTGACGCACGCTGGAGTGGTAAAGGCCCTGCTTCCCCTATGGCATCTGCCGATGCAGCAACCGTGAAGTCAATGGCGTCGATGCTGGCAAACCGCGAGTGGGCCGAAGACCTGGGCCTGACCGGCGACTTGGCCGACTTGCAAGGCCAGATCACCGAACTCGTCGGCCGCGCGAACTCCGGATCATCTGCCGACGCAGTAATAGAGGCGCTGACTGAGGCCGAGAACATCGCGCGCTGCCATGACTTGGGCACGCCTGACGGCCACACGATAGCCGACGCCATAGCAGCCCTTCGCAATAAAGCTGCTGGCGCAGAAGGAGCGGAGTAAATGCGTAAGCCTACCGATGGAGAAATCACCGACCTACTGCTCGTACGGCACGGCTCGATCATGCCCACCTACGTGGTGAAGAACTGGTTGCGCGCAAAGTATCCGAAGCTGCAAACGGCGTGGGTGCTGCGCCGCCTGAAGGCGCTTGAGAAGGCCGGCAAGGTCGTGCGCACGCCGTCGAACTACGCAACGATGATCTGCTGGGCCATCGCTCCTGCCACCCATACCACAGAGGGAGGGAGCCTTGATGCAGCCATTCGCGCGGCAGCCGTTAAGCCGCCGCTGTTCGACAAAGACCCGACCAACATCCAATACTGAGGCGACCATGAACCACAATAATCAACAGCCTGGCAGCGCCGACCTGCCACCACTGCCAACGCCATCGTGGTCACGCGATATGCACGGCGAAACCGAAGTCTATACCGTAGACGAAGTGCGCAAAATCCAGCGCGACGCTATCGCCGCATCCCGCCGTGCCCTGTCCCTGCCCGATGTGGCGATGCCCGAGCAGATGCGCAAGGCGCTGAAAGACGTTACCGATGTGCTCGACATTTTCGGCAACCTGAGCGACGGCCAGATGGACCCGAAGGCATGGAACGCCGCCAAGGCCGAGGACAAGATCACAGCCGCGCGCGCCGTTCTCTCCGCCCAGCCTGCCGAGGGAAGCGCCGATCCATGCGACTGCTGCAAAGATATCCGCGCTGCTGAGGCGATCTATGGCGATGGGCCTCAAGTGGCGACCTGCACCAACGAGGACTGCGAGGGCGGACATATCTACAACACCGAGCACACCCACAAGATGCCTTGCTCGCAGTGCGCTACTCCTGCCGCCGTAGTGCGAGCAGCACCGGCAGAAAGCGCTGACACCCTGCGCAGCCTGTCCGAAGAAGATATTTGCGCTTTCCAACATGCTGTTCAGCAACTGGAATGGATCGCATCAGGCGAAACACCGGGTAAGAATTGCGACCTCTACGATGATCGCAACAAAGCGACGATTCGTCATGCCATGCAGCACGCCAATAGCGCACTTACCCGCCTCAAGCCTGCCTATGCGCGTCTGCTTGAGGTGTGGCGTGGCGACCGCAAAAACAGTTCAGTCGGTGCAGCGGAAGGCGCTACACAGGCGGGCTGGCAGCCAATTGAGACTGCGCCGAAGACTGGCCGCGAACTCATCCTACTGCTGACACCTAGTCGATTCCCGCAGGTTGCATATTCGAATACTTGGTGGACCTCGGGATTCTCGGTCGAGAACAAGCCGACGCACTGGATGCCGATTCCGCGCATCGACGGCGACAAGCAAGGCGCACAGGGAGGTGGCAAGTGAAGATCAACGTATCTGTATCCATCAGCAGGAACAGCAGCGACGAAATTTCGCTGACGTTCGTTGATCAAGCTAGCCGCGCTAAGTTTCTGGACGTTCGCATGACACCCGAGGCTTTCGCAATGGCGGTTACTGGGCAGGCATTTATCGACGCTCCTGCGGAAGTCCGCGCGCTCGATGTGGTAGGCAAGAGGAAGATCACTGAGCGTCGTTCAATCGAATGCCCCCTCGACATATTCAATAAGGATGAGATTGTTGCGTGGCTCGGCGAGAACGGGAAGGAAGAAGGATGGACTGTTAATACCTATCTTGGATCGCAAGGAAGCATCGCGCGGCGCGGTGATAAAACCATCATCAACTATAGCGTCTATCGCTTCGATCAGGAGGGCTGACCCATGACCACCAACACCCCACGCACCGATACAGCGCCCGCCGACAAGTTCTTCGCATGGTGGACTTCCATCGAGACCGACTTGCGCAAGTCTCTGATCCTTGGCGCACGTACCGACACCGAAAAGTTGCACGACCTGTTGCGCACGACTTACGAGGCAGGTCAGAGCAGTCAGCCATCCCCTTCCACCGGGGGGGAGCCAGCAACGGACAGTGCCGGGCAGCCTGCTAAAAAAATGGGCCTCGTGGCCTTGACCGATCACCTGATGGCGCTCGCCGATGTGCAAGACTGCGACATCACGCTTCATTTCGCCAATGGCGGCCAGCTGCAAGTAAAGAAAAGTCCCAACCGGCCACTCGCCGCCCGCGAGCCTGCGCCCGTTGCCCGCGAGCTGGACGTAGAGGCCGAGCGCCGGAAGTTTGAAGCTGTAATGCCGGAAGAGTACCCGCGCGACCGGAATATGCCTGATAAGTCCTACAACAGCCCGTTTCTCCATGTTGCATGGCAAGGTTGGCTCGCCCGAGCCACCGCCGAGAGCGCGCCGGCCAGTGCTGCGCCAGATGAGCAGCAGATCGGCCGAGGCCCGCGCTATACCTGCATCGGCAAGGGAGGCGATTACGAGTTGATCGGCGAAGCGCGCGGAGCGGGTTCAATGAAGCTCTACGGGAACATGGCCGTGTACCGCGACGTCACCAGCGGCGCGCTCTACTACCGGGCCACGCACGATTTCAACAGTCGCATGACCCCTTCTAACAGTTCGCCAGCAGACACACAGGAGCCGAAATGATCGAACGCGCATCCCCTGCCCAACTCCGCAAGGCGCTCGAAATCGCGGACACGTACAAGAAGACCGGACTTGGCTTCGTGCCAATGCCAGTAGCAAATAGTGCTGAGTTCGAGGCGCTTGCAGCCCAATCGCTCGCGCGCCTGGCTGAGTTGATCGAATTGGCCGAACGTTCGCCAGTAGGCGCAAAGGAATCGAAATGAGCTGCGAACACTGCACCGACCCTGACGGCCAGCCGTGCATGCCATCTTACGGTGTCGCGCCGCATGAATGCTTCTACAAGATTCCAGGCGCGAAGATCGGGGAAAGCCGACTGCTGCCGCGCGAGCAGTGGCCCGACAACTTCGCAGAAGATCCGGACAGCCCTGGCCTTGGCACCTACTGGTGCCCAGTCTGCGGAGAAGGCAAGCCGGAGAGGCTGATCGCTACAAGCACCAGCAAGGGGGAGGACAGAAATTGAGCGCGACATTTTTAGACTCGACAGAGATTGCCGAGCTGACCGGCCGTAAAATCAAGTCGAAGCAGATCGACGCGCTGCGCAAGACGGGCTTGCCCTTTTTCGTCAACGCGACAGGCCACCCGGTCGTGGCACGCTCGGCGATAGAGGCGCGCACGCCTGCAGCGGCGCCGGCGAAAAAGAAGTGGACATCGAACGCACTGAAAGCAAACTGAAATGGGCCGTACCCCAACACGAAATAAGAACCTCCCGGCCGGCATGCGCGCCAGGCACCGCGGCGACAAGGTCTATTACTACCTTGACACCGGCGCCAAGCCTAAGCGCAAGGAGATCCCGTTGGGGCAGGACTACGTGTTGGCGGTCCAGAAGTGGGCAGAGCTGACGGTGAGCGGAACAAAGCCTGGCGCCATCATCACTTTCCGCCACGTGGCGGAGCGGTACCAGCGAGAGGTTCTTCCCGGGAAGGCCGCGTCGACCCAGGAGGGGAACTTGCGCGAGCTGGCCAGCCTGTACAAATTCTTCGACGACCCGCCGGTCGCACTTGATGAGATCGATCCGGTGGACGTCCGGCAGTACATCGACTGGCGGGTAACGAGCACCGTGGCGGCCAAGGTCGAAGAGAACGTTGAACGTGCGAAGCGAGGCCTACCGGCTCTGCCAGTACCGAAGGACGCCGGCAGCGTGCGCGCGAACCGGGAAAAAGCGCTCTTCTCGCACATCTGGAACTTCGCCAGGTCGACCGGCCTGACGTCGAAAGCGAATCCGTGCGCCGGTGTAAAGGGGAAATCTGAGAAAGGCCGCGACGCCTATATCGATGATGCCGTGTTTAAGGCGGTCTGGGACGCGGCTGAACTGCCGCTGAAAGACGCCATGGACCTGGCGTACCTGACTGGCCAGCGACCTGCAGACGTGCTCAAGCTGTCGCAGGCGGACATTAAGGACGGCGCGCTGACGGTGGTGCAGAACAAGACGGGCAAGCGTCTGCGGATCGCAATCGAGGGCGAGCTTGCAGCAGTGATCGAGCGGATCAAGCAGCGGAAGGTGATGGGTCTCGGCCTGGTGAATACGATGGGCGGCGAGCGCATGGGAAAGGCGGGACTTCGAAGCGCGTTCGACCGGGCCCGCGCGGCAGCGAAAGAATCGCACCCTACCCTGGCCAAAGAAATCACAGCGTTCCAGTTCCGAGACCTGCGCGCGAAGGCCGGCACCGACAAGGAAGAAAGCGGCGGCATGGAGGCAGCGCAAGCGCAGTTGGGTCACTCGACCCCGTCGATGACGGCGCATTACGTTCGCCACCGGCGGGGAAAACTAGTCACGCCGACCAAGTAAAACCGTTCCGCAAATCCGTTTGATCGCGGGCCTTTGCGGGGCATCGGCAACGGTTGCTCTCAAGCGTATGCGGAACGATTTATGGCATAAGCCTTTGTTAACTAAGCATTTTTCGCCGGACTTAAAATCCCGTGCTCGCAAGGGCGTGCCGGTTCGATTCCGGCTCGGGGCACCAACGCACAATTTAGCATTCCCCTTCTTTACCCCGCTTTCTGAGTCTTTTCAAGGACTTACGACAACAGCGGCGGCTTGTACGATTCCACTTAATAACGCAAAATACCGCTATTTCTCAGCAGCGGTTACGCACGTTTTACGCAATAATTACGCACGCATGCGTAAGTGCGCTATTGGAGGACTGCATGGCATCCATTAAAAAAAGCGGCTCGGGTTGGCGCGCGCAGGTAGCAACCTTGGGCGTGCGCGAGTCGAAGGTGTTTTCGACCAAGGCCGAGGCGAGCGCCTGGGCATCCCTCCGTGAGGCGGAAATCAGGTCTGGCAAGGCTACGGGCATCCAGGTGGGTCGCACCTTGGGCGAGGCTTTCCGGCGCTACGAGAAGGAAGTGTCGGTGCACAAGGACGGCCATCGGTGGGAGGTGCTGCGCCTGAACGCGATCGGACGGTTCAAGATCAACGGCGTCCAGCTGGAGAACATGAGGCTGGTTGATGTGACTTCAGACGTCCTCGGACAATGGCGTGACTACCGGCTGAACGTCGACGGCACGAAGGGGCCACACAAGGGCGTGGTCGGGTCGACCATCAACCGCGAGTTGAACTTGATTTCGCACGTTTTTACATGCGCCACCAAAGAGTGGAAATGGATCGCTGAACGGCCAACGGCAAACGTACGCCGGCCGAAGGAGTCAGAGCACCGCGAGCGCCTGTACACGGAAGACGAGATCAAGAGGCTGTGTTTCGCCATGGGCTTCGACCTGGACGGCGAGGAGGAGGTCGAAACCGTCAGCCAGCGCGTGGCGGCCGCCTTCCTGTTCGCGCTCGAGACAGCCATGCGCGCCGGCGAGATCTGCAACCTGGTGCCGGAGGATATCGTCGGCCGAGTCGCCAAGGTACGCAAGTCAAAAACGACCGCGGGCAAGCGCAACGTGCCGCTGTCGACACGGGCAGTAAAGCTCCTCAAGCTGCTGCCGGAAGTCGGCGCCGGCGAGCCGATATTTGGAGTCTCTTCGGCGTCGGTCGACACGCTGTTCCGGAAAGCGAAGGCGCGCGCCATGATCGATGATGCGACATTCCACGATACCCGCCACAACGCCACGACCACGCTGGCAAAGAAGTTCCAGGTGCTCGACTTGGCCCGAGCGATCGGGCACAGTGACCTGAAGAAGCTGATGGTCTATTACAACGAAAGTGCCGAGGAGATGGCGAAGCTGTTGAACTGACTTAGGATACGATGCTGATGATGGCTCAGTACTTGTACAAATGAGCCCAATGGTTTTTTTCTAATTTACATTGGAAGCTACGCTCATATATGGAAGACCTACTTGCGATTGCCGGCCGACAGATTGATACTTTTCTCGATGTACAGACTAACGACGAATTCTATCGTGAAGTCGATAAGGTGCGGCGGTCCTCGGACAGCATTAGCTTCGTTCGCTCAAGCCGTTACCCCATAGCACTGGACGCAGCTTGCGCTGGGCTCATCACACGCTGCGGAGCGGGAATTTGGGAAATCGTGCATCGTTGCATCACTACTGGAAGAGTAGAATTTACACCGTCTCTTTCAGAACAATTGAAGAATTTCACCAAGCCGTATTTAGAGGGCGTGGTGCGCAGCCTAACCGAGCGAACCTCGCAAGCAGCAAATGGTATCTTTCAGCCCACCGCATCCGAGGTGGCGCGAGTACGTGCCGTCGCTAATCTTGAAACCGAGATCGACTTATTTTGCGCCGTTCTCTCAAGGGTGCCGCAACCGGCGCAGTATCAACCACCGCACATCATCAATATCCACGGCTCAAGCGTTGCCAGCTTGCAAACAGGCAACCATGCGTCAGCGAATGTGACGACGCTTACAGTAGGAAGCAGGCACATCGATGTCGCTGCTGCGTTAGCCCAGTTGAAAGCCGAGCTCATCGCAGCTAAAGTTGACGGTACGCCAATGTTCTTGGTTCAAGAGGCTGAAGCAGAGCTCGCGAAAACGCCCCCCCAGCAGTCTCGATTAAAGGGATTTGTGAATGCGATCGGAGGTTGCGTTAACGGAATGATCGAGGTCGGAACAAAGTTGCCTGGAGCCATCGAGGGAGCGAAACGCGCGATTGACATGCTGCCAATGTGAACCCACACTCAGCTGATGGCTAGGTATCTTCTCCTATGAAAAATTCCTTCGAAGTCTGAAACCTACGCCAGATCCTACGCCGAGGAGAGCGCTGCCCATGCATGACCAAATTGACAGTTTTCAGAGGAAACTTACAACTTATTTCCGGCAAATGACACTAGGATTTGTTTTTGCTGACTTGGGCAAATTGGTAGAGAACCCTGGAGAGATCGCCATTCGGCTTACCCTATCCAAAAAAGCTACCAGCGAGCCGATACCTCTCAACGATTTCATTCCCCACTCAGGCGAAGTTAGTGCTGGGGTAGCTGAGCTTTTCCAAGTTAGGGCTATCGCTGCGTGGAATGATTTATTAAATGATTTATTTTCTGTTTTTGTTCGAGAACATCTAACTGGTTCGCGGCAATTCAAAGCAATTAAGAAGCGGAGTGCTTCAGTTGATTTTTCCTCGAGTGAGCCGATCCAAGACCAAATTCTCAGATCGGTTGTAACCGACTTTACATTTGATCCCTATAAGGCCAGAATTAAATCTATAAAAGATCTGTGTATAACAAAACTGCCTGTTGATGACGATTTAAAGATAATCCGCAAGCACGTCGAGATACGAAACAATTTCCAACATCACGGTGGGGTAGTCACTCAAGATCTACTGGATAATCTAGGCTCAAATAAGTTGGAACTGTTAAATAGTACGGCGCAGGCTTTCGAATTAAAGAAGGGCGACCGTATCTTACTCTACATACCTGAGCTCAACCTTTTGAAGGCTGCCATGTATCGTGTCACTATAAAGTGGAGAAACGCCAATGCCGACTTACCAGCTTGAGCTAATTCCCTATCACACCCCGTATGTTACGATCAAACCGCTTTTCGTTCAAAACCGGCCTGTTGGAACCATTGCGGCGCGTGAAGGCGCTGAATATATATGCGGCGCATGCGAGGTCATTTTATTAGGACCTGTCGATCTCGGCGTCTCTTTTGAAGAGATGCCGATCCACTGCGGAATCTGCGGCGCATTCAACTTAATTAATGGAAAAAGACGCCGGTCGCCAACCGAAACAAAAGTTTATCCCACCTTACCAGCAGAATATCGTCAACGATTAATTACTCAATCAGTTCGAAAAGCTTTGGCTTATTCAATGAATAAAGACCGACCGCTACTTTAGGACAGAGGACAGGATAATTGAAACCCTATAGGTTCATAGCCTACCGGGGGTTCGAATCCCCCTCTCTCCGCCAAAACACGAAAGCCCTTAACCTTCGAGGGCTTTTTTCTTTTCCATGCTCACTTGCTTCGTCGCGCTGCTGGGCTTGGAGAATTTTCAGGGAATATCTACAACGAACCGTTGAAATAGTTGACAAAAGGAACTCCAAATATTGAACTGTTGTAGGAATTAGCTTACATTCAAGGCTACTTTGTCCTGAGGCCAACTATGTCGCTCACTTCGCTCACCTCCCTTAGATTTATTGCGGCAATGATGGTCGTGCTAAGCCATCTGGAGTTCCTCGACGAGAACAGGATCGGCCCTATCTCTTGGCTTGCCAAGAATGTCTTTCGTGAGGGGTACGTCGGCGTCACCTTCTTCTTCGTGCTTTCAGGCTTCATTCTGTCGCATTCATACTCGACCAAGATGCGCGAGGGCAGAGGTGGAGCTCAACAATTTGTGCATGCAAGAATTGCCCGAATTTTCCCCATCCATCTGTTAACCGCTTTGATAGCGTTGCCCTTGGCACTAATATGGAGGCAAGAATCCAGCGCGACGTTAGCTGGATCGCTCGTGCTCAACTTGGCGCTTCTGCAGGCTTGGGTGCCACGATCTACCTGGTACTTCTCGTTCAATACTCCCGCCTGGAGCCTATCGGTAGAGTTCTTTTTCTACCTCGCTTTCCCTCTGCTAATCACCATCCGATCGCGCACCCTACTATGGGCAACAGCTGCTCTGCTGTGTCTGAAGGCAGGGATTTCGATCAATGCAGACTCTCAGAATAAATTTTTGCTGTACATCTTCCCTCCCCTTCGTCTTGCCGATTTTATTGCCGGCATACTACTTCACCGGCTTTTTTCTTCAGTCGGCCCAATAAGCAATCGTACTGCCACGCTGGCCCAGGTCCTGTCGCTGAGCGCTCTGGCTATCGCCGCAGCGCTATCGCCTTTCGTCTCCCAAGGTAGCCGCTTCGACCTGTATTACTTGGCACCGATGGGGGTCCTGATTCTTTCATTCGCGTGGCAAAACGGGCTGATCTCTCGTGTGATTTCAGGCAAGACTTTAGTCCTCCTTGGAGAGGCAAGCTTCTCGCTCTATATGATCCATCGGCTTGTTATTGTGTATGGTCAGAAGATATTAGGGACCACGGGTGGCAGTTTCGACGTCGTGAGCGCTGCTGCTTATGTCCTTAGCAGCATTCTTCTCAGCGTCGCAATGTTTAAACTGTTTGAATTGCCTGCAAAGAAATGGGTGCTGGAATTATTATCGGGTAATTTTTCGGCACGCACACGACGAACCAAAGCGACCTTGGAGGATGTCGCCGAACTTCCAAGAAAATACGGATGATCAGGCGTTTGGTGGTAGCCGGGGAAATTCCCTTACGCACGGTTCGTTGTTGAGCTTCTCGCGCAGCGTGTCGAGAATCGCGCCTTGCGGGCCAGGCAGCGTCGTCAGCATGCGCTGCAGCTGGTCGGCATACAGCACGAGCGACCGTAGACGCGCTACCTCCCACAGCAGCGCGCGCACATCGGGCGAGTCAGGATTGCGGTCCTGGATCTCCTGCAGGGTTGCTTTCGGCAACGGTTCCTTGAATCTCATGTCCGGCTTTCACTGGATGGGCATCCAGTATAACAGCCGGGAACTCTACGCTCCGGCCGTCCTTGGTGCTGAACAGATGCAGATCGCCGTTTGAGGTGGCCAGGTGGAAGTCCATCAGATCACCATTCGCTTCCAGGCTCTACCTGGGTAGGCGCCGGCGCGTAGTGCGACGAGCCGCCAATGCGAACCCCGGCCCACATCATCCAGCTACGCCACGCTGGCACGCCGCTAACTTCCGAAGCCTCGCGCAGCACCGCATCGGCAACCTTGCGCGACACCAGGCGCTCGCTGTACAGGTAATCATGCACGACGGCCGCAGCGCGCGCGCTGTCGCCAGTGAGCACGTACACCACGGGAAGCCGCGGCACCGAGGCCAAGTCGGTCTTGAAACCTGCCGGCACGATGAACGTCTGCTTGGCCACGTCAGATTGGTACTCGAGCGGCTTGCACAGCACCCAATGGCCATCATCCCGGTCGGTAGCAGCAGCGAGAGCTAAACGGGTAAGGAACGCGCTCATGCTGCCATCGCCTCCATGAAGCGGTCGGTGATACTGCAGCGCTCGGCCAGACCGATATCGCCACCGTTCACCACACGCGAGATTGCGATGATCTTGCCCGCATCAGCAAGCAGGTTCAGGCTTTCGCCAGTGCGATTCCCCTGGTGCCAGAACCATGCAGCGGCTAAGCACCCGACGTCGGGGCGGGAGAGCAGATCCGGAGACGTCACCAGGTCATAGCCGATCGCGAGGCCACAGCGCCGGTAGTTGTCCTTGCCGGTCAACTGGATGGGTCCGCGGCCGCGATACCGCCAGCCGTCACCCGAATGGATCGGGCCATTGCCGAGCCGACTGCCGTACGCGATGTTGGCGATCATCTCCTGGTCGGCTCTCTGCTCGCCAGGAATGTACCCGAGCTTGTCGGCTTGGGCCCGGGTAAAGCGGCCCTTGAAGCCGGACACCGTCATCAGCGCCTCGGGCCGATAGTTCAGGTTCTCGATCATCCTGGTCAGGCCCTGTGATTCATGCAGCAGCTGGCTGACGAAGGCAGCTTGGCGTTTTGGCGTGCTAATGCTGAAGCGCGCCATCGCATTGTTCAGGTGATCGATGAAGAGGGCCGCCGTGCCGGGGCGGACGTGGCCAATGGCGACGAGCTGCTCGAGCTTCATCATCCCCTCCAGTGCGAGATCAACCAGCTGGCCACGCTGCCGAGTGAGCCTGCAGCCCCACCGACGAGCATCAAGGTCCGCCAGCCGCCGCGTGCTTCTGCCAGCTGCGCAAGCACCCGATCGAGTTTTTCGTTTAGCTGAGCATTTGTCGCACGAAGGTCCGCGACGGAAACCTTCAGGTGAGCTACTTCAACCTGGATGGCTGCGACCGCGATCGCATTGTTTTGTTCGATGGTGGTTTGCATGGGCGCCGTGTCTCAGAGTGATCGGAAAGGCGGCCCGCTCCGTCTCAAGGGCGCCTTTGATAACTGCTGAGTCTAGGACTTGCCTTGTCTCAATTCTCGGAAAATTGAGACAATCGCATAAGCTTCTGTCCTACATGCTTTCCCATTCGAGCGTGGTAGCGTGCCTCGCAAAATTTGGCCTACGCATCGCCGCGGTCTGCACCAGGGCGCCGTACATCTGATGGTCGCGCTCGCGCTCGCGCGACGCGTCGCCCGGGTAAAGGCTGATGATGATCGGTACACCGAGACCGTTCGCCACCAGCATGTCCCAGATGGCCGAGCGGTCCCGCTCAGTCATGCCTTCCAGGTCGACTGACAGCTTTGATCCTTTAGTACCGGGTACGAAGCGGCGGTCACCTGCATCGGTATAGAACGGCTCTCCCCTGTCGACTGGCGTCAAGCCAGGGTTATATGAAGCATTTTGGTCGGGAGTAAAAGACTCGCCGACGAACGCATGCGATAGCTCGAGGTAACCTTGCAGGCTGCCAGGGTCCTTGAGGCGCACCACCAGGCGCTTGACGCTGACGTTGTCGAACCAGGTGAACGCGTTTGCGCCGCCGCCCCAAGAATAAGCACTGGCGCCGCTGACAGCGGTCCACGGCGCCCGCAGCACCCGCGACCGCGCCGGACACGCTTGTCGCACGCCGGTGTCGAGCACCTTCGTGGTGCCGGCCGCGTCGGAATATCCAAGCACTTCGATGGTCGTCGACGGCGAGCCATTGCAGAGGAAGTGGGCACCTCCGACACGCTCGGGGACATCCCAGCTCATGACGATCTCGATTTCTTTCCCCGTCGCGCGGCACACGTGCGACTTTGTATCGTTCAAGATTACAGCCGGCGACATCCCGGGCGCGACTGGAGCAGCCGACAGCACTGCTCGAGAGGCAGCGTTATCGATAATGATTTTTAAATTAGACATTGAGAGAGTTCCAGGTGTAGCTGTAGGCCTCGGCGGGCGCGACTGGAGCAGCCGACAGCACTGCTCGAGAGGCAGCGTTATCGATAATGATTTTTAAATTAGACATTGAGAGAGTTCCAGGTGTAGCTGTAGGCCTCGGCGGGCGTGGTGGCGTTGTCGATCAGGTCGCGTAGCTGGCGGCCGCGCGCGTGGATAGTTCTCACATGCTGGGTGAGCGTCAGGCCGAGCGCGATGATCTGCGCTCCGGTCAGCGTCTTGCGCGTGTTGTCGGCGAGCGTCCATTCGTCGGCGATCTCCTGGCCCGCCAACTGCGCCAGGAGGGCCGCCAAGGCGGCGCCGGAAATGTTCTCCTTGTTCGGGTCGTACATGTCGCCCTCGAACTCGAACGGCGCTGCTTCCGCTGCGTCGCGGCTGGATTTCACGGCGCCCCATGCCTGCGCGCGCGCATGCTCTATGGAGGCTGTCTCAAGCCAGCTGTAATCGCCATCGTTCCACAGCATGACGGCCGTTTCGCTCGGACAACCCGACCAGTCAATGGGTGCGCTAAGAGGGTAGTACGCCCGCTCGGGTGTTTCTATTGGCGGTAGCGGGTAAGGCCCGACGCCGCTTGAGGCATACGTACCGACTTGCGCCTCTAGCTCGTCGCTATGCTTGTTTACTTGGGCGTACATGAAATCCTTATATGTGGTTCACGGAAACAGCGCTGGTTGCGATGTCCGCGCGGTTGTCGCCGCTGGAGATGGCGGTACACGTCAGCGTTCCGGTGTTCGTGAGGTTGGCGCCCTGAACCGACACCAGGCTCCTGATTGTCACGGTTGCGGTATTAGCCCCTGAAACAATCGATAGCGAACCGTTCGTGCTCGTGTCATGCAGCGTCCAAGAAATCGACTTGGCCGCCCCCGTAACAGTTGCCGTACAGGTAAGCGTGACTGTCTTGGCTCCCGTACCGCCAGATGTGTTGCTCGGAACGCTGAGACTAAACGCTGCGTATTGCGGATTAATGATGAGTGCGCCGTCAATGAGAAATACCCCGTTCGCCCATCTCATTTTCGGCGTGTAGAAACTGCCGTTGGCCTCGATCTGAAAATAGTTGCCCGATGCGTGGTCGCCGAAAAGTGCACCACCCTGGCTTAAATGAAAGCCGCCACCAGATGTAGGCCAGCTGTAGTCGGCGGTGTACGAGCCTGCGTAAATGGCGCCTTTCATACGCAGATTGCCCAACTCGCCGCTTGGCCCGATGAGGGTTCCGCTGAACCCAACCACCGGTTGCCCATTGACGATACCGCCGGAAAACATGACCTGCGGCGCCGCGCCAGGCGTTACGAAAGCAAAATTGGCGGCATTGACAATAAAGCTCGACGTCGGCTGGCCGTCAATAATTTCGCTGGCCAAGCCCCAGCCCACGACATAGCCGTTGTTGTCGATGACGAGCACGGCTTGTCCTTTCAGGCCGTCGACATCGCTCGCGGTGACCTCCAGCTTTTGCTCAATTGAAACGCCCGAGCCGCCAGAATTGTTCAGCCTAGCATTGATCGCCGTGTAATCTCGGGCTGACGCGCTCGCGTGACCCTGTGCATCAACTACGCTTTGCGCCGCGCTATTTTTATAGGTCAGAGCATCGCCTGCCGCAGTGCTGGCGGTGTTGGCGCTCTGGCTTGCGGCGTTGGCATACCATCCTGCATCGCCGGCTTTTGTGTTTGCCGTGGACGCCGAAGTCGATGCCGCATTCGCGGATTGCAAAGCACCGTCGCGCGCGCTCTCAGCGGCTACCTTAGCGGCGTTGGCTGCTGCAGCGCTGTTGCCCGCATTGTCGGCGTGCGTCGCAGCTGTCGAGGCAGATCCAGCCGCCGCTTGCGCGCTGCCCCCGACGCTGTTTGCTGAATTGGCCGCGTTGGTCGCGCTCGTCGACGCGCTGCTGGCAGACCCGGCGGCATTACTTTCCGAGCTGGCGGCGCGTGTAGCAGCTGCAGCCGCATCCCCTGCCTTGGTCGACGCCGTGCTCGCGCTTGTCGATGCCGACCCGGCCGATTCCCCGGCCTGATTTGCCTTGGTGACTGCAGTGTCGCGCGCAGTGACCGCTGCTGCAGCTGCCGTATCCGCCCCGCTCCTAGCGGCTTCCGCCTCAACTTTAGACGTATTCGACGCAGCCGCTGCTGACTCTGCTGCTGTAGCGTAAGACGAAGCGTTTTCGACCGATGTGCTCGCTGCGCTTGCAGCGCTCCCCGCAGCCTGGTTAGCCGCCTCGGCAGCGAGTCTGGCCGATTGCGACACACTGGCAGCACCGGCGCTGTCGCCTGCTGCCCGAATGGCCGCTGCCTTGGCCGCGATTGCCGCCTCTGCGGCTTCGATGGCCTGCACGGCAGATTCAGCAGACGATGCCGTGTCACCGTAGATCTCGACCAGAGCATCGACACGGTCGACCAGCCCGGTTCCTTCCGCGTCGACCAGGTCGATTCGATCGCGCAGTTCACCAAATAGTTCGGACTCGGTGATCTGGTCCTTCAGCAGGTCGAGGAGGTGCTCGGCGCCGGTTCCTGTCGTGCCCAGCGTGCCATCCGTAGAGTTGAAAGGTCCCGGGATGTTCGCCTTGGAGATGTAGCGGATCCAATAGTAAAACCGACCGGCTGCACCGATCACGTCCGGGAACACTCGGCCCAGGCCAGCGGTTTCCCCGACCGGCGCCGCGGCAGCCAGATCGTTATCCAGGGCACGCCAGATCTGGACCGTTCCGATGTTCGTGTTGTTGGTCGGGTCCCAGTGCAGATTGATAGTCGCCAGCGCGCCCTGCGCAGCCAGGCCGGCAGGCACTGGTGGCACGGACGAATTGAACGCCAGTTGTTTGGTAACCGACTGCCTGGCGACGTACGGCTCGCCCTGGTAGGTGACGGTGACCACGATCTCGCAGGTCGGCCCCATCATCGCCGCCGGCACTAGGGTGGCCACGTCCCCATCGACCGTGAGCGGCGTGCCGTTGCTGGTGGAGAACTCGACCGTGCCGCCCTCGAAGCCGACTCGGCTGGCAATGAACACGATCGCCGACGGGGTCACGGTCGCATCGAGCGCGATTACGAACGCACGGTCGCTGGCACTCAGGTTCAGCCTGCGCGCGTACGCCTGGGCATAGCGCGACGGCGCCGCCTGCAGTAGCCGGTCGATGGGATTGATGAATGGGATCATTTCAGGAACCTGATGGTGACTTTGCGCGTCCACCAGTTGCGCTTGATAGAAAGGATCTGGGCTTCGACGCCGGCGATCATGCCGTCCAGCTCGTGGTAGACGACCAAGCGGGCGCCGATGGAAAGCAGCAGCAGATCCGGGGTGCCTTCGAATTCGTAGATGTCGCGACCTGGCCCCCACAGCGCGTTCAAACGATCGGCTTCGCCCTCGGCATCCTCAGGCAGGAGCAGCATCGTCGGCCGCATCGTGGCGGTGCCCGGCAGCTTGTAGTCGCGCATGACGTCCGGACGGGTCCGGAGCACTGTCAGCGGCCATTCCTTGGCGAACAGGGCCAGGTGCTCAGCCCGCACGTTGCTCGACAGGCCCGGCTGCGGGGTCCAGTTCTTGCAATAGCCCAGCTCGACCGCCGCCACCGGTTCGATGTGCTGGACGTACTTCAAGGTCCCGCCGACCATGTGCTCGGCACGGATCTCGGTCGCGGGCCCGGCCGCAGGCAGCGCGATCTGGATCAGCTGCAGCTTGCCGCTCAGCGTCGGAGCGAGCTGCGCGCCGACGCTGCTGGCCAGCATGGCGCACGCGGCGATGACATTCAGGCTTTCGCGCACGTGCAGCCCGACCGGCTGCTGGTTGGCAGCGTCGAACGCGGCAAAGTTGACCGCGTCGATGTTGCCCAAGCTGTAGCGATCGGCGTACTTGCCATACCCAGTTATAAAACGCTGCACCAGGGTAGCGATCGTCTTGCGGAACACGCCGCCGAACTTGTCGCCCTGAACCGTTGCGGTGATGTTGGAAGTCTCGTTATAAGCGGTCAGCGTCGCCTTGCCTGTGCTCTCGGAGACGATCACCTGCTCGGTGATCGGCAGCGCGTTGGCGCGCGCCTCGGGAATACCCTCGATCGGACCATCGTGCCACTGCCGCTCGAGCGCGTTGGCGTCGCTCCACTCGCCTGCAGGGTTGAAGCATTCGCCAAAGGTCAGCGGGATCGGCAGGTTGGCGTTCGGGCCGCTGCCACCGAACGTGCGCTCGCTGAGCGGGTAGTTCAGCCCTTCCATCATATCGCGCAGGCGCAGAGCAAACTTGCCTCTGCCCTTGCGCACCAAGCCTGCGGTATGGCCAACGAGGATCTCGCGATAGTCCGCGCGCGCCCAGGTCTGATCGCCCACGACCGCCACCAGCTCGTCGGCCCAGATATAGCCGGCGTATGCCTCGTTTACGGCGTTTGTGTTGTCGATCTCGACGTCGCCGACCGAGAGTTCAGCGGCCGACGTCAGCGACAAGGCTTCATCGAGCGGCAGGCTGACCGAAATGATCGGTGCATAAAACACCGGGTTGTTCGTGCCGGCAGTGGTGTAGCCATTCGTCGACCAGGTGAATCTAGTGCGCACGCCGTTTACGAGTGCCCAGGTCTCGACTAGGATGTTCGTGATGGCGGCGTCGCTTTTCAGCCAGGCGGCGAACTGTTCATCCGTGATGGTGCGCGCGGCCGGCTGCAGCTCGGCGACGGTCGGCACATCGAGGGCCAGGCTTCCGTCAGGCGTATAGGCGGTATCGAATACGAACGCCGTCATGGGCCCACCAGAATCGGTGCGGCCAACGCCGTCGTGCCGTCCCCATCGGACAAGACCAGGAAGTACCAGCCTGCTGGAACTGTGGCGGCCGGCACCGCGATCTGGAATTGCGCGGAGCCGGTCGTCATCGTGTGCGTGCCTTCCGCCACTGGCGCCCCCATGTTCCCTGGCCGCCGCATGAACAACGACCAACTCACGGCCGCCAGGCTCACTTGCGGCACACCCTTGCGCGTGGCGAGGGTGCCACGGATGTAATTGGTGTCAGGCTCTCCACCAGAGGCCGGCGCACTGGTGGTGACTGCGACCACCAGCGGCTGCGAGACATTGCCGCTGGTGTCGACACAGCGCACCTCGATCTGGTACACGGTACTCGGTGTCAGGCCGGCGAACGTGTGCTTCTCGCTGCTTTCTTCCCCTGCACTGGCTGCCGCGTATGCACCGCTGCCGCCGATGCGGTACTCGCGCCGGGCTACTGCGACATTGTCGCTGCTGGTGGTGTTTGACCAGTCGATCGTGATCGTCGTCGAGGTCTTGGTGAAGGCAAGCGAGCCGGCGAAGACAGGTGGAATCCCCTCAGGCTGGGAGCCGCCGGCGACCGTCGTGACCGTTACCGACAGCGGGTCCGATGCGTTGCCGCTGGTGTCAACGCATCGGACTTCGATCTGGTAGGCGGTGCCAGCCGCCAGTCCGGCGAACGTGTGGCTCTGGCCTGCCTCCTCGGCCGAGGTGGCCGGGGTGTAGGTGCCCCCACCGATCCGGTATTCAAGCCGCGCGACGGCGACGTCGTCGCTGCTGTTCGCACCTGACCAGTCGACGGTAATCGATGACGATGTTTTCGTGTGCGCGAGCGAGCCTTGGAAGGTCGGCTTGGTCGTGTCGGGCTGCGGCACCACCACGCTCCCAGCGGGCGTGGCGGCGAACGCATTTGGCGCGTAGGCGTTTGGCGAGAATCCCTGCATATCAGACCAGGCCGACGCCCATAGGGTGGTAGAGATTTGCCCCTGCGTCCGCTGCAAGGTAGAAGATCGGGTAGAGATCCGCTGTGCTTGCACCCGGGTAGGTGTGGATTACCGTCCAGTTGACGCCATCGGCACTCGTTTCCAGGGTCACCGTAGTGCCGGTCCTGCGTACGCCGTAATAGTTGCCAACGATTTCGGCAGGGCCAGGTAGCGAGCCGCCTGCTGCAATGATGCTCAGCGGCGAGGAGTTCTCGTAAAGGATGAAGCCTGCTTGCACTTGCGCCGTCGCGGAACTTGTCAACGCAAATCCAAAGTTCGCATAAATGCCCTGCAAGCCAGTGGGATGCTGACAGTAGATGAATCCATTGCTGCCAGCCGGGATTTTCTGCGCGCTCGCGCGGGCGTACGTGGTGTATCCGCCCTCAGGGAAGCCGCGCTGCGTGGTAGTCCATACGTTGCTGCCATCGTTCGTGATGGAGCTATGGCCGACCGGGAAGGTCAGCGGTGCGGGGCCGCTGTACGTGATCGCCTGCGCGGTAAAGTTGGCCAACTGGTTGCCCGCCAGGTCGCGCGCGTTATTGGCGCCCGGCTGCGCGTATGCCACCGTGCGCGGCGCCTCGCCAGCCGCGAATGCCGGGGTCACGGTCAGATTGATGTACAGGCCGCTGACCACCACGCTCGAAACCGTGTGCCCCGAAACCGTGAATGCACTTGCGGCCGGCACGTTGGCCTCGCTCATGTTTTCCGACATGGTCAGGCGCACGATAGTTGGCGTGGTGCTCGAGACCGCGGCGCCTGTCAATGTCGGCGGCGTCGTGTCGGCCACAGCGGTGGCGCCATCGCCTGAAACCTGCGTAAAGGTTCCCGAGGTGGCCACCGCGCCGCCGGCAGGAACATAGCCGCTCAGGTTCAGGCGCGGGATCGTCGACGCGGTGGCGAACGTGGCAGAGCCGCCCGAATGGGTAATGTTCGTGGCGTTAATGAGGCCGATCGTGCCCGAAACATTCGACAGCAGGTTCGTAATGTTTTTGAGCGAGATATCGCTGGTAACGATCGACTCGACGACCGCGCCGCCGCTCAGTTCCAGCAGCACCGAGCCGTTTGGGGCGCCGCCCCGTTTCACCCGTGCGCCGAGCAGACGCAGCTCCTTGACCGTGCCGCCGACCATCTGGATATGTTTGGTGACGAAGTTGCTTGCGATGTCGATCGCGTTGTAGCCCTCGACCGTCAGGGTTTCCAGGTTGACACCGGATCCGTCGATCAGAATCGAAGGCATGGCCGCATTGAACACCCGCCGCGCTAGCGCGCGAATAACGACATGTTGCGCGCTGGCGCGAATGCGGACGATGCATACTCCGGTTACATCGACTTCAATGTCGTTAATCAGAATATTTTGTATATTGCCTGCGCCCGCAACGCCGGTGAGGTCGTTTTCGACCTGGCGATTATCGAGCAGAAACGCCCATCCGAAATTCGTTTTTCCTTTGATATTGCTGTAGACCGCGTGCTCGATGGGGCTGGTGCCCGACATGACGCGCACGCCGTAGGTTGCAGCGTTATCCAGCTTTACGCCGCGCACGGTGATATGGCTCATTGGCCCGTTGGCGCCGACATAATACGGGAAGGTAAAGCCGGGCGCCCAGCCCCACACGTCGTCCGGACTGGTGGAAATCGGGTCGTCCGACGTGTTGGCGGTGATGTTCTCGAGCAAAACGTGGTGGCAATTTCCTCCGACGTTGATGCCGTCATTGTTGATGACGTAGCCGGGCCCGACGTCGACGCGCACATCGCGCACTACGACATGCGTGCAGTTCAAGAAATGCAATGCGTAGCTCGGGCTGTTATAGAACACATGGCCCTCGATTGCGAGGCGGTCAACACCATAAAACCGCATGTTGCAGTTCAGGCCGACCGTGCCATTGCCCTTATCGTTTTTGTCTCCGTGCTGGTCGCCCCGATTTACGCCGCGGTTGCCGTTGGTGCGCCCGCCGGTGATCTTGATGTCGTGGTCAACCTTGCTCGCCGGATTGAAAGTTTTATTCCGGTTGGACAGCAAAGTTTTATTCGAGCCGGTTTTGAGCTTAATGTCGCAGCCCGGCATGATGTGCAGATGCGTGTTGCTGTGCAGCGTCAAATCCTCGGCGCAGTAGAGGCCATCGACCACGACCTGAATCGGGCCAGACTGCGCTCTATCAAACGTCGCTTGAATTGCCGCCGTGTCGATCGTCCCGTCGTTGGCATCCGTGGTATCGGACACGGCGCCCATTTTCGACAGATAGAAAATGCGGCTAGGAAGGCCACGCTCAACTGCGTTCGCGTCCATCGTGGCGAACACCGTTTTTGTTCCAGCGCCGAAATTGACTTTTGAACCACCGTTCGAGCCATTCAGGACCGTATCGCGCGAGAACGTGGTCGCCGTTAGGATTGTGCAGAGGGACAGTTCCCAGTTCGACCCAGACTCGTCCTCGATCATCATTGCCACCTGGCGGCCGACAGCGATATCCGACAATGGCCGGCAGCGCGCGGCGGCGCCGGCCGAAACGGTAATGTTGCCGGTGCCGGTCGTGCTGGTCGTGGTTTTAATGCGGTTCATGCTTCAGTCCCTTGCTAGATTTGAAATTTCATTTTTATCTACACGGCGGCTATCGGGGCGCTACGCGGCTTGGGTTGGCGACGATATGGGCGACCTCCTCCAGTGCCGTTTCGACGCTCGTCTCGAAGGCTTCGCCCGCCTCTCCGGTCGCAACGACCATCTCGTCCTTCTGCCGCTCCGCATCACGCCGGCGCCCCTTGGCTTCCTCGAGCAAGTAGTCCAGGGTGCGCTGCATCTTTTCGTTGGCTTCGCGCTGTGCCTTGAGCTCGGCCGCCAGCACGCCCGCGGCCTCGCTCGAGCTGGCCGCATACCGCTGCACGTCGAACATCGGTGCCACCATCGGCGCGCCGGCAGCCTGGTTGAGGATCGCTTCCTGGATCGCTGCGGCGGTGTCGTTCAGCTGGGCGATGCCGACCACCTGCTTGTCGAGCGCCGACAGTTGCCGCTGCGCGTCGGTCAACTGCTGGCCAGCGATCGCGGCCAGGCGGCCCATGTCGCCCATCACCGTCGACTTGTCGCCAATGAAAGCCGCGCTCGATGCGTTAATGACCTGAGAAGCCGTCAGGAAGGCCGTGGCAGTGCTTTGGGCGTTCGATGCAGCTGTGGAGTCCGACGGGTCAGCCTCGGCCTTCCTGAGCGCTTCTATGTACTGCCGCTGGGTTTCCAGATACTTTTCCATCGGGGTCAGCGTCGACAGGTTCCCGAGCATCAGCGAATCGCGGTAGGCCAGCGCGCTCGTCTTCGTGGCGCCCAGGCGCTCGACCGTGCTGGACAGCGCTTCCGACGCGGCCTGCGTCGAGGCCTTCAGGTCACGCTGCAGGGCGATCTGATCGAACAGCGCGCGATTACTCGGATCGATGGCCAGGCGTGCCTTGGCGTGCAGCTGCGCCGACGTCATCGTCAGTTCGTCCCATTGGGCTTGCAGCTCGGCGCGCTCGTCGGCGATGTCCTGCGCGGACCTCGACAGATCCTTGGCCTGCGCGGTTACCTTGGCAAACGCGCTCTCCAAGTCCATCAGCTGCGCGAATTGCTGCTGCTCGGCCGCAGTGACCAGCTTCAGGCCCAGTACGTGATTCTTGAATTCCTCGCGGGTGTCGATGTAGCCCAGGCCCATCTTGGCCAGCTGCTCGGTCACGTATTTCTGCAACGGCGCCAGGCGCTCCTGCTCGGTCAGGAAATTCTGTCCGAACGAGGCCGTCTTGCTCGACAGTTCATCCATGCCGCCGACCAGGCTGATGAGCCCTTCCCGTGCGGCGATGCTGGACATGCCGGTCGCGCCGAAGGTCATGTTGATCGCCTGCAGGCTGGCGTCGAGGTTGGCGTAGTTGGCCGAGATACGCACCAGCGTTTCGAGGTGACCCTCGCCCACTTTCTGGAACTGGGTCAGCCCCTGCACGCTCCACTGGGCCATGTCGTCGGCGATCTTCGAGAACACGCCTTCCAGCGCAGCCTGGATGTCGTCGCCGCTCATGCCCTTGAAGCTGATCTTGCCGAAGTCGACGACGAAGCTGCTCAGGCGTTGATTGAAGGCGTCGCCCTGGATTCCCAGCAGCGAACCGGCTTCCTTCACGGACTCGACCATGTCGGCGATCGCCGCTGAGAATTGCTGGTTCGTGGCCGCGCCCAGGCTTTGCGTATCGGTCCAGCGCTTGTCCGAATGGAACCAGCCCCCGTCCTTCTTCATGTCGGTGTATTTTTGGGCATTGAGGCCACCCGCCAGCACGCCGGCAACCGTCGTCCGATTGGACATGACGCCCGTGTCCAGCGCTTCGGTTTTGCCGCCGAAGATAGAGTTACCCACCTTGCCGAGCCAACCACCGCCAATCCCTGTCGTGGCCGGCACGATGCCGTCCACGCCGGCGCGGATCAGCACGCCGCCGAGTCCGGACAGCGACGACTCGATGCTGCGCAGTGACCGCAGCATGTCGGCCGTATAGTTGAGCTCAATGTTCGAATTGGCCAGCGACAGTTCCAGTGAACGGGCGATGGATTCCGACTTGGTGGTGGAGGCGCCCAGCACCGAGCCAGTGCCCTGGGTGGCCTGCCGCTGCTCCGACAAACTCGGTGCACCTCCGCCAAGCCCGCCCATCATCTTGGCGCCGATCGCGACGACGGCGGCCAGGGTAGCGGCGCCGGCGGCGATGTTCAGCGGGAACGGCATCGACGCGATCGCCTTGACCACCGCGGTGACGCCCCAGGCGCTCGCCTGCGTGCCGGCCATGGCGGTCGACGCCACGGTCGCCGTGCCCTCGGCTGCAGTCTGGGTGGCTTTGGATGCGACGAAAAGCCCGGTGAACGCCGTCAGCAGGCCGCTCTTCTCGACCATGCTCTTGATCGACATCGCCATCTCGTAGGCGCGGAACGCCTTCTCGGCGCCCTCCATCACCTTGTAGCCGGCGGTGTTCTCCTTGAAAAAGCCCTTGGCGGCCTTGGCCATGTCGCCGTACTGGCGGATCTGGGCGGTGGCGGCGGCCTGGCTGGCCCGGGTCTCCGCAGCCTTGATCTTGACCGGGTCGTTCTTGGCATCCTTCTTTTCCGCAGCCAGCTGCGCGGCGATCGCCGCCTGCGCGCGGCCGTAGCCGCTCAGGGTGGTCGTCATGTCGCCGATGGCAGCGCCGACGCGGCCGAACGATTCCGCCATGCCGGCAGCAGCCGACCTGGTGACCTCGTCAATCGACGTCATGATGTCGAGCAGTTCCTTCGCCTTGGTGACGTCAGATCCGCGCTCGAGCACGTCCAGCTTGCCGACAGCGGTCATGTTGCGGCGCTTCGCCGCGATCATCCGCTCCAGCTGGGCCACCTCCTCGGCGTCCAGCTCGAGCGCCGCACGCTGCGCCAGGCGGTCTTCGAGGCGGGCCAACGTCAGCTGCTCAATCTGCAGCTTGGTCATGCCGTAGGTGGCCACCAGTTCCTCGTTGGCCGTCACCTCGCCCATCACGGCGGCGTAGGCACTGCTGCGATCGTCGTTCAGTTCCTGGACGGCCTTTTTGACGTTGGCGGCCGAGACCAACGCGGCATCCTGGGCTGCGACAACGGCGATCTGCGCCCGGGCCGCTTCGATGTGTTCCTTCGACAATTTGTTCTTGCCGGTGCCGATCGCCGCGTCCAGCTGGATCGTCATCTTCTGGGCGTCGGTCATTCTCGAGTAGCTGGCCGCCTCAAGCTGGTTGGCAGCGATCTTTTCGCGAATCGACGTCATCAACGTGGCGTACGCGCTGGCCTCCTGCTTCACGGTTGCCGCAGCGCCCTTGTCCGCATGCTTGGCGCGCACGAACTTTTCCATTTCCGGCGTCACGCGGCCGTACTCTTTCCGGAGCTCTTCCAGCTCGTATTTGATTTTTTGGGCGGCGGTACCATTTTTGCCGAGCCACTCCGCCTCTTTGGAAGCGAACGCCAGATCCTTGTTTTTCTGCTGTACCGCGGCGAAGTTTTCCATCTCCTGCGTCACGGCATTGAGCCGGCCGCCCCAGACGCGCAATAACTCGGTCTTGGTCACGACGTCCAGGTCGGTCTGCTTCGAAATGCGGTTGATCTCGGCCAGGATCTGCTCGCGCTTTTTCTCGCCGTCCGTCGCCGGCAGCGCAGCAGTCGTCATGCCCTTGGCGGCCAGCTCGTTGCGTTCCTTCAGCTTGTCGATTTGCTTCTGCAGGTTGGCCAGGTAATCGTCGATCTCCTCGGCGAGCGTGCTGGTAACCTTCTTCTCCGCCTCGGAGCCTTTATCCCCCCAAACCTGCCAAGCCATCGCGCCGATACCCAGCAGCGTGACGATTGCGCCGATAGGACCGCCCAGGAAAGCCACGGCGCCGCGCAGGATGCCCATCGCGCGCGCCCCAATGGTAGCGGCCGCGGTCTGGGCGCCAACGGCGACCGTGTGCGCATTGGCCGCCACCGTCGCAGCGTTGGCGGCAACCGCCTGCGCTGACAGGGCAACAGCGTTGGCCTCGGCCAGCGCGATCGCGCGCGCCTGGGCTGGGATCAGGCCATTGGTGGCGATGGCAAGCGCGGTAGCGCCTTGGGCGGCCAAGACTGACGCGCGCAGCTCGGCGACGCGGGCGTTGGCCAGCGTCATTTCCGAAGCGGTCGCCCGCACGTTCGCCTGCGCCTCGGCCAGCTTCGCCGCGGCAGACACGGATGCAGCTTCGGTGGTAGCGACAGCCGATGCCAGCGTCGACGCGGCCAGCGCGCGGTTCGCGGTCACGGCGCCATAGGTGCTGGTGACCA
The DNA here is from genome assembly GCF_014842025.1 of Massilia sp. CFBP 13721. GTDB lineage: Bacteria > Pseudomonadota > Gammaproteobacteria > Burkholderiales > Burkholderiaceae_D > Telluria. The sequence goes on from NZ_JACYUY010000008.1 coordinate 87,792, forward strand.
TGTTGCCCAGCCAGGTGGCGAGCTTCGCAGTGGTGACGGTAGCTACCGCACCCGCGATGAGCGCGAGGTTGTTGGCCAGCAGGGCGATCGCACCGGTCAAGGTGGCGACCGCGCCGCTGGCACTTGCCTCGACGCCAATGAATTCCATCGCGTTGTTCTTGAGCACCGTGAAGGCGCCGCCGATGGTCTGGATCTGTTTTGCTTCCTCTCGCAGGGTCTCCAAGGCCTTTGGCAGCACGTCAGCCATGATCTTCGACGTGATCTCCCCGTTCTCGGCCATTTTCTTGAGCGCACCAACAGGCACGCCGATGCCATCGGCAAGAGCCAGCATGAGGCGCGGGGCGGCCTCGTTGACGGCATTGAATTCCTCGCCGCGCAGTGTGCCCGACGCGAAGGCCTGGGACAACTGCAGCTGCGCCGACGCCGCTTCGGAGGCAGTCGCGCCCGACACCTTGAGCGACATGTTGACGACTTCGGTGATGGCAGCGACCTGCTTCTGGGTGGTGCCGAGCTCGCGCGTGCCGTTTGCGATTCGGGCGTACAGGACACCCGTCGAGGCCAGGCCTTGCTGCGCATCGTTCGCGATTCGTTTTACATCGGCATTTGCTGCGGCGTACTCGCGCTGCGACTGCGTGGCCAAGCGCAGCTGGGCAGTGTACTTGGCATACTCGTCCGCCATCTGGACAATCCCTGCGACGCCGGCGCCGATCCCGATCGAGGCGGCCAGGTTGCGCATGGCATTCTGCACCGTGCTCGACAGGTTGCTCATCGTGCGCGCGACGGTGTCAATTTCGCGGCGCGAATCCGCGGCGCCGTCGACGCCGATGCGGATGATTGCTCCAGGAGTCGCGCTGTATCCCATATCTTGCCGTTACCTATCGTCGTTTGGCCCACTCATCGAGGGCGGCAAATTCCATCGCCTGGAGTGCCTCGAAATATCGCGGCTTGTCTTTTTTCTTGATCGACCGGCTGTCCATGCACACCCGGACGCCCTGGTAGTCCAGCCGCGTGCGGATGCCGTTGTCGGTAAACCACTGCGTCTGCACCGAGAGCCACAGGCTCCAGATTTCGCAGTTTTCCGGCCAGAGGAAGAATTCATCCTCGAGCGGCACATCGTCGCCAACCACGTAGAAGCCGAATCCGGCCGCATCCGCGTCGAGGCGCGCGGCGGCCGGCGGGTCATCGGCTGACGGAAACCGCAGTTCCCCGCCCGCCAGCAACCGCGCGGCTTCAATCAGTTTTTTGCTTTGGCGCCCACTTCCTTCATGTAGGAGCCAACTGCGATATCCAGGACGTTGGGCGCCTGGAACATGATTTCCTTGGCTTCCTGATCGCACGGCGCCGGTTGCTTGGCTTCGTCGAGGACGAAGGTCTGGTTCGTCCAACCTTGAGTGATCCGGATCATCGTTTCCTGGATCTTCTCGTTCGTTGTGATGCCGTCGCTGTTCTTGTTGCTCGCCTGGAATTCATCCACGGTCAGGCGCTCGCAGGTCAGGCTGAAATTGAAGCGCTTAGTTTTATCGCCGTCCTGCATCTCGAAGATCATTGGGACGCGGACCGTGTCGCCGACTGCCAGTTTGTATTTGCTCATGTTTCTCATTTCGATAAATAGGTGGAGGATGTAGCCGACCAGGTGGCGCAGCAGCGTGCGCCATTCCGGTTTACAGGCAGACCAGGCGAATGTCATCGTTGCCGACGACCGGGATGAACTTCAGGTCGAAACCGGTATAGCGGATGCCCTGGATGTCGACCTTCTTCGGGTTGGACAGCTGCACGGACGGGCCATAGACCAGGATGCTGTTGCCGGTGACCAGGCCGATCTTGAGGGCGACGCTGATCTCTTCGCCGGCGCGAACTTTCGCCAGCATGGCCACTTCCTGGGCGGCGGTGAGCTGCAGTTCGGTCGAGCCGGTAACTTCACGGTCGCCGATGTCGGCCTCGTTGATGCTCAGGTTCGAATGGAACTCGACCTTGTTGCCGAGGTTGACGTCCAGGCCCGTGCTTGGGTAGATGTCGCCGCCGGCAACCGCTCCTGCTGCGTAGACGCCGCCGAAGGTCATGTCGACAACGTTTTCCTTGATCATGGCGACCGGCTTTTTCCACGGCGCCAAGTTGCCGACCACGTTTGGCGTCGCGCTGATTTCACCGGCCACGCCGGTGAATTCATACTTCAGCGACGGCGTGCCGCCCTTCTTCGCCGAGAGGGACATGTTGCCCATCGAACCGATGGCTTTGTGCAGGACGCCATCGTCGTAGTAATAGATCGTGGCATCCTTCAGTCCGGTCGAGATCGGCGTGTATTCGACGCGGTCCGGCACGGTCAGCGCGCCTTCGGCCATGGCACAGGCCATGTTCAGCTTGCCCCAGGCTGGCGGCGTCGCGACGGCGCCCGAGCCGGCCAGTGCCACCGTGATCTCGATCTTGACGCTGGCCGCGCCCATCAGGTCGGCGCTCGCGCCGAAGAAGCCCTTCATGGCGGGGCTGGCGATTTTCTCGATCTCGAGCGGCGTGATGGCCATCTCTTGGGCCAGCACCGCGTTTTCGGCACTGGTTGGTGCGGCGTCGGCGCCGGCGATGGTTGCCAGCTTGACCAGGATGACCGTATTGCGGATGCGACGGGTAGTTGCGGCCATGGCTTATTCCTTCACTTCAGCTGCTGGTGGATCGACAGGGTCGTTCGAGACCCACTCCCATTTCGTGCGGTCGAAGGTCCAGCTGCCGCCGCTCGGAGGCGTCGGGATTGGCCGCGGGTCGGCAGCCACTTGTTCTTCGTTTTTCGTTTTCATTCTTGCTCCAGGGTGGAATTGCTGGTTCGGTGTTCTGCGATGTACGTGATGCGCACCCATCCCGTTTTCTTTCCGTCGGATGTGTTCTCGGCCTCAACGCCTGCGATCGCCAAATCGCCCACAACGCCGCCGAGCGTTGCGTCCGCTGCCAGTCGCTCGTACACCGCTTCGAGCAGCGGGTCGACGGCGAGGTCGCCCGTCTCCGTGACGCTGCGCGCGAAGCACTCGACGGTGATCCGGCTGCTCCAGTCGATCGGGCCACCGTGCATGACGCCGCGGTTCGGCAGCGCTTGGTCGAACTGCACGCTAATAGCGCGGTCGAGCGAATCGGGAATAGCGTTCGAACGCGCGCGGTAGATGGCGTCGCACACGGCTGGAGCTTCCGACAGCCGGGACACCACTGCGGCGACGATGCCCGAAAATGCCGTCGTCACTGGGCGCACTCCACGGTCAGGATCGTCATGCCGGTGCCGTCGGGAGCAGGCAGGACGATCACGTAGGGCACGCCGTTAATTTCGATGAGTTCGTCCACCAGGTTCGCCGGCAGGCCCGCACTGGCGACCTTGACGGTCGGGCTGGTGTCCGCCGCCCCCGGACCGCCGCCAACGACAACAGACGGACACTGGAAAATCCCAGGCACGACCGTGCCAGCGATGCGCACCTCGGCGTTGGCCAGGTGCCGCATGATGGCGGCGTTGGTGACGGCTTCGATGGCGGCGAAGTTCATGGGCGACTTAGCGGATCACGCCGTCGAGGCAGACGCGCGCGACGCTCGCCGCCCCGCCTTTGGCTTCGGTCAGGGCGCCGACCAGCGTATTGCCGGCAGCGGTCGTGGTGATCTTGCGGGCGGCGTTGTCCCAATAGACCTTGGCGCCCTGGGCGGCCGCGTCGGCGGTGACAGCGGTGATGTCGAAGACGCCTTCACGGTCGATCTCGACAGGCTGGCCCTGGAGCGCGTCGCCCGCAGCGATGCCGAACAACGCGCCGACCAGCACGCCCATGCCGCCACTGAGGCCGTATGGGGCGGTGACGGTGATGACGCGGCCCTTCTGAATTTTGTTGCGCATATGGTTTCCCTAGTTGATGGTTTCGGTGAAGCGCGCTTACGCAGCGGCGCCCTTGTACAGGCCGCGGTGGTCGACCGCCTTGGCGGCGAAGTCGAGGCGGCATTTCCAGGTGACGCCGTCGACCTCGAAGCCGGCCTGGCTTTCGATGACCGGACCTTCGGCCCCGTCCAGGTAGCAGTACTCGACGGTGTCGATCTGGCTGTTGTTGCTGGCCAGGTACCATTCCTTGTCGCTGGCGCCGTCCAAGATCGGCTCGACGATCGGCTCGACCGCGGTGCGGCCGCCGCTGCGGAATTCGTTGATATCGCCCTGCTTGGCCGGCACGTAGTTCGCACTGGTGAGCTGGTAGGCATCCTGCTCGAGCGAGACCGGCACGATCAGGAAGTTCGGCGACAGGTTCAGTTCTTCGCCCTGCAGGCCCTTCTGCAGGCGCATCGCGGTGCGGCCCGCCTTCAGCGCGGACAGCTGCAGTGCCGAGCCGAGGCCGGTGCCGAGGTTCTTGTGGTCCTCGTGGAACAGGGCCTTGCTGTCGCCCATCGCAGGGTTGGCGGTCAGCTGGCTGTACACCAGACGGTTCTCCAGGCGGCTCGAGCTTGCGCCGAACGCGGTCACCAGGCGCTCGAAGGCGCGCAGGTCGTCGTTGATGATGGCTTGGCGGGTGAGCGACACCATGCGGCCATAGGTGACCAGCGCGTAGCTGGTGGCGCCGTCGACCATCGTGCCGTACTTGAACTCGCCGTGCTCGTTGGTGCGCAGCAGTTCCGGTGCGCCGGACAGCTGGACGATGTTGATGTTCTTGAAGTCCGGCGCGTTCGGCGCGCGGCGGGCCCAGCGCGTGTAGGTGCCCTGGTTTTCTTCATAGGCCGAGCGCATGCGCTTGTTCGCCACGTTGGCGAAGATGTTCGCGAAGTCGCTGGTGCCGTGCATGCCAGAACGGTATTGCAGCACTTCGGTGGCCAGGCGCAGGCGATCCATGCCGCGGGTCTGGATGCCACGCGATTCGAGGAAGTCGCGGCCGATTTCGAGCAAGCTCATGCCGCGGTACTGGCGGCCGTTGTCGGTGAGCTGGGCGCCTGCGTGCACGCGGTGCATCATCGCTTCTTCGATGCCGGCCATGCGCACCTGCTGCTCGTCGCCCACGACCTGGATGCGGGTGTTGTGGTGGCCGCCGGCCGCAGCGTCGTTGCGGGCGAGCTCGTCAAGCACAGCCTGGCGCGCTTGGTCGACGGAATTGCCGCCGCGGATCAGACCAGCAGCCAGGTTGCTGACGTTGTGCCGGACGCACATCTCGGTGATCTCCGCAGCGCGGGTGGCAGCGTCGTCGGCTGCCGGCGCAGCAGTTGGTGGCGTGGCGGCTGCTGCCGGCGCCGGTGCTGGTGCGGCTGGTGCGGCGGAACGGGTTGCATCGGTAGGCGCTTGATTCGAGGCGCCCGACGTGGTCGTGGTCATAAGATCTTCCTGGGATGGTGGGACGGACAATTGGGCGGGCGCCCGGGTAGTAAATTCGCAGTGCACGCCGTTCGCCGGCTGGCTGCGCGTGCTCGCGTCGGCATCGGCCGGGACGGTGACGAAACTGATCTCGTACGGCTGCCAGCTGACGGCGCGGTAGAGCGGCATGTTGACGCCGTCGGTGCGGTCGATGGCACGGGTAATTTCGTATTTGGTGACGTTGTAGCCGAAGCTGATCGATCGAATGATGCCGGCCTTGATGTCGGCAACGATGCCGGCCATCTCAGCACGGGTAGACAGGCGCAGCGTCGCGCGGCCTTCGCCGTCAGCGATGCTTGCCCGGGTGGCGATACCGATGATTGAGGCGACGCCACCGTAGACGCGATGGCCGTCGAGCACCTGGACAGTGCCGGCATCGAAGCGCGACATATCGACCGCTTCCGGCGTAACAGCCAGCTCCTCTTCGTAGGCAGTTTCGGTCCACCAGTCGTAGCGGCGCACACGCGAGCCGGTCGTCCATACGACCTCGACGGTGTTCTCGGCTTCATTGAAGGTGGTCGGAACCAGCGTTGCCTCGCGCATGACCGAAGGCATGGTGCGCGCATCGCCGGCAGACCGGGTGGCGTTTTGCGGGTGGGTGGTGGGCGTCGTCATGCACCCATTCTGCGGATTGCGTTGTCTCAATTCTCGGAAAACTGAGACAACTTTTCCGACAGACAATCAGACCTGTTTCGCAGGCTTGTCCTGGGCGCCTTGCTCGGTCGGCATGTTCCCGCGCTGCATGAACAGCAGCACGTCGAGGATGCCTCTTCCCTGGAGATCCTTGATGTCGGACTCAAGCTCGGCGAACACCACCTTCGGGTCGTATCCGCGCTGCCGCAATTTCTCGCTGATGCTCGACAGGCCCGCTCCGATCTCGGCCAGGTCTGCCTTTACATCCTGCTCGGGGTTCACGTAATCCCACTTCGGCGGGCTGAAGTCGACCGACTTGTCGCGGCTTTTTACCTTGCCGGCCAGGTAGGCCGCTTCGACGAACGCGCCCCACAGCGGTTCGAGCAGCTTCGGGATCAGGACCAGCCACTGCAGCTGCTGGACCGAGCGCCGGAAGTCGAGCAGGCGCACGCGCGCGCTGCTGAAGTTCACGCCGCTCATGTCGCCGGTCAGCATCTCGTAGGGCACGCCGATGCCGGCGGCGATCAGGTGCAGCTGGTACTTGACGTAGTCGACATAGCCAGGCGCCGCCTTCGGCTCGACAACGGTGAAGTTCATCCCGGCCGGCATGCCGACGACGGTGCCGCCGCCCAGGTCGCCCAGGTCACGCGCGCCCTGGCCCTCGCCGGCGCCGCCCAGCCCGGCGGGGTTTTCCATCTGGGTCATGTCGCCACTGGCCAGGACCGACAGGCGCGTCTCCAGGTTCTTGCGCGCCAGCTCGGCGTCCTCGTACAGCTGCAGGTCGCGTACGCGCGAAATCACCGACGCGAAGCGCGAGAAGCCGCGGCCCTGCCCTGGCCGCTCGGGCGAAAACAGATGCACGATGACGTCGGCCGAGACGCGCTGGCTTTGCGCACGCCCGCGCACGGTGCTCACCTCGCCAGGATGCTGGTCCCACAGCCAGTACGCCGCCACTGCGCCGAGCGGGCTGTACTCGATGCCGTTGATGATCGTGTTGCTTTGGTAGGTGCCGGTCTTGCTGTCGTCGAGCCAATCGATTTCCAGCAACTGCAGCTGCAGCGGTACCGGCAAGCCATCCGAAGCACGCCGCCAGCGCAGGCGCACCAGCACCTCGCCGTCCTGCTCCATCGCCGTGTCGGCCGCCTTGGTCAAGCCGAAGAAATCGAAACGACCGTCGGCGTCACAGACCTTGGACCATTCCGCGAACAGCTTGTTAAGGACGTCCTTCTCGCGCCCGGTGGCGCGCGGCAGGATGCCGGTGCCGACCGCGGCAGAGACCAGGCCTTCCAGGCCGGCGCGGATGTAGGGCACGTTCTGCACCAGGGCGCGGGCCTTGGTGCGCACGGTGCGGGCGTCGGCCTTGTGGTCGGCATTCGCGCTCGCGCCCGCGCGCCGTGGCCGCCAGGTGTCGCGCGGGCTGGCCGCTTCGTACGCGCGGGCCAGCTGCTGGCGGGCGAAGTGCCGGGCGATGCCGGCGTGCGGGCTGACCCAGCCGACGATCCGGTCGAGAACGTTCGGCATCAGTCGCCCCTGGAGGTGGTGAAGTTGAAGCGGAAGACGCCCGGGCCGCGGGTGCGGCCCGCCGCGTTGACCACCGTCGCGACGTGGTTGCGCGCGGCGATCAGGGCGGCGGTGGTCTGGTAGGTAATTTTGCGCCCGTCGAATTCCACCGACAGCGTGCCGGAGGCGATTGCGGAATCGAGCGCGTCGAGGTCAGTTTGGGAGAGGGCCATGCCGCCAAGGGTAGCGGCCGGGCTGTCTCAGTTCTCGGAAAACTGAGACATTATTTCTTTCCGCCATCCTGCTTGATGATCCGGTACACCGTCGCACGCCCGATGTTCAGCCGGCGCGCCACCTCGGCGGCGTTGCGACCGTTGAACATGGCCAGGACCTCTTTCGTGATCCGCTCACGTTGCGCGATCGAGCGCTGCGGGATGTAGATCTCGATGCCGCTGAACTCGCGCCTGACCTCTTCCTTCAACACGGCCGCGCGCGGCGCGAAGTCCGGAAACTCGGCAGCGATGAACGCGAAGATGGCGTCGACCAGGTCGGGGTTGCTGAAGACCTCGTTCGCTACCACTGCCTCCCCACAGGCCGGCGCGGCATGCTGGTGGTCGACGTGGGTTTCGGTGTTGGCGGCCATGGTTCGCTTTTCGTTTCTTGTGCTGGGGTGGATGCTGGTGGTGCGACAGGTATTGCTGGCGGCGCGCCGTCCGCTGGTGGTGGTGCCGGCGCCTGTTCGAACAGGTCGGGCGTGTCCGGATCGACGAAGTCGCGCAGCACCTTCCACTGCGCAGGCGTCTTCTTGTGCAGGCCCAAGTACTGCGCACAGGCCACGCCGTACACCATCAGGTCGCCGGCCTCGTTGCGGTCGGCCTTTTTCTTTTCCCACACCCGGACCTTGCGCCCGCGCTTGAAGGCGGTGACGCAGTATTCGGCTGTCAGCTGCTCGTAGTATTCCTTCGGCAGGTCGTTCGGGAAGTGGATCGCGCCCGGGCCGCTGGTGAGGTGGTAGCGCGCGGCCAGGTAGTCCTTGGCGGTGTCGGTACCGATCAGCCACAGCTTGGCGCCATGGGGCATGACCTTGCCCTGCCAGTTGACATCGACCAGCGACGGCTTCGCACTCAAGATCGGTTTGTTCAGCGTCGAGGCGCCCTTGATGGCGTAGACGTGCCGGTGCTGGCGGGTGCGCGTGAAGTTGTAGACGTCCTGGGTATTGGCGCCGCCCGAGTCGATGAACACCGCGGAGATCGACAACATGCGCCCGCCAGCATGGCGGTAGCGCCCGAGCAGCGCCTGGTCGAGCTTCTCCTGCGTCTCCGCGTCCGCCGGCGAGCCGGCGATCACCTGGTAATCGACCACCCATGCCTCGAGGCCTTCGCCCCAGGCCAGCACCTTCAGCTCGAAGCGGTCCGGCTGGGTGTCGACGGTGCCGGTGAGGATCAGGCCGCCCTTCGGCACCTCGCCCATCTTGTAGGCGTCGGCCCGGGCCTGCAGCTCGCCGGCCTTGGTCTGCTCTTTCTTGCGTTCCCAGCAGCGCGCCAGGCGCGTGTTGTAGAACGTGATCATCAGCTCCTCGCTGCCCTCTTCCAGCTTGGCCCGGGCCGCGCGGTACTCGAGCAGCAGCGCGCTCCAGGGGATCCAGCCGTAGGGCGCGAACATGGCGTTGATCGTGAAGCTGACGGTCTCGCCATCACCAGGCACGCCGGCGGACCACAGCCCGCGCGCGAACATGCGGCCCTTGTCGGTTTCGACCATGTAGTCGCCGCAGTCGCTGCACGGGTAGATGGCCTGGCCACTGTCGTCCTGCTCCAGGCGCTCGAAGACCAGCGGCTGGGCGTGGCCGCAGTGCACGCACTCGGCCAGGGCTTCCTGCTGCGTCCCCTGCAGGTACAGCGATTCGATGATCGACGCACCGGTGACCGTGGGCGAGCTGGGGAAATAGGACTTGCGGTTGCGTTCGAACGTGGTCTGGCGTGCCTTGGCCAGCGCGACCGGGTCGCCCTCGCCGTTGACGTTCGCCTCGGCACGGTCGACCTCGTCGAACAGCACCCGGCGCGCCGGGATCTCGGAGAGGTTGGCCGCGGCGCCGGCGGTGACGATGTGCAGCGAGCCGCCGATGTATTCCTTCGTGTCGAGCGTGTTGACCGAATCGCGCGAGCGCGGGCCGGCGACGCGGGCGCGCACTTCCGGCACCGCGGCGATGGTCTTGCTCACGCGCGCGCTGGTCCGCTTGGCCAGCTTCCCGGTCGGCAGGATCCACAGGAAGTTCGCCGGCGACTGGTGCACCGTCGAGCAGAACCAGTTCAGGCCCACCTGCGTCTTGAGCATCTGGGACGCGCCCATCAGCGCGACGACCTTGCACCAGTGGGCGTCAGACAGGGCGATCATCACCTCGCGCGCGTGGGGCGTGCGGCTGGTGCGGTACTTGCCCGACTCGTTCGCGCCGGATTCTTTCGGGATGATCATGTAGCGGTCGGCCCAGGCGTCGACCATCATGTTCGGGTCGGGCATCAGTCCGCGCGCAAACGCCTGCCGTGCGACTCCAGCTGCTGGTGCCAGGCCGATCATTCGAGCGCATCCTCGATCTGGATGGCCAGCTTTTCGCTGAACGTGTGCACCATACTTTCCAGCAGCGTGCGGGTCTCGCGATCGATGACGGCCTCGCATTCATCGGCAGTGGTCAGCGGCGCAACGTCGGCAGCGACACGGCGGCCGTAGTTCATCAGCCCATCGCGCAGCGCCCGCGCCACCTCGAACACGACTGAGTCCACGTCCGCTTTGAGGAGGTACAGGCCGGCCATCTCCGCCAGCTTGATCTCGGCGACGGCTGCCTCCGCCGCCTCCCTGCGCGCGCGGCTCGAATCGTACCCAGGGATCTTGGCAGGCGCCTCCGCACCTCCGGCACCTCCCGCGCCCGCCACGCTTGAGGGCTGCGCCCCATTTGCCAGCAGGTCAGGCTTGTTGCCCTTCGCGCGCTTGCGGGTGTTGGTCTCGTAGCGGTGGGTCGCATACTCGGCATCCACCTTGCCGTCGGTGACCGGGATCTCGCAACGGTCGACCGCGTCATACGCGGACTGGCGGGAAATTCCCACCAGCTTGGCCCACTCGGCAATGGTTGTCAGTTTCGGCATGTGTTTCGGTACGTTGTCAGGATGTTTGTCAGGAAATGTTTTGGGGTTCCGCTAGTGCGTCGTCGAGGCCTGAATTACCCTTGCTTAGGTGTTGCTGGGAAGAACCTAACCCCGGGGGAGGTGCTCCTATGCAACATTTTCACGGAGAAAGACTACCTCCGCCGGGCCGTCGCCAACGCCTTCGTCAGCTCGGCATTGAAGTGCCCAGGGAAGCGCGCACGCGCCGTCGCGTCGCCGACCTCGAAGAACTTGAAGATCGGACGGTAGTTGGCGCGCCTGGCGAAGATGAAGACCGGCTTGACGGTCGTGCCCATGCCCACCTTCTTCTTCATGTACACCCCAGGCTGCAGCCCGCGGCGCGGCTGGGCCAGCGCGAAGTAGGTAACGCCTTGGCGCGTGATCGTGCGGTTCGACGCCGCGCTGCCCGATGCCCGCGATTCGTAGCCGGCGCCGCGCTGCAGCTTCAGCTGCGACAGGATCTGGATGATCTGGCTGCGCTTGACGTTGCCGTTCGCGTCCAGCTGGGCGCCCACGGCCGGCACGGCCACCCAGCCGGCAGGCATGAGGCGGGACGACTGGAGCAGGCGTTCCATGCCCTTCTGGCGGCGCTCGCCACCGAAGATCTGCGGTGCCAGGTAGCGGTCCGCCGGCGTGCCCTTGCTCGATGGGTTGTCCTTCAGCCAGACGCGCGCCTCCAGGTTGCCGCGCGTGGCGCGCTTGAGGAAGGTGCTGTTGAGGGTGTAGTTGGTCGGACGGTCGAATGCCCGCGTCATTTCTTTCTTGATCGCGGGCTGGACGTCCTGGGCCGTACGGGTGAGCGCCACGGCGGCAGCGTACTCACCCTGGCGGCCGAACTCGCGGATGTTCGCCGCGACGTTCGGGAAATTGTGTTCGATGCTGATTCTCATACCCTGCTCCTCATTAATGCAGCCTTTTCCGGCTTTGTTTTCAACCCTGCTCGTCTGTAACCCGCATGGATGCTAGTTTTTAGCAGGGTGTGTATAGTTGCAGGGTCGTTTTTGATATGAGCACTAAAAAAAAGCTCATCATCAGAACCACAACGATTTGCGCATACGTGCGCAAAACCCGGCAAACCCTGCATACCCTGCTGAAACCCACTATCCATGCGGCTTTCAGACGTGCAGGGTTAACATGCAACCCTGCTCAACCCTGCAATACCCTGTCCGCACGAACGTCGCCCAGCTTCCGGAACTTGGCGATCTGCTCCTCCAAGCTCTCAGCGTGGTCGGGGTTGTCGACCACGAATGTCATCCGTGACTTCTTGTGCTTGCTTTCGACGGCTACTGCCTTCTTGGCCTTGGTCTCACGCCCGCCCATCAGGCCGGCGAACTTGCACAGCGTGAGCGGCTTCTCCCCGCTCTTGTCGCACCAGCGCTTGTAGATGATGTACAGGTCCTCCGACAGGCAGGAGCAGTACGGCGCATCCAGGTAGCCGTCTTTCCAGGCCCGGTGGAAGCTCATCCACCCGGCCAGGCCGAACTCGATCACCCGTTCCTTGGCCAGCGTCATCGGCGGCTTGGTGTGTTCGTTGAAGTCGTCCAGGGGCAGGTTGAGCAGGAAGTCGTAGAACGCCTCGATCCCGCCCTGGGCGATTGCCTGCTGGACAGCGGCATAGAAAGCCGGGTCCTGTTTCCGGCGCGCCTCGACCACCATGAAGCGGCGATCCTCCAGCTCGATCGGGATCGGCTGCGGCTCGTTCGAGAGGAACACCGAATTCATGTGGTTGCGCTCGTCGCGCTCCGGCAGGTTCTTCTGGTTGATGCTCATCGACTTGCCGGTGATCATGTACTTGAGCGTGCCGTTGTGGCTGTACTTGTCGTCCCGCGACAGCACCTCCTCGAACAACGTGAACAGTTTGCGGCTGCGCCAGGCCGTGAACGACGAGTCCAGCTGGTGTTGGCTGGCCACAGTGCCGTAGTCGCCATAGATCGGCAACATCACATCCTGGAAGAACAGCGACTTGCCGGTACCCTGCTTTTCCCCGAACATCAGCAAGGCGGTCTGCATCTTCGCCCCGGGGTGCTGGAGGGGATAGGCCAGCCATCGCAGGATCCATTCGACGCATTCATCGGCCTTGTCTTCGGCGTCGCACAGCGAACCCAGGAGCGCGAGGATCGGCCCGATCAGCGCAGGGTTATGCTTCGCCTGGACTGGCCAGCCCAGGAAGATGTTCACGTGACTGACCGGGTCGGCGGTCTGGGTCGGGTCGAACACCAAGTTGCGCGCCTCGATGGTCTTGCGCTGGGCGTGTTCCTGCCATTTCCCGGTCAGCTCGGCGGTGTAGTCGGCGCGCACGGCGCCCAGCGACATCACCTGCTGGCCGATGGCGTCCCACACCGTTTCCGTCCCTCGCAGGAGTGTGAGGTTGTCGAGCATCTCGCCCAGCTTGCCGCCCCCCGCACCCCCTTCGACGGCGCGCCCGCCCACCAGGGTGGGGAGGGATTCGCGCATGATCGTCCGACGCTTGCCGTCCTTTTCCCAGCTCGAAGCCAGTTCCTTGCCGACCCATGCGGTGAAGGCGGATTTCTTGAGGCGCTGGCGGCGCAGGCTGTCCCACACGTCGGTGGTGGGATAGATCAGGCTGAAGTGCGCGAGCAGCACCTCCAGCGTCGGTACCCGGATGGCCGACGCCACATCGGTTTCCGCAGCTGCTGGTGCAGCCTCGGGCGGCGGCGCTTCGTCCAGGTAGCTCGGCACGTCGTCCAGGCCGACTGGTACGGCAGCTTCCTCCGCAGTGAGGGCGCGGGAGCGCGCGGCGACAACCTGGTCGCGCACGGTCTCGAGCGATTCGGCCAGGTACAGGTCGTTGAAATCCGACCACTTGTCGTCGACGCGGTCGGCGAACTGGGGCCAGACCACGGAAGCGTTGCCGACAGCGCGGGCTGCGGCACGGGCGCGCGAAATGCCGGCATTCTCGAATTTGCGCAGCGAGACCTGGCGGCCGGCGCGGATATCGGCCTCGATGTAGTCGGTGCCGGTGGCGTCCTTGCGCCAGGTGGCGCGCACGCGCACGATGTCGCCGCCTTTGGACTGGATCTCGTGGTCGGCGGCGTCGATGACAGGAACCCACTCGGCGTCAAAATCCTGCTGCAGGGCTTCGGCCAGGCGCGCGACGATGCGCATGTCGTCGTCGGCCAGGAACAGCAGGTGCGCATCCGGGAAGTCGCGCCGCAGCTGCTGCGCAACCGGCAGCAGGTTGCCGGCGTTGAAGGCGACCATCGCCGGGGTATCGAAGCCGGTCGCCATGCGCACGCTCTCGACCGTCGCATAGCCCTCGCCGATCTCGATCAGCGGCGTGCCGGTCGGGGCGGTGCCAATGAGGCAGCAGGCGCCGATCATGTCGCCGCCGGTGCTGAAGCGCTTTGCACCATCGGCCTCGATCCGCTGCAGCGCCGACAGCGTCGCGCCGGCGGTGCTGTATTTGCGGGCGGGCACCAGCAACTGGCCGCTGGCCGTCACGCGCGTGCCCTCGGTGCCAACGCGCTTGCGCTCGAGATAAGCGTGGCTTTTCTCGGCGGCGCCGCGCCAGCTGGCACGCGCGCGATTCGCCGCCAGCTCGGCAGCGCGTTGCTTGCGCTCCTCGGTGGCACGCTGCTGCTCGGCCTGCTTGCGATCGGCTTCGGCCCGCTCGGCCGACGTGACGCCTTCCCAATCGGCCTTGACCGGCACCGTATTCGGGTCCTGGCCCTGCCAGATGCCGTAGGCGCCGGTAACAACGTGGCGTCCACTGCTAAGCCTCAGCTCGCGTAGCTGGTACCAGGCCTTGCTCTCCCGCCCGAAGCGATGGATCTTCCCATCGAGCAGCGGGTGGCCAGACGGCAGGCTCGGCAAGCCCGAGCCGGTCATCTGGCCGATGACTTGCTCAAGCGTTGCCATGCTCAGCCTTCTCTTGCAACAGTTCGATCAGCATGCCCTGGTAGTGGGCCAGGATGCGCAGGCTTTCCTTTTCCGTGCGCGGTCCCTTGCGGATGTGACGGCGCTCAATCGGTTTCCTTGCCGTATCGTGTGGACGGTCGTTTTCGAGTGAAATATTCTTTAGCGGGGCGTGATTTTGCATCGTGCTTTTCATTGGGTGGGACGGGGAGGCGGGAGGACGCCGATTCAGCGCTCCGCCATCCCTTCAAGCCGGGCAACCACGCTCTCCAGCGCACGCTCGGCCAAGCGCACAGCCTCGCGCACGCGCATGACTTCAGCCTTGGTAATGCGGCCATCGGCCAAGGCCTGATTGATTTCGGCACCGACCTCCCCGTTCGTCTGCCACACCTGGGTGACCATTTCCAGCACGGCCATGTCTGCTGCTGACGCGCCCTCCTCCACGCGCACGCACACGAAGCCATGATTTGCCGCCAGGGAGTGCAGGACGTCGTACACGCCGGTGACGCCCATCAGGCGATCAGCTTCGTCCAGCGTCGGCTTGTTGGTCGCGCTGTTCGGATTTGCCTTGTTGCGCAGGATGCCTGCCGACAGGCCCATGCGCGGCGCGAGCGCGTCGACGCCTCCTGGCGAGCCATGAACAGTTTTATGGAATGCGTCGAGGTGGTTCATGTAGGAAACCCTTCATAAAATGGTGTGGCTAAACTGCTGTACTGCAATGATTAGGTTATGAAAACGTCAATCAACGCCACCCTGATCACTTGCGCGCCGCTTCGGCATCGGCGGGGCAAGCTCGACATCCGGAATGGTCGTTTCACACCCCTGCGCGCTGCTACCTACATCGTGTGCGGAAGCGAGTTCTGGCCAGATGCGGCGCCAGTCATCAGGCCTCAGGTGCTCGCGCGTTACAACACCGCCGGTTTCTCGCCAAATGTCGACGCATCGCTCAGGCGAAATTGGCGACTTTCCGTTGGCCATCTGCGAGAGATAGGAAGGCGATACACCAAGGCGGGCAGCCAAGGAGACAGCCCGCCCACGTTCCGTTGAGATGTAAGTTTTGAGGTCCATGCGCTCAGTTTAGTGAATACTAAACCGAACGTCAAGTGAATACTAATTTAGAAAACGCTAAACTTGGCATATGGATATTGTTGAGACAAGACGCGAGAACTTGCGCCGCTGGGTTGCTGCAAACGGGACACCAGTGAAGGAAAGAAGCTTTTTTTCGCAGCTGCAGAAAGATGCGTCTTTCGGTGAGCGAGTGGCCCGCCGTCTGGAGCAGCAGTACAAGATGGGTGCTGGTTACTTAGATCGATCAGCTGACGCCGACACCACTTCCTCAAAGGTTCCATTCGATGAAAATGTAGTGCCTGCGCCGATGGGCTTGCGCCCAGTTCCAGTTATCTCATCCGTACAGGCGGGAGCCTTGCGGGATATGGAAACCCCTTATCAGCCCGGCGACGGCTATGCATACGAGTACACTGATCAAGACCTGTCAGCCTGGGCCTTCGCTCTCGACGTCGAGGGACTTTCTATGGCGCCCGACTTTCGCCCTGGAGATCGGATCATTGTGGATCCGGAGATTTCGCCGAACCCTGGCGACTTTGTTATCGCCAGAAACGGCAGCGAGCAAGCCACGTTCAAAAAATACCGCCCACGTGGAATCGATGCGGCTGGCAACATGGTGTTTGAGCTTGTGCCACTCAATGATGATTATCCTACTCTCCGGAGTGATACGGAACAGTTGACGGTAATCGGCGTCGTAACGGAGCATCGCAAGAAGCTCCGTCGCTCATAACCGATGAGCGAAAGCGGACTGAATCAGCTACAGGTAGCAAGGATTCCAAGAATAAGTCTTAAGCTTCGCGCAGGCTCAGAAAATTACGAAACGGTTCCTGATTTAACTTTCATGGAACCGCTTTTAATATTGCAGCAGGAACTGAGTGTGCTTCGACTCGATGCCCGACGGCTTCTAGCTATGCGCGTGCGCAGCCAAGGCATGGAACCACTGTTGTTCGAGGATGACTGGGTTGTTATCGATATAGGCGACACTGTCCGCCGCAACCGAGAGGTATTCGCCCTAAACTGGAATGGTGAGGTGTGCGTCCAGCAACTGGTGGAAAGAGGTGGCCAATGGTATCTCAATAATGTGAATCCAGACTTTCACCCTATCAATGTCCGCAGCGGGCATTTGAGTATCATTGGGCGCGTGGTATATCAACCTGGCCGCACGATAACTGGCCGCTTATAAAACTGGAAACTCGATGAACTTGTCGAAAGTAGCGATCGCACTATTGGCTTTCGCAGTATTCTCAAACTCGCGGGCGGGCGACTATAGCAACGCTTATGAGAAGCAGAGCCGATGTGAAAGTGCAGGTAAATTAGCACAGTCATATTACAGGTCTGATACGAAGGCATTGAGATCAGCTGCAGCGAACATCGACAGGCAGGTTAAGAAAAAGGAAGTCTCACGGATGCTGGGTGAGAAGACGAAATATATCCTCTTTCTAGGCAATCAGGCGAAATCGCCTAATGATGCTTATATGAGCGCCTGGGCCTGGTGCATGGACCAAGATGAGTAATTCTTCTGCACTATCTGTAGCAGTCAACCTGCCCTGACAACATCACGACTTGCACCTCAGCCATTTCACGAACCCCGCCAGCGGGGTTTTTTTTCGCCTCAACGCCTCACACGAGAACAAAGTTAGCAAAATTCTGAACTTTGTTTAGTAAGTACTTGACCATCGGTTTAGTATTCGCTAAAGTCCTCCTGACCAAACGAGCCCAGCACCCGCCAGGCATTCTCAGGAGAGCACATGCGAACCTTCCACGTCACCGTCCGCACCGCCGGGCGCCCTACCGAATACATCGACATCACGTCCCAGTCCGCTGCTGAAGCCTGGGACCGTGCAGCTGCACGTGTTGGCGATGAGCCATGCGGCATCACCGTGATGACGGGAGGCCGTTGATGGACGCGCAGATCCGCCCTCGCAATCCGGTAGGGATGCCATCCCCAGGACGCCGGACTGGCACGCTTCGTTTGGCACCGAAGGACACCGCCACATCCCTGCGCAAAGCAATCCTCGACTGCGCGCTCCAGGCAACGGCCGCCGAGCCGACCGATACCGACGCTCGCCTGCACAGCTTCATCGCGAAGCTGTCCGGCACGATGGAAGGCCTGGGCGAGCGCGAGCTGGACGCCGCCCTGTGGAACCTGATGACAACCCACCGCCAGCCGACCGCCGACGAGCAGCTCGGCATCGACTGGTGGAACGGCCTTACCGAGGAGCGCCGTGCGCACTGGCTGCGCGTTGCCAACTCCGCCGCCCCCTTCGCCGCCTGGCAGGCCTTCTGCGCGGCCGAGAGCGACCTGGCGGTGGACGGCGTGAACGAAACCGTCTTGCCCGGGTGGGCCTCGTTCCACCAAGCCTGGAAGGGTGGCCATCTCTCTGTGCCCTACTGCTCGTGCTTGAGCGAAGACCTGTATATCGCCTACCGCCGCTGGGTTGACAAAAGCGGTGAGACGCCGCTGACGCTGTCCAAGTTCGCCGCGTTGATGGCCACGCGGGAGCGCAAGGCGCGACTCAACGTCGCGGCAGGTGCGAGCGACAAGACGATCAGGGCGGTATTTATCGTCGACAACCCGAATGAGACGGGCGGCCAGGCGGAGCAGATCGCACGCTTCCACACCACCGTAGACGCCCCCGCCAGCAGGGGCTGACATGCACCGCATCTCGCCCGACGCAGCCGCCCTGGAAGTCGCACACCACATGCTGCGCACCCCGCAACCGCTGGACGAGATGCTCAAGAACCCCAGCCTCAAGATCATCCTCGAGGCAGTCGCCCGCCGGCACATGCAGCGCCGCGCGCGCATCGACGTGAAGAAGCTGCAAGCCAACGACAACGATTAGCGAGATCCAAATGAAGAAGACCACTTCCATCACAAACCAGAACGCCGGCATCGTGATCCACGGCCCTTCCGGCTGCGGGAAGACCCGTAACGCCGCCGCGCTCGCACGCCATTACGGCAAGTCCTCGATCCTGGACGACTGGACTCCACGTCCGGGTGCGAAGCTGCAGGCCAACGTGCTCGCTTTGACCAATGAATCCCCGGCGCCGCTGGGCGCAATTGCCTTTTCCGACGCGATGTATGCGGCCGGACTCAGTCGTCGTCCATGACCTCCAACTTGGCAAGCACTTTGAGACGTTTCGAATATGCCTCCCAGTTGGCAGGACTTTCGGTCGGAATACAGCCGTCGTTGTACAGATAGATGACATCGACTGAATCCGAATCACGGGCAGACATTGCCTTGGCTTTTGCCGCAGTGACGCCCTTCAGACGCTGGGCAGTTGGGTGGCTTTCATAGACGACCCAGTCCTCGCGCGGATTGCCGAGTGGCTTGTAATAGCGGTTCAAAACGATGTAGCGCCCATCACCCAGGCGCTGCAAGCAATAGGGCAAATATTGATGGCGAACGGTCACGGTTTCCCCTCTAAAAAATAACGATTTAACCACGATTCGCATCACCAACCCGAGAAAGGATCAAAAACCCCATGAGCAAGAAAGCATTCGCCGTCTTCCTGCAGGAGCTGTGCGACGGCCGCACCCACGCCGAGCTGAGCGATCAGCTGGCCACCCTCCTCGAGAAGGTCAAGGAAACCGGCAAGGGCGGCGAGCTGACCCTGAAGCTGAAGGTGAAGCCAGCCGGCCGCGGCGCCGACGTCGACAAGATCGTGATCGGCGACAGCGTCACCCTGAAGCTGCCGAATCCGGAGCGCGGCGAGGACTTCTTCTGGCTGACCGAAGACCACGACCTGTCGCGCAATCACCCGCGCCAGGGAAACCTCGAACTGCGCGACGCCACCCCATCCCAACCCATCACCTTTAAGGAAGCAACGAAGTGAACGACAACAATAACGGCCTGGCCAAGGCCATCCAAGAGATCGGCGCCCTGGCGAATGCAGCCGCGGCATTCCAGGAAGTCGAAGGCACTACGCACCTGGTGGTCCCCGAAGGCTATAAGCACATCGACCTCACCGGCGCGATCGAGAAGATCGGCGACGGCCCACGCCGCAAGACCGGCACCGTCCACCTGAGCGAGATCGCCAGCTTCAACGTGTTCTGCGCCGACCAGGGCGAGACCGGACAGGTCTACATCTACGCCGACCCGGAAGCGCGCACGCTGACTGCGGTGCTGAACGATCACGTGCACGGCGACGAGGCGGCCGGCTGGCGTGACTACCGCGCCATCTTCAAGGCCGAGCTGAGCCGCGAGTTCGAGACCTGGATGCGCCACAACAAGAAGGTGATGGAACAGGAAGAGTTCGCCATCTTCCTCGAAGACAACATTGCCGACGTGGTCGAGCCGTCTGGCGAAACGCTGCTGCAGGTCGCGCTGACGCTGCAGGCTAAGACCGAGGTCAACTTCAGCAGCCAACGCCGCCTCGACAACGGCCAGGTGCAGTTCACCTACAGCGAAACGATCGACGCGCGCGCCACCGGCGGCTCGATCGAGATCCCGCGCGAGTTTGCGATCGGCGCCCGCCTCTTCAAGAACGGCGACGGCTACAAGGTGCGTGCGCGCCTGAAGTACCGCCTCGGCGCCGGCAAGGTCAAGTTCTGGTACGAGCTGGACCGCGCCGAGAACGTCATCGAGGACGCCTTCCAGGCATACGTCAACCAGGCACGCGAGAACGGCTTCACCGTCCTCTTCGGCAAACCATAACGAAAGACCCTGCCATGCACAAACGAGCATTCCAGAAGGGCGCGCGCATCCCGATGACCGCCGAGACCTACAGCCGCCTGGCGCTCCAGCTGCGCATGGCAGGCGAAGCGCTGATCACCCACCCTACCCCTGACACCTACAACCAGCTGACGAAGATGCTGGCCACGCTGGTGCGCGCGAAGATGGACAGCCCGGCCATCGACGACGCGAACAAGGCCCTGTCGGACATTTGCGATCGCTTCGAAGAGGAAGGCCGCATCTACGTCACCGACGACGAAGCCGTGCGCATTCGCCAGGCGGTCGCGCGCCTGGACAGCCAACTGCCGAACGTGGCAGTCAACCACTTCCGCCAGGCCGTGGTCGAGGTCGAAGTCTTTTGCGCCAGCGTCGGCGCCTGAACGGGAGCAGCCCATGAATGCACGCATTCCAACCACCCAGCCGGCCGCCCAGGAGCGCGAGGGCGTCGTGTTTGTCCTGCTGCCGCTGGACGAGCAGACCCGCATCATCCTCGGCCGCCCGAACTTCGCCTGCGTCCAGACGGCGCAGCGCATGCGCGAGCTGGGGCACAAGATCGAACGGCGCTCTGCCGACGAGCAGGCGGCCGTGCTTCACCTGCACCTGACCATGTACCAGAAGCACGGCGCCGCATGGCTCGAGCACACGCTCAAGTACCTAGAACAGGGCCAGCCGGTGGCCGCTGCTACTGAAGAGGCCGCGGCGTAATGAAGCGCGACGCCTTCACCTTCGACCTCGGCTTCGGCCCCGAACGCATCGCCGACAACTTCGCTGGCGGCGGCGGCGCCAGCGAGGCAATCCGCCAGGCATTCGGTCGCGATCCGGACATCGCCATCAACCACGATGGCGAGGCCCTGGCCATGCACGCCGCGAACCACCCGACCACGCGCCACCTCACCGAGGACGTCTTCCTGGTGGATCCGCTGCGCGAGCTCGGCGACGGCCCGCTCGGCGCGGTCTGGTTTTCCCCGACGTGCACTCACTTCTCGAAGGCGAAAGGCTTCAATATCCTCGACCAGAAGACGCGCGGCCTGGCGTGGGTCACGTACAAATGGGGCGTGCTGTTGGCGCCGCGCCTGATGTTCCTTGAGAACGTGGAAGAATTCCAGGGCTGGGGACCGCTGGACGATCACGGCCGGCCGATCAAGGCTCTGAAGGGCCGCACGTTCGAGGCGTTCGTGCTGGGCCTGACCACGGGCCTGCCGAAGGACCACCCCGACCTGCCGGAGATCGTCAAGACGCTGGGCCCGGACTTCCCGGTCGAGCGCATCATCGCCGGGCTGGGTTACAAGGTCGAGTGGCGCGTTCTGCGTGCATGCGACTTTGGCGCCGGCACCATCCGCAAGCGACTGTTCATGGTCATGCGCCGAGACGGCATCGCGATCCGCTGGCCAGAGCCGACGCATGGCGACCCGAACTCGCTGGGCGTCAAGTCGGGCAAGCTGCTGCCGTTCGTGACCGCCGCCGACTGCATCGACTGGTCGATCCCTTGCCGCTCGATCTTCGATCGCAAGAAGCCGCTGGCGGAAGCGACGCTGCGCCGTGTCGGGCGCGGGTTCGAGCGCTACGTCAAGAACGCGGCGCGGCCATATATCGTGGGCGCCGGAGGGCCAGCATACGCCGGCAAGCCAGCGACCATCGACAAGCCAATCGGTACGCTGACGACGGAGAATCATCGGTCAGTTGTTGTCCCGCACGTCACCAAGTTTTATGGCGGCAGTACTGGCCACGCTTGCGACGAACCACTGGCGACGATCACGTCCGGTGCCGGAGCCGCCCGGCCAGCTGGGGCCGCTCACAGTCTCGGGCTGGTCACGGCCTCGCTGGTCCAGTACTACAAGAGCGGTAGCCAGAACGTGCCGGCGGACCGGCCGATGCCTACCATCGTGACGAAGGACCGCGTCGGCGTTACCTGCGCCTACCTGGCGAAGCACTACAAGGGCGTGATCGGCGCCAGTGTCGAGCAGCCTACTCCGACCGTGACAACATCGGACCACACCTCGCTCATCACCGCGCACTTGGTGGGCATCGACAACCAGAGCAACGGCGCCCGCGACACATGGGACGTCGCCCAGCCGCTGAACACGATCGTGACCGAGAATCGCCATGCGGTCGTGACCAGCAACCTGGTGAAGCTGCGCGGCACCAGCACCGCAGCTGCCGTCGATGCGCCGCTGGGCGCCATCACAGCCGGCGGCCAGCATCACGCCGAGATGCGCACCACGCTCGCCCACCCTGGCCATACCGCTGCGCGACGTGAGTTGATCCGCGCTTTCCTTCGTGCGTACTGCCCGAGCCTGAAGGATGCCGAGTTCCCTGAACTGGTGACGATCGATGGCGTGGTCTATGAGGTGGTCGACATCGGCCTGCGCATGCTGGTGCCGCGCGAGCTGGCCAACGCGCAGGGCTTCCCGCGCAGCTACATCCTGGACCCGTTCTTCACGAAGATCTGCAAGCGCGGCCGCACCGTCACCCGGCGCCTCTCCGGCAGCGCGCAGGTGCGCATGATCGGCAACAGCGTGGCGCCGCCGCCGGCCGTCGCCGTCATCCGGGCCAACATCGCATACGAAGCCGAGCTGACGCGCTTGGCTGCCTGATACCACGAAAGACTGGAGATGAACGACATGACCCAACCAGGCGCCGAGAGCGTCCCTTTAATCGACGTCGACGTCCGCGCGCTGCTGTCGGAGATGACCACGTTTGGCGGCACGCTCGTCAGCGGCGATTATCTAGCCACTCGTGCTGCTGCATTGCTCGGAGTCCGAGCTACGCACTATCCGGTGCCGCGGTTCGCCGACTTGGACGCGGACACGATCGACCAGGCGATGGACCAGCAGCAAAACTCCGGTGCGTTGGACATGGCAGCGACACTGCAGGAGCGTGAGCACTTCGAGGCACAAATGCGCACCGAAGGCGTCGAGAACTTCATGCGGCGTCCGAGCGGCCGCTACGACAACATGGTGCTCGAGTGGCACTGGCTGGGATGGCGCGGCCGTGCGCGCGCAGGAGAAGCACCGTGAGCAGCCGAATCAGCAGCTGGGACCAGCGGCGTCTGGCGGCAGCATGCCTCAATCCGGGCGCGACGATGGGCCGGCACGCCGGCATCCAGCGTGAAAGTCCGGTGGGCGCCTACTCGCCGATGCGCAACTGCCAAGGCCCATGCCGCCGGCGCCGCTCGCATACGCAGTTTACCGGCGCGAACACGATGTGTAACCAGTGCGTGCTGCGAACGCCCAAAGCGTCAGAACCAGAATATAAGCGTGTTAAAGATGAGGAACGAAATGATGCATAACGACAGCGAACTGATCACACGGCTGGCCGCCGCACTGGCGCCAATGCTGCGGCCGCCCATCCCTGTCGAGATCGACCTTTGGGACATCGCCACGATCGCAGCCTTCCTGAAGCGCAGCGAGGCGGTCGTGCGCGAGCGCATGGCCTGCCTGCCTGACTTCCCCAAGGCGATTCGGCTACCGTCGACGAAGGCCGCGCGCGGCCAGGCCCTCTACCGCGCACGCGAGGTCATCGCGTGGGCCGCCGGGTACCAGGACAGGAACTGAATCAAGGCCGCTGCGAAGCGGCCTTTTCATTTAATTTATACCGTTCCTGTACAATGGACGAGTACGCACAGCGATGCTGAGATAGCGAAAAATGACTACGCATAATTTACGCATCGAACCTACAACCTACTGATTATAAACATGTTCTGTTTCCGGCTCGGGGCACCAACAGATATGCGCAGCGCCCCATTGGGCTACATGCAAGCCTTCCTGGACGGCCAAACCTGCTCATCGGTGAAGATGATGTGCAGTTCGTTCATCCATCCCTTCCAGTCATTCCAACGTCCGCCCCGCCTGGTTGCGGACCTGCCCGATACGCCTGATCACAACCCGAGCAGTCCTGAACTACGCCGTCTTGAAGTCCGCCAGGATGCCCAGCAGCTGTTTGATATCCACGGGCTTGACGAGGTGATGGTCAAATCCCGCAGCCCTGGTTTGCTCGCGATCCTTGTCCTGGCCATAGCCAGTCACGGCAATCAGCAAGGCATCGGCCGTTTCAGGAGAAGCACGCAGCCGCTTTGCGAGTTCGATGCCGTCCATCTCCGGCAAACCGATATCGAGGATGCACACCGGTGGCGCCTCCTGCCTGGCCCGTTCGAGTGCCCTGCGGGAGGAATGTTCGACCGTCACCTGATGGCCCGATGCGTCGAGCAGCATGGCGATCATCGATGCCGCATCGACGTTGTCGTCGACAACCAGGATCCGCAAGGGAGCAGTCTCCTGTACCGCCGCGCGATCGGTATGCGGCCGGTCGGGTTCGTCCCTGCTTTGCGCCCGGCGCGGGAGATAAACCGAGAACGTGCTTCCCTTACCCAGGCCGGGGCTGCGACAGCTGGCTCGGCCGCCGTGCAGTTCGGTCAGGCTCTTCACAAGCGCCAGGCCCAGGCCCAGGCCGCCTGACGAACGGTCGGGCGTGCGTTCGGCCTGCGCAAACAGGTCGAATGCGCGCGACGCCAGTCCGGGCTCCATGCCGATGCCATTGTCCTCGACCTCGATCGCGACATGGGCGGGGTGCACATCGACCCTCAATACAATGCTGCCGCCCTCGGGGGTGTACTTCGCGGCGTTGTTGAGGATGTTCGCAACGACCTGGACCAGGCGTTTCTTGTCGCCGCTGACCGTTGTCGTATCCGGCGGCAGGTGCAAGGCAAGACGATGTCGCCTCGACTGGATCAAGGGGGTGAGCTGCTCGACCGCATCCGCGACGACATGGCGAATGTCCAATGGCGCCAGTTCCAGGTCGACCAGCCCGCGCGTGAGCCGCGACACGTCGAGCAGGTCATCGACCAGGGCGGTCATATGGCGTACTTGCCGGCCGATGACCTGGCTGGTTTGGCGCACGCGTTGTTCATCCAGCGTCATGATCTGCAGGAGTTCCGCTGCCGCACCGATGGGCGCCAGCGGGTTGCGCAGTTCATGGGCAAGCATTGCCAGGAATTCGTCCTTCGCACGCGCGGCGGCATTCAGTTCGACGTTCAGTCTTTCGACATGGCTGCGCGACTCCACCTCGGTCGTGATATCGACTGCGATGACCATCAGCCCGGATACCTCCCCTGCCAGGGTGCGCAGGGGCGACAGGTTATAGGTGAAGTAGCGATCGTCCAGCGCCCCGCCATTGCGGTGTATCTGCACGAGCGTCGGCTCGGAGACGAAGGGCTCGCCGCTTCGAAACACCTCCTTGAATTTTTCGTGCACGGGTGAGCCCAGCAGTTCAGGGTAAACCTCGACAAAGGGTTTGTTGACCATCTTCTCCGCAGGCCGCCCGCTGACCGCCGCATACATCGAATTGACCAGGCGATAAACGAGGTTTTCCCCAAGCATGACAGCCGCACCCACCGGCGCGTCGAGCAACAACCTGTCGCGTTCAGCTTCCGTCATGCGACGGCGTGCTTCGCTCTCGATGCGCTGTTGGGCGGTCGCTATCAGCAGGCAAAACTGTTCACTGAAGATGCGATAGCGATCGTCCAGGGCGACTTCGGGAGATGGAATGAAGTCGATTGCCAGCCCAACGTCGATCCCGACATCGCGCGCCTTGGCGCGCACGTGGTGTGGCATCGGCCCTGCGACTGCGGCGGCATCGCGCTTCATCAGCTTGACGTCATGCAGATCGATGCGATTGCGTACGGCTGCACGCGCGCAAGCCGCCGCCAGCTGGTCGAACGTGGTTGCTTCAGCCAGATCGTTGCGTAGCACATCAAGCGTTTGCTGGCGGCGCGCCAGGAGGACTTGCTCGGTGATCTCGTTTGACAGTACCAGCACGCCCTGGACGATGTTGGCGTCGTCGCGAATGGGCGTCAACGAGTAGGTCCAATACGCTTCCTCGAGTTTGCCCTCGCGTTCGATGCTGAACGCAAATTCATCATACGTCCTGGATGTGGCGGTATGGAGAACGTCGTCCACGAACGGTTCGATCTTCGCCCACCCATGCTTCCAGGTGTCGGCAGCGGGCCGGCCGAGCGCGCTGCTCCCGCGCTTGCCGCACACACGGGGCGCATACGCATCGTTGTAAATCTGGAGGCGGTCCGGGCCCCACCATACGACCATGGGCTCGGCCGAATCGAGCATCAGGTCGACAATCACGCGCAGCCTGACGGGCCACCCCGTGGCTGGTCCGAGCGGCGTGGCTTCCCAGTCGAATTCCAGGATCGATTCACGCATTGACTCGGCAGGCACACCTGCGCCTTCGGACGTTGACCGTGACTGTGGCATTGGGGAAGACGTTGGCATGGTCGGACTTTTCTCTGGCGCGGATGCAGCATTGTACCGATCAATGCGTCGATCCTTGCGCCACCAGGCCGCAGCAGAAATCAGAGCAGGCCTACCGAGACAAGCCAGGATAGCAAAGCTATAATTCCCCGTCTCCGTCGACGAGGAACGCGCCATGTCTCTGCTTGACCACCAGCTCGAATTGCTGTCGCCCGCCAAAACCGCCGAGATCGGCCGCGAGGCGATCCTGCATGGCGCCGACGCCGTGTACATCGGCGGCCCCGCCTTCGGCGCGCGCCACAATGCCAGCAATTCGCTGGAAGACATCGCCGCCCTGGCGCAGTTCGCGCACCGCTACCGCGCGCGCATCTTCGTGACGATGAACACGATCATGCACGACGCCGAACTCGACCTGGCGCGCCAGCAGGTCTGGCAGCTGTACGAGGCCGGCGTCGATGCGCTGATCGTGCAGGACATGGGACTGCTGGAACTCGACCTGCCGCCGATCCAGCTGCACGCCAGCACCCAGTGCGACATCCGCAGCGTCGAGAAAGCGAAGTTCCTCGGCGACGCCGGCTTTTCCCAGCTGGTGCTGGCGCGCGAGCTGACGGTCGAGCAGATCCGCGCCATCCGCGCGCAAGTCGATACGCCGCTCGAATACTTCATCCATGGCGCGCTGTGCGTGGCGTTTTCCGGTCAGTGCTACATCTCGCATGCGGACACGGGGCGCAGCGCCAACCGCGGCGACTGTTCGCAGGCTTGCCGCCTGCCGTACACGCTGACCGACGCCAAGGGCGGCGTCGTCGCCTACGACAAGCACCTGCTGTCGATGAAGGACAACGACCAGAGCCGCAACCTGGAAGCGCTGATCGATGCCGGCATCCGTTCGTTCAAGATCGAGGGCCGCTACAAGGACATGGGCTATGTGAAGAACATCACGGCCCACTACCGCCTGCTGCTCGACGAGATCCTGGAACGGCGTCCCGGCTTTGTACGCGCCGCCAGCGGGCACACGCAGATCTTCTTCACGCCCGACGTCGACAAGAACTTCAATCGCGGCCATACCGACTATTTCGCCCAGGGCCGCCAGGAAGACATCGGCGCCTTCGATTCGCCCAAGTACCTGGGCGTGGAAGTCGGCGCCATTACCAAGGTTGGCCTCGACCACGTCGACATCATGACCGATACGGCGCTGGCCAACGGCGACGGCTTGAACTACATGAACAAGCGCAGCAGCGTCGGCATCGGCGTCAACACCGTGCAGAAGCTGGGCGAGAGCGACGAGGGCCAGCGCTGGCGCGTGTTTCCAAACGAGCCGGTCAGCGCCCTGCCCGGCCTGAAGCCCGGCACCCGCGTCCACCGCAACCGCGACCACGGCTGGGAAGCGGCGCTGGCCAAGCGCTCGGCCGAGCGCAAGGTGGCGCTACACCTGAGCCTGGCGGAGACCGACGGCGGCCTGGCGCTGACCCTGCGCGACGAGGACGGCATCGAGACGGTGACGACCGCGCGGCTGGCCCTGCAGGGCGCGCACAACGCCGAGCAGGCCGACGCGGCGCTGCGCACCAGCCTGACCAAACTGGGCAACACGATGTTCGAGGCCGATGGCATCGCCGTGAACCTGTCGCAGCCGTGGTTCGTGCCGGCCGCCGCCATCAACGGCTTGCGCCGCGACGCCGTGGCGGCGCACGAGGCGGCGAGATTGGCCGCATGGGAGCGGCCAGAACGCAAGGCACCGCTTGAACCGCCCGCCGTCTATCCGGCCACCCAGCTGTCCTACCTGGCCAACGTCTACAACGACAAGGCGCGCGCCTTTTACCGCAAGCACGGCGTGGGCCTGATCGACGCGGCTTACGAAGCGCACCAGGAACCAGGCGAGGTGTCGCTGATGATCACCAAGCACTGCCTGCGCTTCTCGTTCAACCTGTGCCCGAAACAGGCCAAGGGCGTGCAGGGCGTGCAAGGCCAGGTGCGCGCCGAACCGATGACCTTGACCTCGGGCGAGGACACCTACACGCTGCGCTTCGACTGCAAGCCGTGCGAGATGCACGTGGTCGGGGCGATGAAGCCTGGCATCCTGCGCGCGCCGCCGCCGTCGGCCGTGCCCTACAGCCCGCTCACCTTTCACCGCCGGCGGCCGGCGTGAAGGGACTGAACAGACGCCGTCTCCTCGCCTCGTTCCTCGCTGCCGCGCTACTACCGGCATGCGCGCTGCTCCCTGCGGCCGCGGCGGGACCCGTCAAGCCGCGCGTCATCGTCTCGACCGACATCGGCGGCACCGACTTCGACGATTTCCAATCGCTGGTGCACCTGCTCGTGTATGCCGACGCGATCGACCTGGAAGGCTTGATCGCCTCGCCCTGGGGTGAAGGCCGCGACCGCAAACGCCATCTGCTGGCCATCATCGACGCCTACGAGAAGGATTACCCGAACCTCAAGACCTGGTCGCGCGACTATCCCACGCCCGCCACCCTGCGCAGCATCTCGAAGCAAGGTGGCCTCGACCTCGCACCGCCGCCCGGCTGGAGCCAGCCGACCGAAGGCTCGAACTGGATCATCGCCAATGCACGCCGCGACGATCCGCGTCCGCTGTGGGTCTTGCTGTGGGGCGGCTTCGAAGACCTGGCGCAGGCGCTGCACGACGCCCCCGACATCAAGCCGAAGCTGCGCGTCTACATGATCGGCGGCCCGAACAAGAAATGGTCGAACGCGGCCTACGATTACCTGGCGCGCGAGCACGCCGACCTCTGGATCATCGAAAACAATGCGACTTACCGCGGCTGGTTTGCCGGTGGCCAGCAGTCGGGCGACCTGGGGAATACGGCCTTTGTCGCGCGCCACGTCAAGGGTGTCGGGGCACTGGGCGACTACTTCGCCGGCATCGCGCCCCAGGTGAAAATGGGCGACACGCCTGCCCTCGCCTATGTGCTGGGTGCGAACCCGGAAGTCCCCGGGGCCACCGTGGGATGGGGCGGACAGTTTGTGCGGGCCTGGGACCGTCCGCATTCCGTGTTCACCGCGCCGCCTTCCCAGGACACCATCGTCGAGACCTTCGCCATCATGGAACTGGTCTACCGGCCGGTCGGCACGGCGCCGGCCGCGCCGCATGCCAGCCTCGTCATCGACAAGCAGCGCTTCCCCGGCTTCGCGCAGCCCGACGGTTCCTGGCGCTTCCTGTTCTCGCCCAAGGAAGACAAGGCCTGGACCTACCGGATCGCCAGCAACCACCCGGGACTCGACGGCCAGGCCGGCGCCTTCACCTCGCGCATGGCGCGCCCGGAGCTGGCGACACAACCGTCGAGCAGGTATCCGAACTGGTGGACCGACGATCCCGATCCGGCGCTGCGCGAAGGCCCGCACCAGGGCGCGAAGACGATCAGCCGCTGGCGCGAACAGTTCCTGCGCGACTTCGCGGCGCGCCTGCGCCGGACGCAAGCGCCTGCTCCTCGATGAGGGACGACGCCGGATAGTTTTGGGGGCGCCGACAACGGTGCACCCGGATCGCGCGCCGCACCAATATCGATCGCGGGCGACGCCATCGGCCAGGTTCGCCCAAACCCGGTGCGCGCATCCGCCCATCGCCGGTGCGCAGCCCCTGCAAGCCGCACATGCCCAGTCGTGGCACGGAACGTGCTGTGTACCTGGTCATGCGAGATGAAGCGACCGCCACTACACACTCCCCTGCCGGCTGGCTGGCCAGGCTGGAACTGGACGTCGTCTTCGAAGGCGGCGCCAGCATCGTCGGGCGCAACCGCCACCAGGGTCCGCTGCGCGTGCAAAAGCCGCTCTACCCGGAAGGCGCGCAGACCGTCCATGCGATCGTGGTGCACCCGCCGGGCGGCATCCGCGCCGGCGACCGGCTCGAGATCGCCGTCAGCGTCGGACCAGGGGCGCACGCATTCCTGACCTCGCCGGGCGCGACCAAATGGTATCGCAGCGATGACGAAGATAATGGCGACGGCGCCGCCTGCCAGTCGGTACAGTTGGCGGCCGGCGACGGCGCCGCGCTCGAGTGGATGCCGCAAGAGACCATCTACTTCAACGGCGCGCGCGCCGTGCAGCGCCATACCGTGCACCTCGGCGCCGCGGCGCGCTATATCGGCTGCGAGGTGATGTGCTTCGCGCGCCAGGCCAGCGGCGAGCGCTTCGAGCGTGGCCGCTTGCGTCTTCACTCCGAGATCTGGTGCGCCGGCCAGCTGCTGTGGTACGAACAGGCGTGCATCGATGCCGGCTCGGAGGCCCTCGATGGCCCGTTCGGACTCGATGGCGCGAGCGTGTGCGCCACCCTGACCGCCGTCGGGCCACCCCTTTCCGCCGCCCTGCAGGCGCAGGTGCGCGCGCTCGATCCGGCGCTCGGCGCCAGCCAGCTCAAGTCGGTCTTCATCGCGCGCCTGCTGTGCGGCGACAGCGAACATGCGCGCGCCGTGATGACGCGCGCGTGGCAACTGCTGCGCCCGCACCTGCTGGGCCGCCCCGCCATCCTGCCCCGCATCTGGGCCACCTGACCTTGCCCGCACCGCCATGGACCTGACACCACGAGAAAAAGACAAGCTGCTGATCTTCACCGCCGCACTGCTGGCCGAACGCCGCCGCGCGCGCGGGTTGAAGCTGAACTATCCAGAAGCGGTGGCGCTGATCTCGGCCGCCATCATGGAAGGCGCGCGCGACGGCCGCAGCGTCGCCGAGCTGATGTACGAAGGCACACAGGTGCTGGCGCGCGCCGACGTGATGGCGGGCGTGGCGGAGATGATCCCGGATATCCAGGTCGAAGCGACCTTCCCGGACGGCAGCAAGCTGGTCACCGTCCATCACCCGATCGTTTGAGGCCCTCCATGACTCCTGGCGAATACATCCTGCGCGAGGACGACATCGTCCTGAATGCCGGCCGCCCGACGTGCACGCTGCGCGTGGCCAACGGCGGCGACCGCCCGGTGCAGGTCGGCTCGCACTTCCACTTCGCCGAGGTCAACGCGGCGCTGCGCTTCGACCGCGCCGCCGCCCTGGGCATGCGCCTGGACATCGCCGCCGGCACGGCGGTGCGCTTCGAACCCGGCCAGCACCGCACCGTGCAACTGGTGGCGCTGGCCGGCGCGCGCGCAGTATATGGCTTCAACGGCCAGGTGATGGGCGCCCTGCCGCCGCTGGAGGACAACTGAATGGCCACCATCAGCCGCCGCGCTTATGCCGAGATGTATGGCCCGACAACCGGCGACCGCATCCGCCTGGCCGACACCGAACTGTTCATCGAGATCGAACACGACCATGCCGCCGCCCACTACGGCGAAGAGGTGAAATTCGGCGGCGGCAAGGTGATCCGCGACGGCATGGGCCAGTCGCAGCGGCTGCACGCCGAGGTCATGGATACCGTCATCACGAATGCCGTCATCGTCGACCACTCGGGCATCGTCAAAGCCGACATCGGCCTCAAGGATGGGCGCATCGCCGCCATCGGCAAGGCCGGCAATCCCGACATCCAGCCCGGCGTGACGATGACGATCGGCGCGGCGACGGAAATCATCGCCGGCGAAGGCAATATCGTCACCGCGGGCGGCGTCGACACCCACATCCATTTCATCTGCCCGCAACAGATCGAGGAAGCGCTGACCAGCGGGGTCACCACCATGATCGGCGGCGGCACCGGACCGGCCGTGGGCACGGCGGCCACCACCTGCACGCCGGGGCCCTGGCATATCCATTCGATGCTGATGGCGGCCGAGGCCTTCCCGATGAACCTGGGCTTCCTCGGCAAGGGCAATGCGAGCCTGCCGGGTCCTCTCGAAGAACAGATCCGGGCCGGCGTGGTGGGCCTCAAATTGCACGAAGACTGGGGCAGCACGCCGCAGGCGATCGACAACTGCCTGGCGGTGGCCGAGCGCTTCGACGTGCAGGTGGCCCTGCACTCGGACACGCTCAACGAAGCCGGCTTTCTGCAAACCACGCTGGGCGCGTTCAAGGGCCGCACCATCCACACCTTCCATACCGAAGGCGCGGGCGGCGGCCATGCGCCCGACATCATCGCGGCGGTCGGCGAGAGCAATGTCCTGCCCTCGTCGACCAACCCGACCCGCCCCTACACCGTCAACACGCTCGACGAGCACCTCGACATGCTGATGGTCTGCCACCACCTCGACGCCGCCATCGCCGAGGACGTCGCATTCGCCGAATCGCGCATCCGCCGCGAGACCATCGCCGCCGAAGACATCCTGCACGACCTGGGCGCGATCTCGATGATGTCGTCGGATTCGCAGGCGATGGGCCGCGTCGGCGAAGTCATCATGCGCACCTGGCAGACGGCGCACAAGATGAAGGTGCAGCGCGGCCACCTGCTTGAGCCGAATAAGCCCGCCGCCAGCCACGACAACTTCCGCGTCAAACGCTACATCGCGAAATACACGATCAATCCGGCCATCACCCACGGCATCGCCCACGTGGTGGGCTCGATCGAAGTCGGCAAGCTGGCCGACCTGGTGGTCTGGAAGCCGGCCTTTTTCGGCGCCAAGCCGTCGATGATCCTCAAATCCGGCATGATCGCGATGGCGCAGATGGGCGACCCCAACGCCTCGATCCCGACGCCGCAGCCGGTACATTACCGGCCCATGTTCGGCGCCTTTGGCGGCGCCCTGAAAAAATCCGTCACCTTCGTCTCGCAGGCCGCCTTCGACGACGGCATCGCGGCGCGCCTGCAACTGGCCAAAACCGTGCTGCCGATCCGGGCCACACGCACGCTCTCGAAGACCGACATGATCCATAACGGCGCCACGCCGACGATGCAGGTCGACCCGGAAACCTACGAGGTGCGCGCCGACGGCCAGCTGCTGACCTGCGAACCGGCCACCGAGCTGCCGCTGGCGCAGCGCTACTTCCTGTTTTAGTGAGGACAAACCGATGATCACCCTGCACACCCGTGTCGATGCGGCCGACCATGTCACCGACGAGGTAGTACTGGCCTACGACCAGCGCGAACGCTGCCGGCTGCGGCTGACCCTCGCCTCGGGCGCGACGGCGGCATTGTTCCTGCCGCGCGGCTCGACCCTGCGCGACGGCGACCTGCTCACCGGTCCCGAAGGCGCGGTGGTGCGCGTGCGCGCGGCGCTGGAGGCGACCTACCGCATCGGCGCGCACGATCCGCAGGCGCTGGTGCGCTGCGCTTTCCACCTCGGCAACCGCCACGGCCAGGTGCAGATCGGCGCCGACCACCTGCGCATCCGCGCCGATCCGGTATTGCGCGACATGCTCACGGGCCTGGGCGCCACCGTGACCGAAGAACAGGCGCCGTTTCATCCGGAACCGGGGGCGTATGGTGGCGGCCATGGCCACAGCCACGGGGATGCGCCGCGTCACCTGCTCGCTCCCGTGCCGCTGCGCCAGAAGATCCACCGCCCCGGCGACGTGGAGCGTGCGTGAAGGCGACCGCCTTGCTGCACCTGCTGCAGCTGGCCAGCCCCGCGCTGCCGGTCGGCGCCTACAGCTATTCGCAGGGGCTGGAAACGGCGATCGAAGCGGGCCGCGTGCGCTGCCCCGCTACGGCCGAACGCTACCTGGTGCGCCAGCTGGGCGACGTGCAGGCGCCATGGGACGGCGCCGTGTTCTGGCGCCTGCTGGCCGCTTGCGCCGCTGGCGACAATGCGGCGTTCGCGCAGTGGAATGCGCGTTACCTGGCCTCGCGCGACAGCGCCGAGCTGCGTGCGGAAACGGTGCAGATGGGCTTTTCGCTGACCCGGCTGCTGCTTGAGCTGGACCTGGTTCCACCCGCCGCACCAAGCGACATCTGCTTCCCTGCCGCGCTGGCGCAGGCGGTGCACGCACTGCGGGTGCCGCACGAGGAAGCGCTGCTGGCGCTGCTGTTCTCGTGGGCCGAGAACCAGGTGCTGGTGTGCGTGAAGTCGATCCCGCTCGGCCAGGTGGCCGGACAGCGCCTGCTGCTGGCGCTGCGCCCCGCCATTGAAGCGGCGGCCGTGCAGGCGCGCGCGCTGCCTGATGACGAACTATCGAGCTGGGCGCCGGGATTGGCCCGGCTGTCCATGGCCCACGAAGTCCAGAGCGGCCGGCTGTACCGGTCGTGAATAAGGTGAAAAGAAAGGAACCAGCATGCAATCGAATCCCTTACGCGTCGGCATAGGCGGCCCGGTCGGGTCGGGCAAGACGGCGCTGTGCGAACAGCTGTGCCGGGCGATGCGCGACGACCACGACATGGCCGTCATCACCAACGACATCTATACGCGCGAAGACATGGAGATCCTGCTGCGCGCCGGCGCGCTGGCGCCCGAGCGCCTGATGGGGGTCGAGACCGGCGGCTGTCCGCACACGGCGATCCGCGAAGACGCTTCGATCAACCTCGAAGCCATCGCCCGCCTGCAAGCCGACTTTCCCGCGCTCGAACTGATCCTGGTCGAGTCGGGCGGCGACAACCTGGCGGCGACCTTCAGCCCGGAACTGTCCGATCTCACCCTGTACGTGATCGACGTGGCGGGCGGCGAAAAGATTCCGCGCAAGGGCGGTCCCGGCATCACGCGCTCGGACCTCCTGATCATCAATAAGACCGACCTGGCGCCGCACGTGGGCGCCAACCTCGACGTCATGGCCGCCGACGCGCGCCGCCAGCGCGGCGAGCGGCCCTTCGTCTTTACCAATTTGCGCACCGGCGCCGGCGTGGACGAGGTGATCGCCTTTATCCGCGAACAGGGGCTGCTGGACGCCGCCAGAGAGGAGCACGCAGCATGAAGCACTGGACCACCCTGATACTGTTGATGTCCGCCGGCGGCGCCTGGGCGCATCCCGGCCACGCCGACGGCGGCTTTGCGAATGGCTTGCTGCACCCCTTGCTCGGGCTGGACCACTGGCTGGCGATGCTGGGGCTGGGCCTGTGGAGCCGCGCCGCCGCTGTCCCACGCCGGGCGCTGGCGACGGTCGGCATCGCACTGGCGGTGGGTGCTTTTGCGCCCTTGACGCTGCCCGCGGTGGAGCCGCTGCTGGCGGCCAGCGTGCTGGTTGCCGGCCTGATGGGTCTCGGCGCCGGGCGCCTGCCTGCGGCTGTGGGCCTGGCCCTGGCAGCCGCCTTCAGCCTGGTGCACGGCAATGCGCATGGTCACGAAATGGCCGGCGTTAGCGCTGCGGCCGGCGCGATCTGCATGAGCATGGGCCTGATGGGCCTGGGCTGGCTGGCGGGTCGCCAACCCGCCCTGCGGCGGGTGGCGCCGGCACTGGTCGCGCTGGCCGGCGCCGGCATGCTGGCGATCGGTTAAGAGGAAGCGGTGTGCCCCTGCGTGGCGCACACCGCGTGGTTCAGCTGGCAACCGGCGCCAGCGTCCCCGGCTTGTCCTTCTTCGGCCGCGTACGGGCGAACAGGACCAGCAGAGCACCCAGCAGCGAGGCGCTGGCCAGGCCGTACAGGCCGCCCTGGATCGAACCGGTACGCTGCTCCAGCATGCCGAAGGCGGTCGGGGCGACGAAACCGCCCAGGTTGCCCAGCGAGTTGATCAGCGCGATCACGCCGGCGGCGATGCGCGCGTCGAGGTAGGACTGCGGGATCGGCCAGAACAACGAGGACGCCGCCTTGAAGCCGATCGCGGCGAAGCAGACCGAGACGAAGCCATACACCGGGTTGCCGGTCGAGGCCGAGGCGAACATGCCGACGCCGGCGACGACGAAGGCGGACGCCGCCCAGGCCTGCTGGTGCTTGTAGCGCTGCGCCAGCGCGGCGAAGATGTACATGGCGACGATCGAGATAATCCACGGCACCGAATTGAACAGGCCGACCTGGAATTCGCTGAACTGCCCCATCTTCTTGATCATGGTCGGCAGCCAGAAGGTGGCGCCGTAGATGGTCAGCGAGATCATGAAGTAGATCAGGCAGAACAGCACGATCTGCGGGTCGCGCAGCAGGCGCATGCTGCCGCCCTTGGCGCCACTTGTCCCCAGCTCGGCTTCACGCTCCTTCTGCTCGGCGGCGATTTCATCCGTCAGCGCGTCGCGTTCCGCATGGGTCAGCCACTTGGCGTCGCGCGGATCGGAGTCGAGCAGGAACCAGACCACGCCGCACAGCAGCACCGAGAACATGCCCTCGATGATGAACATCCACTGCCAGCCGTGCAGGCCCATGCCGCTCAGCTGCAGCAGGCCGCCGGTGATCGGGCCGGACAGGATCGACGCCGCGGCCGAACCGCTGAGGAAGATCGCCATTGCACGGCCCCGCTCGGCGCGCGGCAGCCAGCGCGTGAAATAGTAGACCACGCCGGGGAAGAAGCCGGCTTCGGCCACGCCCAGCAGGAAGCGCAGCGCGTAGAACGAGTTTTCGCCCTGGACGAAGGCCATGGCGGTGGCCGCCAGGCCCCAGGTGAACATGATGCGGGTCAGCCAGGCCTTGGCGCCGAAGCGCTGCAGCATCAGGTTGGACGGCACCTCGAACAAGGCATAGCCGATGAAGAACAGGCCGGCGCCAAAGCCAAAGGCGGCCGGCCCGATACCGAGGTCGGCCTCCAGGTGCGGCCGCACAAAACCGATGTTCACCCGGTCGATGTAGTTCGCGATGAACATGATGACGAACAGCGGCAGGATGCGCCATTTGACCTTGCTGACCGCCTGCGCCAGCAAGGGATTGAGCGCGCGCTCGGGGGTTGCGTGTGTCTTCTGCACGATCTTCTCCTAACTCTCTATATTATTTACGCAGCCATTAAAACGTATGGCGCATGCACAGATTGACGGCGCGGTCGCCGCTGCCGCCGTCGCTGGCGTTGCCGAGCGTGTAGCTCGCGCCATTCTCGTTGCGCATGCGCGCGTAGACCAGGTACACGTCCGTGCGGCGCGACAGATTGTAGCGATAGCCCAGAGCGACCTGATCGGCGTCCTGGTTGGCTTGCTCCTTGTCGTTCTTGTGGATCCACGAAGCCAGCAGCGTGTGCGCGCCCAGCGGAACGGTCACCCCAAGCAGGGCGTCGGTGCTGTCGCGCGTGACCGCGGCGGCCGTCGGCGCGACCGCATAGCCGTACGGATTGTTGGCATTGCGCAGCGTCGAGCTGAGCGGGCCCTTGTTGACGCCATACGCCAGCGAGAACTTGGCCATCTGCGCCGTGTACGTCGCGGCCAGCAGCGTGTTGCGTGCGCTCGCCAGCGTGGTGGTGGCGGTGTCGTTGCTCTTGTTATGGTAAGCGAGGCGCAGCGCCAGCGGACCGGCGCCGTAGGCCACGACCAGCCCGCGCGAACGTCCGGCCGACAGGTTGCCCGCCACTTCACCGGCGGCATAAGCCAGTTCGGTGCTGAAGCCGTTCCAGGCCGGGCTGGCGTACTTGACGCTGTTGTCCATGCGGCCGCCGTTCGAGACCGCGTTGATCAGGTTCTTCTCGTCGGCCGAGGTGCCGCTGCTGAACGGGTCGGCGAACACCGCCGCGAGGTAATGCGGCGCGTACTGGCGCCCGAAGGTGACAGTGCCGAGCGCGCGGCTGGACAGGCCCACAAAGGCCTGGCGCCCGAACAGCACGCCGCCCTGCCCCGAGTTACCGGTATCAAGCCCGATACCGCTCTCGAGCAGGAACAGGGCGCTGTTGCCGCCGCCCAAGTCTTCGGTGCCCTTGAAACCGAGGCGCGAACCGGAAGCGATGCCGCCGGTGACCTTGGTGGTCGCGCCGGCCTTGTTGCCGCCTTCGAAAGACAGGCCGGCGTCGGCCACGCCATACATCGTCACGCTCGATTGGGCCCAGGCGGATTGGGCGAACAGGGTCAGCGCAGCGGCTGCCAGGTGTTTCGTGTGCAAAGGTGTCTCCTTGATGTCGCAGTACGGGTGATGCAGTGCGAGGGTGCGGGCGGCATGCCCATCCCTCGTCTGATATAGGTGCTACGCTGGCTCAGCGGCCCATGGCCGGGCGCTTCGGATCGTAGGTCCAGCCGGGCACCAGGTAACGCATCGCCATGGCGTCGTCGCGGGCGCCGCCAGCGACGCGCTTGTACAGTTCGTTGGCCGCCATGATGCGGTCCATGTCCGGCTCGATGCCCAGGCCCGGACGGTCCGGCACCGCCACCTGGCCGCCGACGATCTGCAGCGGCTCTTTCGTCAGGCGCTCCTCGCCTTCCTGCCAGATCCAGTGGGTGTCGATGGCGGTGATGGCGCCCGGCGCCGCCGCCGCGCAATGGGTGAACATCGCCAGCGAGACGTCGAAGTGGTTGTTCGAATGCGAACCCCAGGTCAGGCCCCAGTCGTGGCACAGCTGCGCCAGGCGCACCGAACCCTGCATGGTCCAGAAGTGCGGGTCGGCCAGCGGGATGTCGACCGCGCCGAGCAGGTGCGAATGGGCCATCTGGCGCCAGTCGGTGGCGACCATGTTGGTGGCCGTGCGGATGCCGGTGGCGCGCTTGAACTCGGCCATGATCTCGCGGCCCGAGTAACCGTTCTCGGGACCGCACGGGTCTTCGGCATAAGCCAGGATGTCGCCCTTACCGCGGCAGGCGGCGATGGCTTCGTCCAGGGTCCAGGCGCCGTTCGGGTCGAGCGTCGCGCGCGCATCCGGGAAGCGCGCCTTGATCGCCGCCACCGCCGCCACCTCTTCTTCCGGACGCATCACGCCGCCCTTGAGCTTGAAGTCGCGGAAGCCGTACTTGTCGACGCTGGCCGCGGCCAGATCGGCGATCGCCTCGGGCGTCAGCGCCTCCTCGTGGCGCATGCCGTACCAGCCCGACTTGCCCGCGCCCGAGAGATACGGCAGGTCGGTGCGCGCACGATCGCCGATGTAGAACAGGTAGGCGAGCATCGGCACGTGGCTGCGCTGCTGGCCGGCGCCGAGCAGCTCGCACAGCGGCACGCCCAGGTGCTGGCCGAGCAGGTCGAGCAGCGCGGCTTCGACCGCGGTGACCACGTTTTCCAGGCGCAGGTTGATTTCGTGCGGCTGCTTGAGCACTGCTTCCTCGGCGGCATTGGTCACCTGGTGATTGGCCTTGCCGGCGATCGCCTCGCGCATCGCGTTCAGGGTGCGGTTGTAGCGCCCGATCTCGGTGCCGGTCACGAGCGGCACCGCGCGCTGCAGGGTGCTCAGGATGCCGGCCGAGCCGGGCACCTCGCCCATGCCGGTGTTGCCGGCGCTGTCCTTCAGCAACACCAGGATGCGGGTGAAGTACGGCGCATGGGCGCCGCACAGGTTGAGCAGCATGCTGTCGTGGCCCGCGACGGGGATGACCTGCATGTCGACGATGGTGGGAGTGTTTGATGGGCGCATAAAGGTCATGTAAAGTGACTGGGATCCTAGGTAACGGACCCGAGTGTAAATGAACTTTTGCAATTGCGCTATTGAATTTAGTTTGTTCAGAAACAGGGACGCACTTCTTCCCTGCCTCAGGTCGAACCTGCCGACGCGGCGCTTCACCTGTCTTCAGCGGCTGATCACCATGCTAGAATCGGCACCCACCTTTAGTGAGTTTTTCACAACATGAATCTCGACAGCCTGTCCGCCTCGTTCCGTCTCGACCGCTCGCGCAGTGCGGCTTCCCAGGTGTACGAGCACCTGCGCGAGTTGATCGTGACGCTGGCGCTGGCACCGGGCACGCCGCTGTCGCGCACGCAGGTGGCCGAAGCGCTCGACCTGTCGCCGATGCCTGTGCGCGACGCCCTGTCGCGGCTGGAGAAGGAGGGACTGGTGGAGATTTTCCCGCAACACCTGACCCGCGTGCGCGCCATCGACGTGGATGCGGCGCGCCAGATGCACGTGCTGCGCCTGTCGGTCGAGCTGGAAATCGTGAATGGCCTGGCCACGGCGGCCAATCCGGAGATCGTGAAATTGCTGCAGGCCGCGCTGACCAAGCAGCGCGCCTGCCTGGCGGCGGACGATCTCGGCGGCTTCATCCTGTTCGACCAGGAGTTCCACCGCACCATGTACAAGGCCGCCCAGCTGATGAGCGTCTGGCACATGATCCGCGGCGCCAGCGGCAACCTCGACCGTCTGCGGCGCCTGCACGTGCCGATGAACGGCAAGGCCCAGGCCGTGCTGGAAGAGCATGCCGGGATCGTGACGGCGATCGGCGCGGGCGACCCGGCCGCCGCCCAGGCCTGGGTACGGCGCCATTTATCCGGCACCCTGGCCGAGCTGGATAGCCTGCGCGCACGCTATCCGGATTACATGTTGCCGATGTCGGACTTTGGCGAGCGTGCTTTGGCTTGAGGGGCTGGCTTGAGGCACGGCCTGGGGACCTCGGCTCGCCTATTGAGAAAACAACACCGCCGACTGTGCCGCTTTAGTCTCCACCGATTCAGGCGTAGAGTGACCCAAGCCATACTCTCAGCGCGGGGGTCACATGAATACCAGCGACAGCGCGGCAGCCGGGTCCGACACGGCGCCGCCGCGCCAGATCGTCGTCTGCTGCGACGGCACCAACAACACGCTGACCGGCGGCGCCCATGACACCAACGTCCTGAAAGTCATCGGCCAGCTGGCGCCGGAGGCGCACAACCAGCTCGTCTATTACGACCCGGGCGTGGGCTCGCCCGACCAGTTGCCGCCGCTGGGCGCCTGGAACGAACTGGTGCGGCGCAAGGAACGCATCGCGGGCCTGGCGCAGGGCAAGGGCATCTACGAGAACATCGCCGAGGCGTATTCCTTCCTGGTCGAACACTACGAGCCGGGCGACCAGATCTACATTTTCGGCTTTTCGCGCGGCGCCTTCAC
Organism: Massilia sp. CFBP 13721; assembly: GCF_014842025.1. Taxonomy (GTDB): domain Bacteria; phylum Pseudomonadota; class Gammaproteobacteria; order Burkholderiales; family Burkholderiaceae_D; genus Telluria. Next base: position 128,934 of record NZ_JACYUY010000008.1, read on the forward strand.
GGCGCGCTGCGTGGCCGGCATGGTCAACCTGTTCGGCATCGTCAGGGCCGACAGCAAGCCGCTGATCCTGACGCTGATCCGCGTCTACTTCTCCACCCCAAGCGAAGGCGGCAAGGAACAGGGCCGCTCCTGGGGCGCCATCCGCGCCAGGCAGGCCGAGGAGAATCGCCTGGCGAACCAGGCGCTGGCGCGCGCGACCGGGATGGCGTCCGGGAACGTGAGCGACAGCGCGCTTGCCACCTATTTCGCGCGCAAGAAAAACCGCAAGAGCACGCAGCGCGAAGTCGCGCAGCAGGTCCGCGCGGACTTCACCTCGGAGCATGGCAGGACCGCGGCGATCCACTTCATCGGCGTCTGGGACACGGTCGAATCGGTCGGCATCCCACTGCTGTCGCGGCGCAAGATCACGCGCGACGGCACGACGCGCACGAAAAACGGCTTCCGCCACATCCGCCATGCGCTGTCGCTCGACGAACAGCGCTTCAGTTTCGAACCGCGCCTGTATTGGGATGAGGACTATACGATCGAGGCGGACGATCCGGCGCAGGCGCGTTCGCTGCGCCAGCGCTGGTTCCCGGGTGTGCACAGCGATGTCGGCGGCGGCTACGACATCCACGAATCGGGGCTGTCGGACGAGGCATTTCGCTGGATGATGAACGAGGCCGTTGCGCGCGGCCTGCGCGTCGACCCGGGGGCGCAGGCCGCGCCGTCGAAGCGATACATCGCCCACGATACCGGTTACGACACGCCCTGGTGGGGTCTTGCCGGCCTCAGGGTGCGCACCAACGTCACCCACGTCGAGGGCGGCAGGAAGCGCAGGACCCGGGTCATCCTCGACGAGGCGGCGCGCGACCCGCAGGCGCGGATCTACTCGGTCTGGAAAAGCGGCGCCGTACTGAAAAGCGCGCGCTTGCGCTGGGCCCTGGCCTGCGCCTGCCTGTTGTACCTGCTGTGCGGCTGGTTTGGCCACCGGGCGCTTGGAGGCGGCGACGGCGCCGGCCTGTTCGAGCGAATCCGCCAGGGAGCGGACGGCTTCGACGCCTGGCAACGCGGCTTTTTCCCGGCTTGCGCGGCCAGTTGGCCGCCGCGCTGTCCGCCGTCGCTGGCGTCACCCGAGTACGCGACCTGGGCCAGCATCGCCGATTTCGCTTTCATTGCCGCATACGGCTGGCTGCTCGGCCTGTGTGCGACCTGGGCGTTCAGGCAGATGGCGGCGTCCAGGCGCCCGCAGGACGAGGTAGCGCCGGTCTTCATGCTGGGCATGGCGCCGCTGGTGGCCGTCGCCGCCGACATCCTGGAAAACCTGCTCACCCTGCTGACGCTGTGGGCCATGTCATGGAACCCCGACTGGCCGGCAGCCGTATCGGGCGGGCTGCTGCTGGTCGCCAACCTGGTCAAATGGGCGGGCTTCACAGGTAGCCTGTTGCTCATCGCCTGCGGCATCTTTGCCAGCACCAGCATGCGTCCCGCGCCGGCGCCGTCGCGCACCTGAGCAAGCCCCCGTGCTAGCTGCCCTGGTAGATCAGCACCGCGACCGCTGCCGCACCGACGGCCAGCAAGCCGAACAGGAAATAGCGCATCGCCGTGGCAAGGCCGGTGACCGCCTTGTCGGCATCCTTGCTGAGCATGCCGCGCTTGCGGCCGGAATTCATCAGCATCGCAATGAAGATGAAGCTGAAGAACAGGAGGAGGACGAATTTCATGGCGCGGGCTGTCAGGTAAACATCAGGTGCGGGCCAGCACCAGGCTGAGGGCAACGATGGCCAGTACGCCGGCGCCGGCGGCGGTAAAGCCGACCAGGGTCAGGCGCTCGCGCGCGGCCTGCAGTTTCGCCACCAGTTGCGCGTTCTGGTCGGCCAGTTCCGCGATCAGCTTCGATGCTTCGCGTACCTGCCCCTGCAGCTGCGAAATCGCGATGTCCTGGCGCTCGACCTGGGTCGCGATTAGCGCAATGCCATCGTCGAGCGGCATGTGCGCCACCGTTTCGTCGAATTCCGTATCCGGCATCGTCACGCCCTTGCGCCCGACGGTATCCCACAGCCGGCGCGCGCTGTTCGCCACTTGCGGCGCCGCCGCGAGGACCTCGCTCCACGGCACGGACTTCAATACTCTCAACCAGGCTCCCGCCATATGCTCTCTCCTTTACTTGTCGTTTGTACAGCATAGCATTTCCGGCGCCCTGCCTTGACCAGCCAGTGGGACCCAATCGTGCGGCCTGCATTTTGCAGTACCATGGTTCCATGTGTGGACGATTTGACCAAAGCCAAACGGCACGATACTACGCGAGCGTCTTCGGCTGGGCCGACGCCGTGTACGACAGCGAATCGACGCCGGCCTATAACGTGCCGCCCGGGACGTATCGCCCCGTCATGCACATCCAGGACGGCGAGCGCCGCATTGACGACGTATTCTGGAGTTACCGCGCTAAATGGGCGGAAGGCAAACTGCCGATTTCCATCAACGCCCGCCTCGACAAGCTGACCAACCGCTACTGGAGCCGGCTATTGAAGAACGGCCGCGCCATCGTACCCGCTGACGGCTGGTACGAGTGGACCGGCGAAAAAGGGAAAAAGCAGCCCTGGCACATCCACCGCAAGGACCGTGCACCCCTGTACATGCTGGCGCTGGCGAATTTCGGCACCTTTACCGAGAACCGCGCCGAAGCCGGCTTCGTGCTCGTCACCGACGATGCCGCCGAAGGCATGCTCGACATCCACGACCGGCGCCCGGTCGTGCTCGAGGCCGCGGATGCCGCAGTCTGGCTCGACCCCGCCATCAATCCCGAGCAGGCGCTCGAACTGGCGCGCCAGGCGGCGCTGCCCCCGGACGCGTTCGAGTGGTTCAAGGTCACGCCGCAAGTGAACCGCGCGAATGCCGACAGCCCGGAGATGGCGCTGCCGATGCAGGAATAGCGCAGCGGGAATAGCTCAGAACAAGCACCTGCGCTTATTCGAGGATCGACAGCAGCGCCACCAGACCCAACGACATGGCGATCAGCACGCCGGCGCGGCTGCGCAGGCGCTGGCCGCGTTCGACGACGCGCTTGGCGATCTTGCGGCTCGGACGGACGCCGTTGTTGCCCACGTCGGGCTTCGACTCATGTTGCGTGTTCATCTCTACGATATCCATTTGGTAAATCCTGAAAGCTGGAAAATGCAGGACAGTGAAGCTGCACTGCGTGGCACTGGATCGGGAGGCTCGGGTACGACGCGCGGCGTCGGCCGAGCTCAGGCAAGCGGGGCGGGAAACCCTGGGCTTTCGCGACGCGCGCTTGGACGGGCAGAAAGAAATGCGGCGCAGGCAGGCGCCGTGCCATTGAAGGACGTGAAACCGGACGACTCGTGATGCGCGGTGCGTAACATTCCAGGGACCGTGTTCAACTGCTATCGAGAATGCTGGCTCCTGCCGGGCGTCTTGTGGACGCCGCTCCCGACTCGCAACATAAAAATTTATTCTACACCAAGCTTTCTACTGTTCAGTACGTATTTGCAATGAGTGTTTGCGTTAAATCAACGCAGCTAAGTTTGATCTAAGTTTTGCCGTGCGAATCGTTGCGCACATGACCCAAATGCAAAAAACCCCGCGCGCCTTGCGGCTGCGCGGGGTTGTTCAAGCCGGAGCCTGAAGGGTGTCAGTGCTGGTATGCACCGATATCGAAACCGGTCGATGCGTTACGCGCCTTGCCATCGATGTCGGTCGGGTGGGCATAGGTCGCGATACCGCGGCCGATTACCGGCGAGCTCGCGCTCGGCTTGAAGTTCGGCATTGCGGCGGTGCGCGAGTAGCCGGCCAGCAGCGGGTCCGAGCTGATGGTCGCAGTGTGCTTCAGGCCATTGCGCAGCTGCCAGTCGTAGGTCGTGTTCTTGAACACCAGGTTGTTCTTGTAGGTGTTGCCGGTGCCGGTCTTGCCCTGCTCGGAAATGCCGTACTTGTTGTCGTACACGATGTTGTTGTGCACGGCGACGTTGTTGGCGCCGGCGCTGGTGAAGTAGAAATCGCCGCCACCGACGATGATGCCGAACACCGACGAGCTCACCGTGTTGTTGGTGATTTTCACGTTGGTGGCGTCGTGCCAGAGGTGAATCGCCGCCGAACCGACGCGGTAGACCACGTTGTTCTTGATCGAGCCCGAGGTCGACACGTAGATGCCCTGGACGTAGGTGCAGCCGGCAGGGCCGATGTCGTGCACGGTGTTGCCGATGACGTCGGTCATGACGCCCTTATAGTAGCTGTCGACACCGATGGCCGAACCGCCGGCGCTGCTGCAGGCGATCGTGTTGGCGGTGTGGTGCACGTGGTTGCCTTCGATGACGTTGTACGAACCGCCGGTGTAGATGCCCAGCGTCCACTTGGTGCCCTTCTGGATCCTGGTGCCGTCGACTTCGAAACCGATGATGCTGACGTAGTTGCCGCGGTTGTCCCAGGCGGTCTTGTTGGCCGAGTTCGCAGGCGGGACGATCTTGGCGCCCCACTTGGTGGTCGAGACCCAATAGATGCGGCCGGCGGCGGTGCCATTGCCGGTCGTCTTGAAGCCACCTTCGTAGGTGCCGGGAGCGACGAACACAGTCGTGTTTGCCTTGACGGCAGCTTTTGCTGCGCGTGCCAGCGTCTTGAATGGTGCTGCTTTCGTGCCGGCGGCGGTGTCGGAACCGTTTGGCGCCACGTAGTAATTGTTGGCGGTTGTCGGCAGCGTGGCAGCGGACATGGTGCCCGGGGTAGCGCTCAGGCTGTCGTAACCCGACAGGGCAACCGAAGCAGACGTTTGTGCGCTGGCGCCGGCAGCGGCAAAGGAAGCGATCAAGAGGATGGCGGCGGTACGGACTGCGTTCGTGGCTTGCATTTTCATTGAGAAATTTCCTGAAATAAAAAGTGAATACGTAACCTTTGAGGGCAGGAAACTTCCTTAGTTCAACTTTTCCGCAAATAAATTTTTTTGGAGTATCAAACAGTTAAAACAGTTATTCCTCGCGAAATCGAACAGAACCATGATCCATGTCGTGTTTGGGGCGGCAACTAAAGCGACGAGGTGCCGGTCGAATCTGTATCAACAGATACCGACGCGCGAGGACACCGATGGGCATCTATATGCAACTACGAGACACGCTGAAGGAAGGCGAACACTACGCCGGCATCATCCTGGGCAAGGGCGGCGACCCCGACCACCACCTGATCCTGCTGCCGGGAGACGCGGCCGACGTCGGCTGGCCCGGCGCCCTCGAATGGACGGCCGCGCAAGGCGGCGAGCTACCGAACCGGCGCGAACTGTCGCTGCTGTTCGCGAACTTGCGCGAGCAGTTCGAGCGCGAGTGGTACTGGTCGTCCGAACCGCACGAAACGCGTTCACAACTGGTCTGGGGCGAAAACTTCGCCAGCGGCATCCAGACCGTGTACGGGCGGCCTTTCCGCGGGCACGCGCGGGCGGTCAGGCGTGTGTTGATCGAATAAGGGAGGCGCGGCGCAGGCCGTACTGCCTGAGCGCACGATGCGAGACGTGCCGGGGAACGGTCCGCCGTCGGACCGCGCCCGGCTGGGTTTGGCGGATGCGGTCCAGACCGCCAACGCCGACTGCGATCCTGATTGGGATCCTGATTGGGAACCTGTTGGCAGCCTGGCTGCGAACTTGGGTGCGAACCTGCTCATGCTCTGACTGTCCGGCTGCCGGGATGGCAACCGGCAGCGGACCGTGGCGCCGTCAGGACGCGCGTCGGGCACACTCACGCTGACGCGCAGGCGCTTCAGCGGGCAGCGTCCCGGTGAACCGCCGTTCCAACAGGCCGCTGCTCCAGCAGGCTGCTGCTCCAGCAGGCCGCCACCTCGACGGGCGGGCATCTCAGCGAACCGCTGCCCCAGCAGGTCGACCCTTCAACAGGCCGCCTTGGCAGGTCGACACTTCAGCGCGCAGGCACGACGGCGCGCCCGATCGGCTCGTCGACGTTCGCCAGGAACCAGGCCGTGGCCGCCATCAGCGCCACGTGGCGGCGCAGGTTGTCGGGATCGACCTTGTCGAGCGTGTCGGCTGCCGTGTGGTGGTAGTCGAAATAGGTCGAGGTGTCGATCAGCGGCGCAAAGCTGGGCACGCCGGCGCGCTCCAGGCCCGACAGGTCGCCGGTGGAAAGTGCATCCTGGCGCTGGAAGACGCCGGCGCCGATCGGCTGCAAGGCTGCCTGCAGCGGCGCGAACAGGCGCGACGAGGTCGCCGGCACGCTCGCGCGCAGGCCGAATGGACGCCCTGCCCCGTTGTCGCTTTCGATGGCGCCGACGTGCTTCGCCGCGTCCGCCGTGTTCGCTTCGAGGTAGGTACGCGCACCGCGGGTGCCGTTCTCTTCGTTCATCCAGGCGATCATGCGAATCGTGCGGCGCGGGCGGTAGTCGAGCTTCTTCAGGGTGTCGAACACGGCCATGGCGCTGGCCACGCCCGCGGCGTCGTCGTAGGCGCCGGTGGCCAGGTCCCAGGAATCGAGGTGGCCGGAGACGATCACGACTTCGTCCGCCTTGTCGGTACCCGGCAGGTCGGCGATCACGTTATGGCTGTCGGCGTCGGGTAGGATCTGCGGCGTGAGCAGCAGGCGCATGGTGAGTGGGCCGCGCTTCGCCAGGCGCGTCATCAGCATCGCATCCTCGACCGTGACGGCCGCGGCCGGGATGCGCGCGCCATCCTGGAAGTTGGTGTTGCCGGTATGCGGCAGGCGGTAGGCCGCGCCGCCCACCGAGCGCACCAGCGCCGCGGCGGCGCCAAGCTCGGCCGCCATGCGCGGGCCGTTGCTGCGGTAGTTCGAGCCATGACCATAGGCCGGCCCGGCCAGGCCGCGGTTCGCCATGTCCTGATCAAACGGCACGTCGAACAGCACGATGCGCCCCTTGACGTCGGCCGCGCGCGCTTTCAGTTCGTCGAAGCTGGCCACCACCACGACTTGCGCCGTGAGGCCGTCGGCGGGGGTCGCGCCCGAATTGCCCAGCGCGGTCAGTACCACGCGCTGGCTGATGCCGGCCGGACGGCCGCGGTACTCGACCAGCTCGCCGGTCTCCTGCCCGCGTACCCAATGCGGCACTTTCACCGGCTGCAGCGTCACCCTGGCGCCGAGCTTGCGCATGGCCTCGGCGACCTGGGTCACGGCCGCCGCCGCGCCGGGCGAACCCGACAGGCGCGGGCCGATCAGGTCGGTCATGTCCGCCATCCGTTCCCAGGCATAATCGCTACCCAGCGCGGTATCGCGGATCTTCGCCAGTGCTGCCGGATCGTTGCCGGGACTGGCGGCATAAACCGCTGTGGCGGACGCGGCGAACAGGGCTGCGGCAAGGAGGCCGAGGACGGGATGGCGGGGACGGTTCATGCGGTCGATCCTTCGATGGGAGAGGATCGGAACAATAGCGCATCCGGCAACTTTTTGCTGTCTTTACAAGTCCATCACGCCGGCACCAGCCGCACCAGCGTAATTTCCGAAGGTGCGCCGAAGCGCTTTGGCGGCCCCCAGTAACCGGTACCGCGGCTGGTATACACCCACAACCGGCGCACCCGGTGCAGGCCGGCGACGAAAGGCTGCTGCAGCGGTACGAACAGGTTCCACGGGAAGAACTGGCCGCCATGCGTGTGGCCCGACAGTTGCAGGTCGAAGCCGGCCTCGGCGGCGGCGGTCGCGCTGCGCGGCTGGTGCGCCAGCAGGATCTTCACCGCCAGGTCGCGCGGTGCGCCGGCGGCGGCCTGTTGCGGGTCGCTGCGGTGGGCCGGGTTGAAATGGTGGGCCGAATAATCGGCCACGCCAGCGATCATCAGCGCCGCGCCGCCGCGCTGGCGCACCACGTGCTGGTTCAGCAGCACGGTCAGGCCCAGGCGCCGCAACTCGACGATCCACTCCTCGGCGCCCGAGTAATATTCGTGATTGCCGGTCACGAAAAAAGCGCCATCCGGTGCCGATAGGCGCGCCAGCGGCTGGGTATGCAGCGCCAGGCGCCCCACGCTGCCGTCGACCAGGTCGCCGGTCACCGCGATCGCATCGGCGCCCAGCGCATTGACGCGGTTGACGATGGCGTTCAGGTAGGGACGCTTGATGGTCGGGCCGACGTGGATATCGGAAATCTGCGCGATCGAATAGCCGTGCAAGGCCTGCGGCAAGCCGTCGATCGGCACCTCCACCCGCACCACGCGCGCCACGCGGCGGGCGTTGACGAAACCGATGGCCGTCACGGCCAGGGCCAGCAGCGGCACCGCCAGCGCACTGTAGTAATGCAGTGCATCGGTGCCGAAGCCGCCGACCGTCGCCAGCAGCAGCACGAGATCGCGCAGGAAGGTGACAACCAGCAGCGAGGAGAACAGGCCCATCGCCAGCAGGCCGAGCCAGGCCAGCTGTTCCGACCAGCGCCGTCGCCGCAGCGAGGACGACAGCAGCCCGACCGGCACCAGTAGCGTCGACAGCGCCAGGGAGGCGCTCCCGGCCAGCATGCCGATCCAGCCGAGGCCGAGGTCGGGCATCAGGCGCAGGCCGATGTACAGGTGCAGGAGGACCAGCAGGGCGAGGATGACGAACAGGTTGCGGCGTGCGGACATGGTGGCTTGAAAAAATCGGGTAACCCGGGAAAGATGGGGCGGCCGGCGCCGTCTGCAAGGCTTGTCAAAAGAATGTTACGAGTGCCGACCAGATGTAAGAATCTGTATTAGGTGGTGAAGGCCGCGGCAAGCCGGTCTATAGTTCATTCCATGCCCCGGCGTCACAGCGATCATGTCGATCCTCGTTGCGGCAACAAAGGAAAAGCCATGTTGAACAAAAAATGCTTTGGTGCGGTGATCCTGGCCGCTGTCGCCGTCTCGCCCTCGGCATTCGCTGGCGACCGCGGCACCAATACCGCGGTCGGCGCGGTGCTCGGCGCAGCCATCGGCGCCAGTGCGGGTGGCGGTGGTGGCGCCATCGTCGGCGGTGTCCTCGGCGCCGCGGTCGGCAACTCGATCGGTGGCTATGACGGCCGCCGCCACTACGACAACCGCGGCTATGCCTCGGTCGGTTACTACCAGCCGGCCCCGGTCTACGTCCAGCCGCGTCCGGTGTACTATGAGCAGCCGCGTTACTACCGCGAACCGGCGGTCGTGTATGTCGCACCGCGCGGCGGCCGCCATCACGGCTATGACCGGGGTTACGACCGCGGCTATGACCGTGGTCACCGCGACCATGACCGTGGCTGGGACCGCGATGGCCGCGGCCATGACGGCTACCGCGACCGAGACGGCTACCGCCGCTGATCCGGCCCGGCTAAACACGAACCGCGTCCCCAGGGGCGCGGTTTTTTTTGTTGGCGCAGCGTCCCTTGGGGGATAGTGCCGTTCAGCCAACTCCAAGCCCGGTCACGCACGCTAAGTCGCGCGATACGTAGGGTGGACTCCTGAGTCCACGGCCCTTTTTATACATATCGAGATGCGCTACGTAGTCTGGGAGCGCACACGTACAGGTTTCCCCCAGTGTCGAGGTATGCAAGGGCACGTACCGCGTGGACTCGAGAGTCCACCCTACAATCATCGAAACTCAGCCAGTGTGGCCAGCTCAGCGCCTGAGGAGACGGTTCGAACAGGTTAACTGAACGTCGTTACCCCTGGAGGCGCGGCTTTTTCGCGTTTTACCCTCCCCCTTTTCCGCCTCCCCCCGCTAGCTGTGCACAGCGGCAGCATCGCCGCATTCATTCGGGGGAAGCATGCTGCACAGCGGCGACATCGTCACCTTGGGCCGGGGCCACTACCGCTTGCGCGAGCAGTTGGCCGGCTCCAGCTACGGCCTGGTCTGGCGTGCCGAACGCGACGGCTTCGGCCCGGTGGCGCTCAAACTCGTCAACCGCGCGCAGATGGCGCGCGCCGAACCGGCGCTGCGTGCGCGCTGGAGCGAATGCGCGGCACGCGAAATCGCTTTCCTGTCCAGCCTTGCCCCCTGGGATGCGCGCCACGTCGTGCGCCTGCTCGACCATGGCTTGCACGAGGGCTTGCCGGCGCTGGCGCTCGAACTGCACGACGGCGACCTCGCAGCGCACCTGGCGGCGCGAAATGCGGCCGGGCGCCGGATCGGCCTGGTGCAGGCGCTGGCCTGGACCGGCCAGGTGAATGCGGCGCTGGCCACGGTGCACCGGCACGGCTGGCGCTACCTCGATCTGAAACCCGCCAACCTGCTGGTGGATGGCGGCGGCAGCTTGCGGCTGGCCGACTTCGGCACCAACCGCAGCCTGCACGACAGCGGCGCGCACTCCTATGCGGGCACCGCCAGCTGGCAGGCGCCAGAGCAATTCTTCCCTACGTTGCCGGATACACCAGTCGGCTACGTCACCGACGCCCGCGCCGACTATTTTTCGCTGGGCGCCCTGCTGTACTACCTCGTCACCGACGGCGCGACACTGCGCTATTGCAGCGCCTGCGGCGATGCCTTCCGCGCTTATGGCAGCACCAATGGCTGCGCCGATGCCACTTTGCGCTTCACCCTGCCGCCAATCCTGGCGGACGACGAAGCGGCGCACTTTCTCGCCTGCGCCGACGGCGACACAGGGGTCGCGGCCGCCTTGACGCTGCTGCGCGCGCTGCTGGCGCGCCGCCCGCAAGACCGCCCGCCGCATGCGCTGGCGATCAGCCGCCTGCTCGCCGCCGCCCAGGGCGGTCCTGTGCGGTGCGCCGCATGATGCGCGCGTTCGGCATGAAAGCCCTGGCCGCAGCCGCGCTGGGGCTGCTGTGCGTGCTGCAGGTGCTGGCGCTGCTGCGCACGCCGCCGGCCTGGCTGCCGGCCAAGATCGAGGTCAGGCTGGCGCCCGGCGCCGAACTGGTGCTGGGCCGCGCCGAACTGGCCGCGCCCCAGGCCGGCAAGCGCCATCTGCGCCTGCGCCGCGATGCGAATGGCGCCTGGTTCGCGTCCAGCAGCGATGGCGTGCAGGCCATCGGTGTCGAACGGAGCACCGAGCGTACCCGGAGCGGCAGCCGCGTGGTGCGGGCCGGCCAGCACGTCCAGCTCGGCGCCGTGCACTACCGCTTCACGACAGCGAGCGCCGGCCTGCTCGCGTTCAGCGACGGCGCGCACAGCTGGGATTACGACGGCGCGCTGGTGCGGCGCGACGGCGAAGCGCTGGCGGCCTGTCCCGGCAGCGGACCGGGCGCGCGCCTGCTCGGCCTGTGGAACCGCTGGGCGCCGCGCGCGCTCACGGTGGCGCGGCCCTTGCGCTTCGGCGGCAACCTCTCCTGCGGTACCCAGGTCGGCAACGCCGGCGCCATGCCGGGCAGCGCCCAGCTCGGGTTCGAGGATGGCTTGCCGGTATTGACGGGCGCCAGCGGCGTCGAGCGGGCGCCGCTGCTGGCCTTTGATGACGGTCCGCCACATGACCTGGCCCTGGCCGAGCAGGCACTGGCCGGCGTGGACGCGCTCACGGTCGGGCGCACGCGCCTGCTGGCCGAAGTGGAGAGCGACACGCTGCGCCTGCAGCCGACCCGGCGCGTCGCCTTGTTCCAGGAGGCGCGCACCGAACTCCCACCCGGCGTGCGCTGGCACTGGCAGCGGCGCGACGCCTGGGCCTGGCCGCCTGCCGTCGCCTGGTGCCTGGCCGGCGGCGCGGCGTTCGGGCTGCTGGGCGCCGTGCTGGCAGGCCGCACGCGCTGGCGCAAGGACTTGGCGGGCGCCGCACACTTGGGTTCCAGCATTGCACTCGCCGTCGCCGGCCTCGGCCTGCTGCTAGCGCAGCGCGGCGGCAGTGCACCCGGCGTCGGCCCGTCGCTGCTGCTGTGCTGGGCCGCGCTGTGGTGCGCGCTGGCCGGACGGCGTACGGGTGCGGTGCTCACGCTCGGCGTCCTGCTGCTGGCGGCCGGCCTGTTGCTGCAACTGGAACTGGGCATCGGCGCGCCCGACACGTCCTGGCTGCGCCACTTCCAGAAGACGGCGGCCGCCACCAGCTTCGGCCTCGGGCTGGCCGGCGTCGCCACCGCCCTGCTGGCGCGTGCCCAGGCGCCGGGCCAGGCCCGGGTCGAGCTGCTCCTGCTGCTGCTGGCCGGCGCGGCGCTCGCCGCGCTGCTGCTGCAAGTCGGCTGGGGCAACGAGACCGGCGTGTTCGACCTGCAGCCGGTGGAATTCGCCAAGTTGGCGTTGACGATCCTCACCGCCCACTGCATCGCACTCGGCCTGGGCCGCGGTGCGGCAGGAAACGATGCACGCGGCGGGGCATTCGTGCGCTGGCTGCGCCTGGCCGCGCCCGCCCTGCTGTTCATGGTGCTGCTGGCGGTGGCGCTGGTGCAGGTCGACGATTACTCGCCGCTGATCCTGCTGCTGGTCTGGGGCGCGGCCATGCTGCTGGCCTGGTCGTGCGCGGCGCGCAAGGCCGGTCCGGCGCTGGCGGTGGCGGCAGGCGCCTGCCTCTGCCTGCTGGCGCTTGCCCTGCTGCGCGGCGCGGCGCCGGGCAATGTCGCCGCATGGAGTTTTTATGGCGAGCGCTTCGGCGTCTGGCTCGACCCGGGCGCGCACCCGCACACCGGCCAGCAACTGCTGCTGGGCGCGCAGGCGATCGCCGGCGGCGGCTGGTCCGGCGCCGACGGCGTGTTCGGCCTGGCCGCGCTCGGGCACGGTGCGCCCGACGCCCTTGCCATTCCAGCGGTGCAGGACGATTTCGCGCCTTCGTTCCTGCTGCAGCGCCATGGCCTGGCCGCCGGCCTGCTGCTCTGGACGCTGCAGGCGCTGTTCCTGGGCGCGCTGCTGCGGGCCGCCTGGCGTGCCTGGCAGGGCGGCGCCGCCGCGCGCGACTATCGCCATGCCTGGCTCGGACGCTTTCGCTGCTTTGCGCTGTGCGGCGGCGCCGCCTTCGTGTTCGGCCACTTCCTGCTGTCGTGGGGCACCAACCTCGCCTTCTTTCCGATCATGGGCCAGCCGATGAGTTTCCTGTCCGCCGGCGGCTCGCACCTGCTGTTTTTCATCTTCCCCCTGCTAGCGTTTGGAACTGCAGGCGCCCCTACAGGTGCACCTGCGGGCGCCCACATATTCGAGGAGAGTTCATCATGCCGGTCTACGTCCAACACGAAACCCTGAACCGCGTCGGCGACGTGTTCAATGCCGAAGCCCTGTGGCAGGCGCCGGGCCTGGCCCTGTTGAATCGCCGCCCCTACCTGCGCGACCTGCTGGAACGGGCGCCGCGCGAACAGCGCGGGCGCGCCGCCACGCGCTGCTTCGCGCACGTGACCCTGGTGCTGCCGCAGGACGAGGTCGACGACGACCGCCACCTGACCCGCGGCGCGCGCGTACGCGACCTGGCGCAGACGCTGCAAGCCCTGCACCAGAAGGATTTCGGCGACCTGCTCGGGCCTGAGGATGTGCGCTACCACGTGCTTGGATCAAGCGAGTTGGCGCCCGGCCAGGTCGAGGTGAAATTCGGCCACGCCGTCTACCTGCCCGCGCCCAACGAACAGGTGCTGTACACGGTGAGCGTGTCGCGCGACAGCGCCATCTGGCAACCGGTGTGCCCGATTTATCCGAACGGGCGCCTGACGGTGCTCGGGTTTGATGCCGCCCGCGCCACCCACGCGGTGCCGGGCTGGCCGTTCGCACAGGATGCCAGCATCCTCCTCATCAACGACGGGCCGGACGCGCCGATCGAGGTGCAGGTACGGCCGAAAGACGCCTTCGATTGCAGCTTCGATGCCGCCAGCGGCTACTACACGATCCGCGCGCGCGCCGCCGACGTGAGCGGCATGCCGCCGCGCCTGCTCTTGAAGGTGGCGCCGAGCCAGCCCAAGGCGGCCATGCCGGCGGTGCCGGTGAGTGCGCCGCCCTCGGTCCGCGCTCCCGCTGTCTGGAAGGCCCGCGCGCGCGCCCTCGACGATGCCGAGCTTACCGCGGTGCCGGTGCTGCACCGCGCCGCCGCTGCGCCCACCGCCCCCGTCAACCAGGATGCGACCTATGCGCCCGTGATGCGCCAGCGCGTCAGCCTGGCCGCGCTGGCCCTGCCGCGCCTGTCGCGCTACCGCGACACCGGCGCCGCCGCGATCGAGTTCGGCATCGGGCGCGACTTGATGGTCGGTCCGCTGCAAGCCGATTCGCTGCTCGGCTTCGCCCTCGACGCGCTCGACGCCGTCTATGCCGTCACGCCGGACGGCCGCCAGCGCGTCGCCGTGCCGAACCGCTTCGCCCCCAGCGACGGCGTCGACGTGCGCCTGCTGGCGCCGGCGCCGGAAATGGCCGAGCGCTACAGCGCCATCGTCTGCCTGCCGCAGGCGCAGGGCGTGCCGGTGGTGGGCGGCACGCGCCAGGTGTTCGGCCGTGCCGCGCCGGCGCTGGCCAAGCTGCGCGTGCTCGACTGCGCCGGCTGCCTGCGCGGCGCCGATGGAGCGCAGGCCGGCGGCGCCGACCGCCTCGGACTGTCGAGGAATGCCTTTGCTTTCGAAGCCGGTCCCGAGGGCTACCGCATCGTGCGCGAGTCGCCGACCCAGGCGCTGTACCACCTCGACGAGCGCCTGTCTTTCGTCGCCGCGATCGATAGCGCCACCGGCGAGGCGCCGTATGTGGTGCCGCTCGGACACCACATCGTGGCCGGCCACTACGTGCTGCGCGTCGAGGCATAACGATGACACCGCTCGCCCTTGCCCTCGCCTGCGGCGCCGTCGGGCTGCTGGCGACCCTGGTGCTGGCGGCGCGCTGCACGCCCGGTGCATGGTGGCAGCGCCCGAACGCCAGGGCGCTGGCGGTGCTGGTGCTCGGGACAGGCTTGATCGGCGGCGCGCTGTGGCAGTGGCTGGCGCCGCCAGCGCCGGTTCCGATCGCGGCCCTGGCCGTCGTGCACACAGCGCATGCGGACATCCCACGCGCCGGGCGCAGCTATGTCGTCGCCGACGCGCTCAACCTGCGCGCCGAGCGCGGGGTCGGCGCGCGCCGCATGCTGGTGCTGCCAGCCGGCGCGCAGGTGCGGGCGACAGGTTTACATGAGGGCGACTGGTGGCAGGTCAGCGCCGAGGCCGGCGGCCAACGCGTCGAAGGATGGGCCAGCAGCCTGTGGCTGCGCCGCGCCGACGAACGCCGACCGTAATGCTTCAGGCAGGCGTATAGCGCATCGGGTTGAAGTACAGGCCCTTGACGCACTGGGTCGGCGCGGTGCGTTCGAAACCGAAGGCTTCGTACACGGGCAGGGCGTAGTTCGACGCGTTCACCGTAAACGTGCCCGTCGCGCCGCGCTCGAGCGCGGCGGCGCGCGCCACGTCCCACAGCCGCCGCGCCAGTCCCTGGCCATGCCAGCGCTTGTCGATGAACAGGTGGAAGACGTGGCTGTTGTCGCGAATCGCGATGAAGCCGGCGAGCTCGCCTGCAGCATCCGCCACATGGTAGACGTAGCCCGCCGCGAGATATCCGCGGATGCCTTCCTCGTCGTTCTCGCGCAGGAAAGTGCAGGCGCCTTCGCGGCTCGATTCGTGGACGATGAATTCGCTGGCGCTGGCGCGCAGCAGGCGCGCACAGGCGGCCAGGTCGGAGGCTTCAAAGGGACGAATCAGCATGTCGTGCGCGGCTTTGGCAAAACCATAACTTACCATACGATATGCACCTGAAACCGGCGGCAGGTAACGATGAATGAGATAATGAATGCATGCGGGACCAACATGCTGGCAGCGGCGATGGACGCACCCCTGTTTGAGCTGGCGGCGGGCAGCAAGATCGGCGTCGGGCCGGCGCGGCGTGCGGAAAACCAGGACAACCTGCTGGTGATCGACGGCGCCGGCCGCGCCAGCTACCTGGCGGGCGGCCAGCCGGCGTGCAGCCAGGTCGCCGGCTGGCCGCCGGGGCACCTGCGCCTGGCCGTGATGGACGGCATGGGCGGCCATGGTCACGGGCGCGAAGCGGCCGAATCGGTGGCGGCCGGCCTGCTGGCGATTCCCGCCTGCGCCGACCTGGACAGCCTGTCGCGCCACCTGGACGGCCTGCACCGCAGGCTGCAATGCAGCTTCGACGGCCTGCACGAAGCCGGTCCCCGGCCCGGCACCACGCTCACCATGCTCGAGATCGCACCAAGCGGCGCGCCGCTGTTGTGGCATGCCGGCGACTCGCGCCTGTACGACATCACCGCGCAGGCGGTTGTACCCCTCACCGTCGACCACGTGCCGGCCACCGTGCTGGCCATGGCCGGCTTGCTGGGCGAGGAGTCCTGGTGGCGCCAGGTGCATGGCAGCCACACGCCGCAGATCGCCCAGGCCTTCATCCTCGGTAACACCCTGTTCGATCCGTCGCACCTCGACGACGGCCTGGTCGCGCTCGACGCCGCCACGCTGCCACCCTGGCTGCGCGCCCTGCCCGACCGCCGCGTCCTGCACTTGCGCCCGGGTGCAATTTACCTGCTTGCCACCGACGGCTTCTGGTCTTGCAGCGATCCGGCCGAGTTCGTGGCGCGCTGGCCGCGCCTCTTCGCGGGCAAGGACGCGCCCGCCTGCCTCGACGCCCTGTTCGGCGAGATCGCCGAACGGCCGCCGGTCGGGCTGCAGCCGGACAACCTGAGCGCGATCGTGCTGCGTGTTCGTGCGCCCGGCCACGACGAAACCGCCCTGCCGCAAGGCGCTTGATGCTGGGTGGACAGGCTGGCAAAACGTTAGGCGCTGTCACCGTTCGCTATGGATGAGGATGGAACTGCTGAGCTTTTTTACGGTCGAACCCGTATCGCCATCGATATGGATCTGCCATGAAAGCGCCAGGGTTCAAGAAGTGGTTGGCGGCATTACCGACACTGAATCAACCGCAGCGGATACGGGTGCTCGCGGCCTTGCGGCCGGCGGCCGGATTGCATCAGCTGCTTGCGCTGATCGAACAAGTGCGCGGCCCCGGGCGCCGCTGCCCGCATTGCTGCTGTTCCGGCTGGCACCGTCATGGCCACGCGAACGGCCTGCAGCGCTATCGCTGCCGCCAGTGCCGGCGCACTTACAACGACCTCACCGGCACGCCGCTGGCTCGGCTGAGGTTGCGCGCCAAATGGCTGGATTACCTCGATGCGCTGCGCGTGTCGTGCCCTGTACGCGCAGCGGCAGAGCAAATCAAGGTGCACCGGAATACCGCATTCAGATGGCGCCATCGCTTTCTCGACAGGGCCAAGGACAACCGGCCCGCGTGCCTGCACGGCATCGCCGAGGCCGACGAAATGTTTCTCCTCGAGTCGCAGAAGGGATCGCGCAAGCTCGATCGGGCGCCGCGCAAGCGTGGCGGCGTGGCGGCAAAGCGCGGCATCTCGCGCGAGCTCGACTGCATTCTGGTGGCGCGCGACCGCAGCGGCCAGACAATTGACGCCGTCACCGGGCGCGGCGCCTTGAACAAGGCGCAACTCGAGCGCCATTTGCTGCCCTGCCTCGACCGGCAAGTGCTGCTGGTTACCGACGCGCATGCGGCCTATCGCGCGTTCGCGCGTGCGCACGGCATTGCGCACCAGGCCGTCAACCTGCGCGCCGGCCAACGTACCCGCCGCGAGCCCACGGGCGCCATCCATGTGCAGAACGTGAATGCCTATCACCACCGCTTTCGCGAATGGCTGGCGCGGTTTCATGGGGTCGCGTCGCATTATCTTCCGAATTACCTGGGCTGGCGCCGGGCACTTGATGGCGGAAAGGTCACTTGTGCCGATCAATTGCTGCGCCTGGCGATCGGATCCATCAATAGCGAACGGTGACAGCGCCAAACGTTACAATAGGAAATAGTGCGTTAAATCAACTCCAGCCAGACCCTGCCGCGCGCCACGGCTGGGCGAATCCGCGTAAGCTTCCCCGCTCCACCAGGCCCCTCCCATGAACCGTTGCCGCCATCCCGATCATCCGCATTGCACCGTCTGGGTAATGCCTGGCGAGCATGCTTGCGCGCACGGTCATGCGCAGCCTGAAGAGTCGCTGTCGATGGCTGATCCGGAGGCGCCGGACGTGTCCGTCATCCTTCCCATGCCGATCGCTCCAGTTGCCGCCCTGCGTCCGCACCTGCACGTGAGCGGCTTCGATCCGCGCGCGGCCGGCGGGCGCCAGGTGCTGAAGCTGGCGCTGCGCGGCATGCCGTCCGACTGCGCCGCGCAGGTGACCCTGCTGGCCAGCTCGCGCCTGCGCCTGGAAAACGGCGAGCGCCACAGCTTCTGCCGCACCGTGCGCGGCGACTGGCTGCCGGTCTTCCTCGAGTTTTCCTCGCGCGGGCTGGAACACGGCCAGTACCGCATCGAACTCGAGCTGCACAGCCGCGCCGATGCACACGCCGCCGCCCACAGCTGGATCGCGACCCTGCTGATCCTGGCCCCGCGCGCCGACGCCAGCCTGCACGAGATCCACCAGACCTTCCTCGCCACCCACAAGAACGTGCGCGTGCATGCCGACGACGCCTCGATTGCGCGCGTGGGTGCGCGCGTGGATGGCGGCGGCCGCGTCGACATCGATGTCCATGCCAGCAATGCCGGTATCGCCCACCTCGACCTGGCTGCCGGGGTTGGCGGCGGCAAGGTCGACCTCGGTTTTTCCAGCATCGCCTGGGAGGAAGACCTGCTCGAAATCGATGTCCCCGCCGCCCCCCCCGTCCACCCTTGCCCGGCGACCGCGGCTTGCCTGGCAAGGGACGGGGCGGCCGACCCGCACGGTGCACGCTATTTGCGCCTGTTCGCCCTCGACGAATGCGTGCTCGGGCGCGGCGAAGCAGGCGTCGTCGATGCCGATATCCAGCTGATGCACCACGGCGTGGCGGGCCCGGAGCCGGAAGGCCTGACGCGGCGCATCTCCAGCCGCCACGCGCTCATCCGGCGCGCACGTGGCGGCTTCGAGATCGAGGACGTGTCGCGTTACGGTTTGCTGGTCGACGGCGCCTGGCCCGGCAAGCATGCCCCGGTCGCGCTGCGCCCCGGCATGCGCATTGAACTGACGGCCAGCATTCCCGGCGTGGCGGTGCTGGAAGTGGTGGCGGTGCTGCCGAACGGGATCCTGCTGCAACGGCTCGACGCCGGCATGCAGCACGAAGCCTTTTACCTGATGGAGCCGGAGCGCGGCCTGGGCGCCGCCGCCCGGCTGGCGGCGCTGGGCCTGCCGCTGCTGTTCCACCGCGACGGCGGCTTCTGGCACCTGGACCCGGCCAGCGGCGCGGAAACGCCGCTGACGCCGGACATGGCCCTACAGGCGCTGGCACACTGGCCACAGGGGGCGCGCTTCGCTGACCGGGCGTATCCGGAGCGGCGCGACGCGACGCCGGCTCACGAGCGCGACGCGGCCTGAAGCCTATCCCGGTAGAAGAATTAATGTAGATACGAAAATACATTGACAAAGCTGTTTTTCGTATCTACGATTATTCATATGGGAATCGCATTCGACACCTTCAAAGACGCTGCGAACCTGGAAAAGCATTGCATATCCCTGGCCGCAGCCGAAGCGATTGAATGGGAAGACGCTCTGACGTGGCAAGACGAACGACACAATGATGGGGAAGCGCGCATGTGCGCCATTGCCTACATCGGTGACCGCCTCTATTAAGAGCCTATCTCAATAGCCCGGAGTCGCTGCAAGCGCGCCTGACAAGCGGGTGCTGCGTTGCTCGTCGGTTGCATGGCCCGCCATGCGCCCTCCTCACGCCTTGCCCGCGCTTGCCATGCATCGCTCGCCGCTTCCCCCGGTCTACTGAAATAGGCTCTAAGTGGTGTATGTGGACCGTGATGACGTACGTCGCATCATCAGCCTGCGCAAAGCCAACTTGAGAGAGGTAAAACGATATGCCGAAACTTAAAGCGGGAACGATTCTCCCTACCGTTGAAGAAGATGTTGCAATCACCAAGGCCGCCATGCAAGACCTGGACGCGACTCCCTATTCCGACGAGGAGTGGGCCAAGGCCGCACCGACGCGTGGCCCTGGCAGGCCTGCAGGCAGTGGCACTAAAGTGGCGACAAACCTTCGTCTCGACCGCGACCTGGTAGACGCGTTCAAAGCGACTGGGAGTGGATGGCAAACCCGGCTCAACGACGCATTACGCGAATGGGCCAGGGATCACCACTTGGTTGCTGGCTGAATCCGGCCAGGTTTGTGGCTAGTGCCTGAACGACAGCAAGAAAAACACCAGCGCGCAGCCGGCCAGCAGGGCTCCCTGCAAGCCGAATACGATGGCCGGGATGCGCAGCTCTTCGGGAATTTTCATGGCACGCCTCCTGTGGGCGATAAAAAATCCGTGACTGCGATCAGCCTACGCCAGGCGCGCGCCGGCTTCCACACGCTACGACCGGGAAATCGACTTCAGGAAAGGTCAAGCTCGGCCGCATCTTCGGGCAGTTCACGCACCACGCGAAAGCCGACGATGTCGTTCGACATCACCGCCGAAAAGCCATTCCGCAGCGCCGCGCGCAGGTAGCGCGGGTTGTACAGCCAGGAGCCGCCGCGCAGGATGCGGCGTGCGCGCTCGCCGCCGCTCTCCCAGGCGCTGCCGTCGACGGGCGCGCCTTCGTAACTGTCGTGCATCACGTCCTGCACCCATTCCCAGACATTGCCGTGCATGTCGTGCAGCCCCCACGGGTTGGGCGCGAACTGGTCGACCGGCGTGGTGCCGCGCCGGTACTCGCCGCGCGGGCCGCCATTCCAGGTGAAATTGCCGTCGTAATTGGCGAGCGTGGTGTCGATCGCGTCGCCGAAGCTGAACGCCGTTCTGGTGCCGGCGCGGCAGGCGTATTCCCATTCGGCTTCGCTCGGCAGGCGGTAGCGCTGGCCGGTGCGCTCGCCCAGCCAGGCCAGGTAGGCCTGGGCATCGTGCCAGGAGACGCCGACCACCGGGTGCTTCTCCGTTTGCGCGAAGCCGGGCGCGGCCCAGTCGACGTCCCCTTGCGGCTGCCAACCGCTGGCTTCGGCAAAGGCGCGCCATTCGCCGACGGTGACCGGATAGCGGCCGATGGCGAACGGCCGCGCGATGC
Source organism: Massilia sp. CFBP 13721 (assembly GCF_014842025.1). Taxonomy (GTDB): domain Bacteria; phylum Pseudomonadota; class Gammaproteobacteria; order Burkholderiales; family Burkholderiaceae_D; genus Telluria. The sequence goes on from NZ_JACYUY010000008.1 coordinate 149,791, forward strand.
CGACCCAGTGCTGCGGCGTCTCGCGCGCCAGCCAGTTTTTCTGGGCGCCGGACGCCATCGCGATCTTGCGCTCATGGTCCGGGGAGCCCATCTGGAAGCGGCCGGCGCGCAGCACGACCAATTCGGGGCCGGCGCCTGCGCCGTCGATAAAACGGTCGCGCAGCAGCGTAGGCGGTTCCGCGGGCACGGGCGCTGCCGCCTGCACGGGGGCCGCTTGCTGCGCTTTCGCGCGCTCCTGCTCGGCCAGGTAGGCGGCGGCCGCCTTGAGCTGCAGCGCCTTGCGCTGGGCTTCTTCCTGGGCCTGGCGCGCCCTGGCCGCTTCTTCGTCGCGGCGCGCGGCCAGCTGCTCGCGCAGGGTTTCGCGCCGCGCGCGGCGTGCTACCTCGGCCTCGGCGCGCTCGCGTTTTTGCTGTTCGCGCAGCTGCTGGCGCGCGGCCAGGGCGGCGGCGGCACTGCGCGCTTGTGCGGCTTCCGCAGCTTGTTGTGCGGCCGGATCGGTCACGGCTGGTGCGGGATCAGGGGCTGGTGCGGCTGGCGGCAAGGCCACTTCCTCGGCCGCAGCCGGCGTTTCGACGGGCGCCTCGACCGTCGCACCGAGCCGGTCCAGCAGCTGCGACACGCTCTCCGGCCGCCCCGCCGGATCCTGCGCCATGCCCTCCCGCAGCGCCTGCCACTGGTCGTCGCGCAGCCCGTCGGGACGCGCCGGCGTGCCAACGGCGGGCGTGGCGCTGCCGGAGACCATTTGCTGCACCATCGTCGCCACCGCGTACACGTCGAGTGCGCGCGAAGGCACCAGGTCCGGCGCGCCTGCCTCCGGCGCGCGGTAGCCCGGCGTGCCCGACAGCGCCGGCGCATCGAGCGCGCTGCGCCCGCCCGCGCGCGCACGGGCGGCGATGCCGAAGTCGAGCAGCTTGACCTCGCCGCGCGCGGTGACGAACACATTGCCGGGCTTGATGTCGCGGTGCACCAGCCGGTGCCGCTCCCAGGCATAGTCGAGCGCCTCGGCGACCGGACGCAGCAGGTCAAGCGTGCGCGCCAGCGGCAGCGCCCCTTCACGCGCCAGCAGGCTTTCCAGGTCTTCGCCCTCGAGGCATTCCATGATCACGAAATAGCTGGCCGTCGCCGGGTCCTGCGCCCAGTCATACACGCGCACGATGTGTTCGTGCGCCAGGCGCCGCGCGCGCGTGGCTTCCTGCACCAGCAGCTTGGCGTGGCCGGCGCTTTCGGTCAGCTCGGGCGACAGGATCTTCAGCGCGACCTGGGCGCTGTGGCCCAGTTCGGCGTGGGTGGCCAGGTCGGTCGCCTGCCAGACCTGTCCCATGCCGCCGAGCGCGATCAGGCGTTCGAGGCGGTAACGCCGGTTGGCCGGGCCGACCTGCTGGCCTGCCATCAGTCCCAGCTCGGTGCCGCGCGCAGGCGCCGTCACAACGGGCGTCACTGGCGCGTGGGCGGCGTCGAGGATGGCGTTCTTGCGCCGGTCGAATTCCTCGCGGCTGAGCAGCCCGTCCTCGTGCAGCGCGCGCAGCTCGCGGATCTTGTCGATGGCGGTTTGCATGCGGGTGGCGTCAGCCCAGCGGCGCGCCACAGGCGCCGCAGAAGCGGTCGTCGCCGCGCACCGGATGGCCGTGCGGGCAAGCGCGCGGGACCGACACTGCGGCGGTGACGGCCGCACCGACGCTGCCCGCCACTTGCGCCTGGGCGCCGAGCGCCGCCTTGTTGACGTCGTTCTGCAGCGCCAGCAAATCGAGCTGGTGGCGCCGGTCCTTGTCGACTTCGACTTCGCGCCGCAACCGTTCGCGCTCCAGCGTTTCCTGGGCCAAGCGCGCGGCGTCGCTGGCGCTCATGGCGCCGCCGGCGGCCACCACCTGCGCCAGTGCGCTCAACTGGCCGGCGTCCATGGCCGCGTGCACGCGGGTCTTCAAATAATCGGCCAGCACCGCCGCATTCGGCGCGCCGGCCACGGCGAGTTTGGTGGTGTCGTCCAACCCATCGAGCGCTTCGGCGCGCGCGATCTCGAGGCGCGCCAGCGCCAGGCCGTGCTCGAACTGGGCGGCGCGTTCGGCGCGTTCGGCGCCCAGGCGCCGCAATTCCTGTTGCCAGCCCGCTTCCTGCTCGGCGCGGCGCTGCTGGTGGCGCCGTTCTTCGGCCAGCAGTTCGACTTCCTTCGCCGCGCGCGCCTGGCGGTGCTCGGCTTCGATCGTGCGCAGCAGCTTTTCGTGCTGGGCGATGGCCTCCTGCTGGCCGCCGTCGCGGCGCAACGCGGCGATCTTTTGCTGCACGGCTTCCGCTTCGAGGTCGGCGCCGAGCGCTTGCTGGCGCGCGCGCGCCTGGCCTTGCAGCTCGAGCCATTCTTCCTCGCGCTCGGCTGCACGGCGGCGCGCGGCATTCGCCAGCACGACGAGCGCGAACTGCGCCTCGTGTTCCTCGGCGTCGAGGTCTTGCGCACGGCGTGTGGCGGCTTCTTCGCCGGCGCGCAGGCGCGCCAGTTCGGCGCGCTGGCGCGAGGCGTCCTCGATTTCCCTGGCTTGCTCGACCTTGTTGCGGATCTGCTGGGTCAGCAGTTGCTGCGCGAAGCGTTGCCGCGCCAGCGTGCGCGCCTGCAGCGCTTCCTGCTGCGCGACTTCGAGCGCGGCGCGCATGCGGATCGCGGCAAGGGCTTGCAGGTGCGCCCACTCGGCCTGTTCGCCGGCACGCTGACCGCGCTTTTGGGCCAGGTCGTGTTCGAGTTCGGCCAGGATCTCGCCGGCGCCGCGTGCGATCGCTTCGCGCCGGCTCCGTGCTTCGGTTACGCGCGCATACAGGTCGATCTCGCGCGCGCGCACCGCTTGCGCACGCTCGCCATTGACCAGGCTCAGTTCGGCGCGATCGAGGGTTTCGTTCTGCTGCAGCTCGAGGCGGCGCAGGCGCTGGCGCGCGGCCCCCTCTTCGCGCGCGATACGGTGCCAGGCCTGTTCGTCATAGAGTTCTTCGAGCTGGCGCGCATGCGTCATCTGCACGCGGCGCTCGTCGGCCGCCAGCCACAGCGTGCCAATGCGCGCGCGGTTGGCGTCGAACTTGTCGTGGCGCAGGGCCAAGGTGTCCACCTGCACCACGCCCAGGCCGTAGTCGGCCAGCAGCAGGCGCAAGGCGCCCTGCAGGCGCTCGTCGAATTCGGCGCGCAGCGTGTTTTGCCCAGACGCTTGCGCCGCCATCTCACGCAGCGAACGCGCGCCGACGAATTCCGCGGCCAGCTGGCGCACGGCCGGCAGCAGCAGTTCGCGCAGCTGGGCGACGGTCACGGTGCCGGGCATGGTCATGAAGTGGCGCGCAAAGGGGGGCACGTTTTCGATGCGCAGGCTGACCGTAAAGGCGGCGCCGACCGCCAGGTGCTCGGCGGTCTCCAGGTCGTCGAAAGTGAATTCGACCGGCAGCGCATTCGTGCGCGTGACCAGGATCTCGGCGTGGCCGTCGCGCAGCAGGTGATTCAGGCGCGAGAAAAAGCCTTCGATCTCGTATTCGCCTTGCGGTACTTCGGTGGCCTGGTCGCCCTGGAGGATATAGGCGCGCGCCGCGGCGGGCACGCGCAGGGTCTTCACGAACAGGCCCGAGAGCGCGCGCACGCCAAAGAACACGGCCAGTTCGTCGGGGCCGGCGATCCAGCGGTTCTCGACCAGCACCGGAGCGTTATGCGGCGCGCCGAGCGTGATGCCGCAGGCCGCGCAATAGCCGGCGCCGCCCGCATTCCTGTGCTGACAACGCGGACACTTGCTGCCGCCATAACCGAACATCTGGACCATGATCCGACTCCCTTCTTTCTCAACTTTCAAAGGCGCGCCGATTCTAACAGGCGTAGCCCTAAATGATGCCGATCCGTTCGACGCACACCAGGCTGGCGCCGCGGGCGCGCAAGCCATCGCGCAGGCCGGGCGGCAGGTCCGGCTCCCAGGCGCGCGGCAGCAGTACGCGGTCGCCCGGCTGCGCCGCGCGTTCGATCAGGGCGCACTTCGGCGCCAGCCCCTCGACCGGCTCCACCAACCCGGCATGCCAGGCGTTCGAACGGCCGCTGGCGATGATGCGTCCACGCGGGACGAATTCGCGGCCGCGCGCCAGGCGGTCGGCCAGCACCAGCGCCAGTTCGTACGAGTCGCCGGAAAACGCTGCCTGCTCGAAGCGCACCGTGGTGCGCCAACGCGCCGCCCGCTCGCCGTCGAAATGGCGCGCGCCGGCCAGCACCTGGCGCAGCGCCTGCTGGCGCACGCCGTCGATGCCGGGGGCGGCGATGGCTTCCTCGTCATGCTCGCCCGCGGCCAGCGGATAGACGCTCACCTCAACCCAGCCGAGGGCGTCGTGAATGCCGCCGCTGTGCAGCGGGAACCAGGCGCGCGCGCTCGATACCGCAGCCGCCACGTCGGGCTGGCCACTCAATGCACCAAGATGGTGCAAAAAGCCGGGGCCGCCCAGCAGCGCCCCCGCGGGAGCGGTGCGCACGGCGTGGCTATCGATGCGGCCCAGTTGCCAGGAATCGGACCAGCCGTTGGCGATCGTGCCCTCGCCCAGGCTGAGCAGGCCACGCACGGCGCGGTCGGCCAGCACGACGGCGAATTCCCAATCGCGCTCGCCGTCGGCCGCTGCGCGGTCGATGCTGATCACGACCTGGTCGCGGCTGTCGTAACGCGCTTCGGTATGGCGCGCCAGGCGCGCCACCAGCGCCATGCGCGCGGCCAAGGAAGGATAACCCGGCAAACCCGGCGCGTTGCACTTGACCTCGGCGCGGCCGGCGCGCGGGCGGCGCGTGGCGGTAATGGTGGCGAAGCCGCCGCTAGAGAGCGCGCTGCGCACGGTGACGGTGTCGGGCCGCTTGGCGGCCAGCGCGTTCATGCCGCCTCCGCGTCGAAGGCGACTTGCTTGCGTGCGGCCAACGCCTCCTCGAGATTGGCGACGATGCGGTCGGCTTCGTCCAGCAGCGTGCCCAATCCTTCGTCCTCGGCGCGCTCGATGCGCGCCAGCAGTGCCCAGGCTTCGTCGAGCGCGGCGGCGGCGCGCAGGCTGTAGCTTGCGCGCTGCTGCTGTACGGCGGGCGCCAGCGGCTGTCCAGGCGCGGCCAGGCCCAGCGCGGGCATGGTCGACGCGGCCAGGCAGACCAGGTCGAGCCGCTGGATTAACGCCTGCTGCTGGCGGAACAGGTCCTGGCCCTGCGGCAGCGCCGCCTGGCGCACGCGGCACATCACGCAGGGCAGTTCCAGGAACAGGCGGCGCAATGCGTGCGCGTCATCGAGCGGCGTCGCGGCAGGCGGCAGTGCCACGGCTTGCAGCGGCGTCGGCGCTGGTGGTACGGCCGGCGCGTCCGCGACTGCGCGCGCCGCCAGCACGCCCGCAAAATCGCGCGTGCCGCTCAGGTCGACCGGCACGCAATCGTCGACGGTGACGCCGAAGCGTGTGTACAGCAACTGGTTGAAGCCGCCGCGGAAGGCATTCCACTCGTCCAGCGTCGTGCAGGGCGGCAGCTCGAGGTTGCCTTGCGCGAGTTCGCGCTGCAGGGCCGCCTCGATGCGCGCGGCCAGGTCGCCAAGGACCAGTTCGCCGACTGCTTCGCTGGCCAGGAACAGGTCGAAGCGTTGCTGGTGCATGCGCGGGTCGGGGCTGTCGACCGCGAAGTGCACGCGCAGGCCGATCTCGGGCGCGGCGGCGAAAGGCACCAGGTCGCAGCCGTAGGGACCGGGATGGAAACACCAGGCGGTCTCGTTGGCGGCCAGGGTCAGGCGGCCGCCGGCGCTGACGCGGCGCGTGTGGCCGCTCGCGCTCACCACCACACCGATGGTGCCGGGCGGCAGCGCGCAGTCCGCGGCGATCGGCCGCGCGATGGCGTCGGTGCCGAGCCCGGCGGCGTCGAAAGCGCTCGGGCGCGCCATCCATTTGAAGAGATCGAACATCATACGAACACTACTCCGTCAATATCGCCGGTTGCACGCTGAACGTGGCGCCGTGGCGCTGGAAGTGGGCGGCCGGCGCCTGCGCGAACGGCCAGGCCGCTTCGCATTCGCCATCAAGGTCGAGGCGCCCGGCCAGCAGCTGCGCGCCGGCGCCGTCCAGCACCCGCAGCGGCGCCGACTCGCGCAGCAGGCGCGCGGCGAAGGGGGCGTCCGGCATCAGCTGCAGGATCACGCGCGGTTCGCCGCCTTCGACGAAATGCAGGCGCCAGAAGCCGTCGTCGGTGGCCAGCTGCACCAGCGCCGCGCCGCTGTCGGCCGCGCGCAGCATGCCGCTGCTGCCGTGCCAGGCGTCGTTGGCGGCGGTGGCGCCGGTGGAAGCAGCATCGACGGCGCGGGCAGCCAGCGCCAGGGTGCGCAGGCGGCGCGTGGTCAGGGGGGAAGCGCGCAGGACCGCACGTTCTCCCGCCGTCAGGGGCCGGCTGCCGTCGAGCGCGGCGCGCAGCACGGCGTCGTCCAGCATCAGGCGGTCGCCTCCCGGGCGCGGCGCCAGCAGCAGGTGTTCGCGCAGCTTGCGCTCCAATTCGCTCGTCGTCTTCATTCGCTTCTCCCGTCGATAGTCATGCGGATTGGTTTGCGGCGCCCAGCCGGGCGATGGCCGCGTCGCGCCGTTTGCGCAGCGTCGGCAGCGACACCGCGTCGAGCGCGGCCAGTTGCGCCATCGTCGGCAGCGCGTTCGTGGCCGGGTCGCGCCATGCGTCCGGATAGCTGTCGTCCACGGGGCCAAGGATGTTCAGGTACACGGCGAGGCGCACCGCCAGCGACTCGCCGGCCAGCATGCGCGCGCTCCAGCTGCCCGGCTCCTGCGCCGCGTCCGCTTCAAGCACAAAGCGGGGGGGCAGTGAAACGGACTGTGCGCGCAGCACGGCCACTGGGTTCTCGTCGGCATCGTCCTTACTTGCGGCAGGCGGCGCGGGCATTGCTGCGGCGTCTAGTTCGTCTTCCAGCGCTTCCAGGATCAGGTCCGGCCCCGGTGTGGCGGCGGCCTCCGACTCGTCCAGCACGCGCCAGTAATCCTCGATCCAGGCGGCTGAGCTGTCAAGGTCCAGCAGCCAGTCGCGGTCGCGGTTGGCCGACAGCGCTTCGTAGTCGCCAATCTCGGCCAGCATCGCGCCGATCTTGTCCGCATTGTTCTTGAGGCTGTCGAAGCGCTTCGAGCGCGTATGCAGCGGGCCGGGCGAGCCGGTGAATCGTTCCAGGGTCTCGCTCCAGCGCAGGATCCATTCGGGGCGGCAGCCGGCGATTGAACTTAGCTGGCGCACCTCGATCGGCAGCGTCGTGTCGACTGGCCGGCCGAGGATGGCGCCGACCTGGGCGCGGTGCTCGCGCCAGCCCGCGAACAGCCGCGCGATCTCGCCGTAGGCCGTGTCGAGCATGCGGTAGGCGTAGATGCGGTTCGGGCTGCAGGGGCGGCCGCAGGCGGCCTGGTAATTGTCGGCGTCGACCTTGTCGCGCAGGAGCGCGAACATGTCGTTGACCTTCTTGCGCAGCAGTGCTTCGCCGCCGGGTTGATGCCAGAGTCCCGGCGCCACGGCGGTGCGGAAAGCGTCCCAGTCGTCCGGACGCGCGGCCAGCTCATACGCCAGCAGCAGCGCCAGCTCGAACACGCTGTCGCCATAGCTGTTGCCGGCCGCCTGCGCACGCGCGCTGAGGCGCGCCGCGTGCAGGCGTTCGGCCAGCAGGTCGATGTAGCCGGCCAGCGCCTCCGCGCCCTCCGCGGGCAGCAGCAGCGTGGCCAGGTCGCAGCGGGCAAAGGCTTCGAGCGAACACTGTCCGAGCAGCTTGCGCACCTGCTCCCAGCCCGGCTCCTGATACCGGGTTCCCGGCAAACGCATACCTTCCTCTTGTGTCGATGGTGTATCCGCCAGATAACGGATTTTGTAAATCATGCCATAGAAACACAGGTGCAAGGCGTTCTGGAGTGGGTCAGATCCGTTTCTGATCGGGGTTTTGAAACCTCGCGACGATCACGCGCTTGTTGAACGCGTGGGCGGCGCATGCACTACGAGCCGATAACTGAAGAGGTGGAGCCGCCCACCCTACGGGTCTGATCCTCCTTTCCTGGGAAATCCCGCTTCACTGGCTGGCATCGTACTGGAGCGGTTCAGTCTCGCTTTTGTTCGGCGTTGTGGACCAGCGTGCGCAGCAGGCTGGCGACCACCGGCGCCGCGTGCTCGCCGCCGGTGGCGTTCGACCTGCTGACGAACACCGCGAACGCCAGCCGACGCGTTTGCCCCGGGATGCTGCCCGGCTCGAGCCAGCCGGTGAACCAGACGCTGGCCAGGCCATCGTCGCCGACCGGCGCGGTGCCGGTCTTGCCGTACAGGCCAGCGCGCAAGTGGTCGAACGCGGGGTCGCGGAAGACACTGGCCGCCGTGCCATGCGTGACGACGCCGTGCAGGCCGGCGCGGATGCGGTCCAGGCGTACGCCGAGCGGCGCGCCCGCCTGCGTGCTGGCTGCGCGGCCATCGAGGGACAGCAGCAAACGCGGCGCGATCGCCCTGCCCTCGCCAACGGCGCCGGCGGCCAGCGCCATGTGCAGCGGCGTGGCCTGCATGCGCAGGCCGATCGCCATCTGGCGCAGTTCGTGGCGCGCACCGATCGGATCGAAGCCGGCCACGCTCGATTGCAGCGCGTCCCAGCCGCGCCAGTCGTAATCTGGCGGCAGCAGGCCGCCGTCGAGCATCAAGGGCCGCTCGAAGCCGAGGCGGCGCGCCATGTCGGCGATCGGACGCACGCCGGCCAGCGCGGTGTCGTCGAGCGCGCGCAGGCTGGGCGCCCCGCCCAGCGGCTTGCCGAGCAGGCTGGCGTCGGACAGTTCCGCGCCCCAGGCAAACCAGGTGTTCAGGCTGTAGGTCAGCGCTTGCGCCAGTCCCAGCTTGCCCTCGCTGGCGCGGCGATCCAGGTTACCGTCGCGGAAATTGGTGATGCGGGCACCGGTTCCGCTGTTTGGATAGCTGGCGGCGTCGGTGCGGAAGGCGAAGCCGCGCGCGGCCGCCAGCGCGTTGATCTGCGCCAGCGGCATCCCGCCCAGCAGCGCGTCGAGCTGAGGGTCGCGTTGCGCGGCCAGTTCCAGGCCCAGCGCGCTGACGATCTTGAAGGTCGAGCCGGGGCTGCGTTCGGCGCCGCCGTCGTGCTGCAGCGCCGCCTGGCGCAAGGGGCTGCGCGCCGGGTCGACGCGGTCGAAGTCGCGCAGCTCGTTCCACCCATGCGGCGCCGCACTGGCGCCACCGCTGGCGGCGGCGAGGATGTCGCCGCTGCCGCTATCGAGCAGCACCAGGCCGGCCCGGCGTCCCTCCGGTGCGGCCGCACCGCCCTGGCAGCGCTTGCCGTCCCATTCGCCGCGGCGCATGCCGACGCAGTCCAGCACCGCCGCGGCGAGGCGCTGCAAGTCGAGGTCGAGCGTGAGTTTGGCCGCGTGCGGGCGGCCGGCGGGCGACGGCAGGCGCGCCAGCATGCCGGCCACGCTGCTGCCGTGCTGTGGGTTCAGGCCCAGCAGCGTGGCCAGGCCGGCATCGCGCGCGCCCGCCGTCGCGCCGCCCGCTTCCCACAGCGGTGCGCCGTGGCGGTCGGCCAGGCTGACTGGAACCGAAATGGCGCCCGCTGCCGGTCCGCTGTGCGGCAGCGCCTGCCATGCAAGCCGGCCCTCTTTCACCTGCAAATGGCGATAGGCGGCGTCACCGTTTCCACTCATGGCGGCAAGGTCGAGCGGCGTAACGTCGATGGCGATCTCGCGCGCACCGCGCTGCGGCGCCAGCGCCAGCGTGCGCACGTCGTCGGGCTGGCGGCAGGCGCGGCCGCCGCAGGCCGGCACGGTGGCGACGGACGCAGCGCCGGCGACGTTGTCAACGCGCCCGGCCAGCATCAGTTCGACACGCTCGTCGCCGCTGGCCGGCTGCGCCAGCGTCAGCACCAGGCGCGCCGTGGCCGCGCCGCCGGGCCAGTCCGCTACGCGTTTCCACGGCGCCCAACCCTCGGGCAGGCGGTCGAACAGGCGTGCGGCGCCAAGCGGCATCACTTCACTCGTGGGAGCGGTCGCAGACGCTACCTGCGCGCGCCAGGCGCCGCCTCCGGCATCGGGTCGCACGCGCCAGGCCAGCAGGCGCCGTTCGCCATTGAAGACGCGGATCTGTTCGCGCACATAGGCGCCGTCGGCGCGGTGGTGCAGGCGCTCGAGCAGGCGCCGGCCGCCGGCGTCGAGCACGATATTGTCCCAGCCGTGCAGGTCGGCGCTGCGCTGGCCGGGTGCGGCTGCGCGCCACTGCGCCAGGTCGCGCGGCGCCACTTCCACCAGGCCACCGGGAGCCACGCGCACCAGGCCGCGCGCCAGGAGGTCCTGGAACAGGATGCCGTCTTCCAGGGCCGCCGGGGCCGCTGCCGGCACGCGGTAGTCGCCGGGCGCCACGCGCGCACTGTGCACAGCACCGTACACGGGAAAGGCGGCAACCAGGGCCGCGCCCGCGACGCCCGCCGCCGCGGTGTAGCGCGTCAGTACCAGTTCGCCGCCCTGGGGGCAGGCGCCGCCGGCGCGGCGCGCAATGCGCATTGCGTCATGCTCGCCCCAGACCAGCCAGCCCTCGCGCCCGAGCGGCGCCGCGCCGCGTTCGCCGCGGGCGATGATGCCGCCGCTGGCGTCGCCAATCCAGCGCGCCTGGCCGTGCCAGGCCAGCTGCAGCGGCGCAGCCAGGGAGCCGGTGATGTCGACCTGCGGCATGGCCGCGCCGCTCAGCACGACGTTACGCAAGGTGACGGGACTGGCCGCCGTCTCGTTGCGCGCGGCCCAGCGCGCCACCTCCGGGAAGCGGTAGCCGATGCGCAGCGGCGCCAGCCGTCCGCCGCTTCCTTCCAGCACTTGGCTGCACAGGTCGATCACGACCGGGCGACCGGCGCGCATGTTCGATGCGACCAGCAAGGCGCCGCCGGGCTGCGCCGACAGGCTGATGCCGGGCGTGGCGGAAACGTTGAAGGAGACGCCTGGCAGCGCCGGCTGGAACGCGGCCAGCGCACGCACCGGGCCGCCGGCTGCATCGAGGCGGCTGGCCGCGGCGGCGCCGAGCGAACGCGCATGGCCGGCGATCAGCATCGCGCCGCCGAGGACGAAACCGGCGGCCAGCAGAGCGAGCCAGAAGGCTGGGCCGGGGCGCCAGCCGATGCGCAAGGCCTTCGGCGAAATCCCGACGGCATGGCGCTGCGCAGGCGCGGCCCGTCCGCCGGCGCGCAGGTTGCGCGCGCGCCGCCAGGCCCGGCGATTCGAAGCCAACCCGGCAAATACCGTCGCAAACATCTCCCCCATCCTTCCTCCCCGCGGTCCAGGTGGCCGCCCTTGCAGCCTCTAGCGGGGGGAAGCGAAAAGCCGCCCGATACCGTCGCGATCGCCGACGTTGACGCCGGCGCGCCGGTCGCGGATTTGTGCAGGCCATCCCGCTTTTCATGCACCTTGTCGCAATCCGATGGAGTTCGGAAGGGGCTGTGAGTACATTGGACACATCGAAACCCCACCCGCAAGGAGAAACACCGTGAACATCGCCAAGCACATGGAAGCCGTTTTCGTCGTTGCCCTCGCCGCCGTCGGCTCGGCCAGCTTCTTCAGCGCCCCGCTGTCGGAAGCCCAGGCCCAGGCCCGCCCGGCCGTCATCCTGGATTCGAGCATCGCCACCGAAACCAAAATGGCTGTCGTGGTCGTGAAAGGCAAGCGCCCCGCCGCCGAACAGCTCACCGTGCTGGCCGATCGCCGCAGCGGCGGGAGCCGGATTTGAGCGCCGCTGCGCGCCGGGCTGCTCCTTGACGGGCGCCCGGCCAGCCTGCTGATCGTCCCTCCTTCCTGTCACTTCCGCCTTACCGTTTCACGCCTCCCGCTAGCCGTTGCAGCCCAGCTGCTTCATTTCTGTGTCATATGTAAGAACTTGCGTCAAATGCCCCATCTCACCCAAGCGATTGATATATTGAATCATCCGCTTTTGGAGATGGAGAACGACATGAAATCCAGCCTGACCCTTGCCACCCTGATCGCCCTCGGCGCCGCTTATGCACCGCTGCCGTCGATGGCGCAGAACGTCGAACTGTACATCGGCTCGGCCCCGCCGGCCCCGATGTACGAGCGTGCTCCGGCCGTGCGCCGCGGCTATGTCTGGTCGCCAGGGTACTGGGACTGGCGCGGCCACCGCCACTACTGGGTGCCGGGCACCTATATCGCCGAACGCCCCGGCTATCTCTACGCGCCGCCGACCTGGCAGCAACGCGGCGGCCGCTGGTACATGCAACAGGGCCACTGGTCGCCGCACAGCGGCTACGGCGTGCGCGACAGCTACGGCCGCCAGGGCTTCTACGATAACCGCAATGGCGGTTACCGCGGCGACCGCGACCGCTACGACCATCGTGGCGGTGGCCGCGGCGATACCGACCGCGACGGCGTCCCCAACCGTTACGACCGCGACCGCGACAACGACGGCGTGCCGAACCGCTACGACCGCGACCGCGATGGCGACGGCCGCCGCAACGAGCGCGACAGCCGGCCGGACAATCCGTACCGGCGCTGATGAGACGTAGGGTGATCGGCTCCACCGGGGTGGCTGTGAATCGGTAACGCATGCGCCGCCCACGCGTAACGCCCGCCCGCCGTCAGCCGTCCAGTAAACGTCCGTTGAACGCGTGGGCGGCGCTTACGCAGCCGCTGCTCATCTGCTCGGGTGGAGCCGACCACCCTACCGCCATCGTTAATATATGAGAAGGCGCGTAGGGTGGCCGGCTCCACCCCGGTGGCGGTGGTTCGGTAACGTGTGCGCCGCCCACGCGTAATGCCTGCATCCCGTCAGCCACGTCCATCATGGGGCCGACCACCACGCATCAAAAACCGGTTATGCTCACGCCATGACCGAACTCGACCGCCTGCAAGGCGCCGCCAACCGCACCGAACTGTCCGCCAGCCGCAAGCTGGCCCTGCGCAGCAGTCTCTCGCTCGAGGACGCGCTGCGTGCCACGCTCACGGCCAGCAGCAGTGGCATCGGCCTGGAAGCGCTGCTGCGCGAACGCGCGGTGCTGCGTTCGGCCGAGACGGCGCGGGTGTTGGCGCGGGAAGCGGCACGTGAGGCTGCGCGGGCCGAGCAGCGCACCCGCCACGACGGCCGGCCCACGGCCTGGCGCGCCTGGTTCGACGGCTCGGCCCGACCCAACCCGGGCCGCTGCGGCATCGGCGCGCGCCTGCTCGGCCCAGGCGGCGAACTGGTCGAATTGTCGCAGCCGGCCGGCTACGGCAACAGCAGCGAAGCCGAATACCTGGCCCTGATCGCCGTGCTGGAAGCGGCCGCCGCGCGCGGTGCGCGCGAACTCACGGTCTATGGCGACAGCCGCGTCGTGATCGACGACGTCGCCGCAACCGCCGGCGCGCCGTCCCTGCATCCCTACCGCGTCCGCGTGCACGCGCTGCTGGCGCGCCTGCCGGGGGCCAGCCTGCGCTGGGTGCCACGCCACAAGAACCTGGACGCCGACGCGCTCTCGCAGCGCGCCAGCCTGGCCGCCACCATCGAACACGATGCATCTCTCCTCCCCTGAACTCGCCAGCTGGCGCGTGCGCCTGGCCGCGCTGGCGGCCGCCGCCGGCAACGACAGCGACGGCGCCCACGACGCCAGCCACCTCGAGCGCGTCTGGCGCAGCGCCCAAGCGCTGCTTGCGCACCACCCCGAGGCCGACGCCCTGGTGGTGCTGGCCGCCTGCTACCTGCACGACCTGGTCAACCTGCCGAAAAACGATCCGGACCGCGCGCAAGCGTCGACCCGCTCGGCGCGGCTGGCCTGCGAACGGCTGACGCAACTCGGCTTTCCGCCCGAACGGCTGGACGCCGTCGCCCACGCCATCGCGGCGCACAGCTTCTCGGCGGCGATCGCGGCGACCACCATCGAAGCGAAGATCGTGCAAGATGCCGACCGCTTGGATGCCCTGGGCGCGGTCGGCCTGGCGCGCATGTTTTACGTCGCCGGCAGCATGGGCCGCGCGCTGGCGCACCCGAGCGATCCGCTGGCCGACGCGCGCCCGTTCGATGACCGCGCCTGGACGCTCGACCACGTCATGGTCAAGCTGGCGCGCTTGCCGGACATGATGCAGACCGAGGCCGGGCGCGCGCTCGCCAACGAGCGGCTGGAGCGCCTGCTGGCGTTCCGGCGCGAGTTCGCGGCCGAGTGGCTGGGCGAATTTCCAGAAGCGGACGCGTGAACGCGCCGGCGCCGACACCCGAGCCACACAGCACAGCCAGCGCGGGCAAGCTCAACTTCGTCCTGATCAGCGTCTTCCTCGACATGCTCGGCATCGGCCTGATCGTGCCGGTGATGCCGGTGCTGGTTGGTCAGTTCGTACCCGGACGCGACGAGCAGGCGCTGTGGTACGGCATCCTCGCCGCCGTGTTCGGCCTGCTGCAATTCCTGTTCATGCCAATGGTAGGGGCTGTGAGCGACCGCGTCGGACGGCGTCCGGTGCTGCTGTATTCGATGGGTGGCATGAGCCTCAGCTTCCTGGTCACGGCCTGGGCGCCCAGCCTGGGCTGGCTGTTCGTCGGACGCGCCATCGGCGGCGTGTCGGCGGCCAGCATGTCGGCGGCGATGGCCTACGCCTCGGACGTGTCGACGCCGGAGAACCGCGCCCGCAGCTTCGGCAGGATCGGGGCGGCATTCGGCGCCGGTTTCATTTGCGGCCCGGTGCTGGGCGGCCTGCTGGGAGAAATATCGCTGGCGCTGCCGTTCTGGGTGGCCGGCGGCCTGGCCGCGGCCAACCTGGCATATGGCGCCCTGTTCGTGCCCGAGTCGCTGCCGCCGGGTCCACGCGCGCCGTTCGACCGCAGCCGCATCAATCCGCTGCGCGCGCTGCGCCGGCTGCTGGCGCGGCGCGCGATTCGCCCGCTGGTGCTGGTGTTCGCGCTGGCCACCTTCGCCCAGATGATGACGCAGGGGACTTGGGTGCTGTACACGACCTTCCGCTTCGGCTGGACCCCGCGCGACAATGGCATCGCCATGTTTTGCGTGGGGCTGGCCACCGTCGTCGTCCAGGCCTGGCTGCTGGCGATCCTGGTGCGCCGTTTCGGCGAAGCACGCCTGGCGGTGTTGGGCCTGGCCTCGGGCGCGCTTACCTATCTGCTGTACGGTCTCGCCACCCAGGGCTGGATGATGTATCTCTTCATCTGCTGCAACCTGCTGGCCTTTGCCGCCGGGCCCGCGCTGCAGGCGCTCATTTCGCGCGAAACCGATCCCGCCGCGCAGGGCGAGCTGATGGGTTCACTGCAATCGATCAGCAGCCTGGGCGTGGTCGTGATGCCGCTGCTGGGCGCGGCGATCCTGGGCGAAGTGAGCCACCTGCCGGCAGGCGACTGGCGCATCGGCAGCAGCTTCTACGTCACGGCGGCGATGCAGGCGCTGGCGGTGCTGGCGGCGCTGCGCTACTTCCGGCGGCGCCGCGCTGGAGAGTCCATTTGAACGAGCGCTTGTCATGTCCGATCCTGTCATCGCCGCCGTCCTCTGCGCGGCGCTGCTGCACGCCGGCTGGAACACGCTGATCAAGGCCCATGGCGGCGCCGTGGCGACCATCCTGGTGGCCGTCGGCGCCGGCCTGCTGTGCGCGCTCGCCCTGCCCTTCGTGACGGCGCCCGCTCCGGCCAGCTGGCCGTATATCGGCGCCTCTGCGTTGGCCCAGGTCGGGTACTACTTCCTGCTCATCGCCACCTACCGCAGGGGCGACCTCAGTCACCCTGAGAGCCTATCCCAGTAGCCCGGAGTCGCAGCGAGCGCGCCTGACAAGCGGGTGCTGCGTTGCTTGTCGGTTGCATGGCCCGCCATGCGCCCTCCTCGTGCCTTGCCCGCGCTTGCCATGCATCGCTCGCTGCTTCCCCCGGTCTACTGGCATAGGCTCTTGTCCGCTGATGCGCGGCTGCGCGCCGCTGCTTGTCGCGCTGGTCGGTGCGCTCGGCGGCGAAGTCCTGGGCGCATCGCAATGGCTGGCCGTCGGCTTGATCTGCGGCGGCGTGTTGGCGATGGTCGGCGGCGGTCATTCCGGGTCGCGCCGTACGACGCTGCTCGCACTCGGCACCGCCGGCGTCATCGCCCTGTACACGTTGATTGACGGCGCCGGGGTGCGCCGCTCCGGCGCGCCCGCCGGCTACACGATGTGGATTTTCGTGCTGACCGCCGTGGGCGTGCTGGCATTGGGATGGCGCCGCCATGGCCGCGGGCTGCTGCCATTCGCGCGGCGTCACCTGGGCGTGGCGCTGGGCGGCGGCCTGATGACGGCGGGTTCCTACGGCATCGCGCTGTGGGCGATGACGGCGGCGCCGATGGCGGCGGTAGCCGCGCTACGCGAGACGGCGATCCTGTTCGCGACGCTGATCGCGGCGCTGCTGCTGCGCGAACGGGTCGGCCCGGCGCGCGTGATCGGCGCCGTGCTGATCGCCTGCGGCGCAGCGGCGATGCGGCTTACCTGACGCTTAAAACTTCATCTCCAGCGTCGCCCGCGCGCTCGGCCCGGCCTTGAAGCGCGACTCGCGCAGCACCAGGCCGCGGCCCGCTTCCACGAAGCTGCTGCGGTTGACGAAATCCTGGCCGAGCAGGTTCGACAGCGCCACGCGCAGCGCCTGCTTCTGGTTGAACTTGTAGAGCACGTAGGCTTCGAGATCGCGCCGCGGCGTGATGAACGACGTCTGGCGCTCGGACACGCGCACCGTGCCGCCCTGCTTGTAGGCGAAGCTGGCGCCGGTGGTGATGGCGGCGCGCTTGTAGTCGATGCCGAGGTTGCCGGACAGCGGCGTCTGGCCATCGAGGCGGTTGTCCGGTCCCGGCACGCCGTCCACGCGCGACCAGTTGGCCGACAGGCTGGCGCGCAGGTCGATCGCCGGCGCCTCCTTCATCAGCGCCTTCAGCGGGAACTTGGTTTCCAGTTCCAGCCCGCGCGTGGTGGCCCGTCCCGCATTCATCGGCATCGCCACCCAGCGCGCGCCGTCGAAGTCGACCAGGTGGCGGATGTAGCCGTCGATGCGGCGTGTCGAGGCGCTGACCGAGAACAGCGCGCCCTCCGCCCAGTAATGCTCGTAAGACGCGTCGAAGCCGAGCGCCAGTTCGGGCTGCAGGTCGGGGTTGCCGGCGTAGTCGGGATCGGTCGAGCGGTTGTCGACCGAGGTCTGGCGGCGCGGGATCAGCTGCTGGAAGCTCGGCGCTTTATAGGTGCGGGTGACGGCGAAGCGGACCTGGTCGCCCTTCGTACCCGGGATCTTCCACAGGGTCTGCATCACCGGGCTCCAGACGTTCGAGCTCGAACGGCCGGTAACAAAAGTGTTGCCGGAGGTGGTCGTGCGGATGCCTTCCCAGCGCGCGCCCAGGTAGACCGACCAGCGCGGTGTCAAGCTCCATTCGTCCTGCGCGTACATGGCCAGGCGCGTGACGCGCGATTCGGAGGTTTCGCCGTCCGGCAGCGCCGGATACAACGTGCGCCCGGCCTCGAATTCCTCGCGGCTGTCCTCGCGTACCGACCAGCCGGCATCCCAGCCCATGCCGAGCGCGTGGTCCTTCAGGATGGTCTTGCTGAACTTGCCGACCGTGGTCGCACCGACTTCGTCGGCTTCCAGGTGGACCTGGTTGTCGAGCGCGCGCGGCGAGCCCGGCGCCGTCCAACGCCAGTTGTCGGTCGTGTTCTGGCCGCCCACCAGGCTGGCCTTGACGTCGAGCTTGGCGCCGTCGGCCATCTTGTGCACCCAGTTCAATTCGCTGCGCAGCACGTCGTTATTCGAGCGCAGCGCCGTATCGAGCTCGGGATAGAGCGGGGCCGCGCCCAGGGTCGTGCGCGTGCTCTCGTGGCTGCGGTTGCGAAAGCGCACCAGGTTCACGAAGGTTTGCGATGTCACGGTGTCGCCGTTCTCCAGCGTCCAGTTCAGGCGCGGCGCCAGGTTGAAATGGTTGAAGCGCGCGCGCTCGTCGCCGTCGCCCTGGCGCACCAGGTTGGGGTTGCCGGCCAGGTCGAAGCCCTGCTCGTCGCTGCTGGTCTCGCGCCGGAACTGTTCGAACATGGCGCTGCCGGCGATCGAATACGACATCTTGCCCAGCTTGTCGGACAGCTGGATATTCGCCGTCGGGCCGGAAAAGCCGCTGCCGGCGCGTGCGCCGAGCTTGAATTCGCGCTGGCCGCTGCGTACCGCCTTTTTCAGCACGATGTTGACGGTGCCTGCCACCGACTGGGTGGAAAACTCGGCGCTGGCGGCGCGCAGCACTTCGATGCGCTCGATCACGTCGGGCGACAGCGAATCGAGCGTGAAGCCGTTCGGCGCGCGCTCGCCGTTGATCAGGATCTGCGTGTAGCCGGCGCCCAGGCCGCGCATGCGGATTTCGGCGCCGCGTCCGTTCGGGCTGCTGACGGTAATGCCGGGAACCCGCTTGAGCACGTCGGCGACGTTGGTGTCGCCGTACTTCAGGATCTCTTCCTGCCCGACCACGATCCTGGTGGCGGTGTCATCGCGGCGCGGATCGTAGCTGTCGGCATTGCCGCGCACTTCGACTTTCTGCATTTTCTGCTCAGGCGCAGCCTCCTCGGTTTTCGAGACATTGGACGTGGCCTGCTGGGCAAACACAGGGAAGGCGGCGGCCAGCGCGGCGGCCAGCAGGGTCAGGCGGATCGGTGCGAGGATATACATATCAGAAAGCCAAGTTTATGAGGATGTATTGTCCTCGAACTGACAGACGAATAGATGCCTTAGGGAATATATTTTCGATATGCATGTCCGGTACACCCTGCGCTGGCGCGCCCGCCGTGGGCGATGCGCTACACTGCTGCGCAGGGCTGCCGCCAAACAAAGATATGCAGCGCCACGTCGCTTATTTATAATTCGCCATCATCACAAGTAATAAGGGCTGCCATCGTGTCCGATCGTTTCAAAGTACTGCCGCAATATGTCCTGCCGAAGCAGGCGCTGACCTCGTTCGCCGGCCGCGTCGCCGGCCACCGCGGCGGCAGGATGACGACCCGCCTGATCCGCTGGTTCGTGGCCAAGTACGGCGTCAACATGGACGAGGCGCACAATTCGGACATCGCCAGCTACCCGAGCTTCAACGAATTCTTCACGCGCCCGCTGAAGGATGGCGTGCGTCCACTGGCGCAGGCTGATTTCGTCTGTCCGGTCGACGGCGCGATCAGCCAGTTCGGCGCGATCGACGACCACCACATCCTGCAGGCCAAGGGCCACAAGTTCACCACCACCCAACTGGTCGGCGGCGACGCCACGCTGGGCGCCCAATTCCAGCACGGTTCCTTCGCCAACCTGTACCTGAGCCCGAAGGATTACCACCGCCTGCACATGCCCTGCGACGGCCGCCTGACGCGCATGATCTACGTGCCGGGCGCGCTGTTCTCGGTGAACCCGACCACCGCGCGCGGCGTGCCGGGCCTGTTCGCGCGCAACGAGCGCGTGGTGTGCGTGTTCGAGTCCGAGCAGTTCGGCACCTTCGTCATGGTGCTGGTCGGCGCCACCATCGTCGGCAGCATGGCCACGCCATGGCACGGCGTGGTCAATCCGCAGCGCACCGGCCGCATCTCGGAATGGACCTATGAATCGAAGCCGGTCGTGCTGAAAAAGGGCGAGGAGATGGGCCGCTTCCTGCTCGGCTCCACGGTCGTCATGCTGTTCAAGGCGAAGACGATCGCCTTCAATGCCGACTGGGCGCCCGAGCGCAAGGTGCGCCTGGGCGAGATGATGGGCAACCGGCCGGTTTGATGTTGTACTGACAAGGCTTTCGTGGGAGTATGACGCATCCATTCTCCTGCGGAGCCTGCCCATGAGCGCCCTGCCCCGGACCGCCACCGCCATCCCGGCTGACCTCACCATCGCCGACGCGCAGCGCGACATGCGCCACGCCTACATGGATGGCGCGCCCGGCATCCTCACCTCCGGCACCGTCTGGTGCATCGCCGGCCTCGCGTGCATCCTGCGCTCGCCCGCGCAAGCCGTGTGGGCCTTGTTCATCGGCGGCATGCTGATCCATCCGGCCGCACTGGTCCTGCTCAAGCTGTTCGGGCGCCCGGCGGCGCATGCACGCGGCAATCCGCTCGGCATGCTCGCCTTCATGACGACGATCTGGATGATCCTGTCGCTGCCTCTCGCTTATGGCGTATCGATGCTGCGCATCGACTGGTTCTTTCCGGCGATGCTGTTCGTGATCGGCGGGCGCTACCTCACCTTTGCGACGCTCTACGGCATGCGCATCTACCTGCTGTTCGGGGCGGTGCTGGCGCTGGCCGGCTATGCGCTGGGGTCGCAAGGCGCCAGCGCGGCGGCGGGCGCGTTCGCGGGTGCGGCGATCGAGGTGGGCTTCGGCGCCTTCGTTCTCATCACGGCGCGCCGCAGTAGCGTGGGCTGAGCGCGGCCTTGCGGCGGCATCGTCAACGCCTCAAGCTAGTTCGACTGCCGCACATTCGCGAGCGCCACGCGCAAGTCGGGGTTGCCGGCTTTTTTGCCAGCGCCGCTGCCAGCGGCGCTGCGAAATCGGCCGGCAAGGGGCCGATACGGGCGAGCGCATATGCCGCATGTGCGCTGCCGTGGCGCGTCGCCTCGAGCAGCAGTTGGCGCTGTACCGGCGGCGACGCAGGCGCGATCGCGGCCAGCGCGCGCACGATACCGACCGCCTTCCCTTCGTCGCCACGACTGCGCTGGAGCTTGTCGATCAGGAGCGGCACCGCCCTTGTACCTGCGCTGCCGAGGGCCCCGAATGCGTCCACCGCAGGCGCGTCCAGCACGGGGTCGCCGAGCAGGCCGATCAGGACCGGGACGCTCTCGCCAGGCGTGCCGATGGCTACCAGGGCATCGAGCGCCGCGGCGGCCTGTCTGCCGTCACGCCTGACCTTTGCCTGTTCGAGCGCACCCAGCACGGCGGGCAGCGCGCCGCGCGCATCCTTGCCGATCGCGGCCAGGGCGGGCAGCACCCACAGGTCGCCCGTCGAGTCGATCAGCGTCGCGCTCAGGTGGGGAACCACACGGCGGCTGTCGTACTTGCCCAGTTTGCCGAGGATGCGCAGCGCCTGGACGCTATGGTCCGGGTCGCGGGTCCTGTCCAACAGCAGCGGGATCGCCGGCCTGGCCGCCGGGCCGAGGGCGCCCACCGCGTCGTAGAGCTCGCGGTACAGTCCGTTCAGCGCCGCGGGCGGTTGCCGCACGTGCGCCATCAGCAGCGGCAAGGCGGCATGCGCAGCGGGGCCGATGGCGGCAACGACCTCGAGCGCCCCGATCAAGGGCGCACCTTGGTCGGAACGGAGCATGGCGACGACCACCGGCATGGCGGCGCCGCGCGCAGCCAGGTCCTGGACCGCGCATTGCTGGACATGCGAGTCAGTATCGGCCGCAATGATCGCACCCAGTGCAGCGGCCGACACGCCCGCCTTCGCGGGAACGCAAGGCGGCGCCGGGGGTGGCGCGGTGAAGGCGCGCCCCGGCAGCGGCATCACGATGGCGAGCATCGATGCCGCCAGCAGAAGTACGGGGCCGGATCGCGTCGTCATGTTCTCTTTTCCAGGTTGGCGGTGAAGGGCTAGCTGTCGCCGCCCGCTTCGCCGCAAAACATCTCTTCCATCATATCGAGAAACGCCCGCGTCTTGGCAGGCATTAATCTCCGCCCCGGAAAGACAGCCCAGCCGACCGCGGGCGGCAGGTCCCATTCCGGCAGCACCCGCACCAGTTCGCCCTTCTTCACCAGCGGCGCGGCGAACAGTTCGGAACTGGCCGCGATGCCGGCGCCGCTGCAGGCGATGCGCGCCAGCAGGTCGGGAGAATTGGCCGTCAGGCGCGCCGGCAGTTCGCGCTGCCAGCGCAGCTTGCCGCGCGTGAGCGTCCACGACAGCGCGCCGCCGGCCCGGCTCAAGAGGCACAGCAAGTCGTGGCCGAGCAGGTCGTCCGGATGCTCGGGCAGGCCGCGCACGGCTGTGTACGACGGCGCGGCATACAGGCCGAAGCGCTGCAGCGTGACACGGCGCGCGGCCAGCGTGGCGTCGTCGGGCAGGTCGCCCATGCGGATCGCGATGTCGAAATTTTCCGCCACCAGGTCGACCCGGCGCGGCGACAAATCGAGCTCCACGCTCACCGCCGGATAGCGCGCCAGGAAGCGCCCGATCATGGCGCTCATGCCGAGGTTGGCGAAATCGGCCGGCAGCGAGATGCGCAGGCGCCCGCTGGGCGCGGCCTGGCGGTGCTGGGCGAGGGCGCCGGCCGCTTCCGCTTCTTCCGCCACCTTGCGCGCGTGTTCGAGCAGGCTGGCGCCGAATTCGGTCACCATCAGTTTGCGCGTGGTGCGCTGCAGGAGCCGTTCGCCCAGGCGCGCCTCCAGCAGCGCGATGCGGCGCGAGACCGTCGACTTCGGCAGGTTGACGCGCAGCGCCGCCGCGCTGAAGCTGCCGGCTTCGACGATGCGTGCGAACAGCAGCAGGTCGTTCGGTTCGACTTCCATGGCATTGTTCCACTGGCTGAATAATGTTATCCATTCTAGCGTCTTCTGGATTGATTTTGGAACTGCTAAAGTAGCTCCATCGAATCACCGAACCCTCACCACAAGGAACGACATGAACATCCTGCAGATCACCTCCAGCCTGCGTGGCGCCGACTCCGAATCGAGCCGCGTCACCAACAGCATCGTCGCCCGCCTGCTCGCCGCCACCCCGGACGCGACCGTCGTCAGCCGCGACCTGGCGCGCGATCCGCATCCGCAGCTGGACGAAGCGGCGCTGGGCGCCCTGTTCACCCCGGCTGAATCGCGCAGCGCCGACCAGGCTGCCCGCGTGGCGCTCGACGACGCCCTGATCGCCCAGGTGCAGGCGGCCGACGTGGTCGTGATCGGCGCGCCGATGTACAACTTCGGTATTCCGGTGCAGCTGAAAAGCTGGTTCGACGCGATCGCCCGTGCCGGCGTGACCTTCCGCTACACCGAGAACGGTCCGGAAGGCCTCCTGAAGGGCAAGAAGGTGTACGTGGCCACCGCGCGCGGCGGCATCTATCCGGCGGAGGCCGACCCGCAAGTACCGTTCGTGCGCATGCTGCTGAACTTCCTGGGCATGACCGACCACGTCTTCATCCATTCGCCGGCACAGTCGATGGGTCCGGAAGCGTCGGCCAAGGGCCGTGCGGAAGCGGATGCCACGATCGCAGCGCTGGCCTGAGTTGTTCAAGCGGCGCAAACTAGGAGAACATGATGAATGCAGTGATGACTAAACGCGTGGCGCGGCCGCGCGGCGTTGAACGCGTCATCGCAGGCCAGTTCGTGATGGACGGCGCCGGCGTCAGGATCAACCGCGTCCTCACGCAAACCTTGCAGCGCCGCCTCGATCCCTTCCTGATGCTCGACGCCTTCGGCAGCGAGAAGGCGGGCGACTACATCGCCGGCTTTCCCGAGCATCCGCACCGCGGTTTCGAGACCGTCACCTACATGCTCGCCGGGCGCATGCGCCACCGCGACAGCGCCGGCAACGAAGGCCTGATCACGGACGGCGGCGTGCAGTGGATGACGGCCGGCCGTGGCGTGATGCACTCGGAGATGCCCGAGCAGAACGAAGGCTTGATGGAAGGTTTCCAGTTGTGGCTGAACCTGCCGGCGAGCGAGAAGATGCGCGACCCGTGGTACCGCGACATTCCGAATGCCGAGGTGCCGCGCTTCACGCTCGATTCCGGCGTCACCGTGCAGGTGATCGCCGGGAGCACGCACGGCGTCGACGGCGCGGTGCAGCGCGCGGGCACCGAACCGCTGTATCTCGACATCGAACTGCCGGCGGGAGCGTCTTTCGAGCAGCCGCTGGCGGCGGGACACAACGCCTTCTTGTACGTGTTTCGCGGCGAGGCAGTCGTCGGCGGCAAAGGCGTGGCGCAGGCGCGCATGGCGATCCTCGACAATGCCGAAGGCGCGGATGGGGTCGTCATCAAGGCCTCCACGCCGACGCGCCTGCTGCTGATCGCGGGCCGTCCTTTGAGGGAACCGATTGCGCAGTACGGTCCGTTCGTGATGAATACCCAGGCCGAGTTGCAGCAGGCGGTCGAGGATTTCAGAAGCGGACGCTTTGCCGCCTGAATAGCAGTTTTATGCGCGCCCGGACTGCCCGGGCGCGCTTGCGTTACACTGCCGGCATCCGCATTTTTATCCACCTGCCATGCCCCTGATGCCCGTCGTCCTCGACCTGCTCTCGCGCGCCAGCCATGCGCTCGGCTTCGAGACGCTCGACCGCTTCCCGCGCAACCACCTCCATGCGCGCACGCACTGGGACCGGGCCTATTTCGACATCGCCTCCGATTTGAAACCCGAGGCCATCGAGCGGTCGCTATGCGATTCGATCGCCAACACGCCCTCCATCTTCGCCCACATCGCCAACCCGACCCCGGCCATGCAGCGCACCCTGCTCGGCGTGATCGACACGCGCCTGCGCCGCTCCTGCGGCGCGCCGTCCGACCTGGTGCTGCTGCTGATCGAGGCCTACCGCAGCCCGTACACGATGGAAGCGCGGCCGGGCCTGCGTACGGCGATCGAAGCGAGTGCCGGGCAAGAGCCGCGCGAACGGGTGCACGCGACGCTGGCTTTCCTGGGCGCGATGCCGGCCGCCTTTGACGTCATCGAAGCGTCATAGCCTGCACGAGATTGCTCGGCACATAGCGTTCGCGCAGCGCCATGAACGGCGTTTCCACCAGCCGGTAGAGGATCCAGCCCGACAGCACCGACAGCGCCAGCAGCAATCCGATCGCCACCATCGTCTGCGGTCCGTAGCCAAGCGCCTGCAAGGGTTTATAGGCGACCGCGCAGGCGCCGCGGTGGGTCAGGTAGATGGCGTAGGACCAGACGGCCAGGCGCCCGGCGCCGGGGATGCGCAAGTCGCGCAAGAGCGAGCGCTCCGACAGTGCCGCCAGGATCAGCAGGCCGAACGCCAACCCGAGCAGCGAAAAGCCGAACACGGTCGGCGCGAAACCGTAACGGTCATCCAGGAACAGCCAGAAGGCCAGGCCGGTCACGAGCAAGCCCGCCGCCAGCAGGCCGTTGCCGTGGCGCGTGGCGCGCGTCCACACATCCGGATGGCGGTTCTTCAGCAGCGCCAGGGCGACGCCGGCCACCAGTTCGTCGAGCCGGCATAAGCTGGCGTAATAGATGAGCTTGTAATAGAAGTAAGTCCCATAGGTCTGGCCATCGACCTGCGCCGCCCACAGCTGCGCACGCAGCAGCATGCCGCCCACGACGACGCAGGCGATGAAGACCCAGGCGAACACGATGCGACCGCGCAGCGCGGCCCCGAGCAGGGCCAGCGCCGGCAACAGCAGGTAGAACTGCTCTTCGATCGCGAGCGACCAGCTGTGCGAGAACGCGGTGCCGGGTTTCAAGCCGAGGTTCTGGGTAAAGCTCAGGTAGCGCAACAGCGGCGCCAGCGGCGCGTTCTCGCCCCAGGCCGGCCACAGGACATACAGCGCCAGCACCACCAGGTAATTCGGCAGCGTGCGCAGCAGACGGCGCGCGTAAAAGGCCCGCAAGGACAGGCCGGCGTCGGTCGCCATCGCCTTGAAAATCTGGTTGCCGATCAGGTAGCCCGACAGCGCGAAGAACAGGTCGACGCCGGCCCAGCCGATGCGCCCGACCCAGCCGAAGGTAGCGTCGTCGTTCGAGACGAACAGCGTGTAATGGTGCAGCACGACCAGCGTGACGGCCAGCGCGCGCAGGGTATCGAGGCCGTTCAGGCGGGCGCTGCGGGGATCTTGCATCGGATCGTTCGAAAGGAAGAGTGGCGGATCATGCCATGCCCTTTTCGCATGTGCCAGTGATTCCCGATAAAATGACGGCACCGAAAATTCCCTGGATCACCACGCATGGCTTCCGCCCCGAATCTGCAGTTCAAGTTTGTCAACTATACCGGCCTGGACGATGGTCCGAGCGTGATCATCATGGGTGCGACCCATGGCAACGAAATCTGCGGTACCGAAGCGATCCGCCGCGTCATGGCCGAGCTCGACAGCGGCGCGCTGCGCATCGCCGCCGGCAGCGTCACCTTCGTACCGATCGTCAATCCGCTCGCTTATTTTAAAAACCAGCGCAACGGCGACCGCAACCTGAACCGCAACCTGTTCCCGAAAGACGACCCGCAGGATTTCGAAGACCGCATCGCCAACTGGCTGTGCCCGCTGCTGGCGCAACACGACGTGCTGCTCGACCTGCATTCCTTCAACGCCGCGCACGGCGAACCGTTCGTGATGGTCGGCCCGGTCAACAATGACGGTCCGCTCGAGCCCTTCGTCCATGCGGACAAGGAACGGGCATTGGCGCGCCGCCTCGGCGTGCGCCGTTTCGTGACCGGCTGGATGGCGGCCTACGGCGGCGGCGTGCAGCGTCGCTCGCGTGGCAACGCGGCCGAGCTGGAAACGGTGCTGCGCTACGGCGTCGGCACCACCGAATACATGCGCAGCACCGGCGGCTATGCGCTCACCCTCGAATGCGGCCAGCACGTCGACCCGCAGGCGCCGGAAGTGGCCTACCGCGCCATCATCAACACGCTGGCGCACCTGGCGTTGATCGAAGCGCCGCAGCCGGAACCGGTGCCCTTCGACGAAATGGAAGCGCTGCACATGGTCGCGGTGTACGACAAGCTCGACGCCGGCGACAGTTTTGTGCGAAGCTGGGCCAGCTTCGATCCGGTGACGGAAGGCGAACAGATCGGCACGCGCGCCGACGGCACACCGGTGCTGGCCGAGTTCAGCGGCCGTATCCTGTTCCCGGATGCCAAGGCGGGGGCGAATTCGGAGTGGTATTACCTGACGCGGGCGAATCCGGAGTTCGGGCGCGGCTGAAACCCATAAGGCGTACAAGCGTGCGCCGTTGTCCCCGACTGCGTTCTAGTGGATAATTCGACACCATGACCGATACCGCAACCCTCCCCCCTCTCCCCGACCGGCTCTCGATCGATCCGAGCAGCCCTTTCCACAACCGCGACGTGTTCCAGCATGACGTCGGCATCCGCTTCAACGACAAGGACCGTTTCGACGTCGAAGAGTATTGCCTGAGCGAAGGCTGGATCAAGGTCGCCGCCGGCAAGACGCTCGACCGCAAGGGCAAGCCGATGCTGATCAAGCTGAAGGGCAAGGTCGAGGCGTTCTACCGCTGAGCGGCCACGCCGGCAAGCGTGCCGGCATGTTGACAATTCATCTTTCGAATACGAAAACGGCGCATTCAGGCGCCGTTTTCCATTGCAATATTCCCTGTACAACGCTCGGCTTGATTGTTAAATAAGAGCTGTCGCCACGTCACAACGGAACATGTTTCGGTGCGGCAAATTGCTTGCCCACGCTAAACATCGTCCATATCATCGGGTCCTCTCATTGCCACACGGCAATCCATCGCCCGCACCAGCGCTTGCTGGGATATTGGACATCACATGAAATTCCCCAAGATTTTTTCGATCGCCCTGCTCTCGCTGGCGACGGCAACCGTGGCCCAGGCCGCCGACATCGCCACGACCGTCGACCTCGGCACAACCGGCCTCGGCCTGCACCTCAGCGCGCCTGTCGCGCCGAAACTGAACGCCCGTGTCGGCCTGAACTACGCGACCTATTCCTACGACGGCCACACCTCGGACGTGAACTACGATTTCAAGCTGAAACTGGCCACCGTCGACGCCCTGCTCGACTACCACCCCTTCGACGGCGGCTTCCGTTTCAGCGCCGGCCTGGTCCATAACGGCAACAGCATCGACGCCAGGTCGCGTCCGGACGCCAACGGCAACTACACCATCAACGGGCGCAGCTACGACGCCGCCGTCGCCGGCAACCTGATCGGCAAGGTCGAATTCCGCAAGAATGCGCCCTACCTGGGCATTGGCTGGGGCAATGCCGTCAAATCGGCGGGCTGGAGCTTCGGCATGGACCTGGGCGTGGCCTTCCAGGGCGCACCAAAGACGAGCCTGGCCTTGCGCGGCTGCACGGCGCCGGCGCTGGTCTGCTCGCGGCTCGCCGACGACGCGGCCGGCGAGAACGCGCGCCTGGCCAAGGAAGTGAAGGATTTCAAGCTGTACCCGGTGCTGCGCGTGGGGATCAGCTACCGCTTCTGAAGCGGCTGGCATGTGTGAAGAGGCAGGCCATGGGCCTAATGCCGTTCAGTTAACCTACGCGAACCGTTTTATCTGGCGCTGAGCTGGCCACATTAAGTGAGTTTCGATAATTGTAGGGTGGACTCCCGAGTCCACGCGGTACGTGCCCTTGCATACCTTGACGCTTGGGGAGGCCTGGGCGTGCGCACTCCCAGGCATGTGGCGCATCTCGGCATCTCGATATGCATAAAAAGGGCCGTGGACTCAGGAGCGGTTCGCCGCCCGGTCCACCCTACCTATCGCGCGACTCGAAGTGCGCGACCGGGGTTAGTGTTAGCTAAAAGACGTGGCCGATCGCTTAACTGAACGGCATCGAGGCCGCAGGCCTGCCTTTTTCGTTTCGGCTCAGGCCGGCGTCAACAGTTTCAAGCCGGCGATCCCAAGCGCGATCAGGCCGATCGAGCCGATGCGCAGCGCGCCGGCCGGTTCGCCCAGCATCATCATGCCGAAGATGGCCGTGCCGATGGTGCCGATACCGGTCCAGACCGCGTAGGCGGTGCCCAGCGGCAGGTTACGCAGCGCCAGGCCCAGCATGCCGACGCTGAGCAGCATCGCCAGCAGCGTGAAGGCGGTCGGGATCGGTTTGGTGAACCCTTCCGTGTATTTCAGACCGGCGGCCCACGCCACTTCCAGCAGCCCCGCCAGCACCAGGTAAAACCAGCTCATCATCGACCTTTCGCGGGGCGTGCCCGTTCATAAAAACGGGCGCAAGTATAACATTCGTCTACGCCAAGGCCCGGCGGCCGGCGAAATCCGGCCGTGCCCGGCAGGAATTCGTGGCGTCCCGTAAGATGCCCGGACCGACACACCGAGGATTGCACATGACGACACTGTTTGACCCGATCACCATCGGCGCGCTCGCGCTGCCGAACCGCATCATCATGGCGCCGCTGACGCGCGCCCGCGCTATCGGCCCGGACCGCGTCCCCAACGCGCTGATGGTCGACTACTACGTCCAGCGCGCCAGCGCCGGCTTGATCCTGTCGGAGGCGACCTCGGTCACGCCGATGGGTGTGGGCTATGCCGACACGCCGGGCATCTGGTCCGAGGCGCAAGTCGCGGGCTGGAAGCAAGTGACCGAGGGCGTGCACGCCGCCGGCGGACGCATCGTCATGCAACTCTGGCACGTGGGCCGCATTTCCGATCCGGTCTTCCTCGACGGCGCGGCGCCGGTCGCGCCGAGCGCGGTCAAGCCGGCCGGCACCGTGAGCCTGGTGCGTCCGAAGCGCGACTACGCCACGCCGCGCGCGCTGGAAACGCAGGAGATCGCCGGCATCGTCGCCGCCTACCGCCAGGGCGCGGAAAATGCGAAAAAGGCCGGCTTCGATGGCGTCGAGATCCATGGCGCCAACGGCTACCTGCTCGACCAGTTCCTGCAAGACAGCACCAACCTGCGCAGCGACGAATACGGCGGCTCGATCGAGAACCGTGCGCGCCTGCTGCTGGAAGTGACCGACGCCTGCATCGACGTCTGGGGCGCCGACCGCGTCGGCATGCACCTGGCGCCACGGCGCGATGCCCACGACATGGGCGATTCGACCCCGGTCGAGACCTTTGGCTACGTCGCGCGCGAACTCGGCAAGCGCGGCATCGCCTTTATCTTCGCGCGCGAAGCGGTCGGCGAGGACAGCCTGGGACCGCTGCTGAAGAAGGAGTTCGGCGGCCCCTTCATCGCCAACGAAAAGATGACGGTCGAAACCGCCGAACGCCTTTTGAGCGCGGGCGACGCCGACGCCATCGCCTTTGGCCTGTGGTTCATCGCCAACCCGGACTTGCCGCAGCGTTTGCAAAGCGGTGCGCCGCTGAACCCGCTGCGTCCGGAAGTGATCTACGGTAGCGGCGCCGAAGGTTATACGGATTACGCGTCGCTGAAGCAGGCCTCATAAGGACCGTATGAGAACCGGTGCGCGGGCTCGCCTGCGCACTGTGTTTACATGTATGTATGAGGTATGTACGCCCCGTAAAACACCTTTTTTCCCCTGCAAATCCTGTTGCACTCATGATATTCTTGCGCGATTCGCATAGCGCGCCGGTGGCCGGCGCCTGCTCACCAGGAATCCGTCTTGAAGATTTTTGTTCCCCGCGTCATGGCCTTCGCCATCGCCTCCGCACTTGCCTTCTCCGCCGTCCACGCCGCACCCGCCGCCAAAGCCTCTGCCTCGACCCCACGCGCCGAAAATGCCTTCCTGTCGCAAGAAGACGCCGCTGCCCGTTCGGCGCGCGTGTCGAACGTCGACTATGCGCTCGAATTCACGCTGACCGGCCAGCCGACCTTCAGCGGCGTCACCACCGCCACGTTTGATCTGACCGACAACGCCCAGCCGTTGACGATCGACCTCGACAAGGCGACCGTGAAATCGGTCAGCGTCAACGGCAAGAAGGTCGAGACCAAGTACAACAACTGGTTCGTGACGATTGCCGCCGCCGACCTGGCCAAGGGCCGCAACACTGTCGTGATCGCCTACGAGCGCCTGCACAGCACGAACGGCGAAGGCTTGCACCGCATGGTCGATCCGGTCGATGGCCGGGTCTACACCTACTCCCACTTCGAACCGGCCGCTGCGCACCAGATGTTCGCCGTCTTCGACCAGCCCGACCTGAAGGCGACCTACCAGGTCACGGCCACTGCGCCGGCCGACTGGCATGTGGTGTCGACCACGCGCGAGACGCGCATTGAAGAGGCTGGAACGGCTAAACGCTGGATCTTCCCGAAATCGAAAAAGCTGAGCCCGTACAATTTCTCGCTGCACGCCGGCCCCTACAAAGTGTGGGAAGACAAGAGCGGCAAGTACCCGATGCGCCTGTTTGCGCGCCAGTCGGTCGCCGCCCAGGTGACGCCGGAAGACTGGTTCCGCTACACCAAAGACGGCCTGGCCTTTTTCGACAATTACTTCGGCATCCCTTACCAGTTCGAGAAGTATGACCAGCTGCTGGTCCCCGACTTCCTGTACGGCGCGATGGAAAACGCCGGCGCGATCACCTTTGCCGAAGGCGGCTTCCTGCACAAGGCGAAGATGACCGACGCCCAGCGCCAGTCGCTGGCGTCCGTCATCATGCACGAGATGGCGCACCAGTGGTTCGGCGACCTGGTCACCATGCAGTGGTGGAACGGCCTGTGGCTGAACGAAAGCTTCGCTTCCTTCATGGGCACGCTGGCCACGGCCGAAGCGACCGAGTTCAAGGACGCCTGGCAGCATTTCTATTCGACCGGCAAGCAGGCGGCCTACGTGCAGGACCAGAAGTCGAATACGCACCCGATCGAGGTGCCGGTGCCGTCGACCGCGAACGCCTTCGACAACATCGATGCGATCACCTATTCGAAAGGCGCCTCGACCCTGATCCAGCTGCGCCACCTGCTGGGCGCGGAAGTCTTCCGCAAGGGCGTGCACAATTACCTGACCAAATACTCCTACCAGAACGCCAGGCTCGACGATTTCATCGGCAGCCTGGGCGAAGCGGCCGGGCGCGACCTGTCGGGCTGGACCAAGCAGTGGCTGTACGAGCCAGGCGTGAACACGATCGCGGCCAACTTTACCTGCAGCAGCGGCAAGATCAAGTCGTTTGCCTTGCAGCAGACGGCGCCGAGCAAGGCCTTGCCGACGCTGCGCGAACAGCGCGTGCAGGTTGCCACCTTCAAGGTCGAGGGCGGCAAGTTCACGCAACTGCAGAACGTGCCGGTAACCTATGCCGGCGCCAATACCCGCGTGCCGGCCCTGGTCGGCAGCGCCTGCCCGGACATGGTGTACC
This sequence comes from Massilia sp. CFBP 13721, assembly GCF_014842025.1. Classification (GTDB taxonomy): domain Bacteria; phylum Pseudomonadota; class Gammaproteobacteria; order Burkholderiales; family Burkholderiaceae_D; genus Telluria. The sequence goes on from NZ_JACYUY010000008.1 coordinate 181,603, forward strand.
CGAACTACCAGGACTGGGGCTTCGTGAAGGTGCAGCTCGACAAGCGCTCGTTCGAGACCGCGCGCGCCAGCCTGGCGGGCGTCGAAGACCCGCTGCTGCGCACGATGCTGTGGCAGAGCCTGTGGGATGGCGTGCGTGACGGCAAGCTGCCGCTGAACGAATTCATCAAGACCGCGCTGGCGAATGCGCCGCTGGAAAAGGATTACACCCTGCTCGGCGACGTGCTCGGCAAGGTCGGCATGGCCAAGTACTATCTCGATGCGATGGGCCTGCATTCTGGCTGGGCGCAGCAGACCCGTGCCGACCTGGAAACCATGGCATGGAACGGCGTGCTTGCGAACAAAGGCAACGACAACTTCCAGCGTCGCTGGTTCACGACCTACATCGGGCTGGCCAGCACGCCGGCGGCGCTCGAGCGCCTGGCGGGCATGCTGGGCGGCACGGTCAAGGTGGAGGGCCTGGACCTCAACCAGGACCTGCGCTGGACCATCGTCGCCCGCCTGAACCGCTACGACCACGCCGGCGCCGCCGCGCTGGTCGAGCAGGAAGCGCAGCGCGACAAGTCGGACAGCGGCCAAGCCGCGGCGCTCGCCGCCACCGTGGTGCGTCCTGATCCGCAGGTCAAGGCCGAATGGCTGGCAACGGTCGAAAACCTGAAGACCGAGCTGCCGTTCTCGAAGATCCGCACGGCGATGGGCAGCCTGTATCCGGCCGAGCAGAACGCGCTGGCCGAACAGACGGCGGCCGCGCGCCTGGCCAAGCTGCCGGCGATCGACAAGGCGGCCGGCCCGGTCTACATGCGCAGCTATGCCAACACCTTGATTCCTGCCAGCTGCACGCCGGCCAGCGTCAAGCGCCTGACCCAGGCCGCGGACAGCATGAAGGACCTGTCGGCCGGCACCCGCCGCTCGCTGCTCGACGTCCAGCAGGAAGACCAGCGCTGCGTGACGATCAAGCAGGCCATGACGGCGCCGAAGTAAACGTTGGCGTACGCCATCGTGCCAGGCTATGCGGCGTCCCGCTCGTGGACGCCGCTGGTCCTGACGGTCGGGCTGCACCTGCTGCTGGTGCTGGCCTGGCTCACCGGCGTGCAAGGCCCGGCGCTCCAGCCAACGCCGGCCGAGCGTACCTCGACCCTGGTGCTGGTGCAGCCGCTGGCCCGGCCCCGGCCGGCGCCAGCCGAACCGCCTCAGATTCCCAAACCGCGCACGCGCAGCCCGGCAGCGATGTCGGTTCCTGTGCTCGTCTCGCCTGCGCCTGTCGTTCCATCCTCCCCTGCCCCCGCACCGGCGGACGCGCCGCAAGCCGACCCGGCCCCCGATTCGCCCTCCGCAGCGGCGCTGCCCGGCGAGCTGCTCGCCACGTCGAAGGCGATGGCAGGCAAGGTCGACCGTGAATTGCGCAACGGATCCAGCCCGATCACGGCCGAACCCGAGCGCAAATGGGAACGCTTTGCCGAAGCCTTTGCCGCCGCGCGCAAGGGCGCTCCGCCCGGCGTCACCCTCGAGAGCTACACCGAGCCGGACGGCGTGATCATTTACCGCAAGACGGTGGCCGGCAAGACCAGGTGCTACCGCAGCGGCAGCGTCGGCGGCCTGACCACGCAATTCGGCAATGCCGACCTCCACGGCGGCGGCAACACGACCTGCCCCACGAGCGTCAGTTGGTCCCGCCACTGATTTTTCGTCAGGCACTCAACCTCCTTTCGTTACAGGTTTACCGCCCGTGCCCGGCACGCACAGCTCGGCCAGGCGGCGCCAGGAACCGTCGGCAAAGCACTCGCCTGGCGGCGGCGCGCGTTCGAACAGCTGGCCCAGGCCCTGCGGCGACACGTCGTTCACTTTCACTTCCCGATCGATCGGCAGACACACCGCGTCGTGCCAGGCGGCGGCATAGGTGCGCGGCGTCGGCAGCGGTCCGCGCAGGCGGGTGGCGGCCGCCTCGCATTCGGCGCGCGTGAGGTAGGCGCCGCGCAGGCTGCTGCCCTCGAGCGTCACCTCGAGATGCTGCTGCAGGTACAAAAGCAGGACGATCGTGAACACTGAGTCCTCCACTTGCTGTCTGTCGGTTGGAGTCGTGTTCCAGGGGCGCGGTTCGGCGCGCACGGCTGACCTGGATCAGGTCGGAGCAGCACACTCCGGGTCACCCAGGGCTGGTCGGCAGCGCGACGGCCGAGCGGCTAGAATGGGCGCTTTGGCGGCGCCACAAAGCCGCTTCGACCGAGGAATGACTTTGACCTGGGATTATCCGCAACCCTTCCTGCTGTCCCTGGCGCCCGGCGCCGCGGACATCGATGGCCTGAACCACACCAATAATGCGGTCTACGTGCGCTGGTGCGAGCAGGCCGGCTGGGCGCACTCCGAGGCGCTGGGCCTGGGCATCGACGATTACCGGCGCCTCGACCGGGCGATGGCGATCCGGCGCGCCGAATACGATTACATCCTGCCGACGCTGCTGGGCGAGGCGCTGACGCTGGCTACCTGGCTGGTCGGCGGCGACGGCAAGCTGTCGATGGAACGGCGCTTCCAGCTGGTGCGCGAGGGCGATGGCGCGACCGTGCTGCGCGGGCGCTGGGAACTGGTCTGCATCGACATCGGCGGCGGCCGGCCGCGCCGCATGCCGCCCGAATTCCTGGACGCCTACATGCCGCAGGTGGTGAAAAGCGCCTGAACCCACCCGGGCGGTACGCTATGCATGGGTTAGCTTGAGACACCTTGCGCCTGCTCAAAGGCAAACTTGAGCAAACCGCGCCGGGGGGCGTTCGCGCCGGGGGACACTGCATTGGTGTCCGCCGTCCACGAGGTTTTGCCATGCCCGGTCCAGCCAATCGTCCCGCCAATCCCTCCCTCGCGGTATTGTTCTGCGCCATCCTGCTCGGGCTCGACGGCTGCCGCCTGAGCGAAGGTTCGTCCGAACAGCTGGTCGTCCCCGAAGTCGTGCGCACCAACCTGTTCGTCGCGCCCAACGGCTCGGACGCCAATCCGGGCACCCAGTCCGAGCCCTTCCGCACGATCGCGCGCGCGGCCCAGGTCGTGACCGCCGGTACCACCGTGTACGTGGCGCCGGGCCAGTACACGGGCGGCTTTCGCACCAGCGTCAGCGGCACCGCCGAGGCGCGCATCATCTTCGTGTCGTCCGAACGCTGGGGCGCGAAAATCGTCCCGCCGCTCGACTCGCGCACCAGCAGCGCCTGGGACAACCGCGGCAACTACGTCGACATCGTCGGCTTCGACGTCGACGGCTTCCAGTACCAGAGCGGCACCAAGTGGCTCAGCGGCATCTACAACGGCGGTTCGTACAACGGTATCCGCCACAACCACGTGCACCACATCGGCCTCGACGTGCCTTGCGAGGCGGCCGGCGGCGCCGGCATCGGCGTGGACAGTTATTACAAGGGCAAGCACGGCGAAGTCATCGGCAACAACGTGCACGACATCGGCCCGCCCGAGTGCCGCTTCCACCACGGCATCTACGTCAGTACCCAGGCGCGCGTGCGCAGCAACGTGATCTACCGGATTTCCGGCGCCGGCATCCACTTGTGGCACGACGCCCAGCGGGTCGACATCACCGGCAACACGATCTCCACCTCCGGTTCCGGCATCGTCGTCGGCGGCGGCGATTTCTACTATTCGAAGGGGCCGAACGACAATACGGTCGTGGCCAACAACATCGTCTTCGACAACAAGCACGGCATCCTCGAACAGGGCGCCACCGGCAAGAACAACCGCTACGTGCACAACCTGGTGTTCCAGAACAGCGCCGCCGACTGGCGCCTGGCGCCGGGACGCGAGCACGTGGGCACCGTCGCGGCCGAACCGGCCTTCATCGAGTACAGCCGCACCGGTACGCCCGATTTCCGCCTCAGCAGCCGGTCGCCGGCGATCGCGCGCGGCGCCGTCATCGAGGCCCCGGAACCCGATTTCGAAGGCAAGCAGCGCAGCGTCTCCACCGGCTTCGATATCGGCGCCTTCCAGCACGAGCAGCTGCCCGACTCCGAACTGTCGCGCAACGAGGATCCCGACGCGGTGCGCTGACGCTTTCACACACCTGCTTCAAAAACCTGCTCCACAAACCTGCCTCGCAAACCTGCGCCGCAGTGTCCCGCACTGACGTCCGTTACAGGATTTCCCGCACCTTCTCCGGCGGCCGGCACAGGCGCACGCCCTTCGGCGTCACCACGAAGGGCCGGTTCATCAACCGTGGGTGCGCCAGCATCGCATCGACCAGGGCGTCTTCGCTCGTGCCCTCGGCATCGAGCCCGAGTTCCGTGTACAGGCTTTCCTTGGTGCGCATCGCCGCGCGGGCGGACAAGCCGGCGGCGGCCAGCATGCGTACCAGTTCATCGCGCGCGGGCGGCGTCGCCAGGTAGTCGACGACGTGCGGCTCGAAGCCGGCGGCACGGATCGCGGCCAGTGCGCCGCGCGAATTGCTGCACTGCGGATTGTGGTAAATCGTAATGTCCATGATGATCAAACTGACAAAGAGGCGGCCATGATACGGCCCGCCCCCGCACCGGACCAGCTTTTTTGCTTGTCGCTCTCGGCCTTGCCCTATAAAATCCCCCGCTCGTTTTCCGCAAGGTAATTTCCCATTCACGCGAACGCCTTGCGCGCCACAACACAGGACAAGATCGCCGCTTTCCAGCGCGGCACGACGGAGAAATGATGAGCGACACCCTGATGCATCCAGCCGCCCTGCCCACCTGGCGCCAGCGCACCGCGCTGCGCCTCCTGAACCTGTTCGGCTGGAAGCTGCGCTATCGGCCCCTGCCCGGCCCGCACGGCATCGCCGTCGTCTATCCGCACACCTCGAACTGGGATTTCCCGATCGGGCTGCTAAGCAAGTGGGCGCTCGGCCTGCCGTTCCGCTGGCTGGCCAAGGACTCGCTGTTCCGCGGTCCGTTCGGCCCGCTGATGCGCTACTGGGGCGGGATCCCGGTCGACCGCCGCGCGCCGATGGGCGCGACGCGCCTGCTGGCAGACAACATGCTGGCCGAAGAGTGGTGCTGGGTCGGCATCACGCCGGAAGGCACGCGCAGCTACCGTCCGCACTGGAAGAGCGGCTTCTACCACCTGGCGATGGCGGCCAAGGTGCCGCTGGTGCTGGTCTATATCGATTATGGCAAGAAGGAACTGGGCCTGGTCGATTCCATCCACCTGAGCGGCGACCAGGATGCCGACATGGCAGCGATCGCCGCCGTCTACCAGGAGCGCCAGGCGCTCAACCCGCAGGATGCGGCGCCGATCAAGCTGGCGCCGCCGCATATCGGGCCGGATCGGCGCAAGGGCTGATCGTCCCGACGCGTTTATGCCTGAATAAACGCGTGGACGGCAGAGCCGTCCACCCTACGGCTGATTGTAGGGTGAACCGGGCCACGAGAGGCGGGTTCCCCCTCCACGCGTCAACCCGTGCTCACACCTGCCGCGCCTCCTTCCGCTCGCGCACGAACAGCGTCTTGTACCAGATCGCGGTGGCGCGCCAGGCGCCGTTCGGGGTGGCGCAATATTCGGGCAATTCTCCTACCCGCGTATAGCCGAGCCGGGCATACAGCGCTTCGGCGTCCGAGCCGGCCTCGGTATCGAGGAACAGCAGGCCGCGGCGCAGCGCCAGCGCCTGCATCTCGGCCGCCGCCATCAGCGCGGTGGCGGCGCCGCCGCGGCGCGCGCCGCTGTGCACCAGCAGCTTTTGCACCTCGGCGCGGTTGCCGCCGTTGGGCTTCATGCACAGGTCGAGCTGCACCGTCCCCACCAGCACGTGGTCGCGCCAGGCAGCCAGCAGGATGCGCGAACCGCCCGCGACCGCCTCGGTCACGTCGCCCCAGTAGGCGTCGACCACCGCCTGGGCCAGCGGCATGACGAAGCCGACCGAGGCGCCATGCGCCACCGCGTCCTGCAACAGCGCGCGCAGTTGCGGCGCGTGCGCCCTGGCGCCGGCCGCATCCAGCATTCTTACCTGCATGTCGTCTCCTCCCTGTCGATACGCGAGAGTGTGCAGGATTCGTGCCCGCCTTCCAAGCCGGATGGGCGCCACACCTGCACTATGCCGGTGCAGAACGTGCCATCGTGCACCGGAAACGACATCCGCAGCGAGCGCCAGCTTAGCGCGAACCGTGCGCCTCTTCCGCCGACAAGGCATCCCAGGCCATTGCCGTACTGAGGAACAGCCGGCCGTTGAGCGCAGCGAGCAGTTCGCTCTGTTTCAAGCGGTCCATCACCGGCCCCTTTACCTCGCTCAGGTGCAGGCCGATGCCGCGCGTGCGCAGCATCGCGTTCAGTTCGCCGAGGGCGAACAGTGCCGAGGTGTCGATCGCATTCACCGCCGACAGCACCAGCACCAGGTGGCGCGTGCAGGGACGCGCCGCGATCTCGTCTTCGATGCGCTCGTTGACCGCCTCCACATTCCCGAAAAACAAGCCGGCATCGACCCGCAACAGGAGCAATCCGGGCGCGGTGTCGGCCGTATAGCGGTCGACGTTGCGGAAGTGCTCGGTGCCCGGAATGCGTCCCAGCACCGCGATGTGCGGACGGCTGGCGCGCCAGATCAGCGCGCCCATCGACAGCGCCACCCCCACCACCACGCCGGCTTCCACGCCCAGCGCCAGCACGCCGGCGGCGGTGGCGATCAGGGCCAATGCATCGGCGCGGTCGTAGCGCCAGGCGGTGCGCAGGGTCGAGGTGTCGAACATGCCGAGCACGGCGACGATGATGGTGGCGGCCAGCGCCGGCAGCGGCAGCAGCGCCAGCCAGCCGGTCGGCACGCACAGGGCCAGCGCCAGCAGGCTGGCCGTGATCAGGCTGGCGAGCTGGGTATTGGCCCCGGCCGCGAAATTCACCGCCGAGCGCGAGATGCTGCCGGTGACGGGAAAACCGCCGGTCAGCGCGCTGCCGACGTTGGCGGCGCCGAGGCCGATCAGTTCGTAATTGCTGTGCAGTTTTTCGGCGCGCTTCAGGGCCAGGGTCTGGGCGCCGGACATGCTGATCAGGAAGACCATGAAGCCAGTCAAGAGCGCCGGCTGCAGCAGCGCCTGCCAATGGTCGTGCGAGGCCGCCAGGTGCAGGAAGGGCAGCCCGGCCGGCACGTTGCCGGTGGTGCGCACGCCCAGCGCTTCCAGCCCGAGCGCCGGCACCAGCGCGGTGGCGCCCAGCACCACGGCCATCGGCGCGAGCTTGGCGCCGATGTCGGCCACGGTCGGACTAAACCCCAGGTGGCGCAGCAGCGACGCGAGCCAGCTGCGCGCCGCCAGCAGGAGCAGCAGCGCGCCGCCGCCGAGGATGGCGCTCGGCAGGTGGACGTCGGGAAGCCAGGCGCCTGCCCGGCTGGCGCCGAGCAGCGCCGGCAGCTGGCCGAGCGCGATCACGACCGAGGAGCCGATGGTAAAACCGCTCATCACCGGGCGCGAGAAGAAGTTGGCCATGAAGCCGATGCGCAGCAGGCCGCAGGCCAGCAGCACCAGGCCGGACAGCAGGGCCAGTTGCGCGGCCAGGGTGGCGTACAGGGCGCTGCCGGCGGCGGCCAGCGGCGCCAGCGTCGAGGCGGTCATCAGCGAAATGATCGCCATCGGCCCGACCGACTGGGTACTGCTGGTGCCGAACAGGGCATACAGGACGGGCGGGACGATGCTGGCATAGATGCCGACCACCGGCGGCAGTCCGGCCACCAGGGCGTAGGCCATGCCTTGCGGGATCATCATCATCGCCACCACCACGCCGGCGCTGATGTCGCCGGGCAGCATGGCGCGCCGGTAGTGCCTCAACCAGTGCAGCATTGCTCGTCCGTTTCAAAAGGCGCAAGGGTAGCACGCGGCGGGGCGGCGACGACGTGGCCGCTGCGAGCGTTTGTCATATGCAGGAGTCACAGGCGGGCATGCCCGCCCTACACAAGCGTGGCAGCGGCGTACGCAGGGTGGGCATGCCCACCGGGGGTGTTCGAAGGATCGCCGACGCGTTCCGCAACACCACCCCCGGCACACCTATCCCATTGCCAATTCCACGCAATTGCGCCCCGCCCGCTTGGCCCTTGCCAGCGCCGCGTTCACGCGCACCGTGAGCGAATCGGCGCTCTCATGCTCCCCGAGCTGCGCCACGCCCAGGCTGATGGTGACCTGGTCGACGCCCGGCATGGCAGTCGCCTCGATCGCCGTGCGCAGCTTTTCGGCCACCTTCAGGCCGTCGATGGCGCTGGTGTGCGGTGCGATCACCTGGAATTCCTCGCCGCCGGAACGTACCAGCACGTCGCTGGCGCGCACCAGCTTCTGGGCGGCCTCGGCCACGGCGCGCAGCACCATGTCGCCCACCGGATGGCCATAGCGGTCGTTGACGCCTTTAAAACGGTCGATGTCGAAGGCGATCAGGGCCAGCGGATGCTTGTAGCGGCGCGCGCGCTTGATTTCCTGTTCCAGCAGGGTTTCGCCATGGCGCCGGTTGGCGATGCCGGTGAGGGCGTCGAGCGTGGACAGGTGCGTCACCTGCGCCAGCATCGCTTCGCTCTCGCGGTTCATATCGGCCAGGCGCAGGCCGACCGCGGCCAGGTCGCACAGCTCGGCCAGGGCGTCGAGTTCGTCGCGCGAAAAGGCGCGCGCGTCGCGAAACAGCAGGCACAGCGAACCGCGCGGCGCGCCGGGGCCGTCGGACGGGATCGGCAGCGCCAGCACCATCCCGACGCCGTGTTCGCGCAGTGCTTCGGCCAGTGCCGGTTCGCCCGGCTTGTCGAGGTCGTCCAGCAGCGCGATCGTGTTGCCGGCGGCGGCGACCAGGCCCGGAAAAGCATGCCGCAGCGGCGACTGCAGCAGGCGCTCGGCGCGTCCCAGCACTTTGGCCAGGTTCAGGTTGCGCTCGCCCTGCTGCGCCTGCAGCTGCAGGTCGCCGCCCGGCTGCAGGTAGAACAGCGCGGCGTGGAGTACGCCGGGCCAGCCGCACAGGGCCTGGCACAGCCGCTCGGCCAGGGCGTCGAGCTCCTCCCCTTCGGCCAGGGCCTGGCGCACGCGCGCCCGCAAGGCTTGCAGGGCGTCGAGTTCCTGCTCGCGCGGCGTCGGCGCCGCAAGCACGGTCGGCCCGGCGGCGAGACGCGCGCCGATCGCCGCGCGCAGCGCCTCTTCGCCGAGCGGCGCGATCGCGTACTCGACCGGACCGCAAGCCATCAGCGCCGGCAGCCAGCGCGCATTCGCGAACGGGCACAGCACAAACGTGGGCGCCCCGGCGCGCGCCGTCACCAGGCGGGACAGGCCCGCATGGTCGAGTTCCGGGTCGAAGCGCTCGAGGTCGATGACGAGCAGGTCGATTGGCTTGAGGTCGACCTCGGCCAGCGCGGCGTCGGCGCTGTCGACCAGCGCCAGTTGCGCGAACTGGGCGCCGCAGGCGGCCTCGAAATCGGCACGGCGCCCGGCCGCCGGGTTGACGAACAGCCCGGTGTGTTGGCCTTGCGGCGTGACCTGCTGGGACATGGTGCTCTCCTTGACGTGCATATTTGTTACACAACGATGCCGATTTTGACATAAACGGGGTTCGCCGAACAGGCAAACCGCGCGCGAAGTGGCCGCCTGTGTGTGGGAGCGCACCGTCGCGTCCAATTGTGCGGCCGATACTGGGCCGGTCTCGAACAATGCAGAGGGAAGGAAGCGCAATGGCCAACCAGGACGATGTAGCGAACCACCAGAAGGCAATCCAGAACCGCCAGGACCAGATCGACGCCAGCGGCAAGGAGGAGGAAGGACAAAAACCGGTGCAGATCGGCGCCCAACAGCCGGTGCCGCCGATGCCCGAACAGCACCTGGCCAAACCCGGCCTCGAAGCGCAGATGGAAGTGCGGCCCCGTTTCATGGCCGAACATTACAAGGGCAGCGGCAAGCTCGAAGGCCAGGTCGCGATCGTCACCGGTGGCGACTCCGGCATCGGCCGCGCGGTCGCGGTGCTGTTCGCGCGCGAAGGCGCCGACGTCGCCATCCTCTACCTGAACGAACACGAAGACGCCGCCGAAACCCAGCGCTGCATCGAAGCCGAGGGCCGGCGCTGCGTGACGATCGCCGGCGACGTCAAGGACATGGACTTCTGCCAGCAGGCGGTCGACGCCGTCGTCGGTCAGTGGGGCCGCCTGGACGTGCTGGTGAACAACGCCGCCTTCCAGATGCATGCCAACACGCTGCTGGACATCACCGAAGAGCGCTTCGACGAAACGATGCGCACGAATATCTACGGTTACTTCCACATGGCGAAAGCCGCCCTGCCCTACCTCAAGCGCGGCGCAGCCATCATCAATACCGGTTCCGTGACAGGCCTGAAGGGTTCCAAGCTGCTGCTCGACTATTCGAGCACGAAAGGCGCGATCCACGCGTTCACCATGTCGCTGGCGGCCAACCTGCTGGACAAGGGCATCCGCGTCAACTGCGTCGCGCCCGGCCCGGTGTGGACGCCGCTGAACCCGGCCGACCAGTCGCCGGACAAGATCGTCCACTTCGGCGAGAGCACCACCTACGGGCGCGCCGCCCAGCCGGAAGAGCTGTCGCCGGCGTATGTGTTCCTGGCTTCGAACGCCTGCTCGAGCTACATCACGGGCATCGTGCTGCCGGTGACGGGCAGCGTGGGCGAATAACGACGACCAACACAAGGAGAATCGTATGGCACGCAGCTTGTGGAAAGGTGCGATCAGCTTCGGGCTGGTGCACATCCCGGTCGATATGTATCCGGCAACCAGCAACAAGGGGCTCGACCTGCACATGCTGGACCGCCGCGATTTCTCCCCGATCGGGTTCAAGCGCTACAACAAGAACACCGAGAAGGAAGTCGGCTGGGACGACATCATCAAGGGTTACGAATACAGCGACGGCGAATACGTGGTGCTGTCCGACGAAGACCTGCGCCGCGCCAATCCGGAAGCGACCCAGACCATCGACATCCTCGCCTTTGTCGACGCCGGCGACGTGCCGCTGCTGTACTACGACCAGCCCTACTACCTGGCGCCCGGCAAGGGCGGCGACAAGGTGTACGCGCTTTTGCGCGACACCCTGAAAAAGGTCGGCAAGATCGGCATCGCCACCGTCGTCATCCGCGTTAAGCAGCACCTGGCCGCGCTGCACTGCGTCGGCAACACGATCGTCATGAACACGCTGCGCTACGCCGACGAGATCCGCGACCCGGGCGAACTCAAGATCCCGACCAAGAATGCGAAAGGCGCCGCCGTCACCGACAAGGAACTCAAGATGGCGATGGCCTTGGTCGAGGGCATGAGCGAGGAATGGGAGCCGGAGCAATACCACGACACCTACCGCGAAGACGTGCTGGCCCTGATCGAGCGCAAGATCAAGGCCAAGCAGACCAAGACCATCACCATGCCGGACAAGGAAGAGAAACCGGCCAAGGCCACCAACGTGATCGACCTGGTCGCGCTGCTGCAGGCCAGCCTGGGCAAGAAGCCGGGCAAAACCGCGGCCGCGGACGACGACGAGGACGACGAACCGCCGCCACCGAAGCGCGCGCGCAAGCCGGAAGCGGACGACGAGGACGACGGGGATAACGACCCGGCGGCGCCGCGTGCACGCAAGACCGCGGCGAGCAGCCGCGAGGCGGTCGCCGCCAAGGCGGCGCCGAAACGGACGACCGCGGCCAAAAAGCCTGCTGCAAAGAAAGCCACGGCCACCACCGCAACCAAGGCGCCCGCGCGCCGCAAGAAGGCAGCCTGAAGGATGGATGGATTCCTCGACTTCCTCCAATGGCCCGCGATGGCGGTCAGCCTGTATGCCGCCTTCATGATCGGTTCGAAAAATGCAGGCAAGCGTATCTTCGGCTTCTGGATGTTCATCCTCAGTAATGTCCTGTGGATCATCTGGGGCGTGCACGACGAAGCCTGGGCGTTGATTTCGCTGCAGGTGGCGCTGATGGCAATGAACATCCGCGGGATTTTCAAGAACGAGTCGCCGGGGTGACCGATCCGGCGGCCAGGAGCAGCAACCCATTCAACCGGACGGCAAGCGCCGTCCACCAACAAGGAGGTTTTCCATGCGTAAGATGATCATGATGGCAATCGCTGGATTCATCTGGAAGAAAATCCAGGCCAAGATGAACAAGCAAACCTACAACGGCACCACGAGCGGGCGCCGCTATTGATGTTCCCGGCGCCGCGATACAAAGTCGCGGCGCTCCTATTTCCACTAGGTCTTTAGGAAAATGCTATCGATCTCATCTAATCAATCAAATTTATATTTCACTCAGCCATACGTAGAATCTCCTCATCAATTTCGTCAATTGCAATGAGGAGCAAGCATGACCCGCAGTTCGCCCGACCAACGCATGACCACCGCTTCCGGCATCCCGGTCGCCGACAACCAGAATTCGCTCAGCGCCGGTCCACGCGGCCCGCTCCTGCTGCAAGACTTCCACCTGATCGAAAAGCTGCAGCACTTCAACCGCGAGCGCATTCCCGAGCGCGTGGTGCACGCCAAGGGGTCGGGCGCCTACGGCAGCTTCACGGTCACCCACGACATCCGCCATCTCACCACTGCGAAGCTGTTCGGCGAGGTAGGCAAGAAAACCGATACCTTCCTGCGCTTCTCGACCGTTGGCGGCGAAAAAGGCAGTGCCGATACCGAACGCGACCCGCGCGGCTTCGCCCTGCGCTTCTACACCGAAGAGGGCAACTGGGACCTGGTCGGGAACAACACGCCGGTCTTCTTCATCAAGGACCCGATCAAGTTCCCCGACTTCATCCACACCCAGAAGCGCCTGCCCGACAGCAACCTCAAGTCGGCCAACATGATGTTCGACTTCTGGAGTCGCGCGCCTGAAAGCCTGCACCAGGTGACGATCCTGTTTTCCAGCCGCGGCACGCCCGACGGCTATCGTCATATGGATGGCTTCGGCAGCCACACCTACAGCCTGGTCAACGAGGCGGGCGAACGGGTCTACGTAAAATGGCATTTCAAGACGCGCCAGGGTATCCGCAACCTGAGCAATGACGAGGCAGTCGGAATCGCCGGCACCGATCCGGACCACGCCCAGCGCGACCTGTTCAACGCGATCGCGCAGGGCGACTTCCCGCAGTGGGACGTCAAGGTGCAGGTGGCGACGCCGCAGCAGCTGGCCGACTGGGAAGCACGCACCGGCTGGAATTCGTTCGACCTGACCAAGGTCTGGCCGCATCGCGACTTCCCCCTGCAGCCGGTGGGCGTGCTGGAACTGAACCGCAATCCGCTGAACTACCACCTTGAAGTCGAGCAGGCGGCGTTCTCGCCAGCCAACGTCCCGCCCGGCATGGGCTATTCGCCGGACAAGATGCTGCAGGGCCGCCTGTTCGCCTACCATGACGCCCAGCTGTACCGGGTCGGCACCAACCACCAGCACCTGCCGGTAAACGCCCCGCGCTGTCCGTTCCACAACCAGCAGCGCGACGGCGCGATGGCGTTTCATAACGGCGGCAATGCGCCGAACTATGCGACGATCGATGCGGTGGGCCGGGGTGCGACCGGCATGGGGCATGGTGAGCAGGAATTGCCACTGGCGGGCAATGCGGGCCGCTTCGACTTCCGCGGGCAGGAAGACGACACGACGCAGCCAGGCAACCTGTTCCGCCTGATGTCGGCCGAGGAAAAGCAGATCCTGTGCGACAACCTGGCCGGGCCGCTGGCGCAAGTGACGGACGAGATCCTGGCGCGCCAGCTGGCGCAGTTCGATAAGGCCGATCCGGCGTATGGACGTGGGGTGCGCGCGGCGCTGGAGCGGCGGGGACGCGTCGTGGCGTAAGGTGTTCGGCGGCAGGTGGGGCTGTTGCCTGCTCAGCTAGTGGTATCTCTGATCCGCATGGGCACGAGTGCGCATCCTACGGTCACCGCCAACAGCGAGATCCTACAAGATACGTACCGTCTCTCGTAGGATGGGCTCTTGAGCCCATGCGGATTCAGCCTACCGCTAGCGGCTCAGGCAACAGCCCCACGTCAGCCTGCATTCAACCTTTATACCCCAAGGCCTTCATCGCCGCCGTCAGCGTCTTGGCCGCCTTGTCATACCCTTCCCACGGATCGTTGCCCTGGTCCAGGCGCGTGTGGGCATTCTTGACGTTCCACTGGTCGCTCGATTTCATGCCCGGCAATTCATCCCAGGACAGCGGCACCGAGATGCCCAGGCCCGGCCGGGCGCGTACCGACCAGGCGCTGACGGTGGTGGCGCCCTGGCCGTTGCGCAGGTAGTCGATGAAGATCTTGCCGACCCGGTTCTTGGCGCCGCTCTTGGCCGAAAAGCGGTCGGGGAAGGTCTTGGCCAGGTGGGTCACGATGGCCTGCGAAAAACCTCTTACCGTATCCCAGTCCTTGCCGCCCTTGATCGGCACCACCACGTGCAAGCCCTTGCCGCCGCTGGTTTTCAGGAACGCCGGCAAGCCGAGTTCCTCGAGGAAGGCGCGCATGACGAAGCCGGCTTCCTGCATCGCCGGCCACTCGGCGCCTTCGCCCGGGTCGAGGTCGAACACCATGCGATCGGGCTTGTCGTAGGACTTGCCGAAGGCATTTTGCGTGTGGAACTCGAGCGCGTTCCACTGCGCCGCCGCCAGGATACCGGCGATGTTGTCGACCGTGAGCATGGGCGGATGATCCGGGTCGAGCGCCTGGGGTAGCTGCTTCATGCCGGGCAGCTTCTTGATGTCGGCGTGCTTCTGGAACACCAGGTCGCCCTTGATGCCGGACGGCGCCCGCACAAGCGATACCGGGCGGCCCTTCAGGTGTTCCAGCATCAGGTTGCCGACCAGGGCGTAATAACGGACCACGTCCATCTTGGTGGCGCCGCTTTTCGGGTCGACGACGCGGTCGCCATTGGTGATTTTCAGGGTGGCCGGCAGCGTGCCCTCGACCATGCCGGGCGCGTCGGTGGTGCTGGCGCCTGCGTCTTCATCGCTCATTTCAATCTCCTTCACGGGTGTCGGCAGTTCGCGCGTGATGCCGGCCGCCGGCTTGTCGCTGCGCAGGCCCTGGAATACCGGATGGCGCACGGCGCCGGCCTCGGTCCATTCCGAAAAGCTGACCTCGGCGATCAGTTCCGGTTTCACCCAGTGGTGCTTGCGTCCGGGCACCGTGCGCGGCGGGAAGGGGCTGGCGTCGGTGTCGAGCGCCGCCAGCTTGGCCCGGATGTCGCGCAGGCTCTCGGCATTGAATCCGCTGCCGACGTTGCCCGCGTAGCGCAGCACGCCATCCTTGTCGTGGGTAGCGAGCAGCAGCGCGCCGACGCCCTTGCGCGAACCCTTGGGATCGGTGTACCCAACAATCACGAATTCCTGGCGCAGCCCGCATTTCAGCTTGATCCAGTCCGGCGAGCGGCGCGAGACATAATGCGAATCGCGGCGCTTGCCGATCACGCCTTCCAGGCCGATCTTGCAGGCGGCCACCACCAGCCCTTCCGGATCGGTGCCGAACTCGGCCGAGAAGCGCACGATCTCCGACGCCTTCGCCTGGTTGAGTGCGCCTTCGAGCAGTGCGCGGCGCTCGACCAGCGCCACCTTGCGCAGATCATAGCCGCCAAGATAGGGCGCGTCGAAAATGAAGTACATGATCCGGGCCCGGTTGCTGCCGTCGAAGGCGAGCTGCAGCAGGCCGAAATTCGGCCTGCCT
Source organism: Massilia sp. CFBP 13721 (assembly GCF_014842025.1). Lineage (GTDB taxonomy): Bacteria > Pseudomonadota > Gammaproteobacteria > Burkholderiales > Burkholderiaceae_D > Telluria. The sequence goes on from NZ_JACYUY010000008.1 coordinate 197,183, forward strand.
TCCGCATCGTGCACGACGATCTCGCCGTCGTACCAGCCATCCGGCAGCCCCATGCGTTCAATTTCCTGCTGCAGCGGGCGCAGTTTGTCGGTCCAGTCGTTGTTGTTGCGGGTGATGAGGCTGACCTCGCCGCCCTCGATGCGCGCGAGCATGCGATAGCCGTCGAACTTGACCTCGAACACCCACTCTTCCGGATTGGCCGGCGGACCGTCGACCAGGGTCGCCAGTTCGGGAGCGAATTCCTTCGGCGGCGGCGCCTCGACCACGCCTTCGGGCAGGCTGGCGTCGCGCGCCTTGTCGGCCGCTTGCGCGGCGGCGGCGTCGGCTTTCGCTTTGGTGGTGCGGCCTTCCGCCCTGGCGGCGGATTTGGCAGCGGATTTGGCGGCGGGTTTGGCCGCCTCCTCCGCCTTGGCCTTGGTGGTGCGTCCTCGCTTCGGCGCGGCGGCCGACGCGTCGTCTTCCGCCTTGGCCTTGCCCTTCACCTTGGCCGGCACCTTTTCCCTCGTGCCCGGCATGGGCAGCGCCTTGACGCTGTCGGGCATCTCGTCGACGACCGAAAATTCGTCGGCCGGACGTACGTACTCGTCCTTTTCCTTGATCAGCAGCCAGGGTTCCTGCTTGTGGTCGCCGCGTCCCTTCATGCGCACCAGCACCCAGTTGCCGTGCATCTTGTGCCCATGCAGGCGGAATTTCAGGTTGCCCTTGCGGTAGCCTTCGTGCGGATCGCTCTCGGGTTCCCAGGTGCCCTTGTCCCAGATGATGACTTTGCCGGCGCCATACTGTTTTTCGGGAATGGTGCCCTCGAAATCCGAATACGAGATCGGGTGATCCTCGACGTGCACGGCCATGCGTTTGTCGTGGCTGTCGTAGCTCGGCCCCTTCGGCACGGCCCAGCTTTTCATGGTGCCGTCGAGCTCGAGCCGGAAATCGTAGTGCAGGCGGCTGGCCCAATGTTTCTGGATCACGAAAGTAAGCGCCTCTTTCCCGGGTTCGCCGCCTTCGGCCGGCTCGGAGGTGATCGAAAAATCGCGCTTGGACTTATACAGCTTGAGGGCATCGGGCATGGCGAACTCCTGCGTTTTCCGTTGATGCCAGTGTAGGCAGGAGGCGCCGACACGACTGTACGGCAGCTAACGGTCGTGCTGTGCGCATACGCGGGCACGGTTTGTAACCGGATGTAAATTCGCGTCAACCTTGCCGGGTCAGCCCGCGTTATCGGAGGCAGCAGCACCGGGAACGCAGCGCAGGTTCCCAATCCGATGGGTCCAAGCATTTCCACTCAATGAAGGAATGACCACCATGAGCAAAATCGTCGCTACCCTGATCGCCGGCCTGTTCGCCACCTCGGCATTCGCCCAGAGCACCGCTACCCAGACGACCACCCCGGCCACCAAGGCGGAAGCCAAGGAAGCGAAAGAAGTTGCAAAGGCCGATGCCAAGGTAGAAAAGGCATCGGCCGAAGCAAAGGCCGACGTCGCCGAGGCGAAAGCCGACGCCGCGAAAGACAAGGCCAAGGCCACCAAGAAAGCGGCCAAGAAAAAAGCCGACGCCAAGGCCGACGCCGCCGAAGCGAAGGCCGAGCACAAGGCCGACAGCCACGCTGCGCACACCACCACCACGACCACGAATACAGCCAGATAATTACAGGCCGCTCGAGCCCCACCATAGCCCAAAAAGGACAGGGTTCGCCCTGTCTTTTTTCGTCCCGGCTCTCGTTCCATCAGTTTCACCAAAGCCGATTTTCACCCCGCCCCGGCGCATGCTCTACAATATGCGCACCCCTTCCTGGAGCGCGCCATGCACAAGATCGTCTTCCTCGACCGCGACAGCCTGCTTGCCAAAGTACGGCGTCCCGTTTTCGACCACGACTGGCAAGACCATCCCGCGACCGCGCCCGACCAGGTGGTCGAGCGCCTGCGCGGCGCGACGATCGCCGTCACCAACAAGGTGCCGCTGCGCGCCGAGGCGCTCGAGCAGTTGCCGGACCTGCGCATGGTGGCGGTCGCCGCCACCGGCACCGACAACGTCGACCTCGCCGCCTGCCGCGCGCGCGGCATCGCGGTCGCCAACATCCGCAATTATTCGGGCGTCTCGGTGCCCGAGCACTGCTTCACCCTGATGCTGGCGCTGCGTCGCAACCTGCGCGCCTACGCGACCGACGTCGAAGCGGGCCGCTGGGAGCGTTCGAACCGTTTCTGCCTGCTCGACCACCCGATCGGCGACCTGGCCGGCAGCCGGCTCGGCATCGTCGGCTACGGCGCGCTGGGCCGGCGCGTGGCGCAGATCGGCCAGGCCTTCGGCATGACGGTCGCCACCACCTCGCGCTCGCCGGTGAACGAACCCGGCGTGACGCAACTCGCACTGGACGCATTGCTGGCGACGTCGGACGTGATCAGCCTGCACCTGCCCCTGGCCGAGGCCACCCGCCACCTGATCGGCGCGCGCGAACTGGGCCTGATGAAGCCGGGCGCGCTCCTGATCAATACCGCGCGCGGCGGCCTGGTCGACGAGGATGCGCTGGCCGAGGCGCTGATGCGGCGCACGATCGGCGGCGCCGGCTTCGACGTGCTCAGCAAGGAACCGCCCTCGCAGGACAATCCGCTGCTGGGCCTGCGCCTGCCGAATTTCATCCTCACCCCGCACGTGGCCTGGGCCAGCAGCGGGGCGATGCAGACGCTGGCCGATATGCTGGTCGATAACATCGAGGCGTGGCAAGCGGGACGGGCGACGAATCTGGTGAGCTGAGCGGGTTTTCGTAGGGTGGGCACTTGTGCCCACGCGGTATGGCACCGTGGCGTACCACACCGTATGTCCCAAATCGCGGTCTGCGGAAACTGTGCGGTTCGCCGAGGCACGACCGCGTGGGCACAAGTGCCCACCCTACGGCTTATTGCAGCCGGATCGTCATATCGAAAATCCACGTGCGACGGATTTCAACCACATCGTACTGGCGCGCCAGCGCCGGCGGGAACGGCCCATAAGGCGCCTGGCCCGCCACCACCTGCCTGATCGCCTCGTCGATGGCGGGCACGCCGCTCGAGACCACGAAGGTCACCTTCTCGACCGAACCGTCGGCGCGCACCGCGACCGTCACGACCGGCTGGGTGTGCCGCTGCTTCACCAGTTCGCGCACCGTGTCGAAAGCCATGTTCATCTCGATCTTGCGGCTCATCGCCTGCGCGTACTGGACCAGGTCGGCGTTGGCGTCGGCACGGCCGAACAGCCAGCCGCGGCGCAGGCTGCTGGTCGTGGGCGTGCGCGCGGCGTCGCGCTGGACGGCTTCCTGGTTGAGTTGCCGGCCGATCGCGCGCAGGCGCTCCTCGCGCTCGGCCTCCTGCGCGGCACGCTCGCGTTGGGCCTGTTCCTGGCGTACCTGTTCCTGGCGCGCCGCCTCCTGCCTGGCCATCTCTTCGCGTGCCGCCGCCTGCTTTGCGGCGTCCTGGCGCGCTGCTTCCTGACGGACTGCTTCCTGACGCGCCGTTTCCTGCCGCGCGGCGTCCTGGCGCGCTGCTTCTTGACGGGCTGCTTCCTGCCTTGCAGCTTCTTGTCGTGCCCCTTCCTGTCGTGCAGCCTCCTGTCGTGCCGCCTCCTGTCGCGCGGCTTCCTGACGTGCCGCTTCCTGTCGCGCGGCTTCTTGACGTGCAGCTTCCTGCTTCGCTGCCGCTTGTCGTAGCGTTTCCTGCCTTGCTGCTTCCTGTCGCGCGGCGTCCTGCCTGGCGACTTCCTGACGGGCCGCTTCCTGACGCGCGGCTTCCTGCCTGGCGACTTCCTGACGGGCCGCTTCCTGACGCGCGGCTTCCTGCCTGGCGACTTCCTGACGGGCCGCTTCCTGACGCGCGGCTTCCTGCTTCGCCGCCTCTTGTCGCAGCGCCGCCTGCCTTGCTGTTTCTTGCCTCGCTGCGTCCTGACGCGCGGCTTCCTGCCTGATCGCTTCCTGGCGGGCCGTCTCCTGCTTCAATGCGTCCTGCCGCGCCGCTTCCTGTCGTGCGGCTTCCTGCTTCGCCGCCGCTTGGCGCAGCGTATCCTGCCTTGCTGTCTCTTGCCTCGCCGCGTCCTGGCGCGCAGTTTCCTGTCTGATCGCGTCCTGGCGCGCCGCGTCCAATCGGGCTTGCTCCTGGCGCGCAGCCTCGGCGCGTGCCAGTTCCTGACTGGCCGCTTCCTGCCGCGCCAGTTCGTCCAACCGGGCCTGTTCCTGCGCTGCGGCCGCCAACCGCGCCGCTTCGTTCCTGGCCGCTTCCTCGGCGCGCGCGGCTTGCTCGCGCCGCTCGGCCTGCGCCGTCAACTCGGCCTGTCGTCGCGCCTGCGCCTGCCGCGCGTCCTCGAGCGGATCGCTCGCCTGCAGTGGCAGGTCCGGCGCCTTGTCATCAACGGCAGCACGCACCCGGGGCGCCGCGGGCGCAACCGGCAGGTTCACTTCGGGCCGCTTTGCCGGCGGCGGCACAGGCGCCCCAGGGGCAGCAGGCGCAGGATCGAGGGCGATGACTGGTAAGGGGATCGACACCAGGGCGGGCACGTCGTCGACAGCGGCGGGCGGCACCATGGCCAGCGCGGTCACGGTGGGCGCAGCGGCGCGTTCGCCGACGGCGGCCGGCGCCACGCCCCGTGGGAGCGGCGCGGTGGCCGCCGGTGCAGGTGCAGGTACAGGTACCGTTACCGGCGCCGGCGCCGGCGCCAGCACCACGCGTAAGTCGTCGGCGCCCAGGCGCCTTTCCTGCCATGGCAAGTTCAGCCCGGGCAGGCCCAGCGTATCGCCGCCCAGCGCGATGCTGAGCAGCAGCGCGTGCGCCAGCAAGGACACCGACACCGCCGTGCCCAGGCGCCCGCGGCTGCGCGCCGCCGCGAAGACCGGCGCCACCTCGACGCCGGCCGGCGGCCGCTCGGCGTCCTCTAGCGGCGCGGGGATAGGTACTTGGACGAGCTGGAGCGGTTTGGCCATTGGGACGAATGCGGACGAGTGCGGAGATGCCGGCGAGGCAACGAACTCAGCGATGCTATCACAGCGCTGCCATCAACCGGACATCAGGCAGCGGCCGGCGCCGGCGCGCGCGCCTCGGCCACGCGCAAGGGCAGCTCGAGGATGAAGACGGTCCCGCCGCCGGGCGCACCCTCGACCCGGATCGCGCCTTTCATCAGCGAGGTGGCGATGGTGTGGGCGATGTTCAGTCCGAGGCCGGTACCGCCCTGCCCCATGCGCGTGGTGAAGAAGGGATCGAACACGCGCGGCAGGTGCTCGCGCGCGATGCCGCGACCGTCGTCGGCGAACACGATGCGTACCCAGTGCTGGTCGATGGGTTCGGCCGACAGGCGCATGCTGCCGCCCGGACCGTCGAAGGCGTGCAGCAGCGCGTTGTTGACGAAGTTGATCAGCACCTGGCCGAGCGGCCCGGGATAGCTGTCCATGATGATCCCGCCCGGCACCGCCAGCGTCAGGGTATGGCCGGCCAGGCGCACCTTGTTCATCAGGGTGGCGAGGATTTCCTGGCAGGCCTGGGCCAGGTCGAAGCGGCGCCGCTGGGCGCTGGCCTGGTCGACCGAGACCTGGCGGAAGCTGTTGACCAGGTCGGCGGCCTGGTGCAGGCTGCGCACGATCAGCTGCGACGCTTCGCCGGCGGCCTCCATGTAGCCTTCCAGCTCCGCGCGCCGCAGCGCCGCGCTGTCGAGCGCCTGCATGATGTGCAGCGTCTTTTCGTGCAGGGTGCTGGCCATCAGCAGGCTGTTGCCGATCGGGGTGTTCAGTTCGTGCGCGACGCCGGCCACGAGCGAGCCGAGCGAGGCGAGCTTTTCCTGCGCCGCAAGCTGGCCCTGCACGTCCTTCAGCTGGCGGTAGGCCTGGGCATTGTCGAGCGCGACGGCGACGTAGGCCGCCAGCGTGCGCAGCATGTCCAGGTGCACGCGCTGGTAGGCGCGCGGCGCGAAGCTCTGCACCCCGAGCGCGCCCAGCACGCGCTGACCGACCGCGACCGGTACGTACAGGAAAGACTGCGGTAACGGATGCGCAGAGCCGGCATCGCGCGCGCACGGCAGCGCGTACGCCGCTACTTCCTGCGGGTCGACGCCCGGCAGGTAGCGCGCGGCGTCCTGGGCCAGCTCGTTGATGAACACCTCGCGCCCGTGCTCGATGCACCACGCGGCCAGCTGGCGCTGCTCGACTTCGCCTATGCGCCGGTCGCCCTGCGCACTGGGGCAGCGGCGCCCATCGACCACCGCATAGGCGAAGTCGAACAGCGCGCCATCCGGCCGCGCCACCGCGACCGCGAATACCGGCGCTTCCATCAGCACCTGTACGTGTTCGTAGAGCGTGGCCATGATCGCCTCGGTGTCGAGGTTGGCGGTCAGGCGGCGGCCGATGTCGGACAGCAGCGCGATGTTGCGGCGCGCGCTGTCGGCCGCCACTTCCTGTTCCTCGGCTTCGCGCTTGCGCAGTTCGGCCGCGTCCTTCTGCAGCATCAGCTCGGCCGTGCGCGCGCTCACCTCGCGCTCGAGCATGTTCTTTTGCTGGGTCAGCGCGCGGATGCGCATGCGGTAGCCGGCCGCCAGCAGCGCGGCGCCGAGGGCCAGCGCCAGCAGGCGGAACCACCAGCTCTTCCACCAGGGCGGCGTGATCGTCACCGTCACCGCCGCCGGCACGTCGCTCCAGACGCCGTCCTTGTTACTGGCCCGCACCCGGAACACGTATGTCCCCGGATCGAGGTTGGTATAGGTGGCGAAGCGGCGGGCGGCATCGGTATCGACCCAGCCCTTGTCGAAGCCCTCGAGCTGGTAGGCGTAGCGGTTGCTGCCCGGCGCCGCGTAGTGCAGGCCGGCGAACTCGAACGAGAACACCGATTCGCGCTGGGTCAGCGTGATCTCGCGGGTGCGGTCGACCGCCGTGGCGAGCCGCTGCGGCTTGTTAAAGACCAGGAAATCGGTGATCCGCACCGCCGGCGGATAGGGGTTGTCGCGGATCGCAGCGGGCATGAACGAGACCAGGCCGTTGACGCCGCCGAAATGCAGCTGGCCGTCCGGCCCGCGCGCGCTCGAGCCGACATAGAAGGTACCTTCGTTCAGGCCATCCTTGGCCGTGTAGTGCTTGTACTGGCCGCTGGCCGGGTCGTAGCGGCCGATGCCGTCGGTCATGCTGGCCCACAGGCGTCCCTGGCCGTCTTCGAGCACGGCGCCGATCGGCAGCGGCTCGGGCGCGTCGCGCAGCCGCACCAGGCGAAAGGCGGCCCTGCCCGCGCTGTCGCGGTCGAGCAAGTGCAGGCCGCCGGCGGTGCCGACCCAGAGCTGGCCGCGCCGGCTGACGGTGACGGCGTAGACGCGGTTGTGGCGCAGGCTGCCGGGATTGTGGGGATCGTGGCGGTAGTGGGTGAAGACGCCGCTGCGGCGGTCGAAGCGGTCGAGGCCATTGTCGGTGCCGATCCAGAGCATGCCTTGCGCATCCTCGACCATCTGGAACAGGGTGTTGTCGCCGATGCCGGCCGGATTGCGCGGGTCGTGGCGCCAGCTCTGGCGCACCCGCAGGTCGTCGTCCAGCTGGTACAGGCCGGCGCGCGTCACCGCCCACAAGGTGCCATCGCGCGTGCGCTGCACGTCTTGCACCACGGTCGTACCGAGGCCGGGCAGCGCGACCGGGTGGAACGGCCCGCCGCGCACGTCGCTCCAGGCCAGCGCCCCGGCGCTGCCGACATACAGGCGCTCGCCGACGATGGACAGGCTGTGCACGACGTCGCTCGGAATGGTGTCGGCGCGGCCGGGCTGGTGGCGCAGCTGCGTGGTGGCGCCGCTCTCCGGGTCGAGCAGCACCAGGCCGCCGCCGGTGGTGCCGATCCAGACCTTGCCGTCGGCGCGCACGGCGACGTCGCGTGCCTTTTCGAAGCCGATCCGGTAGCCGCCGTCGGGACGGAAGCTGAAGTTCGAGAAGCCGCCGCTGGCCAGGTCGGTGCGCGACAGGCCGCGCACCCGGGTGCCGACCCAGAGCGTGCCACTGCGGTCGATCCGGATCGCGCTGACCTGGTTGTCGGACAGGCTGTGCGGGTCGAGCGGCCGGTTACGGTAGGAGACGAAACAGCCGCTGGCGGGATCGCGCCGTTTCACGCCGTCGAGGTCGGTGCCGACCCAGAGCGTGCCGCCGGCGTCGTGGTAGAGCGCGGCCACGCGCGTCTCGCCCACGCCCTCCTGCCCGGCGAGCGCGCGCCGCTGGGGCGTGCCTTTTGCGAGGTCCCAGGCTTCCAGCCCGGCGTCGGTGCCGACCCAGAGCGTGTCTTTCGCCCCCGCCCCGTTGGGTCCCACCGAGAGCGCATTGATGCGCACGCGGCGCGGGTCGGCGTCGGGCGGCGCGAAGTGTTCCAGCTGGGCGGCGCCGGGCGCCAGGCGCGCCACGCCACGCGCCGTGCCGACCCAGAGCGCGCCGCCGCTGTCGAAGGCGAGCGCTCCGACGGCGTCGCCGCCGAGGGCGCCGTCGTCGCCCGGATGGCGGATCGTGGCAAAGGCGCCGCTGACCGGGTCGAAGCGTTTCAGGCCGTCGCTGGTGCCCAGCCACAGCAAGCCCTTGCGGTCGGCGGCGATCGCGTTGACGCTGCGGTTGGCGCTGGCGGGCGTGCCCGCATCGGCCAGCGCATAGCGCACGAACTTGCCGCTTCCCGGGTCGAAGCGCGCCAGCCCGCCCTTGGTGCCGAACCAGAGGCGCCCTTCGGCATCCTCGAACGAAGCGTTGATGAAGGCATCGGGCAGCGAGCCGGGGTCTTGCGGGTCGGTCCGGTAGACGGTCATCTTGTAGCCGTCGTAGCGGTTCAGGCCGGCCTGGGTGCCGAACCACATGAAGCCCTGGCGGTCCTGCAGGATGTTCAGGACCGATTCCTGCGACAAGCCATGTTCGACCGACACGCGTTCGAAGCGCAGGTTGCGCTGGCTTCCCTGTTGCGGGTCGCCCCCGGCGGCGCCGGCGCTGCCCGCCAATGCCAGCGCAAGCAGCAGGCCCGCGCGCAAGATAGTGCCCAGCATAGTCTCAAAAGAATCGGATTCAGAATGGGTAATCTACCAGAGCTTCTTAAAGAGTTGAAATAAATTAAGACTTCCGCAATGCCGACGCCGCTGCTATAATGCGTCTCACGGGCGGCTGTAGCTCAGCTGGATAGAGTACTTGGCTACGAACCAAGGGGTCGTGGGTTCGATTCCTGCCAGCCGCACCACGAAATACGAAGGCCAGATCGCGAGATCTGGCCTTTTTCGTTGTGGGCGCGCTCTCGCGGCGCTGCTGGATGACCGTAGGGTGGGCGCCCTGTGCCCACGCGGAAAGTCGCGCTTTGCCGACAATTCAAGAACCGTGATCGCTGCAGTGAAACGCGTTTCGTCAATGCCCGGTTCCGCGTGGGCACGGGGCGCCCACGCTACTTTTATCGACGCCAACACAAGCCTTCCCATTTCGCCAACGCCCCGCTATAATGCGTGCTTCGGGCGGCTGTAGCTCAGCTGGATAGAGTACTTGGCTACGAACCAAGGGGTCGTGGGTTCGATTCCTGCCAGCCGCACCACGAATACGTAGGCCAGATCGCGAGATCTGGCCTTTTTCGTTATGGGCACTCCCCTTGCAACGCCCTTGGATTATTCGTAGGGTGGTCGGCTCCACCACCAAAGTAGGCGCATTGGCTCCACATGCGCCGCCCACGCGTCCAACCAGTGTATGAACAATCGTGCAGTTGCTTGAAAGCCGCCTGAACGCGTGGGCGGCGCGCATGCAACCTAGTTGCGAGCGCCCGGGTGGAGCCGACCACCCTACGGTTTTGCAAGCGCCAAGTCGACACTTCCCATTTCGCCAATGCCCCGCTATAATGCGTGCCTCGGGCGGCTGTAGCTCAGCTGGATAGAGTACTTGGCTACGAACCAAGGGGTCGTGGGTTCGATTCCTGCCAGCCGCACCACGAATACGAAGGCCAGATCGCGAGATCTGGCCTTTTTCGTTTGGGAATGGAATACCGTGGAACGCAACAATTTCCGGTGCCGGCGCAAACACTTCCCATTTTGCCAATGTCCCGCTATAATGCGTGCTTCGGGCGGCTGTAGCTCAGCTGGATAGAGTACTTGGCTACGAACCAAGGGGTCGTGGGTTCGATTCCTGCCAGCCGCACCACAGTTTCAAGGAAATGGCTCAGAAGAGATTCTGAGCCATTTTTCTTTTCCGCTTCCTGTATTCCATACTTCCTCCCCACCAGCGAGCGCGACCGGCATGCACATGTTCCGAGTCTTAAACGAGGCTTAGCTCAGCACAGGAACATCACCTCTCTTCATGTAGGACCAGGACGACATTACCTGAGCAACATCTCAGCGTTTTCCACTCAACAATTGCTTTGAAATTCGCCTCCTATGAGAAATAGTGGTTTCGCCAGCGCCATGCCGTGAATTTCGTTGTGGAATCGACTGTCGCCGCAGAGTCACACGGCTTGCAAATGCGCTGCGTTAGCGCTTGCCTTTGCTAGCATGAAGTCCCCGATTGCATAACCCTGCCGCAGGACGCGGCTGATATCGCGAGAGGACGTTATGAAAAAATCATTATTAGCTGCAGTGGTATTGGCGAGCGCTTCGTTCGCTGCCCCGGCCGCATGGGCGCAGACGGACATCAGCAGCCCGCCGCAGGCCCTCGACCTGATCGACGGTTCCGCCTTCTTCGGCGACAGCTTCGACGCCGGCAACAGCGGCAACACCTTCGCCGACCAGTTCAGCTTCAGTGTGACCGGCACCGTCGGCCAGAACCTCGATGCCATCGTCGCTTCGGTCAGCCGTACCGCCGATGCCGGCCTCGACATCACCGGCATCTGGCTGTTCGACGGCGACGACACCCTGCTGAGCGAGGGGACCTCGATGGAGAGCGGCGCGGTGGACGTATGGACGGTCGCCGGGGGCAACCTGAGCGCGGGGGATTACTACCTGCGCGTCAACGGCACGGTGGTGTCCGACGACGGCGCCTCCTTCGGCGGAGCGATGATGCTCATGCCGGTGCCGGAACCCGGCGCCTACGGCATGATGCTGGGCGGCCTCGGCATCCTGGGCTTCCTGGCGCGGCACCGCAAGGCCAAGCGCGACCAAGCGTAACGCGCCCGGTGCGGCGCAGCGCAAGCTCCGCCGCACCTTTCATCCCTTCAGGTACGCAGCTTCTTGATGATGCTGCGGTTGCCGAGGATTTCCTCGATCTGCTCGAAGCGCACCGGTTTCACCATGTGGTGGTCGAAACCGGCCTCGAAGGCGAGCTGGCGGTCCTTTTCCTGGCCCCAGCCGGTCACCGCGATCAGGGTCGTCATCGGGCCGCAGGTCAGCTTGCGGATGCCGCGCGCCAGGTCGTAGCCCGACATCTGCGGCAGGCCGATGTCGAGGAAGGCATAGTCCGGGCAGAAGCGCGCCGCCGCCGCCAGCGCGTCGGCGCCGTTGTGGGTGATGACGACGCTGTGGCCCATGGCGGTCAGCAACGCGCCGATGCTGTTGACGAAGTCGACGTTGTCGTCGGCCAGCAGGATCCGGTAGGTCTCGGTGCTGATGAAGGCGGCCGGGGTCGGCTTGGTCGGCAGCTCCGGCTCGACCACGATCGGCAGGCGCACGGTGAAGCGGCTGCCGCGGCCCAGGCCCTCGCTGCTGGCGGCGATCGTGCCGCCGTGCAGTTCGACCAGTTTGCGCGCCAGCGACAGGCCCACGCCCAGGCCGGCGTTGGTGCGCTCGAGCGTCGAATCGACCTGCACGAACATCTCGAACACCGAATCGAGCATGCCCGGGTCCAGGCCGATGCCGGTATCGGCCACCTCCAGCACCAGCGTCTTTTCCTCGACGTGGCCGGACAGCGTCACGCGCCCGCCGCGGTTGGTGTACTTGGCGGCGTTGTTGAGCAGGTTCGACAGGATCTGCGCCAGGCGCGTGGCGTCGCCATGCAGGAACACGGGCCGGTCCGGCAGGTCGAGCGCCAGTTCGTGGCCGTGCAGCTCGATGTACGAGCGCACCACCTCCAGCGCATCGTTGACCACGGCTTTCAGTTCGACGCGGCCCATCTTGATCGCGAACTTGCCGGTATTGATGCGCGAGACGTCGAGCAGGTCGTCCACCAGGCGCACCATCTGGCGCAGCTGGCGTTCCATGATGTCGGTCGCGCGCTGGGTGGCCTGGGCGTCGCCGCTGCGGATGCGCAGGATGTCGAGGCCGGTGCGGATCGGCGCCAGCGGATTGCGCAGCTCGTGCGCCAGGGTGGCGAGAAATTCATCTTTCCTGCGGTCGGCCACGATCAGGGCGTCTTCGGCCTTCTGGCGCACGTCCATTTCGTGTTCGAGCGTACGGTTGGCCGCCTGCAGGGCGTCGGCGCGGCGTCCGATCTCGGCCAGCATGTCGTTGAAGGCTTCGACCAGCACCCCGATCTCGCCGCTGTTATTGCCCGGCACGCGCAGCGTGAAGTCGCGCTGCTGCATCACCTGGCGCGCCACGTTGGTCACCGCTTCCAGCGGGCGCGTGATGGCAGCCTGCAGGCGCGAGGCGACCAGGGCCGCGATCACCAGCGCGCCGAGCATCACACCGCCGAGGATGGCGCCGTAGTTCAGCAGGCGCTCGACCAGGCCGTAGCGCGAGCGCAGGAACAGGGTGCCGACCGGTTCGCCGTTTTCGACGATGTTGTGCCAGACCTCGAGTTCGCCGCGTTCGATGCGGTAGCCGGCCGCTTGCGGACGCGGCGGCAGCGCCTGCGCACTGCCCGCCTTGGCATAGGTGGCGAAGCGCGCGCCGGTATTCGCGTAGACCGCGCCGGCCAGGATCTGCGGACGCGCACGCAGCACCGACAGCTGCTGCTGGGCCGCCGCGGCGTCGTTGAAGGCGAGCGCCGGCGCCGTGACGCTGGCCATGATGTCGGCTTGCGTGGTCAGGTCGTCGACCCAGTAGCGCTGGAAGGTGCGCAGGTCGAGCAGCAGCATGGCAATCGAGGCCGACAGCAAAGCCGCCAGCGTCGTGAAGACCGCCATCTTTATCAGCTTGCTGCGGACCGAACCGGCGCCGTGGGAATACTGGCTGGATTGCATCAGCTGCTTCCCTTGACGACACGATTGGCGACCGTAAGCAGGCGCGAACTGAGTTTCACGTTATTCCTCTCTGCCGAGTCGAGCGAGACGTCGAACCGCACCCGCTCCTCGATAATCCTGAAATTGATGACGCTGCCGCTCTGCAGGCCGAGGTCGCACTCGGTGACCGTCAGCAGGGCCGCCGGCGCCTCCGCAGTTGCCCCGGCGGCCCCCCGCAGCACCCGCGCCGCGCGCGCATTGTCGGTGCCGGCCACGAACAGCAGGTGGACCGGGGCCGGCTCGTTCTCGCGCAGCGTGCGCACCACGACCGGGCGGCCGCGCACCTGGCGTCCCGCCACCACGCGCGCCAGCTCGGCCGCCATGTCGTCGGAACCGACCACGCCGATCGTCAAGGGCGAAGCGCCGTCGGCGAACGCGGCGGCGGGAAAATCGGCATAGCCGAGAAACTTGTAGAGAAAGGCGGCCTTGACGCGGCGCTCGAGCATCTGGCTGCTCCCGCCCTGCGCGACTGCCGGCACGACCGGCAGCACGCCGCCCGCGAACACGGCCGCGGCGCAGGCCAGCGCCCAGCCGGCGACGCGCCGGCGCGCGGGAGAAGATTGCTGCGAGGTTCGGAAAAAGCGATGTCGGGTCATTGGCCGGGGTTAAATTTGCAGGTCACGCTCGTGCATGGCGCTGGAACGGCTGGCGCACACCCGGTTCGCCAAGCTCGTCAAGTTTGCCACATCGGCCATGCACCATGCATCGAACACATGATAGCCGGGCGAGAACAATATCGGCAGTGCGGACATAGGGCAAGTTGCAGCGGGCATACCCGCCGGATCTTGCGTCCAATGTTGCAAAGCCATGAATTGTTTCGTGACATATGTCATGGTAAAACATTTTCTCAAATGCACCAAGGAGTGTGGAGTAGGCGTGCGCATTTACCGCCCTATACAACATCAATGACAGTCATCAATAATCTCAATTGGCCTGCATTATTGCAATGCAGCATAATCCGTCCTGTCTCCTCTATTTTCCTCCCAGGAAATTAGATTCAGCCCGCTCCCGTGAGCGGGCTTTTTTTTGGGCGCTGTCACCGTTCGCTATGGATGAGGCTTGAACTGCTGAGCTGTTTCGCGGTCGAACCCATATCGCCATCGATAGGGATCTGCCATGAAAGCGCCAGCGTTCAAGAGGTGGTTCGCGGCATTGCCGACACTGAATCAGCCGCAGCGGCTACGGGTACTCGAGGCCTTGCGGCCGGCGGCCGGGCTGCACCAGCTGCTCGCGCTGATCGACCAAGTGCGCGGCCCCGGGCGCCGCTGCCCGCATTGCTGCTGTTCCGGCTGGCACCGTCATGGCCACGCGAACGGCCTGCAGCGCTATCGCTGCCGCCAGTGCCAGCGCACTTACAACGACCTCACCGGCACGCCGCTGGCTCGGCTGAGGTTGCGCGCCAAATGGCTGGACTGCTTCTCTGCGCTGCTCGCGTCGCGCCCGGTGCGCGCAGCGGCAGAGCAGCTGCAAGTGCACCGCAATACCGCATTCAGATGGCGCCACCGTTTTCTCGAGCGGGTCAAGGACGACCGGCCCTCGTGCCTGAACGGCATCGCCGAGGCCGACGAAATGTTCCTGCTCGAATCACAGAAAGGGTCACGCAAGCTCGACCGGGCACCGCGCAAGCGCGGCGGCGCAGCGGGCAGGCGCGGCATCTCGCGCGAGCTCGACTGCATCCTGGTGGCGCGCGACCGCAGCGGCCGGACAATCGACGCCGCCACCGGACGCGGCGCCCTGAACAAGGCGCAACTCGAGCGCCATTTGCTGCCTTACCTCGACCGGCAAGTGCTGCTGGTCACCGACGCGCATGCGGCTTACCGCGCCTTCGCACGTGCGCACGGCATTGCGCACCAGGCCGTCAATCTGCGCGCCAGCGAACGCGTCCGCCGCGAGGCGGCAGGCGCTATCCACGTTCAGAATGTGAATGCCTATCACCGCCGCTTGCGTGAATGGCTGGCGCGGTTCCACGGCATCGCGTCGCGCTACCTGCCGAATTACCTGGGCTGGCGCCGGGCGCTCGATGGCGGCAAGGTCACTTCTGCCGATCAATTGCTGCGCCTGGCGATCGGCCCCATCCACAGCGAACGGTGACAGCGCCTTTTTTTGCGCCGCATGCCTTTGCCTGCGCGACTGGCAGCGGCTCCCGCCGATCGGGCCGCCCGCTTTGCCTCCCGCGCTTCACCATGCCGACAGGCAGCCACCTTTTAGTGTACGATTCGGCCATGTTTTTGAATATACAACAGGCCGTTCCCCATGTTCGCTTCCGGTAACCCAGCGTCGTCCGCCGCCCGCACCGCTTCTTCCTATGACTGGCGCGCCAGCGCGCTCGGCGATCCGGCGCAGTGGCCGCAGCCGCTGCGCACGGCCGCCGATCTGATGTTCAACACGCCGTTGCCGATGCTGCTGGCCTGGGGCGAGCAGCCGCTGGTGCTGTACAACGAAGCCTACGCGGCGCTGGCCGGTCCCGGCCTGGCGCGCGCGCCGGGCGGTACGGTGCCGGCGCTGCTGCCGCCGCCCCTGGCCGCTGCGGCCGAGGCGCTGGCGGCGGCGCGGCGCGGCGAGCCGGCCTGCGTGCCCGGGGCGCAGCTGGACTTCGGCGGCGCAGCGGCGCGCTTCGACCTCTACTTCACTCCGCTCAGCGAAGCCCACCAGCCCGGCGGCGTGCTGTGCGCGCTCGCTCCAGCTACCGACGCAGTGCAGGCGCAGCCGGCCGAGGAGCCGGGCACCCTGAGCATCCTGGTGGTCGAGGACAATCTCGATTCGCAGTACCTGGTGTGCGAGATGCTCAAGGCCTTTGGCTACGAAGCCGACGGCGTGGCCCACCCGGACGACGCGCTGGCGCACCTCGCCGCGCGCCATTACCACGTGCTGTTTACCGACGTCAGCCTGCCCGGCATGTCCGGCGTCGACCTCGCGCGGCTGGCGCTGCAGCGCTATGCGCACATGAAAGTGATCTTTGCCTCTGGCTACGGCGATATGCTGCTGCGCCACCTGGACTTCCCTTACCAGTCGCTGCAAAAGCCCTACGAGCTCGACCAGCTGCAAGATGCGCTCGGGCAAGTCAGCAGCGCATTACGGACGGGCGCCTGAGTGGCGCCCAGGCGTGTGCAGTCAAACCGCCCGGCCGGGCTAGAATGGCCGGGTGCGGCCTTTCGTCGCATCCGCACCGACGCTTGCGCGCGCCATGCCGCCGCCCAGCCCCTGATCCAGTCCAACTGCAGCCGAATCCCTGCTTTGCCCATGCTTTCCACTAATACGCTACCGTGCCCTCCCCGCCCCGCCGCTGCCGCGGGCGCGTCCGCCATGCCGGTTGCCGGAGGCGCCGCGTGAGCGACCGCGACGACCTCGAACTCATGCGCGCGGCGGCCTTGCGCAACGCCACCACCGTGCTCGCCGCGCGCCAGCAGGCCGAGGCCGAGCTGGCGGCCGCGAAGGAAGCGCTGCGCCAGGCCAACGAGCGCACGGAAAACATGCTCGAGAGCCTGACCGACGCCTTTTGCGCGGTCGACTTCGAATGGCGCATCACTTACGTCAACGGGCGCGCCTTGCAACTGCTGGCGCCGCTGAACAAGTCGCGCGAAGGCCTGGTCGGCAAGCGCCTGTGGGAAGAATTCGAAGAGCTCGGCGGCACCAACCTGGCGCTCGAACTGGAACGCGCGATGCGTTCGCGCCAGACCGGCAGCCGCGAATTCTTCTATCCGCGCCTGGCGATCTGGCTGGAAGCGCGCATGTACCCGTCGCCGGACGGGCTGACCCTGTATTTCCACGACATCACGCGGCGCCGCGCTGACCAGCAAGCCCTGATCGACGGCAACAGCCGGCTGCAGGTGGCACTGGCCGCCGGGCGCCTGGGCGACTGGCGCTGGGATGCCGCCACCGACCGCGTCAGCCTGGGCGAACGCGCCGCCGAAATCCTCGGCCTGGATCCGACGCAGCCGCATGCCTGGGCCGAACTGCGCGCACGCCTGGACGAGCCGGACCGCGAAGCCGTGCGCCGCGAAGTGGGCCATGCCTTCCACACGCGCACCGACCTGAACATCGAATGCCGGCTGCTGCCCGACGGCGGCCCGGCGCGCTGGATCGCCCTGGTCGGCCGCGCCGACGTCGCCGATCCCGCCCTGCCCGGCAGCGTTACCGGCATGACCGGCGTGGTGCAGGACATCAGCTCGCGCAAGAGCGCCGAAGACAGCCTGCGCCAGAGCGAAGAGGTCTTGCGCGCGCTGGCCAACACGATTCCACAACTGGCCTGGATGGCGCGCGCCGACGGCGCCATCGTCTGGTTCAACGAGCGCTGGTACGAGTACAGCGGCACCACCCCGGAAAACGCCACCGGCTGGGGCTGGCAAGACACGATCGAGCCCGACGCCCTCCCCGCCATGCTGGAACACTGGCGCTCCTCGATCAGGAGCGGCGAGCCGTTCGAGATGGAATACCCGATCCGCGGCGCCGACGGCCAGTACCGCTGGTTCCTCACGCGCGTCAATGCCGTGCGCGACCGCCATGGCAAGGTGGTGCGCTGGTTCGGCACGAATACCGACGTCGACCAGGTCAAGCGCGTCGAGCAGGCGCTGCGCGAAGAATCGAAAGTGCTCGAGCTGCTCAACAACACCGGCAGCGCGCTCGCCTCCACGCGCGACCTGCGCTCGCTGCTGCAAGTGGCCACCGACGCCGCCAGCGGCATCGCCGGCGCCCGCTTCGGCGCCTTCTTTTATCACGGCAAGGAAAGCGAAGGACCCAAGTTCTCCTTGTATACGCTCTCGGGTGGCACCGCCAACGAATTCCAGAGCTTCGGCGAGCCGCAGGCCAGCGCCCTGTTCGGACCGAGCTTCCGCGGCGCCGGCCTGGTGCGCCTGGACGACATCATGGACGATCCGCGCTATGGCCGCAGCCCGACGCAGTTCAGCCTGCTGTCGGGCCAGCCGACCGTGCGCAGCTACCTGGCCGTGCCGGTCATGGCCGGCTCGGGCGAAGTGCTGGGCACGATGTTCTTCGGCCACCCGGAACCGGGCATCTTTACGGAACGCACCGAACGCATCGTGCGCGGCATCGCCGCCCAGGCCGCGGTGGCGCTCGACAACACCCGGCTGTACGAAGCGGCGCAGCAGGCCGCCGAAGAGCGCAAGGTCTTGCTGGAAAGCGAACGCGAGGCGCGCGCCGAGGCCGAACGCTCGAGCCAGATGAAGGACGAGTTCCTGGCCACGCTCTCGCACGAACTGCGCACCCCGCTCTCGGCGATCCTCGGCTGGGCGCAAGTGCTGCGCCGCGGCGGCAAGGACGAAGCCGACCTGCAGCGCGGCCTGCAGACGATCGAACGCAATGCGCGCGCCCAGGCCCAGCTGATCGAAGACTTGCTCGACATGAGCCGCATCACCTCCGGCAAGGTGCTGCTCGACATGCAGACCCTGAAGCCCGAAGGCTTCCTCGACGCCGCCATCGAAACGGTGCGCCCGGCGGCCGACGCCAAGAACATCCGCATCGAGAAGCGCTACCAGCCCGACCCCGGCATGGTCGCCGGCGACGCCGCGCGCCTGCAGCAGGTGGTGTGGAACCTGCTGTCGAACGCGATCAAGTTCACCCCGCGCGACGGCCTGGTCACGGTCGAACTGGCGGGACGCGACGGCTCGGTCGTGGTCACGGTGCACGATACCGGCAGCGGCATCCGCCCGGAATTCATCACCCACGTGTTCGAGCGCTTCCGCCAGGCCGACGCCTCGATGACGCGCCGCCACGGCGGGCTCGGCCTGGGCCTGGCGATCGTCAAGCACCTGATCGAGCAGCATGGCGGTACCGTGCGCGCGGAAAGCCCGGGCGAGGGGCAAGGATCGCGCTTCTCGTTCGAACTGCCGCTGGCCAAGGCCATGACCCGCGCCGAGCGCCGCAGCGCCATGATCCTCGGCAGCCCGCCGCCGGCCGCGCCCGACCTGACCCTGCGCGACCTCTCCGGCGTGTCGGTGCTGGTGGTCGACGACGACCGCGATGCGCGCGAGCTGATCCTGCGCATCCTCACCGATTGCCAGGCCAGAGTACGCATCGCCGCCAGCGCGCGCGAAGCCTTCGAAGCCTTGCAGGCGGACATGCCCGACCTCCTGATCAGCGACCTCGGCATGCCCGAAGTCGATGGTTTTGAGTTATTGTCTTGGGTACGGGCCCTGCCGCGCGACCGCGGCGGCCTGTTGCCGGCGGTGGCGCTGACCGCGTTCGCCCGTTCCGAAGACCGCCTGCGCGCGCTGGAAGCGGGCTTCAGTTCGCATATTTCGAAGCCGGTCGAACCGAACGAATTGATCGAAGCGGTAGGCTCCCTGGTACGCCGCCCAAGTGTAAGAAAACGTTAATGAAGTTCCTACCGTAGGACGCGGCGCTGTCCTACAAGAAATTCTTTTGGGTTTGTTAGACTACTTGAAGTGGGAAAGTTGGATTGACTTAACGAAATTATTTTCCTTCAAGTACCTTTCGAAGAGACTAAGCATGCCGAGCAGACAAGAAATTTTGAACGCCAAGATCCTGGTCGTGGACGATTCGCCAGACAATATCGAATTGATGGAAGAGATATTGCGCGAAGAAGGCTACAGCAATGTCAGCTCGACCATGGAGCCGGAGCAAGTCTGCCCGCTGCACCGCGAGCACAACTACGACCTCATCCTGCTCGACCTGCAAATGCCGGGCCTGAACGGTTTCCAGGTCATGAAAAGCCTGAAGGAAATCGAAAAAGGCGGCTACCTGCCGGTGCTGGCCCTGACCGCGCAGCCGAGTTTCAAGATCGCCGCCCTGGAAGCCGGCGCGCGCGACTTCATCAGCAAACCGTTCGACCTGCTGGAAGTGCACAAGCGCATCCACAACATGCTCGAAGTACGCCTGCTCTATAAAGAGCTGGCCCAGTATTCGAAAGCCCAGCAGGAACTGGCCCTGCACGACGCCCTCACCGGCCTGCCCAACCGGCGCCTGCTGGAAGACCGCATCGAAACCGCCCTGCAGCACGCCAACCGCAGCCATGCCAAGGCCGCGATCATGTATCTCGACCTGGATGGCTTCAAGGCGATCAACGATACCTATGGCCATGCCTATGGCGACGAGATCCTGAAAATGGTGTCGCAGCGCCTGCTGGCCAACTCGCGTAAGGAAGACACGGTCGCGCGCCTCGGCGGTGATGAATTCATGGTCGTGCTCGGCGACATCCACAGCCTGGCCGACGCCCAGGGCCCGGCCGCCAAGCTGGTCGACGCCCTGGTCGAGCCCTTCTTCATCAACGACCTCACCTTGCGCCTGTCGACCTCGATCGGCATCAGCATCTATCCGGACGACGCCGAATCGGTCGACGCCCTGATCAGCATCGCCGACTACGCGCTGTACGAAGCCAAGCGCGCCGGCAAGAACCGATATTGCTCGACCGGCAGCAAGCCGCAGGCGGCGGCGGTCAAGACGCCGGCCAAGCAGGTGCCGGAGCTGGCGCCGCACAGGTAGTTTGTTTTATTTTCAGGAGAGCCCGGTTCGAGTTTGAATCGGGCTTTTTTACGTTCGGGCTTGTGGAAGCGGTGCGGTGTGCCGTGGGACGTACCGGTGGGCATGCCCACCGGTTACGGCGGTTGATCATTGGCCGCACAAACGACAACGGCGCACCGACCCACATGACTGCAGATCGGTGCGCCGTTCGGTTGGACCGATTGACAGCTACATTACGCCGTGCCGATATCCTTCGACCCGGTCTGCGTGCTGCCGACGTTGGTCTGCCCACAAGCTTGCTCATTGTGCGCAGCGATTTCCAAAGCATGCTGGTGGTCGCGCGCCGCTTCTACTTTCTCGGGGGCGACTTCGATGCGGGTAATACCCGAATCGACCGAAATCGGGTCGCTGGCCGGGAAGGTCATCTCGACGGCATCATCGAGCAAGGTTTCCTTGGCCGTTTCCGAGGCCGACAGGGAGCCGGGGGCGGCAATCATTTCGATGGCGAAGGCATTCGCGATGACCTGGTGGCGCGCCAGCTGGCCGATGGTGGTCACATTGAAGGCTTCCTGCAAGGCGCGGGCTTCTTTTTCGCCGATGCCATGCAGGGCGGTGAGCGGTGCATCCACCAGTTCCGCAAACGATTTGTCGCGGTACTGCTCGGTAACGATGGTATCGATATTCATTTTTTTCCTTTCTAGTAAGCAGCCTGTTCCTGACGTTCGACATGGTTGAACGGGACACGGTTCCACTATCGCATCCGGCGCCGCTTTCGTATGTGCGCTGCCGAACATGCACCAGCGCGCACGATTACTCGCAGTTGCTTGCGATTACCATAAATTGCCGTGCTATCATTTCGACAGCTTGATTCGTGTCTTTACTTTGGAAAACAAAGGCGGTCTGCTATCCTTTCATTCCGCGAAAATTTCGGCCATTCCGACGAACGCAGCAGGAACGACGTGCCAACTACCGACAAACCTAAAATTCTGGTCGTGAACGACGATGCGGCCAGCCTGCTCGCTCTTTCCAGCCTGCTCGATCAATGGGCCGACGAGACCGGCTATACGGTCCTGTCCGCGCGCTCCGGCCAGGAAGCACTGCGCCAGGTGCTGCTGCACGACTTCGCCGTGATCATCCTCGACGTCAACATGCCCGGCATGGACGGCTTCGAAACCGCCGAGGCGATCCACCAGCGCGCGCGCTCGGCCGACATCCCGATCATTTTCGTGACCGCCTTCCTGGCCGATGAGATCGACCGCCTGAAGGCTTACCAGCGCGGCGCCGCCGACTTCCTGTTCACGCCCGTGATCCCGCAGATCCTGCACGCCAAGGTGTCGGTGTTCGTTGCCCTCGCCAACAAGAACGAGCAGCTGCGGCGCCAGACCGAAAAACTCTCGCAGCGCACCGAGGAACTGACCGGCACCAACGAGCGCCTGATGCGCGAGATCGAGGACCGCCAGGCGGCCGAGGCCAAGAGCCATGCCAAGGACGAATTCCTGGCCATGCTCGGCCACGAGCTGCGCAATCCGCTGTCGGCCATTTCCAGCGCCGCCGCCCTGATCGACATGCCGGGCGCGCACGCCGAGATGGCCTCGCGCGCGCGCCAGATCATCCAGCGCCAGACCCAGCACCTGTCGCGCATCGTCGACGACCTGCTCGACCTGTCGCGCGCGATGTCCGGCAAGATCCTGCTGGCCCGCAAACCAGTCGACATGGCCAGCCTGGTCGGCGCCTGCCTCGACACCTTCCGCGCCACCGGCCGCACCGGCGGCTACCGCATCAACGTCGACCTGGCGCCGAACTGGGTCGACGGCGACCCGACCCGCCTGGAACAGATCGCCACCAACCTGATCGACAACGCGATCAAGTACACGCCGGCCGGCGGCACGATCGACATCACCATCGGCCAGGACGGCGACGAGGTGCTGCTTACGGTGCGCGATACCGGCGTGGGCATCGCCCCCGACCTGCTGCCGCACGTGTTCGACGTCTTCGTGCAGGGCTCGATCAGCCTCGACCGTGCGCAAGGCGGCCTCGGCATCGGCCTGTCGCTGGTACGGCGCCTGGTCGAACTGCACGGCGGCAGCGTCGGCGCGGCCAGCAGCGGCGCCGGCGAAGGCAGCGCGTTCACCATTCGCCTGCCGCGCGCCGACGCGGCCCAGGCCGCAGTGACAACGCCCTCGGCGCAGCCTGCGGCGGAACCGGGCAAGCCGCCGGTGCTGCTGATCGAAGACAACGAGGATGGCCGCGAGATGATGGCGACCATGCTCGACGTGTATGGCTATCCGGTGCTGCAGTCGGGCGACGGGCTCGACGGCGTGGCGCAGGCGACGGCGCACCTGCCGACGATCGCCCTGGTCGACATCGGCTTGCCCGGCATCGACGGCTACGAAGTGGCGCGGCGCCTGCGCGCCAATCCGGCCACCAGCGCCATGCGCCTGATCGCCCTCACCGGCTATGGCCTGGCGGACGACCAGCGCCGCGTGCTGGAAGCGGGTTTCGACATGCACTTGGTGAAGCCGGTCGACATCGCCCAGCTGCTGGGAGCGCTGGGCGAGCCGGCGCCGCTGCGGGCATCGGCGCAGTAAGCATAGAAGAACAAAAACGGCGCCGCGGCGCCGTTTCTACATTCGATCACAAGCACGTAGGGTGGACGGCTGCGCCGTCCACGCGTTCAAACCGAAGCAACACCGTAGCAGCCCATGCTGTGCCTGGACGCGTGGACGGGAAACCCGCCTTTCGCGGCCCGGTCCACCCTACGCGCATTGCGTCATTTCAATTATTGCGTCGCTTCGCTTATTGAGTAGCTTCAATTTCCTGCTGGCGCGCTTTCATTTCCTCGCCCAGCGCCTGCAGGTCCAGCTTCAGCTGGCGCGTTTTCGGGAACATTTCCTTCTCTTCTTCCTCGACGTGGTGCTCGATCATTTCGCTCAGCACCTTCACCTTGGCGTCGTACAGGTCGTCGCCCGGGTCCATTTCCATGATCTGGGCGATCAGGTCTTTCGCCGAAGCGTGCTCGACCACGGCCTCGTCGACCATGTCTTCGGTGTCTTCGCTCGCTTCGCGGGTGGCCGGGTAGAAGATCTCTTCCTCGATCTGGGTGTGCATGATCAGCGCCTTGCAGATCTCGTCGGCCAGCTTCTTCTTGCTGACCTTGGCGCGGTCGGTCATGTTTTCGAAGCGCTCGAACATCTCTTCGACTTCGCGGTGCTGTTGGGTCAGCAGTTCGACGGCATCGACGCCTGCATTCGTATTGTTCGGCATGGGAACTCCCTGAAAAGTGTCCGGTTTTATAAAATATGATTTTATTAAGTACAGGCCTCCAGCATCCTCCGAAACGGGGTGCTCTACCGTTCGGCAGCGCACGCAGGCGGCGCGGTGGCAGCGGTGCGGCGGCGTGCGCACTTCCCCTACGAAGCTGTTGTATGATTTGGGAAACATTCAACCGAGCCCACGATGACCGCACCGGACCCGCAACACCCCGACCCGGAACTGGAACGGCTGGTTGCCGAACGCACCGCCGCACTGACCGAGCTGGTCGCCCACCTGATGACTTGCTGGGACGACGAGCGCCGCCTGCTGGCGCGCAAGCTGCACGACAGCCTCGGTTCGTCGATGACGGCGCTCACCATGCACCTGGGCTTGCTCTCGAAAGGCCTCACCGACGCCAAGACGATCGACCGTGCCCAGCAGATGAAGACCCTGCTGAACGGCATCATCGACACCAACCGCACCGTGCAGCTGTCGCTGTGGAACGACAAGCTCGAATTCCTCGGCATCAAGGCGGCGCTGGCCGAGCTGGTGGCCGAGTTCGGCCAGCAGCACGGCATCACGGCCCGCGCCAGCCTGCCCGACGACGATGACGGCTATCCGCGCGCCCAGGGCGTGGCGCTGCTGCGCTGCGCCGAGGAAGGCTTGCAGAATGCCTTGCAACACGGCCGCGCCGCGACGGTCGACGTGATCCTCGACGACGATGGCGAACAATTGATGATGACAGTGCGCGACGATGGCGTCGGCTTGTCACAGCCGGCGCCGCCGGAATCGCTGCGCTGCCACGGCTTGCGTTTGCTGCGCGAACGGGCGCGCGCGCTGGGGGGAGATGTGACGCTGGCCGGGGTGGATGGCGGAGGAACCGCGTTGACCATGATTTTGCCGCGTAATCAGGACAATTAAGGTTCTTGGCGCGCGGTGATTGTGGGGTAGTCGACGGCACGTAAACGCGTGGACGGAGTCCATCCTACATGCGCGGCTGTTCGTCATTCATGCCCGAAACGGCGCGCACCGTAGGGTGGACTCCGTCCACGCGTTTTACGTGCTGTTGCACACAGCACCGCCCCCGTGATCAGTGCAGCTTCACCAACGGCGTCGTCCTGCGAATCAGGAAACGCGCCACCGCCAGCACCCCAGTCCGCATCGCCCCCAGCACCGCCTGGTGGTGCATCAGGTGCAAACTCGTGTACATCACGCGCCCGATCATGCCTTCGACGAACCAGCTGGCGCCGCTGAGCGAGCCCATCAGGCTGCCGACGCTGGTCGTCTTGCCGAGCGAGACAAGCGAGCCGTAGTCGCGGTAGCGATAAGGCTTTTCGTCGACCGGCTTGCCCTTGGCGCGGCGCAGGAATTGTTTCAGCAGGTAGTCGGCCTGCTGGTGCGCGGCCTGCGCGCGTGGCGGCACCGGTTTTCCGGAAGCGTCGATGCAGGCGGCGCAGTCGCCCAGCGCATACACGCCGGGCACGCCCGGTACCCGCAGCTGCGGATCGACCTCGATCTGGCCGCCCTTGGTGACCGGCAGCCCGAGCGTGCCGAGGAATTCGGGCGCGCGGATGCCCGCCGCCCACACGCACAGGCTGGCCGGATAGACGTTGCCGTCGTTGTCGAGCACGCGGTCGGCGTCGATCTTGGTGACGCGGCAGTTGTTGACGACGCGGATGCCGCGCTCGTCGAGCAGTTTGAGGGCCGCGGCCGAGACGCGCTCGGGCAGCGGCGCCAGGATGCGCGGCGCGCCTTCGAGCAGGGTGATGCGCACGTCGCGCTTGACCTGCAGGCGCGAGAAGCCGTAGGTGGCGTAGACGCCCGACGCCTCGCGCAGTTCGGCCGCCAGTTCGACGCCGGTGGCGCCGCCGCCGATGATGACGACGTCGAGCGCGGCATTGGCGTCGTTGCGTTCCTCGCGCGCCTGTTCGGCCACCGCCATCAGGCGCAGCAGGCGCAGGCGGAAGCGCTCGGCGTCTTCGGTGGCGTTCAGGGAAATCGTGTTTTCGCGCGCGCCGGGCACGCCGAAATAATTCGAGGTGCTGCCGACCGCGATCACCAGCGAACCGTAATCGATGCGGCGTTCGTGCAGCACGTCTTCGCCGTCGGAGGCGCGCACCGCGCCGACCGTGATGCGGCGGGCACCATGGTCGAGCGCCGTCATCGGGCCGTAGACGAAGGTGAAACCGTTATCGTGAGCCAGCATCTGATAGGACAGGCCCTCCTGGTGGATGTCGAGGGTGCCGGCCGCCACCTCGTGCAGCGACGGCTTCCAGATGTGGTACAGCCGCGTATCGACCAGCATCACCTTCGAGGGACCGAGCTTGCGCCCGAGTTTGCAGGCCAGTTCCAGTCCGCCCGCCCCGCCACCAACGATCACGATTTCGCTCTGCAAAGCCACCCTCCGTTCGATATGCCGCCGGCGCAGGCCGGTTATTGGCTACCTGGCAAGTGTACACCCGCAGCAAAAACCACGTCGCCGCCGGCCGCGTGTGGCTTTAGTGTCCGCGGCCGTGGCCGTGGCCGTGCCTGTCGTGGCGGTCGTGCCTGTCGTGGCGGTCATGGTGGCCGTGGCCGCCGCGGCGGTCGTCATGGCGCACGACGTGGTGCACTTCGCGTACGTCGCGGTAGCCGTGGTGGCGCGCACGGTAATGCGGCGCATAGGTGTTGGTGTACCAGTCGTCGCGCACGAACATCACCGGACGCGCACAGGCATCGTAGCGGCTGCAATGGCGCGACCAGTTCTTGCGGTGGCCGGGCGGTACGCGCAGGTAGACCGGCTGGGCGCGCACGTGGCGCACTTCGCGCACGATGACCGGTTGGCGGGCGTAGACGACCGGCGCCGGGCCATAGTCGCCGAGATCGAGGCGGCCGTAGAAACCGGGCTGGCCAACGTGGATGCTGACGTTGGTTTGCGCCAATGCCGGAAAGGCAGCCGCGGCGAGGGCGGCGCCCAGGAACAGGGAGCGGAGCGGAGATGTCATGGTGGTCCTCACGGTGCGATGTTGCGTGAACTGTATCAGCGCAAGGTTGAAACTTAGTTGGTTGCAACAGACCGTTACACTTGTCGCAACGCCGTAACGCGCCAGGAATCCGCCCGTATCCGGCGCCGCCGAATCCCGCTATCATGGGTGCAAAGGAGGAATCGCCATGACCATGCGTGCCCTGCGCTGCGGCGCCATCGCCCTTGCCTGCCTGCTGGCCAGCGCCTGCAAGGACCGCCCGGAACCGGTCAAGCCGATCGCCGCGACGCCCCTGCTCTGCTGCATCGATTACTGAACCGTGCCGGGCAAGTGCCGGCATAAATTCATCACGCGCCCGGGCTGCGCACGGTAAACTGTGGGCTGTTCATTTGCCCCAAGGTTTTGCATGTCGTTTTCCTCGCTCGGCCTGATCGACCAGATCACGCGCACCCTCGACACCCTCGCCTACAGCACGCCGACGCCGGTCCAGGAGCAGGCGATTCCCGCCGTGCTGGCCGGGCGCGACGTCATGGCCGCGGCCCAGACCGGCACCGGCAAGACCGCCGGCTTCGCCCTGCCGCTGCTGCAGCGCCTGGCCATGAAAGGCCAGGTCTCCTCCAACGCCGCGCGCGCCCTGGTGCTGGTGCCGACGCGCGAACTGGCCGAGCAGGTGCACGACAGCTTCAAGGTCTACGGCGCCGGCCTGCCGCTCCGCACCATGGTCGCCTATGGCGGCGTCAGCATCAATCCGCAGATGATGGCGCTGCGCAAAGGCGTGGACGTGCTGGTCGCCACGCCGGGCCGCCTGCTCGACCTGCAGCGCCAGAACGCCCTGAAACTGAACGAGGTGGCGATGCTGGTGCTGGACGAGGCCGACCGCATGCTCGACCTCGGCTTCTCGCGCGAACTCGACGCGATCCTGGCCGCACTGCCCAAGAAGCGCCAGACCCTGCTGTTCTCGGCCACCTTCTCCGATCCGATCCGGGCGCTGGCGAACCGGCTGATGCGCGACCCGGTCAGGATCGAGACGGCGCCGCGCAACACGACGGTCAAGGCGATCGAGCAGTGGGTGGTCACGGTCGACAAGAAGCGCAAGTCCGAACTGTTCCTGCACCTGCTGAAAAAGCATGGCTGGGACCAGGTGCTTGCCTTTGTGAAGACGCGGCGCGGGGTGGACGAGCTGGTCGCGCTGCTGGCCGCGAAACGCATCGACGCCGACTCGATCCACGGCGACAAGCCGCAGCCGGCGCGCCTGCGCGCACTCGAACGCTTCAAGGCCGGCGAAGTGCGCATCCTGGTCGCCACCGACGTCGCCGCGCGCGGCCTCGACATCGACGACCTGCCGGTAGTGGTGAATTTCGATTTGCCGATCGTGGCCGAGGACTACGTCCACCGCACCGGCCGTACCGGCCGCGCCGGCGCCTCGGGCGAAGCGGTCTCGCTGGTCTGCGCCGACGAGGTGCAGCAGTTGGCGGCGATCGAGCAGCTGACCGGGCAAACCCTCAACCGCATCGAAGAACCCGGGTTCGCACCGGATCACCGCGTGCCGGAAACCGATGCCAGCGGCCAGATCGTCAAGAAACCGAAAAAGCCGAAGAAGCCGAAGGGCGATGCCAAGGTCGTGACCGAGGACGTGCGCTTCCGGCGTTGATGATGTGTAGGGTGGTCGGCTTCACCCGACCAGGTGAAAGGACGCTGCTTGTCCGCCGCCCACGCGTTCAACGCACGTTTGAGGCGGCGCGAGGTTTCCGGAGCCGGTTGAACGCGTGGGCGGCGTCAGGCGCTGCCGCTGCCCACGCACCCGGGTGGAGCCGTCCACCCTACGGGTATGCCAGACGCGCAGCCGATATCGCTTGCAGCAGGACGTAGGGTGGACGGCTGTATCCGGCAATGTGAATAACCGCGGCGCATTCGCCGCCCACGCGTTCAACGCACGGATGGAGCGGCGCGAGGTTTCCGGAGCCGGTTGAACGCGTGGGCGGCGTCAGGCGCTGCCGCTGCCCACGCACCCGGGTGGAGCCGTCCACCCTACGGGTATGCCAGACGCGCAGCCGATATCGCTTGCAGCAGGACGTAGGGTGGACGGCTGCACCCGGCGCGGTGAGCAGACGCGGCTCCTGCGCCGCCCACGCGTTCAACGCACGGATGGAGCGGCGCGAGGTTTCCGGAGCCGGTTGAACGCGTGGGCGGCGTCAGGCGCTGCCGCTGCTCACGCACCCAGGTGGAGCCGTCCACCCTACGGGTATGCCAGACGCGCAGCCGATATCGCATGCAGCAGGACGTAGGGTGGGCGGCTACACCCGTCGCGGGGAACAGAAGCTGCTGATGCGCCGCCCACGCGTTCAACGCACGGATGGAGCGGCGCGAGGTTTCCGGAGCCGGTTGAACGCGTGGGCGGCGTCAGGCGCTGCCGCTGCCCACGCACCCGGGTGGAGCCGTCCACCCTACGGGTATGCCAGACGCGCAGCCAATATCGCTTGCAGCAGGACGTAAGGTGGGCGGCTGTACCCGGCAACGTGAATAACCGCGGTGCATTCGCCGCCCACGCGTTCAACGCACGGATGGAGCGGCGCGAGGTTTCCGGAGCCGGTTGAACGCGTGAGCGGCGTCAGGCGCTGCCGCTGCCCACGCACCCGGGTGGAGCCGTCCACCCTACGGGTATGCCAGACGCGCAGCCAATATCGCTTGCAGCAGGACGTAAGGTGGGCGGCTGTACCCGGCAACGTGAATAACCGCGGTGCATTCGCCGCCCACGCGTTCAACGCACGGATGGAGCGGCGCGAGGTTTCCGGAGCCGGTTGAACGCGTGGGCGGCGTCAGGCGCTGCCGCTGCCCACGCACCCGGGTGGAGCCGTCCACCCTACGGGTATGCCAGACGCGCAGCCAATATCGCTTGCAGCAGGACGTAAGGTGGGCGGCTGTACCCGGCAACGTGAATAACCGCGGTGCATTCGCCGCCCACGCGTTCAACGCACGGATGGAGCGGCGCGAGGTTTCCGGAGCCGGTTGAACGCGTGAGCGGCGTCAGGCGCTGCCGCTGCCCACGCACCCGGGTGGAGCCGTCCACCCTACGGGTATGCCAGACGCGCAGCCGATATCGCTTGCAGCAGGACGTAGGGTGGGCGGCTGTACCCGGCGTGAATAACCGCGGTGCATTCGCCGCCCACGCGTTCAACGCACGGATGGAGCGGCGCGAGGTTTCCGGA